>NZ_CP143099.1:0-590000 GCF_056496785.1 Pasteuria ramosa
ACGCCGCCACCTGAACGAGCATTTTGCCCTTTCATTCCGCGACCAGCTGTTTTACCTTGTCCGGCAGCAATACCTCTACCTACACGTTTCCGTTTATGCCTTGCACCATTGGATGGTTTAAGATCATGTAACTGCAACACAGTTGTTCACCTTCCTGTGTAGATAATATAGAAAAACTTGGATGTAAGATGTTAATACTTAAATTTCTATAAAACACGTGGCCAAGTAATAAATTTTTATCTTTATCCTTGAACACATTCAACACGAACCATATGTTCAACGCATCTTACCATACCCAATATTGCAGGGTCAGAATTCAAAACAACACTACGTCCGATACGAGAAAGACCCAAAGCAGCCAAAGTACGACGTTGATTCTGAGGTCGACCGATACCGCTACGTATAAGTGTAACACGTATCTTCGATGATGCTTGTTTGTCATCGACCATATTAAAGCCTCCTTCGTGCTTGCTTTAACCGTTTGCTATCCTAAGCAAAAAGTTCCGCAACTGTTTTACCACGCAAACGCGCTACTTCTTCCAAACGTTTTAGTTCTTTTAAACCTGCTAAAGTCGCCCGAGCTGTATTGATTGGATTGTTTGATCCAATTGATTTGGTTAAAACATCTGCTACGCCTGTAACATATAGCATATCACGTACAGCGCCACCAGCGATCAACCCCGTCCCTTTTGCTGCTGGTCTAATCATAACATTAGAAGCACAAAAGCGCCCTTTAACTTCATGCGGAATTGTAGATCCTGATAGGTTTATCGTAACTAAATTTTTCTTTGCTTCCTCAATCGCTTTACGAATAGCTTCAGGTACTTCAGATGCTTTGCCCATGCCCAAACCGATTTTACCTTTACGATTACCAACAACAACTGTGGCGCTAAAGCTGAAGCGACGACCACCTTTAACTACTTTGGATACACGATTAATCGAGACAACTTTTTCTACAAACTCTGTAGAACTCGCATCACGACGACGCGGTTTATCAGATCTACTCAAAAATCCAATCCTCCTTTTCTTGCACCTTCAGCCAACTGTTTCACACGTCCATGGTATTTGTAACCACTTCGGTCAAAGACCACCTTGGTTAAGCCCCGTTCTTGGGCCAATTTAGCTAGTTTTTCACCTACTTGATATGATGCTTCACAAGCTGAAGCAGCTTCTTTAAAATCAGCTTCTCTTGTCGAAACCGAAACCAATGTATTACCTGAGGTATCATCAATAATCTGTGCATAGGTATTCTTGGAAGATCGGAAGACCGATAAACGTGGTTTTAAAGATGTACCAACTATTTTACGTCTAACACGGAAATGGCGTTTTTTTCTTTTATCATTACGGCTATTAATTGCCAAAGCCAGAACCTCCTCCTTCTAATACGTGCTAAAAAGTATTTCTTTAAACAGTATTTATATTATTTTTTACCTGTCTTACCCTCTTTAATGCGTATGAATTCCCCGCTATATCTAATCCCTTTACCTTTATAAGGTTCAGGAGGACGTATAGAACGTATTTTAGCTGCAATAGAACCCACACGTTCTTTGTCTATTCCTTGAACGATAATTTGGGTAGTTGATGGGACATCAAAAGATATGCCCTCTTCTGGAACGATATCGATCGGATGGGAATAACCGACAGTTAAGCTAAGGTTTTCACCTTTTTTAGCTGCGCGGTAACCTACACCAACAAGTTCTAATTTTTTGGTAAAGCCCTCAACAACACCTGTAACCATATTAAAAAGCAAACTACGGGTTGTTCCATGTAGAGCCTTATGCTGCCTTTTTTCACTTGGACGCTCGACGATTAGGTTATCACCTTCATGTTTAATCAACATATCGACGTGAAAAAAACGTGTTAATGAACCTTTTTGACCCAAAATCTTAACTGCATTACCGTCTAATTCCACTTTAACACCTGGTGGAATAGCTATCGGTTTTAAACCAATACGTGACATAGATCATGATCCTCCTTTCAGGAAATCATTCAAACATCAAACTACCAAACAAAAGCTAAAACTTCGCCGCCTACATTACGTTTTCTGGCTTCATTGTCAGTCATAATACCTTGATTTGTTGACAAAATAGCAATACCAAAACCTCTTAAAACACATGGAACTTCTTTAGCTGGTGCATAAACACGCAAGCCAGGTTTACTAATTCTTTTTAAACCTGTAATAACTTTTTCATTTTTCGGCCCATATTTCAGAAAAATACGGATAAGTCCTTGTTTACCATCATCAATGTATTCCGTGTCCCGCACAAAACCAGTACGCTTAAAGATTTCGGCAATAGAACGCTTAATTTTGGATGCCGGTAACTCCACACATTTATGACGCACCATATTAGCATTACGAATGCGTGTCAACATATCAGCAATCGGGTCTGTCATACTCATTTTTATTCCCCTTTCCTAGCAGCCTATTATCATTACAAATTTCTCATCCTTGGTCTCTTCTTTGATCGCTTGTTTATCATCTACCAACTAGATTTACGAAAACCGGGTATTTGTCCCTTGTGAGCTAAAACGCGCAAACAAATCCGACAGAGACAAAATTTACGATAAACAGAATGAGGCCGGCCACAGCTTTTACACCGCGTATAGCCCCGAACTTTGAATTTTGGTTCACGCTGCGATTTGATGATTAATGATTTTTTAGCCAAATACTTTTCCTCCTCTCTTAACAAAAGTCGGTCTTAGCTAGCCGAAGTCGTGGGACGAAAAGGCATGCCTAGATATTTTAATAAAGCATGTGCTTCTTCATCTGTTTTAGCTGTTGTTGCAATAACGATATTCATCCCACGAACTTTATCAATTGAATCATAATCAATTTCTGGAAAAATCAATTGTTCTTTCAAACCTAAAGCATAGTTTCCGTGACCATCAAAGGAACGTGCCGCTAAACCACGAAAATCACGAAGACGAGGTAAAGCTATATTAACAAGTCGATCGTAAAAAGCATACATTTTGTGACGACGCAAGGTAACTTTCACCCCAATGGGCATCCCTTGGCGCAACTTGAAGCTTGATACGGAGCACTTAGCACGTGTCGTAATCGGTTTTTGTCCTGTTATAATCGATACATCACGCACCACATTTTCAATAGCTTTTGGATTTTGTGTCGCTTCACCTACACCCACACTTAGAACAATTTTATCTAAACGAGGAACCTGCATATTGGATGTATATTTGAAACGCTTCATTAACAAACTCACAATTTCGTTATTAAATTTTTCTTGCAAACGCATTAGCGCCATATAAAAAACCTCCTTCCTATATTAAAGATTGCTTTAACTAAATAACTTTGCCTGATTGTTTAGCATAGCGAACCTTTTTCTGTTTATCATTCAACTTATGACCAACACGTGTTGGTTTTTTTGTTGATGGATCTTCTAACATAACATTAGAAATATGGATCGGTGCTGGTTTTTCGATGATACCACCTTCTTGTTGTTGAGGTGTACCACCTTTGGTGTGCCTCTTGACCATATTAATGCCTTCAACAATCACACGGTGTTCTTTGTATAAGATACGGACAATTTTACCGCTTTTATAAACTTTTTTACCATTTTCGATCTTAGGACCATCTTTACCACGCACGATTAAAACGCGGTCACCGGCTTTGATCTTAAATTTAGGTTTTTTTGTAAGTTCTTTTTGTTTATATTTGCGTTTGGGAAACATCTATGATTTACCCTCCCTTTATAAAACTTCAGGCGCTAGCGAAACGATTTTCATAAAATCACGATCACGTAATTCGCGCGCAACCGGACCAAAGACACGCGTACCACGCGGGCTATTATCTTCTTTTAAAATAACAGCAGCATTTTCATCAAATCCGATATAAGATCCATCGGGTCTTCTTGTTCGTCTGACAGTGCGTACGATTACGCAACGCACAACATCACCTTTTTTAACAGCACCGCCTGGAATAGCCTGTTTAACAGCAGCCATAATCAGGTCACCAATACTAGCTGCGGTTTTACGAGCATTACCAAGTACACGTATGCACATAATCTCTTTGGCACCGGAATTATCCGCTACCTTGAGGCGTGTTTGGGGCTGGATCATCTTACTCCTCCTTCAAACAAGTCTGTCGATCAATTAGCCTGTTAATTGTTTTTATGCATAACTTCACATAAACGCCATCTTTTATCTTTTGATAACGGACGTGTTTCCATAATAGACACTTTATCGCCTATTTTGGCTATATTACCTTCATCATGTACTTTAAAACGTTTGGTGCGTCTTAAATGTTTTTTATAAATAGGATGAGGCCGATATTCATTAACCGTTACGACAATAGTTTTATCCATACGGTCACTTACAACAGAACCCACACGTACTTTACGGCGTGTTGTTCGATTCATGATTTAGGACGACTCCTTTCCATACCTAGAACACGCTCAGTCAGAATTGTTTTACAACGAGCTATTTCTTTCCGAACCTGGCTAATGCGTGCCGTGTTTTCCAGTTTGCCTAGTTGTTTTTGAAAACGCAAATTAAAAAGTTCTTCTTTACGATCACGAATTTTCGATTCAATTTCGTTTGTAGGCAAAACACCTAATTCTTTTACCTTCATGTTTTCCCACTCACTTCCCGTTCCACAAACTTGGCCTTAATAGGGAATTTCATTGCTGCTAAACGCATAGCTTCTTTAGCTGTTGCAGGATCAATACCGGACAACTCAAAGATAATACGTCCAGGTTTAACAACGGCTACCCATTTTTCAGGCGCCCCTTTACCACTACCCATGCGCACCTCAAGCGGCTTTTGAGTAACAGGTTTATCAGGGAAAATCCGAATCCATACCTTACCACCACGTTTTATATGACGCGTCATCGCAATACGCGCTGCTTCAATTTGGCGATTGGTAATCCACGCTGGTTCAAGGGCTTTCAAACCATAGTCGCCAAAGGCGATATAAGAACCCCCTTTAGCGGCACCTTTCATACGTCCGCGTTGTTGACGACGATATTTGACACGTTTAGGCATTAACATGGTGCATCACAACCCCCATCCTGCCTTTTTCTTTTCGCTGGTAAAATTTCTTCTAGATAGATCCAAACCTTGACTCCGATGCGACCATAAGTAGTATGTGCTTCGGTAGCACCATAATCGATATTAGCACGCAAGGTATGTAAAGGAACTGTCCCCTCGTTATAACCTTCTGTACGAGCGATATCAGCACCACCTAAACGACCACTAACTTGCATCCGCACACCTTTCGCACCAGCACGTAAGGAACGCTGTAATGATTGTTTCATCGCACGACGGAAAGCAACACGACGTTCAAGTTGTTGAGCAATATTCTCTGCAACAAGGTAAGCGTCTAGTTCTGGTTTTTTAATCTCTGTGATATTAATATGCACCTTTTTATCGGTTAAACGAACAAGGCCTTTACGTAAAAATTCAACTTCGGAACCGCCTTTACCAATCACCATACCCGGTTTAGCTGTGTGAATGGTAATGCTTAAACGACGACCGGCACGTTCGATTTCAATTGATGATACAGCAGCATCGCGTAAACGTTTTTGTAACCATTTACGAAGCGCAATATCTTCATGTAAAACCTTGGCATAATTTTTATCTTCATACCAACGTGACTGCCAATTACGTATAATCCCAATCCTAAACCCTATAGGATGTACCTTTTGTCCCAAAAGCTATCCCCTCCTTGCTATTTATAAAATAAAATATTTTTATTAGTCCTGTTTTGCTGCCAAAACAATTGTAATATGACTCGTACGATGCCTAATGCGTCCAGCTTTACCCATCGCACGTGGTAAAAAACGCTTCATTGTTGGTCCTTCATCTGCAAAAGCTCTATACACGTAAATCTTTTCATTAGGCATTTTTTTTGTTTCTGAATTTTGTGCATTAGCAAGCGCAGATTTCAACACATCAAGTATTAAAGTTGCCGCAGACCGCGGTGTAAAACGCAGAATAGCCATAGCGCGTTCAACATCTTTACCGGCGATCAAATCAATGACCAGACGAGCTTTACTAGCTGGTACACGAAGATTACGACCAACGGCCCAAGATACTTGATTTTTGGTATCCTTCGTCAACTTTTTCCGAATAGCTACCGCCAAACTTCTCTTACTCACGCTCCTTCACCTCCTAAATCTCTAGCGCTTACGCGTCCGTTTATCATCACCAGCATGCCCACGAAAAGTACGCGTAGGAACAAATTCGCCTAGCTTATGTCCAACCATATCCTCGGTAACATAAACAGGTACATGTTTACGTCCATCATGGACAGCAAACGTATGCCCTAAAAATTGAGGGAAAATAGTTGAACGACGCGACCAAGTTTTTATAACGCGTTTATCATTTTTTTCATTCAATGCTTCAACTTTTTTCATCAAATGATCATCAGCAAACGGTCCTTTTTTTAAGCTACGTCCCATTTATTTACTCCTCTCTTATTTTTGTTTACGACGCCGAACAATATATGCATTAGACAATTTACGCTTTTTACGCGTCTTGTAACCCAAAGTAGGCTTACCCCACGGTGTCACAGGAGCTTTACGCCCAATCGGAGCTTTACCTTCACCACCACCATGCGGGTGATCAACAGGGTTCATAACAGAACCACGTACGGTTGGACGACGTCCTTTCCAACGCGAACGACCTGCTTTACCGATTTTAATCAATTCATGATCTGGATTACCAAGCTGGCCAATTGTAGCACGGCAGGTAGACAAAATCATGCGTGTTTCACCTGATGCTAAACGAATCATGACATATTTGTCCTCTTTACCTAGCAACTGGGCCGATGTACCAGCAGAACGAACTAATTGTCCACCTTTACCTGGTTTCATCTCAATATTATGAATAACTGTTCCGGAAGGAATAAAACGTAGCGGCAAAGCATTACCAACCCTAATATCAGCCTTTTCACCAGCCATAATCTGCATGCCTACAGTTAACCCTTCAGGAGCTAAAATGTAACGTTTATCCCCATCGATGTAATGAATTAACGCAATCCGTGCGGATCGGTTAGGATCATACTCAATAGTTGCTACTTTACCTACAACGCCATCTTTATTACGTTTGAAGTCAATCAAACGATAACGACGCTTATGTCCACCACCTTGGTGACGCACTGTAATTCGACCTTGGTTGTTACGTCCGGAATGGGCGTTTAAATTCCTGACAAGTGATTTTAAAGGCTTATCAGTTGTAATTTCTTGAAAAGTAGCTGATGTCATATTACGTCGCGAAGGGGTGGTAGGTCTAAACACGCGTACCATCTTTATATCGACTCCTTTCTCTAATAACTCAAAACATCATGATCTTTATTCAAATAATTCAATAGCTTTGCTATCTTTGTGTAACGTAACAATAGCTTTTTTTCTTTTTGGACGCCGGCTAAAAAAACGACCATGGCGTTTTAATTTACCACGGCAATTAATGGTATTAACGCTCGCTACTTTTACATCAGCAAAAGCTGCTTCGACTGCTTTACCTATCTCAACCTTATTAGCCGTTACAGCGACTTCAAAAACATACTTTTGTTGCTCGGCCATATAAGTAGCTTTTTCCGTAATCACCGGTCTAAGTAAAATATCATGTAAGTATTTCATGCACCAAACACCTCATCTATAACTTGCACAGCCTCTTTTAGTAAAATCATATGATCATGTCGCATGATTTCTAAAGCGTTCAACTGTTCTGCCGAAACAAGACGTACAAGTGGAATATTACGCACAGCGCGTATTTCTATTTCACGAGGCTTGGTAGGCGTAACAATCAATAACCGTCGGGTGTTTTTTTGTGTTGAAGCTTGTAAGTTTTTTAAAACTTTAACCATTAAGTTTGTTTTTGGCTCTTCCAATAACAAATCTTGTAACACAATGATATTCTCACCTTGCGCACGCGCTGACAAAGCAGATTTAAGAGCTAATCGCTTAACCTTACGATTCAGACGGTAATTATAGCAACGAGGCTGTGGGCCAAAAGTTACACCCCCACCAACCCAAATCGGCGAACGAATACTACCGTGACGCGCACGACCGGTCTTTTTCTGCCGCCAAGGTTTTTTACCTCCACCGCGTACTAAAGCTCTATTTTTCGTAGCGTGAGTACCTTTTCTTAGGGCTGCTAGTTGTTGCACGACAACATCATGTAAAACGGATTTATGAGGTTCGATACCAAAAACGCGCTCTGGTAAAATGACAACGCCAGCATCCTGTCCACCCATATCCTTTACAGGAATCTCTAACAAAAAACTCGCCCCCTTCCTTTTATTCATCGATATAATATTTCATTTATACAGCATTCATAGATTTTAAAATAGCTGATTTGATCATAACATAACCACGTTTAGGACCTGGAACAGAACCTTTAACCGCAATCAAATTATTTTTCTCATCAATACTAATAATTTCTAAATTAAGCGCCGTGATACGCTTACCACCCATTCTACCAGGCAACGTTTGATTTTTGAAAACACGTGCTGGATCAATCGCCCCTAATGAACCAGGACGTCGGTGATAACGGGAACCATGACTCATAGGGCCACAAGATTGCCCATGGCGTTTAATCGCCCCAGCAAAACCTTTCCCTTTAGAAACACCTGTTATATCAACAAAATCACCTGTTTTAAAAATAGAAACCGTGATTTGATCACCAAGTGCATACTTCTCTGTATCCATATTGCGAATCTCACGCATAAATTGGGCAGGTAAAGTTAGCTTGGCTTTCTTCACATGACCAATTTCTGCCTTTTTAGCACGACGTTTTTTAACCATCCCTAATCCGATTTGGACTGCAGAATAACCGTCAACTTTTTCTGTACGGCATTGCGTTACAACGCAGGGGCCCGCTCGTAAAATGGTAACCGGTTGTAAAATGCCACCATCCATAAAAATTTGCGTCATACCTAATTTCGTACCTAAAATCCCTTGCACATTACACACCCTTCCATTTTACAACTTGATTTCAATATCCACACCAGAAGGTAGGTCGAGCTGAATTAAGGCATCTACAGTTTGGCGTGTAGGGTTAATAATTTCAATCAACCTTTTGTGTGTACGCATTTCAAATTGTTCGCGTGAATCCTTATATTTATGGACAGCACGCAAAAGCGTATAGCAACACTTTTCCGTCGGCAAAGGTATCGGCCCTGAAATATTAGCTGATGTTTTGCGGGCCGTCTCAACAATTTTCTCAGCTGATTGGTCTAAAATCCGATGATCATATGCCTTTAATTTAATACTGATCTTCTGTTTTTTACCATCATTCTTCTGAGCATTAACTTTTTTAGCATCCGATGGTTGCTTAGTAGCCATACATACAACACCTCCTTAAATTAGATTACTCTTCCCACGCCCCTTATAAGCAAAGGAGCCGGGCGTGTCGAAAAGACAAAACCAACACCCGACTCATCATTTAAGGCAGACGGAGGAAATTATAGCTAAAAAACGAACAATTTGCAAGAAACATTTTTAAACAGTTCGGCCAAGAGCGGCATTTTGGCAATTTTACTTAAATTAATTCAAATATGATATTTTATGTAAATCCACCTGCCGCCTGTAGCTAACTGCTTTAATTTTTCATGTTTTAATCAAAACACGTTAATAATCAATCAATACTTGTAACAGTACCTGCACCTACGGTACGGCCACCTTCTCTGATAGAGAACGTAGTGCCATTTTCAATAGCAATCGGACTAATCAATTCTACAGAGATCTCGACGTTATCCCCAGGGATACACATCTCAGCATTACATAGTGTAACAACACCAGTAACATCAGTAGTACGGAAATAGAACTGTGGACGATAGTTAGTAAAGAAAGGTGTGTGACGGCCACCCTCTTCTTTTTTCAAAACATATATTTGTGCTTTGAATTTGGTGTGTGGTTTAACACTACCTGGTTGTGCTAACACCTGACCACGACATATATCTTCGCGGTTAACACCTCTTAAAAGAGCGCCTACGTTATCTCCAGCTTCAGAGAAATCGAGTTGTTTACGGAACATTTCTAATCCTGTAACAGTCGTTTTATGGATATCTGCACTTAACCCAACGATCTCTACTTCGCTACCTATCTTGATTTTACCACGCTCAACACGCCCAGTTGCTACCGTACCACGACCGGTAATGGTAAAAACGTCTTCAACGGACATAAGGAATGGCTTATCGACATCACGTTCTGGATTAGGGATGTATGAATCAACCGCTTCCATTAATTCGTTAATACATTTAATAGAATTTTCATCTTTTAAATTCTCAAGCGCTTTCAAAGCAGATCCACGGATAACAGGTACATCGTCGCCTGGGAAGTCATAAGCAGACAATAATTCACGTACTTCCATCTCAACAAGTTCAAGTAACTCTTCATCATCAACCATATCAGCTTTGTTGAGGAAAACAACGATGTAAGGTACACCAACCTGACGTGCTAAAAGAATATGTTCTCGTGTTTGAGGCATAGGACCATCCGCTGCCGAAACAACTAAGATACCTCCATCCATTTGTGCCGCACCAGTGATCATGTTTTTAACATAGTCAGCGTGTCCTGGGCAATCAACGTGGGCATAGTGACGGTTATCTGTCTCATATTCAACATGAGCAGTTGAAATTGTAATGCCTCTCTCTTTTTCTTCTGGTGCACTATCAATTTCTTTATATGCCTTAGCTTGTGCAAAGCCTTTACTAGATTGAACACTTGTAATAGCCGCTGTTAAAGTAGTCTTACCATGGTCTACATGACCAATCGTCCCTATATTAAGATGCGGTTTAGTCCTTTCAAACTTTTCCTTGGCCATAAAATACACCCCTCTCTTGCATTAAAACGACGATATTACGCGCCGGAATTTTTTGCAATAATTGTTTCTAAAATATTTTTTGGTACTTCTTCATAGCGATCAAACTGCATAGTAAATGTTCCACGACCTTGTGTTCGAGAACGTAAAGAATTTACATAACCAAACATTTCAGATAAAGGTACAATACCACGAATAATCTGTGAGTTGCCACGTGCTTCCATACCTTCGACACGACCACGACGTGAATTCATATCTCCTATAACATCACCCATGTACTCTTCAGGTACAATGACCTCAACATTCATCATAGGTTCCAATAAACAAGGATTACAACGACCTTTGGCCTCTTTAAGAGCAACAGAACCAGCAATTTTAAAAGCTATTTCAGATGAATCAACATCATGATAGGAACCATCAAATAACGTAGCTCTAATATCAATCAGAGGATACCCTGCTAAAACACCATTTTGCAATGCTTCTTCTATACCGTTCTGAACCGCAGGTATATATTCACGAGGCACGACACCACCAACGATTTTATTAACAAATTCGAAACCAGTACCTAAAGTTAATGGCTCAAATTTAACCCAAACGTGTCCATATTGTCCACGTCCACCAGATTGACGAATAAATTTACCTTCCACTTCAGCAGATCCGCGGAATGTCTCTTTATAAGCAACCTGAGGAGCACCTACATTTGCTTCTACTTTAAATTCACGACGTAAACGATCCACAATAATATCAAGGTGAAGTTCACCCATACCAGAGATAATCGTCTGTCCTGTTTCTTCATCAGTGTGAATACAAAAAGTAGGATCTTCTTCGGACAGACGAATCAATGCTTGTGACATCTTATCTTGGTCAGCTTTTGTCTTTGGCTCAATTGCTACTGAAATAACAGGTTCTGGAAATTCCATCGATTCTAAGGTGACAAAACGATCTTCATGACAAAGCGTTTCACCCGTAATCGTATCCTTGAGACCTACAGCAGCAGCGATATCCCCGGCGTAAACACGATCAATTTCTTGACGGTGATTAGCATGCATCTGCAGAATACGTCCAACACGTTCGCGTTTACCTTTAGTCATGTTGTGAACATATGAACCTGAAGAAAGCGTACCGGCATAAACACGAAAGAAAGTTAATTTACCCACATAAGGATCGGTCATGATCTTAAAAGCGAGTGCCGCAAAAGGTTCGCTTTCATCAGATAAACATATTATATCTTTACCCGAAGGATCATGTCCTTTAATCGGTGGAACATCAACAGGTGAAGGGAGGTAATCAACCACCGCATCTAATAGGAGTTGCACACCTTTATTTTTATAAGAAGAACCACAAAGGACAGGTGTAATTTTAACTTCACATACCGCCTTACGCAATCCTTTGACTATTTCTTCTTTTGTCAAATGACCGCGATCCAAATAAGCATTCATCAATTCTTCGTCTAACTCAGCAATAGCTTCCATAAGCACCGTTTTAGCTTCTTGGGCTTCATTTACATATTCGTCTGGAATAGCACGAATCTCTGATTTATTACCTAGATCATCTAAATATATAATGGCATTTTCATTAATAAGATCAATAACCCCAACAAAATTATGCTCTTTACCTATAGGTAATTGAATAGGCACAGCATTAGCACCTAAACGTTTGATCATTTGACTAATGGCACCTTTAAAATCAGCACCAATCGTATCCATCTTATTGACATAGGCAATACGTGGTACGGTATAACGATCTGCTTGTCGCCAAACAGTTTCTGACTGTGGCTCTACGCCACCTTTGGCACAAAAAACACCTACAGCGCCATCAAGAACACGCAAAGAACGTTCTACTTCAACAGTAAAATCCACATGTCCAGGCGTATCAATAATATTAATGCGATGATCCCGCCATTGGGTGGTCGTAGCAGCCGAAGTAATAGTAATACCCCGTTCTTGCTCCTGCTCCATCCAGTCCATCGTCGCGGCACCTTCATGAACTTCACCAATTTTATGAACGCGACCCGTATAAAAAAGGATACGTTCGGTTGTCGTCGTTTTTCCAGCGTCAATATGAGCCATAATGCCTATATTTCTCGTCATTTGCAATGAAAATTTGCGCGTCACCGGAACAATCTCCTTTCTAGATAGAGAATAACCGGTAGAACACCGATATTATGCACATTTATCAATTGGACATTTATACTATATGTCCAATTGATAACTACCAGCGATAATGAGCAAAAGCACGGTTAGCTTCCGCCATACGATGTGTATCCTCTTTCTTTTTGACTGCTGCACCAGTATTATTGGATGCATCTAAAACTTCCAATGTCAAACGATCTTGCATCGTTTTTTCACTGCGCTGACGAGCATAATGAATAATCCACCGCAAACCTAAACTTACACGACGCTCAGGTTTAACCTCAATAGGAACTTGATAGTTTGCACCACCAACACGGCGTGCTTTAACTTCTAGAACAGGCATAACATTAGATAAAGCTTGTTCTAGAACTTCTAAAGGATCTTTTTCGGTTTTTTCACGAATATTATCCATGCAACCATAAAGAATTTTCTGCGCCTTGCCTTTTTTACCATGATACATAATCCGACTAATCATACGAGCTACCAGCTCACTACCATAAACCGGATCTGGAATCTCTTCCCGTCGCTGTACAGGTCCTTTTCTGGGCACAAAAAACACCTCCTTCTATCATTTGATGTAAATACATCTATTTTTAAAACTAAGCTTTAGGCCGCTTAGAACCATAAAGAGAACGACTACGTTTACGATCAGCAACGCCCGCCGTATCTAAAGCACCGCGTACAATATGATAACGAACACCAGGTAAATCTTTAACCCGTCCGCCACGCACTAAAACAACAGCATGTTCCTGTAGGTTATGCCCAATACCCTGTATATAAGCGGTAACCTCAATATTGTTACTTAAACGAACACGAGCATATTTACGCAAAGCAGAGTTAGGTTTTTTCGGGGTCATCGTCCCTACACGAACACAAACACCTCGTTTTTGCGGCGCGCTTTGAGCAACATTAACCTTTTTAAAACTATTATAAGCATATTGTAAAGCAGGTGATTTCGATTTTACCGTACGACGTTTACGACCTTTACGAACCAATTGATTAATCGTTGGCAATTCTACACCTCCTTTAACAAAAATGTAAAAAGTGTTATGCATTTCCGTAAGCATACAGTGATGATTTTATCACCCGTTTTTTATGAAGTCAATGCAGAATAAACAACATCCTACGGCTTACTTTCTGGAGAGCTTTCTGGCTTACTTTCTGGAGAGCTTTCTGGCTTACTCTCTGGAGAGCTTTCTGGCTTACTCTCTGGAGAGCTTTCTGGCTTACTTTCTGGAGAGCTTTCTGGCTTACTTTCTGGAGAGCTTTCTGGCTTACTTTCTGGAGAGCTTTCTGGCTTACTTTCTGGAGAGCTTTCTGGCTTACTCTCTGGAGAGCTTTCTGGCTTACTTTCTGGAGAGCTTTCTGGCTTACTTTCTGGAGAGCTTTCTGGCTTACTCTCTGAAGAGCTTTCTGGCTTACTCTCTGAAGAGCTTTCTGGCTTACTTTCTGGAGAGCTTTCTGGCTTACTTTCTGGAGAGCTTTCTGGCTTACTTTCTGGAGAGCTTTCTGGCTTACTTTCTGGAGAGCTTTCTGGCTTACTCTCTGGAGAGCTTTCTGGCTTACTCTCTGGCTTACTCTCTGAAGAGCTTTCTGTTTCTAGAGCTTCCGGAGAATCATCCATTAATGTTTCTGATGATGGTAATTCTGGTGACCTGTCTTCTTCGATCTCTAAAGCAGGTGGTGCTTCAACTACTGGACTCTCTGGGCTAATGATTTCTTTTTTCGGTTTAGGATCATCGATTATTTTTTTTGCTTTGTTGCCGCTCATATTTTTTTTCGTCTTATGGTCATCGATATTTTTTTTGGTCTTGTTATCATCTTCAGCCGAAAAAGGTGTTTCTGTTTCTTTTAAATGACAGTCAACATCTATACCGAAGTTACGATATCTGGTCATCCCTGTACCGGCAGGAACTAATTTCCCAATAATAACATTTTCTTTAAGACCAAGTAAGCGATCAACTTTACCTTTAATAGCTGCATCGGTTAAGACACGTGTTGTTTCCTGGAAGGAAGCTGCAGAAAGAAATGATTCTGTTTCAAGTGATGCTTTTGTAATACCCAACAATATCGGTCTTGCTACGGCAGGATCAACTTCTTGTTCAATAGCAATACGGTTTGCTGATTCAAAGTCATGAATATCAACAACAGAACCAGGTAAAAGATGTGTTGCACCAGAATCGGTGATTCTTACTTTACGCATCATTTGTCTGATCATCAATTCGATATGTTTATCGTTAATTTCTACCCCTTGTAAACGATAAACTTTTTGCACTTTTTGCAAAATATATTGTTGTACACCATGAATACCTTTAACGCGTAGCAGTTCTTTAGGCTCTACAGATCCCTCAGTTAATTCATCGCCTGCTTTAACAATATCACCTATTTTAACTCTTAAACGGGAACCATAAGGGATAGGGTGTGTTTTATTCTCCACACTACCTTCAACCTCAATCTCACGTCTATCACGAATTTCCTGAACACTGACAACTTTCCCGTCAATCTCACTGACAACTGCTTGCCCTTTAGGATTACGCGCTTCAAATAATTCCTGAATACGTGGCAAACCTTGGGTGATATCATCACCGGCTACACCACCTGTATGGAATGTACGCATCGTAAGCTGTGTACCAGGCTCGCCAATTGATTGTGCTGCGATAATCCCTACAGCTTCACCAATTTCAACAGGGGTTCCTGAAGCTAAATTACGTCCATAGCAACGTTTGCAAACACCGTGCCGTGTCCGACAAGAAAGTACGGAACGAATCACAATCTGTTCAATACCTGCATCAATAATTTGTGCAGCAACTTCTTCGTCGATGAGTTGATTAGGTTTAATCAATACCTTTTTCGTTTTAGGGTGAATTACTGTTTGAAACGCAAGGCGACCGATGATACGATCGATTAAATCTTCGATAACTTCATTACCTTCGGATATTTTCATAACCAAAAGTCCCTTGTCAGTATCGCAATCATTTTCCCGTACAATTACATCTTGAGCGACATCGACAAGACGCCTTGTTAAATAACCGGAATCGGCAGTACGTAGAGCCGTATCAGCTAATCCTTTACGCGCCCCATGGGTGGAAATAAAATATTCTAGAACAGTTAAGCCTTCTCGGAAATTCGTTTGAATAGGTTGCTCGATAATTTTACCAGCCGGATTAGCCATTAAACCACGCATACCAGCAAGCTGCGTTATCTGCGAAACGTTACCACGAGCTCCAGAATCAGCCATCATATGAATTGGATTATATCTACCCATGCTATTCATTAAAACATCGGTTATTTTTTCTTTAGAGTTGCTCCAAATGCTAATAATACGTTCGTATCGTTCCTCATTGGTAATTAAACCTCTGCGATATTGTTTAACAACTTTTTTAACATAAGATTTTGCCTCTTCAAGAATAGCAGGTTTTTCTTCTGGAACATTCACGTCAGAAACAGCCATCGTTACTCCTGAACGCGTTGAATAAGCATAGCCAATAGCTTTAATTTTATCTAAAATCTCAGATGTAGACGTCGTACCAAAACGTCGAAAACATTCTGAAACAATCGCCCCAAGGTCTTTTTTACGCAAGGCATCGACACGAGGTAAGTCAGCAATGAATTTATAGATATCTACACCTTTTTCAAAGATAAAATATTTATCCGGTGTTGAATTGAAATTATTTATACCAGGTTCATTAATATAAGGGAAAGTTGATGGTAAAATTTCATTAAAAATCAGCTTGCCTACTGTAGTAACTAAAAGAGCATCTATTTGCGGATCAGAAAAATATTTGTTTGAAATACTACTTACAGGGATAGCAATACGGGAATGCAACGTTACATGATTATGTTGATAAGCATTTATAGCTTCACCGATGGAAGAAAACACTTTTCCTTCACCGATGTCTTCTTCTTTTTGAATGGTTAAGTAATAAACACCAAGAACCATATCTTGAGAAGGTGTAACAACCGGTTTGCCGTCTTTAGGATTAAGAATATTTTGTGCTGCCAGCATTAACAAACGAGCTTCTGCCTGAGCCTCTGCTGATAAAGGTACGTGAACAGCCATTTGGTCACCATCGAAGTCAGCATTGTAAGCTGTACAAACAAGTGGATGCAAACGGATAGCACGACCTTCGACTAAAACCGGTTCAAATGCTTGTATACCTAGACGGTGCAACGTAGGCGCACGATTAAGCAACACAGGATGTTCACGAATAACTTCCTCTAAAACATCCCAAACTTCCGGATGCACACGTTCAACTTTACGTTTAGCACTTTTAATATTATGAGCTAAATTTTTATTAACAAGCTCTTTCATCACGAATGGTTTGAAAAGTTCTAAAGCCATTTCTTTGGGCAAGCCACATTGATACATCTTTAGATTTGGTCCAACAACAATAACGGAACGACCAGAATAATCGACACGTTTACCTAACAAATTCTGACGAAAACGACCTTGCTTACCTTTCAGCATATGCGAAAGTGATTTAAGTGGTCGATTACCCGGGCCTGTAACCGGTCGACCACGTCGTCCATTATCGATAAGTGCATCAACGGCTTCTTGTAACATTCTTTTTTCATTTTGAACAATAATATCTGGTGCACCTAAATCGAGTAACCTTTTAAGGCGATTATTACGGTTAATCACACGTCGATATAAATCATTTAAATCAGAAGTGGCGAAACGGCCCCCATCGAGTTGAACCATTGGTCGTAATTCAGGGGGAATAACTGGTAAAACCTCCAGAATCATCCAAGATGGTTGATTCCCTGATGAACGAAAAGCTTCAACCACTTCTAAACGTTTTACCGCCCGATTACGCCTTTGTCCTTGAGCTGTTTGTAACTCTTCACGAAGTTGTTCTACTTCCCAATCTAAATCAATATTAAAAAGCAATTGTTTAATAGCTTCTGCGCCCATCATCGCTTTAAATTCTTGCCCATATTTTTCACGATAGCTACGATATTCTTTTTCTGACAATAATTGTTTCTTCTCTAATGGGGTTTCCCCGGGGTCAATGACGATATATGAAGCAAAATAAATGACTTCTTCTAAAGAACGAGGTGTAACATCCAATACAAGACCCATGCGACTAGGTATGCCTTTAAAATACCAGATGTGTGAAACAGGTGCAGCTAATTCCAAATGACCCATTCGCTCACGACGTACTTTTGCTCGTGTAACTTCGACGCCACAACGATCGCATACAACACCTTTGTAGCGTACACGTTTGTACTTACCACAATGGCATTCCCAATCTTTGGTGGGACCAAAAATTTTCTCGCAAAAAAGACCTTCTTTTTCCGGTCTTAAGGTCCGATAATTGATCGTCTCAGGTTTCTTAACCTCACCACGCGACCAGGAACGTATTTTTTCTGGCGACGCCAAACCTATCTTCATACATTCGAAATTATTTACATCAAGCACGCAACGCCCTCCCCTGTAGGGCCCGCCTTTTCATACTAGCCCCGGTCTGTGTGTCCAACGATTATTTTTTTGCTTTTTAATTTCTTCTTTTTTATTTTTTATTTTTGGTTTATTTTTTTATTTTTGGTTTATTTTTTTATTTTCTCATTTTTTGTTTCTCTGTTTTTTTTGTCAAAAACAAGCATGGTCATCAGGAGTTTTGAGAATCAGAAGAACTGGCAGGCTCTGCTTGATCGAGATCAAAACCAAAACGCTCATTCGTTGCATCATCATCGTCGTCCAATTCACGCATTTCAATTTCTTTATCATCAGCTGATAAAACTTTGACATCCATACCCAAGCTTTGGAGTTCTTTAATCAACACTTTGAATGATTCTGGAACACCGGGTTCAGGTACATTACCACCCTTGACGATAGCTTCATAAGTTTTTACACGACCAACAACGTCATCTGACTTAACGGTTAAAATCTCTTGTAAGGTATAAGCGGCACCATAAGCTTCGAGTGCCCACACTTCCATCTCACCAAATCTTTGGCCACCAAATTGTGCTTTACCACCTAGTGGTTGCTGTGTAACTAGTGAATAAGGACCTGTAGAACGAGCATGAATTTTATCGTCAACCATATGAGCGAGTTTAATCATGTACATAACACCGACGGTGACACGATTTTCCATCTCTTCACCTGTACGACCATCGTATAGGACTGTTTTACCATCTTCCCTTAAATTAGCTTCGGCTAAAGAGGCAAAAACATCTTTTTCCGTCGCACCATCAAAAACAGGTGTAGCCATATGGACGCCTAAAATGCGCGCTGCCATACCTAAATGAACTTCTAAAACTTGCCCTATATTCATCCTTGATGGTACACCAAGAGGATTTAAGACAACTTCCACAGCTCGACCATCAGGCATAAAAGGCATATCTTCTTCAGGCAAAATACGCGCTATAACACCTTTATTACCATGACGTCCCGCCATTTTATCGCCTTCAGATATCTTACGTTTTTGCGCGATATAGCAACGTACAGATTGGTTAACACCTGGTGAAAGTTCATCGCCATTTTCCCTTGTAAACACTTGTACATCGACAATGATACCATCTTGACCATGTGGCACTCTTAAAGAAGTATCACGAACTTCACGTGCTTTTTCACCAAAAATAGCATGTAATAAACGTTCTTCTGCGGTAAGTTCCGTTACACCTTTGGGTGTCAATTTTCCTACTAAAATGTCACCTGATTTAATTTCAGCACCAATGCGAATAATTCCGCGTTCATCAAGATTTTGTAACGCCTCTTCACCAACATTAGGTATATCGCGCGTTATTTCTTCCGGGCCTAATTTGGTATCTCGTGCCTCAGAAACATATTCTTCAATATGAATTGAAGTATATACATCCTCTTTAACTAAACGCTCGCTTAATAAGATAGCATCTTCATAATTGTAGCCTTCCCAAGTCATAAACGCCACGATAACGTTTCTTCCCAAGGCTAATTCAGCCATTTCTGTTGAAGGACCATCAGCCAAAGCATCCCCTACAGCTACCTGATCACCTACGTTGACGATCGGTCGTTGATTGACGCATGTACCTTGATTGGAACGCATGAATTTCGTCAGAAGATAAGTATGTAAATCGCCTACCACTTCTTGACCGTCGACTTCACTAACCTCACGCACACAAATAACATCGGCTGTAACTTTTTCAATGACCCCAGCATGTTTAGCGCGTATGAGAACACCCGAATCACGTGCCGCAATATGTTCCATACCTGTACCAACAAAAGGTGCTTCCGGCTTTAATAAAGGAACAGCCTGTCTCTGCATGTTAGAACCCATTAAAGCACGATTAGAGTCATCATTTTCTAAAAAAGGTATGCAAGCCGTAGCCACAGACACAACTTGCTTGGGAGAAACATCCATATAGTCGACGCGGTTCTTGCTAACAGCTAAAATTTCATCTTGGTAACGAACGGTCAATAAATCGGTACCAAAACTGCCGTCTTCGTTTAACTTAGCATTCGCTTGCGCCACATAATAATTATCTTCTTCATCAGCTGTTAAATAATCTATCCTATCGGTTACCTTAAATGTTTCAGGATCAACGCGCCTATAAGGTGTCTCGATAAAACCATAATCATTGATACGAGCATAACTAGATAACGAATTAATAAGTCCAATATTCGGACCCTCGGGCGTCTCGATCGGGCACATACGACCATAATGAGAGTGATGGACGTCACGAACTTCAAACCCAGCGCGTTCACGGGCTAATCCACCCGGGCCTAATGCAGACAAACGTCGCTTATGCGTTAATTCGGCTAAGGGATTAGTCTGATCCATGAACTGCGACAATTGACTACTACCAAAAAATTCTTTGACAGCAGCAATAACAGGTCGAATGTTGATTAAAGCTTGCGGTGTAATCGCATTCGCGTCCTGAATCGACATACGCTCACGTACGACTCTTTCCATTCTCGATAAACCAATCCGGAATTGATTTTGAAGTAATTCCCCAACCGAACGCAAACGACGGTTACCAAGGTGATCGATATCGTCAACAGAACCAATCCCATGCAATAAGTTAAGAAAATAATTTATTGCAGATATGATATCTGCTGGTGTTATATATTTAATCTCTGGATCAACGACACCATTTGAGATAACGCGCACAATTTTATTTTCATCGCTACGCGAATATACCTGAATAATTTGTAAAGGAACTTTACTATCTTCAGGAACGCCTCCACGAACAGAAAATTCGTGCATACCAAATTTATTTTCGCCTTCAAGTAACGGAATGATCTTATCTAGCCAACGACGTTCCAATACTTGTCCTGCTTCGACGATAACTTCACCAGTTGTAGGATCGCAAATAGGCTCAGCTATACGCTGGTTAAGTAACCGATTTTTTAAATGAAGTTTACGATTCATTTTATAACGGCCAACATTGGCTAAGTCATAACGTTTGGGATCAAAAAAGCGCGCATTTAATAAACTACGAGCACTATCAGCTGTAGGTGGCTCCCCGGGTCTTAAACGCTCATATATCTCAATTAAGGCTTTTTCAGAACTACCCGTGCCGTCTTTATCTAGTGTGTTGCGGATATATTCGTCATCACCTAAAACATCGAGAATTGCCGCATCGCTACCTAAACCTAGTGCACGCAATAAAACGGTTATCGGAATCTTACGAGTACGATCAATACGCGCATACAAAATATGCTTAGCATCGATTTCAAACTCCAACCAAGCACCTCTATTAGGAATAACCGTTGCCGTATAGGTGGGGTTACCGTTCTTATCCAACTTCATACTGTAATAAACACTAGGTGACCGAACAAGCTGACTCACAATAACTCTTTCAGCACCATTGATAACAAACGTACCAGTTTCTGTCATCAATGGAAAGTCGCCCATGAATACCTCTTGCTCTTTAACCTCACCAGTATCTTTATTAATTAACCGCACCTTCACACGCAAAGGCGCCGCATAAGTAACATCGCGATCTTTCGATTCTTCTGCACCGTATTTAGGTTCACCTAAATTATAATCGATAAATTCAAGTACCAGATTACCCGTAAAATCTTCAATGGGCGATATATCTTGAAACATCTCACGTAATCCTTGATCGAGAAACCACTGATACGATTTTTGCTGAATTTCAATCAAATTCGGCAAGTCTAATACTTCACGAATACGGGAATAACTGCGTCTAAAACGACGTCCACAAGGAATTATATGAAAACTCATGCAACTCCCCCTATCTTTCATATTAAAACAAAAAAAAATCTCGGGAAAATTACAGTCTTATGATCAATTCATTGCTCGAAAAATATAGTAACCTTTATATTTTGCCACACAATGAACTTGTGAAAAAAAACGCTGCAAAATTTTCTTAAATGATAAAGCACCTTGTTTCTTGCGCAAAACAAGCCAAAAAGAACCATCTGCCGTTAAATAATGAGGTGCTTGAGCAAACCAATAACAAAGCAAATCTTTACCAGCTCTAATTGGCGGATTGGACACCATCAGCGAAAAACGTTTAGCGGCAGGAAGCGGCATAAAGCCATTACCAGCTAAAACATTTACACGCTGCTGAACATTATTAAACACAGCATTTTGCGCAGCTAAGGACGTTGCTCGTTCATTGCTATCAACCATAATAACTTCACACTGTGGTTGTACGATAGCTAAAACAATACCTAAAAAACCATAGCCACAACCCAGATCTAAAATGTTACCAGAAGGAACTTTTTCTTCACACAATGTGTTCAATAAAAATTGGCTTCCCTGATCAATGCGACGTTTTGAAAAAACACCATCAGATGTTAAAAATGAACATTTGACATCGCGTAGCTCAAAAACAATCGTACGCTCTCTATCAGAAGAAGTTGGTTTTTGTGTATAATAGTGCTCCATAATATAGCTAAACTATTTTACTTCGACGCTTGCGCCTGCTTCTTCAAGTTGTTTCTTCAATTCTTCAGCTTTATCTTTAGAAACTTTTGTTGCAACAGAAGCTGGTACACCATCAACAAGTGTTTTAGCTTCTTTTAAGCCAAGGTTTAAAGCTGTACGAACTGCTTTAATCACACCAATTTTACTGGAACCAACACTTGAAAGAATAACTTCAAATTCTGTTTTCTCCTCGGCTTGTGCATCCCCTGTAGCACCACCAGACATAGCCATCGGCGCAGCAGCACTAACACCAAACTTTTCTGCCATAGCCTCTACTAATTCATTTAATTCCACCACGGTCATATTACCAACATCTGTTAAAATTTGCTCTATTTTTGTCTTACTCAAAACGGTACCCTCCTAAAATGATTCAAAGTTCTATATTATTAAGTTATTACATTTACATACAACGGACTTACTCACTCTTTGCTTCATCAGCTGCTTTTTTGTCCGCTATTTGCTTAACTAAGTAAACAAATGATCTCACTGCACCCTGCATCGACGACAAAAGCATAGACAACATAACCTTTTTCGAAGGTATGCTCGATAGCTTAGACAACTTACGACCATCAACAATACAACCTTCCATAATACCGCCTTTAATTTTTAAACATTCATGTGAACGACTAAAAGAATAAAGGACACCTATAGGAGTAAGAGGATCACCATTTGAAAAAGCTAGTGCCGTTGGTCCTGAAAGATAACCATCAAAACCCTCGATACCCGCTTCAGCAGTTGCTCGCTTAACAAGCGTATTCTTGACCACTTTTAACTCAACGCCAGCTTCACGTAACTTTTGTCGTAGTTCAGTCGTTTCTGGTGAAGTCAACCCTCGATATTCCGTTGCAATGACGGAAACACTATTGCTAAACTTGGAAGCCACGTTATCCACGACTTCTTGTTTCTTTTTTAAAGATGCTCGCACGATTTCATGCCACCTCCTTCAATGAAAAAATACCTTTAACCAGTACTAGCATAAAGAGTTTGTGGATCAACAGGAACACCTGGGCCCATTGTCGAAGTAACAGTTACACTCCGCATATAAATACCTTTACAAGTACTAGGTTTAACCTTAACAAGTTCTTCAGCTAAAGTACGCAAGTTATCAAGCAACTGCTCAACAGAAAAAGAAACCTTACCCATACCTACATGGATATTTCCCGTTCTATCAACCCTATACTCAATTTTACCTGCTTTAATCTCCTCAACAGCTTTAGCAACATCAGCTGTTACTGTACCTGTTTTAGGATTAGGCATCAATCCACGAGGACCTAAAATACGCCCTAATTGCCCTACCTTTGGCATCATATCAGGTGTAGCAACCATGACATCAAAATCAAGCCAATTCTGTTTAATACGTTCAATGATATCGTCATCACCGACAAAATCAGCGCCAGCTTCTTTAGCAGCGATCGCTTGGTCTCCTTTGGCAATAACCACAACGCTTTGTTTACGACCGATACCATGTGGTAAGACGACCGATCCACGCAATTGTTGCTCAACACGTTTAGGATCCAATCCTAGACGAAAGGCTACTTCAACTGTTTCATCAAAAGTAGCAAATGCCACTTGTTTAACTAAATTTAATGCTTCTGTTGGTTCATGGATTTTCTTTACATCAACAGATTCTAAAGCTTTTCTATACTTTTTACCTCTTTTTTGCGCCAAAGCTAAGCCCCTCCTTAACCTATTGCGTTACAACAACACCCATACTACGAGCCGAACCCTCGATAATACGCATAGCAGCTTCTAAATTTTTTGTATTAAGGTCCGGAAGCTTGTTTTTTGCTATTTCTAAAACTTGTTCTTTCGTAATCGTCGCTACTTTATCCTTATTAGGTACGCTAGAACCTTTTTCAATCCCAGCAATTTTCTTAATCATCTCCACTGCAGGAGGTGTTTTCATGATAAATGTGAACGAACGATCCTCAAAAATAGTGATCTCAACTGGAATAATCGAACCTATTTGGGCCGCTGTTTGTTCGTTAAAAGCCTTTGTAAAAGACATTAAATTAATACCGGTAGGTCCCAAAACTGTCCCTACAGGTGGTGCTGGCGTAGCTTTCCCCGCAGGCAATTGAATCTTAACTACCCTGGTAATCGATTTACTAGCCACTTCATTCACCTCCCTAAAACTATAATTCCTCTACCTGCATGAAAGCCAATTCAACAAATGTATTACGTCCAAACAAGCTTACACGCACTTTAACTTTCTCATTCTCAAGATCCATCTCTTCAATCACACCTAAAAATCCAGCAAAAGGACCTTCACGTAATTGAACCTGATCACCAACTTGAAACCGGGTAATAAAGCGTTTTTCCTTCAAACCAACCTGTTTTAGAATACTAACAACTTCATCAGGCATAAGAGGCGTCGGCTTTGAACCAGCTCCTGAAGAACCAACAAAACCAGTTACACCCGGTGTATTCCTTACAACATACCACGAATCATCTGTCATGATCATTTCAACCAGTACATATCCAGGAAAAACCTTACGCATAACAGTTTTTTTCTTACCATTCTTATGTTCAATATCTTCTTCAACAGGAACAAGTACACGAAAGATCTTATCCTGCATCTCCATAGAATGTAAACGTTTCTCCAAATTGGCCTTTACCTTGTTCTCATAACCTGAGTAAGTATGCACAACATACCAATGCTTTTCCATGCCGTAATCGGGAACAAATTACCCGTATCCCTCCTCTGACGCACAAACAAACCATAAAACAAAAATATTTTAATAAGTGATATTTTAGGACGATGATAAAATAAATTCCACTACCTTTAAAAAAGAAATATCAACTAAAAAGATAAAAAAGGTCAAGATGGCAACCATAACAAAAACAACAATCGTGTAACGAACCATGTCATGTTTGCCAGGCCAGCGAACACGACGTAATTCTTGAACACTGCCGCGAAAAAAATCACGCATGCCCTTAAGACTTCGTTGTATCAAACCACCCATTCCCTTCCCGTGGTGTAAAAATTACTTCGTTTCACGGTGGACTTTATGAGCATTACAATAAGGACAATACTTGCGAAAAGCCATACGCCCAGGGTGTTTGCGTTTATCTTTCTTACTATTGTAATTTCGTCTTTGACACTCTGAACAGGCAAAAATAATCTTGACCCTCATTATATTCCTCACCCCCCTAAACACAAAAGCCTCTCTGAATTGCAAAAGACACCGTGCCTACGTTACCATATCACTTCCTTGTCTGTCAATGAAAACCACCATCAAGGTATACAATTAAACCGCAAGATATTTTAACCTCTACCCTACGGCTCGAAGCAAAAAATGAAAAAATAAAAATAAAATCGAAATTTAATGAAAAAATATTTTAATACACTTTTTAATGCTCTCTTGTAACACTCTTTTAACACAATTTTTTGATACTCTTTTTTAACACTCTATAAAAGATCAAGCGCCATTTTAACGGCTTTACCCGCATTTACACGTCCATATCCAAACCACAAACTATGTCCATATTCATCATAATCACCATAATGGTCACCGCGTACATCGGGATGTGAATCTACTAACTTATGAGCTGTTTTTTCTAAAATTTGTCTTATGTCTTTAGCGTTTAAGTTTGGATTAGCAGAACGCATTAAACCGACTAAACCAGCAACAATAGGTGCCGCCATGGAAGTACCGCTACAACGATGGGTAAAATGGCTACGAGGTGTAAAGCCGGCAGGTTCATTACCTAAAGTCCAAACAGCCAGACCAGGGACAAATTGCCTTCGATCATAAGGGTGAAAGTTACTACCAGGAGCACAAACATTGACCGCCTTGCCCCAATTAGAATAATCAGCATGTCTACCCAAGCTCGTTGAAGCTGCAACGGTAAGAACATCGGGATGATTAGCAAAACCGTTGAATAAAGGACCAGTAGCCGTCTGAAGATTGCCTTGGGAATCTAAATACGGAAAACCTTGTTCATTATTTCTTTCCGACAAAGGTACATTATCATTACCCGCCGCAAAGCATATGACCGAACCTTTGCCCAAAGGACCACCTTCTTTAGCCAAACGCGTGAACAAACGGGACAAAGGCGTACATAAAGTAGCATAAGAAGGCGACGGCCCCCAGCTACAACTTATAACGTCAGCCAAGTTATCAATAGCTGAAAACGTAGAAATCAGCCTGTAGTCATCTATAACCCAAGGCATAGTAATAGGCAAAAAAGAACAACCCGGAGCCGCACCAATAACACCATGTTCATTTTTTTCAGCCAAGGCAGCAGCAGCACATGCCGTGCCATGACAGATAGCCAAATCATGCCCTTGCGGAGGTTTAATATCCATTTCATAATCTGAAATGCGTTTAATCTTATCTTTACCCTGAAAACCAGGATGTTGCAAATTAAAACCAGCATCTAAAACAGCGATGACAACATCACGCTTACCTTTAGTAACAGACCAAGCTGTTGTAATGTCAATAGAAGCTTCTTTAACTAGATTTACTTGTCGGCGATTAACATGCAAATGCCAACGTTTCGGGAAAAGTTCATCTGCCAAAGAACTAGCTGGCCGAATAATATTAACTAAATTAGGTTCAGCATATTCGATGCAATCTTCTTTCATCAAACAATTAGCAACTTTAAGCGGATTAACACCACTTTGGATCGTCACCTGAACAACGCATACAGGAGGATCTCCAGGTTTTGTAGAAATCAGGTGTAATTTCCAAAAATTAAAAAGTCTTTCAATCGTCTCAATATCTGTACCAGGACGAAACCCGATAAAAAGCTTGTCGGTAATGAAAAAGGTTGTTGAACTACCTTCTAATTTATATACATGATAGACGATACTAGGCAAATAACCTTTACGAATTTGCCCCATTAGAATATCACATTTTTCTTTATCATCCGTTTTAACATGATATACATACGGCAAAAGCCTCTGAACACTCAAAACCCCTTCCATTTGACCAATCGTGGTCAATTCACTAGGATGAGTAGGAATAACCGTAAATGAATGTTCCGAACGACGTACAGGCAATTTCTCGCCGCCACGCCATAAATACGTACCATGTGCTGATAATCGATAAGCCAAAAATAAAAACCTCCTCTATAGTTAAAAAACAAAAAGAAAAATTAAATTTAATCAAAAACTAAAAAAATTAAAAATTAAAAAAATTAAAAATTAAAAAAATTAAAAATTAAAAAACATACAAAAATCAAACCAAAAATAGTAGAATCAAAAATAGTAGAATGGCAGAATAAAAAATATTAAAAAAAATGTGCCAAATAATTAAGTTGTATAAAATAATTAAGTTATATCAAATAATTAAGTTATATCAAATAATTACGTTATATCAAAGAATTACGTTATATCAAAGAATTAAGTTGTAAATAAATGGGATTTCAAAATAAAAAATTGAACAATTACAAAAAACCATATATCTTTTGATTACCTGATTGAACTATTTATAATTTCTTTTCAAGGCGTTTGTTTTTCATGTTTTGTTTCGTTTTCTCAGTCAAAGGATAAAATAATTTTATATAGCCATCTTCAAAAGCCATCATATATTTTATACCTTTGTATTCACCTTTCAAATTACCACGATAAGGTGGTTTATTCATATTTTGACCTTTTAACCAATTGCGCAAAAGTTCTGGTCGTGAATTTTTAACAATATATTTAATAGCATCGATCACGCCCGCAATGTCCATATCTTCAGGAAATAAGTGGTTTTTATCTTTGCTTTTATTTATATCAAAATAAAGAACATGGTGCCTCTCAAGAATCTGGATAAGATCATATTGTTTTAATTGCAATACTCTGTTTTCACCCAAGTAGATACTAATATCACCAAAGACACTTACATCCTTAGCCAAACTACCACTTATATTTTGTGGAAAAACTTGCTTTGATGTAGGCAAAATAGCTGGATTTAGTATTTTATTCGACACCACACTGTTTACTCTTTCTGCAGAATTAGCTTTTTTTGCAGAAAATAAATTATAAAATAATAAATATATTGATGACACAATAATCAGCGCAATAGCGAGATACAAATTAAGCCTATAACGAAAAGCTAAAACATCCTTGTTTATCACAAATAATCCATCCCACCTTTCGCAAGGTTATGAAAAAACAACCTTTTACATAGTTGATTTTATATATAACATATGACTTTTTATCTAGACCATATAAAAGTGCCAAATTGATGATTTATATAACATGTTTATTTATATAATTAAACTTTATCAATCTTCATCAAGTATAAACAACTAATCAAAAGACTTATTTATTATTTATTATTTATTATTTATCTAATTAATAATATAAATGAATTCTAAAATATTTAAGTTGTCAAATGTTTATAAGACTCATTAATAAAATGATCACGAAAATAATCTTTATTTAAACATTATAACAAAAAAAGTATCCAAAAAATAAGGAATTGAGAGATAGTCTTCGTTGTTTTTTGCTAATAAAATATATAAGCCCCTTTTATTAAGAGGAAGTTTACCCTTCTCTTTATAAAAGGGGCTATCCTTTTACATATTTAATCATGTTTGTTATAATTCGCTCTTTAGAATCGTCGTTTGCCAGTTAGCGAGTTCAATCGCTGCTTGGGCAGCTGAAGCACCTTTATTGCCCTGTTTTGTACCACTTCGCTCGAAAGCTTGTTGTAAATTTTCGACGGTTAATATACCTTGCAAAACAGGTACATCATATTTGATACTTATGTCCGTTAAGCTATTAGTAACAGTACGACAAATTAAGTCATAATGTGAAGTTCCACCTCTAATTACGACACCTAAAGCAAGTAAAGCTGAAAAAGTTTTTTTGGCTGCTAAATGATTGATCGCGAAGGGTAGTTCAAGGGAGCCAGGAACAAAAAAAACACTTATGTCACAATCCTTAGCACCATGTTGTTTCCATGTATGCAAAGCACCTTCTAAAAGATCTTTAGTAATAGAATAGTTGACGCGCGAAACAACAACGGCTAACTTAAGTCCTTGCGCCTGAAGGTGTCCTTCGTAGGTGCGCAAATTTTAAACCTCCTTTGGCATTTTAAAACACTTTAAACGATGACCCATTTTCTTTTTTTTGGTCTCCATATACTTAAAAGATGGCGGGTATGATGGTAATTCTAAAGGTACTACTTCATGTAATTCAAGTCCGTAACCTCCAAGGCCTGCTATTTTACGCGGATTATTAGTTAAGAGACGCATTTTAGATACGCCTAGGTCTTTCAAAATTTGTGCCCCTATCCCATATTCACGCAAATCTTCACGAAACCCTAGACGGTGATTAGCCTCTACTGTATCTAAGCCTTCTTCTTGTAATTTATAAGAGCGCAACTTGTTCATTAAGCCAATACCACGACCTTCTTGTCTCATATAAAGGATTACACCTTTGCCCGAGCGTTCAATCCGTTCCATAGCCGCTTCCAATTGTAAACCACAATCACATCTTTGTGAGTGAAATACATCTCCTGTCAAACATTCAGAATGAACCCTAACGAGAATGGGCTCATCCTCTAACCAAGTGCCTTTGACTAATGCAATATGTTCTTTGTTATCTAATTGATTCGTATAGCCAATAGCCCTGAAATCACCTGCATTCGTAGGTAATTTAACATCAACTTCACGATGAACCAATTTCTCTGTTTTACGACGATAGGCGATAAGGTCTTTAATCATAATGAGCGGCGTTTGTGTACGTAACGACATTTTATGCAGATCATCAAGACGAGCCATGGAACCATCGGGACATAAAATTTCACAAATCATAGCTACTGGTTGTTTTTGACAAAGCTTAGCTAAATCTACCGCAGCCTCTGTATGGCCAGCTCGCCTAAGAACGCCTCCCTCACAGGCAATAAGTGGGAAAATGTGTCCTGGCTGACAAAAATCAAATCTACCTTTTGCAGGGTTAGCGAGATCGAGCACTGTTTGAGAACGTTCGGCAGCAGAAATACCAGTATTTACATTTTTAGAATCTACGGAAACTGTAAATGAAGTCCCGTAACGATCATTATTGTGATAAGTCATCGGTGATAAACCTAAAACTGAAGCACGTTCAGCAGTCATCGGCACACATAGCAAGCCACGAGCTTCTGTAATAAAGAGATTTACTAATGAAGTTGTAGCATACTCCGCTAGCACAACTAAATCGCCTTCATTTTCACGTTCTTCATCATCGATCACAATGACAGGCTTACCTGATTTTAAAACTTCCAAAGCTGTTTCAATCGTCGAAAATGTCAAAATTCATACCCCACATTCCTTTTTAAAAACACGAAAAAAATTTTCAGCATATTTTGCCATTAGGTCAAATTCTACGTTGGCTAAATCTCCAGGTAAGAGCGTACGAAGCTGAGTGTAAGACATTGTATGTGGAATGATCATCACGTATATTAAAAAATATTGCTCAAAATTACGAACAATATTTTTATATTGCTTCGGGCACTGCTCGATGAGCGAAGCAATAGTTAAACTCACACCATCGATGGCAATAGATCCCTTAAGTATACAATAAGGTCGTTTAGCTTTAGGGATACAAAAACATAAATGCCAACATGAATCATTACGTTGACGTTCCAGAAGCAAAATTTTACCATCAACATGTCCTTGAACAATGTGACCGCCTAAACGGTCACCTACAGCTAATGATCGTTCTAAATTAACAGGTGCACCTACGCCAAGATCTGCTACAGTTGTTTGTGTAACTGTAACACTTCCTACATCGAGACCAAAGCCTGTTTTTGTTGTTTCTGCAACAGTTAAACAGACCCCATTTACCGCAATGCTTTCACCTAAGACAAAATCTACCGGCCAAGACGGACAAGAAATATATATCCGATCTTTTACTTTGGTACTTATCTTACCAACATGTTGAATTAACCCAGTAAACATGATAACACCCTTTTTTTGCTTGTTCAGCTACCCTGAACAACATAGCCACTTAAACATATGTCATCATCTAACTGTTCTAATTGTATATCTTTAAGGGACCAAGCTTCTTTAATAAAAAGCGGATTTTTTCCACCGACAGAAACAAGCGAATGTTCGCCACCTAAAATCTTAGGAGCAATAAAATAGATCATCCGTTGTACTAAATCAGCTTGAAGAAAACTAGCATTAACTTTGCTACCCGCTTCGACCAACAAATTTATGATGCCTTTTTCACCTAATTTACGCAAGACAAACGAAGGTGATATATTGTTACCTTCATCAAAAATATATATTTCAATACCCTTGTCCGATAATGCTTTATATTTTTGCATATCAGCCATCTTTGTTGTAAAAATACACGTAGGTGCTTCCTTTTGTTTTAAAATACGAGCATTCATAGGAACACGTAAAAAGCTATCTAAAATCACACGTAAAGGCTGCGTTTGATTATTTTTATGCTGGTGAATATATAAACGAGGGTTATCTGCCAATACAGTTCCAATACCTGTCAAAATAGCATCAGAAGCTTGACGGATTTTTTGTACATAAGCGCGCGCTCTCATCCCTGTAATATAAGAACTATCTCCTGTAATAGAAGCGATACGACCATCTAAAGTAGAAGCAATTTTCATTGTTACAAAGGGAAATTTAGTACGCCGATGATGAAAATAACCTTCATTTATCTTAAAACAAGCATTAGCTAAAACACCCTGAATAACTTTAATCCCAGCCCGCTTTAAATAAGTAATACCACGACCGCAAGCACGTTCATCAGGATCTAAACAACCGACGACAACTTCCTTAACACCAGCAGCAATAATCGCTTCTACACAAGGCGGCGTCCTACCTTCGTGAATACATGGTTCTAAGGTCACATACAACGTAGATCCCTTAGCTTGTTCCCCAGCAATGTCCAATACAAGCCGCTCTGCATGCGATTGCCCAGCTTGTACATGCACTCCGGAAACCAATAAACGTCCTTCTTTAATTACTAAGGCACCTACTTGAGGATTAGGAGCCGTTTGACCTGCCGTAGCTTTAGCTAGTTGAATCGCTAAAGACATCCATTCTTCGTGCATTTTCATTTTTGTAAAATTTCCTCACTCCATAAAGCTAAAAGAAAAAATATCATGCTCTCCTTATTTTATCTTGCTTTTCATATAATTTCAATGAATTAATAACAGATGTGTACCGGCAAAAAAAGTAAAGGTCAGCTATAAAAGTAAAACCAATAGCGACAAAAGTTGTATGTAATAAGGCAATTAATAAAGCCCCATCTAACTTAACAATCAAAATACCTAATAAGGCTTGGATCGTAAATAACATCAGCGCAAAGTTAAAACGTCTTTGCAATAGATGATCTGCTTTGATCTTTTTTAACCATAAGCATAATCCGCACAACGAACTCCAAAATAAAAGCGCTAACCAACGATGTAACCTATGTATACCCATCGGTGTAGTTAAATCAGGTAACCAAAAACCATCTTGACAAGAAGGAAAAAATGTACCACAAGCAAGGGCTGCATTTGAATGTCGCACGAGCGCTCCCGTATATACAACAATGTAAATAAATAGTAATAATACCACAATAATTTTTTTGAGATACGGACTTTTGCGATCATCAATCGTAATATAAGAACTACTACCACGACTTAAACGGAAAACAAGTAAAAAAATTAAAGCTACACTAGCAAAGGCAACGAGTGATAAGCCAAAATGGAAAGCTAAAAAAATATTTTTAGCTAAAGAATCCCGTAAGACGACTGTGAAAGCACCTAGAGCGCCTTGTAAGAAGATAAAAAAAATGCTGGCAATAGACAAAAAACGCACCCAAGGTGTTTTTTTAAAATTTTTCCATGCTAAAATTATAAAAATAATCACACAAATACTCGTAATACCAGCAACAATACGATGCGCATATTCCCAAATTGTTTCATTCGACCAAGTATCAGGAATTAAAACACCTTGGCAAAAAGGCCAAGTATTCCCACAACCTTCACCAGATTTCGTTTTGGTAACAATAGCTCCTCCTAAGAGAAGCATATAAGAAGCTATTAAAGAAAGCCATGACCAAAAAATTAATGAAGTCTTGACAGAATGCGATTTCATACCCAGGCAAATTACCTCCTCAAAACCACGGATTAGTCATTTTTTCTTGTTTCCAGTTTGTATTAGGTCCATGACCAGGGAAAAGAATACAATCCGATGGTAACAAGTCACGTAAGTTTTGTAAAGAATGTTGCAATTGCTGAGCATTTCCGCCATAAAGATCGGTCCGACCGACAGATCCTTGAAAAACAAGGTCGCCACAAAAAACATTATGTCCCATCCTGTAGGTCATACTACCTGGTGAATGACCAGGCGTATGTATAGCATAAACTTCCGTTCCAAGAAGTGATAAAGTTTGTTTATCTTTGACCAAATAAGGTGAAATATCAGGAAAACAAACACCACCGTCTATAAATACAGCTGAACCATTTTTCGAAGCATCATTTAACCAAGCTACTTCTGCTTCATGTACGTATACAGGGGCATTTGTCGCTTCGCACAATTGATCTAAACCAGCTATATGATCAAAATGAGCATGGGTTAATAAAATAGCTTCCACATCGATCCTATCCTGTTTAAGCTTATCAAGTAACATTCCAGGGTTCATACCAGGATCAATAACAATCGCCTTCTGTTTTTCTTTATTCAAGATAAGATAAGCATTCGTTTCAATCGGTCCTAAAACAAACGTATGTACTTTAAACATGCCTCAAAACACCTCACTATAAATTAATTTAAATATTATACTTAAAATAGTTTTAATAAATCGGGTTAATAAAGCATTTTAATAAATATTGTCGCTTTAAATATCTAATTATTTTATAATTAGTGATAATTATGCAATTTTGAATTAAGATTAGCTTTGTATCGCGTGTTTGATCATATAAAATGTGCTATCATAAAAAGATAGAAAATTATAAATAAAGCTAAAAAATGAACCTAAAATGAAGGCTGGAACCAATAGCAACCAAAGTATATAAAACCAAATTAATCCTCAGAATAAGGGATATTTATAACAAATTTTATGGACATTTTTGTTAAAATTGTATTAGGGGGTTTTGTGTTTGAATATCACATGCATTCTTTGTGACAAAATATTTATAACCGATGATCATGTTATAAGAAAATTGACAAAACAACCCCATCGATTAGTACTTTGTCCCACATGCCATGACCGTATTAAAACAAAAAGTCTATTGCGTAAAAAAATAAATAAATCAAAATCTCAGAGATCGTCTATCTTAAAACATAATAAAATTAGTGATTATGATAGATAACGTTCATCTTTCTTTAATTGATCATAAAGCCTGTAAGCTTCTTCGGTGGTAAAAGTATGTTCTGTCCAATTATCTTCTCTTGAAACAGAAACAAGATAATGCGACATATCTTTTTTAAATAAAAGATCATCAACTTGATGCTGATCTTTTAACATCTGACGAAACATTTTTTCTGTGTTCTCCGCCGCTTTATCTTGATGAGGTAATAACTCTAAGAGAACTTTTACTTCTACCCAAGCTCTTAGCATCTCAAGAAAGTTTAATTTCATCCTTTTTTACTCCCTTAGCTAAAAATATGCTCTTCATTTAGCTTTATTCAAAGATATTTATTTCTTACGAACTTGGAATAAGATTTTTCGTAGCCAGAAAAGTACAATAATAGTGAAAGTTATGGTTAAAACAGCCAATACAGGAAATTTAAGAATATGAAGAAACCAGATTAAGCTACTCCCTACAACCAGGATCAGCAAGACAATAAGTTGTCGATACCAAACCAAGGGTTGTGCAAAAAGCGTCAAGTAAATAAACATCGAAAAAGCCGTTATTAAAAAGTAAGCCCAAACATTAGGTAAACTGAGTAACCATTCATTCATAAATTGGCACCTCCGGCAAAAGCTCATTGTGCTTTTTGTCATATATTTGATGTAGATAAGTTATTTCTTTTGCATATTCCGATTCATCGGAAACAGGTGTTTCTAAAATAAAAGGTATATCAGCAAAAATACCTTCAATGAGAAATTCATGAAGCGCATGCACGCCGATCTCCCCATAACCAATTTTAGCATGTCTGTCCTTGTTACTACAAAAAGGCATCCGACTATCGTTAAAATGTATCACGGCTAAATGATCTAAATAACCACTCTGCTTCATTTCTTGCACTAAAGACAGAACAGTCGACTTCTGCCACAATCCAGCAGCAAAAGCATGACAGGTATCAAAACAAAAAGCAATCCGCCTCGGATCACATGTCTTAGCTCTTATCTCAGCAAGTTCATCTAATGTCGTACCAATTTCTGTTCCCTGACCAGCTGTATTTTCTAACAAAATTAATGGCATGTCAGTCATATTTTTTGTCTGCTCGATAATCAAATCCAAGGTCATAATCATCCGCCGTTTGCCTTCCTCAACACCTTCACCCACATGCTTGCCGCAATGAACCACAGCACCCAGCCCACCATAAGCTTTCGTAATGCTAAGATCTTCTGATATCGATCTTACTGTAACTTCCTGTAAATCAGCTTTAGGCGTCGATAGATTTGTTATATAAGGCGTATGTATAACTACCGTCAAGTGATGCTCTGAACAAAAATTTCTCCCTGAATCCGCATCTTCGTGATTAAGTTTCTTTGGCCTTAAACCACGGGGATTTTTGCTAAAAACCTGAAAAGCAGTAGCTCCTAATGAATGAGCTTTTTTAGCTGCTTGTAAAAAACCTTTACTAACACTAACATGACAACCTATGTTCATCTAAAGATCCCCCTCTTTAAAAAAATGAATAAAAAGCGCCTTAGAAAGGCGCGATAAAGTCATCCTATTATATATTAAAAGGCTGTTACACAAAAAAATTAAGTTATTTATTTCTGCATTAACGCATGTAATTGTAGTAAACGATCTTTACAACTCGCCACACGTTCTTGATCATTTGCTGCTAAAGCCTCATGAAGCAACATCAATTCATCATCAATTAAGCGATGCAACACTTCTTTATCGTTAACCAAATTAAAATCAACTTTGGTCTTGACCATATTTTTTATAGATCAGCACCCTTCCTTCCATTTGTCTTAGTAAAACATGTAAATTGTCTTAGTAAAACATGTAAAAAATGATGCACAGGAAAAAGGAAAACCGTCAGCACTTGATATATGGCAGTAACAAAAGGATTACCCCGAAAGAAGCTAGGTAAACCCTTGATACAAGATGATTAGCACATTGCTAGTAATTGCAAAAATAAGCAAACAATCCTTTAAAAACTTTGAAAAAGAAAATATATCAACAAGAATCCAAACATAAGATATTGCTTTTAACTACCATAAATAGCTATAATGCGATTGGCTTATTTTTTAATTAGAAACAATTATAGAGAGTGATCCATATAACAACTTGGAAGGATGTGCCTATATAGCATGAAGGAAGAGGCACTCACAACGACTGCGAGCATTGACCATAAAGTAATATCATCAGACAACAATCATAAAGGAACCGTTCCAAAAAATGTGAGTGTGCAAAAAGAAACACCACTCTTCACTCATCTGCTAACATACGCCCAAAAAAAAACAATTCCTTTCCATATTCCCGGACACAAAAAAGGTGCCGGTATGCATCCAGGTTTTCGCCATTTTCTGAGCAAACAAGTAGCTGAAATAGATTTAATAAATATCGCGCCTCTTGATGACTTGCATAAACCAGAAGGAGCAATAGCTCATGCACAAGCATTAGCGGCTGATGCGTTTAAAGCAGATTCTTCGTTTTTTTCCGTACAAGGTACTAGCGGCGCGATTATAACCATGATCCTTTCTGTCTGCCAACCAGGCGATAAAATCATTTTACCGCGTAACGTTCATAAGTCAATTTTATCAGCCATAATTTTAAGTGGTAGCTATCCTATCTTCGTATCACCAAACATCGATCCGCGCTTCGGTATAGCCCATGGCATAAGTTTAGCTCAAGCAGAAGAAACCATGAACAAGCATCCTGATGCTAAAGCAATTATCCTCGTGCACCCTACATATTACGGCGTGGCTGGAAATATCAAAGAAATCACCAAATGTGCACATAAAAAAGGCATCTTAGTCCTCGTGGATGAAGCTCACGGAGCACACATCCATTTTCATCCTGATCTACCATGCTCTTCAATGGAAGCGAATGTGGATATGGCAGCAACAAGTTTACACAAATTGGGTGGTTCATTAACACAAAGTTCTTTATTAAATATACGACATAAAAGAATAAATCACTACAAAGTGCAAACAACAATGAGTATGTTGACCACAACATCCACTTCATATATTTTAATGGCTTCATTAGACTGCGCTAGACAACACTTAGCATTAAAAGGCACAAGTTTACTTGCTAAAGCACTTAAGTTAGCACGTCAAGCGCGTATAATGATACAACAAATAGATGGACTTTGCTGTATGGATAAGAGCAGTTTAGACGGACAAGCAGCTTTTGAGCTTGATGAAACAAAATTACTCGTAAATTTGCACAAATTAACGATAACAGGTATAGAAGCTGAAAGATGGTTACGCCAAAATCACAAGATAGAAGTCGAAATGAGCGATCGTGATAATTTGCTCTTTATTATCACTTGGGCAGATACAAAAACCACTATTGCAGCATTAGTCACAAGTTTAAAAGATTTAGCTGAAAAATTTATAGCAAAGAGCAAAGAAAAATTAATCAAACATATCCCCATTCCTAAGATCCCCAAACTTATGATCTCACCTCGTGAGGCGTTTTATAAACATGCACATAGTATACCTCTATCGGAGGCTGAAGGACACATCATAGCTGAAACAATTACGATATACCCGCCCGGAATACCTGTATTACTCCCAGGAGAAGTTATTAATAGGGATAGCATCGAATATATAACGACACACATTAAAGAAAGATATCCTGTCCAAGGTATGCAAGACCCTGATTTAAAAAAAATAAAAGTTATCGCTAATTAAAAATTAGACATAATTTATACGCAATTCCAATCAAAAAAATAAATAACAAAAAACAGAAATAAAAAAAGCAATAAAAACGATCTTTCTAAAACGTCGTTTTTATCGCTTTGGAGAAATTAAAAAAAGTTGCTCATTAATTAAGCTCAACTTCCGCTACAAAAGAAGCTTCGGGTAATTGTCCTTTTAAAAAAGAAACAATTTCATTCGATTCTTTGTGTGATTCTAATTCAAAAATATGTTTAATATATTTATGGTTTTCTATATCATCATTGGTTAATAAAGCTACACGACCTGTTTGCATACAAATAACTAATGGATGATTAAAAAACATCGTAGTATAAACAATACCTAAATCATAACATTTTTCTTTTGTAGCAAAACCAAAAAAACGAACATTTACAACCTCAGATTCATCATATAAAAATTCCCGCAAGAAGTTCCCTCCTTTAATAAAAAACTATTAACAAGGCATTTTATATTCTTCCACATATACTCATTTGAATACAGCGAAACTAATCTTGCGATGAATTAAATCCTTAATCATCAGCTAATCAAAATTTTTTTAAGAAAACAAAATCGCAGGAGGTGATTTTTTGGGGCGTAGCACATGGATTATCTTAGAAAATAAAAACAACAAAGAATTAACATTGCATGATATCGTCGATATACTGGAAGGTTACATACAAAATCTCAAATACACAGGACAACAATTAAATTGGGACTATGCAGCAGCCGCTTTCCCTTATACTATAAAATGTATGGAATCGGGAAAAATGGAATACTTACAATTGACCTCAACACAACCAGAAAGATACATGGGCATGTTGATGGGTATAGAAAAATTCAATGATAATAAATCAATTCGTGTAACATTGCCAAAGAACGCCACACATGGCGATCGAGGTAAAGCACAAGAGTTTGCAAAATATCTTGCCAAAAAATTAAAAGCACCGCTAGTCCAAAGAAATGAACGTATCATACCTTCTTAAAGCGAGCTAAAATATAGATAAAATAAAAATCAAACAAGTACTTATTGATAATAATCACTAAGTACTTGTTCGATTTTTATGACTATAATTATCATAAATCAAATGTGAAAGAAAAGACTAATATAGATAATTAGAAAAGATTATTATGATGTATACAATTTTAATAAAAGCTTACAATAAACAAATAATGCCCTTTGTATATTCTTTGATATATAAAAGCTGTTTTTTATTTATAAATATATTATTAATATCTTGGTATTTATTTTAAAAAATAAATAAATGGAATTCAAACAAAAAGTAGCCATTATTATGAATTTTAGCGCATTCGATGAGGCCCTTAAAATCTACATAGTTTTTGGTAAAAGCTCATTTGATCTTACTAATTTGATTTATTGGGTATCTTTTACTAAGAGCTTGTCCAATAACCCACGCTAAAGAGTGTTTAAGAACCTAATTTAATGCAAAAAAAGCTATGATAATGGCTATTTTTGTGTTTAAATTACACCATTACTAAGCGGCTATATTAATATTTCTTGACAAGTCCTAAATATAATAAATAAATATAAATACCAAAAATACAAATTATTCTATGGAGTTAGATATATCAAAAAAATACATAAAAAAATGTATTTTAATTATAGATCAAAAAAAAACTCTATGTTATAATTAAAATATAAGTTATATATTATATTGATGTTTCGGAAATATTAAAATAATTAAATTTTACATAAGAATTAAAAATATCTAAAAATAATTAAACTAATAAAAATATACAATTTAAAACGCATAAAATAATATACAAGAGGTGCTTATATAATGAATCTAAAGACAATAAAAAGAAATATAAGAATAATCGCAATATGCCCCCTTCTTGTAAGTAGTTTATTTTTTCAGAGTAATCATATGAACATATCATACGCATCAAAAAAGAAGGTGACAAAACATCAAAAGACTACTATAGATAGCAAACTTTTAAGTGATAAAATTTTAACTTACGAAAAAGACCTACACGGATTCTCTATAAACATAGAAAACAAATTGATATCACCGCTAAATTCATTTATAAATAATAAAAAAATAAAACCAGACAATAAAACAGATAAACACAAAGCTTTAGAAATAAAAAACAAATTATCTTCTATTAAAAAGCAATTATCTTCATTGGCAAAAGATACATCTAATTATAGAAATGAATTTAAATATATAATAAAATCATTGCCAAAAAATACTCCTATACAATGGTCCATAGATCCTAAAAATAATTTAATTTATAACACAACATTTCATTCAGAAACAACAGATTGCGAAGAAAATGCTCTTTTAGTCTGGGCTAAAAAATATCAACAAATAATAGCAAAAACATATCAGTTAATAGATGAAATAAAAAAAATTGAAATCCCTCCAAAATACATTAATCATAATAACAACAAAATAAAATTTGTCGTAAATAATAAAAACATCAAACTTGCTGATGAAGAAAATCTCAAGTTATTATACTTATATCTAATGAAAAACACAATCGAAGTCCTAGTATATATTCAACCTAAAAATGAAGTAACCCCAAAATGTAAATTAGATACCCCTATTCAGCCACTTCAAACAACTTGTAATCAATATTCAGTGAGTTTATACAAATCCAACACAATTAACAAAAATTACTCATATAACTCTACACTTAACACAAATACCACACCAGGAAAACTAGAATATAGAAACCCAAATAATGATCAACATACTCAGGTCAATTCTGGACAAACACAGGAGGATAAAAAAACTAATAATAATCTAGTAACCGCCATGCTTTTAAGTTCTATGAACTCAAGAACAGAAAATCCTCAAACACCCACAAGTAACCCTTCACCTGAAAATAATAAAAAACCACAATCTAGTCCTCCTCCTAAACCTTCACAACCTGCCCCACCTCCTAAACAATCAGAAAGATCTGGAGATAATGATATAGGAACATTTAATCCAAAAAGAGGTGATGCATCACCTAGTCGTAAATAAAAATAGTACAATTTATATCATTAAAGCGCTGATATGTATTTATTTTAAAACGAAATTTTATGTATAGTGATATTAATTAAAGATAAAAATATATCTAAGTATGCGTATATACAAAAAAAGCAAAAAAATGTAAATTATTAATCAAAATAATAAAATGTTATTGTATTCCCAAAGTTTGCAATATATTATATTTTAAGATTTTACAAACAAAAATAGACATTCCTCAATCCCCTGTGTAGAATGTAAGTGTTAAAACAAAACACAACAGGAGGATAAAGAATGTCTATTAATTGTAGGTTAACCAATAAATCTCATTTGGTCAAATTTTTTCGTAAATTGGGGTTAATATAAAAATTTACTTCATATGTTTTTAATCATATTTTGCAGATTATTGATGGTATGTTGTCACAAAACTTTAACGGAACTTGGTCAGATATTCATAAAAAAAGCTTTTATAATAGGTGCCGACCAAAGATAAGACATATGATGACTAATTCAAAATAAGATGAAAAAATACTTGTTGACGTTATAAAAAATATCTCTTATGAAGAATTTATTCGTCAAGCTAAGAGAAAAAATAAACCTTACTTTCTGATAATTGACGATACAGTATGCCATAAGACAAAGCCATCATCATCAGCTGAATACCCTATACAAGCAGCGGGATATCATCATTATTCTAATCTAGATCAAAGAAGTGTATATGGTCATTCTATTGATTTTTAAGTGTATGTTACATACATATAGCTTGACTATATTTGAGACGTTACAAGTGCTGATAAAGAAGAAAACAACAGTATCGTGTGTATAGGTATGAAGAAAAGCTGAATTACAGTGAAAAGGTCTTTGTTATTATTTATGTTAAGGAAGTCCAGGATATATCTTCTGATAAAGTAAAAGATTTTATTTATATAGATAAAGATTTAAGTAATAAAGATATTATTAATTATTATGCAAACAGATGTATAATTTAAACCTATTTCAAAACAACTAAAGTTAATCTTGCTTTTCCAGGATATCAGGTCAAAGCACGCAAAGCTTTAGATTAATCCTTACTTTTACAGATTTTTGTAGAGATTGATTGTAAAGTAGTGATGATAACATCTTTTAAGACACTTTATTAGTCTTAAATACACCCTGCATGAAAGTTTAGACACAATTCCTGTATACATATAATTAATGGTAATTTTCTAAAATAATTATGTAAATATCAGGATAAAAAAAGTTAATCGAATATAAGATATAATTGATATATTCATTTCATATTTAAATATAATAATCCCATATTTATATATCACTACACATATATCTGTTAAGCTTATTTTATCACGTGCCAAAAAAGAATTAAAAGCAGAGATAAGGTCCTATTGTTATCAATTTAAAGAGATAGACTAAACTGCAAAGAAAATTCAAAAGGATAAATATGGAAAAAACAAACCTAGCCTGTTTAGGTCTGTTTTTAGAACATTAATAAAATTAAATTTATTATAATAATAAAAATATCTAAATTATCTTTTATATAAATAAATAGTATTAAAACTTAAATTAGAATAAACTTTTTAAGTTAATTTTTGAAAATCAAAAGTAATGGACTTAATTTTGATTTTGTTTATTATACATTTTTTCAATATTTTCATATATATTCTTATATGATTCTGCTAAGCCTTTGTTTTCTACTGATGCTTTTAATTTACCTGCACTTTTGGTATTTAATTCATATATTTCATATGCTGTGATATATTCGTCATAAGCTGCTTTCGATGCTTCATATGCTGCATTTGCTTTTGGGTGTAATTCCTCTCTTAATTTTTTAAGTAATTGATCTACTTTTTCTTTTAATGCCTTTAGTTCTTCATCTGTTTTTATTGATGATATTTCTAGTTCTTCGTATTCTTTTTTTAGTTTTTCATATAGTTCTATCACTTCTGTATATTTTATTACTTCTGTGCCATATGCTTCATCTGCTTGTAGTGCGTTTGTTTTTAATATAAGTTGTTTTCTATATGAGTCATCTTCTTTTGTTTTTTCTTGTTGATATAATAATACTTCTTCTAATTTACCTGCTTCTACTAGTAATAAATCTGCTGCTTCTTCTGCTAATAAATCTGCTTGTCGTCGTAATTTCTTTGATAATCCATCTACTGAATCTAATGATAATTTTTGTCCTTCGAGTACTGCTTTTGTTATATTTTGGGCTTCAAGTACTAATTGATTTGCATCTAAATTTGCCTGTAAAATTGAAAATTTCATTTCTTGAATTTTAGAATTTAGTTTTGTTTCTCTCGCGTTTCCTTCGATTGCTAATTTTTTATATTCATATTCCTGTGCATCATATGATACTGTATATTTTTCATCTTCTTCATATTCCGCATCTTCTTCATATTCTGCATCTTCTTCATATTCTGCATCTTCTTCATATTCTTCATATTCTTCTTGAACTACTTCTTGTGATCCTTGAGATGATGCTACAATTAATTCTTTATATTCTGAATTTAATTCTTTATATTCTGAATTTAATTTTTCATGTTCTTCTACTAATGTTTCATATGCTTCATCTGATACTTCAAATGCTAATAATTTTTTATATTCTTCTGCTAATTTTTTATATGATGCATTTATTTGTGTATTTAATGCTAATATTTTTTCATATACTTCATTTGTTTTTGTATTTGATGCTAATATTTTTTCATGTACTGCTTCTTTTTGCGATTTATCAATATGATTGTTGGCCTCCTCTGATACCATTAATTCCGATTGAACATTGGCTAATGATGGGTTGAAAGATGATATACAATTGCTTGTAATAGCTGTAATTCCTATCATAAAAAATGAAGGTAGTAAGATTCCTTTTAAGTTTTTTTTAGTTTTAATATCTTTCAATTATTACACCCCTACGATGATGATATTTTAGATATAAATATAATTGTTTTTATAATGATTATATAGATTTTAAAAAAGTTTTGGTGTGAATAAAATGCTAATATAGATGAATAGTCATAGATTGTTGGCTTTTTGTTATTTTTTAAATCTTACAAAGAAAAATTTAGAAGCAAAAAATATTTTTTTATACTGTACATGCTATAAAAAATTGTAAATTAGATTATAAGAAGGAAAAAAGGTATAAGAACAGAAATACCTTTCTAATACATGTAAGTTATAACACCCCCTTGATACGTGTTATTTCGCAGCGAATTCATAAATGACTCTATAAATTATAAAAATATACAATAAAATTATAAAATAAATACAGAAAATAATCATTAATGCTTGATTATCTTCATTAGTATAGCGTTTTGGGTATTATATGTCTACGAAAAAAGCAAAAAATGTAAATTTTGTTGCAGTGATTTTATTAGTAAGTTTAATTTAACATTTTTTAGTTATGAAAAATTAAATTATATCTGTACTTGTTGCCAAAAAAATAGACCATAATTTTTGATTTTCAAAAATTAACTTGAAAAGTTTATTATAATCTAATTTTTAATATTATTTGTTTATACAAAAGAGAGTTTTTATTTTTAGAGTAATCTATTAGCTTTATGATTAATTGCTCTAAAAAGCGAATCTATATATTTATATTATTATAATGAATTTAATTATATTTATATATGGTAAAAAAACCTAATCTTTTTAGGTTTTTACCATATTTATCCTTTTTAATTGTATTTGCAAATTTAGGCTACCTCTTTAAATTGATAACATTAGGAACTTAGTGCTGCCTTAATCCTTTTTTTGGCACGTGATAAAATAAGCTTCACAGATATATGTGTAGGAATATCTAAATACGATATTATCTTTGTCAAGAATTCAATGAATATATCAATCATATCTTATATTCGATCAGCTTCTTTTTTAGACTTATATTTACGTAATCCCTTTAGAAGATTACCATTATCTTTATGTATAAAATACATTGCTAAAAACATTTGTAAAATTAAGTACCGATCTAAAGCTTTGCTAGATCTGACTTGGTATCCTTACAAAGAAAGATAATTTTGAGCTGTTCTAAAATAGGTTTCAATTTTCCATCTGTTCGAATAATAATTTAGAATTTCTTCATTACTTAGCTCCATATCTGTGTAAATAAAAGCTTTTGCTTTAGATATATCTTGACCTTCCTTAACAAAAATAAGGACACCGCATTGTCAATAAAATTAAATTTTATCTTTTATTGATATATCTTATTTTTTTTCTAAAACTTTTTTTAATATACCACGTATTTGTTGCGGTGAAAAAGATGTCCAAATAAATGCATTATCTAAAATAATATCAAAATGTAAATGCAAACCTTCTGCCTCTCTAAAATTAACTCCGTCTATAGTACCACTGTTTCCTACCGTTCCTAAAATCGTTCCGGGTTTTAATATATCACCTATCTTTATCTTAGAACTAATAGAATCTAAATGTGCATATCTTAATATTAAGCGACCGTCTTTACTTTTTAACCACACAGACCTTCCTCTTAATTTATCAAGAATAATTTGATATTTTTTACTAGAAGTATCAATCTTTTCTTCAAAAGTTTCATCAAGCATACGCTGATATTCAGAAGTTGCTGGCTCTTTATAATCACGGTCCATCCTCACAACCTTAAAATACCCTGGAGAAATCACAGTATCACTTTTAGTCACTGCTCGAACATTACCCCTACCATCAGGTACCCGAAAAAAATCTATCCCCTCATGCATCCCATTACGATAAGATCTAACAGCTTTAGGTAATTGTGTATCCTTAATACTATCGACAGATACACCCGCTGATAAAGGTGATTTGATAAAATAATGTTTTAAAACTTTCGCTACATTTATTGGATCATTGTCTATCGGTGACTTCATATTAATAATGTAAGGCTCAGGTTCATTAACTGCTAAATCCAAATCTCCAAAAAGCTTGTCCTTATTTTTTATTAATTGAAAAACGAAAAATCCAAACAAGCCTAAACCTAAAGCAATAATTAATAAACGCTTTAATTTAAACATAAGAAACCTCCATGCCGAAAAAAAATATCTGATATTAGTCTTATTTATTATTCCTCAATTACTAATTGCTTAAAATAGTTAAAAAATAAAACTAAAAATATCAAATCAATATAATTGAATAAGTAAAAAAATAATTGCAGCTGAGGTTTTCTTATGTAAATATCATTTTTGATTTGACTCTAAAAAATCAAAATTAAACTTATTAATATATGCATTTAATATATCAATATAATTTAAAATTTATATATAAATATGAATGATTTATTGTTTTTATAAAACCAATATACACCAACTTAATTCAAAAAACAATATTAAAGAAAAGCGAAAATCTGAATATTTGTTAAATATAAATTGATATCTTTCAATTTAAGATTATATATTTATCTTGCAAAGAAATATTAATACATTCAATTAGTGATGATGTGATTTAAACAAAAAATAGTCATTATCATAGCTTTGAGTGTATTCAATTAGATTCGTAACACGGGTTTTTGGACAAGCTCATTTGAAAACTAAGTTTTAATTACTTATTTCTTTAAATAATAAGACCAGCTTTTTGCATTGCTTAATTTTACATTTAATTAATTAATTCTACATATATAAAAATAAAAAAACTCATTTTATGAGAATAAAACCCTTGTTCTTCTTTAAAAGAAAGTAAAAACAACTTAATTGAACTTTATATATAATACTATTATCTATTAAAGTTAATTTTTAATGATAAAAACATAATTAAATGATAAAAAACAAATAAATTATAGTTAAATAATAAAGTTTATTTTTAATCCTCCTATAAACCAAAAAATTTACATGGGGATTAAATAACAGGATTCTAAATAATAATTAATTTTTTAAAAATATAAAAAATTATAGATATCCCTAGAAAATAATAAAAGACGCATTATAAATATTATTAATCTCTCACGCGTAACTATATACCCTACAAGATTCATGTTCGATAATTAAGAAATCATTATCTTGCTTTATTATATAGGCAATAAATTAAGCAATTGCTTAATTACCCATGAGCTTATCCAATAACCCATGTTAAAGAGTGTTTAAAAATCTAATTTAATGCACAAAAAACTATGATAATGGCTATTTTTGTGCATTAAATTAGACCATTACTAATCAGCCATATGAATATTTCCAGACAAGTCGCATGGATAAATAATATAGTTAGTTTTAAATCCAGAGATAACTTAACAAACTTAACCGTTTCAGGAAATGCTGCTATAGAAAATCAAGAAAGATGATTGTTATTTTTAAAATTTTATCTCAAAATTAAAAAAATATGTCTTTTATATATTTTTAAGTATATAAATATTAAAATTTCAATGATAAACATATATTATTAATAGTTTTAAATATATTTTACAAAACAAACTGAAGGAAAATGCGTTTATCTCTTTATTTTGTACCAGAATCAGCATCGCAATATATTTAATTTTAACACTTACTTTATAATTTCAAAAAAATGCGGACAATATCATGGCTGGTAGTGACTTCGATTAGGTTCTTGAACTCTCTTTAAAATGGTTTTCGGACAAGATATGCATATAAAATACAAAAAAAATAAGTATGACTATTAAAAAAAAATAAAATAAAATAAACAGATCATTTATTGAAAAATAAATAATATTCATAAACCATAAATAAAAAAAGATTTCCAAAGAATAACTATAAACCCTATGTTGTGGTATAATATGTAAAAATATTTTAGTTTAAATATACATGTAAAATAACCACTACAATTATAATAACATAAAATTAAGAGATAATTTTCAATAAAATGCAGCAAATAACATAATAGAGGTGATAAATAGTGGATCCAAATAAAAAGCAAAATAATATGAAAAAACTCGCAATATCATCACTTATTATGAGCGGTGCATTCGTTTGCACTAATAATATAATTGTATCACAGGCTCAAACAACAAACATCAATAGTACATTAAACGAAAGTACTATATCTATTAAAGAACGTATATCACAAACTCAAAAAAAACTAGTGGAATACCAAACATCAATACGTGATAAATTAACTTTTCATTTAGGACACTTTATTGAAGATACAGATAAATCTATCCAAGATAAAGCTGATGCTACTGCGATAAAAACAAAACTAGAGGATTTCAATAATAAAATATCAAAAATACGCCAAGAATTAAATGATCTCGACTACTCACAAGAATACAATCACTTACAAACTATTCAATTACATAAATCGAGTATTGAATCAAGATATAAATTAAAAATCCCTGCTCATGGATATGACGATTGTATTACAGCTAAATACTTATATGAAATAGAAAAATTCAGAGAAGTATTATCAGAAATAAATATGTTAGTAAGTGATTTCGAACAAATATCTATCCAAAAGCATTTTATAACTACTAGTATTAGTTATGTGAATACGGCCAACAAACCTTGGGATCATCTCCAAGATGATACTAACATAAATTTCAATGATAAAAAAAATCTTAAAATAATATTAAAAGAAACAGATCTCCAAGAAGACATAGAAAAGTATATACCATCTAATTATACAAAAAAGACCCAGACATGTTACCTAGCAATACAACAAAAAGAAGAAAACAGAAAAACGGCAAGAACAAACCGACAGTCAACAATAACATCAGAAGATAGTATATCTAGCGAAAGATCTATTTTGTCTAGTGATATAGATTCGTTTTTATCTCATTCTTATTTATTTGAATCTAGCATAGAAGATTTAAGATCAAAGCAAATTGATCCAGAAAAAGATATTGATACATCTAAGGCAAATGAATTATTTGACGTGCTGAAAAAATTAAGTAGAATAAATAAAAAGTTAAGATTACACTTCCAAAATTCACAATCACTAGATAACAAAGGAATAACATGGAAAAAAGAACAGGGTCAAGGTCAAAAATATGTAATTAATATGCCTTTAACAAAAGATAAAAATTTACAAACTGAAATTATTCATTTTATTCAAAACCATAAAAAAATATTATCAGATATGGCCCAAGCAATAGCTGAATTAAAAACAATAAGCATACCAAAATCAATCATAAAACCACATTACCATAATCGTTGGTATACTGATGATCAGGATATGATAAATTTATCTCTTAAAACTAATTTCCGAAATTTATGCCCCGACACATTCCATCTCGGTGATATAGAAGACATAAAAATAGAAATTGATATAGCAAATAATAAACAATCCCCTCCAACTGATATAACACCTCCGAATCAAGACAAGCCTCATCCAAAACCTAAAAATCCGGTTCCTGTTCCTCCAATACCCCCCCAGCCTAGTAACCCTATTCCTGTAAGTGAAAAAAACACAACTAATGCTGATTTATTAAATATACTTTTATTAACAGCTATCTCTCAACAGACAGATAATAAAGAATCCCTTACGGAACATACACAAAGTATAACCGATGATGATCTCATTGAGGCGTTGAGACTTGAGCTTAAAAAGATTTCAGAAACTAAAAATAATCTGCCTAATAATAATGCAATAAGTATCAAAAAACAAAGTTGCATCCCAACCATACAACAGAAACCGCAAATTATAAATGAATGCCCTGAAGAACAAACTTTGTCAAGAGTGCAAAGATGTAAACCTATACAAACAATGACGCTTGGTAGAATAGGTAACAACATATGCGATTTTGCTGAAAACAAAATATCAGCAGATCAATTTTGTCACAATGTAAAAAAATGCATGGATAATAATATAAAGAAAATATGTAACATAAATGTACCTCCAAAGATTGCATATCAAGCTATCACAATACAAAAAGATGCAGAATTTGTTCAATTTAACCACAATGGGACTGTTAATAAATGTCTATCCCAAATACTAGGTCAAGATATGCAAGTTTTTGTAGAAATTTCCAAAAATATACATCCTAGTGATAGCGGATATATTAAAGCAGAAGTTATTAATTGTTTGATAGATCGTCAACCAAATATGTAAAAAAATATAAAAATACATCATATTGATTAAAAAAATTGTTATTAAATAAATTTTTTAATAATTTATACAATTATAGGTATAATTATCAAAAAAACTCTTTAAAAAGAGTTTTTTTGATAATAAATTATTGTTCATAAAATCATGAAAAATAAACTTAAACAGATTTAAATAAAATATACAGATATTAAACAATTATTATTGGCATAATAATATTTTGATGTTATAATTATAAATGCTAAAAATGTTTATTATCATCAATAATAAACTATATTTTACTATTAAATAAATTAATAAGCGAATTAGGAAAATAAAAAATACTCAAGGTTATAAGTTATAAATATGAAAGGTATGGATAAGTACTGATGAAAATACCGAAACTTAAAAAAGAATTTATAGAAATAAAAGATATACTAGCTAATAATTATAATGGTAATTATTTATCTGACAATTATTACTATGATAATTATTTCTACAATGCAAAGTATAACAAAAACAAAGAAACCTATTTTAGATTTAATAAACATAGGTTTCTATACACTCCTTTATATAAAAATCATTCCTACACGAATACAAAGATACATAAAAAAACAACAAGATCAAAAGTTAGTCGTCTGATCTATGACACTTTAGAAACTAAGCTTTCGGCAAAAGAATTTTATGATGATCTTCATAGATTTCTATATAAAAATTTAGTTAGAAAACAAAAAATAAATGCATATGTAAATTCTCATCTTTTACAAAAGGTAAAACATATCGAATCATCTAACCTAGATAGCAATTACGCAAATTTTGCCAATGACAAAGAAGCTCATGAATGTATCAAAAACATTTTAGGTGAAGATGCTAAAATTTTTAATGACATCGCCAAAAATTTCTCATCTATAGATATCGGTTATATTAAAACAGAAATTATACTGTGTTTTTATGAATGCCAAATAAATTTTTTGATTTCAAAAAATCCCGCGAAAAAATAAATCAAAAAATAATATAACAAAAAACATTCTACTATTATAATTATTATAACACACTATAATAGTAGAATGTTTTTAATATCAAAATTTATTAATTAACACTAAAAAAATAGACGGTATAGGAATCGAACCTACGACCTCTTCCGTGTCAAGGAAGCGCTCTCCCCCTGAGCTAACCATCCTCTATCATAATTATTTATATACACACGAAAAATGGGCCCAACAGGACTCGAACCTGTGACCTATCGGTTATGAGCCGACTGCTCTACCGACTGAGCTATGGGCCCAAACAAAAAACAACATATTAAATAAAAAAATGGCGGAGCTGACGGGATTCGAACCCGCGATCTCCTGCGTGACAGGCAGGCATGTTGGGCCTCTACACCACAGCTCCACGATTTTTAAAACCTAAAGATTGTTTGAATCAATATAATACATATTATATTCTCTTTTCATGATTTGTGCAAGTGGTATTTCGGTTTTTTTTCAAAAAAAATACCATACCCTACAAATCAAATATTTCGCATAAATTCAATTCAGATTCATCAACTGTACAAGTGCCAATATCGGCATGAAACGGTTTGCCATCTTGTAAACCGTGAAAATCAGATCCTGCTGTAGCAAACAAACCTCTTTCATGAGAAAATAACTTAAGTTCATCGGTCATGATTACAGTATGATCAGGATGATTCGTTTCAATTCCCCATAAACGCGATATCCAATCCGCATTGTACCAATCTACCTTATAGATACCTGGATGTGCTAAAACAGCAAGCCCTCCAGCCTCTTTAATCCAATCAATAGCCCTAGACACAGCAACAGTTTTAGGTTCATCGGTATAAGCTATACCTTGTGCACCAATATATACATCAAAAGCTTCACGAACCGTTTTTACAAATCCTCTTTTAACCATAGCTTTAGCTATATGTAAACGACCTATTTGTATATCGGTTTTTTCTTGTAACATATTTATATCTTCAATAATATCTATATCAAATTCTTTTAATTTATGTATTAAAAGCCCATTCCTTTCATTTCTTCGTGTTCGTTGCTTTAACAATCGTGATTGAAAAAGATGATCATTTATATTCATCCCATAACCCAACAGATGAATTTCAACATCCTTATACAGCGTACTTATTTCAACACCCGATATAACTTTAATACCTAAATCATATCCCTTTAATTGAGCTGAATTCACACCCGAAACATTGTCATGGTCTGTAATAGCTATGCCATCTAACCCTAAAGAAAAAGCTCTTATAACGACTTCTTCTGGCGATAAAGAACCATCAGAAGCTGAAGAATGAATATGTAAATCCCATCTCATAGCGAATAACACCTCATTTGAATTTAACATATTATTTACTTAATTTTTTTATTATTTATTTAATAATCATTTACCTTTTTCGGAATTTTTTATTTTAATATTAATGTTTTACTATTAAAATAAACACAAATATTTTTATCTAAAAATAAATTAAAAAATGATACAATAAAAAGCCAAGGAAATAATAAACCTTATTAAATAAAGTCTTTTCCCTTGGCTATATAATTACAAATCAAGTACGTTTCTTGATAGCTTTTTTCATACGTTGGACAAAATCATCTTTGTCTTCTTTAATTGATTTACTCCCAACATCAATACCTAACTCTTCACTAACTTCTGCCATCAATTTTTCTGCTGCATCTTTCTTAGCATCCTTAACTTTTTGCTGTTGATCCTTCATATTATCCTTATTATTAGAACCAGATCCACTAAAGAGAAATGACACAAAATCGCCCCCTAAATTAAGTCTGATAGGAAGTAAGTATATACAAAATATGCTCTAAATATACTAGATATAATTTTTAGATAAAATCACAGGATAAAGTTTATCAAACTTTATTAAATTGCAGAATTTTTCATCTCCCGGTAAAACAACCCCATGTAACCAAAAAGCACAGTCAAACCAATGGGAACACATATCATAAATATTCAGCTTTAACCATTTGTGATTGATAAAAATCATCGGCCCATCTAACATAAAAACCAATAGATAAAATTTGGACAACTGATTCGTTTTAAAGTTAAATTGCTCAGTAAGTAAATTAGAAATTTCAATTGATAAGGGCAGCGAAGAAATAAAGCTAGAATAAACGCTTTTATAGTCATCATAAATAGTTGCTATATTTTCACTTTTCAACCATATAAAAAAATTTTTCAAACAATTAAGAAAAATCTTGCATCTAACAGGCGTTGGAGAAACCAAATCAATATACCAACTACCAATAAAATGCATAACTGCATCTTTATCAAAATGCTCCCAACAAAATTTATACCCATAACGCAAAGAAAGATACCGATACAATTTAGCCAATGATTTATCATATAAATGTCGGGCCAAAGGATGTAAGGAACGCAATTTAGACATCATAAAATGCTCAAAATTATTTGAAATATCCGATGGCAACCAAATATATTCATCTGACAAAGTTTTAATCGGTATCCGACATTCTCTAAAAATATTTCTTTCAGGTTCTTTAGGAATCTCAACCGAGCAACCTACAAGAGGGTCCTTAAGACCTTTTAGGGATTCCTGCATCGGTAATATCATCCCTTTCAAAATAAACTAATAAAATAAATCAAAATTGATTACTCTCAAAATATACATTTAAATGTATCTGAAGAATATTTTGATATAAAAACATACGCGTAAATTTTATCACAAAAATATATTTTTTTCTAGAAAATGAATTCTCAATATAAAAATAAGTTCATTAAACACAAGTAAACGTCAAAGATAACTTTACATCTTTATGGCATTTAAAATTTTATAATAATAAAATAATAAACATTATACATAAAATCTTGACGAAGTAAATATAAAGAACATTTAAAATGAATTTTTTATTATTTAATTTAAAAGAGCAAAATATACATATACTGCTACTATCAAAACTTGCTACAGAATCGAACAAATTATATCGTATTATGCAAAAAGATTATGAGGATGTAATTTAAACACCAAAATAGCAATGATAATAACTTTTTATGCATGAAATTAATTTTTTAAACCCTCTTTAACATGGGTTATTATACAAGCTCAATGATAATCCGTTTGTAAATTTCATAATGTATACTTAAATAAAAAAACAAAGCGACAAAAACAATAGTTGTCGCTTTGTTTTAAACAAATTTATAAGCTATATATAATTTCATGCCCTAAGATTTAAAAACATTCCCTTGGTCTAAAAGACAACTTCTTTCGTTATCATATAAATATACTTTCATTCTCCGTCTACCAAAAGCAATTGCCCTCTCTTGCCCATGAGGTCCTCCCATGTAAAGATCAAATATATTATCATGAATCTTACCTCCTGTATCACCAACGCGCATACAACCGCGGCGACGACCGATAGGGCTATCCATTAAAATATATTTATTGAGAAAACGAGCATCTCCCGCTACAACAGATTCACTAGCCGGAATACCAGATCTGGTAAGCGCTCCTGACGGAGATGTGTATGCTGTAACTTCTGCATTAATAGTTCTTCTATGAATAATTTCTGGTTTGTTATCTTTATTTATATCTTTATTTATATCTTTATTGATATCTTTATTGATATCTTTATTTATATCTTTATTTATATCTTTATTTATATCTTTATTTATATCTTTATTTATATCTTTATTTATATCTTTATTTATATCTTTATTGTAAAGTTCATTATTGTTTTGCGGATTATTATTAGAAGATTGATTAATTATTTTATCCTTTATATTATCATTATTTATTTTAACTAAATTATTATCATTATATGGTATATTGGATTTTAATTCTACAAAAAATTCAGGTTCATTATCAGCTTGTTGATTCTGAGTTTGAACTTGATCTGGAGCTTGATTTTCCGCTAACAAGCCTTTCTCTTTTATCACGTAACATGCAATTTGAACATTGTGATCTACTGTCTCTTTTAAAATAGGATCTGCTTCTATTTTAAAATCTGCAGCTACTTTTGTTTTATTATTTTTAAGATCAGAAGAAATACTAGAAATTTCACTCTGATAAGTAGCTAAATCCACTTTCTTGACTATTTCCTGATTAGAAATATGTTGCAAAAAACTATTTTTAAAACGCATACAAGATTCGCCCCTGGGGGTTTTAATACAAACTTTTAAGGATAAATCCTTAAGAGATTTTTCCTTTGTTAAAAAATTAAAAACAACATTGTAAATTGTTGTTCCTTTAGCTACATAAACTTTGTGCACATTATAAGGCTTATCATCTCCATCTACCTGAATAGAAATAGGAACTGCTATCTCAGGTACTTTTTTGACCTGTTTATTATGATTAGGATGGCGATGGCGATGGCTAGAACCTGATGATGATACTTGTTTCGTACTATTACCTTTAAACTCTAAAACCTGTCCTGTATCTAATCTCGTAGCTGATGATGAAGAAAGTTTTTGTTTATGATGGGAATCACAACCACAAATAAAGAGAAATATAATTATAAAAAAAAGGGGACAAAACTTATAGTAAATGGATCTTACCTTTCTAGATTTTATCTTTAACATAAATAAACCTCCCCTATTTAATAAGGGTTTAGTATAAATATACAATTTAACATTATCATTTAAATTCATTATATCAAAATAAGATAAATATATCTATAAAATATTATCTTAACCTATAATATTCTTCACAAGCATCTATAAAACAAGAAAAAAGTTTCTTTGAATAATCGGACTTATATAAACATTCCGGGTGCCATTGTACACCTAAAACGAAATTATTATCAATAGATTCAACAGCTTCAATAACCCCATCTGAAGCAAAAGCCACAGGCTTTAGAAGAGGAGAAACTTTCTTAATAGCTTGATGGTGAAAAGAATTAACACGCTGTCTTGGGGGTGGATAACAACTAGCTAGTAACGTGGAAGATGAAATAGATATATTATGCCATGGTAAATGTTTATCTGCAGATTGATTATGTTGTAAAACATTTTTACATTGTTCATTAATATCTTGATATATATCACCACCCAAAGCAATGTTTAAAATTTGACAACCCCTGCATATACCTAAAATAGGTTTTTTTTGTTTATGAAAAAGCTTAACTAACTCTATCTCCATCCGATCTCTTTGAGGATAAACATTTTTTATATTAAAAAAAGGATCCTCACCTAAAAAAGCAGGATCAGGATCTCCTCCTCCTGTCAAAAGCAAACCATCACAATATTCTGAAATTTTCTCCAAAATTACAAGGTCATCGATATATGGATAAAGCCATGGCAAAACACCCCTAGACAGCAAAAACTGCGTGTAAGCAGGCGAAAGAATCAATTTTCCCTCTTCCATAGAGAGGGTACAGCCTATAATAGTTATATTGATCACCTCAAAAAAGATCTATCATATCTTAAGTAATAGTAATATTTATGTATTTAAATTAATATTTTTTTATCCATTTATTCATTATACATTTATTGTTTTTATTATCTAAAAAGATATGAAAACAATATTAACCGTCCCCTTTATATAATAAAAATTAATTATAAATAAAGGAAACGGTTAATGTAGATTAGTCAGTACTACGCGTACGTGAACGTTCTATTAGAAGTACACTTGTATAATAAACACCAGCTAAACCTACTAATCCATATATAATTCTACTCAAAATAGAAGACTCACGATAGTATTCTCCACCAAAAATAGCCGATACTAAATCCCATTCTAAAACACCAACTAATAACCAGTTAAGTGCACCTACAATAATTAGACTCAGTGCTAGTTTTTTCAAATCGCACACCTCTTTTCAAGCAACAAACTCGCTCATGAATAGCGTGTGTTTTCTTTTTATAAACTATGCAAGCAAGTTAGAAATATTATCGTCCTTTTAAATTATGGATTTATTTTGTAGCAACTAAAGATTTTTTTTGATCCTGATAATCCTTAACCCATTTATCAATCTCCATCTTTAAAGTCGTTAAAAGTTGGCCTTCAGGAATCTTGCGCACAATTTTACCTTTACGAAATAATAAACCTTCTCCCCGAGCACCCGCAATCCCAATATCCGCCTCTTTAGCTTCTCCAGGTCCGTTTACAGCACAACCAAGTACAGCTACTTTTATAGGTACATGGATATTAGATAGATATTCTTCAACTTCATTGGCTAAACTAATCAGATCAATCTCAATACGTCCACAAGTCGGACAAGCAATCAATGTAGGTACATTATCAGCTAGACCAAAAGATTTAAGAAGTTCGCGCCCCACCTTGATTTCTTCTACAGGATCAGCAGTTAATGACACACGTATTGTAGAACCAATACCCTGGGCTAATAGAACACTCATACCAGCAACACTTTTAATCGTTCCAGCAAAAGGCGTTCCAGCTTCAGTAATACCAAGATGTAACGGATAGTTAAATGCTTCAGCAGCTTTTTGATAAGCTTGTATTGATAACATGACATCGGATGCTTTAAGTGATACAACAGTTGATGTAAATCCTAATTGTTCAAGAATATTTATATGATAAAAAGCACTCTCCAGCATCCCATCAGCTGTAGGATAACCATATTTTTGAATAATTTTTTTCTCAAGCGAGCCTGCATTTACACCAATTCTAATAGGTATATTATACTCTTTAGCTAAAGAAACCACTTCTGCTACTTTATGTCTATTACCAATATTACCTGGATTTATCCTTATTTTTGAAATACCATTTTTAATTGCTTGACAAGCCAATCTATAATCAAAATGAATATCAGCTACCAAAGGTACATCCACACGTTCTTTAATAGATGAAATAGCTAAAGCGGCTTCTTCATTAGGAACAGCTAAACGAACCAGCTGACAACCCGCTGTTATTAGACGTTTAATTTGCGCAACAGTAGCCTCCACATCTTCTGTTTTCGTTGTACACATACTCTGCATAACCACACGATCATTACCACCAATAGTCAGTGATTCGCCAATCTTAATTTCAAGCGTTTGTCGTCGATGGAACAAATTCAGTCCTCCTTATGCCGATAAACACAATTGACAATATTATGCTAACAGAATTACGGATCAGTTAACCTTTATTATTCATAATAAAAAGGAAAATAATGATTAATGAATTAAAAATAAATTCATTAACTAAAAAAACTTGTCGTTAAAATTTGTAATTAATTTAGATATAAATATTATTACATTAATAAAAACAAGTTTGTAAACAGCAAGAATATGCGGAAACCAACAAAATTAAAAAATTTTATAAAATTCAAATTGTATGAATTTTAATTATACCAGATAATTCAATGCATTTTATACAATTTATTAATAAATAAAAAACAAAATAAAATAAAATAAAATAAGTAACGAAAGGGATAATAAATTATAAATTTAATATAAAGATAAACATATAGAGGTTTTCCCTTATATCCAGATTACTTCAATATAAAAATAAAAAATAAAATGGTTTAGAATTAAATATCATAAAATGAGCTGATGATAACTTAAAGCTAATATCCAGCACCCAACAGCTAAGTCATTATCCAACTACAATTATATCCAAACATCACATAAATATGCTAGTTTTAACCTAAGACCATAAAAGCAAATACAAAATTAATATATATAGACGAAAGTCCTGAGATTAAAATATTATAATTTAACTTTTATTTTAATTTAATTACTTTATATTGAATATATCGGACTTGTGTCTAAATACAGCATAGGAGATTAATATAAATAATTGTTATTTATTATAATTTTTAAAAATTTATTAAAAAAATAAAATTTTAAAAAAGAAATCCCTATTTATATATTACTATTAAGATAAAATTTAACACTAAAAGAAAAGAGTAAATAAATATGTCTAATATTAAATATAAATATGGGATATGGGAAAATAGCATCATTCACTGGAAAGAAATTTATTTCTGCTGTAGGCGTTGATAAAACAAACTTTTTAATTATAGTAAAAAATGGGGGAAAACATGACTTTAAAAATAATAAAAAAGGGGGCAGACCAAACATACTCGACTTAGTAGAAAGAGTTATAGGATGGCTAAAAAAATTCAAACTTATCGCTAATAGATATCATAATAAGCCTAAAAAATTCCCAAAACAATTTGATTTAATATGTGCAATGTTCAATGCGGAAATAGCTTTAGAAAAATTCCAAAAAGTTAAAGAAAATAAAGAAGCAAGCTAAATAAATGCAAATTCAAAATTCGGATAATTTAAATATTTATTAGTTAAGCAATTTTAATATAATCCGATTTTCTATAAATACAAAAATGTCAAATTAAAAATATTGATAAAATCCCTACAACAAAAATCTTCATTTTTTTATATTTTAAATGTACTTGCAAAAAAAAATAGGCCATAATTTTTGATTTTCAAAAATTAACTTGAAAAGTTTATTGTAATCTAAGTTTGAACATTATTTGTTTATACAAAAGAGCGTTTTTATTTTTAGAGTAATTTAGAATCCTTATGTTTAATTAATCTAAAAAGAGAATTTATATATTTGTATTGTGATAATAAATTTAATTATATTTATGTATAGCCAAAAAACAAACCGAGCCTTTTTTAGTTTTTTACCATATTTATCCTTTTTAATTGTATTTGCAGATTTATGCTACCTCTTGAAATTGATAACAGTAGGCCCTTAGTGCTGCTCTTAATCCTTTTTTGGCACGTGATAAAATAAGCTTCAAAGATATATGCTTAGGAATATCTAAATATGATATTATCTCTTTAAAACATGGAATGAATATATCAATCATATCTTCTATTCGATAAGCTTCTTTTTTAGCCTGATATTTACGTAATCACTTTAGGAGATTGCCATTACCTGTATGTATACAATAAATCGCTACAAACATTTGTAAAATTAAGTATCTATCTAAAGCTTTGCTGGATATGACTTGGTATACTTGCAAAGAAAGATAATTTTTAGCTTTTCTAAAATAGGTTTCGATTTCCCATCTGTTCGAATAATAATTTAGAATTTCTTCATTGCTTAGCTCCCTATCTGTGCAAATAAAAGCTTTTGCTTTAGATATATCTTGACCTTCCTTAACAAAAATAAGAACAAACGCATTGTCAATAAAATTAAGATTACCTTCATATCTATAAACACTATAATTTTTTTTTTAATGGTAACAACTTTTTTATCTGTATTTTTTATAAAATTTAAAAACATTTTATTTGATTTTTAATGCCTAAAGGACAAATAACAATATCGATTCTTAATGCACCTATAAAATTAAATCCTTTTTTAAGCTTGTTTCGATGATCTTTTTTGAAATATACCAGGAATCTACGCAAACATATGCTTTACTATCTGGCTCGGGCGCACTAGATATGATATTGCAAGAAGTATCCATTTTATTGATTTCTGTTTTATTAGCACGTTTAACTTCTATAGGATAGCTTAAACCATCTGTATGTAAAATAGCTTAATGACCATATACACTCCTTTGAGCTAAATTAGAATAATGATAACTTGCTGCTTGCATAGGGTGTTCAGCTAATAATGATGGCTTTTTCTTACGGCATACTGTATCGTCAATTATCAGAAAGTAAGGTTTATTTTTTCTCTTAGCTTGATGGATAAATTCTTTATAAGAAACATTTTTCATGGCGTCAATAAGTATTTTTTCATCCCATTTTGAATTAGTCATCATATGGCTTATCGTTTGTCGGCACCTATTATAAAAGCTTTTTTTATGAATATCCGACAAAGTTCCGTTAAAATTTTTTGACAAAATACCATCAATAATCTGCAAAATATGATTAAAACCAGATGAAGTAAATTGGGATATTAACCCCAATTTACGAAAAAATTTGACCAAATGAGATTTATTTGTTAACCTACAATTAATAGACATTCTTTATCCTCATGTTGGTTTTTTTTAGGACACTTATATTCTACACAGGTGATAGAGGAATGTCTATTTTTGTTTGTAAAATCTTAAAATATAATATATTGTAAACTTTGTAAATATAATCATATTTTATTATTTTTATTAATAATTTAAATTTTTTTGCTTTTTTCGCATGTACAGTTTTAACACTATTAATGGAATCCAAAAAAAAATATCCATTATCCTGTAAGTACTGGAAAATGAAGTAAAAAGTTGAAAATGAGATTTTAAGAAGGAAAAAAGGTATAAAAACAGACATACCTTTCTCCTCTGTATAAGATATAAGTACCAAAAATAAAACATGCGGAGAGGAAAAGTATGTCTAATAAAAATAATTTACCACAAAAAGAAGGTTTGAGAAAATTTTTTAAAGAGTGGAATCTATAAATCTATTTTACCAAGCCGTCTTTAAAAAATATTACAAATATGGTAGATGGAATATTATCTGATGATGGACTTGTGACTAAACTTTAATTCAGGGTGTATTTAAGACTAATAAAGTGTCTTAAAAGATATTATTATCACTACTTTAATGATTATATTTTATCGTAAGCGTTAAAATATAAATAAAAATCTTTTAATCAGGGGACTAAGTTTTACTTACTTTTCCTTTATGCTCTATCTAATTATTTAGATTTAAATAATTACTAAAATTATATTAATTTTACCTAGCTGACTGCTTATGTAAATTGACTGAATTTTTTAATTTCTATTTTTGGATTTTATATAGATTTTTTGAATTTATTTAAAGATAAATGATGATTGAATATTGCTGAGATTAGATCAAATTGCTTCGAGAAATTTTTAATTTTATTACGATATCTATTAGCAATCAGCTTGAATATTTTGAGCCATCCTATAACTCTTCAAACTAAGGATCTTTCTTGGGATAAAATATGGTTATAGTCTTTTTCTGCTTGGCTTAAAACTTTGTATTTACTGTTTTGATACGGTATTTTTGCATACAAATGATATTGATTTAGGCCTTTAAAACCTAAATCACCTATCAAAGTTGCTTTTTCTGATAATGGTATATGTGATTTTTTGTAAAGATTAAAATCATGTACACTACCAGGTGAGAAATTTGTGTGGCCAATAGAAGCTGTTTAAGCACAAATTGCAAGGCAAGACTTCATTGTAGGATACTTTTTTCTTCCATATTCATATTTTTTATTATCTTTTTTTGGTCTTTCTATGCGCACTTCAGTACAATCGAATATAAACAAACCAAATATGAGAGATAAAAAGTATGGGCTCTGATTTGCAGGATATCTTTTGGATAATACTTTTTTGGCTATACCTTGTATCTTTTGTATAATGTTATTAACCGTGATTTTACTAATAACAAAAATTTGTGCAATCATTATATTCATAAGCCCAAGAAAAAAATTATAAAAAAATAAGTATACTTGATTTTCAGGGTCGTGGATATTTTGCCTTCCACCCTTTCTTTTGGTCTTTAAATCTATTTTTCTAACTATATTAAATATTTTTTCGAAGATGCTTTTATCTACACCGACAGAAGACATGAATTTGCTTTCATCAAATGCTGCTATTTTGGAATATTCCATATTTAAGTATTTAAATTTAGATTTATACATATATGCTTAATCCTCTCTTTTAAATATCAAATTTTATAGTAGTATATATCAAAAAAAATCACAATGTTATATTGATATTGTGATTTTTTTTGATATATACTACAATATTAAATTCAAAAATATTATAAAGAGATAAAATTATTTTATATAAACTTTTTTTAGCATGAACTTAAAAATATTAATAAAATGTATGCATTTCGATATATAATTATCAATATTCAAATAATTAAAACATTAGTATTTATATATCTTAAAAAATATATCAAAGGCAGCTTTATTGTTTATTTTAAGCTTTTTTAATAAAATTTTAAAATTGACAATAACTACAAATAATCTGTACTAATCGGATATATTAGTATTCTTGGACAAGTCCAGCATTTATCTAAAGATAAATTCAAAAAATCTATATAAAATCCAAAAATAAAAATTAAAAAATACAGAAAATTTACATAAGTAATCAGCTAGGTTTAATTAATATAATTTTAGTAATTATTTAAATCTAAATAATTAAATAAAGCATAAAAGGAAAATAAGTAAGACTTAGTCACCTGATTAAAACATGTTTATTTATATTTTAACACTTACGATAAAATATAATCATTAAAGTGGTGATAATAACATCTTTTAAGACACTTTATTAGTCTTAGATACACCCTGAATTAAAGTTTAGTCACAAATCCGGTTTTAAAGGTACATTGGCATATATTCATCGTGAAAGCCTGCATAATCAGGATATAAGAAGCATTATCTATATGCTTTCAAGTTTTAAATAAAATTAAGAATTTTTAAACAGGGTAGTTCGTCAAGTTTCTTATGAGGAAATCAAAACGCAAGCTGAGAAAAATGACCAACCAATCTTTTGTATAATTGACGATACTATCCGTAGAAAAATAAAGCCCTCTTCACTGGCGTTTAATTTTATAGAAGGAGCTAGTTTTCATTATTCTTCATTAAGATAACAAACAAGTTTATGGGAATGCTGTTCTTCAAGCTCTGCTGCGTACTGTTGATTTGATATATCTATTTTCTACAGAAAGATATGTCCCTAAAAAAAGAAAAAACAAAAGAAATTAATATAGCAGTTAATATGATTAATAAATTGCCTTAATTATGTCCAAAAATATATTTTTGGATTGATTCTTGGTGTGTTTAAAAATAGATGTTTGACACAAATGCTAAAAAAGGTTGTTATGTTATTGATGGATTAAAAACAAATCGCATTTTTTATCCACAAGGAATTAAGCAATCCCTAACTGAATTTGCTCCCCATATGAAAAAGTCAGATACCTATGTTGGGGCCATCAAAAATGGCCTTTATAGGGTATATCTTTATGGAGGAAAGCTTAATAACATTTATAATGCTGTTGTTATCATTCATCGAGAAGATGGAAAAGTTTTTTATCCTTCTAATTTTTACTTCATTTTCCGGCATGTACAGAATTAATATAAACAGACCTGAATATAATTAATATTTTGGCCTATTTATATTTTTATTTCCCTATAATTTCAAACAACAGATTTAGAACAGAAAACATATAATAGAATAAAAAAGAAAAAATTACTCATAAAAACTTAAATACAAAATTAGATATAAGTAATCTTTATTTTTACAACCCTTTTTTATGGTAAATTAGAATTAAGAACTATCAAAATATGCCTGTACATCTTTTGGAAAAGCCTAGTGCATTAATGGGTAGTATATATATTATTCTTAGCCCTTTTATTTGATGTAGTAGCAATTGATGATGAAAGCCCAGAGCTGACTTGAAGCCGATTAAGGTCTCGATTCCCATTCACTACCGATTCCCTATTAGTTACCCGATTAAGATTTCTACTACTTACCGTATTCTCAGATCTAGTTTGAGATCTAGAAGGATTATGATTCCTCTGAATCTTAAACTTTAGATTATCTAATTGATCACGGGCTTTACTCGCTACCGCAACAGGTGACGTGGCAATTTTAAACCAAACAGGAACTTTTTCCCGATCAGGTGTATCTCCATAGCTATATTTACGTTCAACTGTAGGTTTAGGATGATTCCTCGGTGTCTTTTTGCGGATCCAATTAGTTAGCTTAGAGTATTGCGTACGAACTTTATCTGCTAACCCCAAAGGTGCTAGGACAACCCTCAATAATAAACTTCTTTGATCTCGAATGCTCTCTCCAGGATTTCTGCTTTTAGCAGATGAACAAAGCCCCCCTGATGATCGTTTACATATATTATGCCCAGGCGATCTATCAATTAATGGTCTAGACTTATTAGTATTAGTAGGCCATTTAAAATTTAATGGGGTAAATTTATTGTTATTTGGGCTAATTATAGAAAATAAATATAATAGGGCATTCATAATTTTAAAAGGACGTTGCTCTCTTTCTTCTTTTTCTAATTCAGCTGTTTGTTCTAGATATAACTTGTTAATACGAGCACCATATATTGATTTTTCCAAATTCTTATCAGCCTGGTCCTTAGCAGTTTTTAAATCATTTCCTAGTAGTTTTTGCCAGTATGAATAGTCACCAGTAATATCTAGACTAGAATAACGTCCAACTTTATTTTTAAAGTAAGAAACAAGTTTTTTAAGAGCCTGGGAATTTCCCTTTTCCTTGTCAAGATAGTAATTGTTAATAACCTTTGCATATTCAGGATTATCAGAAGTTAAAAAATCATGAATTGATCCATCAAATGAAATTTGTTCAATATCAGGCTTTGTCATATCTTCATAAGTATAAAGAATCCTCTCAGAGATTTTTTTATAGGCCATATCCGAATTATACCCTAACAAAGATATAATATTATTTAGATTACCTATGTAATAAATATCTTGATACTTATCTGACAAAAATTTCTTGAAAGATTCAAATACATCTGACTCAGCTTTTTTTAAACTTTTAGTTTTTTCCACTTCATCGTGGTTAACCGACTGTATAAGTTTATAATAATCTTTGAGATCTGAATCTTTTTTAGAATCTACAAAGCTTAGAATTCGACCATAATCTTGGAGGTTTTTCTTCTGATCATACTTCATACCTTCGTTTGCATAAAAAATCTCATCTTGTATATTTGAAATGCCCAATCCCTTATTATGCCCCACCAATTTTCTCAATTCAGAATTATCAACAAATTGAATATCGGAAAAACATGTTTCCTTTAAATAATAATTAATAGCCTTTTTGAGATTATTAATATTATCATCTGGTTTGTTGTAATAGTCTTTTAATATTTTTTGTATATTAGAATCTTCTGATCTTAAAAACTTCAAAACATTGCTATATAATCTAGTATCCTTAGGATTTTTGCTTTTAATATAATCGATCTTAGATTTTATATTTAAAATGCTCAATCCCTTATTAGTACCTAATAATGTTTTCCATCGGGAATTATCATCCGATGTAATCTTCGATAAACCTTCAGACTCCTGAGAAGCATTAAAAGCATCTAAGAGTTCCTTCATATTATTAGAATCATCGGGTTTTTTGTAATATTTGTCTATTTGTGTTTTTATATAAGGATCTTTTGATTTTAAAAACTTTAAAACCTTTCTATCTAATCTAATAGCATCATAATTTCGGCTCATATAAGATACATTTTCAATACCCGATTCCTTAATAGGTCCCAATAATGATTTTAAATAATAAACAGCAGAATTCCATCTAATCGACTGTAAACCTTTTTTATCAAAATAAGCATTAAGAGCTTCTATGATCTTCTCCATATAGATGTTAGCATTAGTTTTAGCATTGAGGTTTTGGTAATAGTCGTTTATTGTTTTTTGTATATTAGAATCTTCTGACCTTAAAAACCCCAAAACAGTGCTATATAATTCAGTATCCTCAGGATTTGGGTTTTTAATATAAGAGATCTTATCTTTTAAATTTTTAATACCTAATTTCCTACTACTGTCTAATAATGATTGCAAATAATAAACAGCAGAATTCCATCTAATCGACTGTAAACCTTTTTTATCAAAATAAGCATTAAGAGCTTCTATGATCTTCTCCATATAGATGTTAGCATCGTTGTCAGCATTAGTTTTAGCATTGGGGTTTTGGTAATATTCTTCTATTGTTTTTTGTATATTAGAATCGTTTGAGTTTAAAAACTCCAAAACAGTGCTATATAATTTCATACTATCAGGATCTCGACTTCCAAGATAAGATATCTCAGCTTTTACGTTCGCGATACCTGATTCCGCATTAATACCTAAGATTGGAAAAAATCTATCCGGGTCAGCAAATACAGACCAGGAGACACCTTTTTCAGACATATATTCATTAACAGCATTTAAGGTTTTAGTTTTAATACCAGAATTCGATAGATTAGAGTAATATTCGTTCATTATTTTATTATTTGATTTTAAAAAATTCAAAAGATCTAGCCATATTCTAGTATAAATAGGATTTTTGCTTCTTCTATATAATAGACTATTATCAGGATTTGTTATTTCATTAGGGTGGTGACTATTATCAGGATTTGTTATTTCATTAGGGTGATGACTATTATCAGGATTTGAGCTTTCAAGATCAGCTATCTCAGCTCTGACCTTTGAAATACCTGATTCCTCATTAACATCTAAGAGTGAAAAAAATCTATTCGGATCATCAAATTTATCTTTGGAGACACCTTTTTCGGATATATATTTATTTGCATAATTTAAAGTTTTAGTTTTAATCTCAGTATTCGATAGATTAGAGTAATATTCGCCCATTATTTCCTTAGAATCTTTTGATCTTAAAAAAGCCAAAAGATCTAGCAATATTCTATTATCATCATTTTTTTTGATTTTAGTAGCATCTTCTTTAATCCCTGAAACATTTTGATGGAATTTATCACTATTATTAGTGTTTAGGATTTCAATATTACCAAGCTTATCTGTAATAATAGATTCCTTATTATTGTCCAATAATGTTCGCAATCGAGAAGTATCATCCAATGTAATCATCGTTAAACCTTGGTTTTTAAGATAATCATTAATAGCAGATATGAGTTTTTTCATATTATAATAATCATCAGGATTATCGTAATATAACTTTAGTATTTTTTGCAGCCCAGAATCTGCTAATTTTAAAAACTTTAAAACATTGCTATCTACTGTAGTATCATCAGTTCTTTGTATTTTATCAGAATCTTGTGAATTATCCGTAATATATTTATTAGATTTTTGACTATTATCTGAACTCCCTATCAAATTATTTTTACCTTCCGATATCTGTACAAAAACAGTCTGTGAAAATAACAAAACCAAAAATGGGAAATTAATCCATAATTTCTTATTTCTATGATTCATCAATTATAATCCCCTATTTGCAATTTTTACATCCTAAACAAATTATAAATGCAATTTTTACGATATGTATAAATTTAATTACAAAAAATATATAGTATTTAGCAAAGTTGTTGAATATTTATTTTAAAAGCTTAAAAATAAAAAAGCTCCAATTATATTTTATTTTTAGCTTTTTTATACTTTAAAAAATACTATAATGAGTTTAAAACATGCTCAATTAATAAAGTTGTTTTTTAAAGAAATATATATTATCATTAAAATAAATTGCAATATTAATATAAAAAGAGCAATCAATATGAATAATATAGTTTTATAATATATAAACATAGAATATCAGAAAAATAATCATTAGATTCAGGGGTATTTAAAATATCAATAGAAATTATTAAACCAACATTTTTAAGTTTAGTCTATGCATTTTAAAAAAAATCTTAAAAAAAGCATAAAGGTGGAAGGCCTAATAAATTAGATTCAGAAAATCAAGTATTATTATTCTTTCATAGCATCCGATGAGATTATACATATGAAAATATCCCTTTTGATTTTTTGGTTGATCAAATTAATGCTTGGAGAACTGCAAATTATATAGAAGATATATCAAGTATTATATTCTCGCTTACTGGACTGTAATTATATAAATGATCCAAATATATGCTACGTAAATACAAAGACCTAAAAAAGATCAAAAATCCTATTTTTCTGGCTAGAAGAAGAAACATACATATACAAATTGGCTTATAATTACTTTCATAAGCAAAAAAATTTTGATAAATTTTTATAAAGGTAGTATGAATGATTTTAATATGTATAAACACTTACCTATTAATCTACTAGAATTCGTGAATTTAATAGCTTATGCTGGATTTCAAGGCATGTCTAAGTATCATTTTAATGCAATTATATACATAAAAAGAATCAAACTCAAACCTTTAACCATAGAAAGTGCGATAAACAATTTAAATTTTTCACGACGCGGAATACCTGTAGAACATGGTATAGGTTTTTTGAAAATATTTAGGATTATCTGCATATATTCTTAAACACAATAGAAAGTTTTTAATAACAATTTAATGTTATAATTGTTATTTATAATTATTATTTGCAAATCAAAATAAATGGAAAAATCAAAAAACAGATAGTCTATGCTTGTTATTTGGCTAGACTATAATTTTATTATATTTGACACTTAAACATACATATAAAATATAAAGGGAAACTAAATTTAAGGATTAGCTTATATTTTTTGATACTTTAATATTATCGATAAATTTTAAATTCAATAACAAGTTCTTATTGTATCTTATAAACCAAATTATGCAGTTTATCTTCCTATAATATCTTTTTTGCAACAATTATATTGGGGGGCTAGAAAAATAGATTTAAAGAACCAAAAAGAGATGGGAGGCCAGACATCCCCGACCCTTAAAATTAAGTATACTTATTTTTTCCTTGGACTTACTAATAGGATGATTGCACAAATTTTTATTATTAGTAAAAACACTGCTAATAGCATTATACAAAAGATACTAGTTATCGTCAATAAAGTATTATCCAAAAGATATTCTGTAAATCAGTTTGCATATTTTTTATTTCTAATATTTAGTTTGGTTATCCTTGATTGTACTGAAGAAGTGTTCATAGAAAGATCAAAAAGAGATAATAAAAATATGAATCAAGAAGAAAAAAGACCCAAAAATGAAGTCTTTCGTTGCAATTTTTGCTGAAGCAGCTTTGATTGGCTACACAAATTATGTACCTTGTAGTGTGCATAATTTTAAACTTTTTAAAGATTAACATATTCCGCGGTTATCTAAATCTGCTACTTTGGACTTGTCCAAGAATGCTAATATAGACGATTAGTGCAGATTATTAGTAGTTATTTTCAATTTTAAAATTTTATTAAAAAAGCTTAAAATAAACAATAAAGCTGCCTTTGATATATTTTTTAAGATATATAAATACTAATTTTTTAATTATTTGAATATCAATAAAATATATCAAAATTCATATATTTTATTAATATTTTTAAGTTTATACCAAAAAAAATAAGTTTATATAAAATAATTTTATCTCTTTCTAATATTTTTGAATTTAATATTGTAATATATCAACAAAAAATCACAATATTAATATAACATTGTGATTTTTTGTTGATATATACTACTATAAAATTTGATATTTAAAAGAGATGATTAAGCATATATGTATAAATCTAAACTTAAATACTTGAATATGTAATATTCCAAAATAGCAGCATTTGATGAAGGTAAATTCATGTCTGCTGTCGGTGTAGATAAAATCATCTTCGAAAAAATATTTAATATAGTTAGAAAAATAGATTTAAAGACCAAAAGAAAGGGTGGAAGGCAAAATATCCTCGACCCTGAAAATCAAGTATACTTATTTTTTCATAATTTTTTTCTTGGGCTTACGAATATAATGATTGCACAAATTTTTGGTATTAGTAAAAGCACGGTTAATAACATCATACAAAAGATACAAGGTATCGCCAAGAAAGTATTATACAAAAGATATACTGCAAATCAGAGCCCATACTTTTCATCTCTCATATTTGGCTTGTTTATATTCGATTGTACTGAAATGCGCATAGAAAGACCAAAAAAAGATAATAAAAAATATGAATATGGAAGAAAAAAGTATCCTACAATGAAGTCTTTCCTTGCAATTTGTGATGAAACAGCTTCTATTGGCCCCACAAATTTCACACCTGGTAGTGTACATGATTTTAAGCTTTTTAAAGATTCGTACATTCCATGGTTATCTGAATATGCCACTTTAATCGCTGATTTAGGCTTTCAGGGCTTACAAAAGCTATTTCTTTTACCATATAAAAGAAGTAAGTTAAAGAATTTGACTCAGGAACAAAAGGAATATAATCAAAAAATTTCTCGTAAAAGATCATTGGTAGAAAGAGTTATAGGTTGGTTAAAAAGATTTAAGATTATTTCTAATAGATATCGTAATAATCCTAAAAAATTTCCAGAACAATTTGATTTAATATGCGCAATGTTTAAGCTCACCTAGCTTTAGGGAAATTCCAAGAATTTAAAGAAGATAAAAAAGCAAGCTAAATAGTAAAATTAAAAATTCTGACAATTTACATATATATTAGTTAGGTGCTTTTAATAGAATTTCATTGTTTATAACTACAAAAATGACAAATTAAACCTATTAATAAAATCCCTAAAACAAAAATCTTCGTTTTTTTATATTTTAACACTATTTATGGAATTTAAACACAAAAATAGCCATTATCATAGCTTTTTGTGCATTAAATTAGATTCTTAAACACGCTTTAACATGGGTTATTGGACAAGCTAAATATTTTGGGCCATCCTATAACTATTTAAACTAAGGATCTTTCTTGAGATAAAATATGGTTATATTCTTTTTCTTCTTGGCTGAAAACCTTGTATTTACTGTTTTGATACGGTATTTTTGCATACAAATGATATTGGTGTAGGCCTTTAAAACCTAAATCACCTATCAAAGTTGCTTTTTCTGATAATGGTATATGTGATTTTTTATAAAGATTAAAATCATGTACACTACCAGGAGCTTAATTTGTAAAATAAATCTTGGCAGTTCTAGGCAAATTAAAATTAAAGGATTTCTTACTTGTTTGTTTTTTAAGTCCAGATAAATAGGGTTCATAATTTACTTTAGGACGTTGCATGCATATTTCTGTACAGATAATATTCCAACTACCATATGTGTAATATTATTTACAAATGGCTTGATAAAATAGGGTGATAGCTTCCATTTTTTAAAGCATTTGCTCAAACCCTCTTTTAGCGGTAAATTATTTGTATTAGAAATCCTTTTTATACTAAATGTGTTTTGTTTTGGATACTTACAAAGAAAAGGGAATTATGGCTATTTTTATACCTATTTTCCTTCCCAAAATCGAATTTACAATTTTTTACTGCATTTTCCGAAAAGTACAATTTATTAATTAAACATGTTTTAAAAGCGTTATAGTATTTTTTTAAAAATATAAAAAAAATAAAATATAATCAGCGCTTCTTTATTTGATTTTATATCACGTATTCAAAGCCATTAAACAGCATAAAGGGGTTTAATTAAAAAATATTATTCCTTTTATAATTATCTGATTTTAATTTATATACCAATATTAGTTGTAATAAATTTTTATTTTGATTAATTAATTTCTAAAATTAAATCAGATGGCAATAATTAAGTAAAATCTCATATATTATACTTTTGAAACATGTCTCATAAATGAAAAGTAAAAGCAATCCTAATTTAATTTTAAAAAAAACACGGATTGCTTAATGAGCATTTGCTTTAGAAATATTTATTTTAAAATTTTTTTTTTGAGATTATTGAATTGTAAACGCAATAAAGATGGCAAAATACCAAACCATCTTTGTGAAAATGGTTCTTTATGAACATCTCCCCTTTTTTGCATTGTTCTTTCAATAGAATAACGTAAAAGATCTTGGAATTTCATTATACTATTCACCTCACCACTATTCTAACCAAAAAATATAATAATTAAAATCATTTCATAAATTTAATCTAAAAGATGTATATGGCATTTAAATCTATGGATTAGGTATATTTGACAACCATCTTTGCAATCTCCACCAACTTATAATACAAGATGCCACAAATTTAGGTGATTTACTGGCATCAATAACATAGTCAGCCTTAGCATAATAAGAAAGCCTTTTCCAAAACAAAGCCTCCTGTTGCATAGGCGTACCTTTAAGCATGGGACGTTGCAAAATTTGTTTTTCCAGACGCGCTCGAATAATGGGCCAATGAACACGAAGATGTACAATAAATCCTGCCTGATACATCCTTTTTCTATTAAGAGGGTTTATCATCATACCACCACCAGTCGCAATCACCGATGTAGGTGATTTTAGCAACTCATAAAGTATTTCTTGCTCTAATGATCGGAACGCACTTTCTCCATATTTTTTAAAAAAAGCAGAAATCTCCATCTGTGTATTTTGTACAAATATTTGATCTGTATCAAAATGTGGTGCTTTCATCTTCTTAGCAATAATAGGAGCTAAAGTACTTTTACCACTTCCCATAAAACCAACTAAAATGAGATGATGTTTCACCATGGGATCAGGTAAAAATGATTTACAGGGCAGTTTTCCTCATCCACCTTTTTATTTTTTATTTTTTATTTTCTTTGTTTTAATACTGTTCATTTAAAATAATTCATATATTCTGTTTTATAATTCTTTTTATATCTTTTATTTATTATTTTATTTCATTAAATAAAGTGTGTTTAGTGCCATTTCTACCAAAAGCTGTTGCTTGGAAGTATTGTTTATCCGCAAAAGTGATTTCTTGTATATAAACGGGATAATTCATGATATTTTTATAAAATGGTAATCTATCTCCCGTCTGGAATCTGACGTATATTAAAGCATTTTCAGCCGCATATCGCAAAAAATCACCTTCAATATAGAGGTTGATGAAGCGGTTTATATACCAAGATGAACTTATTAAAGTCAAGCAACTGATAAAAATTAAACTTGTCCATATACCAACCATAGGGGTGAAGAAACCATTAGGTAAATATGCTCTCTTGTGCAAGCGTATATCCCCCTATCGTAAAAGCCATTTGAAATGGTACGTCCATACGTCTCTTTATATCTAGTAATGTTAATTTAATTAAAAAGCCCTTTGTTAAAGGCTGAAAAATAAGGTCTTTGATATCAGAAATGATAATTCCCCATCCCTGAAATTTGGCTGAATCATGTGCTATTTGACGGATTAATTGTCCATTTTTAAATGTATAAGATACTTTTGTATTATTTGGGAATTCACAAATAATACTTTGTAAATTAACATATTTTATATCTTTAGCATAGCGCAATTCATCTTTTAAAACAAGGAAGCTACTTAAAGTACGCATTATTATTTGATTTTTCACTGTATTATGATAAATATCATTGTTAAATGTTTGATATATCATCAAAAAAAAAGGTAAAAAAAAACAAATAATTGTTAGGGCTAAGATAGCCTCACTTAAGAGGAATCCTTTAGATCTAATATAAGGATCGATTTTTGTTCGATACCTAAAGGATCGCGCCAATTTACTTTTACGGTAATACGCCATAAATTAGCCCCACTTTCCTCGATTTGGGATAGTAAATTATAGGTTGTAAAAGCATGCCATTTACTTGATATAGAAAAAGTATCGTATCGAATCTTTTTTTTAACATACCTTTGTCCTTCTATAAAAGCTTGCATTGTTAAATGAGCTTCTAGTCTCAATTGTTGAGCCACGTTTTTTTGTTGTACCCATATCTTAAGTTGCCAAAAAGCAAGTAAACTTGTACTAAAAATAAAAATAGACATGGTAAAATCAATTAACCAAAAACCTTTTTGGCCTTTGTTCATAATTGTATATGAGCAGGTATTATGTTTATATTAGCTGTCGAAACGTTGATTACTAACTTACCGGCATAATTATGATTTAAATATAAATATATACTACCTCCGCGAGATATGCCGTTTTTGCTAAAGGTAATTCTATTACCAGGGAAGTTGCTATCAAATTTATAAGTATCTGACCAATGATATACTTGTAATAAGTCACCTTCACACCATATATAACCTGCTTTAGCTAACAAAATAGTAACCTTACACTGCCGAACCATGGAATGTAATTTGGCTTCTAAAATAGCAGCCGTTATTTCTTGTAAAGCTTTCATTGAAGAAACTTTATGGATCATGTTAGCAGATATATTTAAATAAAAACTCAAAATTAACATACAAATTGTGAGACTAATCGTCGATTCAATCAGCATTGTACCACGTTCTGACTCTCTCATTTACAGCTTATCCGATTTTGCGGTGTCTGTGTCATAGACTGATCTACACTTAAAATATATTCTCCATTATTTAGAGGACAAGTTGGTTTAGCGCGCAAATATCCTTTTTGAACCAGTTCATCTATAGATTGCGGATTTTTTCCTTGTTCAAAAATATACTGATCTATTTGCGCCACGATCAGTTGTCGATTCACATCATCAGCTCGTTGATTAGCTTTATCCATTGCTGTTTTAAAATTAGGCATCGCTAATGATAAAAGTAAACCCATGATAACTAAGACGACGAGCATTTCTAATAATGTAAAACCCGCTTCTTTAGGATAGATAACTTTTTTAGACATAGAGGTCATCTCCTTAAATACCTTCAATCAAGGTCATAAAAGGCATCATCCAGCTTAGGACTAAAATAGCGACACCAAATCCTGCAATACATAAAATAAGTGGTTCTAACCATAAAAGTATACTTTTGATTTGGTTTTTTAAAGACTCTAAAGTAGACTTCGTTAAATGCTCCCAAAGCTGTTCACAACATCCACCGGCTTCACCTAGAATAGTCATATGATATAAGGTGCTTAAAAATAGTTTTTCAGGCTTAAAAGCCAATGCTAGTTCTTTCCCTTGTAGAACACGCTCTTTAACGCGATTAATAGCATACGCTAACTGAGGCCAAGGGGCTGTTGAAGCTGCTAATTCTAATCCGCGCATAATAGGTAAACCAGATTTTAAGGAAATCATTAGTTGATGGACAATAAAATATGTAGCAAATGTGCTCGTTATTTGCTTCATAATAGGTGTATGTTGTAAAAGAAAAAAGAGATATCTCTTATGCATTTTTTTGTAAGCAAAATATACAATCAAAGGCATTATCCAACACATAATTTGAAACACAAGCATGAAATTAAAAACAAAATCTAAGTAACTAGGTGGTGATATTTGTAATGTATTGTATAAATTAGCAAATTGAGGCATGATCATTTTCCAAATCCACAAAAAAACAATTGATGTCATAAAAAATACAAAAAAAGGATAACGCACAAGACGCTGAAACTGTTCACTCAGGATAGCACAATGATGATAAAAAAGTGCACTTTGTTCCAAGCTGATAACATAATCACCTTGCTCTTCTGCAATCTCAAGCCAAGAAACAAGCAATTTAGGCATTTTTTCCTGTTTCCAGATTTCAGCTAATGACTTTCCCTGTTTAAGATTTAAAAGCGTCCTCTGAGCTATAGGATTAGGCAATAAAGCTTCTTCTTGTAGCAACTTAATAGCAGTAAGTAAAGGCAGCCCACTAGCTAATAAATTCGCTAAACATCTACTTAAATGGGCACAATTTTTAAGCTTTAAACGCCCCAAGAGACATCATCACCCTCTCTCGTTCTGTTTTGTCGGTTTGCATACGAATATTTTTCAGCTGCAAAATTTTTTCTAATGATAAAATACCCATTTTTTTTACATGTTGTCTAAACAGGGTCAAAGAAGCTTGTTTTATAATATATTGTTGTAATATTTCGTCAATAGGTAACAATTCAAAGATACCAATACGTCCTTGGTAACCACTTTGTAAACAATGGTGACATTTAATATCACTATTGTGACATTTCACACAATTTTTACGCAACAAACGTTGTGCCACAATACCACGCAAAGCTGCTGACAGCTTATATGGAGCAATCCCCATATCTAACAAACGCGTAACCACACTCACAGCATCTACAGTATGCAAGCTCGTTAAGACTAAATGACCTGTTAAAGCTGCTCGAATAGCTATATCGGCTGTCTCATGATCACGGATTTCACCAATCATAATACTATCAGGATCTTGGCGTAAAATAGCGCGTAAAATAACTGAAAAAGTTAAGCCCGCTTTGGGATTAATTTGCACTTGACTAATACCAGCAATAATTTGTTCAATAGGGTCTTCTAAAGTAATCACATTGCAATTTTTGCGATAAAGATGTTTTAACATCATATAAAGCGTCGTTGTCTTCCCTGTACCTGTAGGACCTGTGACAACTAACAAACCACCTCCACCCATCAACCAATGAGCTAACTGTTGTGCTTGTTCACTGAATAAACCTAATTGACCCCATGACATCCAATGATGGTTAACAGGCAACAAACGCAAAGCAACACGTTCACCATGCGCTGTTGGCAAGGTAGAAATACGCAATGAAACTTTATACCTACGCAAGTTAAGTGAAAAATGACCATCCTGCGGTAAATGGCGCTTACTAATATCCAAATTACCCATTACTTTCAAATGCATAATAACCTTACTCGATTCTTCCTTAAATAATTGAGAACCCCGAAATAAACGACCATTAATACGAAAATGAACACAAAATCCACCAGGCAAAGCTTCAAGATGAATATCACTCGCCTTGCGTTCAAGAGCTTCCAAAAACATGTGTTCTACAAATGATACAACATCCAAAACGCCGGCTCCTTTCAAGGAAGAAAAAAGTTTATATTTATGTTTTCTAGAACTAGTTCATTATTCCTGCTAATATAATATTTTAATTTTGGATTTTATATTTTCATATATTAATATTAATTTTATATATTTAGTTATTTTTATATTTTTTTATACTTTTTATATTATATTTCGTTATCCTTTTATATTATCTTGTTTATCCTTTTATATCATTTTATTAATTTTAAAATAATAGATATTATTAAAAATTTTTTAAGGTTAAGTTGTTTGTACATATTTCATTTTTATATCTATATATATTAAATTAACATATATAGATATAAAAATGAAATATATATAAAAATGGAATATATATAAAAAATAAAAACAAAAAATATGCATACAAAGTAATATTTAAACTTGTAAACATATTTCATAAAAAAATATTTAATTAATCACGCAGATTGATCAGTTTGATTATCATCTTCATTTTTTTTATGCTCATAGTCCTCGTTTATTTTTTGTGATAACTTGCGCTTTTGCCACAAATATCCTACTAATACAGGCAATACAGTTAAAACAACGTATGTTAAATAGGTGAATAATTGATCTATGCTTTGAAAATAATCCTTTACAAATTCCTCTTCTAAAATAATTTTAGCAGCTGCATGCCCTAAAACAGCTGTACCTATATATATGACAATGGGAAAACGATGTAATAGTTTTGATACTAACTGACTACCCCAGACCACAATTGGCACGCTTACTAAAAGGCCAATGATAATAAGTAAATGACTACCTTCAGCTGATGCAGCTATAGCTAATACGTTATCTAAACTCATAACAACATCTGCAATAAAAATTGTTTGAATAGCTTTCCAAAGATCACTTCTACTGCTTTGCTCATTTGATGAATCATTCGATGACGTAATATCCGTCGAGGTCAATAATTTAACAGCAATAAATAATAACAAAACACCACCTATAAATCTCAACCAAGGTAAACTCAGTAATTCCACGGTACCAAATGTTAAAGCAGCGCGGAAAACAATAGCAAAAAATGTCCCTAAGAAAATAACAAAACGTCGTTGTTTAAGCGGTAATCTATTTGCCGCAATAGCAATCACAATAGCGTTATCTCCGGCTAAAACAATATCCATTAAAATGATCTTAAAAACATTTACCCAAGAAAAACCATCCAAAGAAAAATAATTTAAAAGGGAAAAATCCATATATATAACCTATTCCTTTCTTTGAATCAAGTTTTAAAATTACATATCTCAAAAAATAACATAACCAATGCATAACTTAACAAATAAAAAAGCAAAAACAAAAAAATTTCTAAAAAAGAGGAAAATATATAAGTAAAAATATATAAACCAAAATTTAAAAAATATATAAGTATGATAGCTAAATACCTGGCATAAAATGGTCAAAAAAGCACAAGTTCCATAAATATCTATAAAAAGAAATAATTTTTTAAATTAATAAATTTCATTGCTTATTGTATCGTATTACACAAAAACTAATACCATCTACAAAATAACAAAATTTTTTATAAAATTATTTTTTGTTTTTTTGTTTTTTTTGTTTTTTGTTTTTTCTTGTAAGACTTTTTCTTTTTTCAAACTTGTTAAAATATCATTTCCAAGATTGGCCAAAATAACCCGAGAGATAAACTTCATCTTATACGTAAGCGATAACCTATACCACGAACTGTTTCAATACACCCATCCATACCTACATATCGTAATTTTTTACGCATACGTGTAATACACACATTGAGTGTATTTTCATCAATAAATTTTTTGTCATCCCATAATTTAGATAGTAAACTTTCTCTACTTACAATACGGAAAGAATACTGAAACAATATTTCCAATAACATCATTTCTTTTTTACTTAATTCTATTTTCTCTTTATCGACCATCAACAAAAAACGTTCTGGATAAAGAACCATCGAACCATAGAATAACACACGTTCCCTTTGCATAACAGAATATGCTCCATAAACGCGCCGTAAATGACTACGTATTTTAGCTATGACAACCTCATGGTCTAATGGCTCACATAAATAATCATCTGCACCAGCTTCAAGCGCTTGCAGCTGTAATGTTTTGCAATCACCAACACCGATAAATAAAATGGGACAAGCTGAAACATCACGAACTTTTTTACACCAGTATAGTCCATCAAAAAAAGGCAGTTTAGTATTGATCATCAATAAATCAGGACTTATATCACAAAAATGATTCTGGATATTTAAAAAATCATTGGCAATAATAACTGTATAGCCATGTTGCTCGATATTTTTTTTTAACAATGTATTTATGTTGAAATTATCTTGTATGATAAATATCTTGAACAAAATATAATGCTCCCTCCTTAACGATATAAGACAACATATAAATATTTATAATTATATGTTTAGGCATTTTATGTATAATTGCCTCGAACTTGTCCCAAAACCTCTATAAAGAAAGTTTAAGAACCTAATTAAAAGAACTTAAAAGAGATGATAATGGCTATTTTTATGTTTAAACTACATCATTACTAATCGGCTATATTAATATTTCTGGACAAGTCTATCATTTAAATAGCTTAATAATTAGCTTATTATTTTTTTGCTATTTGCGTGTTATTTGTTTAGAATTTATTTGTTTTTTGAATAATTATAAAAAAAATGATCAATTTAAAATATAAGAATTATTGTTTATAATTAAATCAAAATAAAAAATAAATTTTACATAAAAAATAAAAATACTATTGCGAAGCGTTGTAAGCAACCTTAAGAATGTTAAAAGCTAATCAAAAACAATATATTATTAATTTTAATGTTAATTTTAATATAAAATTAACATTACCAAAATTATAACATATTAATAACAAACATACACCTAAACTTGATTTTGAACCCACTACCCTGTAAAATATAATTCATTGATATTTTATAATTTAATTTTTAACTCAAAGAAGCTGCTTTAATTATAAAGTTCAGCTTCTTTTTAATTCCAAAAATTGCTAAACTCCCCTTATTAAGAATGGTAATTTTATTATTTAAAATTTAGTTTTTTAGTTTTTTTAAAAAATGACATTTAAAAACTATAGTATTTATTTTTAGCAAATCTAAATAAAAACCTTTTTAATGGCACATTCGCAAAATAAACTAGACTCAGGGATCCGAATGATATCTTGGCAAATATTTGATAAAAACCAATCATGAAGGAGCGCCATTATATAACAATGAAGAAAAAACCTTCAAACAATAATTCATCTAGTTCGATGAAAAGTCCTCTACTTCGAGGTTGGATTTGCATCTTGCTCGGTCTAACGCTTTCATTTCCTGGTATTCCAGGTCCGGGAATACCTCTAATCATTGCAGGTCTATTCTATTTATCTCAGAAATATAGCTGGCCAAAACCCATTTTATTCTGGATTTTCATGAGATTGGAAAAAGGACACTCATGGTCTAAAAATAAATTATTGAAGTTAAAAACGAAATTCCCAAATTTACATGATAAATTTTGCAAAATGAATAAGAAAGACAAAAAACCTTTCCAAATAAAATTTCCTAAACTATACAAATTTGTAAAATCAGTATCACACAAATTAGAAATAACTCAAATTATGAGACAAGCTAAAAAAGATTATGAAGATCATAAGAAAAAAATAAACTGCAAATAAAAAAGATTACGGTGCTAACCGAAAGAAAAAATACGATCTGCAGATTATTTAATATATTAGGATGTTCTTTGTATATTATAATGTATAAAATAATCCTAAACCATCCCCTATTGGGAGAATAGTTGAAATAAAACGATTATCATTTGCTATTTTAACATTAAAATCATGGAGTGTTTTAGCAAATACAGGTCTTTTATCTTCATCCTTAAAAATAGCTTTATTTAATAAATTATCTATAACGATTACAGATCCTTTGTTAGCTAATTTGTAAGCCAATTCTAAATATAATGGACAACCCTGCTTATCAGCATCGATAAAAAAGAAATCAAATTTTTTGCCTTGAGCTAGAAAATAATAAAGCCATTCCTCAGCTGATCCTACACAGTAAGTGACACCTTCAATACCTGCTTTTTTAAGGTTCTTTTTGGCCATTTCAATACGTTGAACAGAAAGATCTACTGTCCATAAATGACTATCTTTATTTCTAGATAAAGCCCGCGCTAACCAAATAGTACTATATCCACCTAGGGTACCAAGTTCTAACACATTTTTTGGTGAAAGCATTTTAAGTAATATGTATAAAAAATGACCAACTTCCGCCGGAATGGACATAGGCGGTATATCTTTCTGTTTAAGTTCATATAAAACTTCTTTTAATATATCATCTTCTTGTGCAAATAAATTTCTTATATAATCTACATTATGCAGAAATATCCCAACCTTTTAAAAATAACGTTTAAAAAATAATTACGAAAGATACATAAATAGTTTATAAAAGTAGTTTATAACAAAAATCATGTTCGGTCTAATAAAATAACTAACATCACTTAGTATAATTCAGGAAATTTTAAAAATTAAAAAAATAATAACTAAACAGAACCTTAAAAGATAATTATATATAATTTCCAAGGTTCTGTTTAGTTGATTAAACCAAAGATATTAAAACAAAATATGAAGTGGCTCCCAAATAATAGCTAGTAAAAATGTGAAAGATCCTAATAAAATAGCCCACCATCCTGTCGTAACTTGGCGTTTTATCGATAAAACGCCAAGAAAAATTGACAAAGGAGCAAATAGAAAAGGCCATACAAAGAAGGAAAAAATAGCAACCACTATCCCGGCAACACCTAAAGATAAGCCTACATCTTGCCTTTTATCAAAATCATTCCCTTGTTTATTACGGTGTAATACATCTTTTGGTTGTTGTATAGAGGTATACGGAAAGGCAGCCATGTCATCAGCTGCCTCCATATCGCCAAATTCTTCTTGGTCATTAGGAGAATTTTTATTATTTTGATGCCGTTTCTGGGGATGAGTAGCACGCTTACCCTTTTTTTTACTCAATTAACATAGGCTCCTTCCACACAAACTATAAAGCCATAGCTATAGTATGGATACTTATGATAAAAAAATAAGTAGGGATTTAATCAGCATGCTGATTAAAAATTATTTAGTAATCTGTTTACGAAGATATTCAAAATTCTCTTCCAAATATTCCAATCGAGAAAGTACTTTCTCGATTTGTTTGGTTAAGTTTTGCATACTATCATCACCTGGTGCTTGCCTATACCTACGCCCAGAATTCGCCATATTAGGCAAAGTATTTCTGAAAGAATTTGTATTACTTAAATTATTATTACCACGCAAAGATAATTCACTATCTGTAACCTCTAAAGTATCAACTGCAGACGGTGCATTTTTTTGTTTAACTGTTTTTTTATTAGACTCATTAATAAATTTCGTCATTTGATCTTTCAATTGTTGATTCTCTTGCAAAATATCTTCATAACATTTGATAACTTGATCTAAAAATTCATTAACTTCCATTTTATCGTAACCACGGAATGCCTGTTTAAAATCTTTGTTAAAAATATCGATAGGCTTTAAACGAGCTCTTACACCATTCATTTTATTTTACCCCTTCCTCTACAATGGCGCTTCCTACAGTAAATGTGCCTACTACAAAATCCTGTACGCAATCAGAGAACAGGTAGAACAAAAAATATACCCAAATATTTAAATTTTGTTCTTTGTATACCATATAAAAATTTCCGGGCGCTTATTATAAACAAATAATAGGTAAAAAACACATATTAAATGAAATATCGATTTATTTTAAACATTATATAATATAAAAACTATATAACCAAAAAAAGTTATGTGTTCAAAATAGTTATGTGCTCAAAATAGTTATGTGCTCAAAATAGTTATGTGCTCAAAATAGTTATGTGCTCAAAATAGTTATGTGCTCAAAATAACATAAAGACAAAAATTCAAGTACAAAAAGTATGCCTATGCTTGTCCTAAGTTGTAAAATAAGTGTAAAATCGCCCATACAAGTATTTAATTTTTTATTATGATAAAAGAGGTTGATGGGATTGCAAAAAAGCAAACCTGATTATTGGCTTATCTTAATTACGTTATGCCTTTTGGGCTTTGGGCTTATCATGGTCTTTAGCACAAGTTATCATATCGGTTCATCAGGTTTTAATTACAGTTTAATTTATAAACAAACACTCCTGGCTTTAATAGGTATTATCCTTTTTTTCATTTTTGCCAATATACCCTACAAAATCTATAAAAAAAACTTAGGAAATATTTTGATCATCTGTTTTGCTCTACTAATTACCGTCCTAATATTTGGTAAAGAAACTAATGGTGCTAAAAGATGGTTAGAATTAGGTAATGATATTTCTTTCCAACCATCAGAAATGGTAAAGATAGGTTTCATAATTTACATAGCATCTATTATGTCCCAAAAACAAAAGGTAATTACATCTTTTGGGAAAGCTGTTATTGCCCCTCTAAGCGTTATTGCTGTTGCATGCACTTTATTAATTTTACAACCCCATTTTAGTACAGCCCTTATTTTATTAACAACCTGTCTAATCATTATGTTCTGTTCTGGATTAATGTGGAAACATATTATGTGGTTAGGTCTTGGTTTGTTACCAGTCGTGGTCATAATTTTTTTCGCAAAAGAATATCGCCTAAATCGGCTTATAAGTGTATTTGATCCTTTATCAGATCCCTTAGGCCATGGTTATCAAACTTTGCAATCACTGCTAGCTATTAATACTGGTGGACTTACAGGCCTTGGTCTGGGAAAAGGTATTCAAAAATTAGATTATTTACCTGAAGCACATACCGATTTTATTTTTTCCATTATCGTCGAAGAAACAGGTTTGATCGGTGCATCATTTATCCTTATTTTATTCGGTATGTTATTTTTTCGAGGGATCAAAATTGCACTTCAAGCTCAAGATCTATTCGGCATGCTATTAGCTATAGGGTTGATATCCCTATTAACAATAGAAGTAATCTGTAACATAGGTGTAGCAACCGCCTTACTTCCTGTAACGGGTATCCCCTTACCACTCATAAGCTATGGCGGTACAGTGTTAATCGTTAAATTAGTTCAATTGGGTATTTTGCTTAATATTTCAAGATATTGTCAAAAGAAAAACTAATATTAAAATTAATAACTAATAAAACTACTTGTCATAATTCACGCCACAAAAGCTAATCATATACAAAGTGGAAAAAGCCACCGGTGCAAAGGCTTAAATCCTCACGTAAAAAAGCCCACATAAAAAAAGTAAAATAATTAATAAACGTGCCGGGATATCCGGCACGGATTAACAAATTATGATTAAATAGCATAATGAATGTAAAATAATATATAAAATAAATTAAATATTAGAAATAATTAATTTAAACATTTGGCAAAATGATTCTTTATGAATATTATTTAATATTTTATTCATCTTATTTTAATATTTTATTCATCTTATTTTAATATTTTATTCATCTTATTTTAATATTGTGTTAATATTGTGTTAATATTATTTTAATATTGTGTTAATCTTTCATTTTTATAAAAAAGCTTTATAAACAAATTAAAAAATAGCCATTTTAATCATAACTTTTTTATATGTATTTGAAAAGAAAAATTATCTATTAAAAAAATAACACAAAAATCTGATTTAATTAAAATTAATCTCATATCAGCTCTTATCTAAGTAACTGGTTGCTCATTGAACAAATACTTTGATATAATCATGTTTGATGAAGATGAGGAAACAAGGCAATCGCCGGTGATATAGCCGAAAGGCTTCACGGGAGGAAAGTCCGAGCTCCATAGGGTCAGGGTGCCGGTTAACGGCCGGTGGGGGTAACCCTAAGGCTAGTGCCACAGAAATGAGAACCGCCAAACGTCTTTTTTTTGACGAGGTAAGGGTGCAACGGTGCGGTAAGAGCGCACCAGCAACGTGGAGACACGTTGGCTAGGTAAACCCCACTCGGAGCAAGACCGGATAGAGGATCTTCGTGATTAATCACGTAGCTGTGGCCCACAGTGATCCCGGGTTGGGTCGCTTGAGCATAGTAGTAATGCTATGCCTAGACAGATGATTGCCACTTCGCTACGCGGGAGATATATGAGCGTATCGCTTAACCGCATGGAGTACAGAACTCGGCTTAATGTTTCCTTTTCTTTAGTAACCCGCTCGTACCGAAGCCACCCTTTTAAGGTAATTTTTATAGTTACCTATATGCAGGGTGGCTTTAGTTTTTATAGAAATTATTTATAACAATATGATACAATAACAGATGGTTCATAAAATCCATACTATTTTCATCAAGTATGTCCTTAGCGCTAAAAAAGGAGCAAAATATCAAGCGAAAGGGCGTTTTTTATGCAAGAAGCTATTCTTAATTTTTTACAGGAGATCTTGGAAACGCCTTTTATAGAAGAATATTTTTACATTTTTATTTCTTTATTTCTTATCTTAGGGATCGTTGCATTTCCACTACCTGATGAAATTGTTATGATTTTTTTAGGACATATGGTAGCTAACGAAGCACTAAGTTTTGCACCAACCTTAATAAGCGCTATCTTTGGTTCCATTTGTGGTGTAACTATCAGTTATACCTTAGGAAGAAAATTCGGCTATCCTCTTATTCAAAAAATAGGTAGCAAAATTTTCATTACCGAAAAAAAGATTGAGATTACAAGAAAAATGTTTAAAAAACACGGGAATTGGCTTTTACTATTTGGTTACTTCATACCATTCGTAAGACATTTAACAGCATACTTAGCAGGTATATATGCAAAACCTTATAGAATTTTTGCAGCATACGCCTACATAGGAGCCATAATATGGTGTAATACTTTTATCGGTATAGGATATATCTTAAATCCGTATTATAAATTATTAATTGAAATTATACCTAAATACAATTTTTATATACTTATCTTTATAATTATAATAATTCTAACGATATATATTTGGCAAATTTTTAAATGGCCTATACCTTTTAAAAACCAAAAAAAACATAAAAAAAGTAATAAGCAAAGTAATAATTAAGTAATAACAAAAACAATAATAAATAATAAACGGAATTATTCTAATGGAATAATTCCCAAAATACTTTACCTATTTAAAAAAGCATTTTGGGAATTACCGAAATTATCAATAATTAATTAAAAATGTTAAATAGATATAAAAATAGGGATAATCGAAATATAATTCATCAAGATATTAATCATTAAAAATATAATTTATAATTAAAAAATATATCTATATTTTAAAATTAAGATTGTTTATTAAATTATTGTGCTATAAAAAATATTCTAAAGTTCATGTAGCTGAACTACATATAAAAACTAGGCTTAGTAACAATCACTTATTATACTTTGTATGACTGTAATTGCAAAAAAAATAAGGCCATAATTTTTAATTTTTAGGTAATCAAGAATCCGTCTTCTAACTTGCATGATAATAATGATTTAGATCATTTGTAAATATAATTATATTTACAAATGATCTCTAAACAAACCTAAACTTTCGGCTTTTTACCATATTTATAATTTTAAGTGTATTTGTAGATTTAGGATAAATGTTGAATTGACGGGAATAGGCCCTTCGATCTGCTGTTAATAACTTTCTTTTCTTGACACAGAATAAAATCAGTTGAATAGAGACATAGAAAATAATGTGTTGGTATTAATTTAAGCTAGTTGATTAATACCAAATCAAAAATGGTTTATTAAATATAAATGAAATGATTATATCTATAATATTATTTGAATTAGGTATTTATATCTATTAAATCATTAAATAATAAAAAGGTATCGTCTGTATTCCTAACATCTATTTTTAAATGAAGATCTAAGCTAGCTTGCATACTAAGCTCTTCACCTGGGCATAAATTGAAGTTTATAATCCGAATCTTGTGTCCTTGTTTATTTGTCGTATACCATAAATCGCGATAATATTTAACTTCATTGTTTATTAATTTATATAAATATAACAAATTAAACAAAGAACGATCTTCATCAATATAAGCTAAAGGTTGTGTAAAACTAAATTCACTATATTTAACTTCATCTGATTGAAAATCATCTGTGGCGATATTGGATTGTTGCAAATCTTTTGTTTTTAATATCTCAGCTAGATATATCAAAAATTGTATGTTATATAAATTAAATTCATCATAAGTTGCTTTTTCATTAAAAATAACTGGTCTTAAATCATTATTTATACTTTCATCAATCTCCTGCTTTATATATCTATGTAAGGATGTTAAAAATCCTGAATAAAGCTCAGAGGAATCCGAACGAGTAAAAGAAAGTAGAGCAATCCAATAATAATCATCATCTAAAGTAATATCAGGGTTTATGAGTAATGGCAAAAGTCCTTTTACCATATCACATAATCTATAGTTATCACTCATAAGTGATATTAAATCATCTAAAGATTGAAAATCTTCATCTTTAAGGGCGCCTAATGTAGGTTGTGACAATATAAATGAAAGTTTGGAACGCATTTGATAAATCGAATAATTGTGATCTTTAAATATATTAGTAGATAAGTTGTGCAAGAAGTGATCTAAAGGATTAACAGCTTGAAAATCATGCAATTGAAAGGATTTTACAATTTGTTGTGCCAAAAATTGTAACTTATGTTCAGCTAATTCAAAAGTAAAATTATTATATATTTTGCTTTGATATTTATGATAAATATCAACAAAAATAGCAGCATATAAATTATATATTCTCTTATCTTCATTGTTAATATTTTTTAAAGAATTAATAAAACTGGTTAAATTAATATTATTATGTACATCAGTTGTTAAACTGTCTGATGCTAATCCCCTAGCTAAAATAGTAAGAAAATCAGTAAAAGTAACTCCAAATTTATCATAATTAAAAAAATCAGATTTCACCGAAAATGTATTCTCATCCAAAGTATTATTTATCCAAATTCTCATTAAAGTCAGCGTATGCTGTAGATTGATAATTTCTTTATCTTCTGGACCTAGCTTTAAAATTAACTTAATCTTATCAGCAAATTCCTTTGAAATAAAATAAGAAGGTGTTACTAAATTATCTGTTTTAATGATACCTCCCTCATCTCTTACAACTTCATTCGATACAGCAGAAGAAAAATCAATACAAGAAGTATACATCATCAACAAGAAAGATAACTTATATAATTGCTGATATCTTCGAATAAACATTTTATAATGCACCTCTATATATTTTTTTAAAATATAAAACAAAATATAACAAAAATAATATATCCAGCTAAGCTAAATAATTAATAAAGCTGGTCCGAAAATCTATATAAAGAGAGCTTAAGAACATAATCTAATGAACTAAAAGATATTATAATAACAATTTTTGCGTTTAAATTACATCATTAATAATCAGATATATTAATATTTCCGGTCAAGTCTACAATATAAACTGCAAAAATATATTTAAAGTTTAGGCACAAGTCCACTATTAATTTAATTCGAATAAAAAGATATTTAAACAAAACTCTAAATAAACCCCGATGGTTTTAATACCACCGAGGTTTATAAATAATAATTATATCTTTAATTATTATTTATTTGCAAATTTTTAGTATATTTTAAATGATTACATAATAATTATTGAAAATATAAAATAATGAATATAATTTTTTTATTATCCATCCTTTCTACGGTTAGATTTAAATTTTAAAAATGAAAGATCTTTTTTTAATTTAGTTACGAGTTCTTTCATATTTTTTGCATCCTTCTTACTTTTCGTGATTTTTTCATCTAATTCTATTTTTGGAAAAACTGGAATATTTTCATTATCCCTATCAAGAGCTAATAGTATAAAACTATTCTCTAATAAAGTTTTTTGAATTGAATTTGAACTTTCATGTAAAACTTGTTTATATTCTATATTATTCTTATCAATTTCACGTTTACTGCGTGCTTCATGAAATGATTTAAAGAAATCTGCCATAAAATCATCTTCATAATTAATATAAATCAAAGAAAATAAAAGATGTTCTCTAAAAGAATATTTATTCGTATCACTTTTCATTTCCTTACTTAACAAAAATGGTAAAACACCTTTAGCTAATTTAGACAATCTAATAGTTGAATTTAGTAATTCTTCATTCTTTTCTTTAGAAGAAAAATCAACATCAGAAATACCGCCGAAATATTCGCCTTCTAATGAATTATTATTTTTAAAATCCGATCCATTCAAACTTAAATTACTTATCAATTTTTTAAAAAAACTATCATATGTATCTGAACTAAATGAACGATGGTCAATTGCACTAAATAGACCTATAGCCAATTTAGATGAAATATCTTTTGAAATAATAGAAAACTGCGATTTCCAATTATAATATGGTTTAAAAACTTGAATCAATAGATTTTTATATAATTCATATTTATCTATCGATAAATCTTTCTTTGAAAAAATCAATTCATGATCACTGTATGTATCAATATTTTGTATCTCTTTAAGTTGTTTAGCTATATCAATTAGAAAATTCTTAAATTCCATGGGATCAAAATTGATATCATATAAATTAGATTCTTTTTCTAATATGTCTTTAATATGAAATTCTAAACTCTCACCAAAAAATGCTAGATCAACTATAGAACTTTGACCAGATAGATCTTTAGTTATTAAAAGAGAATTTAAAACTTTAAGCAAATTACTATCAAAAATAATTTTAAATTCTTCATGTTTAACTTCATCTATTTCCTCTATATCTGATTTTGATTCTTCGACATCTGGTTTTACTCCCGGGAAATCATCCCCTGATTCTACTTGTCCTACACTTGCTGGTTCCGACACAACGGATGATGAACTAGAATCATTAGCAAAAATACTAGATGAAAATAAAGATGCAGATGTAAGCGCAATAAAAGAAATTCTGCTTAATTTAGCAAATTTACTGATATTCATGTAAAAAAAATCACCTCTATAAGTAAAATTTTTAAATCTATTAAAATAGTATAAGAAGTATAAGTTTATATATAATATATAAAATGTTTATACCAAAATACTACCTTATGTACACATACATATTCAAGTATAAAAAAACAAATAATAACATTTTATAAAGAAATACGAAAGATAAATTCACTTCAATACAATATTTGTATTTTATAAAGAAAATAAAATATCATCAAATAGTATATAATTTAATATATTTAAAATTTTAATTGTAATTAATTGGATTAAACACCATAAAAAATATTAATAGGTCTATAAAAATAAATCTAAACTATACTTGGAACTTGTCCAGAAATATTAAATAGCCGATTAGTCATAATTCGAAAATTGCCGTTATTATAAGCTTTTAGTGATTTCGGTCAGTTCCCGGAACTACCTTTTCCATGTGTTTTTGGACAAGCTCTTGCTAAAAAAACATAACTTTGGATTTATAAAAATGAACTTACAAAGGTGATTATAATATAAAAATATTATTTTTTTATACAAAAGAGAATTTATATATTTGTATTATTATGATAAATTTAATTATATTTATGAATAGCCAAAAAACAAAACTAGACTTTTTGGATTTTTTTACCATATGTATCCTTTGTAACTGTATTTGCAGATTTAGGCTACCTATTTCAATGGATAACAATAGGTCTTTAGCCCCTATCTTAATTCTTTTTTGGCAAATGATAAAATATGAAATTAATATATAAATCATATCCTATATTAGACCAGCTTCTTCTTTCACCTGATATTTAATTAATACCTTTAGAAGATTACCTGTATATATACAATAAATCGCTAAAAAAAACTGTAAAATTAAGTATCGATCTAAAGCTTCGCTTAATCTAACTCGATATCCCTGCAAAGCAAGATTAACTTTAGCTGTTTTAAAATATGTTTCAATTACCCACCTATTTGCATAATAATTTAGAATTTATTCATTATTTAGCTCCATATCTACGCAAATAAAAGCTTTTGCTTTAGATATATCTTGACCTTCCTTAAAAGAAACAAGGAGAACGGCATTGACGATAAAATTAAGCTTCCCTTCATATTTATAAATATGATACTTTTATTTTTTTAATGGTAAAAACTTCTGCATCTTTGTTTTTTTATATACTGCGAAAATTTTTTAATTGATTTTTTAATGCATAAAAGATAAATAATAATATCTGTTTTTAATACACAAGTAAAATTAAATCCTTGTTTTAAGATTATTTAGATTATCCCTTTTGGGGTATACCAAGAATATGTTAAAAATATGCTTTTGTATCTATAATTTGACCAAATGATATTTATTTGTCAATCTAAAATGAATAAATATTCCTTGTCATCCTGTTGTGTTTGTTGTAACGCTTACATTTTACAAAGGGGATAGGGGAATGTCTATTTTCATGTGCAAAATCTGAAAATATAATATATTATCTTGTTTTTATTTATAATTTACATTTTTTGTTTTTTGAATGTACAGCATAAAAACTCCGATATAATTTTAATCGGGTTAGACAAATTGATTAAACTGGTAAGTAGACTTTAGTATAGGAAATTAATAATAAAAATTTTTATTGGGATAATTTATAAAAAAATGTTTATATCTTTAGATCAAAAATATAATATAGCAAAAAACAACAATAATACTGAATAATATTATTGTTGTTTTTTGCTATATTATATTGGTTAGGAAAAAATAAAATAATTATTCTAAAAATCAAAATAGATATGTAAATAGAGGGTATGCTAAAACAAAATCTTTATGTTAAAAAAATTTATATCTAGAGTTTGGGTCAATAGAAGAACTTTTTTAAAAATAGTAGAAAAAGTTAACAAATTGACTTTAAAAACCCCAAAAAAAGATGTTAAAGAAACAAAAATAAACGCTTAAAATAAAGTACTTTTTACATATTTTTTATCGATCGTACTTACTTATTGAACAAAATTTTTATATTAATCGCAATAACGATAAAAAAGTATAATATATAGCTAAAAAAACATATTATTAAATAAAATACTATCTATATGGAAAATAATTATATAGCTTAACATATGATATATTTATTATCGATGGCAAAGAATCATCCTTTCAACGTACCAAAAAAAGATATAAAAATACGTATCTGATTGCAAAAAGCACACGTAAAAAATTTGGCTTATAATTAACCAAAAGGAAAATTATAATATTATATACAAATAAAAATTAAGATAATTAATATATCTATTAATTAAGGGTGATAGATATAATTTAAAATCATATTAATATTAAAATATAATGTTAAAAATAGTTTCTAAAAGTAAATCAAAAAGCAATTTAAAATTAAAAAATACTTTCAAATAAATTAAATCTAATAATAAATATTATCTATTTCTAAAAACATTTATATATCTATTCAAACATAAAGAAAGTAATGATGAAAATACAATAACAGCTAGAGAAAGTGAAAGTGATTGCCAATAACCCATCTCAATACTAAGGGATTTTTTAGGGTATGTTTTATTTTCTAAATTTTCCATTGATGCCTGATCATATAAAAGATATTGGTTATTACCACGAAGATTGTTATTTAGCATTCCTGTATTGTTAACAAGATCAACACCATTAGTAGTTGATGAATTTGCTCGATAATATGGATTAGAAAAACCTATAAAAAACCCCGAGGAAAAAATATAAATAAATGGTAATATATATATTAAAATCAATCTATATTTTTTATTCATAATTAAAAATAACTCCCATCATTATTAATAATTAAATTAATATGATTTTTTATGGATGATTATCAATTATGCAACATAAATCAACTAAAAAAGTTTCTAGAACAATATTTATATTAATTAATATCAAATGTTATTAACATCTAAACCAATTTACCACAAATATCTATTAGAAACAAGTCTTTTTTATTTTTGGATAAAAATAAAATAAATACATACAATCCGAAAAATAAATCAAATGATAATATATAAAAACATTTTATAAAACACTATATTCATTAAATAAATAAAAAAAGACTGAATCGCACTATTACTTGGAAATAATAGTGAAACCCAATCTTTATTAAATTTTATCCTTTTAATGCTAATAAAATACTTTCACCTTTATCGCCTTTATCGCCTTTATCGCCTTTATAACCTTTATAACCTTTATCTCCTTTATCACCTTTATAACCTTTATCACCTTTATCACCTTTATCGCCTTTATCGCCTTTATCGCCTTTATCGCCTTTATCGCCTTTTTCACCTTTATCGCCTTTTTCACCTTGTGCTCCCTGAGGGCCAGGTTCACCACGTCTACCAGGTGCTCCAGGTGCTCCAGGTGCTCCATTTAATCCAGGTACTCCGGGCAAACCACGCTTTCCTATATCACCTTGTGCTCCTCTAAGACCTACTAATCCCCTGTCACCTCTAGGGCCAGGTGATCCAACTTCCCCTCTAGGACCTACAAAACCCCTATCCCCTTTAGGACCAGGCATTCCAGCTTCTCCTTGGTCTCCTTTAGGACCAGGCATTCCAGCTTCCCCTTGGTCTCCTTTAGGGCCAGGCATTCCAGCTTCCCCTTGGTCTCCCTTAGGGCCAGGCATTCCAGCTTCCCCTTGGTCTCCTTTAAGACCAGGCATTCCAGCTTCTCCTTGGTCTCCTTTAAGACCAGGCATTCCAGCTTCCCCTTGGTCTCCTTTAGGACCAGGTATTCCAGCTTCCCCTTGGTCTCCTTTAGGACCAGGCATTCCAGCTTCCCCTTGGTCTCCTTTAGGACCAGGTATTCCAGCTTCCCCTTGGTCTCCTTTAGGACCAGGTATTCCAGCTTCCCCTTGGTCTCCTTTAGGGCCAGGTATTCCAGCTTCCCCTTGGTCTCCTTTAGGACCAGGTATTCCAGCTTCCCCTTGGTCTCCTTTAGGGCCAGGTATTCCAGCTTCCCCTTGGTCTCCTTTAGAGCCAGGTATTCCAGCTTCCCCTTGGTCTCCCTTAGGGCCAGGCATTCCAGCTTCCCCTTGGTCTCCTTTAAGACCAGGCATTCCAGCTTCTCCTTGGTCTCCTTTAAGACCAGGCATTCCAGCTTCCCCTTGGTCTCCTTTAGGGCCAGGTATTCCAGCTTCCCCTTGGTCTCCCTTAGGGCCAGGCATTCCAGCTTCCCCTTGGTCTCCCTTAGGGCCAGGCATTCCAGCTTCCCCTTGGTCTCCTTTAGGACCAGGTATTCCAGCTTCCCCTTGGTCTCCTTTAGGACCAGGCATTCCAGCTTCCCCTTGGTCTCCCTTAGGACCAGGCATTCCAGCTTCCCCTTGGTCTCCCTTAGGACCAGGCATTCCAGCTTCCCCTTGGTCTCCTTTAGGGCCAGGCATTCCAGCTTCCCCTTGGTCTCCTTTAGGGCCAGGCATTCCAGCTTCCCCTTGGTCTCCTTTAGGGCCAGGTAATCCAGCTTCCCCTTGCCTACCTTGCGGACCAGATTCTCCCGGGTCTCCTTTTTCTCCTTTAGAGCCAGATAACCCAGGTTCCCCTTGCTTACCTGGTGGTCCGGGTAATCCAGCTTCCCCTTGCCTACCTTGCGGACCAGGTTCTCCCGGGTCTCCTTTTTCTCCTTTAGGGCCAGATAACCCAGGTTCCCCTTGCTTACCTGGTGGTCCGGGTAATCCAGCTTCCCCTTGCCTACCTTGCGGACCAGGTTCTCCTGGATATCCTTGTGGACCAGGTATACCAATATCACCTTTTTTACCCGGTCTACCCGGAATTCCAGGCGGACCTTCTCTTCCAGGTGGACCCATTGGCCCTGCTGGCCCAGGCGGACCTACTGGTCCTGAAAAAATATTTTTAAAATTAGTATCTTGTGCTAAAGTCATGAATACCTCAAAAATTTTATGATCCAATCCAATATGAGACTCAGAAAATATAGTTTCTATTTTTTTCCGAATATCAATCATCCAATTTTCACCATATTTTTCCGCTGAAACTAAATGAAAATTCCCACATAACATAAATACTGAAAAACTGCAAGAAATAAATATTTTTTTATATTTATTCATAAAAAAATCCAATCCCCTTTATTTATATAAAATAATTTATATAAATTATTATTTTTGCGAAAATAATCAAATCTAAAATAAATAAGAAAATAAAATATATCTAAGGGTAATGATAAATCAAAAAAATAATTAACTTAATTTTCTTTTAATTTATAGCAAAATATTATTTTAGATTAATCAAAACATATGTAATTTAAACAAGATAAATTTATATAAATAGTATTTTTATAAAAATATATCTGGAATATAAAAAGATTGTAGTTGCTAAAATAGCAAATCGAGCAACCACAATTTAAATAATGTATTCTTAAAATTTATTTTTTATATAATAATCTGAATTTACTAGAAATTATTGCCGATAATAGCGAAACCGTAAAGGTTGATAATCCAAATACTAAATAATTCATATACCCACTAGATGTATCAGCTGATTCAGATAAAGATGTTGATATTTTTACATTTCTATCTGTAGTCATGTTAGAACCAGAATCATTATTTAAACCGCTCATCTGATTAACAGCAAAATCCTTGTCATCCTTAACAGAAGTTTCAAAGATGGACAAATTACCAGTCTCAAGCTTTTTAGCTGCTTCTTCACAAGCATATTGAACATTCTTCGACTTTTGATCCGGTGAGGAAAGTATCTTACAACCCAACTTAATACGCGAATCATTGCCGGACGAAATTGTAAATCTTACCTTCACACCATCTACTACCGTATCCCAGACCTTATTTAAAAAACCCCTTTTAAGATGATCATTAAATATCAGCGGCAAATTTTTTTTATCCCCTAAACCATTATCATTATTTATGACTTGTTCACCTTTATCTCCTTTCAGGCCTTGTTCACCTTTATCTCCTTTCAGGCCTTGTTCACCTTTATCTCCTTTCAGGCCTTGTTCACCTTTATCTCCTTTCAGGCCTTGTTCACCTTTATCTCCTTTCAGGCCTTGTTCACCTTTATCTCCTTTCAGGCCTTGTTCACCTTTATCTCCTTTCAGGCCTTGTTCACCTTTATCTCCTTTCAGGCCTTGTTCACCTTTATCTCCTTCCGGGCCTTGTTCACCTTTATCTCCTTTCAGGCCTTGTTCACCTTTATCTCCTTTCAGGCCTTGTTCACCTTTATCTCCTTTCAGGCCTTGTTCACCTTTATCCCCCTTGGGTCCTGGTTCACCCATAGGGCCAATTTGTCCGGGTTGTCCAGCTAATCCTGGTAATCCCGGAGGTCCTTTTAATTGATGTCTAGCATCATCGTCACTTACTAAGGCAGTAAACATATCAGCAAACTTTTGTGCCTCATCCGTAACAGAGGAAGCTATATCACTCAGCTTCTTCTTAGTTTCCGCAGAAGCAATAAAAAGGTTATTATCCTCAGCCAAGACTGGTGGGAATCCTCCAAAACAAGAAGTAGCCATAGCTAAAGTAACGACTACTAAGGTCTTTTTATATTTATACATAGAAACTAATCTCCTTTATTCAACAAATTAATTAATTCCATAAAATTAAAATATTCCGAAAAATAATGTTTTAGAACTAAACTAGCAATACATAAAAAATTAAGCACATAATTAACCCTATGGATAATGTCTCCCCCAACTATATTATGTAAATAATTTAAAATATCCGCATAAAAATAATCAGATTATTACATATATATAAAAAAATCAAAAAAAATCGGTTTTTTAATTATAACGTCTATGTTTAATTAAGTCTATATTTTTTGGTAAAATTACATCATAAAAGCAGATTTAACAATAATCGCCTATAACAAATTTTATAAATAAAGTCATAATTAAAAAATAGATAAAATAATTAAATAAATATTAAATAAATTTTTATTGAACAAATATCCACATACTTAGCCATACATATTATCACGAATAAAAAAATAAGATATAATTTTAAAATCCAAAATTATATCTTTAAAAGAATAAATCATATATATGATAAAATGCAAAACAATATAAATGTTAAGATAAATCAAAAAGGCAAATTATAATATTGAAGAAAATAGATTTTAAACATATATTTAAGCTAAAAAACAGACATATATATCTGTTGATTATTTAGAGATATTTTCAATTTGCTCGAATTAGATTTATGCTATACAATTATTAAAAATAGCTTTTATCAATACTAAATTTTTTTATAAAACATATAAAAAAATACGGCTACTATAAAGTAACCGTATTAAATAAGTTCTAACTAAGCTTGGTCAGATAAACTACGACGACGCTTGATGAATAAACCTGCTCCTGCTGCACAAGCTGCTGCTGCCATAGCTGCAATCGCCCATTGAACATGTCCAGCATCTGTTTTAGAAGATAGATCATTAGAAACAGACTTAGAAGGAGTTGGTAGACTTCCTCCACCCATACCTGATGGTAAGCTGCCACCACCAATTGAACTAGATGATACTGGTTGCATTGGTTTGTTGTTTAAAGAACCGCCACCCATAGGATTTGATGTACCCGCAGCTGCACTAGAAGCAGAACAAGCATTAGAAGTAGCTGTTTGACATTGAACATTAGCACCTGATTTTGACATAGTTACAGTAACTGTTTCACCATTTGCTAATTGTGAAGTAACAGTAACATTACCCTTTATATCTTCTTTAGCTGAACCAACCAAAGAATTAACGCCATTAGCATCTATGGATTTTTGATTTTTCATGAAATCTTCTATCATCTTTTTAACTTCTGCATTTTTATCTGTTGTTGCTGTTGTTGCTGTTGTTGCTTGTGTTGTTGTTTTTTTATTCTTAACCTCTTCTAAACTCTTGTTCCGTTCGTCGTATCTCTTTTGTGCTGTAGCTGTCTGTTTTTTCGCCTCGGTAAGAGCCTCTTCCAAAGGACGTAAATCAGTCTCTAATGAGCTAACTTGTCCGAGGTCTGCTGTTGTTACCTGTGTTTTTGCATCAGAAACAATTTTTTTTGCAGCATCCAACTCTCGCTTTTTTTCGTCATACTTCTTCTGAGCTGCTTTTTCTGCTGTCTTCTTAGACTCTAAGTTATCCTCTGCAGCATCGCGCACATTTTGTTGACTAGTCAAACCAAAAGAATATAGAGCATCATCAGCAGACGTATTAGCGAATACAGAAGTTAAAGCGCCTCCTACTAAAGACATAGAAACAGCCAAAGCAACTACTAATTTTTTAGAATTATTCATTATGATTGATCCCCTTTAGGTTTATGTTTGTTTTTTAAAAAAATTATGTTCCATCTAGAAAAATATAAAACTATAAATTAAGATAACCCCACTAAAATTACCATCGTTAAGTAGTGAATACCCGAGAATACATGTTCTTATAAATTATATGCAGTCAAGGAGAATATCCAGATTAATTAAAGAAAAATAAAATTTCTTAATTATATAATAAATTACTTAACATGTATAGGAAATGGAATAAAATATACTTTAGTCCAGAAAGCCTATATATCACATATAAATAATATAATCAAAGTCATCCGAAATAGTATAAAAAGGAACATGTATTCAAGAGTTCAAAATATATTAAATCTGGATAGTTCAGCTAGATAAGAATACTTTATATTAGTACCAGATCCAACATCTCCCCGTCCTGATATAATAAATACTACATCAAAAGTAGTATTCATGGCAATACATTTTTTAAAAAAATTTTGAAATAGAATACTTGATTAATGATATATTCCAAAATAAATACGCCACAGCAGACTAATAATTATATCTAAAAATTTGACTTTCTTAAAAATGTTCACAAAACAACTTTCGACAAAAATATGCTTTGTGAAGCCAATCTGCTCGCTCCATGATTCTATCATAATTTACGAAAAATGCAAATGCTAGATATAATGTCCACACGATATGATATTTTATGACCCTTTGATTTCCATAATTTATAGTATGTAACATATTATTTTAAATAGTTTGTGATTTTCAATAAAAGTTATAAGCAGGCATCTGCTTATAACTTTTTCATTTCTTTTTTCTGTTTTTGTCATTTCTTTTTTCGTTTCTTTAATGTTCCTTTGTCAAGCTCAATGTATTGTTTAGTTCTTTGTTTACTTAGCAAAAAGGTAATTTATATAGCCATTTCTTGAAGAAAGCCTGTGCCATTTGTTTGGCTTTTAAACTATCTATTTTCTGCTGTATAAAATGATCTGTTAATGTTTGTTCTGCTATAGCTAAGAAATCACACCCCCTTGCTATATCATAACGATATTGCTCATAATATTGTTTAATCATCGCTATAACTTTATCTAAACTACCAAGTTGTTTAGATAAATCAAATAGCATTGCGGCAGGACGCAGATAAACCATGATAGCATAATTATCTGGAGGATATTTATAAACAGCTTCGGTAACACCTAAACCTGTCTTTTTATAGATATCATCTGCTTTATCTGAAACATAGGACAAAAAATCAAGGCCATTTTTATGTTCTTTTTGATACATGTACAAAAATTCGGCAAAAGTTGTTAAACCTTCATCCACCCAAGGTTCATTAACTTGGTCATTACCAACAATACCGTAGAACCACTGATGTGCCATTTCATGTGCTACGACATTTATCGCTGGTTCTGCTTTGGCATTTTTGTTTTCTTGAAGTGCAAAGATAGAAGTGATCAATCCCGGATACTCCATACCTGCCACACCCGCACCTGTTTCACCTATTACCACATCTATTTCTTCATATGGATATTGACCAAATTTTTGACTATAAAATTGCATACTGTTGATTGCAGCTTTGTGTAAAATACTAGCAAAATCATTGTGATAGTCTTCTGTAGGCTTATACCACAGGTTCACACGTACATTATCAATAGTTTTTTGTAACATCCGATGTGTAGGCGTCAGAAATACAGCAAAATCGCGCACGCCCTTTTGGACAATTGTTGTATTTTTGGTCGTCTGAGGATTATTACCAGTACTAACAATCTGATAACCATCAGGAACATTTAAGGTCACATAAAAATCCGCTAACCTTGTATAGAAAGGATCACCAATATCCGTATAAGGATCAAAATGCCAACCCTTGTTATCACGAACAGCTAACATAGGATACCATTGCGCTAAAAAAGCTTCTTTGTCATTTTGTGTTAACCGCATACCCTTTTCCGGTATCTGTAAATGATAATCCATATTAACTGTCAACTTATCAGTTTTAGTAATTTGCGTTAAATCAATTTGCAACAAAGTATCATTAAGCACCCGATAAGGTACAGCAACACCATTAGCTAAAACATTAGTTACATCAATAAATCCCGGTTTCGTAGGCGTATTCTCTTTATCATATTTCCACGATCGAAAAGCATTAGGATACAAGTGAAAATATATATAATTATCCTGCGTTTCTGCCTGTTCTTTCATTAATATCAAAGTCATGTTACCATCAACAGCCGACTTATCAGGTAAATAATTTGCCTTAATATCATAAACAGGTAACTGTTGCGGATATTGCGCTATGCTTTGTGAAGGGAATGCAAAAAAACATAAAGTGAGACTTAAGCAATAACAAATAAAGCCGTAGTTATGGAAAGCAACAAATCTAGACCAAATTTTTGTTGCCATTATCTTCATAAAAAATGTCTCCCTCTGTCACAAATAGGGCTTAAATCAACAAATATCTTTAAATAAAACGTCCATAATAGTATCCCCACTAAATTGATCAACATGTTTTAATTGTATAGAATAAATTTAAATACTATAAAATATCGTTTTTAAATATAAAAGATGTTATAATACATCTTCAAGAGTCAATCGGATACAAAAAATATGAACCAAAAAAGGATGATCATCTATAATATAAATAATTTAAGTTATCTTAATTTGCTAAATAATAAAAATATACATATTATAATTATTATTAAATGCATTTGTTTTATAAAAAAAGTATTTGTTTGAATAATAATAAAAATTATTATATGGTTAATTTTAAATTTAAAAAATAATATAATAAAATATTTGTCTAAACAAACATTAAAATAAGGTCTTTAATAACTCAAACTTTAAAACAACATATCTTGTGAGAAATAATAAGTTAAACTTTATTTATAAATATAAGTTATATAAAATCAAAACATATAAATACAACATCCTAAGGTATTTTTTTCTCATAATGAGCATTTAGAAAAAATATATCTAAGATTGGCCTTCATAAAGATATTATGCCTTCAAAAACTTCTAAAGAAAAAGTTATTCAATGATGGACTTGTCCGGAAATATTAATATAGCCGATTAGTAATTGTGTAATTTAAAAACAAAAATAGCCATTATAATAGCTTTTTGTGCATTAAATTAGGTTCTTAAACACTATTTAACATGGGTTATTGGACAAGCTCAATATATAACTGTACATGCAAAAAAAGCAAAAGTATCGTGTTTATAGATATGAAGGTAATCTTAATTTTATTGCGGTTGTCCTTATTTACGTTAAGGAAGGTCAAGATATATCTAAAGCAAAAGCTTTCATTTGCATAGATATGGAGCTAAATAATGAAGAAATTCTAAATTATTATGCAAATAGGTGGGTAATTGAAACATATTTTAAAACAGCTAAAGGTAATCTTGCTTTGCAGGGATATCGATTTAGATTAAGCGAAGCTTTAGATCGATACTTAATTTTACAGTTGTTTTTAGCAATGTATTATATACATAAGGGTAATGGTAATCTTCTAAAAGGATTACGTAAATATCAGGCTAAAAAAGAAGCTGATCGAATATAAGATATGATTTATATATTCATTTCATACTCGAAAGGGATGATATCATATTTAGATATTCCTATGCATATATCCGTGAAGCTTATTTTATCACGTGCCAAAAAAGGATTAAGAGCAGCACTAGGTTCCTACTGTTATCAATTTAAAGAGGTAGCCTAAATCCGCAAATAAAATTAAAAATGATAATTTGTTAATGATTTAAAAATTAATATTTATTGTTTTAAAAATCTAGTCAATTTCATATATATGTTAATCTTATAATATATATATAATATTAAATTAATAATATTTGTTAAATATAATTAATATTTAAACATTTTGTTAAATTTATTATACATCATAGGTTATAAATTAATCCAAGAAATATTTAGTAACTAAAATCATGTTAAAACCTTTTCATCGAACGATGAAAAATGATAATTACCTAATTTATTAAATTGGACTTGTCCAGAAATAGTAATATAAGCCGATTAGTAATGATGTAATTTAAAAATAAAAATAGCCATTATCATAACTTTTTGTGCATTAAATTAGGCTATCAAACTCTCTTTAACATATGTTATTGGACAAGATCATTATATAGATTTGATAAATTAGTTAATTATCATTTTTTAATGTTATTAATATCCAAATTCATAAATAATTATTACATAAAAAGAATTGTTATATGTCAATAAAAAGTTCTCAAAAGTAATTTATATATTTTTTATATAATCATCTATATTTAAACCAATATATTCTGTTGCGCTAAATATTTTTATTTATCTTTTTTTAAACAATATATAGAGCTTGTCCAAAAAACCATGTTAAGAATCTAATTGAATTCACTAAAAGCTATGATAATTGCATTTTTAATGGCTATTTTTTTGTTTAGATTACATCATTATTAATCGGATATATTAATATTTCTGGACAAGTCCATCATTTAGTATGTCTAATTTTGATAAAAAATTTATCTGATATTATCATTATTTATAAAATCTGTTTCTCAAAAAGGTTTTAATCTAAGGCATTAATATTGCATATAAAATGAAAATATAATAAATCACGTTTTTTGATCTTTATAATTATATAATAAATAAATAAATAAATTGTAATCATTGTATGGATAATAATTACTTTTTCTTAATACAACAAACAGATAATTAAATGAATAAAAGAATTTTAAATGATATCTTGGATCCAAGCATTGATCAAAGGCAATCATCAAGCTATAATCAGTCTGTATAGAGTTTGTTTGCACAGATCAGTAACAGAGGATAAAATTAAATCGTTTATTTCAATTATTTAACAAATATTTATGACAGTTTTAATTAGATTTTTTTTATCTTTTTAAAATCAGTTTAAACATTCTGTATATAGACTTTCACATCATAGTACCTGTATATTAATTCTAAATAAAAATAGACCGCAGCTTTGAGCCGCGGTTGCTGAAAATAATGCTGTTATTGTTATTCTAAAAAATCTTTAAGTTGTCTGCTACGACTAGGGTGCCTTAGCTTACGCAATGCCTTTGCTTCTATTTGTCTAATACGCTCTCTTGTTACACCAAAGACCTTACCTACTTCTTCAAGGGTACGCGTCTGTCCATCATCTAGACCGAAACGCAAACATAGAACATTTTTTTCGCGCTTTGAAAGCGTATCTAAAACACCCTTAAGCTGTGATTTAAGCAATTCATAAGCTGCAGCATCAGCTGGTGCTTGCGCATCATTATCTTCGATAAAATCACCTAAATGGGAATCATCTTCTTCTCCTATAGGTGTCTCTAACGAAACCGGTTCTTGCGCAATTTTCATAATCTCACGCACTTTTTCTGGCAAGACACCCATCTCTTTAGCTATTTCTTCAGGCTTAGGTTCACGACCACACTCCTGAAGCAATTGACGTGAGATACGAATCAATTTATTAATCGTCTCTACCATATGAACGGGTATGCGAATCGTACGTGCTTGATCCGCAATAGCTCGCGTAATCGCCTGTCTAATCCACCATGTAGCGTAAGTGCTAAATTTGTAACCCTTGTTGTAATCGAACTTCTCTACCGCTTTAATTAAACCCATGTTACCCTCTTGGATAAGGTCAAGAAATAACATACCTCTACCTACATAACGTTTGGCTATACTAACTACAAGACGAAGATTAGCCTCTGCTAATCTTCTTTTAGCCTCCTCATTTCCCTCCTCAATCTGTTTAGCTAAACATACTTCTTCGTCAGCCGAAAGAAGGGAAACTCTACCTATTTCTTTTAAATACATCCTTACAGGATCATTAATTTTAATACCAGGAGGTACTGTGAGGCTATTGTCATTCAAATAAGCGTCCTGTCCGGCCGTATTCGCCTCAGCTGGGTTAAATTCCTCATCTGAGGTATTTAGTAATTCAATTCCTTGATCTGTAAGATGTTCAAAAAAATCATCCATTCTTTGTGCATCTTGTTCATATGGGGCCATTTTTTCCATGATCATTTTGTACGTCAATACGCCTTGTCTTTTACCTAGTTCAATTAATTGTTCTTTGATCTGATCTAACTTTGACTCAACCCCGATATCGGTGTTTCGTTCTTTTGCCAACTTCTATTGCCTCCTTTGAATATCCCCTTGTTGTATACCGTGCATTGACGATTTGACGTTGCCGTAGAGCCACGGTATCTATCAACATTTGTAACGCCCGCTCGGTATCTCCATCCTCCTGCACAAAACGGTCAAGCTCAGCCTCACTCTCCTCAACAGCATGCATCAGGGGATAAGATCTCAGATGAAAGAGACAATCACGAAGGGCGTGGCCAGCATCATCTAAAGGGATATCAAGACGAGCTAATGTAAGAGCTTTTGCTTGTAGGGTAGGATTGTCTGCCAAGATTGTTGTAAATGCATCATAATCCATATGCTGTTCTTTTTCATAATAAGCATACAAATGAGCGGCCAAAGCTGCATAGCAATCCGTGGGGAAAAGGTCACCAATCTGTTCCTTTGCCCACAAAGTCACGGCACGATTTTTCATCATACAAGCTAACAGCATTCTTTCGGCTGCTTCCGGCGTTGCATAAGAAGATACCCCTTTTGTATCTACAATTGCTGGTATTGTCACATTTTTATCGACATAATGATACTTCTTCTGGGAAAGTAAATTTTGAAATTCCATCTGCAAATCACTAAGAGGCACATCAAAGGATGAAGCAAGCTCCCTTAAATGATACTCACGTTCTAAAGGAGACACACCTACTAACAAAGTAACTGCTTGTTTTAAATACTGTCGACAATCATCCGGACGAGCAAAGTTATAATTATGCCTTAAGGTTTGTAAACGAAAAGTAACTAAATCAAGCGCTTCTTCCCATTTAGTCAAGAACGCATCTTTTCCATGAGTACAAATAAATTCATCCGGATCAGTACCCGGTGGTAAACGCAGCATATTTATCCAGGCACCCCGACTATATAATTGCTGCCCACATTTCACAGCTGCCTCAGTACCAGAGACATCAGCATCATAGGCAATTACAATGCGTGTTTGTTGGTTTGCTTTCTGATTTAAACGCATCAGTCTTTTTAATTGTTCTTCACCTAATGACGTGCCTAATACGCCTATTGCATTCCTAATTCCTGCTTGCCAAGCTGTAATGACATCCATATACCCCTCAAGTAAAAGCAATTGCTTGGACGTATTAATATCTCCGTATGCCCGATGCCAATTAAATAGATGATGCCCTTTTTGGAATAAAAGAGAGGTTGTGCTATTCAAATATTTAGGCTGTGTATCATCATTTTTAATTAAACGCCCCCCTAAACCAACCACAAAACCACGATTATCATGGATAGGGATAATAAGACGGCCAGCAAAACGTTCCTTATCCATCGCGGTCAATAGTCCTAACTGTTTTAAAGGGGTTAATGAAAAATGACGACGTTGATAAAAGGAAACCAAAGGATTTTGTGTAAAAGGAACAAACCCAATTTGAAAATCATCAACTGTCTTAGGTGTAATTTGGCGCTGATTTAGATATGAACGTGCAGATTCGGCATAGTCAGCTTTTTTCAAACACAAGTGGTAAATTTGTACAGCATAAGACAAAGCCTTACGAAGGGTCTGTTTATCATCCTCAGGGTTGGTTTGCCCCTTTACAGACTCCCCTAATACATTAGGTGGTAAAGCCACACCTTCTTCACTTAATAATGGTGGTGGTAGTGGTGGTGGTGGTAATGGTATTTGAGGGTCGTCAAGATGAGGCTCCAAATTATCAGTCGAAGGCCGCAAATCGGTCTTAGGTATTATGCCATGTATACGCTCACGGGCTTCCGTAAAAGACAGACCCTCCATTTCCATCAGAAATTTTGTAGCATCACCACCTACTCCACAACCAAAACAGTAAAACATCTGTTTAGCTCCAGAAACACTAAAAGAAGGTGTACGCTCTGCATGGAATGGACATAAACCAAACCAATCTCGACCTTTTTTATGTAGTTCCACATAACGTCCGATAAGAACAACAATATCCACTTTATCCGTTACCGATTGATCTACCTCTATATGTTTTGGATTGTATTTTATTAAATATACCCCTTTTTAAACATTTTGTCCCATAATACCAAAAACATCTGGCTATTCCTCTAAATAGACAATACAATGAAAATAACTAAGTAATAAACATCGGAATGATTTGCAATGACAAATATCATCAAACTAATTGACAAACAGCTGTTACTACTATCTTAGAATCTTTTCAACCAAAAAATACCCTCTAAGGCCAATAATCACTAATTTTTTGATTTTCGTTTTTTGAAATATTTTTTATTTTTTAATTTTCTCGAAATATTCAAAAATACCTAACAAATATCCTGTAATATTACTAACCTTATCCATGATTTCAAATAGAAAAAACACTATTAATAACTCATCTATACTTAATGGATATCAAAAAACTTTTCAGTAATTAGCTTAGATATTTATTTTAGTACAAACTGTGTTTCAACTTTCATGATTTTTTTGTTTTTGTGTTTTTTTAATTATCGCTGCATCTTAAATCAAATATTGCTGCTTTATATCTATTACAAAGGCTAGGTCATTTAATTTAATATAATAAATTATCAGAGAATGCTTGTCCCATAAAGGAAAAAAATAAAAAAAGTTTGTTAAAAGAATAAAAAGAAAAAAGAAATAGTGCACTAATACCAATATACAGTATTGTAAACTATTCCTTGTCAAAATTCAATGTTTTTGATATCAAAATATGCTCATTTTAAAATATTAAGAACGATATGGTTTATGCAATTTTCTTTCTATATAAATGATCACACAAGTTACAATAACAGGATAAGTTAACGGATTCACAATGCATGTGCGAATACCATGAGCTGCCAAATAAAATATAGTATTATACATTTTGACATGATGGGGAATAAAAAGATTTATTCTTCATTTCCGTTTGTACAAACTTGGTTTTTGATGTCCTTTAAAAATGCTGTTTTAAGTATTTGATCATACTGAGCAAAAACAGCCATATTGCTTCTATTCTTTTCGTTAGCAAGTTTAGGTGTAGATGATACACCCACGGGTCATTGATTCATCCTATGATGTCTTAGAAACATCTCTAATAACCGGTGACATATACTTTATGGTTTGCTTTGGTATCGGAGTAGCAATGGGCGTTTTGTGCTCTTTTAGTGATATATGGTCCGAAGTCATAGGTATTTCAGATGTGCTTTTTAAACTTTGATCTTTTTGCTTAGTACCATAAGATTGTTCCAACTGTGCTATGGTCCAATTATTTAGAGAGCTTAGTTTGTACATCTGTTAAATCAGCTAAAGTAAATCCCTTAGATAAAGGTAATAAAATTAATGATATCGTTAATTTTGGCTTAATATTGATTATTTTCTTTATTCATTTTTTTCTTTATTTTAATATTTTTCACAATATTACCTTCATCATCTTTAGGAATCTAACCTAAAAACTAACTAAATATCTAAGAAAAATCCTCATGCTGCTATGCAAAAAAGAGGAATATAAAGGGAGATATTAGGAAAAATATAAGTAGAGATATAAAGAGTAATAGAGAGAAAGAAATAAGCAATAACCCTAGAGGAATAAATGTAAAGATAAAAAGGAAATATGCTTATGTATATCTTCTAACCTATTAATTTCTTTTAATAAATAATTTTAACAAATTTAAGTCTGTTTATTTAGTCTGTTTATTATGATAAAGGTGTCTACTGTGTATTAAATTTATTGAATTGCTTTATTCCATTTTTTTACTGCAGCTTCTTTTTGTGCGTGCTCTTCTAAACCTAGTTCTATTAATTCTGTTAAAAGTTGTGCATAAGGTAAATTTGCTTCAATCCAAAGGCGTGGGTAGAGGCTAGTTTTTGTTAAGCCTGGTAATGTGTTAACTTCACTTAAAAGAATTTTACCTGTCTTTTTATCAAGAAAGAAGTCCATTCTAGCTGTTCCTTTAACGCATAAGCATTGGTATGCCTTTAAAGCAATGTACTGCAATTCACCCTCTTCTTCAGAAGAAAGACGGGCGGGTAGTTGTAATTTATGCTTGTTGTGGTTGTATTTAGCCTCATAGTCATAAAAGTTGTTTAATGGGACAATTTCTGCTATCGCTGATAGTTTTAAGTTATCATAATGGTTACCTAAAACCGCGATAAATAATTCGCGACCTCGTATTGTTTCTTCGACAATAATTTTTTCATCGTAGTAAAAAGCATTTAGGATAAAATGCTTAAGTTCTTCACGGGAGTTAGCACATGAAATGCCTACGCTGGAACCGGCGTTAGCTGGTTTGATAAAGACGGGATACTGAAAACGATCCTCTATATCTGAATAAATCTTCGTCCAATAATGCAAATGATCCTGCTGTTTCTCAAGCAAAAAACGTTTGCGAACTTTTTTATCTTCTAGAAAAGGGGAAATAATAGAACGGTGATAGACGAGATAATCTGTTTGAGGAATATGTGCGGACGTGAAAAGTCTTTTAGCAATATCTTTGTCCATACAGATTGCGGAGGAGGCAACACCAGCACCTATGTAAGGAATGTCTTGCATTGTAAAAAAACCTTGAATTGTACCATCTTCACCATAAGGTCCATGTAAGACTGGGAAAGCAATATCTATTTCATGTTTGTTTAACGGTAAAGCGATATCAAAAAATTCACCTGTCGGTTTTTCGCGTAGCAATGATAGTGCAGCTTCCCCACTATGCCATTTACCTTGCTTATCTATCCCAATAGGGAAAACCTTGAACCGATCTCGATCAAGATTTTCTAAAACCGATTTAGCAGAAATACACGCAACATTGTGCTCAAAAGACCGTCCTCCAAATACTACCGCTAAGCGACATAGTTCATCTCGCAAAATATCAACCTCCCTATCTAGGTGAAAGCAATATGTTTAATAGTTTCAGCGGCAATGATCTTCACTAGATATCTAAACATAACTGCTGTAGTTCCTTTAGACCAAGTTTGGTTTTTGATGAAAAGGGAAGAACCATCCCTCCCCTTTTCATACACATCTGTTGTTTTAATACTTTTATCTTATGAGCCCAATGCGTTTTGGAAACACAATCTGCTTTTGTCCCAATAATAATAATAGGACATTCTTGTGACAACAAAAACTGATGGGCCTCGATGTCAGTACGAAGAGGATTATGACGAAAGTCAATGATCTGCAAAATGCCATATCTAACTTTTTGTTCCTCTTCTGTATCAAGGCTCTGTTTTTGCATCCTACGTTTATTTAAATAACTACCCATAAGATGTGCCCATTTATCACGCATTTGATGTCCAACGCGTGCAAATCCATATCCAGGTGTATCGACAAGACATATTTTTTTATCTACATGATAAAAATTAATCATCTGTGTTTTACCAGGCTTACTACTAATATAAGCTAAGCGCCTACGATTGGTTAACGTATTTAATAATGATGATTTACCTACATTGGAACGACCAACAAGGATCCATTCGGGTAATAGTGGATCAGGTAATTGTTTCTCTAAAGCAGCACACGTAACTAATTCAGCATTCTTTAACATATTTTCACCAAAAATTCTTATGAATTACAATCATCTTTATTATGCCTATTTATCTTTAACTAAAGCTAATTTTAAAACTTCATCCATATGCGTAACCGGTATCATCTGAAGCTCCTCTAAAATGCTTTGCGGAATATCTTCTAGATCCTTCTCGTTTTCTTTCGGAAAAAGCACGGTTTTAATACCTGCACGATGCGCGCTTAATGCTTTTTCCTTCAATCCACCTATCGGCAAAACACGCCCTCTAAGAGTAATTTCCCCGGTCATTGCAACGTTTTTCGAAACAGGTGTTGAAGTTAAGGCAGAAACTAAAGCTGTTACCATCGTGATCCCGGCTGAAGGTCCATCTTTTGGTATTGCACCTTCAGGTATATGAATGTGCATATCATTTCGTTCATGAAAAATCGGATCGATTTTTAAAATATCGGCACGTGAACGTATATAGCTAAAAGCAGCCTGAGCTGACTCTTTCATCACTTCACCTAACTGTCCTGTCAGGGTAAGTTTACCTTTGCCAGGAAAAAGTGAAACCTCAACTGACAGGGTATCGCCACCATCTTCTGTCCAGGCTAGTCCTGTTACTAAGCCGATCTGATCACTAATCTCAACTTGGCTATGCCGAAATTTTACCGATCCAAGATAATCGGCAAGGTTTTTTTTTGTCATCTGCTTGTGTTCTTTTTGACCAGAAACGAATTCGCGTGCCACTTTACGACATAATTTGCCAATTGTCCGCTCTAGGTTACGTACACCTGCTTCGCGTGTATAATGACGAATCAAATATATGACAGCATCCTCTGCAAAACTCATATTTTCTGATGTAAGTCCATGTTCTTTCATCTGCTTAGGAAAAAGATATTCGTTAGCAATGTTTTCTTTTTCTAAATCAGTATAGCCTGAAATAGCAATTACTTCCATACGATCTAATAAAGGGCGAGGAATATTGTGCAAAGCATTAGCTGTCGTAATAAACATAACATTCGACAGATCAAATGGCATTTCTACATAATGATCGCTAAAACTATTATTTTGATTAGGATCTAATACCTCAAGTAAAGCCGAAGAAGGATCACCGCGAAAGTCCATCGACATCTTATCGATTTCATCCAACAAGATTAAGGGATTAGCCGATCCAGCCTGTTTAAGGGCTTGTATGATACGTCCAGGTAAAGCTCCTACATAAGTACGGCGATGTCCACGAATTTCTGCCTCATCCCTAACACCGCCTAAAGAAATACGCACAAAACACCGCCCTAAAGAACGGGCAATGGAACGGCCTAATGATGTTTTACCTACACCAGGTGGTCCTACTAAACACATAATAGGCCCTTTAAGGCGTTTAACCATTTTACGCACAGCTAGGTATTCTAAAATACGCTCTTTGACTTTAGATAGACCGTAATGATCCTCATTTAAGATTTTTTCCGCTTCATCAATAGAAATTTGATCTTCGGTCATTTTTTCCCAGGGAAGTTCGAGTAAAAGTTCAATATAAGTTCTGACAACACCGCCTTCAGCAGAACTAGCGGGAATTTTTTCAAAACGTTCAATTTCTTTTTTAATTCGGTCGATAACAGATTGTGGAGCAGCCAAATCAGCTACTTTATGGCGCAATTCATCAATTTCACCCGCACGACCTTCTTTGTCACCTAGTTCACGTTGAATAGCCTTCATCTGTTCACGCAAATGATACTCTTTCTGCGTTTTTTCCATCTGCTTTTTAACACGTGTACTAATTTTTTTCTCTAATTCCAAAACTTCACGTTCATTGTTTAAAATATCCAATAATTTTTCTAAACGGCTCTTAATACTAACTGTTCCTAAAATTGTTTGCTTATCAACCAAACTTAATGGTAAATGCGCTGATATGACATCTGCTAAACGACCAGGTTCTTTTGTATCAGCAATTGTCTGATACATATCAGTCGACATTTTTTGCGAAAGACGCAAATAATGTTCAAAATGCGTTAATACCGCTCTCATTAAAGCTTCCGTATCTACGCCGCCTTCGTCAACATCACTCACAACTTTATATTCAACTTCATACATATCATCACATATGATGAATTTAAGTATTTCAACACGCTTAATACCTTCTACTAAGACACGAATTGTCCCATTAGGAAGCTTAAGCATCTGTCTAATTTTTGCTAATGTACCGATGTTATATATATCAGCTTCTTTAGGTTCTTCTATATGAACCTCACGTTGAGAAGCTAATAAAATCAAGCTATCAGACATCATCGATTTTTCAAGTGCCTGTACAGAGCGATCTCTACCCACATCTAGGTGTAAAACCATAGTAGGAAACACAAGAAGTCCACGCAGAGGTAACAAAGGCATAATATTTTTTTTATCTTGGATAACCATCCTTGTCAACCTCCATCGCCATAAAAAAATCCGTTTGTTTATAATTAAATAAAGATACATCATCTAATTCAGTAATAAAAGCCTTATATTCTCAATTACTCTGACTTTGAACTTGGATGTTTATTAGGATAACCAAATAGCTATAATGCTATCATTTTTGAATTTATATATTTTTTTAAATGGCTAAGGAGAAAAAAGCACCTGCACACAAGCAGATGCTAACTAAGCTGGAAATTTTAAACTAAGCACTCTCTTCTTTTTTAGGCTTATTGACCACATGTCCTTCGCGTGAAATAAGCTTAGGTGCTAAATTACGCAAAACAGTATCTTGTGAGATCGTGCATCGAATGACATCATCTCTTGATGGTAATTCAAACATAACATCAAGCATAATACGCTCAATAATAGCCCTCAAACCACGAGCACCTGTTTTACGTTTAATAGCTTCAGCCGCAATAGAATCAAGCGCCTCTTTTTCAAAACGCAAGTCTACATTATCCATTTCTAGTAACTTAATATATTGCTTCACTAAAGCATTTTTTGGTTCTGTTAAAATACGAACCAATGCTTTTTCATCCAAAGGTTCTAAAGTTGAAATAACCGGTAATCGACCAACAAATTCTGGTATCAAACCGAATTTCAAAAGATCTTCCGGTAAAACCATACTCAAATATTCGCCTGGACGAGTTTGGGCACCTTGTGTTTCTGCATCAAAACCGATAACTTTACGGCCTATACGACGTTTAATAATCGGTTCCAGACCATCAAAAGCACCACCACAAATAAATAAGATATTTGAGGTATCAATCTGGATAAATTCTTGATGCGGATGCTTGCGTCCACCTTGTGGCGGAACACTTGCGACGGTACCTTCTAAAATCTTTAGCAACGCCTGTTGAACACCCTCACCGGAAACATCACGTGTAATCGATGGATTTTCAGACTTTCGCGCCACCTTATCGATTTCATCGATATAAATAATACCACGTTCCGCTTTTTCGACATCATAGTCTGCGGCCTGGATCAACTTTAATAAAATATTTTCCACATCTTCACCAACATAACCAGCTTCGGTTAAAGATGTAGCATCAGCAATAGCAAAGGGCACATTAAGTATTTTAGCTAATGTTTGAGCCAATAACGTCTTTCCGCTACCTGTTGGCCCCACCATCATAATGTTACTCTTCTGTAACTCAACATCATCTGTTTTCTGGGACATATTTATACGCTTATAGTGGTTGTACACAGCAACAGATAATGATTTTTTTGATCTTTCCTGCCCGATAACATACTGACCAAGAATATTACAAACCTCTTGTGGTTTAGGAAGATCGCGAAGGTCGACATCCTCTTCACTTCCTAATTCCTCTTCCACAATTTCATTGCAAAGTTCTATACATTCATCACAAATATAAACACCTGGTCCAGCAACTAATTTCCTTACCTGATCCTGTGTTTTATTGCAAAACGAGCACTTAAGATGTTCCTTTCCATCCTGGAACTTGAACAAGGGAGACATCCCTCCTTCACCTTGAGCCACCAATATAGAGATGTTAAAACCATTAAAGCGCTCTCCCTGCGCGATAATGGTTTAAAAATATCATCAGCCGGTAAGTGATATAAAAATCATTTTGATCGTTTTTATATAACATTAAAATAACGTTATTTTTAATATTAAGCAAGACAAGCGCTGAAGAAATATAATACCTAGCATGACAGATAAACAAACCTGCAAAATACGTCCAATTTAAATATAAGAGCTAAATTTTATTTATCCGATGTCTTACTAGAAGTTTTCTTTGAAATCACCTTGTCGATAATACCATATTTAACAGCAGAATTAGCATCCATAAAATAATCACGATCGGTATCATTTGTAATACGTTCGATAGGTTGCCCAGTACGCTCTGACAAGATCTCATTAATTCTTCTTTTCGTACGTATAATCCATTCAGCATGAATTTGGATATCGGAAGCTTGACCACGAGCTCCCCCCATAGGTTGATGAATCATCACTTCACTATTCGGTAAAGCATATCTTCTACCTTTTTGACCCGCCGCAAGCAAAAATGCACCCATACTAGCCGCTAAACCAACACAAATCGTGGAAACTGCAGGCTTAATAAATTGCATTGTGTCATAAATAGCCATACCTGATGTAACAGAACCCCCTGGAGAGTTTATGTACAAATGTATATCTTTCTTATTATCTTCTGCTGCAAGAAATAAGAGCTGAGCAATAACCAAATTAGAAACACGATCATCAATCGCTGAACCAAGAAAAATAATGCGATCTTTTAAAAGACGGGAATAAATATCACACGAACGCTCACCACGACTAGTCTGTTCTACAACCATAGGAATAAGTGGCATGTTAAAAATCACCTCTTCTCACAAATAAAACCTAAGCCATAAAAAACAAGTTTTATTTATATATGCCAAAACCAGAACGTATTTACATGAACAATCAACAAAAAAAACAAATTAATCCGTAGATATATCCTTACCAATCTCATTGACTAAACTCGCTAAATCGTTATAATGTACACTTTCTTTAAGCAACCATTCCGTAGCAATATCACGCTGTTTATCTTCCCTATCAGCATCACTATCTACGTCTTTCAACAAATTAGCTTCTTTTAATGTTTTGAATAGGACTTCTAAAAATAATTTAATCTTTAAACGCTCAGTAGCTTCAAATACGAAACCACTTCGTAATTGTTCTATAGTTGTTTGTGTAATTTCTAAATAACGATCTAATGTCATCTCTTTATTTTGACGCATTAAATTCATCTGCATCTGACTAATAAGATAATCAATCTCAATACGAAGCATACTCTCTGATAGCGGCGGCAAATCTTCCAGTTGATATGCTTGAGCTAAAATAGTCCCTTTACAAAGTCCTAAACATTCTTTCTTGCTTACGGTTATTAAATCAGATCGTACCTTTTCGCGCCACTGATCAACACTATCCATATCCGCGATCTGATCAGCTAAAGCATCATCTAAAGGTGGTAACTCAGGTTTTTTAGCGCCTATCAGCTTAATGGCCATGCATACCCAACGATCGGCTAAAACACGCGCCATATGATTTGGGGGGAAATTAATAATCGCTGATTTTACATCGTCGACCTTCATGCCTAAAATATGTTCTTCAAGCTTGGGATCGATTTCATTTCGACCAAGAACAAAATTCAACTCTTGACCAACTTGCTTCTTCTTGTTAGAAACATCTAGCCAAAATTTAGACTCTTTATCCTTAGCTTCGTTCTCGGTCTTATAATCATCCATAGCTAGGAAAGATATATGTACAGAATAGCCTTTTTCTACAACTTGGTCGCCTTCCAATGGTTTCCACAAAGCGTTAGCTAACCTAATGTCTGAAAAAACTGCATCAACGTCTTCTTCTGTAACTTCTTTTGGCTCAATCACCAACTTATCAACTTTTAATCCTTTATACTTATCAAGGTCAATACGAAAACGACCCCAAAGCATTTCCGGGCCAATAGTAAACTCGATCTTGTAAATAAAAGGTTGCTTCTCTACAAGATCTGTCATCTCATCTTCTAAAAGTTTTGGTTTCTGTGTCTCATCAGGTACAACATCCACATCGGATAAAGCATGACCTATACTATCATTGATAAGAATATTTTGTGCTTCATTATATAAAACTTCCTTACCATAACGAGAAACAAACACAGAATAAGAAACACGCCCAGGCCTAAACCCTCGTACAGGATATTTATGACTTAAAACAGCCAAAGCTTCTTTCACAGCCTTATCAACAGCTTCAACATCATGTTCAACCGTTAAAATCCCCTTAAGATCACTCGTCTGTTGCCAATTAGCTTTCATTGTAAATAATTCCCCTCCAGTCACTAAAATAGTGATAAAGCAAAAATCTCGCCCAAAATATAAAAAACAAAGAACTTACCCAAAATAACAAGGTAAGTCCATTACGCCCCGACCATCTAAAAAAGGCTTAACAAGATATACCTCTATAAATCATATGGCAAGCTGCTGGCAAAAATTTCACCTTCAAAAATAAAAACAGATTAAAACAAAAAAATCAATCACCATGATTATACGATCTATGGCAGAAGGATTCAATGGTAAACAAAATCAAATCAAATAAACATAGAAAATCATAAAAAAAACGTCCCAGGAGAGATTCGAACTCCCGACCGACGGCTTAGAAGGCCGCTGCTCTATCCAGCTGAGCTACTGAGACAAGTACAAGATAAAACAAACTACAAGTGAATTATAGCTTATCTATCCCGATGTTTGCAACGTTTATAATTAAATATCCAGAAATAATATACTAACCTTAAGTATAATCCACATTTTTTATATACAACAACGAAGCATAAGACCAGCATAAAACGTAAAAGGGATTTTATAAAATACTGTGTACTAAATCAATCATATTTTCTGCAAAAAAGCAGCGAAAGCTCGTCCGCGATGATTTATTTTTAATCTTTCATCTGCTTCAAGAGCAGCAAAGGTCGTTTTTAAGGGTGCATAATAGAAAATGGGGTCATAGCCAAAACCATCTCCACCATGTGGTTTGAAGGTAATTTGTCCTTCACACATACCATGGACGATGAAACTAGCCCCATTTGGCGCACAAAAAGCAATCGCACATACAAATACCGCTACACGCAATGATATATCATCAATATCTTTTAATTCATACAGAATTTTTTGGATATTTTGTTCATCAGTAGCTTTATCTCCTGCATACCTTGCCGAAAAAATCCCAGGATGTCCACCTAGTATAGGCACAACTAAGCCGGAATCATCAGCTAAAACAGGTTTATTAAAGATCTGACATACAGCGCGCGCTTTGAGCATAGCATTCGCGGCAAATGTATCCCCATTTTCTTCAATGGGGTCTATTTGTTTATGCATATCATCTAGGCTAAGTACATCGATATGATGATTTTGTAGCAAAGTCTTTAATTGCCTACACTTCCCTTTATTGTGTGTCGCCAGCAATAGTTCGGTCATTTTTTCTTTGCTTTGTAAATTTTTAGGATTTCCTGCACATGCTTCGATTTGACCATCACCTCCTTGTTTTTCCAAAGATAGTAAGTAAAAAATATAAATAAAGATAAAGATATAAAGAAAAAACATCAAAGATATAAAAACATAAAGATAAAAATCTAAATATTACTATTAAAATATACAAATCAAAATATTACTATCAAAAAAACTAATCATTCAAGTTACTAGAATCTCCGATACCTTTAGCGCAATCACCCAAGATTTCTTTTTGTTTGATCACAAGTTGATCAACGCCTTTTTTGCCTATGGCTAATAATTGTTGTAATTGATCATGTGTAAAAGGAGCTTCTTCACCTGTACCTTGTATTTCAACAAATTCACCTTTACCAGTCATAATAACATTCATATCGACTAAAGCAGCTGTATCTTCTTCATAACATAAATCTAATAGCGCTTGTTTATTGAAAATACCAACGCTAACAGCAGCAAGAAAATCACGTACCGGCAATTTACGCAATACTCCTTTATTAACCAAAGAAGCTAAAGCATCCACCATGGCAACAAAAGCGCCTGTGATAGCTGCTGTACGCGTACCTCCATCAGCTTGAATCACATCACAATCAACCCACAATGTTCTTTCACCCAACGCTTTATGATCAACGACTGACCTTAGCGCTCTGCCAATTAAACGCTGTATTTCCATTGTGCGTCCACTTTGACGTCCTTTAACAGCTTCTCTAATAGTCCTCGTCCTTGTAGCGCGTGGTAACATTGCATATTCCGCCGTAACCCAACCTCGACCAGCATTACGCAGAAACATAGGTACACGATCTTCAATCGTTACCGATGTAATAACATGCGTATTTCCCAGCTTTATATAAACAGAACCTTCTGCTGTACTCATATATCCGCGTTCCATACTAAGTGATCTAAGCTCTTCAAAATCACGACCATCTACGCGCACATGTTACCCCTTCCTCTATTACCCTTTTTATGAAACACTAGGATTAATCCACTGCGGACGCATTACATCCTGTGTCTGTTTATCATCATTTTTTTCCTTGCCATTAACGATAATACGCACTTTTTGGGCTTTTATATTATCCGTTAAAGAAAGAACAATCGTTTGCATAGCTTCCTGTGAAGCAATACCTTGTGGATGATACTGTAAAAGGCGTTCATCTAAATCCACCGTTATAACATCATCTTTAACCGAAACACTATGAACACGCATATCAGCATCAACAGCATTAACCAACTTCGTCCCAGGACGAGGCCCTTCAATTAATGCTTGTAAAGCAGCCTTAGGGATATCCTTTGTACGTTGAATCATGCGCGTTACGGGAACATAATATACACGTTTGTCCCTATCCTGGCATAAAAAATAAAGAACCACAGGCATGCTATCACCAGGACGTACATTTTGAATATCTTCAATATTGATGCCCACATTTGCCCTTGTCAAATTCTGAGCAGGTGTTTTTTGTTTAGGCATCTCTTGTAACGGTTCACCTTCAACAAATAAATTTACCATATTTACAGCAGAAAAACCCGTTAACGTCCACACGAGCGCACTAATAATATTTTTTTCTTGATTGTCCTGATATTGCAAAAATTCTTTAGACAGATCAACATTCAAAACACCTTTATTCTGTTCAACACCTAGCACACGAACATCGGCAGGTAAAGGAAAATTAAATCCCGGAGGAAGTGTTAAACGTTTGACAGATTGTTGATTACTTACCTGAGCATCATGAATAGATGGAGGTATGAGCAATTGAAGCGAATCACGAATTTTCGTAGCCTGTGAGGTGAAAGGAAAAGGCACACTGTATGGCACTAAGTAACCTTCACCGGATAAGAGGTAAAGTTCTACCATAGATATTTTTTTATGTTCTTCATTATTATGCGAAGTATATCCAGAATTATCATTAACTTTCGAAGCTCGTACAGACTTTGTTTGACCATTCAACCAAGCTTCTTCTAAAGACTTAGGCGGAGGATCAATGGAAGGACTACTATCCTGCAAGCGAATTAAATTATCTTCGCAACCGAGCAAACCAAAACCCGGCAACACAATAGCTCCCAAAATAAACAATGGCAAACGACGGGACATCCTATAAATTCCCCCTTGGTTAGTAACAAACGATATTATATAGCCCTATCTCCATTGTATGAAGTAAAGACGATAATATCCCAAATAAGGCATGTGGGATGTCCCAAAGACACGCAATAATGAATTGGCTATATATACGCAATTGATAAAAAAGGAATACTTGTTATTTGGTGCTTCATATTTGCTGTTTATCCCTTATTTTTCTTTCTTGCATTCTCTTTTATATGCATGCGCATGTCTTTTTTTGTATCTATGATGATCTTTTTTTTAAAAGAAAATCCTAAACAGCGATCACATCAATATCTCTACTTAGCCAGGTGTAGGCCAATTTTTTAAATTTAGCTGGATCGCCTGTGGTATAAAAGATATGTTTGGGTTTAGCGGCAAAAGAGAGTTGATGATTTTTTGCTAGCAAAACTTTAAGTTCGGAAACAGTTTCTAAAGCTGAGCTGATAACACTTATCGATGTACCAACTGTTTTTTTAATAGCACATCCTAATAATGGATAATGGGTACATCCTAAAACTAAGGTATCGATATTCCTTTGTAAAAGTGGTTTTAGTTGTAAAGCGACCATTTCATAAGCTTCCTTTGTGTCAGCAAGCCCTGATTCTACAATATTGACAAAAGACGGACAAGCAGACGTATGTATCGATAAATTGGGCACTAGTTCTAAAAGTTCGCGTTCATAAGCACGGCTGTTGATTGTCCCTTGTGTACCTATAATACCTACAGAACCTATCTTTGTCGTTTTTATAGCTGTACGTGCTCCTGGTTTGATAACGCCAATCACAGGGATCGTAACTTGATTAATAATTGTCTGTAAAGGAACTAAAGCTGTGGCTGTATTACAAGCAATCAAAAGCGCTTTTAAGGGTGAACCCATTAAAAAACGAACTGCTTCTAAGGTCATATACCGCACCTTAGCAGCTGATTTGGAGCCATATGGACAATTAGCAGTATCACCAAAATAGCAAATAGCTTCACAGGGCAAGTGTTGAAAAAGTTCTTTAACAACTGTTAAACCACCTGCTCCTGAATCAAAAATACCAATAGGTGCGTCTTGATAAGAAAAATTATTCATTATGTTCATATGTTTCAATTTATCACCTAATAAAAATAAATATATGCACAATTTATGCTAAATAAAAATAAATATTTCAATGTATATAAAAAATACATTTTTTAAGCTTGTTTTTTACAGCTCGTTTGAGAAACCTTAGTCACAAGTTTAAGGAAATTATCAAAAGCAACCTGATCCATACCCGGTTTCGGTAGGTCTTTCTCATCTTGACGCATCAAATCTTCGTATATGTCTACAAAATATTTCACCTTGTTACATTTATCCACTAAATAAATTTTCACACTATGTATAATATCTTTTTTGTTATCTGGCGTTTCATTTTTTATAAGAGGCGCTTTAAATGTACCCTCAGAAAATTTACTTATAATGTCAAAAGATTTGTCAGGATCTTTATCGTAACCGGTAACCAAATTTAAATTGCGCGCCATTGGTTTTGTTTGTTGATAATATACTAAATCAGCAATCTTATCTTGAGCCGGATCAACGCTAAACGCATACACAGGAATTTCAGCGGGTAATTTTTGCTGTAATTCCTTCATGAAACGCAAAACAGAAGGACAAGCAGTATAACAATTACCAAAAAACAGACCTGCGATCCATGTTTTATTTTTCAAATCTTCAATATCAAAGTTTTTTTCCTGTCCTTGATAAGTTACAACACCTTTAAGAGGCAAAACCTCCCAATCAACTTCTGTTTTTGGTCGTTTATTGCTGGTTTCATCACGAGAAGCTGGCGCGATATCATAATTATATCTATTGTATGCATAGTATAAAAAGAAGGTAGTAATGATAGTTAGCAATAAAAAAATAGCTGGTATTTTCAACTTTTGTGCCATACTTACACCCTTCCTGGCAAGTTTTGGATTAAACCTTTTACTTTTTCAATTCTCCTAATAAACGGTGTGCAACACGCCAAATGTCTCCCGCTCCCATTGTCAAAACAATATCGCCCTCTCTTACAATCTGAAGAAGTTTGTTGAAAGCATCATCATGATTTTCTACTAATTGAACCTTATCATTACCAAGATGTAAAATTTTATCTACTAATTTCATAGATGTAATCCCCTCTAACGGTTCTTCACCTGGAGGAGCATAAATAGGCGCAATAAATACTTTGGACGCGTCCTTAAAACAAGCAGCAAAACGATCCATAAACAAAGAAGTACGAGAATAACGCTGCGGCTGAAATAAAATCAGCAATCTTTCCATCTTACGGATCTCGTTTTTCCATAATCTAGCAGCTTCCAATGTAACTTCAATTTCTGTCGGATGATGCGCATAATCATCTACAATGACAATTCCTCTTTCTTCACCAAGTACTTGGAAACGACGTTTTGCCCCGGCAAAGCTATTAAGCGCTAAAGAGATATCATAAAAAGAAATTCCTAATTTCAAACAAACAATAGTCGAAGCAAGAGCATTGGCTGCATTATATATCCCAGGCTTTGACAATTCAATGGCGCCTAAGATTTGGTCATTGTGACTTACCGAAAAACAAATACCTTGTTGGCTATGTTTAGCAGAAACTACACGATAATCAGCCGTTTTATTTTCAATAGAATATGTAATAACATTGCATCTTGCGTGATCAATAATAGACATTAAATGAGGATCATCAGAACATAAAATCACTATACCATCAACAGGAACTTGTTTCAAAAAACGACAATAAGCATCTTTTAATTGTTGAAAATCACCACCATAATTTTCTAAATGATCAGCCTCGATATTCGTAATTACAGCCATTTGAGGTACATACGAAAGAAATGATCCATCACTTTCATCTGCCTCAGCTACAATATGAGGACCTTTACCTGCTTGCGCATTATTTCTTAAGCTAACAACTTCACCACCTATAACATAGGTAGGATCTAGTCCACATTCAACCATGGTATGAGCAATCATAGATGAAGTTGTTGTTTTACCATGTGCTCCTGCAACCACAACGCTGTAGTTTTGTTTCAAGAGATAGGAAAGCATATCTGATCTATGCCAAACAATCATACTATGCTTTTTAGCCGCTTGTATCTCCACATTACCTGGCAAAATGCTGGAAGAGTAAACGACCAAGTCCGCACCAGCAATATTGTGGGCATCATGACCAATAGCTACCTTAACACCCTTTTCCATAAGCATTTTGACAGCTGCATTGCATTCTATATCAGACCCTGTAATATCTAAACCTTGCTCGACTAAAACGCGAGCAATAGCACTCATACCATATCCACCGATACCAATAAAATGAATTCTTTTCTTCTTCAATGACTATACACCTCCCTAAAGCTTTTTGTGTGCCTATTGCAAAAAGTATACTTTTATTAGCTAGATTTTAAATTCGTCATGTCATATTACTTTGTGACACTTAATAATACACCACGTATTAACGATATGAGATAAAAAGAACCAGTCACAACTAAAATATCTGATGATTTAGAAAAACGATACCAGTTTAAAACTTCAGCGGCAGGATTGCACCAAATATCTATGTGCAAATTCTTTGGAGACATTTGTTTTAAAATAGCAGACATATGATACGATTCATAAAATTTTTGTTTAAAAGCACAAATATCAGCCACAATCATACGTTTTGCATGTTTAAATACAGGGGAAAAAATGTTTAATTGTTTATCTATAGCTGCCGAAATAAGAAATGTCGCCGGTAACAAATCATAATTTCGTAAAGTTTGCAAAAGGCTTTCGATGCCTTTCTCATTGTGTGCGCCATCTAAAATGATTGTCGGCGACGTTGTTAGTTGTTCAAAACGTCCTGGCAAACGCGCGTGAAAAAAACCTCTTTTTATATGTTTAATATTAAGAGAGAAGCCATATTTTTGAATATGGTCCAATACCGTTAAAGATAATAGCTGGTTAGCTTCATGATAAGTATGATAATAACCTTTTAGAGGTTTGGTGAAAAAAAGAGGTGCTTGAGCTTTATGGGCTTGAGCTAAAAAGATGTTTTTAATCGATGAAGGGACATCCCCTACAATCATCGGAACATCTTTTTGCATAATACCAGCTTTTTCGGATGCGATTTCTGACAATGTATAGCCCAGCTTATCCATATGATCATAAGAGATGTTTGTTATAACTGTCATATGTTTAGACATGGCATTTGTAGCATCTAAACGCCCACCAAGTCCTATTTCCCAAATAATCATATCAGGAACAGGTTCCTGCGCAAAATATAACATGGCTATCAATGTCCAAGCTTCAAAACGCGTTAATTGATCTATGAAAGGATATATCTTTTGCAAAAAAGTTAAACAATCACTTTTGCTAATCGGTATTTCTTGCTGCGACACACGTTCATTCCACAAAACCACAGCCGGTGAAATAAACCGCCCGACATTATAACCTGCTTCCATCAGAGTTGATGAAATAAAAGCGGCTGTTGAAAATTTGCCATTTGTCCCACCTATATGGAGGTGAAAGCTTTGGGAAAAACCGGGATTAAGTTTGCAAACAATTTCTTTTAAATTACACAATCCAAGCGTACAATCCCGTGTATGACTTAAAATCTCAGCTATATCATCGGGTTCTAATAAAGGATGATCTAAAATACCTACTTTATGCATCTGAATCATTAATAAGTTCGCGCCAGCGTTTTTGTGCTTGAGCTAATTGAACTTCATAAGATAAACCTTTTTTTTGCTCCGCCTCTACAATCTCTTTAGGAGCATTTGACACAAAGGACTGATTTTTAAGCTTTTTTTGAATACGCTCAACCTCGTATATCATTTTATTTAGCTGTTTCTGTAAATTATGTTTAATATTAGCTAAATCATCACTTTTGAACAAAATAAATATTTCTATACCTGCTGCCAAAACAATCGTCAAAGCATGTGCCGGTCGAGCCAATTTAACCCCACAAGCAAGTACCTCAACATTGGCCAAAGAAGCGATAATAATGCTTTGTTTCAGAAATATTTCCGCTAAAGGATTAAGATCATGTAAATTAATGTGGATATTTAAAATTTGTTGTATAGGTAAACCTATCTCAGCACGCAAATTACGTATAGATCTTACCGCATCAATCATCGTATCCATATACTTAGCTTGTGATACAAATGATACTCCGTTTGTCAAAACAGGCCAAGGTAAAAGCGTTAACATCTGGTCATTTTCACCATTAATCGTTAAATTTTGTACAAGTTGTTGCCATATTTCTTCCGTCACGTGCGGAGCAAAAGGATGGAATAACCGCAAAATTTGAACCAACGCATTTAATAAGCTTAATTGAGCAACTTGTTTAGTCTGTTCATCTTGCAGAGATTTTTTGGCCAACTCTATGTAAATATCACAGAAAAAATGCCAGAAAAATTGTTCAATACTTTTCAAAGCTTCGTTGAATTCATAAGCATTGATCTGTGTGGCAACTTTTTGGATTGTCATTTGCAGATGATATAACAGCGCTTCATCAGCTAATGTATATAAATGTTTATGTTTCTCAAGTTCATCATGTAAGCATGTCAGGTCCTTATATTTAAAGCCAATATTTTGTTGCAAAACAAACCTTGAGGCATTCCACAATTTATTAAGCAAATATCCCGCATGCGTTAATCTTTCAGGTCGGAAGCGCAAATCTTGACCTAAAGTACAGTTAGAAATAAGAGATAACCTTAAAGCATCAGAACCATTGTTTTTGACAATATCTGTTGGATCAATCCCATTACCTAATGATTTAGACATCTTCTTGCCTTGTGCATCACGTATTAACCCTGTAATTAAGACATCCTTAAAAGGTAATTTTTTGGTGAAACGCAAAGACATAAAAATCATCCGCGCGATCCAAAAGTAGAGGATATCATAGCCAGTAACCATAGCATCAGTAGGATAGTAACGATCATAATCCCCTTGCTCATCAGGCCAACCCATCGTCGCAAAAGGCCATAGTGAAGAACTAAACCATGTATCCAAAACGTCTTTATCTTGAATAAAGTTTGTTGAAGAACAAGCACGACAACGGCTTGGCTTTTGAGCTTCAACGTGTAATTCTTCGCATTCTACGCAATAAAAAGCTGGTATTGGATGTCCCCACCATAATTGTCTGGATAAACACCAATCACGAATATTAGTCAACCAATATCTATATGTTTTATCATATCGTCTTGGTATAAAACATACACCGGCATCTTCTTGCTGTAACTTAAGTGCATGATCAGCCATCTGACGCATCTTTAAAAACCATTGCGTTGACAAACGAGGCTCTACTACCGTATTTGTACGCTGACTATATCCTACTGTATGTTTATGAGGCAAAGTACGCGTTAAAATACCCGATTCTTGTAAATTTATCACTAATTTAGATCGACATTTTTCTCTTGTAAGACCCTGATAAGAACCAGCTTCAGCAGTCATATTACCAGCTTCATCCATAACTGTGATCATCGCTAATTTATGTTTTTGTCCAATTTCAAAATCATTAAAATCATGCGCTGGCGTTATTTTTAAAACCCCACTACCCATCTGGGGATCAACCATTTCATCAGCGATAATTGGCAACTTACGTTTAAACAATGGCGAAAGGACATGCTTACCAATTAAATCCTTATACCGTTCATCATCAGGATGCACCGCTACCGCAACATCACCAAAAATCGTCTCTGGACGCGTCGTAGCAATTTCTAAGTAAGGTATATTATGTTCATCAATCAAGTCATACCTTAAAAAATAAAGCTGACCATCTGTGTCTTTATGCTCAACCTCAATATCAGACAAAGCTGTTTTTGTCACAGGATCCCAGTTAACCATATAACGACCTCGATAAATAAGGTTCTCTTTATATAGACTGATAAAAACATCTCGCACAATTTTGGACATTGTAGAAGATAAAGTAAATTGCTCCCTACTATAATCCAATGACAAACCCAACTTATGCCACTGCTGACGAACATTTACACTCTGCTGATCCTTCCATTGCCAAATACGCTCACAAAACACTTCCTGCCCCATAACCTCTTTACTTAAACCCTCTTTAGCTACTTCAGCCTCTACACGCAATTGAGTAGCAATACCAGCATGATCCATACCAGGCAGCCATAAAACATCATAACCAGACATACGCTTAAATCGGACTAAAATATCTTGCAATATATTATTTAAAGCATGACCCAAATGTAAATTACCTGTAATATTTGGCGGGGGAATAACAATCACATATGTTTTTTTTTGTTTATCCAAACCTGCCAGAAAACAATTATGCTTTAACCACTGCTCGTATACAAAAGGTTCTATACGTCGAGGATCATATTTGTCAACCAAAAGTGATATATGCAATCATATAACCCCCTTTTCTATGTATTTTACTTATTGACTAGCATAATAAATCCCTTAATAGCTTTAGTTGTTTATTTTTTATGGATTTATTTTTAATTGGTTGTTAATTTATTAGTTTTTGCTACATTTACTAACTTCATATAAAATACTTTCATTAATATAGTCCTAAAAATAATAAAACACAAAAAAGACTTCCCGCCTAGAGCGAGAGGCCTCTTCATCATATAGCTCTGCACAGGACTCACTCCCTAAAAAGGGATATATTCCAAAAAAAAATAATTAATAAATTAAATCTAATTTTCATATTACATAATTGAAAATATGATCATTTAACGATCTATAGCTTGCTCTGATTGTACGATATTTCAACTATGTGATGCAAACAGTAATTAGAGGTTTTGGATTTGAAAATTAAATTTTAACATTATATATAACAAGACATAGTGGATTCATGTAGTACAAAATCCAAAAAATATATTTTAACATATTGTTCTAATATATTGTTCTAACATATTTTCTTTTAATTTCCACGGTAAGAAAAAAATGCTTAAATTGCTTAAATTGCTTAAATTGCTTAAATTAGACTTGTTGCAAAAAAGATCTTATGGAAGAATTAAATATAGTCAAAGTTCATAGTTTGGCCTAAAAGCTATTGCTTAAATTAAGAGCGCCGCATCCCAGGAGAAATTGTTGATCGTGAACGCACGGACCATAATGAGCGAACAATGCCTTGGAGCTGTTCTAAATGACACAATTCAGCTTTCCATAAAGGGATCATTTCTTGAGATGTTAAAGGTTTTATATTAGCAAGGGTTCGATATGTTACTGGTACATTTTCGTTATCCGTATATACAGCAGGTGCACATTTCCTTAATCGTTTCATAATACGTTCTGGATAAGCTAAATGAATAGCTAAGATTTTCTTTTCTTTAGGTCGAAGACGCCATTCTTCTTCATAAGCTTCAAGAATATGTTTAGGATCTGCTCCACCTTCTTTATCTGGTGTATAACGTCTCATAAGAACCGCTAAGTCACGGATAGGACTACAAATTCCACTATCATCAAAATCGAGTAAGTAGAAAGCAGCCTCTCCCTTTACGATATTACTAGAATGGATGCGACAATGACATAATGTGTAACGTGGTGCCTTGCCTTTTTCAATTGAAATAAACTTCTCCATACCCCTTAGTGAAAAAGAGAAAGCTTGATCCATCTTTTCGCTATAATCATTCCATAAATCAGATGTTTGATCACAGTATTTGTTTTTTAACCAATATTGTTGTTCTTTTTTCCAATTAGGTTGTTGTTCTTTCCAGCTTTGAAAAAGCAGTGTTTCTGAATTACATAGAAATTCGTCATTACTACTTACCAACTTACTGGCTAAACGATGAAATCTAGCTAACGCACGAGCTATATCAACACCTTTAGCAGATTTATCCCCATCAGGGGAAAGAGATGATTGCCATGGCATCATATACCAATTACCAATCTTATGCTCGGTAATCATCTTCCCTTCAGCATTAACAACTGTTGGTAATAAGTGAGGATAACCTTCTTCACGAATATCTTTAAGCAATTGGTGAACACGCTCTAAACGAGCCAAAGGTATATGTGTGCATTTAAGAGCATATACACCTTGATCTGTAAAAACTTTATATATAGAACCTATTAATTGTATATATCTAGGTGTGCATTTATATTTAGAAATCACATGATAAACTTCATCTATATTCCCATAAAGTGCTGGTTGCATAATTTAACCCCCTTTGTGTCTTGGGTTATTTAAAACATGTCAAAGATATTTTTAGAAAAAAATTTTTCAAAATATCTTTGAAAATATGAATTGAAATAATTTATTTACAATTTAAATAAAAATATCTATAAAATAAATATAAAAAATTAATTAGGAAAATAGAGAATTTGACCTTCAATGATATCATTTGAAGTTAATTGATTTTTTTTTATTAACTTAGTAATATCAACGTCATATTTTTCCGTTAATTTATCCAACGTATCCGTGCGCTGAACAATCACCATCTTCATAGGCGTAAATGTCTCTGGTGCATGCTCCAAAAAAAAGCAAAACCAATCTTTTTCTAACTCGCCTTCTCTTATCTGTTCTACATTCTTATTATCCTCTATGGTCGCTTTAGTACCTAAATCTTCAATTTCATTCAAATCTGTGTGTAGTTCATCAATAAGCTCTTTATCTAACTTAAGATCAGTTGTTTCAGATCGATGTAATTTTGTCATGTCAATATGATTTTCATTTAAAATATCATCGCCATGACTCGCTTCTGACATTCCATCTTCAAATGTATATAAAGGCTGTTTATCAACAACAGCCTTTTGTTGAGCTAATAAACCATCTAAAAGCAATATTGCTTCTATCTGTAATTCAGTTGATGATAACAATTTGTAATCAAAGTGTTCAATCTCAGTACAAATTTTCTGAATATCGGCACAACGCGCAGGCAAAGTAATTTCCACAGGAACTTCATATGTTAACTCTTGCTTTGAAGTTGTTTGCTGAGCAATTTCATGTGATTGAGATTCGTATGTACCACGCAACCGCAAACAACCATGGATTTTTAAATTTTCTCCTTCATATTCGATTGAAACATCTGGATATAGGTCTAGTTCTAATAAATCTTTAATCCCTGGTCGATTTGCTGAAAGTTTAACTTTTTCGGAAATATCACATCTAAATTGATTAAATGAATTTGGCATAGCCAGTTTATAACCTCCCAATAATATTGTTAAATAATGTGTTCAGATAATATTGTTAAATAATATTTTTTATAAAAAATATTTATACACCATTGAAAAGCTCGTACAAGCAAATAGCAATAGGCTTGTTATTTTAATGTTATGCTGTTTTAATAAAGCAAATTACTATATAATAATTTATAACTAATAATTTATAAAATTTGTTCAATAATTATGACTAAAAGATTAATGTGTTATTTTATAACACAAATAATAAAAACAAACAAAATTAATATATCATAATTAATTTTTTTCTATGTTTTTCGGTTAAAAATTGTCGATGGCGCAACCATTGTTGTTTTGATCATCTTTTTTGTCAGAAAAGATATATATTCTTTTGACCAAAGAAAAGAATTTATAAATATAGATGACAATAAATATATTATAAAATGTGTATATTGATAATCATAAAACATTGCGTATAAAAAAATTAAGGTTAACAAAAAAAAAGAACCTATGATCGTTAGAACTGAAAAGTTACAATAAGCAGCTATTTTATGCTGTTTATTTATGCGCTTTAAACGCACATTATGAAACAAGATGACCGTAATAATAATAATTGTGAACCAAATACCTAAGGTGGAAAACCAAATAAAACTCAGATGAGATAGAGAGTTATAGACAGAATCTAGGACCATAAATAAGATAAAATAACCAAAAATATTTACTAGAAGCCAACCTGTATGTATTTTTTTTTTTGATATAAGCCAATAAACAGGTAAAAAAGCCAATGTACCTAAGCAAAACATGCCATAAGAAATGGTTTCACGTCCTCCGAAAGTACCTTCAATCAATTTACTTAGAAGCCAGGATACAAACAAACTATTGCTTGCAGTTTGACATATACGACATACGTCCATAAGTATATCCCCCTTATGGCATGCATTGATTTAAGATACGCATTTTTATGTTATAAAATTTGGCTCATCTTCATTTTGGATCATCATTATCAAGGTTCTTATCCGTTGGTTTTTCATAAGAGATAACTAATTGCTTCTTTAACCAATTATTCATCATTGTTCTAGCAGCCCTGTGTCCGCGTCGACAAATTACTTCCCAATCAGCCGAAGTTAATTCTTGTAAAATTTCTTGACGTCTTTTTGTACTAATTTCTTGATGCTGCAAATAAGCACGCGCCTCTTTTAAAATTTTGATCCAAACAGCATAAGAAGGCCCATAACGAGCCAATAATTCCACACGTATACGACGTACTAAAGCCGGGCTAACACCACCGGTAGAAATCCATAAGCGCATATCTCCTCGTTGAATCGAAACAGGTATCTGAACATTCCCTTTATTGGGACGATCAACAACGTATACCAACGCACCACATGATTTAGCTTCACGTTGGATCGTATCATTTGTTAATGAATCATCAGATGCTGCAATGACTAACCAAGCTTTGACTAAATCACCATATCGATACTCACGTTGATGCCATATTAAATTGTTAGAATCAAATCCCGAACGCAAACTAGCTCCTAATTTTGGACTGATAATTTCCACAATAGCACTAGCTTCAAGCAAATCGCGTACTTTACGCTCTACAATAGGTCCACTACCGATAACAACACAATGGCGGCCCTCTAAATCAACCATCAGTCCATACCATCCCATTTATCCACAATCCCTCCTGATGGCATCATTTATTTATCGCTTCTGCAGCTCGTGATCTACCCTTTACTCCAATTAGTATAACCAAAGAAGCTTGCACACCAAGCACTTTATAAGCATTTATTTTTAAAAATTATTATTTATATTTTAAAGCTTTAACTTATAATAAATTAAAACAAAAAATATTTTTAAATTATATATGCATTTTTATAAAATAAATATCGATGAGATAAAAGCTATTTATGGAAATAACGTCCATAATGAAGATAGCTTATTGTCACAAAATTAAGCATTTTTAAACACGAAAAAAAACTAAATCATTGGCTACTTCTGGTATCATTGTATTTAATATATTCTCATAACGGAGGCAAAACATATGATGATCCAAATGCGTTTATTAGGTTTTTCTTTAGTTATGGTTGGTTGTTTCATCATCGCACAACATAAAGGTATTATTTCTACAATGGCATTTGCATCAAAACATTTTCTTTTTTTAGTTTTTGGACTCGTACTAATGATGATAGCTTTAGCAAAAAGAAACGGTCTATTAGCACTTATAAGCGGTCTTTTTACAAGTTTTACCTTATTTTTATGGGGACATAATCATATCACAGGTTGGCCATCACACTGGAGTATTATGCTCTTTTTGTTAGGAGCCGGCATATTATTCCGCTGCTGCGTGGACAAACATAAACAAACTACCACGATAGGCACAACACTTCTTATATGCGGATTTTGCGCCTGGCCCAAATTACATACCATACCTGGTTTCTCAGGTATCTCTCCTTTCTTAAATACTTATTGGGCACTACTTATTGTTATCTTAGGCGTACTTCTATTTAGAAAGAATTAAACATTATAAATTAATTTATATATTGATTTATATATTGATTTATATATTGATTTATATATTGATTTATATATTGATTTATATATTGATTTATATATTGATTTATATATTATTTTATTGTTTATTAATTAATAAACTTATATTAAGTTAATTACATAAATAATTTTTTTATCTATTTTATTTTCCAATCATTAAAGTAAATTAAAAAAACCTGTTATATTCTAAATTAGATTCTAGATGTTAACAGGTTTTTTGTTTTATATAAAAAAATAAATATAATTCTCACCACAGATTAATCAAGTCCATAAATCATTTATCTTTAGTTATAATATGACTTAGGTCAGCAAAAGAAGATGTTAAATTCATGATATTTTTTAATAATACCAAACGATTTTGTTTTATTTGTTCATCTTGAACCATGACCAATACTTCAGCAAAAAAACGATGGATAGGCTCGGTTAAAATCGTAATAGCATCATACATGCCTTGTGCATTTCTACTGGTATGTGCAAGATCATATTTTTCTCTTGCTTCTTGTAAGCAACGGTAAAGATCGATTTCAGCCGGCGCTCTTAAAGATGGTGGATATACTTCTTTTTTTTCTTCAACACGCGATGTAATTTTAGCTACGCGTACGAAAGCTTCGGCATGGGTTTTCAAATCATCTGAGGAACATAATTTTTCTAATAATTCACCTTTAGATAAGACTAAGTAAGGAACCGTAATATCTCCAGCCAAGACAGCTGTTTTGACCTCTTGACGAAAAGGACGTATTTCAAGTAACGATACCATACGTAAGTGAAAAAATTGTTGTAAAGCCTCGATAACTTCACCACGAGATGCCTTTAATAATCTATCTTCTACTAAAGAATCAATTACTTTGTTAAAAAAATATGAAGTACTTAACTGCGACCATTCAGGTTGTAAAAGGGTTGTCACCACAGCTTGTGCTCTTCTTCTTAGACCATAAGGATCTTGTGACCCGGTAGGACGAATACCTGCAGCAAAGTAAGCGGTAATCATTTCGAATTTATCAATCAAAGACAAAATAATACCTAATTTTGTGCCAGGGATATCATCACTTGATGATTTAGGCATAAGATGCTCAGCAATCGAATTGATCACTTCATCTGATTCACCAAATACGCGAGCATAATGTGCTCCAATGGTACCTTCTAATTCAGGATATTCATTAACCATCATCGTTGATAAGTCACATTTACATAATTCAACTGCTCTTAACAATAATTTGAGTTCTTTAGCATCTAAATTATAAGCAGGTCCTACATTATTAGCTAGATTACCCATACGCTTAACGCGTTGTAAGACACTACCTATTTTTTCATGGTAAATAATTTTATCCAGGCTTGCAATATGATCTTCCAATGTTCTCTGCTTATCTGCTTGATAAAAGAAATTAGCATCAGCCAAACGAGAAGCAATAACACGTTCATTTCCCTGAGCAATCATTTCGATATTTTCATCATTACCATTACGTACAGCAATAAAAAGGGGTAAAATTTTCTTATCTTCAGTACTTCGTACAGAAAAATAACGTTGATGGATCCTCATTGTAGTTAAAAGTACTTCTTCTGGCAATTCAATACTTTGGGCAGGTAAATCACCTACAAAAGCTGTTGGAAATTCCACGATATCGGTAACTTCTTCTAAAAGATCTAAAGGCGTATCAACGATAAAGTTTTCTTTTTTAGCAAGTTGTTGTAATTGCATACTTATTTGTGTCCTACGTTCAACCCGATCAGCTAGAACATATTGTTCTCTTAGTTGCTGAAGATATGTCGACGGTTCACTAATTTCAACTACACGCCCTAAAAAACGATGCCCTCTGGTCGTACGACCTGATTGAAGATCAGCCCATTTCATAGGTATAACTACGTCCCCGTGTAGGGCTAAAATCCATCTAACTGGTCGTAAAAAACGTGCGTTGTTTATGCCAAAACGCATGCTGTTAGGTAATTTAAGGTTGTCTAGTAAAATAGGTAAAGATGATGCCAAAAGATCCGTAGTAGAATTGCCTTTTTGTGACACTTGCGCAAAGAGATATTCCGTACCCTTAACTTCACGAACATTTAAATCATCTGCACTCAAACCATATTTCTTGGCAAAACCCGATGCTTGACGCGTCCATGAACCTGTACTATCTTTAGCAATAGCCAATGAAGGTCCGCGTATTTCGGTCAAACGTTGTCCTTGTTTTAAGGAAACTTGTTCGATACTAACAGCCAATCTTCTCGGTGTAGCGTATGATTCCGCACGACCAAACGTAACCTTTTCCTGCTCTAAAAAAGCAACAATATCCTCACAAAGTTCCTGTTTCAATGAAGGCAAAAAACGCGCTGGTAATTCTTCACAACCTAATTCTAGCAAAAAATCCGCTTTACGCATTTATCTCCCCCATTTATCATTTATTTTGTTGTGTTTTATTTATTTTGTTGTGTTTTGTTTGTCTCTCATTGTTCAACAGCAATATTTGTCTGTTCAAGCAAAGGGAACCCACGTTTTTTACGTTCAGCTATATATATTTTAGCAACACGGCGCGCTAAATTGCGAATACGACTTATGTATGAGGTGCGTTCTGCAACACTTAAGGAACCCCTTGCTTCAAGTTGATTGAAGATATGCGAGCACTTTAAAGTCCAGTCATATGCGGGGAAAGCTAGTTGGTGATTTTCTAGAATTCTCTCTGCTTCTTGTTCATAAATTAAAAATAATTGAACTAGTTTATCGATATCAGCAAATTCTAGGCTGTATGCCGATTGTTCATATTCTGCTTGTATAAAAATATCTCCATAAGTAATATTATCATTTAACATAATTGAAAAAACACTTTCTTTTTTCTGAATGTAGGCACCAAGTCGTTCTAACCCATAGGTTATTTCTACGGGAATTAATTCAAGGTCTAAGCCTCCTACTTGTTGAAAATAAGTAAATTGTGTTACCTCCAAACCATCCAACCATACTTCCCATCCTAAACCCGCTGCACCAAAGGTAGGGTTTTCCCAATTATCTTCTATGAAACGAACATCATGTTTTTTTGCATCTATGCCCAAGACTTTTAAACTTTTAAGGTATAAATCTTGAATATTGTCTGGAGCAGGTTTTATAAGTGTTTGAAATTGATAATGTTGATATAAGCGATTTGGATTCTCACCATAGCGGCCATCGACCGGTCTTCGTGATGGTTCTAAGTAAGCAACACGAAAAGGTTCAGGGCCTAAGGCACGCAAAAAAGTAAGGGGATTCATCGTCCCGGCACCTTTTTCGACATCATAAGGATGTAAGATAACGCATCCTTGTTTATCCCAAAATGCCTGCAAAGCATTTATTATCTCTAGCCAGGTCATCATTTTTTTTCTTCTCCTTCTAAACACCAGGTAGTTCGAAGTGCAGATAACAATGATTGCGTACGCAAAGCACATGGTAAATGCGCTGCTAACCAGGCAGCGCATACACGAGCTAATTGTCTGTGTGTCGATTTTTGTAATGATACTTTGCCTAAATGTTTTAAAACAAGGTTAGTCATGCTAGGTAGTAAATGCTGTACGGCTTTTGATAAATAAATCACATGCCCTTGAATATGTTTTGTCTCATGACAAGAAATACATACACGGCCACCTTGTTCTGGCATGAAACAAAAAGGTTTGTTCAAAAAACCACAAATGATACATCGCTCAAGTGTAGGTAACCAACCAGCGAACATCATCAGGCGCAATTCCACGATTCGTGTTAAAAAATCAGAATGTGCACCTGTCGAAAGTTTGTGTAAAGCAGTTTGCATAAAGTCATATAAATGGGGTATATATTCACGTTCAGCAAAACTAATAATCAAGATTTCAAACCAATAAGCTGTATAGGTACACAAAAGCAAGTCATTGCGCAAATGATGATGAATATATAATGTTTCAACATCATATAAACGTGGCAACTGCGTCTCACGATTAAAAACACGATAATGCCAGATAGCCTCTGCTAAAGGCTCTGTAACAGCTAACATCCGACTTTTTAAACGTCTAGCACGAGGTACTAGAAGCGAAATACGACCATATTTATCTGTCAATAAATGAACAATTTTATCACTTTCACCATATAGGGTAGTACGTAATACTAATCCTTTACAAACATGGAGCATAAGATATGCTCTCCTTAATCAAGAAATAAATCAAGATTTATGGCGACAAGGTCATAGGAGTAGAAGGTGTCACAAGATCCAATTTAATGTTACAAGTTTCTTTGGCTTCTTCTTCTAGCTGATATTCATCCACCATTTTACAATGATGATCTATTTCACGGTAAAGTAAATAAAGTTCAATACTACCTGTAAGAGAGAAACAATCCCAAATAAACTTACGCACCCTGGCATCCTCCTTTTCGTGGGTCTTCGCCAAGCTCGAGTTGCTTATCTTGGTTACAATGCGCTATGCACATACCAAACCTCACAACAGAAGCAGCCTGTAGGGTAACCAAGTTTATAGATCTTGATGCATAAAAATATTTTCAAACAAATTAACTCATTGCTATTTTACCCCAAAACCAAGTTGATATAAAAATTCTTTATCCTGACGCCAATCTTTTTTAACCTTAACCCAAAGTTCTAGATGAACCTGTTTTTTTAATAAAAGTTCAATACATTGCCGTGCTTCAATACCTATTTGCTTAAGCATTGAACCTTGGCTACCGATAATAATGGCTTTTTGCGACACGCGTTCAACATAAATATCAGCCCTAATATGACAATGATTCTTTTTATGAGAAATATCTTCTACTTTAACAGCCACCGAATGCGGAATTTCATGTTTGGTATGTAGTAATATTTTTTCACGAATAAATTCTGATATTTGTGTGGATAAAGACTGATTTGTACATGATTCCTTATTGTAATACATAACACCTTCAGGTAACAACTTTTCCATATGTTCAAATAAAATAGACACTTGCTCACCATTCAAAGCTGAGATAGGAACAATAGCCTCACATGGTAAGTACTTATTAACAACATCTATCAAGGGTAAGATACAATGAGGTTTGACACAATCGATTTTGTTAATAGCTACTAAAAAAGGTTTTTGCTTCTTTTTTAATAATTCAAATATATAACGGTCCGATGGTCCAATTTGATCCTTAGCTGATAGTAAAAGTAAAATTATATCTGCTGTTTGCAAAGCATTTTCAACATTTTCAGATAAATACATACCTAAGCGATGCTTTGGTTTGTGTATACCAGGCGTATCTAAAAAAATCATTTGACTATGATCAGTCGTCCGAATACCAGATACATTCAATCGCGTTGTTTGTACCTTATCAGAAACGATAGCAACTTTTTGCCCCATAAAATAGTTCAATAAGGTTGATTTACCCACATTCGGTCTACCGACTAGTGTGATAAAACCAGCTTTGAACTCAGGTGCTGTTTTCGTAATAACGATATTTCATATATCCCTTCTATGCTAGAATGATTTAAATGTTTCCAGAGAAAAACAATGTGGTAAAAGTTCTTTTAGCAACAACTGGCAAGAATCACCCTGCTTGTTCATCCATCGAACAATGGTATCAGCTAAGCCAAATTCAGCAATAACTTGTCTACAAGCCCCACAAGGAGGTATAGGCTCTTTGGCATCCGATAACACTAACACACCTTTAATAACTGGCTTCTTAGCAACTTTTTGCACAGCATTAAAAACAGCTGATCTTTCGGCACATATAGTAAGACCATAAGAAGCATTTTCAACGTTACACCCGCCCACAAAAACATCACCCTCTAACCATAAGGACGCACCAATAGAAAGCTTAGAATAAGGGGCATAGGAACAACTAAAAGCCTCTTCAGCCAATTCATGCATTCTTTTGAACACAATATCAGGTAACATTAAAAAAACACCTCCTAAAATAAAATTTTAAATAAAAAGCCAATATAATACAAAACATAGCTCCCAAAATCAGAAAGCTAAAATTTACCATACATCAAATAATAACATAAAATAGCAGTAAAAATAAATTGTTTTCAGTATTTTATTGGACAGATAAAAAGCAGATCAATAGATATCTATATCGCCAATTCAGGCTTAATATCCTAGAAAACTACTAAAATAACGAAACAAGATATGTCTCGTTATTTTATTATTTTATTTTTTCTTTTATTTTTTTTTATTGTTTTTTTCTTATTTCTTCTTTTTTTCTTTGTGTTTCTTTTTTGTCTTCTTATTTATTCTTATTTATTCTTGTTTTTTCTTGTTTTTTCTTGTTTTTTCTTGTTTTTTTAACTTAAAAACTAGTGATAAAAAATAATATAAATCAACTTATATTTCAAGATGAAACTAAAATATAAGTTGATTTAAAATATAATATAATATAAAAATATAAACTTAGGAAAAAAGATTAAAAATCCTATGCAAAAAACACCCACGCAAGTAACAAAAACAGCTGAAGCAGCAACGTCTTTGGCTATTTTAGCCAATGGATGATATTCAGGGCTAACTAAATTTACAACTGTCTCAATAGCAGTATTTAAGAGTTCCGCAGAGATAACAAGGGCAATAGAAAACAGAACCACAATAAGCTCAAAGAGGGTTGTCGGTAACAAGATCATCAACATAAGGACTAAAAAAGACATAAATAGATGAATACGCAAATTTCTTTCGCTACAAAAAGCATATTTTAAACCAGCCCAACAATAGGTGATACTTTTAGCGAGTTTGTACATATCCCATATCCTACCTTATTCAGTGCCGTCCATCCACTGCTTGATATCATTTCGTCCTTGTTTAGTTTGTCCAAAATAAACATCTTTTTTTTATCTATTTATCCCAATAGCAGCTAGGATTTGATTTTGTCTTTTTTCCATCTTTTGTGCATCATCTACTTGTTTGTGATCATAACCAAGCAAATGCAAAAACCCATGCACTACTAAGAAAATGAGCTCTCTTTCGAAAGTATGACCATATTGTAATGATTGTTCTCTAGTCTTTGTTATGGAAACAACAATATCCCCTAGTGGCATCCCATAATCCAAAAGGGGTATTTCTTCTGTTTGCCACTGTGGAAAGGATAAAACATCAGTGGCATGATCTATCTGTCGAAAATTATAGTTAAGTTCTCGTATTTTTTCGTCATCCACACCTAAAACAACAACTTCCAGTTGACCTATACCCTCCATCTTTCCAGCTATTTCCAATGATGGTTTAATAATTTTCCAGGATTGGCTTTCTAGGGGGGACAAAGGTACATTAAGTATTTGCACGACCTTTAAAGAAAGAGCCAAATGATGTTACCCCCATTAACGATGATTTTTAATATCTTTTGTATTAATTAGTTTTGGATATTCCATTCTAGTATGAAAAACAAATTGTAATGATGAAATCATAGCAAGGACAATTTTGTCTAATTCTTTTAGTGTAAGATCACAAGAATCAAATTGCCCATCCAAAAGACGTTCATGTACAATTTTCCTGACTAAAGATTCTAACCTAGCAGGTGTAATGTTTTTCGTCATAGATCTAATAGCTGCTTCGACACAATCAGCGATACCAATAATAGCCGCTTCTTTGGTTAAAGCTTTGGGTCCTGGATAACGGAAGCTAGCCTCCCAAACAATTTCATTATCTTTAGCTTGCTGTAATGCTTTATAGTAAAAAAAGCGTAAAAGTGTCGTACCATGATGTTGTGCAGCAATATCAATAATCTGTTCGGGAAAATCATGTTCTTTGAGAATTGCTACACCTTCCCAAACATGGGCTTGAATAATCGAACGACTCAAGTATGGTGATATGCTTTCATGAGCATTAGGCGATCCTAAAGTCTGATTTTCAATAAAAAAATGAGAACGTTTTAATTTACCAACATCGTGGTAATAAGCACCTGCACGAGCTAGTAAACCATTAGCACCAATCGCTATCGCTGCTAATTCAGCTAAATTAGCTACCATAATAGAATGATGATATGTACCCGGAGCTTTGAGTAATAACTGTCTAAGTAAAGGTTGATTAGGGTTACAAAGTTCAGCTAACCTCATTGGAGACAAAACATCGAAAAGCATTTCTAAGAAAGGTAAAAACCCTAGTGCTAAAACAGAGCCTAAAATACCACCAGCTAAACCAAAAGAAAGCTCTCTGACCAGAATAATCCATAGATCTTCTTCAGGAAACATCATACAAACAATAGCCAAAATAGGGACCCAACTAGCTAAAGATGATATTAAACCTGCTTTAAGGATATGTCCACGATGTTTTAATCCAGCAACCGTATACGATGACACTATACCAATGATCAATGCTACTAACCCATATCGTAGATCAAAAGGAAAGTTGATCCCAATGTTAAAACAAAATCCTACGACTAAGGAGCTTAAAGCAGAGATAATAAAACCTAAACGAACATCTAATAAAATGGTTACTAAAATCGTTGCAAAAGATACAGGAGCAGCAAACCCAAGTGAATACAAGTCTTCTGTTTCTGAGGCCAAAATGGCAAGTATTTTAATCAATAAACAGTTTAATAACAAAATAAATAGCAAAAGAGTAAGATTACGATTATCATTCTCTACACTAGGCACAAAACGCCTAATATACCCTGATAATAACATTACCATTAGAAAAGCAAAAATGATTATCCCTAATTTAGAAAGTACGGTTCTGCTTAATGAATCATCAACAGAAAAACCCAAATAACGCAATTTACGCAAATGGTCACTAGTAAAAACTTCACCCTTAGCTATGATCACTTGTCCGCTAATAATGTGTATGGGACTAACAGATTTACGCGCTGAATCTTTTTGGACTTGTGTTTTTGCTTGATCATATTCTTTATTAGAAACTAAACTTTGTTTAACTAATTTACCGACTATCCAAAAAGAATTATAATCTAAATTAGGGTATTTTTGCGATAAAAGATCAGGCAAATCTGCAACCTGCTGTTTTACATCCGTTGGCAATAAACCTTCTCGTAAAATTTCACCCACAAGATTGCTTATATAGAAACGAAGTTCCATAATCTTATCAACAGAAACTAAAGAAATCGTACGCGCAAGCTCTCTTTCGTTTTCTTCATTCGTTGAATCAAGGAAATTAAAATCTTTTAAAATATCACCAATAGCATTTATACGTTCTGTACCCGTCATACTACTTACAGCAAATTTTATTTTTTCAAACAGCTTATCTATACGCTCTAATTGTGCATATGTCTTATGACTATCTACAACATATTGTAAATCAACTGATTGCTCAGCTCGTAAACGAGCCTCTTCGGTAGCTTGCACATCAGTAACTGTAAAGGGTGAGCGAAAAGTTTCAGAACTCACTTTTCCTACTTGAAAACTATGGTGAGAAAAACCAATAATTAATAAAATACTTAGAAAAATACTAAAACCGGTATAAAGAAAAAAACGCAACCCAGCATGTATCCGCCATGTAGGGAAGCATACCAATTGCTTAATTTTAAGAAAAAAATTATGCAGTGCTCTCATGCGCTAACAATCTCCTTTGCTCTTTGCACCGCTTCCTTTATCATCATGTTTTTTTTATCACATTTGAAGCACTTTGGACCTCATATGCTTTTACCATACGTTGCACTAAAAAATGTCTCATAATATCACTCTTTTCCATCGTCACAAAATCAATACCCTGTACTTTTTTTAGAACAGATATGGCATCGTGTAACCCTGATCGTTGATGATGAGGCAAATCTAATTGTGTAATATCACCTGTGATAACCATTTTAGATCCTACGCCTAGTCGTGTTAGAAACATTTTCATTTGTTCAGGTGTGGTATTCTGTGCCTCATCTAAAATAATAAAGGAATCTTCTAATGTACGCCCTCTCATATAAGCTAAAGGAGCAATCTCAATCACACCTTTATCAATCATACGAAGCACCGTATCATTACCTAAAAGAGTATTTAAACCATCATAAAGAGGTCGTAAATAAGGATTTATCTTTTCTTGCAAATCACCCGGCAAAAAGCCTAACCTTTCTCCAGCTTCAACTGCAGGTCTAGTTAAAATAACACGACGAATATTCTTTTTCCTATAAGATGAGATAGCTAAAGCAACAGCTAAAAAAGTTTTACCTGTACCAGCAGGACCAATACAAAAAACAACATCATGTTTCTGTATAGAACGCACATAACGCAATTGACCAAGGGTACGTAAACGAACAATTTTATCATTAATCGAAACATCTAATTTTTCTTCAAAAAGGGCAAAAAACTCATCTTCTAAGCCCTCACAAACAATCTTATATGCATAAATGACATCATTGGATAAAAAAATGACACCATTTCTAGTTAGTTTAAGCAAAACGCGAAACAATTTAGACAATTTTTTGACAGAATCCTCATCGCCGCGCAATAACAATTCATCACCACGCGAAATCATTTCTACATCAGGCACTTCATCCTGCAAAGTCCGCAAAAAAAGATCATTGGGCCCCAAAATACGTATGGCTTCAGACGTGCCCTGGAGAGGAATACGTAAATTATATTTCGGATGCAATAATCTCATTCTCCTTATTGCCCAGATTGTGCAACTGCTATATTCTCCGTTGCATCAAAATGTACGAATAATACCACTTTACCACGCTCTAGTCGCTGGTGCAAAATCTTTTCTGCAACGATATGACCTTCAGGGCCTAACATCTTCAATACAGCTTCACGGGCTCTTTGTTTACCCAGCTGTGTTACTTCATATGATGTATACTGAATTTGTCTTTCCTCAACTTCTAAATATTCTTCTTCAACAAAACCAAAAGGTAACTGCCAAGGTCCTAAATATAAAGGTTGTGCTCGTTGAAAAATACGTTGTTTTTCATAAGGTAAATTAGGCATTGGTAAACGCAAAATACTATCCCCAAAATAAGGGAAATATTGCTTTTGTCTTTGACCTGTATATACATGTTTGATCATCGATGAAGGAATATGAACCTCCGCATTATACCAAACATCACCCATGACACGACCACGGGCACCTACCCATACCATACTATTTGGATTTTTTGGATCACCATAATAAGCTGATATCAGAACTTGTGATTTTTGCACTATATCACGCACATCAACTAACGGATTTCCTCGTTCAACGATAATTTCTCTAACCATAGCACCCCGTTTAGCCGAAATATTACCACTTGTGTCAATAATCTGATTACGAGAAGGAGTACGTATAACATGTTTTTTTTCAATAACAGTTATAACAAATTTAACACCTTCCATCCGCAAACCAATCCAAGCTGCTTCTGGTAACTGAAATTTAAGCCGTTGTAAAAGTTGTTCTGTTTGGGGTACTCTATAACGAAATTGACCAATATAAACACCTTCTTGCCATAGCAATTTGCGAACTTTGTGCGGATTTATAGCATCTGTACCCTCTATTTCTACTTGCCAAATAATAGATATAAGAAACCAAAAAATGCCAAACGACAAGAAAGAACTGAGCCAAAAAAATTTGCGTTTTAAAACATATCGCCATAAATAAGGAGCACCTTCACGACGTAAAATTTTCACTCTACCATTTTGACGATGGACAAGACGCATAAAATAAAGCGCATGAACAAGAAAAATTTTAAAAGTTACATGATTTTTAGATACATAATTTAAACTCCATATATCTATCTTCTCTTCACGAGCTATCTCTAATACTAAAGGCAACCAAGCAACCTCAACCGTGAAAGTGACAATACCTATACACCATTTAGGTAAGTATCGAATAAAAAAGTTCAATTACGATAATCCTTTAAGTTTATTTTCTGTTTATCTATGTATTTATCACCTATATCTTGATTGGTCTTTTGTAAATCTTCATAAAAAATGCTATAAACACATCCCCCTATAACCATATTTTCTGGCGTAAGAACACTAATCGTCATTTCTTTACCCAAAACCATTAATCTACCTAAAGAAGAAGTTATTTCAATAATATGAGGGGAAAAACTCTTTAATCCTTGATGACTCTCAATACGACATTTTTGTGTTCCAAGCCATTCAATACGAGGCTTTTTTTTGGATACCTCTAGCAATAGATCATTAAGCAAATCCATTCTCTCTACCTCCGCCGACAGGACATTCCTTCAGAGAAAGTAATATGAAAAAAAGCACAATATAAGACCAAGATCAAAAACAAAATAAATAAAAAAACCGATCACGATGATAAGTATCAAAGTTCTAGGGGAAAAATACCATTATGGGATTCTTATAAATACTGTACATGCAAAAAAAACAAAAAATGTAAATAATTAATCAAAATAATAAAATATTATTGTATTTCCAAAGTTTACAATATATTATATTTTAAGATTTTACAAACAAAAATAGACATTCCCCAATCCCCTTTGTAAAATGTAAATGTTATAACAAACACAACAGGAGGATAAAGAATGTCTATTAATTGTAGGTGAACAAATAAATCTCATTTGGTCAAATTTTTTAGTAAATTGGGGTTAATATCCCAATTTACTTCATCTGTTTTTAATCATATTTTGCAGAGTATTGATGGTATGTTGTTACAAAACTTTAACGGAACTTTGTCAGATATTCATAAAAAAAGCTTTTATAATAGGTGTCGACAAACGATAAGCAATATGATGAATAATCCAAAATGGGATGAAAAAATACTTAGTAAAGCCATAAAAAACGTTGCTTATGAAGAAGTTATCCATCAAGCTAAGGGGAAAAATAAACCTTAATTTCTGATAATTGACGATACAGTATTACATAAGAAAAAGCCATAATCATCAGCTGAATACCCTATACAAGCAACTGGTTATCATTATTCTAATATAGATAAAAAACGTGTATATGGTCATTCTATTTTTCAAGCTATGTTACATACAGATGGTTTAAACTATCTTAATAGAAGTTAAACATGCTAATAAAACAGAAAGCGATAAAATTGATAATGCTTTATATATCATATCTAGTGCACCCGGGCTAGATCATAAAGCATATGTTTGCGTAGATTCTTGGTATATTCCAAAAAAGATAATCGAAACAAGCTTAAAAAAGGATTTAATTTTATAGGTGCATTAAAAATCGATATTGTTATTTGTCCTTTAGGCATTAAAAATCAAATAAAAATGTTTTTAAATTTTATAAAAAATAGAGATACAAAAGTTGTTACCATTAAAAAACAAAGTTATAGTGTTTACAGATATGAAGGTAATCTTAATTTTATTGACAATGCGATGGTACTTATTTGCGTTAAGGAAGGTCAAGATATATCTAAAGCAAAAGCTTTGATTTGCACAGATATAAAGCTAAGTAATGAAGAAATTCTAAATTATTATTCGAACAGATGGTAAATTGAAATATATTTCAAAAAAGCCAAAAATTATCTTGATTTACAATGATACCGAGTCAGATCAGACAAAAATTTAGATTGATACTTAATTTTACAAATGTTTTTAGCAATGTATTGTATACATAAAGGTAATGGTAATCTGCTAAAGGGATTACGTAAATATCAGGCTAAAAAAGAAGCTACTCGAATAGAGGATATGATTGATATATTCATTTCATAATTGAAAGAGATAATATCATATTTAGATATTCCTGCACATATATCTGTGAAGCTTATTTTATCACGTGCCAAAAAAGTATTAAGAGCAGTACTAAGGTCCTATTGTTATCAAATTAAAGGGGTAGAATAAATCTGCAAATAAAATTAAAAAGGATAAATATAGTAAAAGACTATAAAGACTAGGTTTGTTTTTTGACCATCCATAAATGTAATTAAATTTATTAAAAAATACAAATATATAAATTCTCTTTTTAGAGTAATTAAACATAAGGATGCTAAATTACTCTAAAAATAAAAACGCTCTTTTGTATAAACAAATAATGTTCAAACTTAGATTATAATAAACTTTTCAAGTTAATTTTTGAAAATCAAAAATTATGGCATATTTTTTTGGCAAGTACAGTAACTAATTAACTTTCATCCTTCTTATCCTTAGTTATAATATCCGGCGTAACCTCAGGCACTATCTCTTTATCTTCAACTGATGGCTTACCCACTTTCTTATTTGAGCTCTTTTTATAATCTAACATATGAGCCTCCAATTCCGGATCACATGATTCTGGCATAAAACTTAAACATTTAAATTTACGTGCTATACGATACACAAAAATCGTTTGCATAATCGTACAAGAAATCCAAAAAATTAAACATAATGAAAAAAGAAAAATAAATGCAGGTGATATACCTAATGTCCATATAGGCAAACCTTCTAGCGATAACATAAAATCACCCTTTCTATAAATTGATAAAAAATTAAAAATTTACTATAAATATTATAAATAATTAACTTTTATACACTTCATTTTAACATAGATATTATGACTTAGGAACATGCACATTAAACATAATATATTTATATTATTATATAAAACAAAAAATAAAAAAAGATAATTAAAAACAGTCGAAGAAAATTAGAAATTTAAATCTACTTTATGAAAAAATTTTACAATTTGAAAAAATGGAATTTGCTTTTTAGTCTAAATTTAATAGATATTCTTTATTATAGAATTATATTTTATGTATAATAATTAATTTTTATACATAAAACAAAGAATATCTATTTTTATTTGTAAAATCTTAAAATATAAAGTATAGTAAAATTTGGCAAAGTCATAATATTTTCTAGTTTTTACTGTATTAACAATATTTTTTGCATTTTTTTTGCAATTACAGCTTTGGTTAAGGGGCATGGTTGATTTTAGCGCAAATGGTTGAGTTGATAGTAAATAGTTTCTTATGTTTGTGAAATAAGTGTGTCGTCTGAAAGCTTAGGGAATATTGCTAAAGATCGACCAGACGAAGGAGTACGGTCGATTTGATCAATTTCTGATGTTGGATTAAGTTTGTCTGACGGTTTAGAAAGAGAAGAAGATGATGATGAACTGGCACCAGTAATTGCTTCTCTTGGGGCAATATCTGATTTTAATTAGGAAGAACGCGAATCCGATAATCCCGATCCATTAGAAAAACATGAATTAGAACTATGGGAATTAGATTTATAATCAGACATATGACGGTTTCTACTATGGACTTGTCCATAAATATTAATATAGCCGATTAATAATGGTGTAATTTAAAAACTATTTAACATGGGTTATTGGACAAGCTCTATAAATGGGTCGTCGTCCCACTAAGCCTGGCTCTATATTATAACGATATGCTATAGCATTAAAATAACCCATTTTTTCGACTATTTATTAATTCTTTCTTTTTATTTATTAATTAAGTTTTATTTTTTATTTTCCTTACGTAATTATTTATGTTTTTCATTAAGACTAACCATTTCTTTCTTAAGATCATCTATTTCTCTCTTAAATCTATCGGGATCTATTGATAATTTTTCTTTAGTCACAGGTAGTCAATGAGAAGTACCCTCTCTAAACTTCCTTAAATTATAATCAAGTACATACCTTTCATATAGCTTCAATAAATCTTCTAAATTTTTTGTTCAATTTCTCAAAATCCAAAGTTTGTTTTTTAGTTAATGGAAACTCCTGCTTAATGTCATATATTTTCCTCAATCGATCCCTTATATAGGAAGATAATCTATCGCTATGACCTACAAGAGTTTTGGGAGATAAAATATGGATATGACATCCAAAATTTCCAGAAAATAATCCATTGCTACGACCTACTCTATGTCCTATATGGGAAAATGCATCAGTTACTTGCTCACGAGCAAATGCATAAATAACTGAATATATAACCTTAAAAGATGTCTTTGAGAATGACGACCAAAACCTACTATATACCCTATCACTGTACTACTAAAACCGGCATGCACCTCAGTCGATGAAGATAGAAAAAATTTTGCCAACATCATAAAGTAAGAATCTATGTTTTTTACAACGCTTTAAATTATTCTGGGAAAGATAATTACCCAAAAAATATAAATTATTTGGATATAATAATTTAATGTAACATACCGATAATCTACGCAAATACTATAATTGCCAAAAAACAGGCTATGATTTTTTATTTCCAAAAATTAATTTAAAAAGTTTATTATAATCTAGGTTTGGAAATTATTTTTTATACAAAAGCGTGTGTTTATTTTTTAGAGTAATTTAGCAGCCTTATGGTTAATTACTCTAAAAAGGGAATTTATATATTTATATTGTTTTAATAAATTTAATTATATTTATGGATGGTCAAAAAAAACCTAGCATCTTTAGGTTTTTTAACATATTTATCCTTTTTAATTGTATTTGTAGATTTAGGCCACCTTTGTAAATTGATAACAACAGGACATTAGTGCTACTATTAATCTTTTTTTGGCACGTGATAAAATAAGCTTGACGGATATATGCGTAGGAATATCTAAATATGATATTATCCCTTTCAAATATGAAATGAATATATCAATCATATATTATATTCGATCAGCTTCTTTTTTAGCCTTATGTTTATGTAATCCCTTTAGAAGATTACCATTATCTTTATGTATACAATACATTGCTACAAACATTTGTAAAATTACGTATCGATCTAAAGCTTTGTTGGATCTGGCTTTGTATCATTGAAAAGGAAGATAATTTTTAGCTTTTTTGAAATATATTTCAATTTCCCATCTGTACAAATAATAATTTAGAATTTCTTCATTACTTAGCTATATATCTGTACAAATAAAATCTTTGGCTTTATATCTGGGCCTGCCTTAAAAGAAATAACAACAATATCATTGCCCACGAAATTAATATTTCCCTGATTTTTGAATTATAAACAATTTTTCATCTGTGTTTGTTATATAAATTTGAAAATATTTTGATTTGTTTGCTCATTCCTAAATAATAAATGTTCTTATTGTTTATTAATTCATAAATAAAATTAAATTTTTTTAATCTTGTTTCGATTACACCTTTTTAAGGACTTGTCCAGAAATATTAATATAGCCAATTAATAATAGTGTAATTTAAACATAAAAATAGCCATTATCATAGCTTTTAGCACATTAGATTGGATTCTTAACCTATCTTTGCAGCCGTCCTCGGGCAAGCTCTTAGCATAATTGTAGCCCGCAGCACATTTTTAGCTAATGATGATGACCTTGTCTTGTATAATCGATGGTCAGAAAGTAAGGCTTATGCCCCTTCTTAGATTTATATATAATTTATTTTTAAAAATTATATATCAAAAAAATATTTAACAGCTTAAATAAGTGTTTTTTAATCCCATTTTGAATTAACAATCGGATTTGTCCAGAAATATTAGTATAGCCTATTAATAACAATGTCATTTAAACACAAAGATAGCCATTATTATAGCTTTTTATGAATTAAATTAGGTTCTTAAATGCTCTTTAACATAATTTTTTGGACAAACTCATCATATGACTAATTGTTTGCAGAACCCTATTATAAAAGATGCTTTTATGAATAAATGAAAGACATCGAAAATGGAAAAATATTTGAAAATGAAGAAGATTAATTAATCAAAATCGGGTTAGACTGCTAAAATTTTGGGATCGTAAATTTGATTTGATATTATTTATTGAAGTGTGTTATATATAAATATATGCCATAAAATACCTCTATGCTATCAATATATAAATAAAACAATAATTAATATTTAATTATATATCATAAGTCAGACAAAAAAACTTTGTTTAACTAAAAATAATCAATAATTACAGGGAAAAGCAGCAATATAATTATTTTGAAATTATTACCTCCATTCCCAAGTAGTTGAAATAATATAAAAATAAAAAAGTAATAATATTTCCAGAAAATAGCAATTTAATATTCAATATGGTATAATATTAGAAATAAAATAATATCAATTAAGATGAAATGTAAACTGGAAATAAAATAAAGAAATTAATACACTAGAGGTGCTAAATAATGAATCCAAATAAAATACAAAATAACATTCAACAACTTGCACTATCCTCACTGCTTCTAAGCGGTTTATTTGCTTGCAATAATAATATTATGGTATCTCAAGCTACCGGATTAGATATAAATAATGAATCACAAACTATGAATTTGGAAAAACTTATAAACAACAAAAGAACAGAAATAAAAACTTTAAGCTCTAACATATTTTATAAATTAATTCAACCTTTAGAATTATTTATAGAACACACAGATGGAACAGATAAACAAACAGCCACTAGTATAAAAACAAAATTACAAAAAATAAGGGAAAAAATACAGACCTCAGATCAAAAATTATTATCAATTATAAGCAATTACAAACATAAAGTAAAACAAGATATTCAATTATCAAAAATTACTGGCCAAAACGTATATCAAGCCATCTTCGATAATGAAATCAATGATTGTACCAAAGGTTCTGTTTTAATGAACACGGAAAGTTATCGAAAAGAAATTATAAACATAAAAAATATAATAGATGAATTTAAGGAAATAAGTGTTAAAAAAAGTTTTATAGTTAATCAATATAGTGAAATATCCAATGATCAAGAGTGGACTACTGGCAATACTATAGATTTTAATAATGAAAAAAACCTTAAGACCATGGATATTGATAGTAATGACTATATTATTGATATACAAGAATACATAAGTAGTCATCATAGCGAATCAGTAAACCAGTGCTTCATCCAACAAGAAACTGATTTAGAACAGAAAGAACAGCTAAGCCGAAAAAACAATGACAAAAGAGAACAAGGTAAAAAATTACCTGCGTTTATGGAAAAAACCCGACAATACCACGGGCAAATACATCAGTTTGAAACAAAAATAAATGAATTGCATAAAAAGATAATAAAAAGTGAAGAAAATGAAGAAATATCAAATGAAATATTAAAGTTATCAAAATATCTAATTAGTATAATGGATAATATAAACAAAGTTATTATAAATTACAATTCACTACCAGACATAACATGGCAACAAAATGGAAACAAATATATGCCTGTGTTTAATGACCAAATTAAAAACAATGAAGAATTGAAAATTTATAAATGGATTACGGAACATCAAGAAATAAATCCACTAGTAAACCATGCAATGGATATGCTTAAAAAGATAAAAATACCAAAACACTTGCTAGAACCCACATACAGTTCTAAATTTATTACTGAAGCAGATGATACTATAAGTTTTACAAACCAACGCAATTTAAATATCATCTGCTCCTCGGTCGGATTTTTAGATGAAGTAGAATATTACCCAAACTCCCTTACGCCCCCTAAACAACCTCTAAATTCAAAACCCCCACAACAACAACCCCCACAACAACAACCCCCACAACCCACTAAAAAATCTCAAAATAATAATGAATCTAAACCTAAATTTATATCTAATAATCCTAGGAAAGATATATCAACTACATTAGACAGCAAAACAACAACAAGTGATACTACAGATACAGATTGGATATCTGCAATAATCTCAACCTACTTAAAACAATCAAAGGATACCTCTACATATGGCGACAAACCACTAACACGTGATAAGACTTCAGATGATAATTACAGCAATACATTATCAGAGGGAAAGACACAAATTTATAACCCTGAAAATAATTATATGACTGATGTTGTAATAAAAACAGAAACTGCAAAAATGGATTGTATTCCGCAACATAAAAGGCCTGTACACACAGTACCTCAAAATATAAATAAATGCGCTGAATTTAGTAATTTATCAAGAGTCAAAAGATGCACACCTATAAAAACAGTTCAAATTAGTAATTTAGGTAATATCATATGTGATTTTGCTGAAAACAAAATTTCAGCTGATGCCTTTTATAAATTTCTTCAAAAATGCATGGCCAATAATATGAATAAAATGACAGAGACAATTATACCTCAAAACATCGCCCATCAAGCTGTGACAATTCAAACAAATGAATTATTTGTCAAATTTAATACGAATGCATTTGTTAATAATACATGCCTTCCTCAAATAGTAGGTAATGACATGAAAGTATTTAAAGAGATTGAAAAAAAACTATCTCCTTGCGATGTTGGATATATTAAAGCAGAAGTTATTAGTTGTTTCATTGATTGCCAAAAACAGGTGCAAAAAAATCCATATTCAATGAATATAAAAAAGAGCTTGTCCAAAAAACCTTGTTAAGAACCTCATAGAATAGACTAAAAAATATGATAATAGCTATTTTTGTTTTTAAGTTACATCCGAAATAATAGTCTGTATTAATATTTACAGGCAAGTCCATTCTTTAGAAGTTTATTTTATATATGTTATCATTTAATCTAATGATGCTATTTGTCCATACCTTCAGCTGTTTAATCCTTTCTTTTAAATTAGATATTAATATATATCAAAAAACCATAATATTATATTGATATTGTGGTTTTTTGATATATATTAAAATTTAAATTCCAATATATTAGAAAAGAAAAATAATTTTTACGAAAATCACATCATATTAAATATTAATAGTTTTTTAAAAATAAATTTTTCATTAAAAAATATCCTTATCCATAAATAATGCATTAAAAATATTTTTAATCATAAGACTTGTGACTAAACTTTAATACAGGATATATTTAAGAATAATAAAGTGTCTGAAAGGATGTAATTATGACTAATTTCATTTATATTTTATCATAAATATGAAAATATAAATGAAAATTATTTAAGCTAAAAATAATATTCCCCTTATTTATAAAAATAATATTTTTTCAAACAAATTAAAGATATTAAAATAATGACAGAACATAAAGACTGCTCGATGATATATCAATCATATATATTAAAATAATAAAAATCATATAATTAATATATAAAATAAATTATAAATAATAACTTTAACATAATAAAAACCCTAAAAAACTGTTGAAAAAATTTTTTCTCGCAAGCGAATACGCCCTAAAATACGTTTATGATGCTGTAAAATGATTTTTTGATCATGGCTCATTTCTAATAAAGTAACCGTAATAAAATTTATCTCTGTCATACGTTTATTAACAATATCTTGTAACATTGATGAGTAGTTATCATATGTTTTTTGACAAAGATCTTCCAAGGCACGCCAAGCATCAGTAAAAGACCAATATATACCTAGATTATAAAAGACCTTTAAAGTCTCTTTTAAAAGTAATTTCGCTTCTTGATAATAAGGATACGTCATCACATGTCCATTAGAAATACCATAGCAAGCGGTCAAAGGTAAAAGAACACTAACAAGAATAAATTTTTCAGTGGCTACACGATGTATATCATCTGTATATCTTAATCGAGGTAAACGTTCTAATATAAGCTGTATAGAAAGAGGTGTTTTAACTATGTGTCTATCTTGTAAAAGACCTATATCTGTTATACCTTCTCCTTTACTTAAAACAATATTGTCGTCTTTGGCCAAAGCACCGTCACGAACAACAGCTGCATATGTAAAGTAAACAGGATAAGTTTGCTTAGAAGGAAGGCCATTCTGTAATAAAATAATGGCCGTTCTTGGTTTGCTAATTTTAGATATAAAATATTTAATATCTGATAAATGATGTTGTTTCACAGCTACAAAGATAACGTCATAAATAGCTAACTTTGTATCTTTTATACAAGCCACTCTAATTGGTAAACACCGTTTTTGGTTTTGTAAATTTATATGCGTCAAACCAGTCCGGGAAAGAACAAATTTTTGTGCTAAGGTATTTGTAAAAAGCACTATGTGAGCTAAGTCATTTAAACAATCATGCAGCCGAAAAGCAAAAAGACGACCTATGGCACCTGCTCCAATAATAGCAATGCGCATAAAAAAACCTTTGGAATTATATTGAGTAAAATAATCAGCAAATAACATATAAATACCTCGTATTTAAGAGTGTGTTAATTTATATAAATTTAAATTTTAATTAATATAAATTTTAATTAATAAAAAAAAATATTTAACATATTAAACTATACAAGCTTAACCCATTTCATTGTTAAACATCGAAAAATAAAAAATGATAATATAAACGCCCACTATTCTTAAACAAAAAATGGGCTGCGTATATTTCTTGTTTTATCCTTGTTTTATTCTTTATTATTAATCAATAAATATTATTCTAACCTGAACAAGTAGCTTCTTCGGATAAAGCATCTAATAATGCGTTGTCGTCTACTTCGTTTTCTGATTGATTCTGTAAGGATAATAGCACATTTTCACGTTCAGATACTATATGTTCAGTTTCGCGTTTAAATTTCTCGGAATTATCTTGAAGAATAGACATTTTGCGAGCTCTATCCATAATTTTAACTAACATGCGATAATCATCATTAACCATGCGATAATCACTTTGCATACTTCGCAATTGACTTCTAACAGAATTGTTTTCTCTTTCTAAACGTTCTATTTGAAAATTTTTATCTTCTAACTCTTTTTGCATTTTTTTCTGTATACGACTCAACGTTTGGACCTCATTTTGATGTTGACGCAAGAGATGAATAATATTTTCTAAAGAACTCATAGGTGCTTCTTCCACATCATCCATAAAACTATCATGCTCATGATGATTGTGATGATTGTGATGATTGTGATGATCTTGATCATAATTATTATGCATAGAAACACCCATAGAAGTACGTGACATAGCTCGCTTTTTTCTCTGTGCCTTTGCCATTTGTACAGCCGTTTCATAACGTTTACGCACAGAACTATTCCATCTAAAACCACAAGCAGCGGGTGTACGACCTAATTTCCTCGCCACCTCTTCAAAAGATGACAATTGCGTCCCTCCTTCTCTAATATGGCGTAAAGTTATTTCAGCCAGAGCCATATCATCTTCATCCGTCCAAGCATCTTGCCTTTTCACAGACATGCCATTTCTACCCCCTTAGAAAAATATTTTGATTTAAATAATAAAACTTAACTTAGCAAAAAACGATAAATATGAATAAAAGAAACAAAATAGGATCTTGAAAAAATAGATAGTATAAGGGGAAAAATGAAGAATTTAAAAAAATTTTAATTTAAAGCTGTTTTATAAATAATATAAAACATAAAAACCTCATAAAAAATACTCGAAAGAATTATATTTACATAAAATCTGTTACTATCTTCATCTGTCTCTCCTTCATAATGACTACCTTATAGGTTATGACCCATATACAAAATTACTATACCTTCTAAAAATCCCATCCTCTTTTAATTATCAGAATATAATGTGACGGAATTTTCGGTAATCAATACGTTTGAAAATAAAAAGACATAAAAAATATTGTTTATGAATCCTTAGTTATTTAACCCCTGTAATCATTGCATCACCTATTACCATTAGGTTACAATTGCTGCTGATATTTAATTACAAGCAATAAAAAATACTTGAAATATTTACAACAGGAGGCGAATTACCGATGTCACGCATGTTTCAAGTGCTAGGTTTTTGGGCCTTAGTTATTGGTATGATGTTTTTAGCAGGTAATATGTGGATTCCAGCTGCTTTATTTGGTGCTAAGGCTGCTTTATTTATCATTTTTGGATGTTTAAAATATACAGAAAAAACTTATATGTACTTGTTTGCAACATATATGATATTAGCATTTGTAAGCATTAACATTTACGCAACACTTCATTAGTTATTAAAACATATGCTAATATTATCTAATTATTTTAAAAATTATCGCCTGAAAATTTAATATAATTTGCTCTACTCTAAAATGGAGTTACAATAAAAACATTTTTAATTGTTTTTTTAGAATTGTATTTTAGAGGTGATACGCGTACCAACTAACAGGTACGCGTTTTTTTAAATCATCTAACTGTTATTATTGTTATAATTAATATTGTGATTTTCTTTTTTTATTGTCTTTTTTATTTTTATATTATTTCATTTGCAATAATTAAATAATATCCATTTTATAGAGAACAAGACGAAATAATACTCGGTATATCATCATCTATCGCTACAGGCACCTGATAATCAATCCCTGGTAATGCAAAACCAAACAGCTGAAAAAATTCATTCCGATAAGCTTCTATATCTGCTAATTCTTGCAAATTATTGTCATTTATGTGCTTAAAACCGTACAAAACTTCTTCTTGCACCTTTTCAGCTAATTCATAATTGTCCATCCGTAAACGGCTTTGATCATCTAAAATTAATTTATCAGCAGATAGCAATTCAGAAAAAAAACGATATGTATGTTGTAAAGCATCTTCATGCGTTCCTATTTTTTTCATAATTTTATACAAAAATGATATATATAGAGGAACGACTGGAATAGCAGAACTTGATTGCGTAACAATAGCCTTATTAATAGAAACTAAAGCCCTACCACTTAGTTTGGTTTGTAAAATCTGATCTATGTGCCTTACAGTAGCTTCTAAGTGGTCTTTAGCACGACCTACAGTGCCTTGGCGATAAATCGGATGAGTTAATTGTGGACCTACATAGGAATAAGCAACAACACTGATTCCTTTGGCTAATAAATTTTCTTGAATCAAGGCATCAATCCAAAAAGAAAGATCTTCTCCACCCATAACTGAAATAGTATCTTGAATTTCTGTATCATTTGCCTGTTCAAGGACTAATTCACTAACTTGATTTGTATGAAAATCAACTGTCTTACTTGTAAAAGGTTCACCTATAGGTTTCAAGACTGAAACAGCTGTCTGTTTCGTTAAAGGATGTACTCTACGAGGTGCAGCTAAACTATAAACGATGAGATCAATTCCACCATTTAATTTTTCTTTAATTGCTTTGATCACTGACGATTTAGTTCTATCAGCGAAAGAATCGCTACATACACTATGCGCTATACGACCCTCTTGCATAGCTAAACGCTCAAAAGCAGATGTTTGATACCAACCAGACGTAGCAGTCCTATTAACACGCCCTGGTTTCTCTAAAAAAACACCTATTGTATCCGCATTTGAAGCAAAGGTAGCTACCATACGAGTAGCCAAACCATATCCTGTCGAAGCTCCAATAATCAACACTTTTTTAGGGCCGTGCGGAAATTTCGGAAGCTGTTTTAAACGAGCAACTTGTTGCTCTATAAGCTGCTTACAACCTATAGGATGAGCCGCTGTGCAAATAAAGCCACGAAAGCGAGGTTTAATATGGATCATATTTTACATCTTCCTTAAAAAATATTTTCAAAATAAAATATTAAAACTAACATGCTTTAAATAAAAATAAATCACATTTCAATCGACTGGGAGTAATATTTCAGCTAAATTATCATTTAAATTCCATGTTTGAATTAACAACCAAAATGCTTCACCCATAGCTTGCGGATGAAATAATTGCATAAAATGGCGCCGTTCACGAGCTTCTTTTGTAAAAGGAGATGAAGTATATGGCGGTAAAAAAGATATCATATCGGATTTTAACATAAAAGAAGATTGAGATTGACAAAATAACGTTTTTAAAGAAGATTTCTCTCCTATATCTTGTAAAAAATCAACAGGGGGTGTCGTTGTTAAATCAATTTCGCCTAAATACGGCAAAAATTGCGCAGGATTAGCGTATAATCGATGTTTATAATAACCTCTTAAAGTAATATCATATTTCATCAACAGTTCACACCTGGGACGCATGTAATCAAGCCAAAATAATAACCCATGTTTACTGTTTTTTACCCATGAAATGATTTTTTCCATTTCACGCACAGCATCTTTAGGAAATTCTAAAATATATTTTTCTTTAATAGGCATATCTTTTAAAAATTCATTAATCTTTGGTAATTTATCATCAATTATCTTCCATAACCAAATAAAACGATCTTTATTCCAGGCAAGATAAGCTTCTTCTAGAAGAACTTTTTTGAGATCATAACGAAAAACCTCTACAGCTAAAGCGTCTAGAAATTCACATCCAACAATAAAAGACGCTTCCTGGAAAGGTATATCTTCTAAAGCAGCAACGACATGAATATTCAGTTTTCGATCTTTGATTTTTTTCCTTAAACTAGCTTGCCAAAAAGGGCTTTTTTCAACCAACCATACCTTATGTACCTGAGGTGGTAACAGATCATATAAATGAAAAACCCAATTACCTTCACCAGCTCCTATTTCAATATAAGACCAAGATGATATATGCGAGTTTTTGAGTATGTTTAACCACTTGTTAAACAATAAAGGGTATAAACGACCAACGTGAGCTGGTGTATAAAAATCGCCCTTTTTACCTAGAGATGGAAAACGTGCATAATAACCATACTCATCATCATAAAGGGCAATATTCATAACATCATACCAAGGGATCTGTGTCCCTTTAGTACGTAATAAAAAAGCAAAAAATTCATCGGTTATACCTCTATCGGACCGCTCCATAAATCCATTCCTCCTATAACATTGTACAAAGAAGGAAAAGAAGCTTCAGCTAAATAAGTAGCAGCTAAAGCGCTACGACGACCTGCTTTGCAAATAATAGCTATAGGATGACCACGATATTTTTGTAAATAATCTAAATGATTAATCACCTGATCATGAGGTATATTAATAGCCGTTGGTATATGACCACTAAGATACTCTTCTTCTGTCCGAACATCTAACCAAATATATTCTTTAGATAGTAAATGAAAAGAAGCCCCTAGAGCAACAGCATCAATTTCTTTATATAAACATTTTGCTTTCTCTTCTTGCGGAAACAAAATTATCCCACCTTCTATAATAAAATTAATTTTTATTTATTTATATACATATTTTATGAATTATATTATTATGCCTTATATTGTCAATTTGATTTTTGATACTTAAAAAAAGATGATATAGATCTATCTAATTCATGTTCTTCAAGTCTATGAAAATTCCTGGTAACTCTTTGATCTTTATCGATAAAAAAGATGGTGCCTAGAGATGGTAGACCATAATTACTATAAACAACTTTATTTTTGTCCATCAATAAAAACATATCTAAACCAGCATCTTGCATAAATGTCTGTACCGTTGCTTCATCTTCACCAACATTAATAAGCAAAAAATCAATACCAATATTCTCATATTTGGGCTTTAATTTTTGTAAAATAGGCATAATACCTTTACAAATATTACACCTTGTAGAAAAAAATAAAATCACAGCACCTTGTTTAGAAACTTTTTGTAATTCAAATCGCAAGTTATATTCCTCTGGCCTATCTAAAACAGGTAATTGAAAATTACGGTAAATCATCTCAGGCCTTTCCTTAAAAACAGACCAACGCATCTGAATCATAATAGCCAAAAATGCTAAAATAAATAACAAAAAAACAATAAATGTTCTAATACGAACATTCTTAAACCAGTTAATAAACTTAAAAGATAATCTCGAAGGCAACCGCTATCGCTCCCTTATGAATACTAAAAGTGCATATCTAAGTATAACGAAAACAAGGTCTTAAAAAAGGCGATAAATGGCCATGAAAACCTTTTATGATTTTAATAACTAATAATAATACCCAAAATAATCCTTAAATGAATTGGTAAAAAATTTTTGTAGACCTTTGTGGATTTTTATAGATTTAAATATAATATTTCTAAAATTTATAAATTGAATATAAATAACATCATAAAATATTTTTTTATGATGTTATTTATATTTTAATAATAAACTAAAATTCTAAATAAATAACTTACATAAAGAGCTAAATAATAAAACTTATAGTTTTAATATATGATAAACAAAAATGATGATAAAAAAAGTGATGATTTAAATAAAAATGATGATTTAAATAAAATTATTTTTTTCATCTCAAATATGTATGATATTTTTTTTATTTAGATTTGGGTTTAAAAATTATGCCTACTAAACGGACTGAGGTATCAAATAAGCAATACGATCTGTTAAAAGTAAAATACCAAAGAGCACCATTAAAGCACCACCTATTTTCATTATAACGCTAGAATAACGTGTTAAGAAAGTTAGACGACTCAGAAATAATGAAAAAATAACAAAAGGCAATCCAAATCCAAGCGAAAAAGATGTTATATACCAAAAAGATAATTCTGGTTCTTGAGAAGCTAAAGCCAAAACAGTCACCATCATAGGGATAGCACAAGGTGTCCATCCAGCAGCAAAACCCAGTCCCATAAGAAATGAACCCAAATATCCTACTGGTTTTTTAGTCATTTCTTGGTATTCAAAAACTTTAAAACCTTTTATATAAAATAAACCTAACATAGCTAAACCCATTAAAATAATAATTAAACCACAAATCACACGCAAGATAACACTATACTCAAACCATAGTGATTGCAAAAAAATACTAAAATTACCTAAAGCCCAACCACTAATATAAAAAATCGAGGAAACACCGAGAACAAATAAACAGCTATGCGATAAGAGAATACGTATAACATGCCATTTCCGATTTTTCATACGCAAAATATTAACCGTCATACCTGTCATATAAGATAAGTAAGATGAATATAACGGAATCGTACAAGGAGAAAAAAAGAAAAGGATACCAGCGACAATTGAAGCTAAAAAAGGAGCGTAAGAAAAAAGTATATCAACGTCAAAGGTCATATTTAATACCCCTTCCGAGTTTATATGATTAAATAACATAATTTCAAATTGTAGTTATATTTTTATTTTCTAATGTTATCTTTGGGTAATATTTTACATAAATTAAAAAATAAATATTTTTAAACAAATAAATATTTCTAAAAAAATACATATTTTTAAGAAACTAAGTTATCTAAATAACGTTCCAGAAAATTAATGGGCATAGCGCCATCTTTATTTAAGAGAATTTTGTGTTCTTTATCCAAAATTATATTCTTAGGTACACCATATATATTAAAACTAGCCTTTATATCCTTATCTCCCACAAAAACAAAATTACCTCTATCTTTTCCATGTTCTGCAAATGCCTCTCCGACAAAAGATACCAAGTCAGACAAAGAGGTTTCGGATGAAAAATCGTTGATAAAAACAAAGTTAATTTTATCACGATATTTTTTAATCAATTTACTTAATTCAGGCATATGGGAATGACAAATACCACACCATGTGTTAAAAAAATACAAAAAAGTTGGTTTGGCTTCTAAATCATCAAGAGAAATTTTTGCATTAGATATATTTTGTTGAAAATTATTAAGCGTCGTCAATTTAAAATTAGGAACACAATCACCTTTTTGTAAACCTACATTCCCTATGCAAGATGAATTCGCCACTTTAGAAGTACCTGGTCTATTTTTAAAATCATTGTAAATAAACCCCCCCCCTGCAGATAGCAAAACAGCCATAACCAAAATAATGCCGCCATTTCTCTTCATTTTTTCTTTTAAAGAAGGTTTATTTGGGGACAAAGGAAGATCGGTATTTTCTGATTGCTTATCAGACATATTATTCTACTCCTCTCTAAATAAAAAATTTAATATCATTTGGTGTAAAAATTTCACAAAGAAATTCGTTAGTAACTTTTATGATCATACGCTAAACTTTCTGGTAAAATATCACATTTAACAAGATCCTCTAAAGACTCCCTTCTAACAACAAGATCGTCATGCCCATCTTTCACAAAAACCACTGCAGGCCGAGGAATTCTATTATAATTGCTAGCCATTGAATAATGGTAAGCACCGGTACAACTAACAGCTAATATATCGTCTATACAAACAGGCGGTAAATGAAGGTCCCAAATAAGGATATCACCACTCTCGCAACAACGTCCGGCAACAGAAACCAAATCCGTCACAGGATGATTTGCTTTGTTAGCTAATAAAGCTTCATAGCGAGCCTGATACAGAGCTGTTCGTATATGATCAGTCATCCCACCATCAACAGAAACATAACGACGAATACCAGGTATATCCTTAATCGTGCCAATCGTATAAAGTGTTGTACCAGCTTCACCAATCAAACTCCTACCTGGCTCAATCCAAATTTCGGGCAAATCAGGTAAATAGTTAAAATATTTTTTAACAGCATTAACAATAACCTCAAGATACAAAAAAAGCGGTTTCGGATGATCTGATTTATCATACCTAATACCAAAACCACCACCGACATTCAAAACAGAAAACACTAGATTATATTTCTGATAACATTCATGAGCAAACGAAGCCATGACAGAAATAGCTAAGCCAAAAGCATGTGTATCAAAAATTTGTGAACCTATATGACAATGCAAACCTTGCAAGATCAAAGTAGACACGTTTTTAATCATTTTCACAGCTTGCAAAGCTTGTCCAGAAGATACATCAAACCCAAATTTTGAATCTTCTTGACCTGTACTAATATAAGCATGTGTATGAGCTTCAACACCAGGATTAACACGCAAAAAAACAGCAAGTGTTTTTTTGTAAACAGAAGCTAAATGATTTAAACGTTCAATTTCTTGAAAACTATCAATCACAAAACAACGAATGCCACTTTCTACAGCATATTTTAATTCTTCAATAAGTTTATTATTGCCATGAAAATAAATACGATCAGGCGGAAAATCAGCCTGTAAAGCTGTATATAATTCCCCGCTAGATACAACATCAAGTAACAAACCTTCCTCGTGGATCAAACGACACATAGCCATAGACGTAAATGCTTTACTAGCGTAACCAATACGAAAACGACAATTTAATTTTTTAAAAGATTCCTTATATTCTTTTATGCGATTTCTAATATGTTGTTCATCAAATACATAAAGGGGTGTTTGCCACTTATTGACTAAATCCATCGTATCACAACCACCTATCTCTAGGTGGCCATTTAAATTTATCTTACTTGTTCCGTATAGTAACAAAAAATCACCCCTAATCTAACTGTTTAAAATAAACATAAAAAATAATTTAAATACAATGTATATACCTATATAAAAATAATCAAAAAAATTAATCAGATTGATTTTTTAGCAAAAAAATGCGAAATCTTCCATAGATTACTCTTGCATTTAAGCAAAATATTATAATTAGGCAACCCAAAAATACATGCTGTTAGAAACCCAAATATAATAGAAGCAGCTATCCCTGCGCTAGCCGATTTCATGATACCCGTGAAAATACCTAAGAATCCCTCTTGCTTCGCTCCCTCCAAAGCACCTTCTGTCAATAAATTACCGAAATTAGTAATAGGAATGGAAGATCCAGTTTCTGACCAATTATTAAGTGGTTCATATAAACCTAAACCACTTAATAAAGAACCAAATGAAACTAAAAAACTCATCGTATACGGAGGCGTAAGTTTAAAAACATCCATCATAATTTGACCAATAGCACAAATTAAGCCACTAACAATAAAAGCGTGTATCATTGTCATTGATAATTTATCCTCCTATTAAAAACATTATTAATAAATCTAATAAAATAAAAAATAAAAAATAAAAAAAAATACTAAATTAATAACAGTAAATAAAAAATCAAAACTATAAAAATAAAAAAATATATAAATTTAAAAATAAAATTAATATAAGATGTATAAAACTATATATAAACTACAGATAAAAATTTAGATGCAAAAATTTAAATTAAAATAAAATCAGTTAATAAAGAACCTGCTATTTTACCTAAAGCTATAATCAAAATCGAAAACATTATCAATCTTCGAGATAAACGCAACCGCCTACCCAAAATAGGTATAACATTTAAAACCTCAGTTAACGCTGCAGCTAACATACCTACAAATATACCTGTGCCTAAACCAACAATACTTAAAATAAAAATCGGTAAATTGAATTTTAAATCAAATAAATCAACTACAGTAAAAGTAAAGACACCTAAAATGATAGCCCATTCTAAAATTTTCGCTTTATCAAATAAACTACTCCAATGCAATAACCGTGGTACTAAAACTAAAGCCGAGAAAAAAGCAACAGAACCACACCCGACAATAAGACCTCCAGAAAAACCAATTAAAATCATTGATAACAAACTGATAGCATCATTAATCATTTTAAATTACCGTTAACAGGTTTAATCTCCTTCAAAAACTCCGTATTTGTATCATAAGGGTTATTTAGGATGTATTGATCAATAGAATCTTGATATTGAAATGTTTGTATTTCCAAAGGACTAGGCTCAAGATATTTATTTTTACTAAAACCATCATTAAAAAACAAGATCATACCAAAACCAATACCGATAGCATAGGGCAACTCCAACCAAATCGCATGATCTAATAATTCGCCTGTAAACAAATAATAAATACGTTTATGAACCTCAGGCATATCAACATCAGCATGAAAATGCATAATAGCTAGCCCTGATCCTAAAAAAAGAATCAACCAAGAAACAAAAAGACAAACCTTTGAAAAAGGCTTTTTTAGTATCTCTCGTTCAACCAACAAAAAAGGCGTCCCTAAAAAAACAATCTCTACTTCAGGAATTTTATTTTTTATATTTTGTATTAATCCAATTGCATCGACAACTATATTTTTTAATTTACTATCCATCTTATAAACAGCTAAATCATTTATTTCTGAAGCTAAATAACCCGTAACAAAGCACAAATCTTTAACAAATAAATTTTTACCTGCTAAAAATTTTACCTTCTTACGAAACCGCAAATAGATGGTTTTATCTGCCATATTATCACCATCCTAACTTAAAAATACGGATCGATAATCTTAATAATTATCTTTAACCTCCAACACGAAAGAAATTCTGCATTTTTTTCCCTTAATCATTTGACATAAACCAAAGCTTAAAAATAAACTATTTAAATTATTTCATGATACGAAAATGAAAAATAAACCAAATAATAAAGATGCTATTTTATAATATTTATACCATAATATAGAAATTAAAGATAATTAAACAAATAAAAAAACATAAAAAAAAATAAAAAAAAATAAAAAAATAATGCAAAAATAATTTTGCATTATCGAAAAAAACAGATAGTAGTATATAGTTTATAAATTTCATAATAACCGTAAAATATTTTTAAAATAACAGATATTAAATCTTGAAAATAATATTAAATATAATCTACATTGTTAAAATCATTTGGGATAAATAAATTACTTTAAATATTTCACAAAGGTCTTATATAATATTAAATATAATTAAAATAAATAAATATTCAGTATAATAAATATAATACTATTGTCTATAATTTATCTAAATAACTGTCCCAAAAGGACGGATAATTATATCTATATCATACTTTTTATTAATTAAATAATAATAATATATCGATATCATCCTGATCGAGTTCTTAATTCTATATTATATTTTCCATACTTATTATTCTGTCAATTATTTTTATTAATTTGATAATAATAATATTATCTTTTTATATAATCCAGAAAGATCATCGTAATTATTTAATCCTTAAGATCAAAATCCTGGATATTCGGATAATTTATATGATTTTTCTATTTCTTGAGCATTAATAACATATAGAACTAACGAAAAACATAACACAGATGATATATAAATAAATTTATATATCAATATAAAAGACTTTTTTAAAATTTTTTTCTTTAAAATTAAATATATCTAATCTTAGTTAATATTTTTTAATTAGTCAATTTCGTTATAATTTGAAGATAATTTTGGTATCTTATCTATTATCGGCAATAAATTCCCAAATATTTTTAATTTTATCTACACCTGGAATCATAGGTAATATTACATCCTTAAAAAGAGGAAATATTACACCCTTAAGTAGGGGTAATGCTGCATTTTTTATTAGAAACATTATCGTATCTTTCTTCTCGGAATCCATATTATGCCATTTTTCTTGCACTTTATTTCCTTGCTCTCGAAACCATCCACCAATCCCTCTTTTGCCACGATGTTTATTTGGTTCCTGGAGCATATGATAACCCGTCGGAATAGCTGAGGATAAATGCCCTGTTACCTGAGGTGCAGGCATTCCACCCGGAACACTGTTCTGAGAACCGTAAGATGATGGTCTATTATTACCCATTACCTGGGGTGCGGGCATTCCACCCGGAACACTGTTCTGAGAACCGTAAGATGATGGTCTATTATTACCCATTACCTGAGGCGCAGGCATTCCACCCGGAACACTGTTCTGAGAACCGTAAGATGATGGTCTATTATTACCCATTACCTGGGGTGCGGGCATTCCACCCGGAACACTGTTCTGAGAACCGTAAGATGATGGTCTATTATTACCCATTACCTGGGGCACAGGCATTCCACCCGAAACACTGTTCTGAGAACCGTAAGATGATGGTCTATTATTACCCATTACCTGGGGCGCAGGCATTCCACCCGGAACACTGTTCTGAGAACCGTAAGATGATGGTCTATTGTTACCCATTACCTGGGGCGTAGGCACTCTATTACCTTGAATACTTCCCTTATTACTTGAAGATGATGATTTATCACATCTTATTATATCCTGTATATTGTTTGGCCGGTCAGGACAATCCTTCATACTAGCCTGTCCCTGGTATTTATGACCCGTAGATAGACTGGTTGGTTTACCATCGGTTGCTGATTGGCTAGATTCGCCTCCTAGATAAATTACAGGAATATTATTGTAATTATCTGATGATTTAGCATTTGAATTATAAGGTACTATGAATCCTGAAGCCAAAACCATCGATATAATACTCATTTTACTGAAAAATACAACTGATGGTTTATATGATTTTTTAAACCAACTATACATCTTACAGGCCACCTCTTACATGATATTTTTTTTTAAATATATCTATTCAATTATTAATATTACTTATTATAAATAATTTGTTTTTTAGTTCTTACGTTTTAAATTATAAACTAAATATTTAAATAAAACATTTGTAATATATGTTATATTAATAAATATCTTAATATATAAAATTTTTGAATAATAAGACTTGATAATAGAACAAATATAGGCAAGCAATTCGAATAACTATTATTTATTATTACTTCTATAGATTGATTCAAATACTTCAAAATACAAAAAATCTATATTTATATTAGATTAATATCTTATATGATTAATATCTGATAAAAAATAAGTTTTAGAACATATTAGAAGATGAAGAAAATTGTTCTTGTTTTTATTTTGACGTTTAATTTATATATTAAAATATTAATAATATTTAAAATTATATTTATAAGGAAATTTAACATAAAAATATAGCAGATTATTGATAATGTAATTTAAAAAAAATAGCCATTGTAATAGCTTTTAATTTATTCAATTCTCAAAATATCTTTATAGCAACTTTTGGACAAGCTATGCTAATACTGCTGTTAATAATACCAATATAAAATTTAATTTAAATATTTATATAAATATGTTAAAATGCCAATAAAAAAATAAACCCTATTTATTTAAAAAATATATAAGGTTTATTCTTAAAAAAACAAATATGACATTTTTTATCGTTCAGCTTCTGCCTTCCATTCTAATTCTTCTCTAATGCGAGACAATATTTTTTTCTCTAACCGTGAAACTTGTACTTGCGATACTCCTAAACGACGCGCTACTTCAAGCTGCGTTTGATCTTTAAAATAACGTAAATAAACGATTATTTGTTCTCGTTTTGTTAAACGATCAATTGTTTCTTTTAGTACCAGTTTATCAAACCAAAAAGCACTGGAACGGTCTGCTATCTGATCCATAATAATAATAGGATCTCCATCGTTATCATATACTGTTTCATATATAGAAGAAGGTGCTCGACTAGCCTCTTGTGCAAAAACAATTTCTTCTTGTTCGACATTGAGAACTTTAGCAATTTCCTGGATACTTGGGATACGATCAAGCTTTTTTGATAACTCATCTCGTGTTTTACGAACACGATGAGCCATCTCTTTTAATGATCGACTAACTTTAACGATACCATCATCACGTAGGAAACGCTGAATTTCCCCTAAGATCATTGGAACAGCATAGGTAGAAAATTTAACTTCATACTCAAGGTTAAATTTATCTACAGCTTTAAGTAGCCCAATACAACCTATCTGAAAAATATCATCCGACTCATATCCTCGATTCAAAAAACGTTGCACTACAGACCACACTAAGCGGATGTTATGACTTACAAGCCGATCACGAGCTTTAGTGTCACCTTTCTGGCTAGATATAATAAGCTCTCGGACTTCTGTATCTGTCAGGTGATCGTAACGTCGGTTACGTACATCCGCATTGATCATTATCCATCCCTCAATTCACAACAGCTACTTTATTACTAGCTTTTAAGCGCTTAACCATATGTATAACAGTACCCTTATTAGTTTCGGAAGAAACGGTTATATTATCCATAAAATGCTCCATAATGGCGAATCCCATACCTGCATGTTCAAAATCCACTTTCGAAGTATACATAGGTTGCCTCGCGCGTTCTACATCGGCAATACCTATACCTGTATCGCTAACAGTAATAGAAATTTCTTCATTATCTATGGCGACAGAAATATGGACCATACCAGGTATTGTATCCTCATAGGCATGAATAATAACATTAGTAACAGCTTCTGAAATAACCGTTTTTATATCTGTTAATTCCTCTAATGTCGGGTCTAACTGAGATACAAAAGCAGCAACCGCAATTCGAGCAAATGATTCATTCGATGAGCAACTTGCGAACTTTATTTCCATAAAATTTTTGATCATGATGCCACCTCACAAGAAGCCACCGCAATTCGCTCACTATCATACAGTGTAGCCAATTTACATAAACCTACCATCTCCATTAATCTTAAAATTGCAGGTTGAACAGAACAAAAAATTAAACGACCCCCATTTTTTGTTATACGCCTATAACGTCCTAACATAACACCTAATCCTGAGCTATCCATAAAGGTCAGTTCTTCCATATTAAAAACAACATCAGATATCTCACCTTTAGCTAAAGCATCGTCTACTACTTCACGTAACTTCTTTCCTGTATGATGATCTAATTCACCACTTAAACGCACAACTAGTACGTGCTGCAAAACACACATTTGAAACTGCAAGCTCATACATAAATCCCCTTTTTTTTACAATATAATAATTATAAAAAACAAATATACAAAAAACTCAGTAAAAACAAAGTTAAGATAACATAAAAATAACTTGCCGTAAGCCTAAGTATAATAGCCGAAGCTAATGTTTTCGAGATATAAATGACCCGTTCCTGCTGTGTACATAATTAAAAACAAGAGGTTTAATCGGCCTCTTGTTTTTAAAGATATTAAAAATAAAATATTATCAAATAGCTTTTTCTGGCAATATGTTAGCAATAGAACCATCATCATTTTCGATAAACAAATCACGAAACCATCTTCTAATACCTTCAAAAGTGCTAGTATCATCTATCGATTGATTTAAAATTAAAGGGAGATACAAGCGATCAATACCATTAACTTTGATCACAAAATCACCTATCTTTGTACCTTTTTTCAAAGGTGCTATCAAAGGATTCATATTTAATTTTGTTTTAATATTAAAATTCACACCTGTCTTCTTAAGCAAAATACCTATATCATAAGGGGCTTTAATCACTAAATCTTCAATAACGCCACCCTTAATCTTTGAACGAGCTATGGTCGTACCGGCTTTGTAAATAATATGACGCTTATAATTTGCAAAAGTATAATCAAACATCGCCGCAATATCCGCATTACGAACCTTCGAACTGGGTTCACCCATAACAACTGCTATAACACGTAAATTATCCCTTTTAGCTGTTGAAGAAATACAAAAACCCGCATTTCCTGTAAAACCAGTCTTTAAACCATCGACCCCTTTATAAAACTTAATCAAACGATTAGTATTAACTAACCAAAAAGGCTTTGTCTGATTTTTACGAAGATAACTTTCAGATAAACTGGTAAACTTAAGAATATCAGGATACATTCTCAAGAAAAATCTACTTAACATCGCAATATCGTAAGCTGAAGAAAAATGTCCATCAGCTGGCAAGCCCGTACAATTCTTGAAAAAGGTATTTTTTAAACCCAAATTTTTTGCACGCTCATTCATCATATCAACAAACTGCGATTCTGTACCCGCTATATACTCAGCAAGAGCAACGGAAGCATCATTAGCAGAAGCTATTGCCGCCGCACGCATTAGCTCTTCCACTGTCATTTTTTCACCCGGGGATAGAAAAATCTGCGATCCACCCATAGAAGAAGCATATGAACTAGCTTGGACATAATCGCTATACTTAATTTTACCTTTAGATATATGTTCCATAACTAAGAATAAAGTCATAAGTTTCGTAATCGAAGCCTGCGGCAAAGCCGCATCTTGATTTTTGGCAAATAAAATTTCGCCACTATCCGCATCAAGTAAAATAGCAGATTTGGCATTTGGCGCCAATTCCAACTGAGCTTTTTCAGTAGGAGATGCGCTTTTAATAGGAGCTATATGAAATAAAAAAGCAAATTTATGATTTTCAACCGCTTTTTCATTTGCATCAACAGTATAAAAATTACTCCCTAAAATAGCAACGCAAATAAATAATTTTAAACCCAAACGCTGCATCAAATTAAAAAGCATTGCAGCTAAAACCCCTTCCCAAAATACTATTTTATAAAATAATCATTCTTATCAAATAAGAAAAAATAACTGCCTCATAATAATTAAATATAGTCTGTACAAAATATCAGTGTAAAATGTCTCGAATTTTAATTAAAATATTTTGATTTTTTATAATCCATAAATCAACCAAAAATGATCCTATTACCTCAGAAAAGGTAAATAAGATCATAATTTGGATTTACAAACTATATAATTTATAAAAAATATAAAATATTTTAATATTTTATAAACAATAAACTTAAATCAAGAAATCACCCTGTGAACTAGTGGTCTCTCTTTGAAAGTTTCTCCATTTTCTAACCAAGAAAAAGCCTCATTTACCATACGCAACGACGTAATGATAGCCGATTCATTATTAGTATACAAAGTCGCTAACTTCGTACCACGGAAAACTTGTTCACCAGGTTTAACATGCAACATAACACCTGCAGCAAGATCGATTGCATCTTCCTTACGCTGCCTACCTGCACCTAAACACAAAGATGCTTGACCTATAACTAAAGCATCTATACCCTTAATAACACCTGTCTGCATCGCATAAAATGTCTCTTGAAAACGAGCTTGTGGTAAAAGAGAAAAATCAGTTAAAACACGTACATCTCCACCTTGTGAAGATATCCATTTACGGCAAAAATCCATCGCTTTACCACTTAAAATTAATTGTTCCAACTTCTCAATACCCAAACGAGGATCTTCAACCAAGCCTCCCAAAGACAACATATATCCACCTAAGATTAAAGACAATTCTTTTAACGGCGTCTTATCACCGCCACCTTGGATAATTGAAAAGACTTCTTGCATACTCAAAGCATTACCAATAGCAGAACCTAAAGGAAAATCCATATTAGTAATTAGAGCAACAACTTTCCGACCAACTCTTTGACCGATTTTAACCATAATTTCTGCTAGTTTAACAGCCTCAGCTTCACTAGAAATAAATGAACCACGACCTACTTTAACATCTAAAACAATCGCCTCGGAGTTAATAACCAACTTCTTACTCATAACAGAACTAGCAATCAAAGGCAAGGATTCAACCGTAGAGGTAACATCTCTAAGTGCATATAACATCTTATCAGCAGGCGCCAATTTATCGGTAGCAGCCATAATACCGATACCTATATCTCTAATCTGTTTCTCAAAATTAGCAAGATCCATCTCAAGCGATATACCCGGAACAGCATACAATTTATCAATAGTACCACCTGTATAACCTAAACCACGCCCTGACAGCTTAGCAACTGTTAAACCTGCTCCAGCAACCAAAGGAATTAAAATAGGCGTTGTCGTATCGCCAATACCACCTGTACTATGTTTATCAACAATAACACTTGGTAGCCCAGAAAAATTAATCTTGTGCCCAGAATCAGCCAATGCATAAGTTAAATTAACAATCTCCGAAATCGTCATACCTTGATAATAAATAGCCATAGCTAAAGCAGACATCTGATAATCAGGAACCAAACCAGAAACATATCCCTTAATCAATTGCTGCATATCTCGATCATTAATCTCTAAACCATCACGCTTATCTCTGATAATACGAACAACATCTAATGAAAAACTCATAATAAAATACCACTTCCAATTCTTAAATAATGTAAATATTAATATATAAATAAAATATATATTAATATATATATAAGAACAAAACTATAATCAACAAATTTAATTAACAGAAAATAATAAAATATAAAAATACATGTAACAGATTTTAAAATAGACAAAACATATCATTAAAATAAAAATATTATAAAAAACAAACACCAGCCAATTATAACAACACCGAAAAAGAAATACCAACATAACCAAAAAATCATTCAACTTAAGACTTGCCCAGAAATATTCATATAGCAGATTAGTAATGATGTAATCCCAACAAAAAAATAGCCATTATTATAGCTTTTATTACATTCGATTAGTTCTTTAAAATCGCTTTATATTAGTTTGAGGTCAAGCAATTATTATAAATAGATCTGTTGCAAAAAACATATATGATATCATTAAATAGAAAAATAAAATCAAAGCAAATAAAAGATAAATATAAATTATATATAAAATTAAAAATTAAATTCAAAATATATAATTATATAAAAATACCATCAATAATTAATCAAAAACCATTTACACAAACTTTTATAAATGATATTATAATCAATAATTACAGAAATCATAAATTTTATTATTTATTATTTGTAGATAGATAAAAAATTTATAGATAAAAAAGTAATAGATAGATACAAACTAAAAATATCTATCTTTAAAAAACTAAAATTTTAATTTTATCAAATAAATTAATTTTATCAACCACTTGGTACTAATAATCTCAATTAATATAGAAAAATTTAATCTATAATATGAAAAAAAGAATATTAACTTCAATCCACCTCATTAATTCTACTTTTATATTTAATTATACAAAAAAATAAAATAATATTTTACTAAATTAAAAAAATATTTCAAATAGCTCGCCAAACATTAATATATGATTAAAATAATTAGATCATTGTTATTTATAACTATAAAAACAAAAACAGACTACTATTAACCTTTTGTCATATATTGTTCAAATAAATTTTATAAACTTTTTAAAATAAGTAATAAGTCATAAGTCATAAGTCATAAGTGATAAGTCATAAGTGATAAGTCATAAGTGATAAGTCATAAGTAATAAGTCATAAGTCATAAGTAATAAGTAATAAGTAATAAGTAATAAGTAATAAGTCATAAGTCATAAGTAATAAGTAATAAGTAATAAGTAATATATATTCGCTTTTTTACAAATTATATGTTTATAGTATTTTTAATTATAGAAAGCAAATCCATCATATAAAGATATAAAAAACTAAATAATTAATTTATTTATAGATTTGTATAATGTTTTATTTATTTAATTTTTAAAATAAATTAAATTGAAGAATTCAAGACGGTGCTAAAATCCCTATTATTTAGCTAAACAAAAAGAAAAGATACTTGTTTTTTAGATGAAAATATTAAGTAAAAATATATTATAAAGTTAATAATTTCATGTTTTATTTCATCGATAAATATAGTATAATCATATTAAAGGCAAATTGATTTATATTATTTTTAAAATAATTTTAAAAATAATATCTGTAACAATCTATATTGTTATTGAAATAGATTTACTGAACAATAAAGATTTAAAATAATTATAAAAAATAAATATATTTTATATTAGATTTAAAGAAAATAAAATTGCACTAAAAAATACTCTAAAATATCCAATAATAAAAACCGAGCTAAAGAACAATTCCAATTAATTAATATGTTCATCAAAACAATAGAAAAAGTTATTAATTATATTTTCTAAAAAAATCTATTATGTAATTATGATGATAAAAAACTCTAATAAATTAAAATATATAATCTTAATTAAAAATAAATATTTTATAAAAATATATCTCTAATTGCAAAATAAATAATCAAACTCATTTTTAAGATATTACGCATATAACTGAACCAAAATAAGATGTAGCTTAAATAAATTATTATTATAATAGAATAAATTATATGGTTTATAAAAAAATAAGCAAAAAATCAACAAGTCATATAAAAAATATTCAAAAAAGTATGTCCATTATCAAATATATATTATAGATATAATTTTTATTCTTCAATCTAAAATTAATAATTACTAAAATATAAATGCTTTGAAAAAATAATATTAAAAAGATATTTATTCATAATAAATAATTATAACTAAATTATTATATATCAAAATATTTTTAATAGATATAAACCGAATAAATTATTCTTGATAAAAAATTAATAAACTTTTATAAAATAAATGTATTTATAATGAGTCGGTAAACCTCCAAAATTTAAAATAATATAAAAACCTTAATATATAAAAATAGGCATGAAATAAATTAAAAACCAATATCATTTCTATATAAAAATATCATCATCAGCATATTAAAGCTTATTTTAAAACCAAAGTATATAATATCCCTTTTATAAATTCTGATAAATAATCTCCAAAAATATAGTTCTTAATTAACATTTAGAATATATTTAATATAAATATCGCGATGATAATATTAACTATAAGACCAAAGAAAAATCTAAAAATAAATTATACCCAAACAAGGAGCTTACCCACTGATGAATAAATCTAAAATCCTGAAAATAATATCTATGACTACCTCTACCATGCTTACAACCGCATTTCTAATGACACCAACTTTAAAATATATTAAAGCTAATGAATTGGGAAGTTATTTGATCACAAACGAAGACTACAATTACACCGACAAACAATGGGAAAAGAAAGAAAAAATACTGCAAGAAAAAGAAGCCGATCGGAAAGCAAAAGAAGAAGCACATTCCAAGGCTAAATCAAAATATTTATCGATACAAGAATCAATAAAATCGAAGAAAAGTTCAGGTTACTCTCCCACTGGCGAGCAAAATCACGAACTTACGTTAGCATTGCACGATCTTAATGAAAAAAGCCGTGACTTGGAAGAGGCTAAAAAAGAAGAAACTAAGGTTCGAGCAGAAGTAGAAGAATCTAAGAAAAAAAGAGATGAAGCATATAAAAAGAGACAGGACTTATTAAACAAACCAAAAGATACAACTACTAATTCAACCACTCCTTATTCAACTACTAATTCGACCACTCCTTATTCAACTACTAATTCAAACGCCCCTATCAATGGAAATCATCATTACAGTACACAAAATGGATCTATTATAGTTAATCATAATTATAAAAATAATGATCAAAACTATATAACATTGGAAACTAAAGATAAAGGTAATATAAAAGTTTATATAAATGATAAATATAATATAAATACTAATGATAATACCAAAATAACTGTAAGTATTGGTGGCACTAAATATACAAAAACAATTAGAGATCTTGAATATATATTAAAAAATAATAATGATATAGAAGTATCTATTAAATTGCCGAATGGTGAAAATGTTAACGTAGTAGTTAAAAATAAATCAGATCTAGATGAAGTAAAACAATTAGTAGTCGCCGCTCCTAATGCTATTATTTCTGAAAATAAACCTATAAGTACTGTAGTAAACAACAACCCAACCAGTTCTGCAAAAAATAATACCCCATCAGAAAGTCCAACGAAAGTTAAAGTAGCGGGAGATACAACTGCTCCTGAACCGAGCGACGGAGGAAAAAATACTATTGGGAAACTGGCAAACACCGCATCTCCCTTAGCAAATAATATCGCAATATCAATATCTGCTGGATTATTAGGTATTTTAGGACTATTAAGACTAAGAAACACAAAAAAAAATAATAACTAAATATAATGACTAAATATAATGACTAAATATAATGACTAAATATAATGACTAAATATAATGACTAAATATAATAACTAAATATAATTACTAAATATAATGACTAAATATAATGACTAAATATAATGACTAAATATAATGACTAAATATAATGACTAAATATAATGACTAAATATAATGACTAAATATTTCATTAAAATATATCCGATCTAATAATATAATAAAATAATTAATCGGAATAAATAATATGTTAACTATGATCAAAATTAATAAGTGTAAATCAGGCAAATATATTTCTAATTAACTTATTTGTCTGTTTTTTATTTATATTCATATAATAAACCAAAATCAAAATTATGTCAAATGAAAATATCTAAATTAATGCAAACTATATATGATATTTTTATTTTAGGATAATAAAATATATCTAAAGATAGCAAAAGTTATTAATTTCAATTAAATTGAAAATAAATATTAATATAATAGATTATTAATGATCTAATTTAAGCACAAAGATAGACATTATCATAGCTTTTTCTACATTCTATTAGGTTCTCTGTTTAAACGGGTTTTTGGGAAATTTCAATATGGATGTTCTACATTTGCAAATTATCCCAACTTTAATCATATCTATTTATAGCTATCAATGGGACTTATACGTAAAAATACTTCGATTAATCCTAAAAACTTTTATTTATTTTAATTTTTAAAAATCCATTTAATGCTTAGGATTTTAAAGAATAATTTATATATTATGAGGTTTAATAATTCTAATATTATCAATAAACTCTCCAATTATATAAAAATTGTCTGTAAATATGAATATAGCCGATTAATAATGGGGTAATTTAAACACCAAAATAGCCATTATCATAGCTTTTTCTGCATTCTATTAGGTTCTTAAACACTATTTAATATGGGTTATTGGACAAGCCCATAATAAATTTTAGTGCATTCGATTAAGTTCTGGAACTCTATTTAGATTAAGTTTTCGGGCAAGCTAATATTACTACTAGCTTTAAATATCTAAAAACAGTGTTTAAAAACAATTTTATTATTTTTTATATATTTTTTTAATTTAATATGAATAAATTCAGTTATCATAAATCCTCTTGCTTTATTATTCATCAAAAACCTTCACTATGTTCAAGTGATAGGTTTTTGATTTTAAAAATATAATTAATAATATCAAAAAACCGTAAAAAAGAATTAAAATTATTTAAAAATAAAATATTTTATGTTTCTTTTTATTTAAATTTATAGTATAATTAATTTAACAACAAGTTAATTAATTATACAAGGTTGATATTCATAAATATAATTAACTATTCTCATATAAATTTATAAATAAAATATGTTGATTTTTTAAAAATATTTCTAATGATAAAATATGATTTAAATATAAAATTTAATTATTGTAAATATTAAGCTTAAATATAAGTTGCATTAATATATAATAATAAACCAAAAAATATCTATAAAAAATTAATATTATTTGTAAATCAAATCCTAGATATGCTAAAAAATATAAAAAGCTTTATAAAAATTAAGGGGGTATTCCAAATATGTTGAAATTAAAAAAACAATTTCTAATAACCATATCTATAACCTCTATCATGTTTACACCATATGCATTTAATACAACGCTAGTTTCTAAAGCATATAACATGATGAACACGAATCCTTTGCCAGAAGATATACCAAATATGAATATGAATCAACCAAAACCAGATATGAACGCAATGAACTGCCAAAAACCAGATACAAAAGCCATGAACTGCCAAAAACCAGATATGAACGCAATGAACCGACAACACCAAAATAAGCATGGCCATAGTACAGGAATAAACCTAAACATACAAAAAATACAAGCAACTTATAAAGAATATTTAAAAGACCAACATCAATGGCATACTTCTCATATCAGTCAAGGATTAAAACTTTCTCATAAAAACCTGAACGCTGTATATGAAAATGAAACCACAAAAAAAATATATATTTATATACACGAAGAACAAAAAATATACACTCAAGTTACCAGTAATGGCCACGATGTTAATCCTGGGTACGAACTATTACCACCCGATAGCAACATATGTCAAGATATAATTCAAAAAATCGAAAAATCTCGGAAATTAATTTTTAATAAACAAGAAAATATCCCTATGACAGATACCCATCCTCCTAATATCCAATCTGTAAAAAACAATTTTCAACATCATACAAATAATCATGTAACAAATAATCATGTAACAAATAATCATACAAATTTCTTTATTCCACACAATATAACACAAAATCAAATACCAATCATAGAAAAAAATAGAAATAAAATAATATCTATAAATGTACCCACCCGTAATTCTCCTCATACACAATATTCCTTCTATTGTCCAGATATGACAAGGGAAGACGTTATACAAAAAGCTATTATGATATCAGATAAATTTTTAAACAATGATTCTAAAATAGAAATAAATATAGAATCTAACTATCTGACAAAAACATGGGAAGAAATTCTTAAAGAAGAAACTAGAGATGTGCATTTAAAAATAGGTGATATGAATATTACCATTACAGGTTCAAGCTTTAAAGAACGCAAAATGTGCTTAGATAGATGGGCTCAAGTATTAATGTTCTTAAGCAAAGAATATCGTCTACCAGATATACCTTCATATACTCCATTGGATATAAAGCAAAGTCCAGATTTAATAAATAAATTATCATATATAAATCCTACTCAAAATAAACCTATAGGTATCCAGGGTGTTAACAACCAATTACCTATTGTAAAAGGAGATGATACATCAAAAAAAGAAAATGATCTACCGCCTAATATGCCACCTCCAGATAAAAGCAAATTACCAATGACAGCAACTCCAATGGGACAAAATATAGTAATGTCTATATTAGCTAGCTTAACAGGTATAGGTGCATTGTTAGGATTTCGAAAAAAAAATCGAAAATAAATAAATGTATATAGTTAGAGGAAATATGAAAAGAAACAAATCATGATAATTAAATATATAAATTATACACTAGATTTAAAAAAGATAATAAAATCTGAAGCAAGGAGCTTCAAATGATGATAAATCTATAATTCTTAAGCTTGAAAAATAGCCGAAGATAATATCTAAAATTGAAGCTCCTGCTTATCTGATAAATGAATTATTATAACTTTATAATTTACTTGTCCAGAAATATTAATATAGCCAATTAGTAATGGTGTAATTTAAAAACAAAAATAGCAATTATCATAGCTTTTTGTGCATTACATTAGGTTCTTAAACACTCTTTAACATGGGTTATTGGACAAGCTCAATATTTAAAATATAAAAATAAAATTATATATATAAAATGATTTATTATAAAATATTCAATGAACTTGTCCAGAAAAACTAATCCAGCCAATTAGTAAAGAAGATTTTTATTTATTGCTATTTTTAAAATTTTACCTAAAAATATTAAAATGCAAAATAATTAATTTTATATATTTATTTTTTCGAATAAGTTTTGCATAATCTTTATATACTTTTTACATAATTTTTACATGATTTTTATATACTTTTTATATGAGTTTTATATGAGTTTTATATTCTTTTTATATTCTTTTTATATAAAAAACTAATATTTTGATTATTAAAATAAAAATATTTATAAAAATACATAAATATTACAAATAGTTTTATTTTTTAAGAAATGAATCAATAAAAAGATATTAGTGGTATACATTGAATATATTTTTATTTTTTATGAAAACAATTAATTATAACTGATAATAAAATCCCTAACAAAATCTTTGTTTATATTTTAAAAATTTTAATGAAATTAAAAAGAAAAATAGCCATTATCATAGCTTTTTGTTAATTAGATTAGGTTCTTATATTGATTTTTGGACAAACTTATCAGAAAAAATATCTATGAATTTAATTCGCAATGATCTTTTTTCATTTATATAACAAGTATATTTGGTCTATATAATATAGTATAATCAAATATAAATGATGCTTAAGGTTATATTGTTTATAACATTATTTGAAATATCGATTTAATTGTTGAAATAAATTATTATATCCTTTATAATTAATTATAATTTTATTTAAAAATTATTTAATGTTTATATTTAACTGCTGATAAATAATTAATCCGTTAATATGCGCCTAAGAGTTCGCGATAATTTTTATTAAATATATTTTAATAAAAATTATGTTGATCTCCCAAATCCTTATAATCAAAAAAAATATAAAAATAAGGATGTGCGATATAATGGCATATCTAAAACGAAATTTAATCATCATTATAAACTTAATGCTACTTATAACTACTATCAGCAGTAACTGTTTGTTATGTAAAACAGCTTATGCGGAACAAGAAAATACAGAACAAACTACTCAAGATAGCAACAATCATAAATCATCTGATAAAGAAAAATCGAATGAAGAAGTAGTACCTGAAAAGAAAGATACGAATAATACACAACAACCTAAAACCACATCCGAAAATAAAAATGTGAATAATAAAGAAGATAATTATAAAGAAAATCAATCTGTAGAAAAAAAATTCAGCGCTCTGAATGAAAAAAATGCTAATAAAACTAAAATAAATATAAAGAATAAATATAAACATAAAAAACAGGAAAATTATAACCTAGAAAAGATGTCTTTTGAAAATAATAAAGAAAAAAATCTTGTAGAACCTATATCAACACAACCTGAGAATATACCTCAACAGACTGAAAAAATTCCTCCAAACAAGCCATCTATCAACTTATATATGCCTAAAGATCGTAAATATAGCTTTAGAGATATAAATAATATGCTAAATAATAACCCCCAAGAATTACTTAAATTGGAAGTTCCTACAGAATCAAATGAAAAAACACCTTTTATCTTTTATTTCCCTAAAAATTTAAAAATAGATGACCTACAGAAAAATGTTCACGAATTTACAATAAAAATTGTTAATGAAATCTTCCCAATGGATGTTGAAGGTAAAAATATATCTAAAAACTTAGAAGACATATTAGATAAAGAAACTCAAGATTGGCCATTTAAAATTGATAATAGAAGAATCATCGTAAAAGGACAAACGCCTAAAGAACGCCGCGAATGTTTTGATCAATGGTCAAAAATCATTATTTTAACCAGCGAAAAATATCATCCTTCTAATATGCCAAAATATGAAGCAATAGATATGGATGAACTCGAAAAAACTCAATCTTCTAATCCAGCTCCAGTTCAAGATCAACATAATTTAAGAAAAAGACACAATGCTAAATTAGCATTAACAGCAACGTCACTAACAGATAATATATTTATTTCTACATTAGGTTTATTCATCGGTTCCATTAGCCTTCTGTATATTAAACAAAGAAAAGCAGTAAAATAAAAAAGAAGAAATTAATAAGAAGTTAAAAAAGAATTAAAAAAGAAATTAAAAAACAAGAGCTTGTCCAAAAGCCTATGTCAGGAGATTTTAATAATCTAATCGAATGAACTAAAAAATATGATAATGGTTATTTTTATGTTTAAATTATATAATTAATAATTTTATATATTAATATTTCCGAGAAAGTACAAATAAGTAAATCGAGCAGGTTAAATAGATAATTCAAGTTTTAAAATGCAAGAAATTTTATTTTTTCATGCTTTAAAATTTAATATAAAACAAGACCAAAGACCAAATTAAATCTTATTTATGGTGCTTTTGTCTTGTTTTAAAAATCAAACTCTATATGCTACAGAAATATTTACGGGATCCACTTCTAAATGTTGACGCGCAACATGAACGATTTGCTCTGCTTGTTGTGAATTTAAAGTTTCGCTTTGAACAATAATACTAACTTGTGGATGTTGGTGTAAAACCAGCGCATCTTTAAAGCCTTGTTCACGAATTTTTTCTTCTAAATTATTTTCTTGTCGATCTAATTTAGCTAAGTATTCAACATCTTTTTGTGCTTTGTCTACTTCTTCGTGCGAAGATTTAGGATCTGAAATAATTTTCATCGCATCTTCAGTTAAACGCTGTCTTAGCGTTGTTCGTTGTAGTTGATATCCTATAAAATAATCACTTCCTTCTTTAGCATTAGCAGCCACTGTCGGTAAAACAGCATTAACCTTAACCTCTGGCAATGCTTCATTGTTAGGAACTTTTTTGTTCATATGATCTACAACTGCTTCCCCTTGCCAAGCATTAGGTTGTATAGGTCCTGTAACAATATAATATGCTGATAATGCAAGCATAATAATTAACATACTGACTAACCAAATTGTTTGCTTACGCATAGGCATTAAATATCGCCTCCATATCTTCTGTATTTGTCTTACATAATTTATTTGAATTTTTTTATTTCATTCATATTTAAGGATCTCTTGGTAAAACAGCTATCCTATGTGCAGGGACTTCTAATGTACGCTGTACAGATTCAATTACAAGAGCTTTTAAAGATAATTTATCCACACCTTTAGCTACAATAAAAACACCTCTTACTTTTGGTTTCATTCTTTTAATAACAACTGGCTGTTCACCATCTTTTGTTTTAATATAAGCTGTCTTTTTATCTCTATGGTGCTGCGTAATTGATCTATTCCCACCTCGTTGATCAACTTCAGTTGTTACTTGTTCAGAATCACGTACATCGACTTGTACAACATCTTCAATTGTGGAATCTAAATTCACAACGATGGAAACATTTTCGATACCAACAACTTTTTCTAAAACATTTCTTAAAGATTGTTCATACTGTTGCTCATAAAAAAGCATCGGATCTGCTTTATAATCAATTTTTTGAACAGGAAAAGGTACAGAAGGAGGATCTTCTATGCCTCGGCTATCATTTTTTTGTATAAAAGTAGAGAATAATAATAAACCAACACCTAAGCAACCAAAAAACAACATGTAAAACAAACGTCGCTGTTGTTTTTTCCCTCCTATATATTCTGTCAATTTTTCTTCTAAACGTTTCCAAAAAGAAGGGATTTTCATTATTTTAAACTCCCTTCAATATCTAAGGTTACATTAACATTAGATATATCAATGTTTAATAACTTAGACGTTGTTTGCTTAATATTCTGAATTAATAATTGTTGTGAATTATCATTATTATCTACCAAAACATCTTCATGGCCAGTCTTCTGTTTGTCACTTTCATAACTATCTATATCTACCTTAACAGGAGAAATCGGATCCACCGGTTGCACCTCCTCTGTTCTATCGTGATCTGGCGTTTTATGATGAAAAAATATGATAGCTGAAGTAGCTATTTTAGCATTTGAATCCCATTTAACATTTGATAATGTCACTTTGATGGGAAAACGAACCTCAAGATGTCTAGAAATCATTTTAGCTAGAACATCTGCTGTTTGTTTATGCACAATATTCTTATGAGATGATTGAAAAGGTATATTTTTTTTTTGATCCTCTACCTCCCATTTTTTAATATCAAATAAACCTAATGGATTATATCCCAAAAAACCTAGCAGCCAGTTTAAAATAGCTAATACAATTGTCAAACCTATAACTAATCTCGCATAGCGTTCTAAATTAGAATTTGGTAAAAGAAAATGTACAAAAGTTGCTATTAAAACTAAAAGAATAATTTGCTGAATGCCTGTACTAAAGCTAGCCATGGTAAATTATCCCCATTCTTTGCTAATATTTATCTCAAAAAAAGTGACATATTACTAGCAGCTAATAAAATGGTGATAGATAAAAAAAACATTAGGCCTACTGTAGCTAAAGCAGCAAATACGTGTAACAATAACTTTCCTACATATGCCAAACTATCAATAATAGGACTGTTACCCATAGGTTGTAACAAAGCAGATGCAGCTGTATAAAGAAGTGAAATAGCCGCAATTTTCAAAGCAGGAAAAACACACAAAAATAAGATTACGGTCACACCAGCTAACCCGATAGCATTCTTTACTAACATAGATGCACCGGCGACAGTATCAACAGCTTCTGCTATGGTCTGACCAACAACTGGAACAAAATTTCCTGTCATATATTTAGCTGTCCTTAAAACAACACCATCTGCCATCGCTACTACACCACCCTGGAGTGTTAGTGTAGCTAAAAAAATCGTTAGCATGGTTCCCAGGGCAAACATACTTATCCGATGTAATAAATTAGCTAATTGGTTAAGTGAATAATAATGGGAAAAAGAACTTAAAACATAAAGAATAGCAGCAAAAAATAATAGTGGCATTACAAAATGTTGTACACCAAAACTAATAGCTTGGATTAATGAAACAATAAGTGGATGAAAAAGGGTAACTGAACCAAAATGGCCTAATGAAGCAAGCAATGTAAATAAGACAGGTAACATTGCTAGCAAAAACTGTGACATCTGCTCCATAGCACTAATAGCTGCCGAAGAAGCCCAACGAAAACTATGAATAACTAACCATAATAGCGACATGATAATAACTGCATCAGCAACTTTACTAACTGTTGGTTTCAAAAAAGAAGCTTGAAGAGCACTTAGAATCATGCTTAAAACAGTGAGCATAACTAAGGTACCCAATAAAGACCAACTATTTGTAATTTCTTGCATAAAAAAATTATAAAAGGCATTTACAAGCGAAGACCAACTCCAAAAATCACCTCCTGGTAACCATGGCTTTAAAGGATCAGATGATAATTGTTCATTAAAATAAGGTTGATATGTCTGGCGTAATTTAGACCAAATATCTGTTAGTGGTCCTGTAGACAAGTTGCTAAGTTGCTCATTTATCCAATTTATTAGTGTTCCCGAATTTCCTTGTTCAGGATGATTTGTTTTTTCATAAGAACTCGTAAATTCATCTTTAAAAACATTATAATCAGATCCTTGGTCTTGATTTGGAAAAAAATTATTAGCTTGCTCTAAATTGAGATTATTACCAAAAGTTATGTTAACATTATAGTTAAATAATGATATAAAGAATATAAATAAATATAAAAAAATATAATTATCTAAGTTATTTTTTTTATTTGCTTTATTTATATTAACTTCCTTATTTTCTTTATATTCGGTATATTTTGTATGATTATCATTGAATATATATTTATAACTATATCTTCTCTCATCAATAAAAGTTATTTTTGCCACGGCAAAACCCTCAAAACCGTTTCGATAATTAAAAGTAAGATGGGAATAGCTAGCCATAAAATTAAAACCTTTCCTGCCAGTTCCACTTTACTAGCTAAGGTTTCTTGGTCAGCATCTCGCGCAATTTGTGCTCCAAACTCAGCTATATATGCAATACCAATGATTTTTAAAATAGGTGTTACTAAATGATAATCAATTTTAGCATGTTGTACCAGATTTTGGAGAGCATTTATCACAATATTTATCTTTTCTGAGAGAAATAAAAAAATCGATATACCAACAAAAACAATTAATAAAAGCGCAAAAATAGGCTTGTGTTCTTTCAACAAAACTGCCAGAAAAGTAGCAATCAGCGAAATACCAACAACTTGCATAATATCCAAATTTTTGGCCCCCACTACTTGTTTGTCGGAAGGGTATATGTAATAATATCGCATTAAATATTAAGTAGAAAAACATTTTTTATTGTTTGGAACAATTCTTGAATTAACATAGCTACCATAAACAACACTACCCCAAAACCAACTAAGGTTACCCAATGCGCAAAATCTTCCTTCCCCATCTGACGTAATATAGTATGAATCATTGCCACAACAATACCTATACCAGCTATTTGAAAAACATTATCTAAATGGTTTGGCATATTAATCCCCTTCCAAAAATTATATTAAAAATAATGATAATAATATACCAAATAAAAAACCCATCATACGATATACACGACCTGTTTTCATAAACAAAGTATTTGCCTTTGCCTCTTCAAAACGCAAATGTTCTTGAGCTAAAGAAAGATGCCTTTGTTGCTCATTAATAGCAGATAATCCTAAATTACTAAAAAGGCGTATGAGTATTGTCTGCTCAACATTATTAAGTGAAATTTGTTCTTTCTTTAAAATTAAAGTCGCTTGAAAGGCTTGTTGGACATTTTCGACTTTGCCCATTAGTAAAAAGTTAGCACAAGATTCTAAAATATAAGCAACTGGTTTACCAATTCTTGATGAAGCAGCTAAAAAAGCATCAGCTAAAGGTCGCCTACCGTATGATATCTCTGTTTGCAAAATGGCCAATGCAGAACACCAAGCCCTTAAACGTCGTGGATATTCTTCTAATCTATGTGATATCTGCCAACCAATATTCGCTGTAGCTAGAATAATCAGTATCATACCAATAATTTTCAACAAGGAGGTCGCCTCCACATAACTTGGCCTTTTTGATCATAAACAGCCTCAATTGTCCCGGGTCCTTCTTTTCTACTTAAAAAAACAATTTTATCAAATAGATTTTCTTTTAAAAGAAAATTTAGAGATGGTCTTTTAAATGCTTCATGATAAGAAGTAGCATGAGCAGTTGCCAAAATATTTACACCTGCAAAAGCCGCTTCTTGCAAAGCATAAGATTCTAACATATTACCTATTTCATCTAAAACCAATATTTCTGGCGACATAGATCTAATGAGCATCATTAAACCAACTAATTTAGGACAACGATCTAAAACATCCGTTCTAGGACCCACATCATATTGAGGCAACCCAGCAAAACAACCGGCTAACTCAGATCTTTCATCCACAATACAAACTTTATGTGCACGCCAATCATATCCTCCATAGCTCAATAAACGCACAAGATCACGTAAGATCGTTGTCTTACCTGCTTGAGGAGCAGAAATTAAAAGAGTATTGTGAATTTTGCCATTAGAAAGTAAAAAATGCGTCAATAAAAATTTCGCACAATCTGGACAAGATCTAGCAATCCTAATATTGAAACCGGTTATTTCCTGCAAACGATAGTCACTCTCCTGCGTCATAACCATACGTCCCACTAAACCTACACGATGACCACCTAACAAGGTTAAAAAACCATTTCTCAACTCATCCTCAAAAGCATAAATAGAATATTTACTTAAACGACTTAACAAAACATGCGCATCGCTTTCAGTCGGAAAAATAGCATCCTGTATCTCTTGTACCAAAAAACCATTTGGCGTCACAAAATAAAAACGATGCGACGTCACAATTTCTAAAGGCCTAGCTACACGAATACGAATTTCCTCCAAAGTTTCATCCATGACAACCTTTTCTAAAGGAACTTTTAAGGAATTAGGTAATACAGCAGCAACTGTATCTGGTAGCATAGCTTCACCATCCAATTGGTATACACTCTAATATCTACGAAACTAAGGTCCACAACATGTCCAAATTAGAAAAAGAAAAAACAAAAAAAGAAAAAACAAAAAAAGAAAAAACAAAAAAAGAAAAATCTTACTATCATCTCCAAGACCTAATAATTCTTTTTTATTAGAATTTCATAAAATGATAATAAATAAGCTTGGTCATTAAATATTGTGTATGAGATTAATTCAAATCATGAGCTTGTCCAATAAAGAGTGTTTAAGAACCTAATTTAATGCCCTAAAAGCGATGATAATGGCTATTTTTGTGTTTAAATTAAACCATTACTAATCGGCTATATTAATATTTATGGACAAGTCAACTGATTGCTTATGTTATTTAAATACAAAAATCGTTACCATAATTATTGAAAAACAAGTAAAGTATCAAAAATTAAAAAAGATGGTTTATTCATTTAATTTTATTTTTTTATGTTCTCTGTACTTGCAAAAAAATAGGTAAATTCATTCTATGGGATTATCCAAAAACAATAAAGAGCGTTTCAGAACCTAATTTAATGCCCTAAAAGCAATGATAATAACTATTTTTTGTTTAAATTAAATCTATAATATTATATATTTATCAGAATTTGATAATTATATTTTGTATATCCTATATTTAATTATATATTTTTAAGTTTATATATATTTATTTAATCCTATCTTTCGATTTTTAATATATATAAATCGCAATTTAAATTTAAAAATTCAATGAATGAATAAAAAAATTTTATGAAAACTAATTTTTAAGCATAAATTTAAAAACATTCATAGAATATACGATTTCTATATTAAGAAGATTAAAAAGATTAACATAAATAAAACCTAAATTAACCTCAATGTTTATATGTATCTAGAGATAGAGATATATTTATATAAGGTATTATTTTTTAATTTTATTTTTTTTGTAAAATTTTAAAAATAAAAATAAAGAGAAATAATGTTTCGTAATGGGCTATATTAGATGACCAAGAACGTTTAATACTTAAATATATGATTTGGAAATAAAGGTATATTTAGGTAAATTAAATTGAAAAATCATCTTATATTTTTTAGGACAATTTGTGTGTTTTTCCTACTAAGATTTCTATAGTGTTTCAGTTTTGTAAAAAGTCTAAATTAAATACATAAAAGAATCTTGGGAAAATAAGGCAAAATAAAAGTAAAAGAAATTTGTCTTTTTTATGCTATAAAAAGAACACCGTTGGAATTTAAGTGCAAAAATGATCATTACTATTGATATTAGGAAAATTCATTATATTAAAATCATTTTTTATAAAAAATCCTATTGTCATGAAAATAACCTTCTTAATTTAGTATGTAAGTAAAAAATAAATGAAGAGCAATTTCGGCCAATACAGCACCTTATTTGACTGAAATAAGCTTAATTTAACAAAAAAAGTTGTTTTAATATTGACAATCGAGAACGATTCTCACTATAATGAGAACAGCGGCAAGGTTTTCCCAATATTATCAAGTGATGGATACAAGTAAAAATTAAAAGTTAAAAAATAAATATATGTTTAAGAGGAGTTTTCTTCATGAAAAGTTTTTTGATCTCGATAAAAGCAAAACTCCTTAACCCCATTGTGTATATAAGTTTAATATTTTCGCTTTTTTTGTTTGCTGGTTTAGGTTTATGGTTATTTAATTTAGATAAATCATCTTCTGAAACCACTGCTTCTTTAAATAATGATAATAAATTATCAATAACAGCAACCACAAATATTCTCAAAGATCTCATCGAAGATATCGGTGGTGAACATGTAAAAGTAGAAAGTTTGATGGGAGCAGGTATTGATCCTCATCTATATAAAGCTAAACCGGATGATCTGAAAAAGATTAAAAATGCTTCTTTCATTGTCTATCACGGTTTAAATTTAGAAGCTAAACTACCAGAAATTTTTGATAAAACAACTAAAAAGGGTAAAACAGTTATAAATATCGGTGAATCTTTACCAAAAGAATCACTTATTATGACAGATGGTGCCTACGATCCTCATGTTTGGCATGATCCTGATTTGCATAAACAAGCAGCCTTAACTGTATATGAAGCGCTAATAAAAAAACTTCCTGAACTCACAGAATATTTTAGTCAAAGAAAAGATGCTTATTTAAAAAATCTAAATGCCTTGAAAGAAGAAATTTCCCAAATAATAGAATCGATACCAAAAACGAAAAGAATTCTCATTACAACTCATGATGCTTTTTCATATTTAGAAAAATATGGCCTTAAAACAGTCAGTTTGAAAAGCATTAACACTGCAAGTGAGTTTGGGATTAGTGATATAAATCGTGTTATCAATATCATCATTGAGAACAAAATACCTTCTGTATTCTGTGAAAAAGGGGTTTCAGATAATGCTGTACAATCAATTGTCCAGGGTGTAACAGCAAAAGGCAAGTATGTTAATTTAACATATCCAACCATCCATGCTGATTCACTCGATGAACCTTCCTCAGAAGCCGGAACGTATGAAGGTATGATGCGTACGAATTTAAACTTAATCGCAAAGGAGCTTAAAAAATGATTAAAAATCTATCGATAAGTAATCTTTTTGAAGAAACTAAAAATCTAAAGGACACATGTCCTTTAGATTTAAGAAATGTTTGTATTAATTATAAAAATAAAATAGTCTTAAATAACATCTCATTAAAAATATCCAAAGGTAGCTTAACAGGTATTTTTGGTCCTAATGGTGCCGGTAAATCAACGTTACTTAAAGCTATCGTTGGTCTAGCAAATACATCCAATGGACAAATAAAAGTATTTGGTCAAAAATACAGCCAAAATCGCAAAAAAATAAGCTATGTACCTCAAAAAGAAAGTGTAAACTGGAACTTCCCAACTAATGTGCTTGACGTCGTACTTATGGGAAGATATGGCCACTGTGGTTGGTTTAAACGTCCTAGCGAAAGAGACAAGCAAATCGCCTATGAATGTTTAGAAAAGGTTCAGATGACCAATTTAGCTAAAAGACCGCTACAACAATTATCAGGCGGGCAACAACAAAGAGTCTTTTTAGCTAGATCATTAGCACAAAATGCTGACCTATATCTGATGGACGAACCTTTTGCTGGTGTAGATGCAACAACAGAAAAAGCAATTATTAATGTTTTAAAAGATCTACGTGATGATAATAAAACAGTCATCATTGTCCATCATAATTTGCAAACAGCCATGGATTATTTTGATCAAATTATCCTCCTAAACGTCAATCTAATTGCTTGTGGAAAATCAGCTGACGTTTTAGATCATCAAAACTTAGAAAAAGCTTATGGTCATTCTTTCGCCAGCATGCCTAAGCAAAAAATAGTCTAAACTCCAGGAGTGATCTTTAATGTCTCTAAGCATACTCCCTAATTTTTGGTGGGTATTACTTGGTACTTCTCTCCTCGGTCTATGTTGTGGAAGTCTAGGAACATTTGTCTTCCTGCGAAAACGCGGACTTGTGGGCGATGTTCTGGCTCATTCAACATTACCGGGTATTTGTCTTGCTTTCCTTATAACAACTAGCAAAGAAATCATACCTTTTATGTTAGGGGCTATGGTCACTGCTGGTTGTGCAGCTTTTTTAATATACTTTATATCGAAACATACGCCGTTGCATCAAGATAGTACCTTAGCAATTGTATTATCTATTTTCTTTGGTATAGGTAGTCTATTGCTTACCATGATTCAAAATACCGAAAATGCCCAACAAAGCGGTTTGAATAATTTCTTATTTGGCCAGGCTGCGGCTATTATAGAAAAAGATTTAAAAATCATTTCCACAATAGCTATTTTAATTTTATTAGTCATTTTCATAAGCTTCAAAGAATTAAAATTACTGTGTTTTGATTTTAATTTCGCCCAAAGTATCGGCTTCTCTACAAACAAATTAGACGGTATTTTACTTGCTATAACAACGCTAACAGTTATCGCGGGCATATCAACAGTAGGGATTATTTTAATTGCCTCTTTATTAATTATCCCTGCGGCGGCAGCTAGGCATTGGGTAAGTGATTTAAAAACAATGATCTGTATATCAGCTATCTTTGGTACAATATCTGGTGCTATTGGCACAATTGTAAGTGCCATGGGTTTAAATATACCTACAGGTCCATCAGTTATATTATCGGCATCATTCTTCTTCTTCATCTCTTTTATATTTGCACCAAAAACAGGCATAATTGCCCAATCAATTCAAAATGCTCGTGTTAAAAAACAAATTATCACTGAGCATTTAGTAAAAATAATTTTTAACATGGCAAAAGATGGCATCATAAATTATCAAGCATTAATCGAACAAAATCCAATTTTCATACCATACATTCAGAACTTCACTAAAAAAGGCTTGCTTTGCCTAATTAAAGATAACAATACAACATCGGTATCGATAACTAAAGAATTTAAGCAAAAATATGAAAATATCTGGCAAGACCACAAACATATGACGTCAAATCTTGAACCCATACCATATCATGGGAAGGGGTTAAATCAATGATGGACCATATATGGATCCTTTTAACAGGATCAACCGTAGCTGCAGCATGTGGGCTAATGGGATGTTTTCTTTTATTGCGCAATATGGCAATGTTAGGCGATGCTATTAGTCACACAATTTTATTAGGTATTGTAACCGCATATTTAATTTGTGGCAAAAGTTCATTAACCGCCATGTTTATAGGAGCAATCGTATGTGGGTGGTTAACAAGCTTCATTATTGAGTTTTTAAATAAAAAAGGTGTCCAAAATGATGCCGCAATTAGTGTAACTTTCACATCTTTGTTTGCTTTAGGGATTCTCTTAATCAGCCAGTTTGCTAATCAAATTGACTTAGACATCGATTGTGTTTTATTTGGTGAAATAGCTTACGTTCCACTAGATACTTGGCTAATTGGATCGATCGAAATGCCAAGAACATTTGTTATAATGTCCTGTGTATTATTAATAAACATCATCATCATTTCATGTTTTTATCGACCACTTAAAGTAAGTACTTTTGATCCATTAATAGCTACAGCTTTAGGACTACCTGTAGCACTAATACACCATACAATTGTAGGCATGGTTTCTCTAACAACAGTGTCTGCCTTCGAAAGTGTAGGTGCAGTTTTAGTAATATCAATGCTCATCATACCAGCCGCAACAGCTTACCTGCTAACACGTAAATTCTCAACAATGCTCTTATTAAGTGTATGGGTAGGCATTATAAGCGCAGTCATCGGATATGTAATTGCAAGCCAAATAAACGCATCCATATCAGGTGCTATGTCCATGGTATCTGGTTTTTGCTTTATGTTAGCTTTTATTTTTTCCCCACATTATGGTTTAATTTTAAAAATGAACAAAAAAAATAAATTAACAACATAAAAAAACCTGTTAAAAAACAACAGGTTTTTTTCTTTTTTCTTTTTTCTTTTTTCTTTTTTCTTTTTTCTTTTTTCTTTTTTCTTTTTTCTTTTTTCTTTTTTCTTTTTTCTTTTTTCTTTTTTCTTTTTTCTTTTTTCTTTTTTCTTTTTTCTTTTTTCTTTTTTCTTTTTTCTTTTTTCTTTTTTCTTTTTTCTTTTTTCTTTTTTCTTTTTTCTTTTTTCTTTTTTCTTTTTTCTTTTTTCTTTTTTCTTTTTTCTTTTTTCTTTTTTCTTTTTTCTTTTTTCTTTTTTCTTTTTTCTTTTTTCTTTTTTCTTTTTTCTTTTTTCTTTTTTCTTTTTTCTTTTTTAAAAATAAAAATGTGCTCTGAGTAAGAGCACATAACATAATCTACTTTATATGATAACTTTATTAACGATTACGTTTCTGCTTAGCTGCAAGAACACGTTGGTGTTCTTCGCTATTTTTGAGAAATTGTCGCATCATACCCTCAAAATCATTACGTATCGGTCTTCGTTGTCTACTACTATTATTGCGACGATTGCTGTGGTTATTATTACTACGTTCAGACCTGTTGTAATCGTTCCGCTCAGCAACTTCAGGCTTTTCCTTTTTTTGTAATGCTTTCATCGAAAGAGAAATGCGTCCTGAATCATCAATTGATAAAACCTTAACACTAACCTCCATCCCGATACAAAGAGCATCCTTAACACTCTCTACATAGGATGTTGAAATCTCAGAAATATGGACCAAACCTGTCTTGCCAAACAGATGATTCTTCTCTGGGGCAACTATTTTACTGTCGAAATCTGTTTTTTTAGGTGCAAGAAGCTCAATAAAAGCGCCAAATGGCTTAATAGAAACAACTTTACCACGTAAAACAGACTCTTCTTTCAACTCACTCATGGAAACTTCGCTACAATAAGCAACGGTATATGCTAAAAAAATTATTTTAAACAATACCGACCTCTTGTAGCTTCGTCCTTTCCTTATAATTAATGAAAAACAATAATCTAATTTCACGCCATAAGACGCAAGCATTTCTAAAAAATATATAAAAATTAAACTTTTCAATATAAACCTAAATAAACTAAAAAACCCTCATCTCATTGTACGATATAGTACATAACATGTAAACTGTCAAAAATAATATCATCATCTTAAGCAACTTTGTACAATAATACAAAACTTGGCTTTTGACATTTCTTGCATTATTAGCCCAATTCTCGTAGGATAAAGTGCGAGAGATTTTTGTACACAACAGCAAATTTTTTTGCAAACCGAAGGTGAGGCAGGTTAATGATTAACACTATTAAAACAGCGGCCGGGAAAACAATACAATTAGGTAGATTTATCTACAAAGGTATGTCTTCTGCAAAATTAATCGAGGCTGCTTTAGCTGGGAATGAAGGTCAATTATCATCCACCGGAGCTTTTAGCGTGGAAACCGGTTCTTTTACAGGACGTAGTGTTGATAACAGGTATATCGTTAATGATACCGAGACAGCTGATAAAGTCGACTGGGGAAATATTAATAAACCTCTAACAGAAGCTAATTTTGAAAATCTTCTGCAACAATTTGAACATTATTTAAGCGACAAGGATTTATTTTACGACGAAGGATGGGTAGGAGCTGATACAAACTACGCTATCCCAATTCGTGTATTCACTGAATTAGCTTGGCATCAATTATTCGCCAAGTGCTTATTTATCAATAAAGAATCTGCTAGGTCAGATCGTACAAAGCAAGATCCACGTTTAAAACCATTTACTATCATATCTGCACCTAATTTAAAAATAAATGCTAAAGCCGCACAAACAAAGTCTTCAACCGTAATTGCTATTAGTTTCCATAATCGTACCATACTCATTTCAGGAACCAGGTATGCGGGTGAAATGAAAAAAGCAGCCTTCACGGTTATGAATTATATTTTACCCTCTTTATCAGTATTACCTATGCACTGTTCTGCCAATAAAAATGAACAAGGTAATGTCGCACTATTTTTTGGTCTATCTGGTACAGGTAAAACCACACTATCAGCTAACCCGCATGGAAAATTAATCGGTGATGATGAACACGGCTGGTCAGAAAACGGTATTTTTAACTTTGAAGGTGGTTGTTATGCAAAATGCATTAAACTTACAGAAAAAGAACAACCTCAAATTTATCGAGCTATTCGTTTTGGCTCTGTTTTAGAAAATGTTGTTTTAGATGTTAAAAATCGCCCTATGTATGACGATAGCTCTATTACCGAAAATACACGAGCTGCGTATCCCTTAAAACATATCCCAAATAGTTTAATACCAAGTATAGGGGACCACACTAAAACCATTTTATTCTTAACAGCAGATGCTTTTGGTGTCTTACCACCTATCGCTAAGTTAAACAAACAACAGGCAATGTATTACTTCTTAGCAGGTTACACTAGTAAATTAGCAGGTACTGAAAAAGATGTTAAAGCACCCGAATGTGTCTTTTCTTCATGCTTTGGAGCACCTTTCCTACCACAAAAAGCAAGTGTATATGCCGACTTATTAGGCGAAAAAATTAATAAACATAATACAAATATTTATCTTGTTAACACAGGTTGGTCTGGTGGCGATTATAAAACAGGAAAACGTATATGTCTAGAAAATACGCGCCAAATGATCAGAGCTGCTGTAGATGGATTGCTAGAAAATGTATCTTATACGCAAAATGAATTTTTTAACCTGCAAGTACCTCTTGAATGTCCAGGTGTACCCGCTGATGTTTTACAACCAGAAAAAACATGGTCAGATAGCGATATGTATCAAAAGCAGGCCAAAATGCTTGTAGACCGCTTTCATAAACATATGTCTAAAAAATTCCCAGATCTAGCAAAAGATATTCTTCAAGCAGGTCCCCCGCTAAATTAAAAGCGGGGTATTTTAGATAAAAAATATATATCTATCGAAATTTTAAAAGTTTGTTAATTTTAATTATTCGCATTAATACGCCTATTCTTTTGACGCAAATTTTTGGCCAAAATATGAAGACGCATATTCACTTCTGTAACCCACTGAACATCCTTACATTTACTAGCGATTTTTAACAACTCAAGTGATCGATCAATTTGTGCTTTCAGTAAATCAACCTCATCGTGAGCTTCATCAAAAATGACGCCTCGTAAAGACCATAGGTGTATCATATCATCATTTAAAATATTTTTTATATCTTTGTCAGCTTCTTCTTCACTAATCTCACCATTACAAATCTGGATCAAAATTTCTTTAACTAAAGGATGTAACTCTATTTTAAAACAAGATGGACATGATAACATAGGGATAGAACTAAAATATATCCCTTGTTGCTCTAATTTACCCTCGATGACGGTCATACAAGCACCGCAACAATAAGCTGTCATAATTTATATTCACCTTCTATCAAAGATAATTAGATATTAATAAATATTATTATTAATTACTAGTATACAAACTTATGCTATATATGTATATAGGAAATTTTTGTTTAAATAAAAAATAACAAATCCTATCCTTATAATAAGGGGTGAATTTGTTATTTTTTATTTAAATAATATAAATAATAAATACAATATTAAGAAAAATAATGATGAAATAAATATAATAAATACAATATTAAGAAAAATAATGATGAAATAAATATAATATTAAGAAAAATAATGATGAAATAAATATAATATTAAGAAAAATAATGATGAAATAAATAAACAAAAAATAAATCAAAGGCATAGGGATACCTTTATATATTATATAAAGACTTATTAATACCCCATACCCACTGTTATAAACTAACCTGAAGTTTTCATAACTAGCATAGGAAAAGTATTGCTGCCCTCTTCATTATCATAAAGTGTTAGTTCTACAGATGATGTTAGGACATCAGCATAACTATAAGATACACGATTAAAAGAATTATGATCTTCATCTAATTTAATAACAAAAACAGAAGGATAGGTCTCTTCTAAAACACCTGTCCTTTCAATTGTTTTACGACGACCACTATTGGCCTTTAAACGAATTTTACGACCTACGTAACCATCTAAAGTTAGCTTTATATCCGATAGTGTGTGCTTTCCCACGGTCTTGATCCACCTCACTTATTTAGCGGATTTGTTAACAACCTGTTACAAGCACCTAAAACGATAAAATATGCTAATTAGCAAAACTCATAAGCTATCGTTAATAGTCTGCCCCAAGCACATATATCTAATTCTTCTGCTCTTTTCCTTACATCAATCTCAGCTTTTGTACATATGTGGACTAAATCAGCCTGTCCTACATGAGGAAAAACAGGGGCTAAAGAATTAAGGAGCTGCTTTCTTCTTTGGGAAAAAACAGCCTTAATAACCTTCTCTACCCATTTTTCATCTTTATGTTCAAAAAGCGGTTTAGTACGACGTTGTAATTTTAGCACCGTTGACAAAACATTAGGCTTAGGCCAAAAATTTCCAGGATTAACTTGTCCCATAACTTTGGAAACAGAAGCAAATCTTTGTACAAAAATCGTAAGTGCTCCATAAGATTTGCAACCCGGTGGAGCCAATAAACGGTGAGCAACTTCTTGTTGGAGCATCAACACCAACGTTTTGAGATTATGCACCTGCAACATCTTGACTAACAATGCCCCAGCAACACGGTAAGGTAAATTAGCTACACCCAACCATGGTGTCGTTGCTGGAGCAAACGATGTAAAAAGTTCAGCGAAATCAACCACCAAAGCATCTTCATGTATTAAATGTACATTCGGAACATCAGCTAAAATTTCGGTTAAAGGTGGGATTAAGCGTCGATCTCTTTCAACCGCAACCACCTTAAAAGCCCGTTTCGCCAAGATAGTCGTTAAAGCACCCATACCTGGTCCGATTTCTAAAATATATGACTTATCATCTAACAATGAAGAAGCAACAATATCATGAGCCACATTTCCTTGAATAAGAAAATTTTGACCCAAAGATTTTCTAGGTTGCAAATCATACTTTTTAGCTAAAAATTGCGTCCTTTTAGCTAAAGAATATTCTAAAAGAGCATCTGTTGTCATGTGTTGGCTTTTTGCCATGCACCTAACAATTCTTCCTCAGTTACACACAAGGTTGTTAATTGACGGTAAAATTGTTTGGCATTACCATAGCCAATTTTAAGAATATCCGCTACCCTTTTACGTAATTCTTTCGCACAAGATGATCCCACAAAACCCAATTCATGATAATATTGCCAGTCCAAATCAGATGTTTTAATCGAAGAAGTAACTGTGCGAATCTTAAGCAAAGAATTACAAATATCATCCTTAGATGCATATTCCACACCTACTTTAGCGCCAAACATAGCGGCTTCTTTAGCTATATAGGCATGCTTAGCATCAGGAACTAAACTAGCTATCTTTTTTCGAATCATCTGACCTGCATGATCAGGATCAGTAAAAATAATTATACCGCGCATCTTGTGAGCCCTTAAAATTGACGTCATGATACGCTGACTAATATGCATCCCATGAACCACTAAAACATCAGCATGCACAGCTCGACGCACAGCCTCTGCATCACTAACACCTTCAACTACCACAATCTCACTTATAACAGGTCTTTTCATTACCATCCCCCTCCTTATTAAAAATAAGAAATAAATCCTTGGCATTTTGCAAAGTTTGCCTACATACATCTTCTACATCTATCTTCTGTAACTGGGCTAAAGAACGAACCACCAAAGGCAAATAACTTGGTTCATTTCGTTTACCACGATATGGATGAGGCGCTAAGTATGGAGCATCTGTTTCAATTAAAACAGATGCCAAAGGAACAGCTTTAACCATTTTATGAACTTCGACGGCATTCTTAAAAGTTATAACACCGCCTAACCCGATCTTAAAACCCATATCTAAAGCAAACAATAAATTGTCAATACTACCTCCAAAACAATGTAAAACACCGCTCACATCCGATATATACATTGAACGCAAGATAGATAATAAACGATCATAAGCACCTCGACAATGGATAACAACAGGTAACTTAAGCTCCAAAGCTAAAGACAATTGATTCCGAAACCAAGCCTCTTGTACATCCATTGAAGCTTTAGCCTTAACATCCAAACCTATCTCACCAAGCGCCACTACTCTTGGCTTCAAAAGCTGTTCTTTCAACCACAAAAGATCTTGTTCATGAAAACGATCTACTTCACATGGATGAAAACCTAAAGCAGCATAGCAGCCACTATGCGCACGGCTTAAAAGCAAAGCCTTAGGAATTGTTTTACGACAATAACCAACTTCTAACCAACCTAGTAATCCTTGCTCACGAAAACGAGAAATCACGTCATCCCTATCAATATCAAACCTACTACTTGAGATATGGGCATGACTATCAAACAACATTTCCAAATAATCACCTTCAAAAAACTTTGGTAACCAATCAATTAAAGAAACCGCATACTACTCAATGGCCAAAAAATCAAAAAAACCGGCCCGGAAATATTCTTTTTAGGTACAGGTCCAAAGACACGACTATCTGTACTAAAATCACGATTATCGCCCATAACAAAATAACAATCGTCAGGAACAACGTATTCGGGAAAAAACTGATTACTAAGCGATGGATTAGTATATTCCTCGTTTAAACGAGATCCATTAACATAAACCTCTCTACCAGAAATTAAAATATGATCTCCAGGTATACCAATAACCCTTTTGATATAAAATTCTTTGGGATTAAAAGTCCTTTGAAAAAAACTCATTTTTTCCTTCTGTTCTTCTGTAACAATCCCCCCAGGACCTGGCGGTTCCAACACAACAACATCTCCACGAGAAAGTGAAGAAAACCAATTATACGCATAATTGACTAAAACCTTTTCATTACCATTAAAAGAAGGAAACATAGACTGCCCTTCAACATCATATGACCCTATAACAAAACAACGTAATAAAGTAGAAAGAACAGAAGCAAAAATAAAGACATAAAAAAAATCTTTTAAAAATTTTTTTTCCAAAAAACCCTTCGACATTATAGAGGTTCCCCCGAAAACCAAATTTGACCTTCATAAATTGAAAAATTCATTTTAAGACAACAGGATATGAAATGAAAAAGCATAGTATTATTATATCCAAAAAACAAAAAAGCCTAGTCGACTTAAATGATTTATACAATTAATAAAAGAAAAAAATTTCTATAAAAGGGCTGTAATTAATTTAAAAACCTTTAATGATGAAAAAAATGTTCTAAATCAGCTATTTCCTCTTCTAGATTTAAACGGGGAAAAAGAGGATCACCTTTAATCAAGAACGTCCCTGGTGCAGGTGGATTAAAATATTTAGCTTCCTGCCAAGAAATTGGGCTATTAAATCCTAAACGCCTACGCATTTCTATAGATGTTTGCGGCATCACAGGATGTAATAAAACACTCACGCGTACTAAAACAGCTAAAAGCGTTAATAGTGTACATTTAATTAATTCTGGATCTTCCATCTTAGCTTGATTCCAAGGTTGCTGTGTATCTATATAACGATTAGCACAACGTATAAAATCCCAAATAGCAGTCAAAGCAAAAGAAAATCGCAAACTATCAAACGCTTTTTCTACAGAATAAGTAGTTTCCTCAGCTCTCAAGCACATATCTTCATCCAAAGCAAAAGAAAATTCAGGGGATACACTAGAAAAATATCGATCAACCATAGTCATCGTACGATGAAACAAATTACCTAAATCATTCGCCAGATCCGTATTAATACGCGTCAGAAACCGCTGTAAAGAAAAAACTCCATCTTCACCAAAAGGTACCTCTTTTAGCAAATAATAACGCAAAGGATCACATCCATAACGCTTTACCATAAAATCAGGTCTTATAACATTACCTTTTGATTTAGACATTTTCTCACCAGAAACTTCAAAAAAACCATGCGCAAAAATCATCTTTGGTAAAGGCAAATCAAGCGCCATCAGAAAAATAGGCCAATAAACAGCATGAAAACGCGCAATATCTTTACCTACTAACTGAACATCCGGAGGCCAATATTTTATATCTTTAGATCCATCAGTCTGATAACCAAAGACGCTAAGGTAATTTAACAAAGCATCTAGCCATACATAAACGACATGCTCAGAATCACCCGGAACCGATACACCCCAAGAAATAGCAATTCGCGAAACACTTAAATCAGTTAAACCGGGATTCAAAAAATTATTTACCATCTCATTAAGACGTTTTTGGGGTCGTAAAAAAGACGGATGCTGTTCATAGAAATCCCGTAATCGTTGCTCATATTTTGTTAACCTAAAAAAATAGCTAGGCTCACTAATAAAATCTCCCTCACGATGACAATCAGGACAACAAACTTCCCTGCCTTCACGATCTGGAAAAAAAGACTCACAATAAGTACAATATCTACCTTCATAAGAACTAAGGTAAATATCCCCCTTTTGCTTTAAATAAGCAAAAACATCTTGTACAACTGACTTATGTCTTTCCTGTGTTGTACGAATAAAATCAGTATAATTAATATTTAATAATGACCATGTTTCTTTTATACCATCTACCATATGATCTACAAACGCTTGTGAACTTTTATTAACAGAAGCGGCTTGCTTAGCTATCTTTTGACCATGCTCATCGGTACCGGTTAAATAAAAAACATCATACCCTTGCGCACGTTTATATCTAGCTAACACATCACCAGCAACCGTCGTATAGGCATGACCTATATGTAACTGGTCATTAGGGTAATAAATAGGCGTTGTAATATAATAATTGCCTTTTTTTCGAACCTCGTTTAACAAAAAAATACCCCCATCTATTAGTCTAAACATTGCCTTAAGCAGCAACAAATGATGGGGGATAAAATGTTTGCCCCTCTTTTCGGCTGGCCGGGCAAAAAAACTATATTTTTTAAATAACTGTTTTAAATAACTGTTATATATATTAATCAAATATTAGATTTCAAATAGTATTTTCCATCATTATTATCTACAAAAATTACCATAAAACAAACTTGAAAAATAAAATAGCTCTAAAATTACAAAAATCACATGATACAAATCTCTAGTCATTGTACCATCTTTTGGCAGTGGTATGCAAGTTGAAAATAATCATTCACCATCGATCATAAAATATTTTTTAGGATTATTTTTAAAAGCCATAATTGGTTATTATTTTTTTACACTTTATTTTCCAACATCGTACTTGGTTGTTTTTTTAAGCTTTATTTTTTTTCGATAAATGATATATACCACCAAAAAGTCCTTCTTGTTTTTCTAAATAACCATCTATCGTAAACTGATCTAACTTTTTCATCATACTCTGGACACTAGAAGAAGGATTTAAGCTCTGTAAAGCAGCCAATAAATCAACCTCTTTAAGAGGCAATAAAGGTAATAGACGATCCAAAAAATCGCTATCAACTTTTTGGCGATGTTGACGTAATTCTGAAAACGGATCTGAACTATGGGGCGAATTCGTATAAGCACAACGAACACGTATAGCTACCGTACGACCAATAACAGAAGAAGATACAAAAGAATCTCCTGATCGAAGATAAGGCAAACGCCGACCCTCTTCAGCTGTTAAATCTGTCTCTTCACGCAAGGTAGCTATATCACTTCCACGCACCGTACGAAAAACAAATTTTGTATTTAACTGAGCCGTAATCGTTTCATCAAGTAATGTAGGCCTTTGTGTAGCTAAAACAAGAAATACACCATACTTACGACCTTCCTGAGAAACTTCCTTAAGAGCAGACTTAGAAGGCGAATCCCAACCTTTAGGCGCAAAACGATGCGCTTCATCAGTAATAATTACAAAAGGCGGGAAAAACAACTCTTCACATTTCGTATCCTGATATTCACGTCTTTTATTGTAAAGCATCCCAATAAGATATGAAGCAAAAACCTGCAACAACCAAATACTCCCCTGCAACACCACTAATTGACATTGCTTCAACCCATCAATAATCGGCTCAATATTACCTTGAAATAAACCTGATGGACAAAAATGTCCCTACACCGTACAAGAAACTATGATAGTTAAAAAACTAACAACTAACACCAGGCATGCAACTTTCATCGCACCAGGCGTTATGTTTATAAGGGGATAAAAACAACAATTCAGCAAACAAAAGGTAGCAAAAATAAACAAAAGAAAAAAGGGAACATCACCTTACAAACAAGAAATTCATCCCTCAGCTATATTTCTACAACTTCTTAGGGATAACAATTTCTGCTCTCATCTAAATAACATCATCTAAAAAATATTTATTGTTTTTTTATAAATTCATCACTTTTTATAAATCCATCGTTTGTTATAAATTTATTATAATATTTTCATATTACCATCTTTATGGATTATAATGATTCTAAAATAAGTAGATTCTATCTACTCTATGAGATTTATCAACCTTATTTATCCTAATTTACTTTATTTATTAATTTCGCAATTTTTAAATTATTTTATATAGATATCCGCAAAAATACGAGGTCAAAAATAATGCAAATATTATACCAAAAATCTCATAGTGTTAATATTCATAAATATAAATTAATGATGATGTTATGTCAACTTCACACGTTCCAAATACCCTCGCCATCCTTAATCCTAATAGGCGGGAACTATAGATTGGCAGTTTGGATAGCTAATCAAAGCTAATGTTTTTCCTTAACGAAATTCGTACTCAAACATAACTAACCAAACCCGTACACCCATTCCTTTGTCGACCATTATATAAACTAACGGCATCCTCGCCTTAAGTATTTTTTCGGCCCTACATACTTTTTTCATTTTAACAATTACAAAAGCATCTAACCTGGCTTCTTATGAAAAACATTATTACATAAGCAGGAATATCAAGGAAAGCTTAAATATAAGCTATATCGGGCATTTAGTTCGAAAAGATAAATGATATGATAAAAAAATACTTAATATATCAAAAAAATATAATATCCTCCGTCTGGTTTCGTTTTAAAAACTTATCCAGAAACGTGTCGCACCTTCGTTTCATACGGCGTAAAACTACATACCATATATCGTAGCTAAGAACCTATTCCTTTAACATTTTTCAATGTTGTCCTAGGTTACATGATCCTTACTCTCACCCAAAATTTAGGTTTTCCGCGTTCCTAACTAAAATAACGTCCTAAATATCCGTAGGCGGAGACTCTGAGTTGTCAGAATTAACACACATTTTGTGCAACATCTTTCCGAAAAGGGAACGTAATCGATGTCATTCTGCTCATAAAAAAAACAACCCTTAACACGATCTCTTTGTCAATTATAATTTTATATATAAAATCCTCGCCCTAGATACCTTATCGTTCCATATATAACCTAGCTTCTTATGAAATATATATTTATTAGAATTAAAATATGATAAATGATCACATAAGTAGGTATAATGGTAATTAAGAAAAAACATTTATATATTTTTTTATTATCATTTATTACTTCATTATCATTTATTGCTTTTTCTTAATAATTCTTAGTCAAGTTCCTCTTTCATATATATTTTTATGAAGCTAAAAGAGGTCTCTTTTCGTTTATCCAACTTATAGAAAACCGCGTCGCTCCCCTATCTAATCTCTGAAGGCGCCAATTGATACCGTGTAGTGATGCTAAAGGTACTGAGCTGTGCTGTTGCAACAAGTTATAAAGATCACGCGCTCTCGCAACAACAATTTGATCATTACTTTTCATTGCTTTTTCTAAACTAAGCTTTCCCTCTTCCATTGCTTGAATTAAATTGGACAGGCGATCAGAAAAAGATGTAAAACTATCACCTTTACGGTGCAAAGATTGAACCCCGCTGATCATAGCCTCCGATACTGATCCTCCTGCAGATTGTAGAAGTTGCGATAATTCACCTGATGTCAAAGCGTCAAAAGAAATACCAACGTCTTTACCTACAGATAGATGTACGTATCGTGAGTCAAAATTAAGCTCTGTATCTATATCCGAGGAAGTAGCAAAAGACATTTCAAAATGAGGATCCAATACAATTGTCGGAATAACTAGTTTCATAAGCTCTTCCATTACAACACGTGAAGCAAATGATTTACCTGAACCAGATCCACCAAAAATACCAACGTGGGGATATTGAGCTAATGTACTAGGATCAAAAATAAAAGGTATACCTGATTGTTTTTGAATATATCCTTTAGAATCTTTCGTAACTAAAAGATTACTTAATTCCCGAGGCAATGTCTCTGCTAAAAATGACGTCCCTTTAACTTCTCCTAAAATCATCCCTTTAGTAGGTGATGCCAAAGGTAAAAAAGATGAAATCTCCGCAAAAGTAGGATGGCGCACTTCACATCCAGTACGAACCGACTGAGAAGCTTCTGTTAGCAAACGCACTTTTGCGATATGGACTTCTTCAGCTGCCATATCATACCCTAAGTATGATAGAGCATCTAAAACTTGTTTATCAACAATAGGTTTCTCCCAATCCATCGGCAAAAGTGAATTTTGCGAAAAAGCTTCTACAACTTCACCGCAAGGATTAAATAAATTATCATCTAGGATAAGTAATAGTTCCTGCATATGAAAACGATAATCTCTAGACACAACATAAATTTCGCGGGGTGTAGTTATACCAACAACTTGCACTTATTATATCCCTCCTCCTATATCATAATTTTAACACACTATCAGCTTGTACAAAAACCAATACAAGGAGCGTTTAAGAACATAATAAAAAGTATTAAAAGCTATAATAATGACTTTTTTTATTTTTAAATTAAATCAATATTATTAAAATAAAAAGAGCTAATATTTTGGTTTTAGTGATCTTGATGATAGTTTTCATTGCCCATTTTTATATTTATAAAAAATAAAATTATATTAAATACACCTAGCTAATATATATAAATTATAAGAATTTTTTATTTGGCGGACTTGTGCATAAATACATTATTAGAAAGATATAAAATGATTTGATATGAACTTATTTTTAGCATAAACTTAGAACTATTAATAAAAAATATGTATTTTGATCCTAAATTATTAATATTAAAATAATTAAAATATTAGTATTTATATTTATTAAAAAATATATAAAAGGCATCTTCGTTGTTAATTTTAAGATTTTTTATAAAATTAAAAATTAATACCAATAATCTGCACTAATCAGGACATATTAGCATTATTGAACAAGCCCTTTATCCCCCTGTTATGTTTATTATAAAACTTACATTTTGCACAGGGGCTTGAGGAATATCTATTTTCATTTGCAAAATCTTAAAATATAACATATTGTAAAATTTGTAAATAAAATAATATTTTCTTTTTTTATTAATAATTTACATTTTTTGTTTTTTTGCATGTACAGTAATTAAAGATGACGATACAATCTTTTAGCATGCCAAAACCGATGCTGGATTTTTGGATCAATACCATTACTAAAAAAAGTTTTAACCATAGAGTCGGTTAGACGCACACGTTTATCGACAATATCTAACCAATACGGTATACCTCTACCCTGTATAGGTACGAGGTGCAATAAAAGATCTAATAATTTTTGTCTATCAGCAACTTGGGACCATAAACCATCTACAACGATAGGCTGCGGCGAAAGAGACCACCGAACCATAACACGCCATAGCAAGTCATCTGTAATTTTGCGCGGAAAATCCCAACCTTCATTTTGACGCAAAACACCGTAAAATAAAAATCTATCAGCTAAATCATATAAATCAGACCATAAAAGACCTAATTTTTTCGTTGCTATTTCTTCTCCCACACCTACTAATAAAGTATTTTGATCATAAGCGATATGGCATAATTCAGAAAAGGATAACACATCATTTTCCTTAAAATATAAAAGCGTACCATCCATAATCATCGTATGAGGAGACCATTTTTTAAGAGCGGCTTTAGCAACCTCTAGCTCCATCGTCAACAAATGTAATTGAGGTACAATTTGCTCATCATCTAATGTCAAACCGCTCAGTTTAACATCTTCAAGCCATATCTCACGACCATCCGTAGCTTGAGCTAGGACACGGAAAAAGAAAAGCTTATTCCCTAAAGCGCCAGAAATATAATTTACTGATCCATCAACCGCTACACAAAGTGTATTTTGACAAACAACATCCTGGATATCACTTCTTACAAGTGAAAATAAAGCCCCCTCCTTCATTAAACGATCACGCATACCAAACATATGGATACGGTCATCTAAAAGATTTAACTTTTGGTTTATGGTTTGTAATTTCTCTAAAAGCGAACCTTTTGTATACATCATAAACTTAGAATAACCCCTAATATATAATATAAATGAAAACTAAATTTAATATAAAAGTTGTAAAAATACCAATTTAAATAATGGGAAAATTCCAAATTCAATTTTTCTATGAATAGATTTAAATCAAAAATAAGGTTTGTATATAATATATTATTATACAAACCAAAAATAAAAATCCCGTTTTCAACCCTGCCAAAAAAAAATACGAAATATTCTATTTAAAAATTTTAAATGACATTTTAAATTATATTAATAAGCATATAAAAATCGCTATAAAACAAACTTGACAGATGCATATATTTCAATACAACCATATAAAATACCGTATACTATGAGATTGTAAAAAAACTGCTGTAAAGAAAATAATCGAATTAACTAAACACTATGGTAATTTCTATCTTTATGTTTAAACTATATCATTACTAATCATCTATATTAATATTTCCAATCAAGATCACTTAACATATAATTTAAAATCTATTTAGAAAAAGCCGGAAAATGAAATATTCTATAGATTACACCATTGGCTCAAATGCTATTTTTCGGCAAAGCGTTTAATAGTCCTAATTTAATTATCATATGTGTATATTTTTATAAAAAATTATATCTTAAAAATAGATAAAAATTATGTCTATTTTTACTAATAAAATCTAATGTAAATTTTATTAGTAAGATTAAAGAACTTATGTCTAACAATTACATAGGTTATTAATAAAAATAATTTTCATTTATTGCAATTTTGCAAAATTAATAAAAAACTACATTTATAGAAAAAAATTACTAATAAAAATCAGAAAATGTTAAGATATTTACATAGTTTGGAACATCTTAGATTTTATAAAAAAACCATATATTACTTAATCACGTGCATCGAATATATTTTATGGATAAAAACCAATCAAATAACAAAGAATGTCTATTTAATAGACCTTAAAAAATAAAAATTTTCTATTATATTTGATTTAATGTATTTCATAAGGACGAGGATATCATCATTAACTCAAAGTACTATGCAAGCAACTGATCACCATAAATTATGATCTGGAATAAAAATGCATTCAGGGTAATATTATTAAACCTATATTAAATACAACTTCAGCTATACTTCGTTAGTCGAACATTCTAATACATAAAAAATTAAAATTGATATTAATTATGATACTATAAATAGCTTACATAATTTGATTTATCATAAAAATACAAATGCATAAATTCTTATTTCAAGGCAATATAGAAGATTCATGATGAAATTGCCTTGGAAATAAGAATTATTTTTTGTATAAAAAAATAATTTTAAAACTTAGATTCTAATAAAATTTTTAAGTTAATTTTTAAAAATAAAGAATTATGCCCCTGTTTTTTTTTGAAAATCCAGCATGATTAGCTAAATCAAAATAAATAATGCTCAATTCATGTTTCTATATAATTCATTATATAGAGAATCATCAGGCGGTAATTTCGTTGTTTTGAGTACTAATTCATCTGATCTCGAAGGATCCCATCCTGCACGTTCCCTGAATTCACCAGGTACTTTGATATTTTTTCTGAAACTAACAATAAAATTATTGCTTAGAATTTTATTTTTTTGTTTAGTATTCGCTTTATTCAGCGATTTTAAGTATAAAGATTTTAATGACTTAATGGTTTTTTTACTAAATGGTAAATTATCCAATACCTTAAGAGCACGATTTTTTGATCTTCTAATTTCATGTGATAATTCTATTTTAAATTCTTCATATTCTTTTTGTATTTTTTTATACTTATTTTTAGTATATCCTTTTGCTGATGGTTCGAGTCTATTGTAATATTCCATGTCTAAAATTAACTCAAAAGGATGTGTTATGCGCCCAAGGTCCCGGAACTTTTTTTCTGACTTATGCAATTCATAGGACACTTTATTAAGGGCTTGTGTAAGTTCTTCTATAAAAAATGCTCCGTGGTCTATTTGTAAACTTTTTCGATTTTTTTGATCATTTCTTTTATTAACGTCATATTTTGGGGGTTGGTTATCTTTTTTGGATGTTGCTACACTTGAACCAAATACTATCGTTGTAGAAAACAAAGACAAAACACTCAAAATATAAAAGGAATTTTTAATTTTTTGGAACATTTATTTTTACCCCTTTATGATTTAATTAATTCTAATCACCTTTATATTATAGGTGCAATAAAGAAATTTTGTCAAGGAATTTTATTAGACTTGTCATTAAAACAAAGGAAAGGAAGGAAAGGAAGTTTAAACACCTAATAGAATATACTAAAAGCTACGATAATGCCTATTCTTTGTTTTAAATTTCATTAATATAATTTAAATATAAAAAAATTAAAATTTTGTTTGTAGTGATTTTAATAATAAGTTTAATTTAATGTTTTTTTATTTATAAAAAATAAAAACCGCGAAATACATCTATCGGGTATGAATATAAATTATCATATTTTTTTTATTTTATATTTATTTAGCTTACTTTTGTATCTTCTTTAACTTTTTCGGAATTATTCTAAAGACAAGTGCAAATTTAAAATAGTAAATATTAAATTGTTCTGAGAATTTTGTTGAATTATTACGATATATATTAGAAATAATCTTACTTTTTAATTAAAAAATAAATCCTTCTATAACGTGATATTTTTCTAAAATATTTTTCATTATTTTATTTTAGTTCCCGAGTTCCTTTAGTCAAATCATTAGCATTGCTTCTCGTATATAGTAATGTACAAAAATATCTTTTATAATCACTGAACAACTAAATTAGCAAGCGAAGTCGCAACTTCTGATAACAATGGAATATGCAAATCTTTAAAAAAAGATAAAATCATGTACAATGGCAGATGTAACCTTCGTGTAACTAATTAAATATTTTTCAGCACAAATTACAAGCAAAGATCTTATGGTTGTATATTTTTTATTACTTACTCGTATTTTTTGTTTTAAATAATATTTTTTAGCTAAAAATTGTATCTTTTGTATAATTATTAATTTTATTAATAGCAATTTTTCTAATATAAAGGATTTATAAAATTATTATATAAGAAAAATTGCTAAAAATAGATATACTTTATTTTCGCGTTGGACTTGTGCTTAAATACATTACAGGCAATTAATACCAATAATTGTTATTTATTGGTATATTTAAAAATTTATTAAAAAATAAAATTTCAATATCTGTTCTTATTTATAAGCTGTATTTTTATAATCATCTGAATAAAATAACAAATATTATATACATTATTACTAGTTTTGGGATTTCATTAAGATATGAAATTTAAAACTAAAAGAAAAGGGCAAATAACTATCTCTAATATTAGAAAGGGATATGTTATGGAAATATGCAAAAATAGCAAAATTAACTGGCAAGGAATTTATATCCGCTTTAGGTGTTGGTAAAATAACCTTTTTAATTGTAGTAGAAAGTGTGGGAAAACATGACTTGAAAACCAATAAAAACTGTGGAAGACCAACAATACTTGACCCGGCAAATCAAGTATTGTTGTTTTTTCATAATTTTTTCTTTGGTCGCACTTATAGAAGTATTGCACAAAATTTCGCTGTTACTAGAAGTAATGTTACTAAAACTATAAAAAAGGTACAAGCTATCGCAACAAAAGTACTTAATAAAAAAATCCTCAAAATATGAAAAAACATTTACCTAACTTAACATATGGCAGATTCATTATAGATGATACAGAAATATGAATTCAACGTCCTAAAGTAAATTACAAACCCTATTTATATGGAAGTAAAAAACAAACAAGTAAGAAATCATTAATTTTAATTTGCTCTAAAACTGTCAAGATTTATTTTACAAATTAAGCTCCTGGTAGTGTACATGATTTTAATCTTTAAAAAAAATCACATATAAAATTATCAGAAAGCGCAACGCTGGTAGGCGATTTAGGTTTTAAAGACCTACAACAATATCATTTGTATTCAATCATACCGTATAAAAAAAGCAAATACAATGTTTTAAGCAAAGAAGAAAAAGACTATACCCATATTTTATCCAAAGAAAGATCCTTAGTAGAAAGAGTTATAAAATGGCTCAGAATATTCAAGCTCATTGATAATAGATATCGTAATAAACTTAAAAATTTATCGCAGCAATTTGATCTAACCGAGGCAATATACAATCATGATTTATCTTGAGATAAATTGAAAAAATCTATATAAAATCCAAAAATAAAAATTAAAAAATTAAGACAATTCGTGAAAAGAATCAGCTAGGCGAGATTAACATAATTTTAGTTATTATTAAATCTAAATACCTAAGGGGAATGTCTATTTTTTTTTGTAAAATCTTAAAATATAATATATTGTAAACTTAGGAAATACAATAACATTTTATTATTTGGATTAATAATTTACATTTTTTTGCATGTAAAATGATTCTTCGATCTTGTCTACAAACCCGTGTTAAGAATCTAATTTAAACCCAAAAATAGCTATGATCATAGCTATTTTTGGGTTTAAATTAGATAATTACTAATCGGCTTATTTCAGATAAGTCCTTTAAATATATTTTTTAACTCTCCCAACTATTATTAAGAATATTATTTTATACATAAATATATTATGAATAAATTAATTATAATTTAATAATTCGATTTATATATATTTCATACTTTAAGGATCTTTTTTAACTTTAAATATAAATATTTAATCTTCTGTTTTAAATGTTAAATCCTATTTTAATATTATAAATAAATGAAAATATTTTATATAATTTTGGTAAGATTTAAAATTATCATTAATATATAACTAGTATTTTAATAATAAAAATATTAGCGTTTATGCATATGAGTAAATATATCTAAAAATATTATTTTGAATTTTTTATATTTTTTTTAAAATAATAATAAAAACAAATTACCTGTACTAATAAGCTACATCAGTCTTTTTTTAGAACATAATTTAATCGCATCAGCTAAATAAAAAATGTTGTTATCATCATTCCTTAGGCTATTTTAAATCACTTGTCATCTAATGATTATATTTTATAATATACCTTGTTTATGTATATAAAATCTGTATTTGTTATTTTGATAACCCCTTTTATGCTAAAGTTAAAATTTATATTCATTATACTATGTATTTATTAAAAAAAGTTATTAAATAAAAATGTTTTTCAAAAATTAAAAAACTCTAATGAAATCATATGAAATTTTTTAATTTTATTCGACATAAAGCATTAAAAACTATCAATTAAAATAATTATTATATAAAAAATATTAATATTATATAATCGCCGGATTATTATTTATACACACAGATGAATGGACATGAAAATTGATAATGATAAATAAATTTTAATAATTACATTAAAATAGCAACAATTGAATGAAATAGCCTGTATTATACCTTCTCAAAATGTCTAGTATATAAAAAATAATTAGTAGTTGACGTATATGGAAATGCTTGGTATGATACTTTCTGGTGTTAATTTTTAATACTCAATTACAAAAATGTATAAATTACAATTGGAATTTTGGCCTTAAATTATATAAATTGACCAATTTTTATAAAATAATCAAAAAATACTAAATTAAAACATTTTTCATTATTCCCAAATTAATAAAAGAGGCTGAGATATTTCATTGGTTTTTCTATAATTTTTGTATTTTTATCTTTTTAAACACTGCATTTTTATATCCCCTTTTTTTATTAAGATTCTTTTTATAAAGTTTATTTATTATAGAATTAAAAGAAATCATAATTAATATATTTAAATATATCTAAAGGAGGCTTTCGATCAGTATGCTAAAATCCACTGGTATCGTGCGCAAAGTCGATGAATTGGGAAGAGTTGTCATACCCATTGAATTGCGACGTACACTATCCATTAGCGAAAAAGATGCTTTGGAAATTTACGTGGATGAAGAAAAAATAATCTTGAAAAAGTATGAGTTTGCTTGTATGTTTACAGGTGAAATAAAGGAAACTATCAGATATAAAAACAAGATTATAAGCAAAGCTTGCATTAATGAAATGTATAATATAATAAATCAATAACTAATAAATTATGGATAAAAGCAAACTATGTTAACGCATAGTTTGCTTTTTTATATTTATTATATATTTAAGAATCTCCCATCATTTATGAAGAAAATACAGCTTCCAAAGCTTTTAAAGCATTTTGTTCATCTGGTCCATAAATTTTAATAATAAAGTTATCGTTATTGCTAGCAAAAAAAATAATAACGTCTAATAAATTATGTACATCAATGATTTTATCACTCGATGTCTTAATGTTAATTTTTGAGGCAAATTTATGAACTATGTTTAATAAAGCTAAAGCATCCCGACCATGTAAAAATCTTGTAGACGAAATCGTAATTTTTTTTTCAATCACAAAAGGTCCCCCACTAGTTAGATAAACTGTTAGCGATGGATTCTAAACGCCTTAAACGATGATTAACAGCCGATTTGCTAACTTGACCTCCAGGGAATAATTTACCTATTTCTTCTAAACTTAATTCAGGATGTTTACAACGTAATCTAGCTATCTCTTGTAAACAAGTGGGTAATTTTTGTAATCCTCCTGCTTGTGCTATCTTTGTTATATTATTTATCTGACGCATAGAAGCAGCTACTGTTTTATTTATGTTAGCTGTTTCACAATTGACAATCCTGTTAATCGAATTACGTGTTTCTTTCATGATACGAACATTAGCAAAAAATAATAGCGCAACATGTGCCCCTATTATACCTAAAAAATCACCTATTTGTTCACTATCTTTTAAATAAATAATCGTACCTCTTTTACGCTTTAATTGTTTGGGTTGAAGAAAAAAAATATTCATTATTTTACATAAAACATGTCTTTGTTCTGGATATGCCGTGATCATTTCTAGATGATAAGAACTACTCCGGGGATTACTTATAGACCCACTAGCTAAGAAAGCACCTTTTAAGTATGATTTACAGCAACATTTTTCTGGGACAGAATATTTATCTATGTCAATAATTGTTCTATATTCTTTGTTTATAATACCTAAATCAAGTAAGATTTTTAAAAATTTACTTTTCAATTCTAAAATGTATACACGATTCTTACGCAAACATTTTTTTTTATGAATAAGAATTCTTGGAATTTGATTATACCGATTTTTAATTAGCTTAAACAAATATCGGGCAATCGCCGCATGTTCCGTAACTAGTTGCAAAGAAAAACCAGTATGATAACTATGAATATAACCACTCATATTGATAAATGCCCCTAAAAAAGCGTTCTGGCAACATGGTCGATGAAGGTCATTTCTCAAAACTTCTTTTTTAGTAATAGAAGAAAAAGATTCCATAAAGACCTCCTTTTACAATGATCCATCTTTTATCTATATAAGTGATCACGATTGATACAAATTAGCCATTAAATTAGCCAAAGCAACACAAATGATATGTTTGCTAACTAAATCAGCATTATGCCGTATATAAGAACAATCCATCAATAAATTATCGATAATAATAGAACAACCCATACCTTTAAGACGAGCACGATCAATACGAACCATGCGTTGATAAAAACGAGCATATCTTTCACGGATTGTGTGATCAGGAAAACCATCGTTGATAATAACCACATCAATACAATCTTTACCGAGATGATTATGTAAAACTTTAACATGGTCACCAACAGTAAAATTATCCGTTTCGCCTCTTTGTGTCATAACATTACATACATAGACACGACAAGCTTTCGAAGAACAGAATGCTTTCATAATTCCAGGTACAAGGATAGGTGGTAAAAGGGAAGTGTACAAACTACCTGGACCAATAACAATGACATCAGCCATTTCCAAAGACCTAATAGCTTCGTTTACAGGTAAAGGAATAGGTTCTCGCAGAAAAACACGCTTAATACGTTTATTTGTATGAGGAATATTGGATTCACCTTCTATTATTGAACCATCAATAAATTCCGCAATCAATGTAGCACCTTCTTCACTTGCAGGTAACACACGCCCTCTAACCGCCAAAACACGACTAATTGCCTGTACAGCACTTGTAAAGCTCCCAGTTATTTCACACATGGCAGCAAGCATCAGATTACCTAAGGTATGACCAGCTAACTCTTTACCTGTTTTAAAACGATGTTGAAAAACCTGAGCTAATAAAGATTCTGTATCCGCTAAGGATAACAAAACATTTCTAATATCACCAGGTGGCGGCATCTGTAGATCGGTGCGCAAACGTCCTGAGCTACCTCCATCATCTGACATAGTAACAATAGCAGTGATAGAAACCGGATATTTCTTTAAACCGCGCAATAAATTAGGTAAACCTGTACCACCACCAATACAAACTACATTTAAAGGTTGAGGCAGTATAAAATTATCTAAAGTATATAACAAATTTGTCATGGGGAAATATTACCCCTTTCGCACATCACGATGTCGAACACGGTACTCGCGAGCAAGCAATTGTACATCAATTTTAAAATAGTCTTTTAAAGCATTGGCTACAACAACAGATCGATGGCGCCCTCCTGTACAACCAATGGCCACGACAAGTTGTTTTTTACCTTCCTTTTCATAACATGGTATCAAAAAACTTAATAATGATTGCAAGTGGTTCAAAAATTTCTGTGTAATCTCATTTTGCAAAACATATTGTGATACTGGTAAATCACAACCTGTTAAAGGACGTAAATCATCAATATAATATGGATTATCTAAAAAACGCACATCGAAAATTAAATCAGCTTCTAAGGGCAAGCCATATTTAAAACCAAAAGATAAGAAAGTGACAAAAAACACAATTTGATCAGACCTTGTAAAGTAAAAAATAATCGCTTTTTTCAAATCCATAGGCCGAAAATAACTAGTATCAATTATATAATGCGAATTTTCACGAACTTCCTTTAATAGATCTCTCTCTTTCTTAATACCATCGATAATAGAACCATCAGATGATAAAGGATGCAACCTACGCGTTTCTTTATAGCGTTGAATAAGGGACATATCAGAAGCATCTAGATATAATAAGCAATAATTTACACCTGGTAGGTCATTTAATCTAGATAATACAGATAATAAAATGTCAAAAAAAGCTTGGCCGCGTAAATCCACAACAATAGCTACTTTGATAATTTTGGCTTCTGATTTTTCTAAGAGTTCAATAAAAGACGATAATAAAATAGGTGGCAGATTATCTATACAAAAATAACCCAAATCCTCTAAATTTTGAATAGCTAACGTTTTCCCAGCACCAGACATCCCTGTTAAAATAATCAATTTCAAATCTGTATGCTCACATTCTCCGCTATCATTGCCAATACACATAATTATATACCTCCATATTAAATACTACTAAAACCAGAAACATGAATTATAAAATTAAAGTGATTTAAAATTAATAAGACCCTAATTAAGGGTCTTATTAATTTTGCAAGCGTTTTATATTTTTAGCTTTTCTTTTTAAACTTATCAAGCAAAGTATAGATAATAGGTACCACAAACAACGTCAATAAAGTCGAAGAAGTCAATCCACCTACTACTGTTACAGCCAAGCCACGGGAAATTAAAGTTCCTTCACCAAAACCTAGCGACAAGGGGATTAAAGCACAAATCGTAGCTAAAGCAGTCATAATAATAGGCCGAAAACGCGTTTGTGCAGCTTCTAAAATAGCATCTCTTAATTCCAAGCCTTGTTCCTGTAATTTTATTACACGATCAATCAAGACAATAGCATTCGTAACAACAATACCTATTAGCATCAGAAACCCAATCATTGCCGAGACGCTTATAGGCTGATCTGCAATCCATAGACCAATTAAAGCACCGATAATAGCATACGGTAAGGAAAATAAAATTGTAAAAGGTACTATCATGGTGCCAAAAGCCACGACCATGACAAAATATACTAAGAAAACCGCTATAATCATAGCAATACCTAATGTTTTAAAACTTCGATTCATTTTCTGTGTATCACCAGTAATACGCCAATCTACATCTTTCGGAAATCCTTGCTTTAAAGTTTCTAACCTTTCCTTAATATTATTTTGTACAGCCTTCGTATCCTTACTAGTCACGTTACCCATAATTTTAACCGAAGGTATACTGTTTTCACGTTGAATAGTTATTGGATCATCTGCCAAATACAATTCAGCAATATCTGAAAGTACAACTTTTTTACCTTTAGGATCAACGACCGATAAACTTTTTAAACTTTTAGGATCAAAATCATTCTCACTACGATCTATTTCGATAAAAATATCCTTTTTAACACCATCATCAACTAACTCATCCATACGAATCGGAGATAGAAAAGCGCGTATTTGAGGATAAATTTGACTAGCTATTAAGCCATATTTTGCCGCTTTTTCACTGTCAATACTAATCATTAATTTTTTCTGGTTCGCAGACAAATTATGTTGAACATTCACTAAATTATCTACATTATATCTTAAATCAGTAACAATATCCTGGGCAACTTTTCGCACATCATCTAAATTATTACCACGTGTAATAATTTCTAAAACGTTAGACGGTGGTCCTAAGCCTTTTAATTCACTCACATTAATATCTGCCACATCGGTAAAAACTTTTAACTCTTGACGCGTTCTAGATAAAAGATCATTAACAGATGCATCATCTTTTAAATTAACTAAAATGCGCGCACTATCGTTTGTAGACTCACCCATCATACTTGAAGTAAGCTTAGCTTCCTGTGAGTTATCGATAATCGATGATACCGTCGAAACACCATCAATACGATTAACAACCTCGCCTACTTTATCAGCTAAATCAGTTAGTTTTTGCACACTAGTACCGACAGGAACTTTAACTCTGATATGCATACCCTTATCCTTATCGGTAGGCAAAAAACTGGATCCTAGATAATACCAAGTAAAACAACTAGCTAACAATAAAGAAAAAGAAGCTGTTAAAATGCGTTTAGGATACTTTAAAACAAACGCTAAACTCTTACGATACGCATTATTCATGCCCCTCCAAGGTAATGGTTTAACATTCTTCTGCTGTGGTAAATGCTTCAGAAAACGTAATGCTAAAGCAGGTACCAAAGTTAAAGAAACTAAAAGAGACGTTAACAAAGCAAACGTAACAGTGAGCGCAAATGGAAAGAAAATTTTACCTACAATATCTTGTATCAAACCAAGTGGTATAAAAACAGCCACCGTGGTCAACGTAGACGTAATAACGGCATTGGATACTTCTTTCGTTGCATCTAACACAAGTTCTTCGTTGCAATACCCTGTTTTCCTTATCCGTCGATATATATTTTCGATAACAACAATGCTATCATCGACAACCCTACCTACAGCAACAGCTATACCTCCTAAAGTCATAACATTCATCGTTACACCTTGTGTCCATACAAGAAGAAAAGTGAATAGAACAGCTAAAGGAATGGAGATAATTGATATAACGGTCATACGTATATTGCGTAAGAACAAAAATACAATCAAAGCAGCAAACAAAGATCCCAAGATACCTTCATTACGCATCGTGCTAATAGATTTTTCAACCTGAAGCGAATAATCAAATAAATTCTTTATCTGAAATTTTTCATACTCATTTTGTAAATCAGTAAAAATATCACGTAATTCTTTACCAACTTCTGTAATACTAGCTTTTTCACCCAAGGTAATCTGTAAATTTACCGATCTTTTGCCATTTGTTTTAACAATTAATTGCTCTTCAGGTTCAACTTCGCGGATATTAGCAATATCCTCTAATTTCAATGATTTACCCATAGCCGTAGGTATAGCCAGTTTCTGCAAATCATCTAAAGTACTTAATTTATTTTCAAAATAAACCGGTAAAATATTACCATCAGCAACCAAATTACCTGCAGGTAATACAAAGTTCATTTTAATAAGTGTCTTTTGGATATTTTCATAAGATATATTTTCAGCAGCCAATTTTTCCGGTTTAAAACTTATTTTGATCACAGGTGTTTTTTTATCATACTTTTTAACAGAATAAATTCCGGATACGTTATTAATTTTAGGCAGCAATATCTTATCTACCCAAAAAGATAACTCTTCGTCTGTAACGTTATCATTTTTAGGCAAAACCGCAAAATGTGTCAAAGGTATCGTGCTAAAACCAACTGATTTAACACTAGGTGTACTAGCCTCTTTAGGCAAAGATACACTTTTCAATCTATCCTCAATAACTTGTTGAACTTTCGTTGTATCAGCATTATCTAATAAATCTAACTTCAACACAGAAATATTTTCTGAAGATATAGACGTAATAACATCTACACCCTCGATACCTTGCAAAACTTTTTCCATTGGAACTGTAACCTTGCTATCAACGTCAGAAATTGAAGCACCAGGATATGAAGAAAAAACCTGTAATACAGGAAAGCGAATATCAGGCATAAGTTCTTTTGACATATTCCATATAGCATAAATACCACCTAGAATAAGTAAAAAAGTCATCGTAAGAACCAGTGTTAAATTCCTTATAGAAAAACGAATAAAAGTATTCATTTATCATACCCTCTCTAAAAAACGTTAAAACCCATGAATCCTATATACAATAAATTATTGATATTATTTTTTATTTACCCGTTCTTTCTTTTTATCTAAATTAATAGCCATACTTCTAACTTGTGCAGGTTCTGGCGGTGGTAAAGGACCGTTTCCATAACTAGAATTTGTAGCCTTTATAGCCGTAATTAATGGTTGCGCCAACCCTTTATAACGCCTGTAAGACCACATAAGTATAGCGAAAATAACCATAAATAAACTAACTAACTGAGGAATGCGTACGAGTGAACCTCCTAATGGTAACACATCCATAAATTTACCAAAAGGTTCCCAAAATGTATCTATAGTACCCTTAATCCATCCCCACTTCTCAGTTAAAAAACTATCCTCCCTTAGCCCGTCAATGTAAAAACGTCCGACAGCATACCAAATAAAATACGAAAAGAAAATTTCACCTTGTTTAAAAATATTTTTTAAACGATAAGCAAACAGTAATACAAAAAAACCGATTAAATTCCAAATACCTTCATAAAGAAAAGTCGGATGATGATATGCACCATCGATATACATCTGATCGATAATCCATTCAGATAATCCAATATTTTCTAAAAAAGAACGACTAACTTCACCACCATATGTTTCTTGATTAAAAAAATTACCCCAACGTCCGATAAATTGGGCGATCAAAAAAGATGGAACAACCAAATCAAACAAAAATAAAACAGGCAATTTATATTTACGGAAAAGTAAAAACGAAGCTATAAAAGCCGTAAAAACGGCGCCATGAATTGCTAAACCGTTAATACCAAAACGTATACCACCCTCATCTGTTATATTAATCCCGATGATGGCCAATAACCTTCCTTGATATTCGTCCAAAGAAAACAAAACATCATACAAACGAGCACCTATCGCTGAAATAGGTATAACCATAACCATAATCATAAAAACAGTATCAAAATCGACGTTATAATATTTAACACGCGATAAGAAAATAATAGCGCCTACAAAAACAGCACAAAGCATTGTTAAGGAATAGGCGCGTATAGCAAAAAAACCAAAATCAAACAAAACCGGATCAATAACATGCATAAAATCCAAACACTCCTTCATATATAAATATTAACCTCAAAATGTAATTATATGTATATAAAAACTAATAAAGCAAAAATATCAAAAAAATCAGTATTATTCTATAAATATTTAAAGAAATTTTTCATCATATGCTCCACATTAATTCACAATATTATTTTGATCTTTACAAAAAATTTATATCAATAATAGATTATGAAAAACAATAAAATATATAAAAATATACTAAAATTATAAAGAGGACAGAAATACATAATAGCACAACAATAAAAAAACAAAGAAACATTAAAACGGCAATAACAAATCATTAACGATAACCCACCTCTACAAAAAATCAATCGTCAACTAAGTTCCAATACTCCTCACCATGTTAACATATGCATTAATTGATCAAAAGGTAGCCATACTCAACATCCCATAACCAAACAACCCTATTATATGAAAAAAATCTATTAACACACCATCTTTAAATAAATAAAAATAAAAAGAAAATAAATCATTTAATTCATTTTAAATAAAAACTAAAAACAAAATAAAAAATATAATTGATAAACTTGTACAAAATAATGCCATAATTTTGCGTTTTTAAAAATGAACTTAACAAGATTATTATAATCTAAGTTTTAATATTATTTGTTTATAAAAAAGGGCATTTTTATTTTTAGAGTAATTTAGTAGCTTTATGATTAATTAATCTAAAAAATAATTTATATATTTATATATGATCAAAAAACAAACCTAAACGTTTTAGGTTTTTAAAATATTTATCCTTTTGAATTGTATTTGCAGATTTAGGATACCTCTTTAAATTGATAATAATAGGATATTAGTGCTGCTCTTAATTATTTTTTGGCATGCGATAAAATAAGCTTCACAGATATATAAGTAGGAATATCTAAATACGATATTATCCCTTTCAAGAGTGAAATGAATATATACATCATATCTTCTATCTGATCAGTTTATTTTTTAGCCTGATATTTACGTAATCCCTTTAGAAGATTAACATTATCTGTATATATAAAATACATTGCTACAAACATTTGTAAAATTAAGTATCGATCTAAAGCTTTGCTGGATCTGACTAGATATAATTACAAAGAAATATTACTTTTATATGTTATAAAATATGTTTCAATTTTCCATAGGTTCAAATAACAATTTAGAATTTCTTCATTACTTAGCTCCATATCTGTGCAAATAAAATCTTTTACTCTAGATATATCTCGACATTCCTTAACAAAAATAAGGACAATGGCATTGTCGATAAAATTAAGCTTCCCCTCATACTTATACACATGATACTTTTGTTTTTGAAAGGTAACAACTTCTGTATCTGTTTTAGTTATATTCTCCGCAAATTTTTTGATTGATTTTTTATACCTAAAGGATAAATAATAATATCGTTTTTTAATTAACTTATAAAATTAAATCCTTTTTTAAGCTTATTTTAGATTATATTTTTTTTGAAGTATACCAATAATCTATGCAAACATATGCTTTCTGATCAAGTACATACGCTACTAGATATGATATCTTCAGCAATATACATTTTATTCCTTTCCGTTTTATTAGCACGTTTAACTTCTAAAAGATAGCTTAAACCATCTATATGTAACGTAGCTTAAACATTTGTAAAATCTTAAAATATAATATATTTTAAGATTTGGAAATACCATAATGGACTTGTGCCTAAACTTTAATGCAATGTTTATTTGAGACTAATAAAGTGTTTTCAAAGATGTTATTATCATTACTTTCATGATTATATTTTATCATAAGTGTTAAAATATCAATAAACATGTTTTAATAAGGAAACTAAGTTTTACTTATTCCTCTTATATGTTTAATTTAATTATTTAAATTTAAATAATAGCTAAAATTATATTGATTTGATACAATTGATTGTTCGTGTAAATTGTCTGAATTTTTTAATTTATATTTTTGGATTTTATATAAATTTTTTGAATTTATCTAAAGATAAATGATGATTGAATATTGCTGAGATTAGATCAAATTGCTTTGAGAAATTTTTCAGTTTATTACGATATCTATTAGCAATAAGCTTGAATCTTTTTAGCCATCCTATAACTCTTTCAACTAAGGATCTTTCTTGGGATAAAATATGGTTATAGTCTTTTTCTTCTTGGCTTAAAACCTTGTATTTACTGTTTTGATAAGGTATAATCGCATACAAATGATATTGGTTTAGGCCTTTAAAACCTGAATCACCTAGCAACGTTGCGTTTTCTGATAATGGAATACGTGATTTTTTGTAAAGATTAAAATCATGTACGCTACCAGGAGCGTAATTTGTAAAATAAATCTTGGCAGTTTTAGAGCAAATTAAAATTAAGGATTTCTTACTTGTTTGTTTTTTACGTCCAGATAAATAGGGTTTGTAATTCACCTTAGGACGTTGAATGCATATTTCTGTACCATCTATAATGAATCTGCCATATGTTAAGCTAGGTAGATATTTTTTCATATTTTTAGGATTTTCTTTATTAAGTACTTTTGTTGCGACAGCTTGTACCTTTTTTATAGTTTTATTAACAGTACTGCTAGTAACATCGAAAGTTTTTGCAATACTTCTATAAGTACGACCAAAGAAAAAATTATGAAAAAACAATAACACTTGATTTTCCGGGTCAAGTATGTTTGGTCTACCCCCTTTTTCATGGTTTTTCAAGTCATATTTCCGCACACTTTCTACTATAATTGAAAAGGTTATTTTATCGACGCCTACGGCGGACATAAATTCTTTTTCTGTTAATTTTGCTATTTTTGCATATTCCATATTTACATATCTCTTGTTAATATTAGACATAGTTATCTGCTCTTTTCTTTTAGTGTTAAATTCCATATTAATAGTAGTATATATACATAAAAAAAACAACACAATTTAATAATAGTGTTGTTTTTTTTATGTATATAAAGAAATAGCATTTTAATTTAAAGATATCAAAACACAAAAATTTATCTTTTTTCATATCTTAATGAAATTCCAAAAAAATAATAATATATATAATATTTTTTAGTTTATTCAGATTATTATAACAATATAGCTCATAAATAAGAATAGATATTGAAATTTTATATTTTTAAAAAAATTTAAAAATATCCATAAATGACAATTGTTCGTCTTAATCACATGTATTAAAGTTTAGGCACAAGTCCAATATCTTCTTATTTTTTATTCATAATTTACATTTTTTATTTTTTTTTTGCATGCAAAGTAATAACTTAAAACAAAATAAAACTAAAAATAATTTGAACCGTTGTTAATCCAAGGTTATAATACAAAGCGTTTTTTTAAAAATTATAATATCAAGTTTGCGATCTAAGGCGTCAAGATAAATAATTATATGCTAGCAAATGAACCAATTTTGTTTATTATTGTTTTTAGAAAGTTGAACTGGATAACAAATTAGATTTGTAATCTAACTTAATATAGAGGGCCAGATGCTTTATGATGTCTCATATGATCCCTACCGCCAATATATGGCCCTATATTTAGTGGCGGAATAAAGAAGTACGAAAAATATATTAAGTAACTTTATTAAAATATAATTTACTAAAAGAAAAAATTAATAAAATATAATACAAACGGAGAGAAATATAATAATGGATATCATAACCCGAAAAATAAAAAGACAATGCTATCTATCTGTATTTATTGCGTTTATAGTAATGATTTATAGTATATTCCATGTAAATGTACGAGCAGCATCTAATAGTGATTTTCCGTCACGCGAGGGGCCCTTGGAAAGAGTAATATATTGGTTAACTTTTTTTATTTATCCAGGAATAACTTCTACAGGAGTAATTGGAGCGAATAAATTAGAAAAAGTCGCTAATACTACATCTTTTAAAATTTTACAAACAACAGGTGATGTTACTCATTCTTTGGTTGGTTCAGCTATTACTAATACATCTAGAGTAGCTACATCGTCCCTAGTGTACCTGAACGTTTAATACGAACAAACTCAGTACTATCATCATCCAGCGCATTAAAGTCATCGTTTAATAATAGATAAGTTTCATCAGGGAATAATCTTGCATTTATTAACAACACTACAGCACCTCTATGAGGTACAAGTATAGATATTAGTCGTATGGAATAAAAACAATTATTAATATATTTGTTAGATATCGTTATAGTGTTGAAAATACATTGAAGTTGTAAAAGTATTTATGATGGACTTTTCCAAGAATACTAATATCTGTACTTGCACAAAAATTATATTAAAAAGTTTATTATAATCTAAATTTTTAATATTATTTGTTTATAAAAAAAGATAGCTTTTATTTTTAGAGTAATTTAGCAGCCTTATGTTTAATTACTCTAAAAAGAGCATTTATATATTTGTATTGTTATAATAAATTTAATTATATTTATGGATGGTCAAAAAACAAACCTAGCTTTTTTAGGTTTTTTACCATATTCATCCTTTTTAATTGTATTTTCAGATTTAGGATACCTCTTTAAATTGATAAAAGTAGGCTTAGTGCTGCTCTTAATCCTTTCTTGGCACGTGATAAAATAAGCTTCACAGATATATGCGTAGGAATATCTAAATATGATATTATCTCTTTCGAGTATGAAATTAATATATCTTCTATCTGATCAGTTTCTTTTTTAGCCTGATATTTAAGTAATCCCTTTAGAAGATTAACATTACCTGTATGTATAAAATATAGTTCTATAAAAAAACTGTAAAATTAAATACCAATATAAAGTTTTACTTGATATTATTAGATATTATTATATATTATTATAGATAAAGATTGCTTTTATCTTTTATAAAATATTTTTAAATTTCCCATCTGTTCGAATAATAATTTCGAATTTCTTCATTACTTATCTCCATATCTATTAAAATAAAAGCTTTTGCTTTAGATATATCTTGACTTCCTTAAAGAAAATAAGGACAACGGCATTGTCAATAAAATTAAGATGACCTTCATAATCTGTACACACGATACTTTTGTTTTTTAATGGTAACAACTTTTGTATCTGTATTTTTTATAAACTTTAAAAAAATTTTTATTTGATTTTTAATGCCTACAGGACAAATAAAAATATCGATTTTTAATGCAACTAGAACTTGAATAAAAAAATAATCCCTTTGCTAGGGATATTTTTTTATTATATTTTTAATACACAGGAAATGGATTTTAAATAAAATGACCTAAAATATGCCAAAGATTTTTTGTTTTTGAGCTGGTTTTTTTGTTAATCGTCTTGGCGAAGGTAATTCTAAGTTTTTTAATTGTTGTTGGAAAGTTATATTTTGCATCTCTTTTTGAAAATTATGTTGTTGTTTCTTGAAGTCTTCAATCATCATTTGCAGTTTATAATTATTAACAGAATTTTGATTTAAATTTATAAGCATATTTTCTATTTTACTCAAACGATTTTTAAATGATAAAATACATTTCTCGGATTTGATTATTTTTTTATTAATATCATATATTTCTTGTCTTAACATTTTGATAGTTTTTCCTATCATAGGAATATGTTGTGTTTCGATCTTTATATTATTTTTAATTTCTTCATTTTTAATTTCTTCATTTTTAATTTCTTCATTTTTAATTTCTTCATTTTTAATCTCTTTATTTTTAATCTCTTTATTTTTAATCTCTTTATTTTTAATCTCTTCAGTTTTTTTATTATTTATGATCATATTGGTTCTGTTAGGTATCTTGCCTTCCCATATAAGAATGGCACGTAGTTCACGAAAATTTAAAGGAGGATTTGTTTTGTTTAGTCTTTTTTGGATATTTCTTAAAGGTTCTAAACAACTGTTTTTTAACCATAATCGAGCATGCTTGTCCCAGTAAGGTTTAACATATTCAGGAAAAGCTTCGACCCATGAACGAACAATACGCGGGTCTAATCGTAATAAGCTTGCACCATGCCCGATGGTAAAATAGCCTTTAGCTTTTAATTGTTCATCAAGTATACGGTAAGCTTTATTAATTTTATCTATACTCGTCATCCATTTGTATCCTCCTGGTTCGGAAAATCAGTCGCATCATTTTCAGTTACTTCTTTTTTTTTTTAGTTAATCCTGCTAATTATATTTTGTTGCCAGAAATATTAAAGACTAGTTTTATGTTTATTATGTATATAAACATATTTTTTTAATAATATATAACTGTATTATATTTACACAGGGAATTTATTTTAAATTAATAAATTTATTTTTTGCTTTATGGATTTATTTCATGTTTTTGTTTTCTATTTTTTTTTTTCTATTTTTTATTTTATGTTTTTGGTATTAATTTATTTCCTCTGAACTTTTTCTTGGGATTTTCATAGAAAAGATTAAAATATGGACTTGTCAAGAAATATTAATATAACCGATTAGTAATGGTGTAATTTAAAAACAAAAATAGCCATTATCATAGCTTTTTGTGCATTAAATTAGGTTCTTAAACACTATTTAACATGGATTATTGGATAGTATCTATGTATCTTGATTAGATTTATCATAAATCGATGGTATTTGTCATCTATGTTATGAAAATTTTAGGATAGGGCTATTTGATATGATTTTATTACCATATAAAGATTGTGGTTAAATATTTGTAATATAATTAATTCTATAAGGTTAAACTATCTTTACCTTTATAATGTATTGGCGAAAATTAAAATACAAAACTTTTGTGTGTTTTAATTTTTAAGGGGGAAAGATGATGCCTAATAAGAAGCTTGGTAAAGCTACTTTTTTTTTAGAAAATAATGTGCGTATCTTACAAAATGCAACGGTAGGCGGTCCTTTAGAGGGTAAGGGCCCTATAGGTTCTAAGTTAGATATTGTGTATGATTACAATAATGCAGGTCAATCTTCATGGGAAAAAGCTGAGTTAAAGATGGTTGTAGATGCTACTTCTTTAGTTTTATCTAAAGCTAACAAGAAACCTGAAGATGTAGATTTATATATAGCAGGAGATTTATTAAACCAAATGATCACAGCATCATTTTCGGCGCAGAAATATCCCATCCCTTTTATAGGTACATACGGTGCATGTTCGACTTCTATGCTTACGTTGGCCATGACATCAATGTTTGTGAATAGCGGTTATGTTGATTTAGCCATGGCATCAACTAGTAGTCATCGTTTTACATCAGAACGTCAATTTCGTTTCCCTATCGAGTATGGCGTGCAAAAAGCACAAACAGCACAATGTACCGTTACAGGTTCTGGAGCTGTTTTAGTTGCTAAATGTACAGAAGGAATTAAAGTAACACATGTTACTCTGGGTCGTGTCATGGACTATGGTTTAAAAGATCCTATGAATATGGGAGCTGCTATGGCACCAGCAGCTGCTGATACGATTTTGAAACATTTTTTGGATACAGGTCAAGAAGCATCAGATTATGATTTGATTGTTACAGGCGATCTCGCCTACTTCGGTCTAAAATTATTAAAAAATCTTTTGCTTGAAAAGGGTTTTAAACTAGCTAACAATCTAAAAGATTGCGGAATGATGATTTATAAAGCTGATGACTATGGTAAGGCACCTGTATTTGCTGGAGGTAGCGGATGTGCTTGTAGTGCTTTAGTAGTATATGCTCATCTATTAGACGAATTAAAAAAAGGTAGATACAAAAAAATACTTGTTGTTGCCACAGGCGCTTTATTAAGTGTTCTTTCTTTTCAACAAAATAAAACAATTCCTGGTGTAGCACATGCAATTACACTTACGTCTGATAATTAATTTTATCTATATTAATATTATTTATACTAATATTTTATAAATAAAAAATATTAGTATAAATAAGTAATATTTTAGGTTTTATAAATATATTTTAATAATTATAAAATTAAATATTAGTTAAAATATTGGACTTATGCCTAAATACAATATAGGTGATTAATATAAATAATTGTTATTTATTATAATTTCTAAAAATTATCTTTTAAAGAAAGACTTTTTTTAGACATACAGCTGGAACGAAAACTAATCTAAAGAGGGTTTAATTAACTAATCGAAGGCAACCAAAGATATTATAATGGCTACATTTGTGTTTGAATTAAAAAAATATTTTTAAAATATAAAAAATAAAATATTTGGATAAAAAATAAAATATATAAAAGAAATAATTTGCCTTATGCTCATCCTTAAAATAAATTTAAAACTATTGATAATATATATGTATAAAAAACATTATTGTTTATATATTTTCTAATATATAAACAATAATGTTTTTTATTTTAATTTTAAGTTTGTTAACAAAAATAACATTAAAAATAAAAATAAATACAAATTATCTTCGCTAATTGTATATAGCAGTATTTATAGTCAAGTTCGATATGATAATAACAATTTTTATATTTATGTTTTATAAAAATAACATAATATAGATAAATAATTTCGAATTGCAACATAAAATAAAATAAAAATTAATAAAATACAAAAAATAAATATAATAATACCTTATAAGAAATTAATATTCATGTGATTTTAAAAAATATTGAAATGCTATTTATTTTTTGTTATTATTATTTATTGTTCTTATTTATTGCTTATTTATTGCTTATTTATTTTAATCTTTTGCAAATAATTCCATCTCTATAACGAAACCGATTTCTTATTAAGCATGAAAAAGCAAATAGGAATAAAAGACCATAATAAACTCTGATCAATGGAATGTAATGATCGGGAAAAGAAAAGAACATTTTAGTTAATACCACAAGCCATTGGGGAGCATTTATAATTGTGGGATCTATTCTTAAACTCTCAAGATAAGCTAAGCCAAAGAAATACCAAGACATATATATGTAAAAAAGTTCCCCTATGAATAATTTGTTAGAAATTCTGTAATACAATGAAATTAAAAGATAGCAACCAATAATATCCCAAATAAATTCATATAAAAAAATTGGATGATAATAGTTTCCACTGATATAAGTATAATCAATCAACCAATCAGGGATGTGAGATGCTTTCAAATCAGCTAACGTTGTTTCAAAACCATAATTTTCACGATTAATGGTATCTCCTAAACGACAAATAGCATGCGCCAATAGTGCTAATGGCGCTATTTTATCTATCAAGGTTAAAAAAGATAATTTGTATAATTTAGCAAACCCCCAAAGCCCAATAAAAGTAAAACAAAAGGCTCCGAGGGCAAAAAAACCACCTTGCCAAATTTTAAAAATATCTGCCACGTGATATCTATAATATGACCAATGAATTAGAACATAGAACAAACGCGAACCTATAATAGAAAATACAGTAACACAACCAATAAGATCTAATAAATTCAACTTCAAAAAGTCTCTATACTGATTGAGCTGCCAAAATAACCAAGCACAAGCTATAATAGTAATTAAAATAAAAAAGCTGAAAATTCTCATCTCAAAAAAAGCGAAGAAATCATTTAAAAAAATAAACATATTTTTAAAAATCCCTTCTAGGATAATAATTGCTACATCATCGAAAAAAAATATAAGAAATACCTTGCAAATTATTTTAGATCTTTATTTTTTGATTTTTTTTTATTTTTTTGGTTGTTTATTGTTTATTTATAAATGTTTAAAAAATATAATTTCTAAACTGTTTCTTTTAATACTTTGCATTATTATTTTTTTAGAAAACCTACAAAACAAAGAGCGCCTTCTTCATTTATATATGAGCTACTCATTTGTTTTTTTGTTTTATCTAAGGCTATTTTCAAAAATTTACCGGTGTATGATGACGGGTATTCTATAATTTGTTCAGGTGTACCTTCAGCTACAAGTGAACCGCCTTGTTTGCCTCCTTCAGGTCCTAAATCAATGATATAGTCAGCTGTTTTGATGAGGTCAATATTGTGTTCGATTACAATAACTGTACCCCCTTGTTTAACTAATTCATTTAATATATTTATTAATCTTGCTATATCTTCGATATGTAAACCAGTCGTAGGTTCATCAAGTACATACAATGAAGATGCTACTCTGGATTGTCTGCCATATAATTCTGTCGCTAATTTCAAGCGTTGCGCTTCGCCGCCTGACATGGTAGGGGCTGATTGTCCTAGTTTCATATATGATAATCCTACATCTGCTAAAGCTTTTAGTTTTGGATATATACGTCTGTGATGTTCAAAAAATGGACAAGCTTCTTCGACGGTCATGTCTAAAATTTCCGCTATATTGTGATCTCGGTATTGAATAGCTAAAGTATCTTTATTATAACGGCTCCCGCGACATGAAGTACATGTAACGTAAACGTCAGGTAAAAAATGCATCTCTATTTTTAAAACACCATCGCCTTCACAAGCTTCACAACGGCCCCCTTTTACATTGAAACTAAACCGCGACACACTGTAACCGCTAATTTGAGCTCTTTGTGTAGAGGCAAATAAAGCACGAATTTCATCAAAAATACCTGTATATGTAGCTAAATTACTGCGTGGTGTACGACCAATAGGGCTCTGATCGATTTGCAAAATACGATCAATTGAAGAAAAACCTGTTATATTTTTACATATGCTCTTTATATATTTATCGGCACATGCATCTAATGTTTCATCATCATTAGGTACATCATTACGGTAATTTATTCTTTTGCATTCCAAAAATTTTTCCAAGCCAGGAACTAACACCTTATTAATCAATGTACTCTTCCCTGAACCCGAAACACCTGTAACGCATATGAAAGTACCTAAAGGGAAGGAAACTTCATCTAGACATAAATTATTAACTCGCGGTTCATGTACAATAAGCCAATTATCATCTTTTGCTTTGCGACGCTCTAGTGGAACAAGCAAAAAACGGGTACCTAAAAGATAACGAGCTGTTAAAGAAGCAGGATTTTGCATAACCTGTGGCGTCAATCCAGCGGCGACAACATGTCCACCTTGCTGACCAGCACCAGGTCCCATATCGATCAAGTAATCGGCCCTAAGCATGGTTTCTTCATCGTGTTCGACGACAATTAAAGTGTTACCTTTATCGCGCATATTTTTTAGAATAGCTAACAATTTTTCATTATCACGTGGGTGCAACCCAATACTAGGTTCATCTAAAACATAAATTACACCCATTAAACCAGAACCTATTTGCGTAGCTAAACGTATTCTTTGCGCTTCGCCGCCTGATAATGTAGCAGCGGAACGGCTTAGGGTCAAATATTCTAATCCAACATTAATTAAAAAACTAATCCGTGTCTTTAATTCTTTACAAATAACATCAGAAATTAATTTTTTTGCTTCGATCAAGTCGAGTTGATCAATAAATCGATAAAGTTCTTCTAATGGTAAAGAAGAAAGCTGAAATATATTATAACCATTTATCAGAACAGATAATGATGATTCACGCAAACGAGCTCCTTGACAGATATGACAACTATGTACTGAAAAATATTTTTTCAATGACCTGCGACGTGATTTATTAGATATTTTATTATAAGCTTGTTGAAGTAAGATTATCAGCCCTGGAAATTTCATTTTTTTAGAAACTAATTTTTTATTCTTATAATATTCATATGTATAAACTTCATCTGATCCATAGAAAATCAATTCTTTTTGCTCAGCGTTAAGATCATTCCACCCCTCATCACCTGTTAGATCTAAAATTGCCATTAAAAAATAGTCGAGGATCCCCTCTTCTTCAAAATTTAGGATCCACTCAATTCCACCCCTGGTAAGAGGTAGGCTTGCATCTGAAATAATACGATCCTTATCAACATATTCCGTAACGCCAAGTCCATCACAGTTTTCACATGCTCCTAATGGGTTATTAAAAGAAAAAATACGTGTGCTTAATTCTGTTAAATTAAAACCACACATTTTACATGAATAATTTTGACTAAGATAGATGATTTCACCTTTAATCATCTCAACTAATGCTTCTCCATCAGCTAGACGGAGTGCTGTCTCTAAAGAACTGGTGATCCTTTGACGTTGATTAGCTTTAATAATGATACGATCGACGATAACATCTATCGTATATTTCTTATTTTTATCTAAAGTAGGTAATTCTTCTAAATCATAGATAGTACCATTTAATTTAACACGCACAAAACCATCTTGTCTTATTTTACTAAGCAGTTTTTTATGCTCACCTTTTTTGTCTTTGACCAAAGGAAACATAATCATTGCTTTTGTACCTTCAGTAAAAGTAAATAGATGATTTACCATGTGATCTATGGTTTGTCCCGCGATAGGTATTTTATGCTTAGGACAATAAATATCACCAATACGTGCAAATAATAAACGTAAATAATCATAAATTTCCGTAACCGTGCCAACGGTAGAACGCGGATTACGACTTGTAGTTCTTTGATCAATTGAAATAGCTGGAGAAAGGCCCTCTATTTTATCAATATCCGGTTTATCCATCTGGCCCAAAAACTGCCTAGCATATGAAGATAATGATTCAACGTAACAACGGTGTCCCTCAGCATAAATGGTGTCAAAGGCTAAGGAAGATTTTCCTGATCCACTGACACCGGTAATAACTACTAATTGATTACGAGGAATCTTTACTGAAATATTTTTTAAATTATGCACACGAGCTCCTTGAACTGTAATCCATTTATTCATCAATTATTCCTCTCTGCTTTTAATTCAAAGATGCAATCACGCAACTCAGCAGCACGCTCAAAAGCATGTTCTTTGGCTGCTGTACGCATTTCTTTTTCTAAAGCTATAATTTGTGCCTTTTTCTCTTCTAAAGTTAACTTTTTAGACTTAACTCGACTCGACGGCTTTCCACTAAGTGATTTTGTTGCTTCAATAACTGGTTGTACTGGTTTGAAAATTGTTTTCGGCGTAATACAATGAACCTGATTATAAGTATCTTGTATCTGACGACGACGATCTGTTTCAGAAATAGCCTTTTCCATTGAAGGTGTTATACGGTCCGCATAAAGAATAACTTTACCATGCTTATTGCGAGCTGCACGACCGATCATTTGGATCAAAGAACGATCTGTGCGCAAAAAACCTTCGCGATCAGCATCCAAGATAGCGACTAAAGAAACTTCGGGAATATCTAAGCCTTCCCTCAACAAATTTATACCTATTAAAACATCGAATTTACCTAAGCGCAAATAACGAATAATATGCATGCGATCAATAGTTTTGGTATCTGCATGCATATATCGCACAGCTACACCTACACCTTTAAAATAATCGGTTAAATCTTCCGCCATTCTTTTCGTCAATGTAGCTATTAACACACGTTCTTTCGCCTTAACATTTCGTTTAATCTCCGCTAATAAATGATCAATTTGACCCTTTGTAGGATGAATTTCTAGCACAGGATCCAGTAAACCCGTTGGACGAATAATTTGTTCCACAAAACCACCAGATCGCTCTAATTCATAATTACCCGGTGTAGCGGAAACAAAAATCATAGTTGGCAGGCGTTCCTCAAATTCTGCAAAATTTAATGGCCTATTATCCATAGCAGACGGTAAGCGAAAACCATGTTCGACCAATGTTTGTTTACGAACTTGGTCACCTTGGTACATACCACGCACTTGTGGCACAGTTACGTGAGATTCGTCAATCATAATTAAAAAATCATCGGGAAAATAATCGATTAATGTATATGGCGGCGTACCAGGTAAAGCACCTGTAAAATGACGTGAATAATTCTCTATGCCTTTGCAAAAACCCATCTCTTCTAACATTTCTAAATCATAACAAGTACGCTGTTCTAAGCGTTGTGCTTCTAACAACTTATCTTCTTTTTTCAAACAAGCTAAGCATTCGGTCAATTCTGAACGAATAGATTTAATTGCTTTTTTTAAACTATTCTCACCCACAACGTAATGAGAGGCAGGGAAAATCGCAATATGATCTCTATCAGCTAACAAATGTCCCGTAGTTGTATCAATTTCCCTAATTCTCTCAATCGTATCGCCAAAAAATTCTACCCTAACAGCTCTTTCTGTACGTGCCACAGGGAAAATTTCTAATACATCTCCTATGACACGAAAAGTACCTCTTTGAAAATCTATATCATTTCGTTTATATTGCATATCTACCAAACGACTCAATATATCTTTGTACTCTAACGACATATTGACACGCAAGCTGAGAACTAAATTTTTATACTCCAGTGGTGATCCTAAGTTATATATACATGAAACACTTGACACAACAATGACATCACGTCTTTCAAATAAAGAACTCGTAGCTGAATGTCGTAATTTATCAATTTCATCGTTGATCAAAACATCTTTTTCCATGTAAGTGTTTGTCGAAGGCACGTATGCTTCTGGTTGATAGTAATCATAGTAACTAACAAAATATTCCACAGCATTACTGGGAAAAAAACTTTTCAATTCACCACATAATTGAGCTGCTAAGGTTTTATTATGTGCAATAATTAACGTTGGCCTATTTAATTGCGCAATAATAGCAGCCATCGTAAATGTCTTACCTGTCCCTGTCGCTCCTAAAAGGGTTTGTGATGACTGGCCATTCTTAATACCCTGTAGTAATTCTTCAATCGCTTTTGGTTGATCACCACAAGGCTTAAAAGGAGCTTCAAGCTTGAATTTACCTTCCATATTTAGATGTCACATCCATATATTATATTTAAATTATGATATTTAAATATATATTTACAACACATATAGTACGATGGATCACGGAATATAAGGCTTAGGATCAACCAAATTATACTTCGAGCAAACATTTGTCTTACTCAAACAAACTTCAAAATGTAAATGCGCACCTTTAGAATCGCCATTATTACCACTATAGGCGATAATATCACCTGTCTTAACTTTTTGATTCGGACGAACTAAAATATCTTTACGATATGAATGAGCGTAACGAGTAAATACCTTTTTACCATTCATGGTACCATGAAAAATAGTTATCAACATACCATATCCCAAGGAACCGCGAACATCAACAACAACACCATCTAAAGGAGCAAATATAGGCAAACGACCTCCACCAAAATCCAGCCCTCGATGAACCGTTGGTTTATGTGTAATAGGGTGAATACGTTTTCCAAATCCTGAAGTAACATAACCGTTTGATGGCCTAATAGAAAAAGATCTAAAAGGAAATTTTAAAGATCCTTCATGCGAAGGACTTAGATTAACTGATATTTCATTTTCATAATCTTTCGCAATTCCTTCTAAAATTTGCTTCCCCTCTTCAGAAAGTGCATTGCCTTGAAAAAGATCACCACAAAGATCTTTCATTTTTCCAATTTCCATTTGTTGATTATCTAAATATAAATGCCAAGCATTATATTGCGTTTTCAAATTTTGTAACAAATCATTGTTATCCATAATGTTGTGTTGCTGAGTTTTGATGATATCATTTATTACTTCCAGACGAAAAATAAATTGTGAAATATTTCGTGATTCAAATAAACTTATAAAAAAATTCGCCTGCCCTCTAATATACATAACATGCAAAAAAGAACCTAAAACTTTGCGTAAATTCCCTAAACTTTCTGTTGTCTCTCTTATATCATTATTTAGCAATTCTAATCTTTTCTGTGAAAAATCCAAATATTGCTTTGAACGCTCAACAGTTTTTTTACAAACTTCTAAATTATCACGCATACCAGACTGAGATGGTTTAGCACTAACCGGAGGAATATATGTAAAGTAGCTATAAAGAAAAAAATGACTTATTATTAATAAAAAAAAATAAAATTTCAATTTATGAACTGAATTCAACAACCATGTAAACACATTTAAAATCCCCCCTGAATTATGAATTGTTTAGAATAAAAATATAATATCATTAAATATAATATCATTAAATATAATATCATTAAACTTAATATAATTAAATGTAATTAATTTTATTATAAACAACAAAATGGTAGTATGGATCAACTGCCAATTCATTGTTTATAATAACAAAAATATAATTAGAATTTAATGACAATTTTTATTTATCAATTTAAATAATTTAAATGCCTTTTAATCCAATGCTTATATAATTAATTAAAAATAAGGCCATTTAAAAACGATAATAAAAATTCCGAATATTTTGCATTAAAATAAAAATATCCCTCGCATCATCTTCTTAAAGAAAAATAACCTTGAGGATTCAAATTAATGTTGTTTTTTAGAACTTCAAAGTGTAAATGCGGTCCTGTAGACTGACCATTACTACCTACCTTAGCAATCAATTTACCTCGTGCCACCTGATCACCCGGCTTAACAAAGATATCATTTAAGTACATATGTGCATATCTCGTCACTAACCCATTACCATGATCTAAATCAATCAGCGTCCCATATCCATTAGCTGGTCGAGCTTGAAGAACTTTTCCAGATGCTACTGCATAAATATCTGTACCAAAATCCCCAGGAATATCGATTCCTTGGTGCATAGAACCTCCTCGCATACCAAAACCAGAAGAAATTCTCGGATATGCATTAGGTAAAGGCCAGCGAAAATTTTTACCGTTAGGTGATACACCTACATCAGAATTACTGTGTTCATCATCGTGAAAATGTTCAAGTTTTTTCTTATTCTTCTTAATGAATTCTTTGTGTTCATTTACCTTATTAATAGCTTCTTCTCTTAATTCATTTAATTTATAAATCGATCGCTCTTTTTGCGCTTTATTAACTTCATACTCATCAATATCCCTGGCAATTTGTGAATGCCCTAAAATTGTATGATCTAAAATACTTTTAAAAGAATTAATTAAAAACCACATTCTATCAAAAGAACCCACAGATAAAAATTCAATCAAAAAATTAGATCTCGCTCTATCCGCTAATAACAATGATTTAGATATATAATTCATACTATTACTTAAAACCTGACGTGAATTTTTAATAAATATTTCTAACTCATTCAACGCCTCTTGCTCATTATATATGCTATTCTCCAGATCGCGGACATCTTCTTGTAACTTACCCAACTCTTTCTTTAATTCAGCTGTCGTCTTAAGTTTAACATTTTGTATCTTAATTAAATCAACTTGGTTCGCATAAACAACATAATCACTTCTTGAGAAAGTAGAAGTTATTGTCGTGAAAGATATAATTAACCATTTATACCAATCAATCGCGAACATTTTTTTCACAATCGATTGATTTTTCATAATTCCTCCTTTAATAAAACAAGGTAATTATATTTAATATCCCATTAAATAAAAAACCAAAGCGATAAAGCATGAGAAAAGCGATAAAGAAAATATAAATAAATAAAATAAAGAAAATATAAATAAATAAAACATAAATAAAACATAAATAAAGAGATGAAGAAAACATGAATAAAGAAAATAAATAAAGAGATGAAGAAAACATGAATAAAGAAAATAAATAGATAAATTTTAAATTTTTAAATATTTTCTTATAGATAACCAACTACCAAATATACCAATAAAAATACCTAAAGAGAGTAATGATAAAACTAAATACAAAGATAGATGCCAAAAAGATAACAAATTAAGTACTCTGAAAATAATTTCAACCCATGAAAACAAACCATAATATAATAGTACCAAAACTGTCGTAGGAAAAAAAGCACCTGACAATCCTATAAAACCACCTTCTATTAGAAAAGGCCAGCTAATAAACCAATTACTAGCACCAACTAAACGCTGTATCTCAATTTCTGATTTTCGCGCAATAATAGTTAATCGAACGGTGTTGGAAATTAAAAGACTCGTTAGGACAGCTAAAAAGAGTGAAAAACATAAGATTCCTATACTAATATTTTGCGAAACACTATTAATCTTTGAAGATCCTCGCACTTCGGTTACATGGCTAATTAAAGGTTGTGATGAAATTGACTGGATTAAAGCTTTGATTTTGTCTGGATCGCTCTGATAAATTAAAAAAAGATCATTCATAGGATTGTTCTCATCTGAATCGAAAAGCGAAGTATCATCAATACCTAAGAGTGTGGTAATATCCTTTAACGTCTCAGACTTGGACTTAAAAACAACTTTCTCTACATAAGGATTTTGTACTAACGTCTGCTCTAAATTAGCAAACTCTTCCTCTGAAATATCACGCCTTATCTCCGCTTTCACAGCAGATAATTGACGTAATTGATCCAGAAGGCTATTAAGGTTTAAGGCCAACATCATAAAAACACCAAACATGAATAAGGTGATAGACACAGCTGTAACAGCCGCAAAACTCATCCAAGCATTACTCTTAATCCCTCGCCATGCCTCACGTGTATGCCGAGACATGACGAGAAATTTAGTCCTCATATCCATACTCTCCTCCTATCTCATCACGTACAATTAATCCATTCTCTATCGCAATGACACGTTTACGAAGAACGTTCACAACTTCTTTATCATGTGTCGCCATAACGATTGTGGTGCCTCGTTTATTAATTTCATCAAAAAGGTACATAATATCCCATGCATTCTCAGGATCTAAGTTACCCGTAGGCTCATCGGCAATAATAAAATTCGGATTGTTCACAATAGCTCTGGCAATTGCTACTCTCTGCTGCTCTCCTCCTGATAACTGAGAAGGGATAGCATCAGCGCGATCCTGCAAACCAACTAGTTCCAAAACTTCTTCAACTCTTTGACGCACTTTGTTAGGAGGAGATTCAACAACTTCCATAGCAAAAGCTATATTTTCTCTAGCGGACATATTAGGCAATAATTTAAAATCTTGAAAAACGACACCTATCTGTCGACGTACATGAGGTATTTTCCAGTTGCGTATGCGTTTAATGTTAACACCGTTTATTAAAACAACACCATGTGTAGGTTTTTCCTCTCTATACATAAGCTTAATAAAAGAACTTTTACCGGCACCACTTGGTCCTACAACATACGAAAACTCACCTTGTCGTATATAAATATCTATTCCGCGAATCGCTTCAACACCATTAGGATATATTTTCCAAACACCATGCATTTCAATCATATGTGCATCCAAGCCTCCTTATGAAAAAATAGCCACTAATAGTTTAACACGACAGCAATATATAACAAATATCCATTATTAATTCAAATTTTTATAAATAAATCATCTTTTAGCAAAAAAACAGAAAATAACGATTAAAGAAAGTGCTTGATATAGTATCTATTATACATAATAAAAACGCTTTAAATATATAAAAAATAAAATAAACATCATTAAATTAATGTTTATTTTATAAAATCAATTCAACTTAATATCAATAGGCGACAAAGGTATGGGTATAGAATCATCTTCAGCAACTTTTCGGCCATCTTTTTGATCTATCATTTTTTTATCTTTTATATCTTCTTTTATATCTTCTTTTATATCTTCTTTTATATCTTCTTTTATATCTTCTTTTATATCTTCTTTTATATCTTCTTTTATATCTTCTTTTATATCTCCTTTTATATCTTCTTTTATATCTTCTTTTATATCTTCTTTTATATCTCCTTTTATATCTCCTTTTATATCTTCTTTTTTATTTATCATGTTTTTATCTTTAGAATCTATATCTTCAATATCTGAAGATTTATTATCTCTATCCAATTTGGCTTTAAACTTATCAGATGAAATTAAACCCCGTCCCACGGAAATATCTTTCACAGGTGAAAAATATAAGGGGAGATTTCCAACCAAGGGATCAAAAATAGCTATCCTATATAAATAAGTATGCTTTGTGTCCTCATCATCTTCTGTTACCTTAATTGTATCAACAAAAATCTGGTCATGCCCGTAAGACAATGTAGCAACTTTATGAAATTCTTTCCCTGGTACAGCTCGCTGTAGCTCTAGTACCATACCGTTTACTTTTGCTACAAAAGTAATCATTATATCATTTCCATTGGCAGCAATATCTGTAATAATCGGCATCTTAAATTTACTATCTGAAGTAATTGGGAAATGACTTTTAACACCATCTTCTGGAAGCAAAGCATGAAAATCATCCATGATAAGATTAAACATACGCGTAGTCAATTCACGAGGTGTACCTTTCTGAGGTATCCTTCGATGAGGATAAAACATATTTACAGCCAAAACATGTGCAGGTGTAAAACCCACAAACCAAGAAGCTTCGCCATTTTGACTCGTACCCGTTTTACCAGCTACAGGATAATTATGTTTTAAACGAATATTACGGGCTGTGCCTGAATGGACCACTTTTTCGAGCATGCGCACCATAAGAGAAGAAGATTTAGCGTCAAAAACATTAATATAACGGTATAAAGGTACCATAGAAGGTATAGAACGCCCTTGATCATCTAAAATTTCTTTTATAACATGAGCCGGGATATACTTACCTCCATTAGGATAAACAGAATAAGCTTGTGCTAATTCCTTAGCATTAACACCACGATACAAACCACCTAAAGACAAAGGTGCATACCCACGATCTTCTTCTAATAAAGGCAATCCTAACTTTCGACCATAATTAATCGCACGATCAATACCTATAACCTCTTTAAGCAACCATAACGTAGGCAAATTTAAAGAATGAGCTACAACGTGTTGTAAATCAACATCACCATCTGTAAACTTACCATCAAAATTATTAGGTGCCCATGAACCTATTTTAATCTGTCTATCCGGCAATTTACTGTATTCGTGATACGCATAATCCTGTATAGCGGGCGTAAATACGGTCAAAGGTTTAATCGCTGATCCAGGCGGCATACGTTCTAAAGCCCTGTTCATAGATCCAGGTTGAAAAAAACGACCGCCCCCTACAGCTAAAATCTCACCTGTTTTAGCTTCTAGTAAAATTAAACCGGCATCAAGATCAGAAATATCACTACCCTCAGCATTTGTAAACAAACTTCGATCTTGAATTTTTTGTTCCATAACCTTTTGCGCACCAGGATCAAGCGATGTATAAATGCGATAACCCTTTTCCGATAGATCTTGTTGGGACAATCCATATCGCACTTTAACCTCAGACCACACCATATCCTTAAAAGCTTCATATTCGCCATATTTAGCTAGCTGTTTCTCCGCCAAAGGATTTAAAGACAAATCTGACTTCTTTAATAAATCCAATTGCTCATCATCTAATAAATTAGGCATATCATCATATGATTCTGCCATAATTTCTAACACGAGATTACGCCTTTCTAAAGCTTTTCCTGGATATCGTATAGGATTATATTGATTAGGAGCCTTAGGCATACCAACCAACATAGCAGCTGCTTCTAAAGGAAGACTCTCTTTACTAAGATCAACACCAAAATATATTTTAGCTGCCATAGGCAACCCAACAATATTAAATCCAAAAGGTATGTAATTAATATAAGTTTCTAAGATAGAATCTTTAGAATAAGAATTTTCGAGTTTTAAAGCACAAAGAACTTCTTTAAACTTCCGCAAAAAAGACTTTTGTCTATCCTTAATAATCACATTACGGCAAGTTTGCATTGTAATCGTACCAGCACCTTCATGATGTTCAAAATGTTTAACATTCTGCCATGCCGCACGAAAAAAACTTTTAAAATCTACCCCACTGTGATCTTTAAACCGACGATCCTCCATACGGATAACCATCTGTAATAACAACGCATTATATTTGCTAATTTCATCAAGCGTCATATATTCACGCTGAACATGACCAATATATCCTACCTGTTTACCATAGCGATCAAAAACTTGAGCCGACCCCGGTGTACTATCAATTTCCACTTTTTGCAACGGTATTACATAAGGTCCTAGGAACAAAATAGCTAAACCAACCGAAACCATAAAAAAAGAAATCAAAACAACGCACATTAACCATTTGAAAGTAAAAAAATAACGCAACATAATTGAAGAAGAACAAAAATATTGAAAACGCGAAAACAATGATAAATTACGGAAGAAGGCGCGACCCGATTTATGATCACTCATTACCCTCACCCCCGCAAATATCTTTGATAAAAAAAATTTAAAAAGAAAAAAACAAAATAAATAAAACAAAATACACAACATAAATAAATAACAAAAAATAATATAAATAAATAACAAAAAATCACTTCACAATGATCTATATGACTTAAAGTATTGATCAATTATGAGTGAATTATTTTAGGGAACTATTGGATAATATAAATCTTCATTTTAATATCAATCAATTATACCCTTAGCATAATTACAATATGGTCTTAAAAAACAAGCTCCACACTGCGGATTTCTTGCCTTACAAAGCAAACGACCATGTCTAATAAATTGTTGATGCAAAGAAATCCAACGATCTCTAGGCACCAATTCCATTAAAGATTCCTCTGTATCAAAAGTATTCTTTGTTATAACAAAACCAATACGATTAGCTAAACGGTGTACATGAGTATCTACAGCTATAGCTGGAATATTAAAAGCATAAGCTAAAACAACATTTGCCGTTTTACGCCCTACACCCGGCAGTTCTTGTAATAAGTTACGACAATTAGGTATTTTACCTTTATAATTAGATATGATAATTTCACAAATACCTAAAAGATAACGTGTTTTTGTACGAAATAGACCCAAAGACTGAATATAAGAGCTCAATTCAGTTTCTGTTAATTTAACCATCTCATCAGGCGTACCATAAAAGGTAAACAAACGCTCTGTAACTTTGTTTACCTGTTTATCTGTTGATTGAGCTGATAAAACTGTAGCTATAAGTAATTGAAAAGGATTATTGTAGTAAAGTTCGCATGTAACATCAGGATAATGAGAATCTAATTCTCGCAAAATAAGATCAAGCAGCCTCCTATCCAAGGTCCTGCTCGTCATGTTCCTTCTTCCATGCAAGTAAATAATCCAAAACTTCTTTTACATGATTAAAAACACATGATTTATTATATATATACCTGATGAAACCATCTCTATCAATTAACATCGTTGTACGAACAACACCCATATAAACTTTACCAAATATCTTCCTTTCTTTTAAAATTCCATATTTCTTGCATGTTGATCCATCTTCATCACTAAGCAATAAAAATGGCAATTGATACTTATTAACAAACTTAGCATGCGAATCTAAAGAATCACGACTAATACCTATAATAACTGTATCTTGTTCCAGAAAAGATGAGTATTTATCTCTAAAACCACATGCTTGAGATGTACAACCTGGAGTATTATCCTTAGGATAAAAATATAATACAACATATTTTCCTCTAAAATCATTCAGAGACACTAAATTATCGCTATTCACAGCAGGCAATGTAAAAGAAGCCGCTAAATCGCCTATTTTCAACACAAAAAACCACCTCAAATTAATTTAGAATTAATATAAATTAAATTAATAAATTAACCCTCAACCAAGTCAATTAATTTATCATATTTATTAATAAAACAACCTCTGAGAGACAAAACAAAGAAATAGAAAAAATAATCTTCTATCTCTTTGTTTAAGTTAATAAATTATATGAATATACTTTAATCATCCCTATTGCATACATTTTAAAATATATCTTTAAAATAATATACCAAAAAATACATATAAAAATATAAGGCACTAAAAATATAAGACACTAAGTGTAATTAAACGGATTTTTGCGAAGCAATATCTTCATTCTCTTCTGCACTAATAATTACATTCCTCAAATAAAACAAAAAATCATGCATGATCTTTTGTTCCGTATTCAAAAAATTTAAAATACCTTCGCGATATTTCAAATCATCTTGCTCATAAAAATCATCTTTTGATTCCCTTAAGCTATATATACTAACTAATGTTTGTGCCCATTGACTCGCAAATTTTTGTCTATGCTCAGGTGTCAATGAAGACATAATCTTCAAACCTTTGAAAATAACATCCTCTTCTAAAACAGGACGATCCAAACTAACAATATCCGCGATATATCTAAAAGGCAAGCCAAGTTGTTTGCGAATACTCCGTGAAAACTCATCAAAAGAAAACGTTTTCTCATCAGTATAAGGCATCATATCAAATACACTAAAAATATCACGTGAAGCTGATATAATCCGAACATTCTCCTCAAAATCAACTTCTCCCTGAGAATTTTTGCTAACTTTTTTAAAACACTTAGATAAAACATTATTACTGCTGTTAAATTGCTTAATGACTTTAACAATATTACTCGGATCTTTTTCACCTAAAATCTTACGCAACAAAGCATTCATAGAATCACTAAAAGGCATATTACCAGGTAACATTTTGATAGATTTATCCCATAATTCAGCATTTAAAACACAAATACAAAAAGTTACCCAGTCAATTTCTTTATTTGTAGACGGAGAAAACTTAGGGGAATAAAAACTAAATAACTTTATATTTCCATCTGGTGTTAATACAAAATTTCGCAAATCCATAAAAGGTTGCATAGGTATTGTATAGACATCTAAAAATAAAGATAAATCTAATAATTCATCTAACCATCTAATAAGCATCGTCTCAGAAATCGATAACCCACGTTCTAAAATATTACTCAGGGTTACAAAGTGCCCAAAAGGCCTAAGCAATACTAAATAGCCTTCTTCTACAAAAACCTCTTGTATGGGTAACCAAGAATCATGCTTAAACTGATTATATTGCCGTATTAAAACATCAGAAGGCGCCTTTGACAAAGCAACTGTCTGCAAATAATAACGTTCTTTACAATCAAATACAACAACAGCCAATTGTCCTGTTAAAAAAGGTACAACATGCTGAATATAATATTTTTCTCTATATATCCTACCAGCAGTTAACAACGACATCTGCACCTCCATTATTATAATAATGTGTTTTCAACAAACTAAAATCATTTAATATATATTATAGTAATTTTACATATTTTATTTTTAACCTTGGATAAATAAATTTAAATAAAAAATATAATAAACTAAGTATACATAAAAAATTAAATACTTTTTAAAAATAAAATTAATTTAATTTATAAGTTAGTAAAATTAATATAAATAACAACTCAAAAATAATAATAACATTTCGAGGATAACAAATTATAACAGTCAATGCAACTAAAAGTCACTTTATCACGAACTTGTGTTTACATTCTTTTATTTTATTAAATGTTCATTAATATCAAAAAAGGACAATTATATAAGTTAACTGTATCACACAATATAAGTTCACCAAATATCATATCATTATAGTTTATATATTCAGTATAACATATAAATATAATAGGTATGTTTATATAAATTACAAGATAGTTATTTTTTTATGTAAAATCAAAGCGATTTCTAAAAAAAATAATAATAAAAATATTAAATAAAAATAATAAAATATATGAATTATTAATTAAAAACATTAAGTAGACTTGTTACAAAACAGATACTATGGGAAGATTAAATATATTCAAAGTTCATAGTTTGGTCTAAAAGATATAATAAGAGTATATTAGGTTAACAGATCTTCTTAAATTACCTTGAAAAAATACGCAAATTACCCTTGTACCCTAAGATAATATTTAATAACATATCTACTGAATAAAAATATACCATAATTTAAATTATATTGAAATAATAGTTTGTATTTTCTTTCGTTGTTAATTAATATATTCTTTAGTTATTTCTAGCTATTACCCCGTTATTTCTAGCTAGCACTCTGTTATTTATCATTTGAAAAACAATTCAGAAATTAATCTAAGAAAGTAGGTATACAACTTTGCATCATCTATATCAAAGAGCTTGTAATATCATACCCGGCGGTGTTAATAGCCCAGCTAGATCATGGAAGGGTATTAAAGGCAATGGTACTCCACACTTTATTAAAAAAGGACAAGGTGCATATGTATGGGATACACACAACAAACGGTTTATAGATTATGTAGCAGCATTAGGTCCCGTCATTTTAGGACATGGAGATGAAGATATTGTAGCAGCAGTTAATACAGCTATCCGTCAGGGAAGCGTATACGCCTTCCCTACAGAGCAAGAAGTTTTGTTTGCCGAAATGCTCCAAGAAGCGATTCCATCATTAGAAAAAGTTCGCTTAACTTGTAGCGGAACCGAAGCAGTGATGAGTGTGATACGTTTAGCCAGAGCTTATACAGGTAGAGTTAAATTATTAAAATTCGCTGGCTGTTACCATGGTCATAGCGATCCCATGCTATTAGAGGCAGGTTCAAGTGCAGGAAATACAGAGAACAAATTAACTGGTATTCCTGACGCTATATCTAAGGATATCATAACAATACCTTTTAATAATCAAGAATCCCTGGAAGAAACATTCAAAAAATATCATAACGAAATAGCTGCTGTCATTATCGAACCATTAGTGGGTAATTTTGGCTTAGTAAAACCTAATCCCGGTTTTTTAGAAAAAATTCAAAAATTAGCAAAAACTCAAAAAACACTTGTAATCTACGACGAAGTTATAACGGGATTTCGCTTCCATTATGGAGCTGTCCAAGATCTATTTAATATAAAACCTGATTTAACAACTTTAGGAAAAATAATCGGCGGCGGACTACCTATAGGAGCATACGGCGGGCGTAAAGAAATCATGGATCTCCTATCACCAAAAGGCTCAATTTTTCAAGGTGGTACAATGGCAGGAAATACCGTGTCCACAGCAGCAGGTATAGCTTGTCTGAAGAAACTAAAAAAACAAAATCCATACAAAGATATGGAAACCAAATCATTAAAATTATGCAATGGTATTAAACAACAAGCACAAGACAACAATATCTCACTAACTATAAACCATTATGGCAGCGTCTTTAGTACATACTTCCACAAAGGACCTGTTGAAAATTATGAAGACGCCCAAAAAAGCGACAACGAAAGTTTCTCATTATTTTTCAAGAAATTAACACAACAAGGAATTGCCATAGCTCCTTCCTGCTATGAAGTATGGTTTTTAAACACAAAACACACAATGAACGACATCGATGAAACACTAGAAGCAACTAGAATAGCTTTTGAATATCTAAAAAATATTTAGATGTACACAAAAATAGCTATAATCATAGCTATTTTTGTGTTTTAGATTAGGTTCTTAAGCTATCTTTAGATTATTTATCAGTAAAAATAATTAACTTTTACAGTGCTAAAATAAGTTTAAATGGCTGGACTTGTCCAAGAATGCTAATATATCCAATTAGTACAGATTATTGGTATTTATTGTTAATTTTTAAAATTTTATAATAAAGCTTAAAATTAACAATAAAGTTGCCTTTTATATATTTTTTAAGATATATAAATACTAATGTTTTAATTATTTGAATATTAATAATTTTATATAAAAGTACATACATTTTATATCTTTAAATTTATACTAAAAATTAAGTTAATATAAAATTATTTTATTTATTTCTATTTTTTAAATTTAAATGATAGTTCATATAAAAAGCTGCAATTGTAATATGATATTGCGGTTTTTTATATATAAAATAATATTAAAATAGAATTCAATATTTAAAAAAGAGGATTAAACATATATATAAATCTAAATATAAATACTTAAATCCGGATGCTTTAGATAGAATTTCATTGTTTATAAAAAATGGTAAAGCAAATCTATTGATAAAATCAATAAAGTTAAAATCTTTTATTTTTTTATATTTTAACACTATTGTTGTAATTTAAACACAAAAATAGTCTTTATGATAGTTTTTAATGACTTAGATTAGGTTCTTAAACTTCCTTTGCAAATGTTCTTTGACAAGTACAATCATCTGTTTTCATAATAATTTAGCATTTGTTCATTACGAAATGTTATATCTGTGTAGATACAAGATTGTATCTGGGAAGGATCAAAAAGTTGTCCATATCCCAAGAAAAACAATAGTATTATCAATTTGATTAAACTTTACCTCATAACGATATATCCTATAGCGGTCATTTTTGATAGTAAAAATATCAGCATCTAAATTCTTGCTCTAGGAAGCAAATTAAGTTAGGGATTGCCTTATGGATAAATAATACGATTGGTTTTTAATTCATCAATAACATGCCAACCTTTTTTAGCGTTTATTTCAAGCTGTGATTTTTAAGTATATCAATAATATATAAAAAATATTTAATATAATTTTATCAAGTCAATTAATAAATAATATTATATACTAGATTAAATTATTTTGATTAGGTCCTTAAAATATCTTTAAATTGGTTCTTGGACAAATTCTATGTTTAAAAACAAGCTAATAAATCTTTAAATTGGTTCTTGGACAAATTCTATGTTTAAAAACAAGCTAATAAATCTTTAGATCGGTTCATAACTTATGTTTTTATCATGCTTTTTATTTATCAAATAATATTATTATGTTATGATATTATAAATTTAATTAAATTTATAATTTTAATGCTAGAATTTTAATGCTAGAATTTTTAATTTTATTTTTTGATATCATTAATGATTACTGATATATATTAGGGGGATTCTTTTGGCAAAAGATCTTATTACTATTATCATACCAATTGTTATTTCGCTTATTCTTATTCTTATTCTTATTCTAAAATACGACGAAAGAAGTCTTTTATTAAAAGAAGGTAAATTATCAAATAAATTGTTTTTTAATCAGAGAAAAATGAAAATTATTAATGGAATTTTTTATTTATTTTGTATCATGTTAACTTTATTTTATATTATTTACAATGCTAATCAGTTAATTTTATACAATCAAGTTGGCAGCTCAGCGTTTTATCTATCGTGCATAAATTTATTTTTTGCAATCGTTATTGGTGCTATCTTTCTATTCCCTTATCCCCGAAACAAAATGATGGAAATATTAAAATTGGATTCCAGTAAATGTCTTCATTTATTCTTTGTTTTATTCTTTATTTTCATGTTTTTTATATTCGTTAAATCGCGGATACCCGAAGAATTCGCAAAAATAGGCTCAACTATGAAAGATATAAATTTTTTAAAGCCTTTACCTATATTTTTAACTAACTGCGCCATGACATTTATTGGTTTAGGACTTTATGTCCATCGTACACCTAGGCAGTGTATAGAGCGTTTAAGATTAAATCATCGATCTATAACTTGGCAAAAATTTTCCTTAATTACAGCATTAGCTATTGCTTTATTTATTGTAAAAATTATTGTGATTATAATTATATCATCTTTTAATATAGCTAATCCTAATGCTGTTGAACCATCCCCATTATCTACAGCAGCAAAATTTTTGGCTATCTTATCTATAGCAATTTTGCCTGCTATAGGAGAAGAATTGCTGTGTAGAGGTTTGTTACAACCTAAAATCGGAATTATATTTACAAGTTTTTTATTTACTATTATGCACTCATATAAAAATATACCAGAGCTAATGTTATGTTTTTTTGCTTCACTAATATATGGATGGTGTGCTAAGCGTTACGGTTTATGGTCATCTATGTTAATGCATTTTATTGGTAATTTATTAATTGGTCTTATAACTTTGTTGAAATAAACTTTATCTTTACTAAAAAAATAAAGATATAATAAAGATATAATAAAGATATAATAAAGATATAATAAAGATATAATAAAGATATAATTTTTATTTTTATTTTTAAAAAACAAACTTAAAAAAGTTATCATAATCTAATTTTTAATGTTATTTGTTCATAAAAATATAGCTTATATTTTTAAAGTAATTAAGCATAAAGCTGCTAAATTACTTTAAAAATAGAATTTATACCATTATGGTAAATCAAATTATATTTTTAAATGCTCACAAAAAAACCTAGAATTTTTAGGTTTTTTTTAACATATTTATCATTTTGAAGTGTCTTGGTAGATTACAGCTACCTGTTTAAAATATTCCTTTTATATTATTTTATTTTTTTGAAAATAACTCTAATGAGATAAAGTAATTTCTTATAATATTTTAAGCATAATTTTATAGATATATAATCCGGGCTTGCAAATCATAATCTATTTATGCAACAATAAGCATGTATCAAAATTACAAAATATATATTCTATTTATATAAAATAAGCAAATTAGAAATCTTAATTAAAAATATACTAACCTTCTTAGAAATTTCCGAATATATAATTGTCATAATTTTTGTTTTTTTAATTATATAATTTATAAAGAACAAAATATTATTTTATCATAATAGGAGGTTTTATATGACCAAATATCTTTTCCATCAAAAATTACTTTTATACTGCACTTTATTTATTATTTATAACATAAATCTAACATTTAGCATGACAAATTATACTTTTGAGTCCCATAAAATGGTCCATCAGAAATCGAACACAAAACATAAGCTAATCCCATTATCTCTCTCAGGTATCCAACATAAAGCAAGTAGCATGGCTTACATAGCACCTTTATGCGGAGGAATAGCGGGTATATCTATTTACAGCATTTTTCGATTTATTGGCATCTCGCGCATTTTATCAGGCGCAGCTGCAATTATAGCTGCAGGTACAGGCTCTTTTATGTGCGCTATTCCAAATTCTATCTCTTACAGCAGGTTCTACAATAAAGTTTATTGAAATATTTTTCATTTTAAAATTATTTTTTAAAATTATTTTTTAAAATTATTTTTTAAAATTATTTTTTAAAATTATATAAATGGATACCATTATTTTTGAATTTTTTTTCATATAAAATAAGACCTATCTATAAAGATAGGTCTTATTTTATATTTCTTGTTCATTGTTCATTGTTTACTGTTTGCTGTTTAATGTGCATGGTTTACTGTTCATTTAATATTTTTTCTAATGATTCGTTAACAATTTTAGGATCTGCTCTTCCTTGTGTGCGGCGCATAACTTGTCCGACGAGGAAACCACGTGCACGTTCTTTACCGGCTTTAAGGTCTAGGACGCTCTGTTCGTTTTGCAGAACAACTTCTTGCACAATTTTATGCAAGGCATTCGGATCACTAATTTGTTTCCAACCACGCGCTTCGACAATATCCGCAGGTTCTTTACCTGTATCCATAATCTCTTCTAATAAAGGCTTGGCGAGCTTACGACCTATTTCCTGTTTAGTTAACATCTTTATGACAGAAGCTAGTTTTTTATTTGTTAGTCCGGTATCGGTGATTTTTTTATGATGTTTATTTAGATATGAGAGTATGTCGCCTGTCAACCAATTTACAACTTCGTTAGGAGGAACATCTAAATCAATTGTTTGTTCGAGAAAAGTAGCTAAATGAGGATTGTTAATAAATATTTCAATATCATTGGTGGGAATTGACCAATTTTTTTTATATCTTTCACGCTTAGCAAATGGTAATTCGGGTAATATTTTTTTGATTTCTTTAAGCTTTTTAGAGTCAATTGTTATATTAACTAAATCAGGTTCTTTAAAATATCGGTAATCATTTGCATCTTCTTTGATACGCATAAGTTCTGTTTTACCAGTATGTTCGTTGAAGCGCAAGGTTGATTGTATAATTTGCTCGCCTTGATCTAGTAAGCTAGATTGACGAATAATTTCATAATTGATCGCTTTTTCAACATGACGAAAAGAATTTAAATTTTTCAACTCTGTCTTTGTACCTAATGGATCGCCTGGTTTCCTTAAGCTGATGTTAGCATCACAACGCAAGGAACCTTCTTCCATTTTGCCATCAGAGATACCTAAGTAAATTAAAATAAGTCGCAATTCTTCTAAGTAAACTTTGGCTTCAGCAGCTGATCTAATGTCAGGTTCGGAAACGATTTCAAGAAGTGGTACGCCTGCTCTGTTAACATCAACTAGGGATATATTTTCTTTATCTTTATGTATTAATTTACCTGCATCTTCTTCTAGATGAAGTCTTGTAATACCGATTTTACGCATACCTAAAGGTTGTTCTATAAGTAGATAACCATGTTCTCCAAAAGGTTTTTGGTACTGTGTGATTTGATAAGCTTTTGGCATATCGGGATAATTATAGTTTTTACGATCAAACCAACTAATAGAAGGAATAGTACAGTTTAAAGAGGAAGCTGTAAGGAGAGCATAATCGACTGCCTGTTGATTTAAAACAGGTAATGTACCAGGATGACCTAAGCAAATGGGACATGTTTGTGTATTAGGTTCTCCACCAAATGCCGTTGAACAACCACAAAAAAGTTTGCTCTTAGTAATCAATTCAACATGAACTTCTAAACCAATCACAACTTCATATTTCTGTCCATGATTATCCTGCATGATGTGTTGATCCTCCTTTAACAGAAGGGACATATGATGAGATGCCTTCTATTTGTTCAAAAGCATGTGCGATGCGTAAAAGCATGGGTTCTGCAAAAGGAGCTGCCATGATTTGTAATCCAACAGGTAAATTGTTGATGATACCGCAAGGAACACTAATAGCTGGTATACCGGCCATATTTGCCGGTATCGTACAAAAATCACTCATGTACATTGATAACGGTTTTTCTGTTTGAGAACCAATTTTAAACGCTTGTGTCACTGTGGTAGGGCCTAGAAGTGCATCATACTTGGTAAATAGATGTTGAAAACTATCTTTAATAAGTGTTCTAATCTGTTGCGCCTTATGGTAAAACGCATCATAATACCCCTCACTTAAAACATATGTGCCTAAAATAATCCGACGTTTAACTTCTCGGCCAAATCCACGACTACGTGTCTGTAAATAGGTATCTAATAAGGTATCAGCTTCTACACGCTCACCATAACGTATCCCATCGTAGCGTGCTAAATTTGAGGAAGCCTCTGCTGTAGCTAAAATATAGTAAGCTGCAACGGCACATTTTAAACCTTTCAATGACACACGATCCACAGTTGCTCCTAGGGAAATCAATTTCTCTGCTGCTGTTTCAATCATTTGTCTTACCTTATCATCGGAGATAGATGTTAAAAATTCATCCACTAAAGCTAAGCGTAATCCACGAATATCACCTGTTAAATAGTCTTCATATGAAGGTACAGATTCAAAACTAGATGTACTATCTTTTTCATCATGCCCAGCGATAATTTGCAATGCTTGCGCAGCTTCTTTAACTGTCCTAGTAATTGGACCTACATGGTCTAAGGAAGAAGCAAAAGCTACTAAACCAAAGCGTGATACACGTCCATATGTTGGTTTCAAACCAACAACTCCACAAAAAGAGGCTGGCTGTCTAATAGACCCTCCTGTATCTGATCCTAAAGCTAAATTAACAATACCAGCCGCTACAGCTGCTGCAGAACCACCACTTGAACCCCCAGGAACATAATCAATATTCCATGGATTACGAGTAATCTTAAAAGCAGATGCTTCTGTGGAAGATCCCATACCAAATTCATCCATGTTCGTTTTACCCATGATCATAGCTCCTGCAGCACGTAACCTTGAAACAGCAGTAGCTTCATACAAGGATTGATGATTCGTTAATAATTTACTCGCACAAGTGGTTTTTAAACCAAACGTACACAGATTATCTTTAATAGCTACAGGAATACCAGTAAAAGGTGACTTAGATTCCTGCTTCATTAACTTCTGAGCATCATTAAGAAAAAGTTCACGATCCATACAAAGAAATGACTGTACCATATGTTCTACTTGATCAAATTTTTCTAATGCCAATTCAGCATTTGACAAAACATTACTAGACATTTTATTTCTCCCTTCCAGACATCACCGCCGGGACAACAAAACATTTATTTTTCGTAACGGTAGCTAAACGTAAAGACGCATCTCTTGATACAGATGATTTATGTTCATCTGGACGCAAAACATTCTTAAGATCTGTAACATTAGAAGTAGCGGGAATATTTTTGGTACTAACATCTTTTAATTTCTCAACAAAAGAAAAAATATCACCTAACTGAACAGCAAAAGCTTGTTTTTCATCCTCTGTTAAATCCAATAAGGACAAATGAGCCAATTTTTCGACTTGTTTTATAGATAAATCCATTTATTAAACCAATCCTTTCTAAAAAAATAAATATAAAATTTATCATATTAATTCCAAACAATAAAAATAAACCAAAGCTCACCACCACGAGCTCAATAAACAATTACGGTCATTTTAGCTAATAAAACAACTTTCTTCAAATTAGTCTGTACACCTTTTTCAACATATAAATTTAACATATCATCGTTAAAGAAAAAAAACAAAAAACAAACACACAACACACATAAGTTTGATGTGTGAGATTTTTGTTTACTTTATACAAAAATTAAGGAAAAAATAACATATCCCAGTTATATAACAAAGATATTTGCATATATAGGGAGGAATTTCTTTTGTCAATCATCCGTACGGCCGCCGTGTTAGGTGCTGGTATAATGGGTTCATCTATTGCTGGTTTGTTGGCCAGTGTCGGTGTAAAATCGCTATTGCTCGACTTGCCTTATCGTGGTAATAGAAATTATTTGAGCATTAACGGTAAAAAAAAGTTAGCTCAGTATAAATTGTCCCCTATTTATGATAAAAATGCTTTAAAGCTTGTTGAAGTAGGCAATTTTGAAGATGATATGGAAAAATTAAAAAATGTCGATTGGATTATTGAAGCAGTTGAAGAAAATTTAAATACGAAAAAAAAATTATTTACTAAAATAATACCATTTTATAATCCAAATACTATCATAAGTTCTAATACCTCTGGATTATCTATAAACGACATATGTGCCGATATGCCTCTTGAAATGAAAAAAAGTTTTCTTGGAACACATTTTTTTAATCCCCCCCGATATATGCAACTATTAGAAATCATCCCCACAAAATATACCCAAAATAAGCTACAACAAAAAATCATACAGTTTGCTGAAAATCGGTTGGGAAAAAAAATTATTATTGCTAAAGATACACCAAATTTTATCGCAAATCGTATCGGCATATATAGTCTACAAACAACTTGGAATCTAATGGATAAATATCAACTTACACCATCCATGGTCGATGCAATAACAGGACCCATTATGTGTAGAGCGAAAAGCGCAACTTTTCGCACCTTAGATATTGTTGGTTTAGATATCTTTGCTAATGCCTTGAAAACAATGCAAACTAGTAAATATATCCCTGAGGAAGAAAAAAAGCTCTTTATGCCAAATCAAGTACTGAGCAAAATGATTGATAAAGGTATGTTAGGAACGAAAAGTCAAAAAGGTTTTTATAAAAAAAATAATAAAAATATCGAAGTTTTAGACTTAAAAACCTTTGATTATATTAATAATCCCAAAGATATACCCGAGGTACTCCAAAAAGCAAAAAAAATAAAAGATGCTAAAAAAAGGCTAAAATTTTTATGCCAAGATAAAAGTGACATCGGTTGTTTTGTCTGGGAATCGCTTAAAAATATTTTACTATATACATCATGGCATGCCGAAGAGATTGCTGATGATCCAATGTTGATCGATAAAGCAATGATATGGGGGATGAATTGGTCCAAAGGACCTTTTGAACTATGGGATTTACTTGATATAAAAGAAACATCCGAACGTATGGAAAAAGAAGGCCATACTGTACCAACTTGGATAAAGAAGATATGCTCAGAAAAGAAAAATTTCTTTACTAATAAAAAAGATGGTTCAATAATCGTCTCATTACCTAACAATACTTCAAAGTTAGTGCAAATGGACAATAAAAATTTAAATTTAAAAAGATATAAGTGCCTCTTTGAAAGTAATGGTATAAGTCTAATATCTTTAAATGCCAATATTGGGGCCATCCACTTAAATCCACCAAAACAAGTGTTAAGTACAGAAACACTTTTGTGTGTACAGAAAGTCCTCGATAAAGCAAAAAAACTGCCATTTAAAGGACTTGTGGTGGTAAGTGAAGCAAAACATTTCTGCTTAGGTGCTAATTTATTACAACTGTTAGTAGCAGCTCAAGAAAAAGAATGGTCAAGAATCGCTCAAATGATCGATTTATTCCAACAGGTGGCACTTACCATACGTTACTATCATCTACCAATCATTGTTGCTCCCCACAGTATGACATTAGGTGGTGGATTAGAACTATGCCTACCCGCCGCTAGAACACAACCATTGATGGAAACATACATGGGCTTAGTAGAAACAGCAGCAGGTTTAATCCCGGCTGGAGGTGGCCTATTTGGAATGCTACAAAACATTGAAGCTTCCCTCCCCGTCAATCATGCCGTACGGGAAGAATTGGTCAAAAAGATTTTCATGAATATTGCCCAAGCTAAAGTTAGCCAAAGCGCCTTAGCAGCTAAAGAGATGCTCTATTTAACACAAACATCATCGATCATGATGAAAAAAGATCATTTATTATTTGCTGCCCAAAAAACAGCAATAGCATTATCATCTATAAACTACAATCCGCCTTCAGAAAGTAAAATAAAGGTTCTAGGAACAACAGGCTACGCTATCTTAGAAACCATGATTTACAACCTATTACAAACAAAATATATCAGCGAACATGATGCCAAAATTGCTACAAAACTAGGAAAAGTTTTAACGTGTCATAATTTAATCCCCGAAACAACTGTTGAAGCCGACTATATTTTAAAAAACGAAAAAGAATTTTTCCTAAGTCTAATAGGTGAACAAAAAACACAAGAACGTATATCACATCTATTACAAACAGGTAAACCATTAAGAAATTAAATATAAGTGCAAAAATGAAAATAAAAGCCAAAATATAAAAAATTAAATAAAAGAAAAAATATTAAACGCAAAATATAAAAAATATTAAGTAATTTACAATTAATAATACACAAGGGGGAGCTAAATATGCCAGGACGTAATGTCGTCATCGTCGATGCTCTTAGAACACCTATTGGTAAAGCTCATAGAGGAGCTCTAAGTCATATAAGGCCTGATGAATTAGGTTTTCTGGTCATTGATGCCCTTTATAAACGTTTACCAAAATTTAAAGTCCTTACTGTCGATGATATAATTGTCGGCTGCGCTACACCAGAAGCTGAACAAGGGTTTAATTTAGCACGCATGCTAGCTTTAAGGTCTCCATTAGGTACAAAGGTTCCAGGTATGGTTGTTAATCGCTTTTGTGCCTCGGGGTTGCAAGCAATTGCAGATGGTGTTCGTTCCATCGCTATGAAAGAAAATGATATAGTCTTAGCAATGGGTATCGAAAGTATGAGCCATATCCCTATGGGTGGTCATCATTTACGACCAAATCCATATGTATCAAAAAATTATCCAGAAGCGTTTTTAAATATGGGCCTTACCGCAGAAAATGTGGCAGAAAAATATAATATATCACGCAAAGAACAAGATTTTTTTGCAAATGCAAGTCATGAAAAAGCTGGACAAGCTACGAAAAAAGGTTACTTTAGTGATGAAATAATCCCCATAAATATTACGAATCATCCTAAAAAACAAAATAACCAGCAAATATATCTCGATCGTGATGAAGGTATCCGTTTTACGACAGATATTGAAAAATTAGCAGCTCTTAAACCAGCATTTAAAAAAGATGGCAGTGTCACAGCTGGTAATTCTTCACAGATAAGTGATGGTGCTGCAGCAGTACTCTTGGTAGCTGAGGAAACAGCAAAAAAGTATCAATTACCGATTTTAGCTAAATGTTGCGGTTTTAAACAATGCGGCCTCAAACCAGAGATCATGGGTATGGGTCCTGTATTAGCTATCCCTCGTTTATTAAAAAGCTTAGATATAAAAATAGAGCAAATAGAGCATTTGGAAATAAATGAAGCTTTTGCCGCACAAATACTAGCTGTGATAAAAAAGCTGGACCTTGATCCAAAAAAAATCAATCCGTACGGGGGCGCAATTGCTCTAGGTCACCCTTTAGGATGTTCCGGCGTACGTCTTGTTGTAACATTACTCCACGCGCTTAAAAGGGAAAATAAACGCTATGGACTGGTATCATTATGTGCTGCTTTAGGTATGGGTATTGCTGGTCTCTTTGAACGTTATCATTAAACTAGTATTACCATGGAGGTGCAAGTGTACATGAAAGGCAAAGGATCTTTTTTGCTTGAAAATCATCCTAATAGAAATGACGAAATTTTCATACCAGAAGATTTTAGTGATGAACAAAAGATGATGTCCCAAGCGACGAAGGATTTTGTCAATAAACATGTTTTGCCATCTTTAGGCGAGATTGAAAAAAACCCGCTTTTACATTCCAAAAAATTACTTCAGAAAGCTGGAGAAAAAGGTCTATTATCGGCAGAAATCCCCAAAAAGTATGGTGGGCTTGGTTTAGATAAAATGAGTTCAACCCTCATTGTGGAAAATATGGCACTTGCACGTTCATTTTGCCTCTCTCATGGCGCACATGTAGGTATTGGTACATTACCTATTGTTTATTTTGGTAATGAAGGCCAAAAGAAAAAATATTTACCTGCCTTAGCTAAAGGTGAAACAATCGCCGCATATGCACTAACAGAATCAAATGCTGGTTCAGATGCCCTCTCTGCAAAAACGATAGCTTATACTGAAGACAACGGCAAATATTACCGCTTATCTGGAGAAAAACAATGGATTACTAACGGTGGCTTTGCCGACCTATATACCGTATATGCACAAATAAATGGTGAACATTTTACCGCATTTTTAATAGATAAAAACACAAAAGGCATCAAACGCGGCCCAGAAGAAAAAAAACTCGGCCTATCAGGATCATCTACATGCAGCTTATTTCTTGATGAAGCACGTATCCCAGCTCAAAATATCTTAGGTATAATTGGTAAAGGACATGAAATAGCGCTAAACATCTTAAATATTGGACGTTATAAATTAGCCGCAGGTGCTTTAGGGACAATGAAACAAGCACTTCAACTGGCTTTAAATCATGCTAAAACACGAAAACAATTCGGAACACAAATTATTAACTTCAACCTTATACAAGAAAAAATCGCTTTTATGTGTATGCACATCTACGCTGTTGAAAGTATGGTATATGGCTTAGCTGGAAACATGGAACATAATTTAGCGAATATACAAAAAAACATTGTCCATTCATTACAAGCATTAGCTATCGAATGTTCTGCAGCAAAAATCTTTGCTACAGAATCGCTTGATCATGTCGTAGATGAAAGTTTACAAATTCATGGTGGCTATGGTTTCATGAATGAATATGAAATATCCACTTTATACCGCGATGCACGCATTAACCGTATCTTTGAGGGCACGAATGAAATAAATCGTTTGTTAATGCCTAGTATGTTGTTAAAACAAATAAAAAATAACAAGAATATTTGGGAAATAGATGAAAAAACTTTACTAAATAAAATTTTACATTGGAAATATCCAAACGAAAACTTAACCCCAGCACAACAATGGCACCATCACCTCACAGGCGCTAGAAATGCTTTTGTCTTAGTAAGCGGTCATATCATTAAAAAATATGGAAATAATTTAGCAAAAGAACAAGAAATACTTAGAGATATAGCGGATATGATGATAATAATATTCGTTTTAGAAAACGTCTATCTACGCACAAAACAAGTTTTAGAAAAATATCATCATAAAAATAATGAATTTTATATTAAAATTACCATATTAATATTGCATTATCTATTAAATAAGTTTATTATTTATGGAGAGCATTCATTATGTTCATCGTTAGAAGGAGAAGAATTACACACATATCTATCTTTATTCAAAAGGCTAATCAAATTAAAACCTGTTAATAGTGTTCATATTTGTAGAGATATAACTTCTTATATCATAAATAACAAACAAAACATATTTTGTCATAATTAATAAATAAAAACATAATTAACAAAAAGCATTAAAAAATAAGCATACCTAGCATCAACCATAAATAAAAAAATCTATTTTTGGCAAGAAAAATAGCGGACTAAAAAATACACAGCATACCTATTATCCTTAAAACCAAGCCACCAGTAAACCTTATTACTTAATAACAACAACATAAAAAGCAAATTAATTCTACGTCTACTTACAAATACTAAATACACATCAATGCTTATATCTTGATCAATGGATTTTGAATTTCATTTGATAAATTAAATATTTGAAATTAGAATTCGAAAAAAGAAAAAAAACAACTCTAAACAATACAGTTTTTCTTTTTTGGTTTTAGTTTTTATTTCAATTTTATTTTTTATCTGCTTTTTATCTATTTTTTCTTGTTAATAAAAAAAGCTAATACAAAAATGTAGGTCGTGTACTAAAGAATATGTAAAATTTTTGCTAAATAATCAATAGTTAGTATAAATTATATGTTTAAACATTTTATATGAAATATAATAAATTTTTCAAAAAATATTTTCATCATGTTTTATCATCAAAAAATCATGATATTATTTAAAAATCAGTAAAGGAGTTATATAGCATATGTCAAGTGTGGCACAAGAAAATCAAGCAAGTTCTCAAAATCAAGAGAATCAAAATAATAAGACTTACCAAGAATTAAAAAGCATGGAGAAAGAAGAACACGGGAATAACACTAGATACCAAAACAGTACCATCAGCAAGAAGGGAAGTGAGATTGAAACACATGGTCATTTACCTGATACCGCTACTGACTATGGGATGATGATTGCAGCAGGTGTCGGTATAGTGGTCATTGCCATAGCAGCGCTAATATTTATTCGCATGCGTAAGAAAAAACAAGAAGAAAATGATTATAAACAAGATGATAATCACGACAATAGGGATCAGGAGTAATTTAAGAAGCTAAATAACCTAAAACCTCATAATCGTAAAGAAGCTTGTATTAAGCAACAATTTTAGATATATATAACATACTATACAATAAATTATCAATGCATATTTAACATGATAAATGTTATGCTAATAGCACATCATGAAAAAAGATTTACAACTTACGAACTAACTACAAACTTAAAATCTAAAACAACATGAATAGATCAACTACGAGAAGGGATTGAGGTATATGAAAAAAAACCTTAACATGAAAAAACAAATTAATATAATTTTAGTATCAGCTCTTGGTTTAGGAATGCTAAGTATGTCTTTAACACCGATTAAAGCAGACGCAAACGCGGGAGGAGCTGCAGCTGGTGCAGCTGCTGGCGGAGCACAAATGGCCCCTCCTCCTCCTCCTGGTCCTGGTCCTGGTGGTCCTGGTGGTCCTGGCGGTCCTCCTCCTGGTGGCGGAAATGAAGAAAAAGAAAGTAGTAGTAAGTCAACGAAAGAAACAAAAGAAGAGAACACCAAAAAAGGTAAAAAAGGTGGCATGATGCACGAAAAAACCGAGAAAACCGAAAAAATGGATGGCCCCCCAGGAGAAGACCCTAATGCAGATAAAGGAATGAAAGATAAGACAAAAGGTGGTACTTTACCTAAAACAGCCTCAGATTCTGGTAATTTAATCGTTGTAGGTTCCTTATTAGCATTAGCTGGTGGTGCAGCTGCTGTATATAGCCGCAAACGCAAAGAAAGTTACTCTTCTATCAACTAAAGAGACATATTTTAAAATCCCAGATATTTTATAGCTGGGATTATTTTTTATGCTAATTTTATTCATTTGTCTTTTTGTTATTTTTTTATTTTTTTTATTTTTTTATTTTTTTATTTATCAATTTTTATTTTTCTAAGATTTTATATATTTATAAAAAATATATAAAATCTATAGGAAAATAATTTCAATGTCTAATGTAAAATTTATATATTTAAATAATAATTTAAGATATATAACAAATAATATCTATTAAGATAAAATAACTTGTTCAATTTCTGCTACCTTTTGTTGAATCTCATTTTCAAGAGATGCAGGAACAGGTACTTCAGTATCTAGACCATGAGGAAAATAATGCATGGCAAACAAAGGACATCCTAAGACAATTTTCGCCTTAGGATGTTCTATCTTTGGTGTACCTAATACGTGTCCACCTAAACGTAAGTAATATCTAAGGCCTTGATCATCAATATATTCTTTGTCATAAATAACATGATCATAATCCCACGTCCACCTGACAAAATTAATCCCAAGCATCAATTTTTCTAATTGAGCAAAGTTTTTTTGTACTTTATAAGTTTTAGAATTCTCAAAAATCAATTTTTACTCCCCCACATTTAACGTAAATAGACGTTACTATTTTTTACCCTCATGTATTTAAGTTTTTACACTCATGTATTTAAGACTCCCATAAAGAAGATAGACATTTTTCTAAATCTTCAATTAAACGCTGTCCCTCATCATTCGTTATTAAACCTGCACGTACAGCAAAATGTACTTCTTTAGAAAAGCCAAACATATTTGTATCCAAGACTTCTTCATACAAAGGACATCTTGGTAACGTAAGGTGTTTTATCTGCACTTCGATTAATTTCTTGATTTTCTCCGCATCTTCGTTAAGTATTTGCAAAGCTTGCTCTCGATACTTAATAATCTGAGGTGCCGCCGTAGTCACCAACCCCTTGAAATAATATAATGCGCTAATTGTAAGTTATAAATTAACATAAACTAGCAATAAATCTAAAAAATACTTAAGCCATGCTCTTTCGATAAATCTTCTAAAAGTGACCAACCACCTAAGCTATTACCTTTAGAATCAAGGGAAGGACCAAAAACACCGATACCCATCTTCATTGGTACCGAAGCTAATACACCGCCAGAAACACCGCTTTTAGCAGGTATACCAACACGCATAGCAAACTCACCTGAAGCATTATACATACCACAAGTTACCATAAATGTTTTGACCAATCGAGCCAATGATTCAGGAAACAAAGATCGCCCTGTTATATCCAATCCATAACGAGCTAAACAAAGACCCATACGTGATAGATCGTGACAATCTACTTGAACTGAGCATTGACGTAAATAAAGTTCTAACGTAGCATCAACATCATCTATTAAGTTTAATTCTTTTAAAAGATGTGCTAAAGCCCTGTTACGATGAGCATGAGCCTGCTCTGATTGATATACAGATTCTAAACAATCAATCTTGTCATTCGCAGCCATCGCCCGAACAAGTTTTAAAAAACGATCTAACCTTTCTGCTACAGTATTACCCTTGATAAGAGAACAGACCACCATAGCGCCTGCATTTATCATTGGATTTAAAGGTTTACGTGTAGACATAACTTCCATTTTATAAATAGAATTAAACGGATCTCCAGTAGGTTCCATACCCACTTTAGAAAAAACTTCATTTTCACCCGCATCTGATAAAGCTAAAATTAAAGATACCACCTTGGAAATACTTTGCAAAGTAAAAGGTATCTTTGAGTCGCCTGCTGCATATTTACGCCCATCAGCCATAATAATTGCTATACCTAAAGAACGAAGATCTTGTTCTTTAAGAAGAGGGATATAATTGACCATTTCACCGTTCTCACAAACAGAACGATGGTTCTCAATTAGCTTCTGTAAAAAAATTGTTTGGATCACATCTATCGTACCCCTCATGATTTTTTATATCAATTTATAAATCCTGAAAATAAAGCATAGGCAATTAAATACAAAAAAAATTAAAACTAGGCAATAAAAAAGTCAGCAATAAAACAGTAAGCATAAATATACAAAACAATAACATTGTAAACCTAAAATAACATTACACCCTAAATCATACATCATCCTTTAATAGCGTCTTATAACGCAAAGAAGCACAAGAACAATGCCATTTAGGACCCTGAATAAGACGCTGTAAACTCTTTGTCAAAACATCAGACATCGTTCTAGCTTCTTTGTAAAAGATATCACGCAGATCGTCATGTTCCCAATCTTCACCTATACCTTCAGCATTATTAACAATCATATATACACCTGCATAACAAGCACCTATTTCACGCGCTAAATAAGCTTCAGGCAATAAACTTTGGCCGACAATATCAGCACCTAGTTGACCATAAGCTCTAATTTCCGCACGACTTTCAAAATGCTTACCCTCAGTATTTAAATAAACGCCTTGTTCATGTAAACGTCTATCTGTACCCTTAATAACATCACAAACAGCACCTGCTAAATGATGCTTCAAACAAGGACATAAAGGATCACGCATCACCAACAAATACGGTAAGTCTAAAGTAATATGTTTACGCGTGGAAAAATCGATATAATCATCAGGTAAAACAAAATCACGCAAAGCAAAAGTAGGATGCATCGCACCTACGCCACCTTCAGACAAAATATACCTTACACCAACTTCCTTAAGAAGCCAAAAAAGTTGTTGTGAAGCTAACCCACGATCAACACCTGTACGCCATCCATGCATACGAAACATGATAACAATTTGCTGATCCATTTTGAAAATGGTAAAACAAGGACTTTCACCATATGGTGTTTGCACAGTTTCCGCATGAACCAATGTCTCCATATTTTCAAGCGATACGGGCCAAGAAAGGGAAAAAGTACTAGATCCACCAATAATAGCATGTGTAATTGTATAGGGAAATAGCAAAAAAATATCCTCCAAATCAACTGCTTGTAGAATTAATAGCATATTTTAATATAAACAAACACCAATATCTTTTCTAAAAAAAAATAAATACAAACAATAATTTTTTTTAATAAAACTAGCTCCCTACGCATCATCATAGCAAATGACTTGTTAATATGCCAACATCTATGCTTTTAGTATAAAAATAATTTTTATTGAAAAAAACAAATTTATTTAACTTTAAATTAAACAACCAATAAACACACAAAAAACCCAATAGATTTTAGTGCATGCAATTAGGCTTAAACTCCCTTTAAAATTTTTTTTTGGTCAAGCTCCAAAAAAATAACCACTAAAAAACGCAAGAACAAAATAACATCTGTAGAAAATAAAAACAAAATTTTAATTTAAATAAAAACCATAAAATTTAAATAAAAATATAAGGCATCATACCTAGAAATTTAAAATAAAAATAAATTAAATGAATTAAAAAGAAACATAATCGCTAAATAGAAGAAATTAAAATGATAATGAATTAAAAATAAAAGTAAGAAAAAACAAATAATAAAGCCATAAAAATAAACACAATAAATATTAAACGATATAATCAAAATACCTAAGATAAATTTTATTTATATTTAAATCTTGATTTAAATTAAGCTTTAAATATAAATAAAATCCAAAATAATTTATAATCAATAAAATAATTATAATTTATGGACTTGGCCATGGATACTAATATCTCCAGTTCGTACAGATTATTGGTATTTATTGTTAATTTTAATTTTTTTAAGACATATAAATACTAATTTTTTAATTATTGAAATATCTGTAATTTTAGATAAAAATGTATATATTTTATTAATAATTTTAGGTTCATAATAAAAAATAAGTTCAAAAGTATTTTATCTCTTTCTAATGTTGTTAGTGCCTTCGATTAGGTCCTTAAACTCTTTACATTGGTTCTTGAACAAGTTATATAAATATTAAAGAACAAATATAAAATATAAGATAAAAATGTTTTTTTGACTATTAGCCAATAATAATAATAATAATAATATATGTTTATATTGATAATTGAAATTAATCATCAATATAAACATCCCTATTCTGCGTTATGGAAATTAATATTTAGCTTAGAAATATATAAGCTAAGAAAGGTGAATAACAAATTGTCCCAACCTAATATTCCAAATATTACACCCTTAATTAACTTAAATAGATCAGACGCTCTTAAACTAATGATTGCATCCATAGCAATGGAGGAATTAGGACTTAGCCACATTTAAATCATTCTCCGTGTAGATATATATACCACTGTTATATCTACACCATTACACAATACTTAATGGATGAAGAAAATGAACGTTAAACAACTTAAAGAGGTCCTAAAACTTGTATATATTCTTGATGTGGCTAAAAATATATATGTGGTACAAGTAACTAACGCATCCATTAGTATTTTAAATATCAAAAATATACAACGAATTCTCTGGTGTTTGAAGCTGTTAACAACAACTACATGGCTAAAGAGGATAGGTTAAGCTATAAACAATACATTAACGTAAAATTTATAGTCTAACTGGAAAGCCGTATGTATTGCAAAATGCTTGTACGGTTTGGGAGGGGCAAAAAAGCTACCTCGTATTATTAATACCGAAGGTGAAGGGCGACACGTTATTGGCTAAATAAATTTATAAAACCAATCATTTTATATATATTTTATATAAAAGAGAACTAAAACGTTTAATCCAAAAAACCTGCCTGCAACTAAAAATGCCGGAAGCCAGGTAATACATGAACAAATGTATAGGATGGAAAATCATCTATGGCAAGAACAAAAATTAAGTAAAAAATACTAGCTTATTTTCACCTAAGCAAAGATAATGATAATTAATTAAAAAAAATAAAAAAATAAATAAGAAATAGACTAAAACACTTATATCGCCCGAAAACTAATCCAAAAGATAGTTTAATAGCACATTGAATGTAATAAAAAATATGGATAATAACTATCTTGGTGTTTAAATTATATTATTCAATAATAATATATATTAAATCAACTATAAAACAAATAAAAAATAATAACAAATAAAAAATAAAAAAATATTTAATTAATTATAATTTTACTTAAAAAATTTTCATGCCTAAAGATGAACATATAACATAAAACGCTTTGGAACGTGGTAAGCAGCAAAGCTGTGAAAGCAACATCATCTGATAAAGGATCGTATTGAAAAATACAGCATAAATAGATGTTTTAAAAAACGCCGTATGAAATGAAGTGCGACACGTTCTTAGCTAAAAACTAAGCATATCTATATATGAACTAAATGATTAATCGCATAGACTTTAACACCTGTTTACAAAAAAAATTATATATTTGTAAAAAGCCAGGTTAAAAAGAAGCAAAAGATCTTCAAGGCAAGAGGATTGTTAAGAAACCATACCTTAGCAGTTTTAACAAAGAAGCAAACGTAAAGGTTACGGCTTTAGGAAGTATTGTAAAAACAAAGTTCATTAAGTTAAACAATAAACAACAAACTTCTATACCTATAGCTTCTGCCTAAAAAAATCAAAGAGAAAAAATCATTTGGAACGTGGAAATCAAAGAACAAAAAATTTGAGAGAGTGAAAATCATCATACCTAGTAAGTGCTTAAAACACACGAAGGAATAGATTTTCCATAATTTATAAATATAAAATTATTAAATAAATAAAAATATAAACAATTAAACATATAAAAAATTAATGAAATATAAACAATATAAAAAACTAAGTAAAAAATTTTAATAATTTTATAAAAAATAAATTATGACATGCCATGTGAGGCGAAAACCTCACGCATGGTATAACAGCAAAAAATGCTGATAGTTTCATGTATGGTGTAAAGCAAGAAAAAAGAAATATTGCGATAAACTACAATATATTCTCGGTACATTAACAGGCATTACGAATCCAAACAAACCATCCATACAAGATTTAATAATCATAAACCAAAACATCAAAAATAAAATGCAAGCAATCGCAGCACAAGAATCATCTATATCTCATCAACTAGAAACAGCATTAGATGAACTCAACAAATTATCATCAGGTCCAGATGGCCCACCAGGACCCACAGGGTCGCAAGGTCCACCGGGACCACAAGGGCCTCAAGGACCTCAAGGTCCAGAAGCACCTGGTATACCTTTAAGTGCAAAAAGTAGAAATATAGTAACATACCAAAGCACACTAGGACCAACTGGTCCAACAGGACCTCAAGGACCAACTGGGTCAACAGGAGCAATGGGACCCACAGGCTTTCAAGGAAATCCAGGACCTACAGGACCCCAAGGTGTAACAATTACAGGAAAACAAGGGCCTCAAGGAGTTCAAGGGCCTCAAGGAGTTCAAGGGCCTCAAGGGCCTCAAGGCGAAACAGGACCAACAGAATCAGGAACGACCGGACCAACTGGTCCAACAGGTGCAACTGGTGCACAGGGAATTGGCCTTACAGGAAACACAGGACCTAATGGTGCCACAGGACTTGTTATAACCACAGGGCCAACAGGTCCTAATGGTATAACTGGAATAACAGGCGCTAGAGGTGCTACTGGAGTTACTGGTGATGATAGCAATAATAGTTTTATAAATATTTATAGTAGCAATTATCGTACAACTAACATTCAAATGAATAATTTTTTCATATTAAGCATTAATAATTCAATAAGCCTAACTTTAACACCTAATATAACTATATCATCAGACAAAACAACACTAACACTTACTAAAACAGGAATATATACGGTTTGGTTTGGCTTAGCCTTCGTTAGAGCATCTAATCCAAATATATTCAATTTAAAACTTTCTGTCATCCAATTACTAGTAAATGGATCTCCTTATACTGGTGGTACCCTTTATAATTCATTAAATGGTTTAACATATGATAATCCCGATTATACGGGCGCTAGTGCTATATCAATGACAAAAGTTTTAATTCCAGCCACAAATAATACTACCTTAAAATTCCAAGGATTATTAAGCCAATATACAGCAGCATTAGCAACCCCACAAGCACTGGGCTGGGAATTATCAGTCCAACAAATAGGATAGTGGATATTCAAAATATTTTAGCAAAGGATTTAAACTAATGAGTATATTAATTGGCCCTACAGGCAACACAGGTCCCACAGGTAATACAGGTTTACCTGGCGGACCTCCCGGTATAACAGGTCCAACAGGCCCAAGTAGTTTAGGTATAACAGGTCCTCAAGGTCCTGAAGGTAACCAAGGACCTCAAGGTCCCATAGGTGTAACAGGACCAACAGGTAATACAGGAGCTACTGGTATTGAAGGTTTATCTATTACAGGACAAATAGGATTAACGGGTAATCCAGGCATAGATGGTTTAATAGGTAATACAGGAATTACAGGACCTACAGGATTTTTAATAACAATCACTGGACCAACAGGACCCCAAGGGCCTCAAGGTAATACAGGGATTGGCGCAACAGGAACTCAAGGTCCTATAGGAAATACTGGTATTGGTCCTACAGGTTCTCAAGGCGTCCAAGGGATACAAGGACCCCAAGGGATACAAGGTATACAAGGTAACACAGGTACACAATTATTATCTAAAGAAATTGCTTATTTTGCATACTTTATTACCAACAGTACTTTAGGGCCAACCAACGCAACTATACCTTTTAATTATCAAGTCAATTTAAGCACTAGTATATCATTGATTAATTCCACAACAATTCAATTACAACCAGGGGTTTATATATTTAATTATGGAGTAAACGTCTATCTTTATAATAACAACTATATGCCTAGTAGAATAAAAATTAATGCAACAACTGGTAGTGTGATCGAATATCCCGCTACACAATACCCACTAACATCCTTATCTTATAATGCCAATACAAGTACCTTTTATCTAGGAAATGGTTGGGTATGGAAATCTGGTGAATTTTCAGGAAATATATCGACATTAACTAATATTACAGCCTCAACAGGAAGCCCTACAACACAACCCACTATCTCTGACCCTGCTATTCAAGCTGTGCTACCATACAGTCCCATACAAGCATGTTTGGCTATTAGGAAAATAGGTTAATATCTTTTTTATTATTTTTGTCTTAAGGAGATAATTATAAAATATGTCACAAGCAAATATACCAGGCATATCTCCAAATATTTCACTTGACCAAGAAAGTGTCTTAAATCTGTTATTAGCTTCTTCAGCTATGAATTCTTTAGGTTTAAGTCATCTTTTAAATGCTGAAGCAGAAAAAATGCAGTATGTTTTAGGTACTTTACCAGGTATTACAAATGATACACCGCCTTCTGTGCAAGATATATTAACTATTAATAAAAGTGTAAGTTCTATCTTACAAAGCGCTGCGACGAAAAATGCAGCTTTGGTTGATCAAACAAGTTCTGTTATGAATACTATTTCTCAAATCGGAGCTACTGGTCCTGCAGGACCAACAGGGGTAACTGGTCCAGCTACAGGTTATCCTGGCCCTACCGGTCCTACTGGTTTATCTATTACTGGTGCTACTGGACCAGTAGGTATTACTGGTCCTACTGGTTATCTAGGATTATATGGTGCTTTAGGTCCACAAGGTGTTACAGGTGCTACTGGTCCTTCAGGTATTAGTATAATAACTGGACCAACAGGTAACACCGGACCAATAGGTCTTACGGGACCAACAGGTAATACTGGTCCAATGGGTCCGGCAGGTAACGCAGTTAGGTTAAATAATACAGTTATAACAGGAGCAACAGGTCCTACTGGTATAACAGGTAATACCGGTATTGGTGCCACAGGAGTTACTGGTTTAACTGGCGCTAGTATTACGGGAGCTACTGGTGCTACCGGCTTAACTGGTAATACTGGTTTAACTGGCGCTACTGGTTTAACTGGTGCTACAGGATCTCCATTTAGCGTCATAGGTGCAGGTTCTTTTGGTTTTGTCGCCACACAAGCCGTTTCTTTTCCTGTAGACATACCTGTACCGCTTAATTCTTTTGAAAATATATCAGGTACAGGTATTTCATTAACATCACCAGATACAATTACCGTATCACCTGGTATTTATCAAATAGATTATGGTCTGATAAGCAATTCACAAAATAGTATGAAAATAGCAGCTTGTGAACTTTTAGCAAATGGCAGTAAGATACCAGCCAGTTTTATCTTCACTAACCTACAAAATCCAGATGGCACATATAATAATCAATCAGCAAGTCAACTATATAGTAATATTTTAATTAACCAAAGTGTCACAACAACTATCCAACTTGTACCACGTATAGCTAGTTTAGATTTCACATCAGATAGCTCTGTTATATCATTAGTTGCACCCCTTAATCCTACTTTAGCAAATGTAACAGTTGTAAAATTAACTTAGTTTGATTTTTGTAAAAATTAAATAAAATAACCAAAATAAAACCCACAATTAAGAGTGCTTAAATTTAAGCACTCTTAATTGTGGGTTTTATTTTTCTTTAAAATACAATGGACTTGTCCAAGAATCAATGCGAAGGGAGTTTAAGGGTCTAATCAAAGGCATTAAAAGCTATGATAATAGCTATTTTTGTGTTTAAATTCCATCAATAGTGTTAAAATATAAAAAAACGAAGATTTTTGTTTTAGGGATTTTATTAATAGGTTTAATTTGTCATTTTTGTAGCTATAAACAATTAAATTCTATTAAAAGCACCTAACTAATACATATATAAATTGTCGGAATTTTTAATTTTGCTATTTAGCTTGCTTTTTTATCTTCTTTAACTTCTTGGAATTTCCCTAAAGCTAGGTGAGCATTAAACATTGCGAATATTAAATCAAATTGTTCTGAAAATTTTTTAGGATTATTACGATATCTATTATAAATAACCTTAAATCTTTTTAACCAACCTATAACTCTTTCTACCAATGATCTTTTACGAGAAATTTTTTGATTATACTCCTTTTGTTCCTGAGTAAAATTCTTTAACTTACTTCTTTTATATGGTAAAATCACGTATAGAAATAGCTTTTGTAAGCCCTGAAAGCCTAAATCAGCGATTAAAGTGTCATATTCAGATAACCATGGAATGTACGAATCTTTAAAAAGCTTAAAATCATGTACACTACCAGGTGCGAAATTTGTGTAGCCAATAGAAGCTGTTTCAGCATAAATTGCAAGGAAAGACTTCATTGTTGGATACTTTTTTCTTCCAGATTAATATTTTTTATTATCTTTTTTTGGTCTTTCTATGCGCACTTCAGTACAATCGAATATAAACAAACCAAATATGAGAGATGAAAAATATGGGCTCTGATTTGCAGGATATCTTTTGGATAATACTTTCTTGGCGATACCTTGTATCTTTTGTATGATGTTATTAACCGTGCTTTTACTAATACCAAAAATTTGTGCAATCATTCTATTTGTAAGCCCAAGAAAAAAATTATGAAAAAATAAGTATACTTGATTTTCAGGGTTGAGTATATTTTGCCTACCACCCTTTCTTTTGGTCTTTAAATCTATTTTTCTAACTCTATTAACTATTTTTTCGAAGATGATTTTATCTACACCGAAAGCAGACATGAATTTGCTTTCATCAAATGCTGCTATTTTGGAATATTCCATATTTAAGTATTTAACTTTAGATTTATACATATATGCTTAATCCTCTCTTTTAAATATCAAATTTTATAGTAGTATATATCAAATTCAAAAATATTATAAAGAGATAAAATTATTTTATATAAACTTATTTTTTGGCATGAACTTAAAACTATTAATAAAATGTATGCATTTCAATATATAATTATCAATATTCAAATAATTAAAACATTAGTATTTATATATCTTAAAAAATATATAAAAGGCAGCTTTACTGTTTATTTTAAGCTTTTTTAATAAATTTTTAAAATTGACAATAACTAACAATAATCTGCACTAATCGGATATATTAGCATTCTTGGACAAGTCCAATTTACCTTAATGTTTAATATAAAAAAATTATCCTAAATAAATATATAAAAAATAATATATTCAATAAAAAATAAAAATTTAAACAGAGGTATTATATAGTAAGTTAATATTAATAATTTCGTCAAAATATTATATCATTAATCCGTTATAAGTAATATTTAACGGACTTGTCCAAGAATCAATGTGAAGGGAGTTTAAGGGTCTAATCAAAGGCATTAAAAGCTATGATAATAGCTATTTTTGTGTTTAAATTCCATCAATAGTGTTAAAATATAAAAAAACGAAGATTTTTGTTTTAGGGATTTTATTAATAGGTTTAATTTGTCATTTTTGTAGCTATAAACAATTAAATTCTATTAAAAGCACCTAACTAATACATATATAAATTGTCGGAATTTTTAATTTTGCTATTTAGCTTGCTTTTTTATCTTCTTTAACTTCTTGGAATTTCCCTAAAGCTAGGTGAGCATTAAACATTGCGAATATTAAATCAAATTGTTCTGAAAATTTTTTAGGATTATTACGATATCTATTATAAATAACCTTAAATCTTTTTAACCAACCTATAACTCTTTCTACCAATGATCTTTTACGAGAAATTTTTTGATTATACTCCTTTTGTTCCTGAGTAAAATTCTTTAACTTACTTCTTTTATATGGTAAAATCACGTATAGAAATAGCTTTTGTAAGCCCTGAAAGCCTAAATCAGCGATTAAAGTGGCATATTCAGATAACCATGGAATGTACGAATCTTTAAAAAGCTTAAAATCATGTACACTACCAGGTGCGAAATTTGTGTAGCCAATAGAAGCTGTTTCAGCACAAATTGCAAGGAAAGACTTCATTGTTGGATACTTTTTTCTTCCAGATTCATATTTTTTATTATCTTTTGTTGGTCTCTCTATGCGTATTTCAATACAATCGAAGATCGACATACCAAATATGAGAGATGAAAAATATGGGCTCTGATTTGTAGGATATCTTTTGGATAATACTTTCTTGGCGATACCTTGTATCTTTTGTATGATGTTATTAACCGCGCTTTTACTAATTAACAAAAATTTGTGCAATCATTCTATTTGTAAGCCCAAGAAAAAAATTATGAAAAAATAAGTATACTTGATTTTCAGGGTCGATTATATTTTGCCTACCACCCTTTCTTTTGGTCTTTAAATCTATTTTTCTAACTCTATTAACTATTTTTTCGAAGATGATTTTATCTACACCGACAGCAGACATGAATTTGCTTTCATCAAATGCTGCTATTTTGGAATATTCCATATTTAAGTATTTAACTTTAGATTTATACATATATGCTTAATCCTCTCTTTTAAATATCAAATTTTATAGTATTATATATCAAAAAAAAATCACAATGTTATATTGATATTGTGATTTTTTTTTGATATATTACAATATTAAATTCAAAAATATTATAAAGAGATAAAATTATTTTATATAACCTTATTTTTTGGCATGAACTTAAAACTATTAATAAAATGTATGCATTTCAATATATAATTATCAATATTCAAATAATTAAAACATTAGTATTTATATATCTTAAAAAATATATAAAAGGCAGCTTTACTGTTTATTTTAAGCTTTTTTAATAAATTTTTAAAATTGACAATAACTACCAATAATCTGCACTAATTGGATATATTAGCATTCTTGGACAAGTCCAACATAAAAACAAATAAAAGCAGAATATTTAATATTTTTGATAACATATCCGTTTAATAACATTGTTTTTTAAAACAATTCATAGTAAAATTAAGATAATATATAATATTAATATGAAATAAGTGATTAAAGTATATAGATATATGGTACAATAATCATATATATATAAATTTAAACTAATCATAGATTTTACAAGAAATAAATTTTAACATAAATAATAAATATGGTTATTATAAATTAATTTTATATAGAAAAATATTATCTCTTAAATGCAGACAATATACTTGCTGGAAAAATATTAATATAGCCAATGATTAATGATGTAATTTAAACACAAAAAATAGCAATTATCATAGCTTTTAGTTCATTCAAGTAGGTTCTTAAACTCTATGAAGATTAAGTTTTTGGGCAAGCTCAATAAATAAGAAAATATTGATTTTTTAAGTTAAATAAAATTATTTTTGAAAATATATAAGAAATATCCATCATTTAAACCAGAAAATCAATTTTTTTAAAATCTTAAAAAATAAAAAACCCGCAAGACAAATACCTCGTCTGCGGAAAATTAAAATGAACAAAATAATAATTTAAAAAACTAATTATTTAATTGACTACGACGGATGTAGAATAAAGCACAACTAGCTACAACAAACAAAGAAGCTAACCCAACAGCTATACGACCATTATTCGTGTCACCTTTAGTAGCAGAACCAGCTCTAGAAGATCCTTTTGCAGGTGTCATGTCTGTAGATGGACCAATTTCACGTTTAGATCTTGTTGGTTGGACATCATCTTTTTTAAGCTCAAAAATTTGACCTTTTGGAGAAGAAGTTAGTCCTGAAGCAAAACTAGATTTCTCTTCTTTTGTATCTAATAGCTTGTCTGCTTTTTTATCTTCGGAATCAATTTCAATCTTAGCGTGCAACTCTTTAGATCCAATAGTTCCTTGAGTAACAACTGGTTTTTTATCGTCATCTTTAGTTAAGTGACCAACAGATACACCTTTAGAATCTAAAATAGAAACATCTAACTTACCATCTTTATCTTTAAGATCTAACTTCTCTAAAGCTTTAGATAGATCAATAGAACTGCTAGTTCCTAAAGGTGATTTCTCTTCTTTCAAACCAGTTTTCAATGATAATTGAAAATCTTTTAAATGCTCACCATTTTCAATTTCAACTTTCTTACCCGAAAATTTAAATTTAACGATTTTCTCTTCTTTTTTAACTTCGGTTTTAGCCTCAGTTTTAGCAGTAGTAGGAGTAGTAGGAGTAAGAGTACTAGAATTACTAGTAGGTGAAGCAAAAACAGATCCTGCAATAAGTGAAGTAGTTGCCATAGAAGCAACAACCAATCCTAAAAAATTGATTTTTCTAATCAATTTACAAACGCCCTTTCAAATAATTAATTTTTATAATAAAAGTCACTTTTAAAAATCCAAGGTATATAAAACTAAAAACTACCTATTAAAAAACAAAAATTTTAATAACCAAAAGCTTAATCCAAGCTAATATACAGCTTTGATTACAAAGGAAAAACTCAATGATATCTCCAACACTTTTCAATCTTAGCATATTATAACTTTGATAGCAACATGTTGTTTTAATTTATTTTCCAAAATATAATGAATCCACCATAATATAACACTATAATAGGTCTGTTGACGAATCTTTGTTATCAATTATTTCTATAAAAACATAAATGCAACCAAATGAATCTAAAAATATATAATGAGTGAAAAATACTATAAAAAATCTGATGGTTTAAAAATATGTTCTTGGACTTGTCCAAAAATCAATGCGAAGGGAGTTTAAGGGTCTAATCAAAGGCACTAAAAACCATGATAATAGCTATTTTTGTGTTTAAATTCCATCAATAGTGTTAAAATATAAAAAATGAAGATTTTTGTTTTAGGGATTTTATTAATAGGTTTAATTTGTAATTTTTGTAGCTATAAACAATTAAATTCTATTAAAAGCACCTAACTAATACATATATAAATTGTCGGAATTTTTAATTTTGCTATTTAGCTTGCTTTTTTATCTTCTTTAACTTCTTGGAATTTCCCTAAAGCTAGGTGAGCATTAAACATTGCGCATATTAAATCAAATTGTTCTGGAAATTTTTTAGGATTATTACGATATCTATTATAAATAATCTTAAATCTTTTTAACCAACCTATAACTCTTTCTACCAATGATCTTTTACGAGAAATTTTTTGATTATACTCCTTTTGTTCCTGAGTCAAATTCTTTAACTGTACATGCAAAAAAAGCAAAAAAATGTAAATTATTAATAAAAATAATAAAATATTATTGCATTTCCAAAGTTTACAATATATTACATTTTAATATTTTACAAACAAAAATAGACATTCATCTATCACCTGTGTAGAATATAAGTCTCCTAACAAAAAACAACAGGGGGGATAGAGAATGTCTATTAATTGTAGGTTAACAAATAAATCCCATTTGGTCAAATTTTTTCGTAAATTGGGGTTAATATCCCAATTTACTTCATCTGTTTTTAATCATATTTTGCAGATTATTGATGGTATGTTGTCACAAAACTTTAACGGAACTTTGTAAGATATTCATAAAAAAAGCTTTTATAACAGGTGCCGCCAAACGATAAGCCATATGATGACTAATTCAAAATGGGATGAAAAAATACTTAGTGACGCCATAAACAATGTTGCTTATGAAGAAGTTATCAATCAAGCTAAGAGAAAAAATAAACCTTACTTTCTGATAATTGACGATACAGTATGCCATAAGACAAAGCCATCATCATTAGCTGAACACCCTATACAAGCAGCAGGTTACCATTATTCTAATCTAGATAAAAGAAGTGTATATGGTCATTCTATTGTTCAAGCTATGTTACATACAGATGGTTTAAGCTATCCTATAGAAGTTACACGTGCTAATAAAACAGAAAGTAATAAAATGGATACTGCTTGCGATATCATATCTAGTGCTCCTGAGCCAGATCACAAAGCATATGTTTGTGTAGATTCTTGGTATATTTCAAAAAAGATCATCGAAACAAGCTTAAAAAAAGGATTTCATTTTATAGGTGCATTAAGAATCGATATTGTTATTTGTCCTTTAGGCATTAAAAATCAAATAAAAATTTTTTTAAATTTTATAAAAAAATAAAGATACAAAAGTTGTTACCATTAAAAAACAAAAGTATCGTGTTTATAGATATGAAGGTAATCTTAATTTTATTGACAATGCAGTTGCCCTTATTTGTCTTAAGGAAGGTCAAGATATATCTAAAGCAAAAGCTTTTATTTGCACAGATATGGAGCTAAGTAATGAAGAAATTCTAAATTATTATTCGAAAAGATGGGAAATCGAAACCTATTTTAGAACAGCTAAAAATTATCTTGCTTTACAAGGATACCAAGTCAGATCCATCAAATCTTTAGATAGATACTTAATTTTACAAATGTTTGTAGCAATGTATTGTATACATACAGGTAATGGTAATCTCCTAAAGGGATTACGTAAATATCAGGCTAAAAAAGAAGCTGATCGAATAGAAGATATGATTGATATATTAATTTCATCCCTTAAAGAGGTAATATCATATTTAGATGTTCCTACGCATATATCTGTGAAGCTTATTTTATCACGTGCCAAAAAAGGATTAAGAGCAGCACTAAGGTCCTACTGTTATCAATTTAAAGAGGTAGCCTAAATCTGCAAATACAATTAAAAAGGATAGATATGGTAAAAAAACTAAAAAAGCTAGGTTTGTTTTTTGACCATTTATAAATATAATTAAATTTATTATAACAATACAAATATATAAATTCTCTTTTTAGATTAATTAAACATAAGGATGCTAAATTACTCTAAAAATAAAAACGATCTTTTGTATAAACAAATAATGTTCAAACTTAGATTATAATAAACTTTTTAAGTTAATTTTTGAAAATCAAAAATTATGGCCTATTTTTTTTGGCAAGTACAGTAACAATATCGATTCTTAATGAACCTATAAAATGAAATCCTTTTTTTAAGCTTGTTTCGATGATCTTTTTTGAAATATACCAAGAATCTACACAAACATATGCTTTGTGATCTGGCTCAGGAGCACTAGATATGATATCGCAAGCAGTATCCATTTTATTACTTTCTGTTTTATTAGCACGTGTAACTTCTATAGGATAGCTTAAACCATCTGTATGTAACATAGCTTGAACAATAGAATGACCATATACACTTCTTTTATCTAGATTAGAATAATGGTAACCTGCTGCTTGTATAGGGTGTTCAGCTAATGATGATGGCTTTGTCTTATGGCATACTGTATCGTCAATTATCAGAAAGTAAGGTTTATTTTTTCTCTTAGCTTGATTGATAACTCCTTCATAAGCAACATTGTTTATGGCGTCACTAAGTATTTTTTCATCCCATTTTGAATTAGTCATCATATGGCTTATCGTTTGGCGGCACCTGTTATAAAAGCTTTTTTTATGAATATCTGACAAAGTTCCGTTAAAGTTTTGTGACAACATACCATCAATAATCTGCAAAATATGATTAAAAACAGATGAAGTAAATTGGGATATTATCCCCAATTTACGAAAAAATTTGACCAAATGGGATTTATTTGTTAACCTACAATTAATAGACATTCTCTATCCCCCCTGTTGTTTTTTGTTAGGAGACTTATATTCTACACAGGTGATAGATGAATGTCTATTTTTGTTTGTAAAATATTAAAATGTAATATATTGTAAACTTTGGAAAAATAATAAAATTTTATTATTTTTATTAATAATTTAAATTTTTTTGCTTTTTTTGCATGTACAGATATTAGCATTCTTGGACAAGTCCTAACTCTATTAACTATTTTTTCGAAGATGATTTTATCTACACCGACAGCAGACATGAATTTGCTTTCATCAAATGCTGCTATTTTGGAATATTCCATATTTAAGTATTTAACTTTAGATTTATACATATATGCTTAATCCTCTCTTTTAAATATCAAATTTTATAGTATTATATATCAAAAATATTATAAAGAGATAAAATTATTTTTTAGCATGAACTTAAAACTATTAATAAAATGTATGCATTTTGATATATAATTGGACTTGTGCCTAAACTTTAATACATGTGCTTAAGACGAACAATTGTCATTTATGGATATTTTTAAATTTTTTTAAAAATATAAAATTTCAATATCTATTCTTATTTATGAGCTATATTGTTATAATAATCTGAATAAACTAAAAAATATTATATATATTATTATTTTTTTGGAATTTCATTAAGATATGAAAAAAGATAAATTTTTGTGTTTTGATATCTTTAAATTAAAATGCTATTTCTTTATATACATAAAAAAACCAACACTATTATTAAATTGTGTTGGTTTTTTTATGTATATATACTACTATTAATATGGAATTTAACACTAAAAGAAAAGAGCAGATAACTATGTCTAATATTAACAAGAGATATGTAAATATGGAATATGCAAAAATAGCAAAATTAACAGAAAAAGAATTTATGTCCGCCGTAGGCGTCGATAAAATAACCTTTTCAATTATAGTAGAAAGTGTGCGAAAATATGACTTGAAAAACCATGAAAAAGGGGGTAGACCAAACATACTTGACCCGGAAAATCAAGTGTTATTGTTTTTTCATAATTTTTTCTTTGGTCGTACTTATAGAAGTATTGCAAAAACTTTCGATGTTACTAGCAGTACTGTTAATAAAACTATAAAAAAGGTACAAGCTGTCGCAACAAAAGTACTTAATAAAGAAAATCCTAAAAATATGAAAAAATATCTACCTAGCTTAACATATGGCAGATTCATTATAGATGGTACAGAAATATGCATTCAACGTCCTAAGGTGAATTACAAACCCTATTTATCTGGACGTAAAAAACAAACAAGTAAGAAATCCTTAATTTTAATTTGCTCTAAAACTGCCAAGATTTATTTTACAAATTACGCTCCTGGTAGCGTACATGATTTTAATCTTTACAAAAAATCACGTATTCCATTATCAGAAAACGCAACGTTGCTAGGTGATTCAGGTTTTAAAGGCCTAAACCAATATCATTTGTATGCGATTATACCTTATCAAAACAGTAAATACAAGGTTTTAAGCCAAGAAGAAAAAGACTATAACCATATTTTATCCCAAGAAAGATCCTTAGTTGAAAGAGTTATAGGATGGCTAAAAAGATTCAAGCTTATTGCTAATAGATATCGTAATAAACTGAAAAATTTCTCAAAGCAATTTGATCTAATCTCAGCAATATTCAATCATCATTTATCTTTAGATAAATTCAAAAAATTTATATAAAATCCAAAAATATAAATTAAAAAATTCAGACAATTTACACGAACAATCAATTGTATCAAATAAATATAATTTTAGCTATTATTTAAATTTAAATAATTAAATTAAACATATAAGAGGAATAAGTAAAACTTAGTTTCCTTATTAAAACATGTTTATTGATATTTTAACACTTATGATAAAATATAATCATGAAAGTAATGATAATAACATCTTTGAAAACACTTTATTAGTCTCAAATACACATTGCATTAAAGTTTAGGCACAAGTCCATTATCAATATTCAAATAATTAAAACATTAGTATTTATATATCTTAAAAAATATATAAAAGGCAGCTTTATTGTTTATTTTAAGCTTTTTTAATAAAATTTTAAAATTGACAATAACTACCAATAATCTGCACTCATCGTCTATATTAGCATTCTTGGACAAGTCCAAAGAATAAAAAATTGTTGATGCTTTAAATACTATAGCTAGTCTACCCTTTCTGGATATAAAATAATATTTTTTAAAAGATTATTGGTATATTTAAAAAGAGATAATCGAAACAAGCTTAAACAAGGATTCCATTTTATAGGTGCATTCAAAATCGATATTGTTATTTATCCTTGAGGTATCAAAAAACAAATCAAAATATTTTTAAAGGGTACAGCAAAATACAAATGCAAAAGTTGTTACCATTAAATAGTAAGCAAACCTAGATTTTTAGGTTTGTTTCTTGGCCATATGTAAATATAATCTGATTTATTATAACAATAAAAATATATAAATTCTTTTTTTATAGTGGACTTGTCCAAAAACCTATGTAAAAGGGAGATGCAAAATCTAAAATAAAACACAAAAAGCTTATAATAACGGCTATTTTGGAGTTCTAATTATCCCATGAATAATGGAATATTTAACATTTCTGGACAAGTCCAGTAATTAAGCATAAAGCTGCTAAATTAATCTAAAAATAAAAACGCTCTTTGGTATAAAAAAATAATATTACAACTTATATGATAAAACCTTTTTTAGTTCATTTTTAAAAATCAAAAATTATGTCCTTATTTTTTTTTGCAAGCAAAGATTTTATCAAAGTTCTTTATTACCTTCTTTTTTCTTTGTCGGTGTTTTTAACCTCCAATTATAAAGTTGCACACGGAAGCGCTGTAAAACAGCTTCTATATGATATAACCTTATTTTATGATTAGAAATCAAGTCTCTATACCATTGCAAGCTTTCATTATACTTTTGATGAGTTTCTGGGGAACCTTTATCTGCCGGAGGATTTTTCTCGAGTTCCTCTAAATCCTTATTGTGTTCCTCTAAAGCCTTTGACCAAATATCATATTCGGAATAATGGGAAACCATTTTGTATAACAAAAAGTATGCCTGCGAATATAAAACACCCGCTTGCGGATCCAAAGATATAGCACCATCAAAATTATACCCTAGAATATCCAAAATTCTGCTGGTCAATTCAGGTAAATATTCCTCTTGAGAATCAATATCTAATACTAAAGGTTCTTCCATTAAACCAATATCATCATAATCATAGTCATCCTGATCTATTCTCCCCCCTACTGCTCCTTCTAATTCAACTTGCTGATCAATCATCTGATTCATATTTATCGAAGCTTCATGTAAATAACTTAAAGCACGATTTGTCCTCTCGATATCTAATAATCTAGTTATTTCTTCAGGCGTTCGAATATCTGATGTAAATCGGCTATCAGCTCTATTTATAATCCCATCTATATCTTTTAAATCTGCAATGGCCGAAGAACAAAAATCAACTAATGATGATGTCTGTCTTTTGTTTCTTAAATTTTTGGTTTTAATTTCATTGCAAGAAAAGGCTTCTCTAATAAAATTAAAAGAATTCAAGATGGTTGGTTTTAAAGAAGTTTTTAAGTTATCTAGGGAATTTATTTTTTTATTTATTTCCTGTTTCAATAAAATATCATCGTATGTCGTGTTACCCATGATCTTTATTAATTCTGTATTGAAGTTACGAATTTTTTTCATCATTTCTTCTTTATATTTTTTATTTAAGGGCCATAGCTGGAGATCAGATTTGTTTTTAAATATATTTTGAAGCAAATTAGAATCCGAATATATATTATTAGCTAGATAAGCAAATATTTCTCTTCTTTTTCTAAGAAAAAAAGCATCTAAAAATTCAATATCCTCTGTAGAGAATGTCCCATCTGTTTTTTGGGATTTAATTTTTAACAGTCGTTCTTTTTCTGAATCATTAGCATATCTATATATATTATCTACAATTTCAGTAATCCTTTCATTTAATTTTTTTGAAGAAAGTACTATATTTTCCCCTGAACTATTTTTTATAAAATTAATATAATAATTTTGCAATTTTATTAATTCAGTATATGAATTGGAAAATGGCTGGGAATTTCCGACATCCCAAATTGTTAATATTTTCTTTAAAACTATCTCCTTTATCCCTAAAAATAACCAATTAGAAGTGAAATTAGAAAAAGATTGCTCGTGGTTTTCAAACTCTGATTTAATTCTATTTTCAATTTCAATTTCTTCGCTTTTTTGTTTAGATTCATATATTTTATTAGTAAATTTAAATAATGATGATGAATACGATATTTTATCTATAATATCAGAATCGAGTTTTATAACACCTATATTTTTAACTGAAGATTGGTAAATACCCTTAACCAATAAACGAGTATTTGATCTCTCTAAATTATTCAAGGGAATCCAAAAAGTATATCCTCTCCCGTTTACAAATGAAATTAATCCTATTTCATTCATATTTGTTAATCCTTCTTCCCTAATAAAGCGTACATAAACGGAATCACCAAAATCTCCCAATGAAATTAACTTATCAGTTGAATGCACAGATGATAAATTTGTTTGGGCTATATCCCTGCGGAAATACTCATCCTTTGATAATTTGTCTAGGAATAATCTTATAATTTGATTAATTTCGCTGTTTAAATGATCTATGGTGTTTAAATCATCGGAAATCTCTTTGTCCATTTCACGATGAAAATTCTGTAATGAATCCCAAAAAGTCCAAAAAGTTGGGATGAAATCTTGCTCCGATAATGGTTTCTTTAGTTCTTTTTCGTAAGTATTAAAAACTTTTAATCCATATTTCCAATCTATATCCAAGAATTTTTTAGCTAATAATAGAACTATATTAGGGTTTTTTTTCGGATCATCAAAATATTCTAATAGCTTTTTACTTAAATTATATATTTTTGCCAGTATAGTTCCTTTATATGTCGCCGTACCCCAACCAAACCAATCTTGGTACTCATCAGGATGATAACTGCTAAATTTTATAGTAGGCCAACTTGCTAGATGATAAAATGTATTTTTGATATTTGATAACTTGTTCTTCATGTCGGAAACATCCTTATCAATTTGCTGTTCTATGAAATTAATATTTGATACTGAACGGGTAGATAATGCATTAGATAATAATAAAAAATGCGATTTATCATAATAACTAGCTATACTATTATCAAAATAGCTATTAAATGAAGTGCCTCCATATAATAATAGAGCTGCTGATAACAATTTGATATTTTTAGTTTTAAAAAAATTTTTAATTTGAAAAAACCCCTTTTGTTGAAAAAGTATAATATTTTCTACGTTTGAGTTGGACATTTATTTAAAATATACTTATTTTTGATTTTTAATTTTTAAAATTATTTCTAAAAATTAAAAAGAATAAAATATTATCGTATTAGCCATAAATTAGCAAGCTATACGTGCCAAAAAATGAAGGGAAAAATTGAAAATTAATTTTGGATGAATTTTCTCTATACCATGATTAGTTGTTTTTGGATTCGGCTAAGATCAAAGTCTGATTGATCTGGTTTATATATATGTTTGATTTAACAGCATTTCTTTTTCTTTCAATGTACTTACCTGCAAATACTGATATCAACAGGTCGTGTAAATTATGGTTGTTTATTATTAGTTTTAGGTAAAGTGCTATATTTTATTTATATATATTTAAATTTAAAAAAACATAAAGTGATAAAAGAATTTTTATATGGTTTTTTTAGTATGAACTTACAAACTATTAATAAAATATATGTATCTTGATTCAAAATTAGTTATATTCAAATAATTAAAAAATACTTTTTTATATGTATTAAAAAATATATAAAAAACATCTCGTTTATTAATTTTGATATTTTTATAAAATTTTAAAATTAACAATAATAATGAATCATCTGCACTAATTAGCTATAAAAATCTTTTAGATAACGTTCTAAGTATGCAACTATAAGTTGTTTTTTATTTTAATCAGTGCCACAAACTTTTGCAACTGTTAATATGTATTTAATCATTTTTTATATCTATTATAATGTAGTTTTTAAGAATTTATGTATAATTAAAAAATTTAAAAAAATATAAAAACAAATAATGCTACCAAATTTTATATATCTAAATTTATGTTTATTGAGAAATAAATTAAATGAAAATTATACATATATTTAAAATATTATATAAATATATAAAAAGGTACAAAAAGAGGACCTATGTAATATAGATCCTCTTTTTGTACTTAAAAACAATTCATAACAATACGTAAATTAGACTAATTAATACCTTTAGCAGATCTACGTCCACGGATAAAGAATAATGCAGCTGCACCCATAGCTACAGCTCCTGCAGAAATCAACATATAATTGTTATATCCGGTTGCTGTATCAGGTAATGTTGCAGATGACTTAGCGGAAGGCGCGCTAGAAGTAGTTGTGGTTGTAGTTGTTCTGTGTACCATGCTTTTAGATTTACTACGGGCTGCACGTGTCTCAGCAGCAGCCACACGACTTGCTAAAATGTATTTGTCTGTAAATTTAACTTTGCCATTTGAAACTTTAACATAAGTGTCTACTGTTTTGTAAACAGATTCATTTTTGCTATAAACAGTCATACGAGCAATGTAAGTACCATCTTTTAAATTGCTATTAACACAAATATCTGCTGCATTACTAACTACTTTAGCAATACAATTATCAACAATTTCTTTGTTGTCTTTTTGTATCAATTCAAAAGATAAATCAGTAACTGGTACTTTAACACTTTCAAAACTTAATCGACCGTGTTCAGAAACACCTATGTTGAATGAAGCAATAGATGAAGAAGTTTGTTCTTTAGCAATAGCCGCATTGGAAGAAGAAGCAAAAGCGGCAGCATTAGCACTACCAGAAGCGGTAGCTTCTGATTTAGCTGATGCTTGTGGATTAGCAGTTTCTGCTGTTTTAGCAGTTTCTGCTGGTTTAGCAGTTTCTGATGGTTTAGCAGTTTCTGATGGTTTAGCAGTTTCTGATGGTTTAGCAGTTTCTGATGGTTTAGCAGTTTCTGATGGTTTAGCAGTTTCTGCTGGTTTAGCAGTTTCTGCTGGTTTAGCAGTTTCTGCTGGTTTAGCAGTTTCTGCTGGTTTATTAGCAGAATCTGCTGTCACTGCTGAGTCTGACCCAATAACTGATCCCTCTACTACTGGCTCACCCTGAACTAAACTTAAAGGCGACACAATCATCGCTGTCGCAAAAAACAAAAATGCAATTTTTTTCAATTTAGTCAACTCCTTAACTGCTCAATTATATTTTAGGGCAATATGGGAGCAAACCACACAAACGAATTTTCGCTACGTTTGATTGCTACACAGTATAGGGAGAAAAGAAGCAACATTCTAAATATTTAAATTACTGTATCGGCCTAAAAACAAAGATCTTTTAGACATATAAATATACTTGAATAACTGCGTAAAAATCAAAAACCCTACTGTTCCCATTTGCCAACTTAATATGCGTGTATATTGTCCGGAATTCCATTTTATAGTAAAAAAACTGCCAAGTGGTCAAAAATATCTAAAAGAACCAATATTCCCCAAAAAAAAACCGAAATATGTAAAAAAAACAAAAGTAAGTTTTATATAACAAATTTGCTAAAATATATCTGCAATAGTAAGATACCGGAACAACAACGCGACACTCATACTAGCATATTCAAATTATATTAGCAAATCAAAATTTGCCTATTTTAGATATGTCAAATTAAATAAAGATTTTTCTGACAGATGTTCTTTTTTATTACTTAAGACTTTGTTATATACTATTTATTGGTTGTATTTACCACAAAAGTTTGATATTTATTTATTCTGCTTTGTTATTTTAAAAAATTAATTTTTAAAATAACGCGTCATAATTTTACAAAGCGTCCTAAAATATATCAGGTTTATGTTAATTTTTAAAAAAATATTTTATTTTAAAAATTACAACTTTTGATAAAATCAAAAAATAAATAAAGTCAAAATAACCAATCAAAAGCATACTGTCTTTTATATTCCTTAAAATTCATTTTATGACAGTAATTGCAATCTCAATAGCTAACAGAACTACTATCTAAACCAAATCATGGTAAATAATGCACAGCCCTACGCTCCCACATGGTACCCGGACGACCATAGCTAGCGTAAGAATCAAAACCAATTCCACAACGAGGTGTAAATTTACCACAAACTTCAATATATTTAGGTTCTATTATTTTATACAAATCTTCCATAATAACCATGATGTAATTTTCACCAAAATTATCATCATAACCAAAGTGTGTTAAATAATCTTTAAGTGATTGATGATCTAATAAAAAAACATCCGGAATATAACGAATATGAAGTTTGACGAATTCTGATTGTCCGGTTAAAGGACATAAAATCTTAAACTTCGGAATATTCAGTTTAATTGAATAATCAAAGTCGCCATATACATTAACAAACTTTTTCAAAACTTGTTCTTTACATATTTCTTCCTTAACATCATCACTTACTAAATAAAGCATATCAGGTGCTTCACACGAAGAAAGATAAGATGTTTTTATTTTATAATCTGTAGAAGGACACAAAAGATCATCCTTATCAAAAGGAACACATTGATGTCTATCGAGATTAATTAAATTATTCAAATCATCCTTATCATTTATATTCATAATATTACAGTAATATGACGACTTTAAAGATTTTTGGGCAGAAAAATCATCCTTATCAAAATGAACAGAACACGGAAAATAAAACGTTTCAGACATCTTCGTGGTATTTAACCAAGATGATCCTGAAGGAAATACCTCTTCATTATGCAAATGATCAATTTGCTCGATCATCGTTTGCGCAAAACGTTCAGCAGGAGAACTATTAAGATGTGAAGAAATATTTTCAGAAAAATCATTTTGGAAAACACGGTTTAAAGCTGGCTTGTCCTTAGATAAAACATTGATGGGCAAAGAAGAATTGTACATGTTGTGATCCTCCATCTTATTTTTTGTATTAAATTTCTTTTTATTATCCTGCATATGAATGTGCTTTTTATTATCATTAATATAAATTATATTTTTGTGATTATGAATATGAATGCGCTTTTTTTTAACCATTGTATTGAATTTATTTTTTTGAATATAAGCACATTTATATAAAAAACTATCGAACACCATATCATTATTTCTAACTAGTTTATACAACTTACACAACTCCAAGATGCGTGTTATTATTTTTAAAATTTTCAGGTTTTTTTTGAAAAAATGACTTTAACGTAGCAATTCTATCAAAAATATACCCTCATTAGCAAACATCCAATAGTTAACTTGTATAGCTTATTTTAATAAATAATTATATTACAAATAAATATCAAACTAAAAATATATCATAATTGATTGTATAATCGTGATATTTAATGCGAAAAAATATATAAATCAAAAACAAAAATGAGAACTTAAAATTAAAAACTGAGAATCGATGCGTAAAGTAAATAAAGATATAAGTAAAAATTAAAGCGATTATAAGCTGCTAAAATAAACGATATGTCAAATAATGAAAAATGATTTGCATAATATAATTTGCATTAATAAATGCAAATTATATTATGCAAAAATATATAAAGTTGTTTTGTTAAAGTTTTTTTGTTTAATAATTTATTAAATATATGTTTTATTTATAAAAATAATAAAAAATACCAGTTGTTGCCTTTGTTAAAATAATAAAAAGTTATTGACGGAAAATATTGCGTAAAACAAATAGAAAGTTGGCAGGTCTTTCTGCTATTCTTCTGGTGAAATATGCGTACCAATCTTTGCCATATGGTATATATACACGAACTTTATATCCTTCTTCGACCAATGTTTGTTGTAATTTAACAGAAATTCCATAAAGCATTTGAAATTCATACAAGTCTTTTGATATGTTCTCCTGTTTAATCCATTGTTTTAATATTTGAATAATGCTCTCATCGTGCGTAGCTATTGCTGTATAAACGCCTGCATTCAAATGTGTTTGTACAAGATATATATAATTGGTATCTACATCTTGCTTTTTGGGAAAAGCTACGGAAGGAGACTCTTTATATGCACCTTTAACTATTCTTAACGCAACATTTTTTTTCGCTAAATTTTGTTGATGTTGTGCTGCTGTTAAAAGATAAGATTGCATAACGGTACCTACATATTTTTCACCGTAGCGATCAATCAAAATGTTTAAAATTTCTAATGTAGGTCCTAAGGAAGCATAATCTTCCATATCTATGCAAATGAAACAATTATTATTTTTTGCATGATAAACAATTCTATCCATATGCTCTAAAGCAATTTTAGGATCAATATTTAGACCTAGTTGAGTTAATTTTAAAGATACGTAATTATTTAAATGAAGATCATCCTTGTACAGAGCATTTAACGCAGCAATCACTTCATCGGCAGATTTTTGGGCCAATTTTAATTTAGTAACGCTTTCTCCTAAATGATCAATGGTGGCTAAACGACCATCCTGATTAAGCTGTTTAACAACACTCATCGCTGTCTCCAAATCATTACCTGCCACAAAACGTGATGCCCCTAATCTCAAACCATATTTGTTGGCTAATGATGAAATAAGGGATGTTTGCGCAATACTAATAATGGAATTGCGCACTATAGACATAAAGGTGACCCCCTATCTTCGTACTAACTCCTATTAGCATGATATATTATTAAAAAATAATTCGTTCCTTTAAAATGAAATTTATGAAAATAAGTTATTTGTGTTATTTATTTTATATATGTTATTTATTTCATTTATGCAAATGAATTATTAATGAAAATAAGTTGATTAAATTAAATAAATCAATAAAAAATATTTTAAACAAAGTATTAATTAATATAAAAATCGTTCATTGATATATTAAAGTAATCTACAATAATTTCGTGTTAAAAAAATAAATCTAAGAAGGTGATGTAATGCTTAATTTTAAAAATGCACATTTTACTAATTTCAATGATAAAAATGAACAAATAGCTTTTAAAGAAGCTTTACATAAAGTTAAAAAATCTTTTGGCAAGAAGTACAAACCGATTATTAATGGTCAAGAAATAGAAACTTCTGAAATAATCAATTCAATCAATCCAGCTAACCCAAAAGAAATTGTTGGCATCGTAGGAAGTTGTGATATTAAATTAGCTGAGCAAGCATTACAAGCGTCTGTCATAGCTTTTCAGGAATGGAAAAAAATATCTATCTCTATACGAGCAAATGTCTTGTTTAAAACCGCTGCTTTATTAAGAAAAAAACGTCATGAATTTTCTGCTTGGATGGTGTATGAAGCAGGTAAAACATGGGCTGAAGCTGACGGTGATACTGCAGAAGCAATTGATTTTCTCGAATTTTATGGTAGATCAGCTTTGAAATTTGCCCAAGCAGATCCGATTACACCTTATGAAAATGAAAGAAATGAATTAACATATATCCCTTTAGGGGTAGGTGTTGTTATACCACCTTGGAATTTCCCTTTAGCTATTATGGTAGGTATGACATCAGCTGCTATTGTAAGCGGAAATACTGTCGTCCTTAAACCGGCTTCTCCTACATCTGTAATTGCGATCCATTTTATGAATTTGTTAATGGAAGCCGGTCTACCTCCTGGTGTTGTAAATTGCGTACCTGGAGATGGCAAGGAGATAGGTGAATATTTAGTTAATAGTCAAGATACGCGTTTTATCTCATTTACAGGTTCTAAAGAAGTAGGTTTACAAATAAATGAAATGGCTGCCAAACGTAATGAAAAACAAAAATGGTTAAAACGTGTTGTAGCGGAAATGGGTGGCAAAGATGCTATAATTGTAGATAAAGAAGCAGATCTTGAGTTAGCTGCTAATGCAATTGTACAATCAGCATTTGGTTTTTCTGGACAAAAGTGTTCTGCTTGTTCAAGGGCTATTATTCATCATGAAGTATATGAAGAGGTTTTGGCTAACGTTTTAGAAAAAACCAAAACCTTAAAAATAGGTCCAGCGGAAAATCCTGATACAAATATTGGTCCAATTATTACATCCAGGGCTTATGAAAAAATTATTTCTTACCTTGAGATTGGTAAAAAAGAAAGCTTACTATTAACAGGTGGAGAACCTGTGAAAATAGATGAAAATAATGGCTATTTTGTTCCCCCAACCATCTTTGGCGACGTAGATCCTCAAGCAAGAATTTCTCAAGAAGAGATTTTTGGTCCAGTCGTAGCCTTCCATAGAGCAAAATCATTTGATGATGCACTTAAAATCGCTAATAATACTATTTATGGTCTAACTGGCGCAGTAATTAGTAATAACAGGTTACATCTTGAAGAAGCAAAAGAAGTTTTTCATGTAGGCAACTTATATCTAAATCGTAAGTGTACAGGCGCACTGGTCGGTGTACATCCATTTGGTGGTTTTAATATGTCAGGTACGGATTCAAAAGCGGGAGGAAAAGAATATCTGCTACAGTTTATGCAAGGAAAACTTGTATCGGAGTCTTTTTGAATTTATCTTATAAAAAAATAAATACTTAAATATCAAAAAAAGTCATTTTGATTTGCAAATCAACCTCTGAAATTGCTATACTATTTTCAAAGATTAATATCTTTCTTTGATAATAGTATAGTTTATCAAAAAATTTATTTTGTTCATTTCATTTATTATAAAATAATAATTTTATGTCTCAGACGGAGGAAAAACCCATAGAAATATTTTCGCTGTCGTGGATAGATAATATTTGGTCTACTTTCCAGGGATTAGGCGCATACGGTATAGCCTTAGCTTTAATGGTAGAAGTTATCCCTAGTGAAATAGCTTTAGCTTATGGTGGTTTTTTAGTATGGCGTGGTGATATAAGCTTCATCAGTGCTCTTGTTGCTGGAACTATTGGAGGTGTTTTAGCACAAGTATTCCTATATGCTTTAGGTTACTGGGGAGGTCGTCCGTTCTTAGAAAAATACGGAAAATATTTGTTAATAAATAAAAAACACCTTGCATATGCCGATAAATGGTTTACAGAATATGGAACAGTAGCTATCTTCATTGCTCGCTTTATACCGATAGTTAGACATGCTATTTCTATACCAGCAGGAATTACAAAAATGTCATTAAATAGTTTTATTCTTCTAACCACAGCTGCTATTATCCCTTGGTCCCTCTTATTTATATCTGTAGGTTATACCTTGGGTGATAATTGGCGAGAATGGCGAGAAGTAATCCACCTAGAGTCCAGTTTAATTATTATACTAGTAGCCATAGGTATTTTTGGTATATGGTTCTGGGCAAAAAAACAAAAAAATAGAAAAAAGAACATAAATAGCAAAAATCAAAAAGAAAATAATAAAAACAATAAATAAGAAACAAAATAAATAAAATTAATAAACAAGGTTTTATCTATTCAAATATCTTCTGAAGGAGTATTTTATGAATATAAGCGGTATGGAATTGGTTATGATCCTTGTAGTAGCCTTGTTATTGTTCGGGCCAAAAAAATTACCTAAATTGGGTGTAGCCTTAGGAAAAACCCTGCGTAATTTTAAGGGTGCTATGCGTGGTATGATGGACGATGATCAAGATGTTAATGAAAGAAATAACTTGAAAATCCAAAATACACCAATAAAAGAGCCTATCTTAAAATCTAATAATGCTGAAACAAAAGAGAAAGAATCCCTCTAAATCAAAGGGATTCTTTTTTTATTTTATTTTTCAGTTTTATAATAACAGATTTATCTAGTAATAATGATATACAAGATTAAGATTATTAGTATTTATTGCTAATATAGCCGATTAGTAATGATGTAATTTAAACACCAAAATAGCCATTATCATAGATTTTTGTGAATTAAATTAGGTTCTTAAACTACCTTTAACATGGGTTATTGGACAAGCTCTCTAATAGATATAGTAACAATCCCAAAAAATATCTAAAAAAATTTGATATGCAATATGTTCAATTCTAACCTAGCTTTAAGGAAATTCCAAGAAGATAAAAAAGCAAGCTAAATAGTAAGATTAAAAATTCTGACAATTTATATATGTATTAGTTAGGTGCTTTTAATAGAATTTCATTGTTTATAACTACAAACATGACAAATTAAACCTATTAATAAAATCCCTAAAACAAAAATCTTCGTTTTTTTATATCTTACACTATTAATGAAATTTAAACACAAAAATAGAAATTATCGAACTTGTCCAGAAATATTAATATAGACGATTAATAATGGTGTAATTTAAACACCAAAATAGCTATTACCATAGCTTTTTTTGCATTAAATTAAGTTCTTAAAAACTATTTAACATGGGTTATCGGACAAGCTCATCATAGCTTTTAGTGACTTCGATTAGACACTTAAACTCTCTTCACATTGATTCTTGAACAAGTTAAGTATGCTTTTTGATTCGTAATGGGTAGGATAAATATATCATTGCAATTAATATTAGTTTTATTTTATTTTATTTTTTCATTTATAATCAAGTTTAAATTCTACAGTATAGCTTACCCCATCGCTATATAACATAGATTTAAAAATAGAATGCGCCTATACACTTTTTTATCTAAATCAGAATAATAGTAACTAGCTTCTTATCCAAAAACTATTGAACTAATGATAATAGCCTTGTCTTATAACATATAGTATGATTAATAATCAGAAAGCAAGGTTTATTTTTTCTCTTAGCTTGCAAAATAACTTCTTTATAAATGATTTTTTAAAATTTAAGTATTTTTTAATAATATAACTAATTATATGAAGAATCATATTATAAAATTTTTTTTATGAATATAGGAAAAATTTCCATTAAAGCTTGAGCGTACCATCCATAATATGCAAAAGAGAATTAAAAACAGGTGCAAAAAATCGAAATACGGAAACCAATTTATTAAAAAATTTGACTAAATAATATTTATTTGATCACATAAAGTTACTGTACTTGCCAAAAAAAATAGGCCATAATTTTTTATTTTCAAAAATTAACTTTAAAAGTTTATTATAATCTAAGTTTGAACATTATTTGTTTATACAAAAGAGCGTTTTTATTTTTAGATTAATTTAGCATCCTTGTGTTTAATTACTCTAAAAAGAGAATTTATATATTTGTATTTTTTTTAATAAATTTAATTATATTTATGGATGCCCAAAAAACAAAACTAGATTTTTAAGTTTTTTACCATATTTATCCTTTTTAATTATATTTGCATATTTAGGCTAAATCTTTAAATTGATCACAGTAGGACCTTAGTGCTGCTCTTAATCCTTTTTTGGCAAGTGACACAATAAGCTTCACAGATATATGTGTAGGAATACCTAAACATGATATTATCTCTTTAAAGTATTAAATGAATATATCAATCATATCTTCTATTCGATCAGCTGCTTTTTTAGCCTGATATTTACGTAATCCCTTTAGGAGATTACCATTACCTGTATGTATAAAATACATTGCTACAACCATTTGTAAAATTAAGTATCTATCTAAAGCTTTGCTGGATCTGACTTGTTATCCTTGTAAAGCAAGATAATTTTTATCTGTTCTAAAATAGATTTCGATTTCCCATCTTTTCGAATAATAATTTAGAATTTCTTCATTACTTAGCTCCATATCTGTGTAAATAAAAGCTTTTGCTTTATATATATCTTTACTTTCCTTAACGCAAATAAGGGCACCCGCATTGTCGATAAAATTAAGATTACCTTCATATCTATAAACACGATAATTTTGTTTTTTAATGGTAACAACTTTTTTATCTGTATTTTTTATAAAATTTAAAAACATTTTTATTTTATTTTTAATGCCCAAAGGAAAAATAACAATATCTATTTTTAATGCACCTATAAGATGAAGTAAATTGCGATATTAACCCCAATTTACGAAAAAATTTTACCAAATGAGATTTATTTGTTAACCTGCAATTAATAGACATTCGCTATCCTCCTGTTGTGTTTTTTTAGGACACTTATATTCTACACAGACGATAGAGGAATGTCTATTTTGGTTTGTAAAATCTTAAAATATAATATATTATAAACTTTAGAATATAATAACATTTTATTATTTTGATTAATAATTTACATTTTTTTGCTTTTTTTGCATGTACAGTAAAATATAAAAAAACGAAGATTTTTTTTTAGGTATTTTATTAATAGGTTTAATTTGTCATTTTTGTAGTTATAAACAATTAAATTCTATTAAAAGCACCTAACTAATACATATGTAAATTGTCATAATTTTTAATTTTACTATTTAGCTTGCTTTTTTATCTTCTTTAACTTCTTGGAATTTCCCTAAAGCTAGGTGAGCATTAAACATTGCGCATATTAAATCAAATTGTTCTGGAAATTTTTTAGGATTATTACGATATCTATTAGAAATAATCTTAAATCTTATTAACCAACCTATAACTCTTTCTACCAATGATCTTTTACGAGAAATTTTTTGATTATATTCCTTTTGTTTCTGAGTCCAATTATTTAACTTAATTTTTTTATATGGTAAAATCACGTATAGAAATAGCTTTTGTAAGCCCTGAAAGCCTAAATCAGCGATTAAAGGGGAATATTCAGGTAACTATGGAATTTACGAATCTTTAAAAAGCTTAAAATCATGTACACTACCAGCTGCGAAATTTGTGTAGCCAATAGAAGCTATTTCAGCACAAATTGCAAGGCAAGACTGCATTGTTGGATATTTTTTTCTTCCAGATTCATATTTTTTATTATCTTTTTTTGTTCTTTCTATGCGCACTTCAGTACAATCGAATATAAACAAACCAAATATGAGAGATGAAAAATATGGGCTCTGATTTGCAGGATATCTTTTGGATAATACTTTCTTGGCTATACCTTGTATCTTTTTTATGGTGTTATTAACCGTTTTTTTACTAATACCAAAAATTTATGCAATCATTCTATTTTTAAGACCAAGAAAAAAATTATTAAAAATAAGTATACTTGATTTTCAGGGTCGAGTATATTTTGCCTTCCATCTTTTCTTTTGGTCTTTAAATCTATTTTTCTAACTCTATTAACTATTTTTTCAAAGATGATTTTATCTACACCGATAGCAGACATGAATTTACCTTCATCAAATGCTGCTATTTTGGAATATTACATATTTAAGCATTTATATTTATACATATATGTTTAATCCTCTCTTTTGAATATAAAATTCTATAGTAATATATATCAAAAATCACAAAGTTATATTTATATTGTGATTTTTGATATATATTATATTTTTAATTTAAAAAAATTAAAAATGGATAAAATAATTTTAAATTAATTTATTTTTTAGTATAAAATTAAAACTATTAATAAAAAATATGTATTTTGATCTAGAATTATTAATATTAAAATAATTACAACATTAGTATTGATATGTCCTAAAAAATATATAAAAGGCAGCTTTGTTGTGTATTTTAAGCTTTTTTATAAAATTTACAATAATCTGTTCTAATAGGATATATTAGTATTCTTGGATAAGTCCTAAGGACAGTAATTACATAAAAGTGAATCTATATACAGAAAAATATCAAAAATTGGTTTTCATATTCTTCTCCTAGGAGGATTGGGAGTATTATCCTTTTTAATCTTGACATAGTCATTCTTATTGCTTATAGAGGTTTTTTCCGATGTATTAAATGCAAGTGTTGTATGATTAACTTCTTTTTGTTTATTACCCTGTATTTGTGATTGTACATCTAAATTGGTTTTCATATTTTTTTTCTTAGGAGGAAGAGTAGGAGGCTTATCCTGTGGTTTTGTATTGAATTCAATCTTGGCATAGTCACTCGTTTCTATAGAGGTTTTTTGCGATGGAGTAGAGTGATTTGATCCCTGTGTATTAAATTCAAGTTCTGCATGCTCAATTTTTCTATTCCTTTGTAATATATCTGTCAGTTCTGCATTTTTATTCTGTAGAGCTATGAACTTTTTTTCATTAAATTGTAGTAGTGTCTTATCCTGTATTTTTGATTGGATATCTAAATGGTATAGCTTACCTTCAATATAAATCTCTTTGATTTTACGCGCTGCTGTATCTGCTATAAACTTCTGAAGCTCTTCGGGTTTATTTCTGAGGTTTTCTACAGTTTCTTCAAACTTAATAAGATTATTCATACGTGTTGTTTCTAGATTATTCAGAGCTTCTAAATCCTTTTGGGCCATTTTTTGTACATGACCATAGCTTGCTTCTACTTTTATTTTTTTCTCAGATATCTCACGTCTAATACCCGCCATTTCCCTCCATTCTTGCTTTTTTAGCGTGACTATATCTTCATTAATAGTCTTAGGGTTAATATTTGTGAATTTATTATTAGATATGGCACTACTAACATCCTCTCCAATAATGAAAGCATTTTGGATGTTAGTCTTAAGATTCGATGGGGCCATTTTGGACGAGGAACCATTACCATGATTTCTTCTGAAAGCACCTTGTCTAGTAAGATTCGAACTAGTCGGAGATTTAGATATTATATTACTAAACAACTTCGTGAATGGATCATTAGCATTTGCATCATTTTGAGCTAACAAAAATGACGAAAACATAACACCTATAAATATATATTTTTTTTTCATAAATAAAATTCTCCTTTGTATTTAATGTTAAATATTACAAATAATATAACATATTGATTTTTAATATTCAATTGTAAATTAAAAAAACTGAAACTGCTAATAACAAAACATGAAATATTATTACTTTTATAAATTTTGCTATATCTTATATTTTAAGATTTTATAAATAAAATAGACATTCTTCGTTCCGTGTAAAATTTAAGTTTTATAACAAAATACAATAGGAGGATCTGCACATGCAAAAAAAGCAAAAACATATAAATTATTAATAAAAATAATAAAATATTATTATATTTCCAAAGTTTACAATATATTATATTTTAAGATTTTACAAACAAAAATAGACATTCCTCTATCACCTGTTTAGAATATAAGTGTCCTAACAAAATCCAACAGGAGGATAAAGAATGTCTATTAATTGTAGGTTAAAAAATAAATCTCATTTGGTCAAATTTTTTCGTAAATTGGGGTTAATATCCCAATTTACTTCATCTGTTTTTAATCATATTTTGCAGATTATTGATGGTATGTTGTCACAAAACTTTAACGGAACTTTGTCAGATATTCATAAAAAAAGCTTTTATAATAGGTTTCGACAAACGATAAGCAATATGATGACTAATTCAAAATGGGATGAAAAAATACTTAGTAAAGCCATAAAACACGTTGCTTATAAAGAAATTATCCATCAAGCTAAGATAAAAAATAAACCTTACTTTCTGATAATTGACGATACAGTATGCCATAAGACAAAGCCATCATCATCAGCTGAATACCCTATGCAAGCAACTGGTTATCATTATTCTAATCTAGATAAAAGACGTTTATATGGTCATTCTATTGTTCAAGCTATGTTCCGTACAGATGGTTTAATCTATCCTATAGAAGTTAAACGTGCTAATAAAACAGAAATTAATAAAATGGATACTGCTTGCGATATCATATCTAGTGTTCCTGAGCCAGATCGTAAAGCATATGTTTGCGTAGATTCCTGGTATATTTCAAAAAAGATAATCGAAACAAGCTTAAAAAAAGGATTTCATTTTATAGGTGCATTAAAAATAGATATTGTTATTTTTCCTTTGGGCATTAAAAATAAAATAAAAATGTTTTTAAATTTTATAAAAAATACAGATAAAAAAGTTGTTACCATTAAAAAACAAAATTATCGTGTTTATAGATATGAAGGTAATCTTAATTTTATCGACAATGCGGTTGCCCTTATTTGCGTTAAGGAAAGTCAAGATATATATAAAGCAAAAGCTTTTATTTACACAGATATGGAGCTAAGTAATGAAGAAATTCTAAATTATTATTCGAAAAGATGGGAAATCGAAATCTATTTTAGAACAGATAAAAATTATCTTGCTTTACAAGGATAACAAGTCAGATCCAGCAAAGCTTTAGATAGATACTTAATTTTACAAATGGTTGTAGCAATGTATTTTATACATACAGGTAATGGTAATCTCCTAAAGGGATTACGTAAATATCAGGCTAAAAAAGCAGCTGATCGAATAGAAGATATGATTGATATATTCATTTAATACTTTAAAGAGATAATATCATGTTTAGGTATTCCTACACATATATCTGTGAAGCTTATTGTGTCACTTGCCAAAAAAGGATTAAGAGCAGCACTAAGGTCCTACTGTGATCAATTTAAAGATTTAGCCTAAATATGCAAATATAATTAAAAAGGATAAATATGGTAAAAAACTTAAAAATCTAGTTTTGTTTTTTGGGCATCCATAAATATAATTAAATTTATTAAAAAAAATACAAATATATAAATTCTCTTTTTAGAGTAATTAAACACAAGGATGCTAAATTAATCTAAAAATAAAAACGCTCTTTTGTATAAACAAATAATGTTCAAACTTAGATTATAATAAACTTTTAAAGTTAATTTTTGAAAATAAAAAATTATGGCCTATTTTTTTTTGGCAAGTACAGTAAATAATATAAAAAATGATCAGTAAATTTTTATTAATTTAAATAAAATAAAAAATACTAAAAATGATAGATTAAAAATAATTTAATAAAAATATTCTTATATTTTAAAGTTAATTAATAATTCATCACTATATGTAAATTGACATTATTTATACAATTATTATATATAATATGCATAAAAATTAAATTAAATAGGATAATAAAACAAAAATAAATAATATTTATTATATAAAAAATATTATAATCGTCTAAATATATTGATGAATTAGATAAAAATTAATTAATAAAATATTTTTAATAAATGGAATAAGAAATACAAAAAAACAGATCGACTATCAGTGATCTGTCTAGCCAAGATATTCTATTATTTTATCATGTGCTTCTTGTGGACTATGAACAGATGATACAATTCGTCCATCAACATAAATATCTAACCAAAGGGGATCATGTCCTTCTTTACGACCACGAACTTCTAAAATAATATTCATATTATCGTAAATACCCCATTTCCAATCATGTTCAAAAAACACAAAAGGATATACTTCCCATGAACCCACAGGGCAATTATTATCCATCTTGATATAAGGTGCATCCTGCTGACTACTTGTAGCTTCAAAGTACCCGCTATTAACTTCTAACCAACCCGATTCAGTTTTAGCCCATCGTTTTTGATAATACTTACCATCAATCACTTCAAAGCCATATAAATCTTCCTCTGAGAAAAAATCAGTTGGAAAACAACGATACCTACCTGTTTGAGGATCTTTGATCAATTTAGCAAGATCACCTGATTCCAAACCTTGTTTACGAATAATTTCTAACTCCCTATCACGACAAGCTTGTTCAATCGATTGTAAAATAAATTCATTTCTTTTAATTTCTGTGTCTTGAAGTGCCTTATGAATCCTCTCCGATAATTCATTAGGCAAAGTCAGTACTAGATAATTACCGGAATTAGAACGCCATTTTTCAAACCATACCTCTTCTTCCCAACCCTCTTCTACTTCCAGTTTAGCATCATGTTGAACCTCATTCTTACCATAGTCGTTCTCCGATTCATCATCCAAGGTGCTTTTATCTCTATAACCCGGAGCTTTGTCCTGATAGCCATTGCTATGCGCTTCTAAACCACTACTAGCTCGCATTTCTTTACCTGTGGATTTGTGACCCCTTTTTATCATTTTCAACCCCAATTCTAAGTAAGTATGGACTTCGACCATTTTAAAATATCGGAAAATGCCTATTAAAGTATCACATCTGTATATTCCCCATATTTTTTTTGAATAATCATCAATATTTGCAGTTAATATGCCATTAATATATAGATATAAAACCTATTACAATCAAAATATCTTTGGTTATAATAGGTTTTTTTGTTTTATTTTTTGTTTTATTTTTCTAATTGATTAAACGCTTGAATTATAAATTATAAAAAATATCTATATTTAATAAATTTTGTTTTAAAAAATTAGAAATTAATTCTTAATATATAAATCTAATATATTAAATTTTTAATAATATTATGAAATAAAAGATAAGTTATAAATTTATTCTTAATTATAAGTTTTAAAAAATAAGGTCATTCCCATTCTATGGTTGAAGGTGGTTTAGATGTAATATCATATACCACTCTATTTATATCTTCGATTTCATTACATATACGTTTAGAAATAATTGCTAAAACATCGTATGGTAATTTAGCCCAATCAGCTGTCATGCCTTCTGATGAAGTAACAGCTCGTAAAGCAATTGTATAGCCATAGGTACGGCCATCACCTTTTACGCCTACTGTGCGTACGTTTAACAATGCTGCAAAGTATTGAAAAATGTTACTAACAAGATCATGTTTAAGTAATTCAGTGTGTAAAATAAAATCAGCTTTTCTTAGAATACTTAATTTTTTTTCTGTAACCTCACCAATAATCCGAATCGCTAATCCCGGCCCAGGAAAAGGTTGCCTGTTTGTTAGGCTTTCTGGTATACCCAAAGTTCTTCCAATAGCACGAACTTCATCTTTAAATAATAGACGTAATGGTTCAAGTAAGGTCATAGGCATTTCTGTAGGTAAACCGCCTACATTATGATGTGATTTGATTGTTTCAGCTACAAACGTGCCAGACTCAACAACATCTGTATATATGGTTCCTTGGGCAAGGAAATCATGATTACAACCATTTTTGTGTATGATCTTTTCAAAAACATTTACAAATGTTTCTCCAATGATTTTTCGTTTCGTTTCAGGATCAGTAACACCTTTTAAATTGTTCAGAAATTTTTGTCCCACATATTCAACTTTAATTTCTAAATTTAAGTTCTGTTTGAAAGTAGATACAATATCTTCTACTTCCTTATTACGCATTAACCCATTATCTACAAGCACACAAGTCAATTGGTTACCTAATGCTCTTTTAAGTAAAGCAGCTGTAACTGTGGAATCAACCCCTCCACTAAAAGCACAGAGAACAGATTTAGAGCCTACTTTTTCCCGTATCTCTGTGATAGTTTGTTCGATAAAATACTTTGATTTCCATTTACCGCTACAATTACATATATCTATTGCAAAACGTTTTAGCATATCTGACCCATACTGCGTTTGCTTAACTTCAGGATGAAATTGCAAAGTATAAAATTGGCGTTTTTTACAACTCATAGCAGCTATAGGATTTGTATCTGTTTGAGCATCTATTTGGAAACCATCAGGCACTGTTTGAACAATGTCTGTATGGCTCATCCATACCAATTGGTTCTTGGGCATATCAGATAGCCATCCATCATTAGCTATAAGCTGCAATTGAGCTGATCCATATTCTGAAAATTTATTTTGTACAATAAGTCCACCGGCATATTGTGCCAATAGTTGTTGACCATAACAAATACCTAAAACAGGGACATCTAAGTTAAACCAATCTTCATTGCAACGAGGTGAAGAAGCACAAGAAACACTATGCGGTCCACCAGACAAAATTATACCCTTGAGTCCTTTTTTAAAGTTCTCGTCTGGTTTCATTTGGTAAGAAACAAGCTTACTATAAATACCAATTTCCCTAATTCTACGGGCAATTAACTGACTATACTGCCCTCCAAAATCAAGTACAATTATATATTCATCATATGGATTTATTGGATTGTCCATTTAATAATACTCCTCTTCTTTAATTACCATTGATAGGTGAACCTCTATTATGATCAAGTTCAGCATTTTCATTTTTCACAGAAAAAGCTTCTTGAGGCTCAACGTGAACATGAACATGTTTAATATTCTCATACCCTATAAGTAATTTTTCAATCTTTTCGGTTAATAAATGACTTTCCGACACAGATAATTGAGGAGCAACGCCTATCGTCATTTCAACGTATACATCTTGGCCATGTAATCTTGCACGCAGCTCCCTTATCTGTATAATACCATCTAAATTGGATACATGGTTTCGAATTCTGATCAATTGTTTTTGATCAAAACCATCCATTAAATGATCAATTGCAGGTGATCCAACAGACCAAGCTGTTTTAGCAACAATACCAGCAACCATAAGTGCTATTAATGGATCAATCCAATGTTGTTGTGTAAAATCTGTAATAAATAAACCTAAGGCTGCCCCCATGCTAATTAAAGAATCAGAACGATTATCCTTAGCTACGACGTCTAACATATAGCTATTCGTTCGTTTGCTAAAATAATGATTTATAATCGATACCACCAAAATGATGAAAGTTGAGATCAAAGCTATAGGCAAAGCTATCTTATCGGGCATTATTGCTTCAGGAATAAAAAGAGCCCGAATCGATGACAAGATAATTTCAAATGCCGCAATTACCATGAAGGCAGCAGCAATTAATGAAGCTATGATCTCAGCACGACGGTGTCCAAAAGGGTGTCGTTCATCAGCAGGCAAAAGAGCAACACGGAAACCAATAATCATTGCTAAGGACAGGAGTAAGTCGGTCATATTATTTAAACCATCTGCCCAGATTGATTGCGCATGAGCTAGGCTACCGAAGATACACTTACCCAAAGATAGAATTAAATATACGCCCATATTAAACCATAAACAACGTCGAATAAATATCGGATCCTTAACATTCATCTCAAAAATTCCCCTTTAACCATATCGATCTCATACTCCATCCTGTACATAGTAACGACCATGTATCTAATTAGTCTAGAGAAACGTTTTTAATTGGGACAACAAAAGATACACTTAGCCAACAATCATGGCCACGTGACAATAATTTGAACACACGAAAAACTCTTAGGTAGTTTAACCTAAGAGTTAGTTTTATCTCTAAGCAAAAAATGATATATGGAAGTTTGTATATGTATAATTACCGTATTATATTTTTAGTGATTTAAACCCTCAGCATGTCCTGTTTCATGGTTAGGAACAACTTCATGCGGAACATTATTTTGCGCAAATTCTTGCGGAGCATGGACCATTTCTTGATGCGGCATCTCCTGTCGAGGAACTGCACTTCCAACTCGTTGTTTTGGTTTATTAGATTTAGGCTTTGTGAATGTATTAGGTTTGACTTCAACCGGCTCAACAACCAAAACAGCTTTATTTGAATCAGCAGCTTTTTTGATATCAGCAGCTTTTTTGGTATCAGCAGCTTTATTTGAATCAGCAGCTTTATTTGAATCAGCAGCTTTATTTGAATCAGCAGCTTTTTTGGTATCAGCAGCTTTGCCTTCCTTTTTATTAGCACGCTGCTTATCCAAAAGATCTAACCCTAAATCTTTAGGACCATTTTTGTGAGAAACATCGGGTAATAATTGGTTATTATAATTAACCACTTTAGGTGCAGAAACTGGATTTTCTTTTGAATAACCTAACCAATTTAAAATTTCTGCACGGAAAAAAGTAAATAATATACCGGAAGTAACTGATAAAAAAATAGCGATCGAAGCAATCACAATAACCCAATTACTCCTAGAAGAAGATGATTTACGGTTCCTTGTACCAAGTACACTTTTTTTAAAATCACGTCCTGGAAGTGGCTTATCGGTACGAAAAGCTTCTAAGCCAACTATTAAACGCAACTCATCCAAATTCTTCAAGATAAAATCCTCCTATAATAAAGTCTCATATTGATATTATACTAAAATGATCATAAACAAAAATATTAAAAGAAAATAAAAACAAGTATTTTTAATTAAAAAACATTTAATTCCAAGATAATAAAGTTAAAAAATAGTTAAATAAAATCCCTATAAACAACAAAAGTATAAATATCCATTTTTTCTTTTTTGGCCATACCCTATATAGCTATCATTTATTTTAATCATAAGCTTGTCCAAAAATACATGTTAAAGAGCTTTTAATAACCTAATAGAATAATAAAAAGCTATATTGATGGCTATATTTGTATTTAAATTACATAATTACTAATCTTAAATATAAGTATTTATTTATAAATCCAATGAGAAGTAATAACTAAAAATTAATTTGAATTTTGAATTCATAAAAATTTTTATGAATAATCATCCTAAATATAATTAATACTTTTATTTATACTAAATTTTACATTTTCAATTAATTTTATATAAATAAACTTTATCCATCAAAGTTATTATAATATATATTAGATATGAAAAATAAAAAAATGATATACAAAAATATTAAAAAAGAAAGCTATATCGTTTGATAAAATATAATCTATAATCATAAAAATTAATATATCTTTATCAACCAAAATTATTTTTATGATTATAAATCAAATCATATATAACGATATTTATTAGCTATTGAATTCTATATATTAAATTAGTATAGCGAAATTAAGTTGATAAAACTTTAATCCTAAGTATAATAACAAATAAAACTAACTAGTTTGAATAGTTATAAGTAATTTTTTAATTTATCCGGGATAAATCATACGGTTAGTTTTTAATCCACCGATTCCTAAAAAACCTCGTTTAGCATTTTTGGATTTATATTTTAAGTATACCAATAATCTACAAACTTTTTTGGCAATATAAAGGTAATGAATTAATTATACCACAAAATAGCCTAATATTATCTTTTATTTCCTGAACATATCTTGATATAAAAAAATAATATATCTAATAACGCATAAAAAACAGACTTTAAGCAATGTAATGCCCGTAAACTTATTTTCTATCTAGGACATATTATTATAACTAGATTTTTAGATATAATTAAAAATCTACGAAATTATTAAGTTTTAGGAAAAAGCTAAGAAGTATGAAAAGATTTTTTGTTTTATAAAAATATCATCTTTTTGTGTTTAAATCAAATTAGCTATCTTTATATTTGAGCAAAAGACATATGTATCCCGTATTTTTAAAAATGTTTTAAAAAATCAAATGCTATCTTTAATTTTGGATCAATAACTCATATTTTTAGAATGTCTATATTAGAACTATATTTCTAATGCGTGTTGATTTTTGAATCACACTTAGTATATCTTACACAAAATATACAGATAGGTCTATTTTTATATCTATTTTCCTTCTTGAAATCTAATTTACAATTTTTACTTCGTTTTTGCTCTTTTAGTTTAAATATCATAATGATAAATTTAAAAATAAATTATAGCGTCTATATATTGTGTCCTCGCATTGCTTCTGAAACTAAATATGGAGCTCAACTAGGTACTGCGATGTCAATAATTTAAAATATATGATTAAAACGGTTTAAAAAAAGCTAACCTAGTTATTACTAGATTAGCTTTTTTTAATTTATATATAAACTTAAAAACAAAAGAATACCTCATCCATCAAGAATTATTATTTGCTTTATCTAATGTCCCTAACATAAAACCTTCTAATTTTAATTCTGTGAATAGGACTTTTAATCTCGGTATCAGGAAAAATACAGTGAATATAGAGAATAAAAATGGATATGGGCTATAAATAAATAAAAAACTATTTATTTTATGATCAATATCCGATAAAAATTTTAATAAGTCTACATCCAGATATTTATACCATTCATTTATAAATGGTATAAATAAACTATTCCAAATAAATAAATAAAACAAAATACGATTATTATATCTTAATTGATCACAATCTAAAGGATAACTCCAGATGCTTTCAAGTTTTTTTTGTAACTTTATTAAACAACAACATAGTAAATTAAAAATACTTAAGAGTGTATAACCATTGTAATCAATAAAAAAATTGCTAAATAGATAAAAAATAATTAAAACGAAGACTACGATATAGCAGAAAAAAAATTGCAACTTAGATAAACGATGCTTAGAGTAAGCAATCTCGTACTTATGTTTAAAGTTTTCATATACTTTAAGCCATTTTTCTTGCGTCATAATCCCATTGCTACTAATACCTGATTTTTGAAAATATTCTTCTGTATTAGAACGATAACTCCATCTGAAGATATTAATAACCAAAATTATAATAAAACCAAAAAAGGCAATTTGAATAAGGTCTTTTGATTCATAATTAGATTTCAAATAGAAAAAATAAATCATATCATCCATTAAACCAGGTATAAGCATATTACCAACGAAAGACATTAAAAAAAAGATGTACGTCGTATACATGAAAAATTTAAAAATTCGTATGCTATGTTCAGGATTTTCTAAAAAATTAAAATTAATTCTCATTTTTATCGGTCGTTTTCATTCCAATTATATTATTTAAAAATATATATAACATAATAATATCAATCCCTTCTAAAATCTTGAAGTTTAATAAACAATATTTGTATTTAAGCATAACAATAATATAAATAAGATATAACGGTTGATTACTATAAGAAATAAAAAACCACAATTAATAAAAAATTGTTTTAAACATAATGAAAAAAAATTATGGGAGGTATATATAAATTACCTAGCATAGATATGAAAAAAATAGGTCATATACATAAAAACCTTGCACACCCAGATTGTATGATCTGGCTTTTTTAAAAAGCAGCATTTCATTGTCAAATAAACCTAAATAAAACAAAATTTAACATCTAATCCGACAAGCCTTCTCAGGTCCATAATAACATAAGGTAAATCCACCTAAAAAATAAAATACGGAACATAAAAAATTCATATGAATAAATTTTACTGGCAATCTAAGACATGAACTCAAGCATGTAGAAGCCAATTTTCTTATTTTGGACCATTTATTACCCGCAGCAGAACAAATCGCACCTAGAAAATAAGGACATGAACTACAAATAAAACGTTTGTCTCGTTTAAGAGTAATATCTTCCTCATTATTACTATAAATTCCTTGTACTTGTTGACCATCTGAAAAATAAAACTTAGAATCTTCTATTTCCAAACCATCTATTTTAGCAACAGAAACAAAAGTCCCATCGGCCATTTTACCTCTTGTATGAATAAGTTGCCCTACTTTTTCCTGCTTATCATTATTATAAATATCCCTCGTCACAAAAGTTTGCTTAAACCCCGAACCCATCTTAATCACTATCTGATTTTTAACCTCAGGTGATAAGTAATCAGCTAATTTACTGATATTTAATCTGAAAATCTCCGTAGTTTCGATTGTCCTAGGTATATAAAAACCAGCTTCATTTAACTTAATTTCCAAATTATTCAGACTTAACTGATCTTTATAAAGATCTTTTCTTACACGATATGAATTGAATTTTTTAATTGACACATTTTTAGGATTATTTAGGGCATCTGCCAATTTAGTACAATTTTCATTTTTTAAAACATCATCATCGGAACCCTTGGCTAATAAATCTCCATCGTCTGTACGATCTACACTCATTGGATCAGAAATAACACTACTAACATTATCTGGTAATGCAACTTCTCCAAAAGAAAAAGATGAAAATCCCACAGCAAAAGAAGTGGATATCATTAATATTTTTTTAAATACATACTTTCGAAACAAAACCATCATCCCCTCAAATGTTTAGTTTGGGGTATTTTGTATAAATGTATAGATTCAAAAATATATACTTGATTTATAGATGGTAAATATCTGATATAAAAATTCTCTGAAGCAAAAATAATACAAGAGTAGATTTTGGTTATCCCATGTTAAAGATAACTATTATAATCTAGAGGTGACTGCATACAAAATCCCCTTGTGTCCAATGATGACCATAATATGAACATGTTGATTGTATCACATAACCAACGATCATAATAGTAGCTAAAAAAAATATATATCCTAATGCTAACTTAATGTAATTTAAATACAAAAATAGACATTATAATATATTTTAGTAAATTCGATTAAGTTCTTAAAACGAGTTTGGGAAAAAACTCAATATTAGTCATTAGTAACATTTTTTTTATCTTCAAATTGTTCTAAATAATTTACATTGAAGATACTTTCTAGTTTTAATTCCATTATTAATACTTTTAATCTAGGAATTATGAATAAAATAACAAACATGCATCCAGCAGTTTTTGATATATAATTTAGATAATAAATTGTGTTGTCAAAAAATACATAAAAATCATCATCTATATACTCGTATAAATATTTGTACCATTCGTTGATGAAAGGTATAAACAAACTGTAAATGGCTACCAGATAAATTAGTATACGATTTTCATATCTAATATCATTGCGATCCCTTGGATAAGACCACTTATCCTCTAATTTTTTTTGTAATTTGATTAGCCCACACCATATTAAATTAAAAACACTTAAAAGTGTAAATCCATTAAAATTTATCAGATAAGTAAATGGATATATTATAATAAATATAAATGATAAAATATAACAAGCTAAAAAACTTAGCTTAGACAAACCGTGTTTACTATTAGCCAACTTATATTTATTTTTAAAGTTCTCATATGACTTAAGCCATTTTTCATTTGTCATACTACCATAACTAGTGATGTCTTCTTTTTTATACTCTTCCTCTGTCTTAACACGATGAAATATCAACCCATTTATCAAAATAGTTAACATTAAAATCAATATTAACACAGCTAAAAACTTGCCATCAAATAATGTATAATTTTGCGAATCATAGATAAGAAAATCAAAAATATAAACAATTAAACCTATGAATGAAGGTATAAAATAATTACCCCCCACAGACACTAAAAAGAAGAAATAAGTCATGTAAATAAATGATTTTAAAAAGTTAACCTTATATAAAAAATTTTTAAAAAGATTAGATCTCATTAGAACACCATAAATATTTTATTAAAAAAGAAAACAACATATTAACCCCCCTAAAAATATCTGAGCAAAATGATCAAAATATTAACAAACATCACGACAAGCATAAGAGCTCGATGCATTACATAAGGTAAATCCACCTACGAAGCAAAATCCAATACATGCCCATTTAAAGTAGGGTATAGGTATTTTAAATTGCAAACATCGACTTACACATTTCTTAGTAAAATTTCTTTTATAATTATAAATCCCCCCCGCCAAACTACAAATAGAACTTACATAAAAAGAACAATTATTACAAAACCACCTTTTAATAGAACGCTTTTCACGTTTATCAACATTATCTTGTGTATAATCATCAATATTAACTTCTTTTCCATCAGAGAAATAAATCTTTGTATATTTATCATCTATAACATCTATTTGTGCAAAAGCCATAAAAGTACCATCAAACATCTTGCCACGTGTGTGAAGTAATTGGCCTACTTTGTTATCACCACTAATGCTATATATATCCCTTAGCATAAAATTTTTATTAAAACTTGGCCCAAACCTATTCTCAACATGTTGTTTAAATTCTGAAGGCAAGTAATAAGCTAATTTACTGATATTTAATCTGAAAATCTCCGTAGTTTCGATTGTCCTAGGTATATAAAAACCAGCTTCATTTAACTTAATTTCCAAATTATTCAGACTTAAATGATCTTTATAAAGATCTTTTCTTACACGATATGAATTGAATTTTTTAATTGACACATTTTTAGGATTATTTAGGGCATCTGCCAATTTAGTACAATTTTCATTTTTTAAAACATCATCATCGAAACCCTTGGCTAATAAATCTCCATCGTCTGTACGATCTACACTCATTGGATCAGAAATAACACTACTAACATTATCTGGTAATGCAACTTCTCCAAAAGAAAAAGATGAAAATCCCACAGCAAAAGAAGTGGATATCATTAATATTTTTTTAAATACATACTTTCGAAACAAAACCATCATCCCCTCAAATGTTTAGTTTGGGGTATTTTGTATAAATGTATAGATTCAAAAATATATACTTGATTTATAGATGGTAAATATCTGATATAAAAATTCTCTGAAGCAAAAATAATACAAGAGTAGATTTTGGTTATCCCATGTTAAAGATAACTATTATAATCTAGAGATGACTGCATACAAAATCCCCTTGTGTCCAATGATGACCATAATATGAACATGTTGATTGTATCATATAACCCAAGATCATAATAGTCGCTAAAAAAAATATATATCCTAATTCTAACTTAATGTAATTTAAATACAAAAATAGACATTATAATATATTTTAGTACATTTAATCACGTTCTTAGCGCCGGTCTTTTGTTTAGATTCTTAAAATCTCTTTGAATTAGGTTCTTAAACTCTCTTTGAATTAGGTTCTTAAACTCTCTTTGAATTAAATTCTTAAACTATATTAGTATTAGTTTTATATCAAGATGATATATAAGATTAAAAACTAATTTGATAAAAATCATGGTTATTAGTAATACTAAATATAAGAACAAAAATATTATTATAATAAATATTTGTTTAAATGCAATTATTTAAATAAATTAGTAAAATTTTATACAAATAAGCAATTTATATAAAAAACGATATCTGCAAACCTTTTTAATAAAAGGATCACGATATCGTTTGTAAACAAATACTCTAAAAAACATACAGAATAATACTAAGGCAACACTAAACTACATCATGCCGCCCATTCCGCCCATTCCACCCATGCCGCCCATGCCTGGAGGCATGCCTACATCTCCGCCCATACCGCCACTTTTTTCTTCTTCAGGCTCGTCTGTAATCATAACTTCAGTTGTGATTAACATACAAGCAATTGAAGCAGCATTTTGCAAAGCTGTACGGGTAACTTTAACTGGATCAACAATACCTTCTTCGATCATATCGACCCATGAAGATGTTAAAACATCAAAACCTGTACCAGCTGGTTTGGATTCTAACTCGTTTATCATCACAGCAGGTTCTAAGCCAGCATTGGAACAAATGCAACGTAAAGGTGCTTTTAAAGCAAGCAACACTGTACGAACACCTGTCATCTCATCTGGAGAAAGTTTACTCTTGCTTAAGAATTTCTTAACAGCTGCAGATGCACAAGCTAAAGCAGTTCCACCACCAGGTATAATACCTTCTTCAACAGCAGCACGTGTTGAGTTCAATGCGTCCTCAATACGATATTTTTTCTCTTTAAGTTCTGTTTCTGTTGGAGCACCTACACGAACAACGGCTACACCACCAGAAAGTTTAGCTAAACGTTCCTGTAGTTTCTCTTTATCAAAATCAGAAGTTGTATTTTTAATTTGCTCAGAGATCTGATTAACGCGTTTCTTAATATCAGCACTATTGCCCTTACCTTCAACGATAATGCAATTGTCTTTAGAAACACGAACTTTATTAGCACGACCAAGCATTTGTAAATTGGCCGATTTCAATTCAAGACCAACTTCTTCAGAAATTAAGGATCCACCTGTTAAAATAGCAATGTCTTGTAGCATATCTTTACGACGGTCACCAAAACCAGGTGCTTTAACAGCTACAGCTGTAAATGTACCCCGAAGTTTGTTGACGACTAAAGTAGCTAAAGCTTCACCTTCAAGATCTTCAGAAACAATCAATAATTGTTTGCCTTGTTGAGCCACTTTTTCAAGTACAGGCAAAATATCTTGAACATTACCAATTTTCTTATCAGTAATCAAGATGTACGGATCTTCAAGTATTGATTCCATCTTCTCTGTATCGGTAATCATATAAGGAGAGATATACCCACGATCAAATTGCATACCTTCAACAATTTCTAAGTCAGTCTGGAATCCTTTGGATTCTTCAACAGTAATGATACCATTTTGACCGACTTTCTCCATCGCATCAGCTATCAAAGAACCTATTTCTTTGCAGTTAGCCGAAATAGTAGCAACCTGAGCGATAGAATCTCTACCTTTAATAGGCTTAGAAATTTTCTTAATATCTTCTACAACAACAGCTACAGCTTTTTCAATCCCGCGCTTTAAAGCTAAAGGATCAGCACCTGCAGCTACGTTTTTAAAACCAAATTCAACAAAAGCTTGGGCTAGAACAGTCGCTGTAGTTGTACCATCACCAGCTACATCGTTGGTTTTAATAGCAACCTCTTTAACCAACTGAGCTCCCATATTTTCAAACTTGTCGCTTAAATCGATTTCCTTAGCAATAGTTACCCCATCATTAGTAATAATAGGTGAACCAAATTTACGATCTAAAACATTGTAACGACCACTAGGTCCTAAGGTAATTTTCACAGCATCTGCTAAAACCTTTATCCCAGACAGAATTTTCCGTCTAGCATCTTCAGCAAATAAAGTGCGTTTAGACAAAATAAACATCTCCTTCCCTTGGTAAAAAAATAACTTAAGAATTAAGAAAACAATAAGTAAATTTTAATAATAATAAGCGCATAAAAATATCAGCGCAATATATTAATTTATGAATAAAACGAAAATAATATGATCTGAATTTTTAAGAAATAACAGCTAAAACATCACTTTCGCGCAGAACCAAATATTCTTTGTCCCCATGTTTAATCTCAGTACCGGAATATTTAGAATAAATAACAACATCGCCAACTTTTAAATCCATGGAAATTCTTTTTCCTTTGTCATCAACACGTCCAGGGCCAACCGCTAAAACTTTACCTTCTTGCGGTTTTTCTTTTGCAGTGTCTGGTAATACAATCCCACTAGCAGTTTTCATTTCTTTTTCAACTGCTTCTAGGACGACACGGTCTCCCAAAGGTTTGAGCATAATGAACCGCCTCCTTAAAAAGTTTTTAGCAAAATATTAATTGATAGAGTTGTGGTTAGCACTCATATACATTGAGTGCTAACACCTACATCTCATGATAGATGTTAATGGAGAAAATATCAAGACATTTTACAAAAAAAATCCTCGCATATGGTTTTAATCTTTATGATAAGATATCCGAGAATATAATATGTTTTTAATAATATTTATTCATAATTAATCATTAATTTAAAAATTAAAACTTATATAAAAAAATATGCATATATAATATATATTATATATGCAACGAAACACTTGGCGATGCTAAATAGGGGATAGGATCCTCAAAACCACATTCACGAAAACCTATGCGACGAAGACAACACCTATCACACTTACCGCAAGCTTTATCAAAACCTTGATAACAAGATATCGTTAACTCATACGGAACCTTTAATTGCAAACCCCAAGCAATCGTTTCAGCTTTACTACATCGCAACAAAGGTGTACGCATGATAGGGGCTTGTCCTTGCTGACCAGCTTTGGTAGATTCTTTAACAATATCTTGAAAAGCATTGATAAATTCCGGTCGACAATCTGGATAATGATCATAATCTAGCGAACTAACACCAACATATATCATAGGTGCTTTAATCATTTCGGCGTAAGCTACTGCACAAGAAAAAAACACGAGATTACGAGCAGGCAAATAGTCAAGTGCTTCATTGTCAACTTTATCAAAATTAAACGGTACATCCACAGGATGAGTTAGATAACCAGCATCTTTATGAAACCATAATGGTAAAGGTATAATATGATGGTATTTACTAACATTATAATATTTAGCTATAGCTTGTGCACAAGCTACTTCCTTAGCATTCCTTTGACCATAAACCATGGTCAAAGGATAAACTTGAAACCCCTCTGAAATCGCAATAGCTGTACAAGTGGCACTATCTAAGCCACCACTCAACAGAACAACAGCTCGCTTTTTCATCATTATAAAACTCCTTTTGCGAATTATTGAAATTTAAATAGCCAAAAAATAATTTTAAGACTGTAAAATCTTCAATAAAATTGGCTAAAAAACGAAAACAAAATAAAAACATCATCAGCATATTCTTCTATGCCAGGTATGAAACGACCTCCTTAAGGAAATTATAAATATTTATCTATTGGAATTATTAATAAAAATCCAACTATAAACAAAAATATAACCAAGCTATGTTAATTCAAAAAATATGAATGATAAAAAAATACATAAAGATAAAAAAACATAAGAAATATCATTAAATGTATATTTAATGATAATATTCCAAAAATTATAGATAAATCGATATGCTAAAAAATACTTTAATGTTATGTATAATTTTTTGTATTTATATGAAGCTGGATTTTTATTATATTTATATGCAAATTAAACTTAATTAGAATTCAATGATTTCTGATTATCGTTTAAATATAAAAATAGTTTAAATATAAAAATAGTTTAAATAAAAATCAATTATGCAAATAATTAAGTATTAAGTATTAAGTACATGTTACTTGTACAGAAATATTAATATAACCGATTAATAATGGTGTAATTTAAACAAAAAAATAGCCATTAATATAGCTTTTTGTGTATTAAATTAGGTTCTTAAACACTATTTAACATGGGTTATTGGGCAAGATCAGGTTAAAAAATGTCGTCTAACTAAAAATATAAATATCAACCAGCCAAGGAAAATTAAGCAAAAAATATTTTATGCATATTTATATCCTATGCTTTTAAACTATAAAAGCTGGTCAATGATTACCATAAATATAAAATAATAATATTATTAAATACATAAATTTACAGCTTACTATCATATGATTTCTATCTTATTGTTTATTGTTTATTGTTTGTTGTTTGTTGTTTGTTGTTTATTGTTTGTTGTTTGTTGTTTGTTGCAAATTAATGATATTTAAATTTCAATCTTCTTTTTGCCACTAATATCTTTATTAGACGTTTTAGGTTTGTTTTTGAAGTATGCTTCTTTTAATTTAACGACAAAAAATTCTAATTTGGTTAACCAATCTAATGGTGAAAGTTGTTTGCGGAAAATAATGCTAATTCTTCTTGTAGGTGTAATACGTATTGTACCGCTCAGTGAATTAGAAATAATTAGTAGTGAATTGCGATTATGATTGTTGTGCCAAGCTTCGGTAAGTTGTATGGTAACTTCTTTGTTCTTTTGTTCTATTGAATGTATGCCATAAAGCATAGATCCAACACGTAATTTAGCTATACGTATAAGAGAATCAACAGGTTCTGGAAACATACCGAAACGGTCTTGCCATTCTTCAGAAACATCATCAATTTCTTTGATAGAAGAAGTGGCTCTAATTCTTTGATAACATTCAATTTTCTGTCGTTCATCATTGATATAAGTTGGAGGTAAATATGCATCGATCGCCAGTTGTATTTGTGGTTCAATAATCTCTATTTTTATTTCTTCTGATTTTTGACCACGAAGTTCACTGACAGCATCTTTTAACATTTGACTATATAGTTCAAATCCTACGCTAGCTATATGTCCATGTTGTTCCGCACCTAATAAGTTACCTGCACCTCTAATCGATAAATCACGCATAGCAATCTTAAAACCCGATCCAAGTTCGGTAAATTCTTTGATAGCCTGTAATCTTTTTTCAGCAATTTCTGTTAAAATTTTATCAGGTTGATAAGTGAAGTAGGCGTATGCTATACGATTTGAACGCCCAACGCGACCTCTAAGTTGGTAAAGTTGTGATAAGCCCATGAGGTCTGCACTATGGATGATCAATGTATTAACATTGGGTATATCAACGCCTGTTTCGATAATCGATGTGCTGACCAAAATATCATATTTATTATTTAAAAAATCAATCATAGTTTGCTCTAATTCAACTTCAGCCATTCGTCCATGTGCTACTGCTACACGTGCTTCTGATACTAAATTCCTTAATTGATCAGCCATTTTATCGATTGTTTCAACTCTGTTATATAAAAAATACACTTGTCCATTACGACCTAGTTCACGTTCTATCGCTTCTCGAACTAATGTATCGGAGTACTCTAAAACATATGTTTGTACAGGAAAACGATTTTCTGGAGGTGTCTCGATAATTGAAAGATCACGGGCACCCATCATGGCCATGTGTAATGTACGAGGGATAGGTGTAGCTGATAAGGTTAAAACATCCACAGAGCATTGTAATTGTTTAATCCGTTCTTTATGCTTTACACCAAAACGTTGTTCTTCATCGATGATCAATAACGATAATTTCTTGTATACAACATCTTTAGAAAGTAAGCGGTGTGTACCGATAACAATATCTACTGTGCCATTAGCTAAGCCTAAGATAGTATCTTTTTGGCCCTTACGAGAACCAAAGCGACTTAATACAGCTAAGTTAATCGGATAACCAGAGAAACGTTCCTTAAATGTTTCATAATGCTGTTGAGCCAAGATCGTTGTTGGTACTAAAACAACAACTTGTTTACAATCCATGACCGCTTTAAAAGCCGCTCTTATAGCTACTTCTGTTTTACCATATCCTACATCTCCACATAGGAGGCGATCCATCGGTTGTACTTTTTCCATATCACGTTTAATCTCTTCAATCGAGCGTAATTGATCAGGAGTCTCCTCGTAGGGAAAAAGTGCTTCAAATTCTGATTGCATAGACGTATCTGTGGAAAAAGAATGTCCTCTAGCCTCTTGTCTCTCAGCGTATAGGCAGATTAAGTCTTTAGCAATGTCTTTAACTGACGATCGAACTTTATTTTTAACGCGACTCCATTCAGCACTCCCTAAACTATATACTTTAGGTTTCTGATCTTCGCTACCAGCATATTTTTGCACTTGGTCAATTTGTTCGACTGGTACATATAATTTGTCATTACCCGAATATTGTACATGCAAGTAATCTTTGTGCAGACCACCTACACGAAGTGTCTCTATACCCGCATAGCGACCAATACCATGGTTAATATGAACCACATAATCTCCGGGTTTTAACTCCTGATAATCTTTAATCTTCTCAGCATGATCATCGCTATGCGGACGCCTTCTTGCTTTGCGTTGTTGCTTAGTAAAAATCTCGCTTTCAGTCAAAATGACCAAGCGTAAAAAGCTGAGTTCAAAACCACTAGAGAGATTGCCTGTTTTAAAAACAACCTGTTTATTGGATCCATCTACTAAAATACCATATTCATTTAATACAGAAATAAGACGATTCATACGTTCCTGAGAACTAGCAACAATCATAATATGGTATTTAGCATTAATCCACCTTTCCCATTCAGCTTTAAAAACGTTCATTTGGCTGTGAAATTGTTGCATGCTTCTACATGTCATTTGAACGATTTGATTGGGTTGCATAAATGAGACTTTACGCATAAAAAGTGAAAAATAGATACATTGATGTTTATCTAAACCCCAAGGATTATGAACTTTACGAGAAAGCGGAATAGGTAAAGTTTTCCATTCGGTTTCTTCTAATTCCATTTGCCTGCTTATTTCGTATGTACGCGCAGGTTCATCTACGACGAATAGTGCTTGACTAGAAATATATGAAAGAATGCTGGTAACATCAGGATATATGACACTTATATATTTATATATCCCATCAGGCATAGTCCCATTTTCTAAAAGCGATATATCTTTGTATACACTTTCTTGATGAACTATACTTTGTTTTGAATCTTTTCTATTTTCCATATATTTCTCTAAAATATCTTTTATAACTTGGCTAGAGGCCTTACATTGATGACTATTTGCAAAATATTCTTTAGCAGGGCTAATCATTAATTGTGTCTGTTTACTAATAGAAAGTTGATCAACAGGGTTAAAACACCTTATAGAAGAAACGTTATTTTCATCCCATTCTAAGCGAAATGGCTTATCATTCGATGGAGGATATATATCTAAAATACCACCACGTATACCAAACTCACCCTTTTGCTCTACCCTATTAACCATCTTATATCCTACATCTAATAAATAAGCTTTTATATCTTGCAATTCCACTGTTTGATTAAGGGAAATAACTTTATAAGCAGACAGCAACGTATGTTTCGATAAAAAAAACTTACGCATAACTAAAAAAGGAAGGATAAGCACACCCTGGAAACCATTAGCTAAACGAGTCAATACATTTAATCGCTCACCTAAAGTAGTTTTTTCCTCCTGAATAAGCTCAGCTATATTCCAAGCATGCGCTGGATACAAAAGAACTTCATTAGCAGGCAAGATTTCACAAATATCCTCATAAGCTTTTTGTGCGGAATTAGCATTATGTGTGATCAATACGATAGGACGCTTAGAAAAACGATATAAAGCTGCGAGATATAATACACGAGCAGACCCTGTCAATCCTGTTATAAGTTGTTCAAGCATACCTTGATGTAAACCCTTCATCACATCCATAAAATATCGATCCTGTGCCACAAAACGAAGTAATGATTCCAAACAGGGCCCCTCCTTTAATAAATTATCAATATCAATACCAATATTAGAATATATTGATTTTGCATAATATATACAAATACAAAAAATATTTAGAAATATATCAAAAATGGATTTATAAATATAAAAGAAAAATAACTTTATATACTTAATTTAATATTTTAGCAATTAATGATAGATTTTTTTAAAAACTAGCAATATAAAATAAGCCTCGGCACAAAAAGCCAAGACTAAATCAAATAGCCAAATATTACAAAAAAATCTTTATGAAAAAATACTACTGAATCAAATAAGAAACGAGTAATAATTCAGGATTATTTTCCAATGATTCTTGACACAATTCACAAATAACATTTACTTTACTATGCCCATCAGAATCCACCGATATAATATCGGCACGTTCATCAGGTGTCAATTTATCTAAACCTAGTTGCGCCTCTGTGAGTGATGAAACATCTAACTTTCCTAATCTTTGATTGCAGTATCGGCAAAAATATTGAAATAGCAAATAAAAGCCCCCTTATATCGAAACTACTAACTAGTATCGACATAAGGGTAAAAAACATGCCTTATTTATCATCAATATCTCCGCGTATTATTTGCATCAATTTTCAGTTTGATTCACCGTCTGCATAGCTAAAGAAATATTTTTTGTTTTCACAAAGATCTCTGCAGCATTAGATGCCTTTTGGATGATTTGTTGTAAATCTTCCAATTCATCTTTATGAAAAGAACCTAACACATGGTCTGTTAAAGACCACCCATTTGGAACAGATCCAATACCAACACGTAACCGAGGAATATCAATTGAACCAATACTATCGATAATGGACTTTATGCCATTATGTCCTCCAGAGCTGCCTTTAGATCGCAAACGCAACCGACCAAACGGTAAAGAAAAATCATCATAAATAATACAGATATTATAATATGATAAATTTTCTTTTGTTAAAACATCATCACTATAAAGAATTTCCTTGTGTGAATATAACCATTCTTTAAGAGCCTTGCCGGATAAATTCATATAAGTAAGGGGTTTCATAAGAAAAATATCATCATATGTAATACCAAAATCTTCTAAGCTTATCTTGGTTATCTGCATATTTTTAGATTCCGACCATGTCGATCTATATTTATCCGCTAAATAGTCAACAACCATAAAACCTATATTATGCCTTGTATCTTGATATTCGGCCCCTTTATTTCCTAAACCAACAATCAATTTCAATTTAAGTCGAACCTTCTTCTTTCGCATCCGTACCAGCATCTTCTGATTTTGTACCGCGTTGAGGTAAAATAACAGTTATAACAGTTGTATTAAGTTCAGCACACAACTCCACGCCTTCAGACAATTTTATATGCTTAGCCATTAATGAATCACCTATGACAAGGTTAGTTACATCTATCTCTAACTCAGAAGGCATATTTTGCGGTAAACAACGAACAGTTAAGGAACGTACAAGTATCTGTAAAACTCCGCCCTCGCGAACACCTTTAGATATACCAATAGGTTTTAAAGTTACTTTAGCTTCAACAGGTCTATCTTGTGAAACGGCCAAAAAGTCCACATGGATTATTTGGTCATTTATTGGGTGTTTCTGCATAGAACGCACTAGTACAGGATAATTACGATCTTCTATTTTAAGATCAAAAAATGGTTGATCAGAATTAACAACACTCTTCAAAAATATAGCATGGTCAACATGCACAGAACCTAAAACTTCACCACCACCATAAACAATAGCAGGTAAACGACCTTGACGACGCAAACGACCATTTTCACCTTTGGACGTTTTAACACGTGATACTGCATCTAAGACTATCACAAATATTTTTCACCCCAGTTATTATAAAAAAAGATATAAAATTTAATAAAAATTTTCTTGTAAATAAAACTTGGTTTTTGCTTACTTAATGGAACAATTTGCTCACAGATTGTTCATTGTGAACACGAATGATAGCCTCGCCCATTAAAGATGCTACCGAACGAACACAAATATTAGGTAATTTTTTATTTTCCGGTAAAGGGATTGTATCTGTAACAATCATTTCTGCTATTTGAGATGCCATGATTCTTTCAATAGCAGGACCTGACAAGACGGGATGTGTACAACAAACATAAACATCACGAGCACCACGCTTTAACAAAGCTTGCGATGCCGTCATAATCGTACCCGCTGTATCAACAATATCATCTACGATAATAGCCGTTTTATCCTTAACATCGCCTACTATGTTCATCACTTCTGCAACATTTGGTTCAGGACGACGTTTATCTATAATGGCAATAGGAGCTAATAACCTTTCAGCTAAGCGACGCGCACGAATAACACCTCCGTGATCAGGAGATACCACAACAGCATTACCTAATCCCTTATCACGAAAATATTCAGCTAAAATAGGTACACCAACTAAATGATCGACGGGGATATTAAAAAATCCTTGGATCTGCGTAGCATGTAAATCCATCGAAATCAAACGATCAGCACCAGATGTTTCGATTAAATTAGCAACCAGTTTAGCCGTAATAGGATCCCTAGCACGAGTTTTGCGATCTTGACGTGCATAACCATAATAGGGCATAACCACATTTATTGTACCCGCCGAAGCACGCTTTAGGGCATCTACCATAACTAAAAGTTCCATCAAATTGTGGTTAACAGGTTTGCAAGTCGACTGAATAACGTAAACATCAGACCCACGAACACTTTCATTAAGCTTAACACAGATTTCGCCATCACTAAAACTATCGACGGAAGCATCACCCAAAGGTATCCCGATATGATCACAAATCTTTTTAGCCAAGATCACGTTTGCATTACAACTGAAAATCTGTAGGCGGAAATTTGCCATACGCCTGCTCCTTAAAGTTATTTCAGCTCATCCATCAACCATTTTTTAGCATAACCTTCTTTAATGACTTGGCGTTTACGAGCAACAGCCAATGAATAATCCGGCACGTTATTTGTGATTGTTGAACCAGCTGCTACATAAGATGCTCTTCCTATATCCACAGGAGCCACCAGATTAACATTACATCCCACAAAAGCATGATCATCAATATGCGTCTCGCACTTCTTACGACCATTATAATTAACTGTTACAGCACCACAACCAATATTAACACCTTTACCTACAAGGGAATCACCTAAATATGATAAATGAGGTACTTTAGATTTTTCGCCAATTTGAGCATTTTTCAAATCAACAAAAGATCCTACTTTTACATCGTGGGCCAATATAGTCCCTGGCCTTAGTTGCGCAAAAGGACCGATAGAAACCCCGCTAGCTATATTCACTTGATCTAAAACAGAAAAAGTGATTTTATTACCCTCGCCTAAATGACAATTGGTAATATCGACATTTGGTCCTAGAAAACAATTCTCACCAATAACTGTCTTACCTCTTAAAAAAACATCAGGTTCAATAACAGTATCTTTACCTATAATGACATCAGATTCTATATAAGTTCTACTTGGATCTAACATAGTTACACCATTAATCAGATGCCTGTTAATAATTTGACGCTGAAGTACACTATGAGCAAAAGCTAATTGCGACCTATCATTGACGCCCAAAGATTCCCATGATTCAGCTAATTGGAAAACGCTAATTTTACGCTGTTTTTTTAGCAAAAGTTGTAATATTTCAGGCAAATAATATTCGCCTTGTTGATTGTTTTTATTTAAATGAGGTAGTTCATTAAACAAATCAGAAGTTTTAAAAACATATGTACCTGTGTTAATTTCCTGAATAAGTTTATCTTCAGAACTGGCATCACTATCTTCAACAATAGAGATCACAAATCCATGCTCATCACGCAATATTCTACCATACCCAGCCGGATTTTCCAGGAAGGACGTTAATAAAGTCATAGCTGATCTTTTTCGTTTATGGACTTCTAGAAGTTTGGTTAATGTATCTTCTGTAATCAGTGGGTTATCACCATTTAAAATCAGTACATTGCCAGATGCATTCTTCAAGTAAGGTCTAACTTGAAGAACAGCATGACCCGTACCCCCTAGCTCCTCCTGTAAAACAAACTGAGGTGTCTGATGGGATCGGGCCTTAATATGTGCTTGTACCTCATCAGCGTCATGACCCACAACAACAAAAACTTTTGTAGGAGACAAAGACCAAGCTTTTTGTAAAACATGATCAATCATCGCTAACCCACATAGAGGATGAAGAACCTTGTGCAGTTTAGATTGCATCCGCTTCCCACTACCCGCAGCCAACACAATAACATACAAAGGATCCAAATTATTCGCTCCTCTTTCAAGGGAAATTATTTCAAAATATACAATGTAAAGTAAAATAAATGCCGTAAAGTTAAAAACCCCAAGGTCACTCTTCGGAGAATTAATTAAAACAAAAAACCAAAATAGACAGAAACCAAGATAAGAAAAGAACAAAAATTCTTAAAAATATATTATAAATAAAACACAAGATAATCTAACCCTGGTGCTGATGACAGGATTCGAACCTGCGACCCCTTCATTACGAGTGAAGTGCTCTACCAGCTGAGCTACATCAGCGCACATAGAGAAAAAACAAAACTTTCATATGGAGGCGAGCGGAGTCGAACCGCTGTCCGAGAATCTCGACACGTCTGGTTCTCCGAGCGCAGACATTGTTTCCTGATCTCACCCTATGTGTGCAACAATGTCAAACAACATAGCGGCCAGCTAACACTTAACTTTCGCAAATAGATGGTTAGCCTTTCTATTCGCTAGCCCATAATACTACAATTATAAGACTATGTTATGTTTTCATGGGCAAAACATAACCAGTCCGTAGCTGCAACTATTAGGCAGCTACTGCAAAACCACTATTGAAATTCGGTTGAATACTTCTATTAAATTTGCCAGTTAAATTGAGATCTGCGTATTTAACGACGCCGCAGCCCGACGGCTCGCTACAGAAACGCTCGACCAATCCCCGTCGAAACCAATTACGCCCCCTTGCACATTCACATTGTAGCAGATGAATCAATCAATCGCAAGAAGCAAATATATAGTTATATTCAATTAGTGAAAATTAAATATGCCCAAGAATATAAATATATTCCTCAAAAGTAGTTGTATGCATAATTATCCGGTAAGAAAAAGCTCAAAACCTCCATCAAAATTCGCGTAAAAAACTATGGTCCAATCAATTTATGCATCACGAACAATATCTAAAAAAATAGCTAATGTTGATTCTTTTCTTTATAGGCACGTTCCATAGAGCGCAAAGCATCCTTTTTAGCAGCCATAGCTCGCTTATCGTAGTGCTTACGCCCTTTAGCTAAACCTAATTCTATTTTAGCAAAGCCTCTTTTTAGATATACACGTAACGGAACCATAGTCAAACCTTCTCGTTGAAGTTTACCTGTCAAACGGTCAATTTCACGACGATGAAAAAGCAACTTCCTCGTACGCAAAGAATCTACATTGTAGCGATTCCCAGGAGCAAAGGGGCTAATATGCATACCTAAGATTAATACTTCGCCATTGACAATACGCGCATATGCTTCTTTAATATGAGCTTTACATTTCCGCAAAGATTTTATTTCTGTCCCCGTCAGTACTAATCCCGCTTCTATTTTTTCTAAAATCTCATAATCATGATGAGCTTTTCGATTCTGTATTAAAACTTTAATACCTTCACTCATATTAATCCCCCTTGCTGCACTGTAAATTAAACAGGTACCATTATAAAAAATGAAGGAAATTTTATTTCATTAAATTTCTATCTTTTGTAATTTTGCTTTTGCTCTTTCTTTTCCTTTTCTTTTTACGGCTTACCACAGCACTCCCTTTACGCTTTTTTTCATCTTTTTTGCCAACAGAACACGCCATAGCGTTTTTTGGCTTCTTATCATTAGTCGAACTAGCTGTTTTTGCTTTCAAAACACACCATTTTCGTTTAGATGACCTGCCTTGCGGCGGATATGCATTACCTTGATGCATTAATAAGTTAAAATCAATTCGCCTATCTTCTAAATTAACTTGAGAAACAACAACTTGAACAATATCACCTAGGCGGAAAGTTCTACCCGTACTTTCACCAATTAAAAGAATTTTTTTGTCATCAAAACAATAGTAGTCATCTTTCAAGGTACTAACATGCACCAAACCTTCGATGGTATTATCTAGAGCTACAAAAAAACCAAAAGGTAAAATACCGCTAATAATTCCTTCGTATTTTATATCAATCTTATCAAACATATATTCAGCTTTTTTAAGATCACATAATTCACGCTCAGCTTCAATAGCAACACGTTCTTTAAGAGAAGATTGATTAGCTATTTCGATAAGTTTTATATCATCTTTATCAATAATGTTATATATACCAGAAATCTGACTATCCATTTCCCATGATTGACGTAACAAACGGTGAATCATAAGATCCGGATAACGTCTAATAGGCGATGTAAAATGCGTATAACAAGTAGTAGCTAAACCAAAATGGCCCAAGTTTTCAATGTTATATTTCGCTTGCTTCATAGAGCGAAGTAACATCGTATTAATGATATATTCCGATGATTTACCTTTAGCCTGTAATAATAAGCGCTGTAATCTTTTAGGTCGTATGCGCTCAGGAGAACCATTTATTTTATAACCTATACTAGATATAAATTCATAAAAAGAACGCAACTTTTCTGTATCAGGTTTTTCATGAACCCGATTGATAATAGTTATGTTTTTGTCTAAAAAATAACTTGCTACTGTTTCGTTAGCTAAAAGCATAAATTCTTCAATTAATTTTTCAGCTATCGTACGTGACCTTTTGCTAATATTAAGCGGTTTACCAAAATCATCAAGATTAATCTTAGCCTCAGCTATATCAAAGTCTAATGCTCCACGTTGCAAACGTTTTGTACGAAGAATATCAGCGAGGTCCGCCATAAGTTCTAAATCATCAAGGAGATAGCCATATCGTTCTTTGATAGCAATATCATCTTCTGTATTAGATCCGCTTTGATTCAAAAGCGAATATACTTGATGGTAAGTCATACGTTCGCAAGTAGCTATAATACTGGGATAAAAAAAATACTTTATTACACAACCGGTATCAGTATTTATGTACATCTCACAAGTTATTGTTAACCTATCCTTACGAGGCAACAAACTACATGCTTCATCAGATAGTATAGGCGGCAACATCGGTACCACACGATCAATCAGATAAACGCTGCACCCTCTTCTTTTGGCTTCTTGATCTAAAAGCGAATCTTGGTTAACGTAATATGATACATCAGCAATATGGACACATAATTTAATACAATTATCATCCACGCGCTCGATAGATACAGCATCATCAAGATCCTTAGCGTCTTCACCATCAATAGTTAATATCCTATTTTTACGCAAATCACGCCGATTATTAAGGTCTGCTATTTGAACTTTATCTACAATTTTGCGCGTTTCTTGTAAAACATCGTTTGAAAAAGCAGCCGGTATATCATGTTTATGAATTATTGTTAAAATATCAACTCCAGGTTGATTAGCTTTACCTAAAATTTCAATAATCTCACCCAAAAACAGACCATTATCGCCATAATGGATCTTAACTACAACTTTATAACTATCCTGCGCATTTAATTGCCATTTATAAGGTATTTGCAAAAAAGGGATAAGTGTCCTTTTATCATCTGGAACAACGACACCTTGATCAATCGCCTTTTTATTATGAACAAAAGAAGTATGAAACGTACCAACAAGCTGATGACGACCTCTTGTAATAACTTTTACAATCTCACCTTCAGGTCGATTGCCACGTTTATAAACACTGCTTTTACGTATACGAACAGAAACAGTATCAAGATCTACAGCACCATTAAGATCATTATAATGAATATATATATCTTGATGAATTTCTTTTTGCTTCTTCGCTTTAACATCTAAGCTATCTACAGCGCATGGCAAAACAAAACCAAACCCACGCTCACTTCCCTGTAAATTACCAATAATCAATTCATCATTTCCTGGTAAAATATATCGAGATTCTATTTTTAATACCCTACCCTCTAATACAATTTTGTTAACAAGCTTATGGAATTTTTTATAATCGTGTTCCAAAATATAAAATAAGTTTTATGAAATAAAATGAAAAACATACAAACAAGTAAAGAAACCAAAAAAGACAAGAAAAAACACGTGACGTCTCTCGGTAATTTTACAAAGAAACATCACTTCAAATTCAACGCAAGAAATACGAGGATGTGATCGCTAAAATCATAAATAACAAAGCCAATACAATCGTAATACGTTGTAAGAAAGCATCAATACCCCTGGCTTTAGACTTGCCTGTGGTATGTTCAGACCCAGCAATGAAACCTGATAAACCACTAGAATTACCTGGTTGTAATAGAACAACAATTATTAGCAAAACAGAAACAATTGCTAAAAAAATTTCTACCACAAAAATAACCCCCTTTCGAAAAATTTAAGATGTAACGAAAATATAAATCACATTATTATATCATAGTGATCACGCTAACTTTTAACCTCAATTTGAACTTCATAAATTTATGCAATTCTGAACAAATCGTCCTAAATCAATGGATAAAAAATAACAAAAGCATAAATAAAAAAACAAAGAACAAAGAAAACAAAAATGAAAACTAATAATTGTTCAAATAGCTAATAATTATTTAGATAGCATGTGCTTAAATGCTGTTTTGCCGGCATAAATAGCATTTGTAGCTTCCATTTCAATACGCAACAATTGGTTATATTTAGCTAAGCGATCACTCCTACAAGGTGCGCCTGTTTTAATTTGCTTCGCACAAGAAGCTACGGCCAAATCGGCAATAAAGGGATCTTCAGTTTCTCCAGAACGGTGTGAAATAATCGTAGCATAGTTTGCTTGTTTGGCATCTGAAATAGCTTGCCATGTTTCTGTTAATGTACCAACTTGGTTTAATTTCACAAGCAAAGCATTTGCAATATTATTATCAATTCCTTGAGCTAAACGTTTTCTTTGTGTTACAAACAGATCATCCCCAACTAACTGAACACGATTACCCAATTTTTTTGTGAGATCACTCCATCCTGCCCAATCATCCTCAGCTAATCCATCCTCGATGGATATGATGGGGTATTTATTGATCCATTTTTCATAAAGTGAGATTAATTCATTAGAACTGATATGATTATTTTGATAATTATACGAACCTTCTTTATAAAATTCCGTAGCTGCTACATCTAAAGCAAGGAAAATTTCTTCACCCGGTTTATAACCAGCTTGGGTAATAGCTTCAACGATTAACTGTAAAGCCGCTTCATTATCAGGTAAAGATGGCGCAAATCCACCTTCATCACCAACATTTGTAGACATTCTTTGATATTTAAGTATCCCTTTCAATGAATACCAAATCTCAGTGCCAATCCGTAAAGCTTCTTTAAAAGAAGGAGCAACAACGGGAACAATCATAAATTCTTGTAAATCAACATTATTATCAGCATGTGCACCACCATTTAAAATATTCATCATAGGCACAGGGAGATATTTAGGTGCTATACCACCTAAATAACGCCATAAAGGTTGTTTAAAATAGTTAGCAGCAGCACGAGCTACAGCTAGGGAGACCGCCAATAAAGCATTTGCACCAAGCTTATTTTTATTCGGTGTACCATCAACATCGATCAAAGCCATATCTACAGCCATCTGATCATCTGCAGGTATACCTACAATAGCCGGCCCAATGAGTTCACGCACATTCTTAGCTACCTCTTCAACACCACGACCACCATATCGACCATGATCTCCATCACGTTTTTCAATAGCTTCATGGGCACCAGTTGAAGCTCCAGAGGGTACCATAGCTATACCAACAGATCCTTGTTCTAATTGCACCCTAGCTTCTATTGTAGGTTGTCCACGTGAATCCAAAACCTCATATGCTTGTACTAATTCAATACGCATGATAACAGCTCCTTAATATAGAAAATCAATTAATAATAGCTTATTAATAATATTTTATTAATAATATTTAAATAAAACAAAAAAACTAAAATAATGTATATGTAAAGAATTTTTAATCAAACTTTTTTGATGAAAATCTAAGAATTTATGAGGAGTGATTTCCCTGTCATAAGCTTGGGTATAGGTAAATTTAAAAGTTCTAAAACTGTTGGTGCAATATCGACTAATGAACCACTTTGTTTAAGAAGCCATTTTTTGGAATTATTGACCATGATCAATGGAACAGGAAATGTGGTATGAGCTGTGTGTGGTTGTCCTGTGCTGTCTATCATCATTTCGGCATTTCCATGGTCGGCTGTAATTAAAACAATGGAATCTTTGATCAAAGGATGATTACATATCTGGCCTAAACAAGTATCAACGGTCTCTACGGCAGTTATTGTGGGAGCCATTTTACCAGAATGCCCTACCATATCAGCATTAGCAAAATTTATTAAGCTAAAATTAATTTTTTGTTTACCAAAAGTTTGTAAAAAAGTTTCCGTAATTGAAAAAGCGGACATTGTAGGTTGCAAATCATATGTCGTAACTTTAGGAGATGGAATCAATGAACGACCTTCGCCTAAAAAAGGCTCTTCTCTTTTGCCGTTAAAAAACCAAGTTACATGAGGGTATTTTTCTGTTTCAGCTATGCGTAATTGTGTTAAACCAGCTGACGATATAACTTGACCAAGTGTTTGATCAAGTTTGGCTACCGGAAAAGCCACTTTACTAGAAAATCGATCATCATAAGGTGTCAAGGTAATAACATTTAGGTCTAAATTATTTTCATCAGACGCTAATAAACAGCTAGTTAATTGACGCATACGATCAGCTCGGAAATTGCTTAGAATAACAGTATCACCTTTTTGAATGCGAGGTAAGTTTATACCATTTTTATCTACCATAATCATAGGGGGCATAAACTCATCAGTTAAACCTTCATCCAAGGAATGGTTAAAAGCTATTAGAGGTTCGGAAAACTTTTTCCCTTCACCTTTAACCAATGCATCATAAGCTGCCCTCGTACGTTCAAAACGTCGATCTCTGTCCATAGCATATAGACGACCACACATCGTAGCTATATTCCCTGTTTTATATTTTGACATATGTTGTTGAAGCAATAAAATATATTTGTCAGCACTTTTAGGCGAAACATCCCGGCCATCCAGAAAAACGTGTACCCAAACTTGATGTAAGCCTTTTTCTGAAGCCATTTTTATCAATTCCATCATATGAGAAATATGACTATGAATACCGCCATCGGATAATAAACCACATATGTGAAGTTGTTTTTTATGACTGATAGTATAATTAATAGCTTTTTGGATTACTTCATTTAGCGCAAAAGAACCGTCGGCAATGGCTGTTTGTAAGCGCGTTAAATCTTGATCAATTACCCTGCCGGATCCTAAAGTAAGATGACCGACCTCGGAATTTCCCATTTGACCACTAGGCAAACCAACATCCTGACCGCTAGCAGATAATTTAGCACAGGGAAACCGCGACCATAAAATATCAAAATGGGGCGTTTTTGCCTGCAAAACAGCATTTCCGTATTTTTCATCTCTTAAAGCCCAACCATCTAAAATAATTAAAATAACAGGTGGTACTTTCATCAACATTTACCTTGACTAGCTGCTAAAATAAGCTCATAAAAAGCATCAGGTTCAAGACTCATACGCCCGACTAAAACACCTGACATTGCTTTCATATATCGATTTACATTGCCAGGTTCGACACTACCACCATATAAAACAGGAATATTGTCAACCATAGCTTCTTCACCCCAAGTTTGTAAAACTGATTTGATCAACAAAGCCATGTTGAAAGCATCTTTTTCCGAAGCAGCTTGGCCTGTTCTAATAGACCACACAGGTTCATAGGCAATAATCAAATCTGATAAGCCTGCAGCAGAGATTGTCGCTAAAGCACGCTCAACTTGAATACGAACAACGTCATTGGCTTTACCCGCTAGACGATCTTCGATGCGTTCACCAACACAAATAATAGGTATTAATCCATGTTCACGAGCAGCTGCAACTTTTCTTTGAACGAAATCATCGCCTTCTTCGTGTTGAATACGTCGCTCTGAATGACCAACAATAACGTGTGTCACACCAACTTGTCGGAGCATAGACATACTTACGTTACCTGTGTTCGCACCTTCTGCATACCAATGACCATCTTGTGCGCCTATTTGGACATTCGAAACATGTTGTGTCATATTAACCATGTTTGATATAGATAAAAATGTTGGACAAATAACTACCTTAATATTAGATGGTATTTTTTTTTCGTGAAATACACGCCAAAAAATCTCGGCTTCCTCAGGCGTTTTATACATTTTCCAGTTAGCAACGATTAAATAATCTACTGGCAATAAAAACAACTCCTTTGTTTCTAAATAACATCAAAATAAGGTAATCTTCTTTCAGATAACATTTCTAACATGGCACCTCCACCAGTGGATAAATGATCAATAGATTCTAAACAATTCGTCTTTTTTAAAGACGCTAAAGAATCACCACCACCTACCAAAGTAAAAGCAGAAGTTTCAGCCATAGCACGCGCAATAGCTTCTGTACCTTTACTAAACAAAGACCATTCAAAAACACCCATTGGTCCATTCCAGATAATTTGTTTAGCATTTTTTATATATTTAGAAAACAATTCACATGTTCTAGGACCAATATCTAAAACATAATGATGGTCACTAACTTCATCACACTTAACACGACGTAACTCGGAAGGTTGACTAGAAAAAACATCAGAAATCACAACATCAATTGGTAAAATTAACTCTACACCCAAAGAAGTAGCTTGATGAATAATATCACGGGCTAAATTGACCACACTTGGTAAAGGTGTCGATTTACCCATATTATAACCTTTAGCTGCCAAAAAAGCAGACGCCATACCTCCACCTACTAAAATAGCATCAGCTTTATTGAGCAAAGATTCGAAAACACCTATCTTATCGTCTACCTTAGCCCCGCCTAACAATACAACAAATGGCTTTTGCACATTAGATAACATCTTAGTGATCGTATCAACCTCTTTAGATAACAACTTACCTGCTACAGAAGGTAAGTAAGCAGCTAATCCAAAGTTAGAAACATGTTTACGATGGGAAACACCAAAAGCATCATTAACGTGCACATCAGCTAACTGAGACCAAAAAACAGCCAAATCCTTATCATTTTTTTCTTCTCCAGGATAAAAACGCGTATTCTCTAAAAAAATAATATCACCAGGATTTAACTTAGCGACTTCTTCTTTAACATCTGAGTATACTAATGATGAAACATATTTGATCGATATACCTAAATGATTACTTAAACATTTAGCTACAGGCTCTAAACGCAAATGATCCACCACACGACCCTTTGGTCGCCCCAAATGGGCTAAAATAATAATAATAGCCCCTTGGGATAATAAATACTTCAAGGTAGGAAGAGAACTAATAATTCGTGTTTCATCCATAATATGACGATCTTCTATAGGAACATTACAGTCAAGGCGACAAATAACCTTTTTATTCACAAATGATACATCCGACAAGTTTCTTCTCATAATATATACCAATTATCCCTTTCTTTTTTATATAAAAAGTGAAAATTTAAAAAATGAATTAAAAAGAAAATCAAAACAAGGTTAATTAAATAAGTAAAACATGGGACTTGTCCAGAAATATTAATATAGCCGATTAGTAATGGTCTAATTTAATGCACAAAAATAGCCATTATCATAGCTTTAGTGCCTTTGATTAAACCCTTAAACTCTCTTCACATTGATTCTTGGACAAGTCCATGAACCACAAATGAATTAACTAAAGCGAAGTAAATAAACAAAGTACAAATAAAAGAAAATTAACAATATTAATTCTTATTAACACGCGAATCAGCTTTATGCATAACTGTTAATAGGTCAACAACACGATTAGCATAACCATTTTCATTGTCATACCAAGCAATAATATGCACTAAATCGCCATTGATAACATTAGTGGAAGCAGCATCAATAATACCAGAATATGTATTACCATTATAATCAATTGATACTAATTTTTCTTCTGTGTAATCTAAAATACCGCGCAAGTTGCTTTCTGAGCTCTCACGCAAAACTTTATTCACTTCTTCTTTGGTCGTAGTTTTTTTAACATGTGTAACCAAATTAACCAAGGAAACATTAGGAGTCGGTACCCTTAAAGCCATACCGTCAATCTTACCTTTCAACTCAGGTAAAACTTGAGCTACAGCCTTAGCAGCTCCCGTACTCGTAGGGATAATGGAAAGAGATGCAGCACGCATACGACGGAAATCTTTATGAGGAAGATCTAATATATTTTGATCATTTGTATAAGCATGGACTGTTGTCATCGAAGCTTTTTCAATCCCGAATTGCTTGTCCAATATCTGAGCAATAGGCGCAAGACAATTGGTTGTACACGATGAATTAGAAACAATATCATGTTGTAAAGGATCATATTTTTGATCATTCACACCTACCACAATCGTTAAATCAGCACCGTCTGCCGGAGCAGAGATAACAACTTTTGAAGCACCAGCTAGTAAATGTTTTGATGCGTCTGCTTTATTGCTATATATACCCGTTGATTCAACAACATAAGAAACACCATAATCACGCCAGTTAATCTTCGCTGGATCTTTCTCTGTAATAACTTTAAAACATCTACCATCAACAACAAAAGCATCATCTATTAATTGAACATCAGCCGCTAAAGGACCATGAACAGAATCATATTTAAGTAAATGAGCCAATGTTTCATTCCCGCTGAGATCATTTATAGCTTTAACCTCAAAATAAGGGTTATTTAATAATGATATAAATACACGTCTACCGATACGTCCAAAACCATTAATACCTACACCTATCTTTTGCATAATAAATAATTTGCCTCCTTTAAATAATTGACAGCAACATTTTGTTCATAAAAACATGCTTTAGAAAAAATGTTAATGATATAATAAAAAGCATCTAAATAAAATGTAAAGCAATACAGTTCTACCCCATTCTAACACATATTTATAATCTTAAGTAATAGCCAAAACAAAATATCAAAAGATATTAAAAAACATTATCTTTATCAAAAAATCACACAATTAAACAATATATTTTGAAATAAAAAATATTTATGATCCCCAAAATACAATACGCGCATAAGAACACACAAGAAAATGAAACTAAGCAAAAATTTATAAATTAAAAATAAATCAATTAAAAATACAGCAAATATATAACTTGGTATCAAAGTTTGTTTTCTTGTAATGAAAATCATCAATATGTTAAAATAAGATTAAATCAAAAAAGCGCCTATAGCTCAGGGGATAGAGCACTGGTCTCCGGAACCAGGTGCCCAAGTTCGAATCTTGGTAGGCGCGTTTATTAAATCACCAATTAGGTTATAAATTAAAAAAATTGAAAACAAAATAGTAAATGAATTAATAAATCAAAAAAAAAATTAAAAAATCTTTAAATATAAAGAACATAAAATAAAAATGATGCAAATATTTGCATCATTTTTATTTTATGTAAATAGTAATTTCATTTTTTATATAAAAACATATATAAAAACATATATAAAAAAATATATAAAAAACAAAGAAAGCTAGGTTCTCAAACTAACCCAGCTTAAAAATAAAACTATTAAGCAGAATGCTCTGCTTTTTCAGCCTCTACTTGTTGATTTTCATCAGTATAACTATACTCACGCAAAACAGCTTCTTCAATCTTTTCCCTAGCATTCGCACAAATAGGATGTGCTATATCACGAAACTCCCCATCAGGTGTTCTTTTGCTAGGCATAGCTACAAATTTACCATTATTACCTTCAATAACACGAATACCATGTACCACAAACATACGATCAAAGGTAACAGAAGCAATTGCTAACATGCGTTGCCCCTCGCGTTTGACCCTACGTAAACGAACATCAGTAATCTCCACGGAATACGCTCACCACCTGTTGCTTAAAAATGTCTTATTCTTACATTTCGCGATGCGATCAGACTATGCCTGCTACATCTTTTATTAGAAAACACCTTTTTTAATATATAACACACGTAATATCGGATAGCCAAATTTTAACACATTTGTAAAACATATAATAACTTCATCGAGCATCAGTAATTACAGGCGCAACCCATACATCCCAACCATGCGTAGAAATATGCTGAGAAATTTTTCTAGCCAAAGCTTCTGTACGGACAAGACCATACACAGTTGGTCCACTCCCCGACATAAGGGCTACATCCGAACCATAGGATTTAAGGCAATTTTTTATAACAACAATTTCTGGTATATCCACTTGAACTATCTCTTCAAATGTATTATTCAATGAACGACATAAATTAGGGTAATCGTTATTAATCAATGCATTAGCCAAGCAAAAAAAAAGAGTTGGATCCTCATCTATGTTAGATTTCCGGAACCGCTCAAATACATCTGATGTCGACACACTGCAAGATGGCTTAACCAAAACAGCCCAAATATTTAAAGATGTTTTAAAACCAAAAACATGGTCCCCTCTGCCCTCTACTAAAGCTAATTGACCTTGAAAACAAAAAGGAACATCAGATCCAATTTCTGCTCCCATTTGTAACAAATCACGGTCATTTAAATCAAGAGCAAATAAGCTATTTAAACCACGCAAAACAGCTGCAGCATCACTAGATCCCCCTGCTAGACCAGCTCCAATAGGAATATTTTTAAATAAATTGATACAGAGACCGATATCATCCGAAAATTTAGCATAGTTTAGAAAACAATCAACCGCTTTTATCACAAGATTATCTTTTGAAATAGAAAGTCCTGTATCAGGAGGATAGATCGATAATTCAATCCCAGGTTTAGGACTTAAAAAAAAGACCAGTTTATCGTATAAACCTACGGATATATTAATCATACGCATATCATGATAACCATCATGGCGCTTTCTTAAAACATCCAACCATAGATTCAATTTAGCTGGTGCTAATTCAATATGAGAATTTTGTTTATATTTCATAATAGTAACAAAGTAGTATGTCTGGATAAAAACAAAAAATGAGCATCAAGAACACACTACCTATGTACCTCCGCAAAAAGCAATTGATAAATAAAAAAAATCATTTAAGCATTATCCAAAAAACTTTAATTAAATTTAGCTGATTTAAATACTCACTTATCAAAATCAGCTAAAAAAGAACTCAATAAAGAAAGTCCATTTTCACCAGAAGTAGCATAACGAAGAAGATGGTTGTTATCAAAAAAATAATAAGAAGGAACATACTCATTTCCAAAAACATCGTTAAAATAAAATGTATTGTCAATGCATTGCGGATAAAATCGGCTTCCCTCTAAAGCAACTTCCTTCGCCTCAGGTGAATCAATATCAGCTTGTTGCAAAGGTATATGAATACCAAAAAGTTGCAAATCAGGAAAAATACCTATCCAATCTCTTATAATCAATAAATCTGGCTTACAAACAAAACAACTAATAGACCAAAAATGCACCAAAACTTTTTTTCCATCAACCAATGGTAAGCTGTTAAACCAATATATATTTGGTTTAAACTTTGAATGGTATAATGAAGGTAAAGGTGTAAGAAGTTGCAAATTTATTAATTTTTCAAGTTAACTTGACCAGGTTTCCAATCAACAGGACAAAGCCCGCCTGATTGCAAAGCTTTTAAAACACGTAAGGTTTCATCCGTACTACGACCTACAGAGTTTTCGGTAACAACTTGATAACGAATAATACCTTTATCATCGATGATAAATAAACCTCTACGAGGATGACCGGCAGATTCATCAAAAACACCATAATCGATACTAACATTATGTAATAAATCAGCAGCCAGAGGGTATTTAATATTACCTAAACCACCATTTTTACGATCTTGCTTAATCCACGCTCTATGAGAATAAACACTATCACAACTCACACCTAAGATGTCACAACCCAAATCTTGGAATTCATCATATCTATCCGATAATGCAGTAATTTCTGTAGGACAAACAAAGGTAAAATCTAAGGGGTAAAAAAATAAAATCAGCCATCTATTTTTATAGTCAGAAAGCTGTACAGGATCTTTTAAAGTATCTAGATTTTTCGTACTATTCATACTAAAAGAAGGAGCAGCTTTACCAACAAAACAAGTACTCATACGGCACACATCCTATATTCCAGAAATTAAAAAGCTAAAAAATCGGCGGATAACAAATACACAACTAGCATATCACGGAGCCCAAATGGTAGTCAATCTAACGCTACTCATCTAATTAAAAGAGTTTTTTATTATCAAAAAAAATTTAATTCTGTTAATATAAAGAACGTCCCCCACGGGACGCTCGTTGAAATACCAAAGAATTTCTTTATTTTTCCAGGTGCTAATTTATGGTGTAAACAACTAATATAAATAACCACAAAAAACATAATTAAATTAAAATATAAAAGATATTTAAGCTCCAGGTGGTGCTTTAGGCGAGGCTCCAGGACCAGGAGGCTTCGCTCCATGTGGAGGTTTACCTCCAGGTCCTCCAGGTCCCCCAGGTCCGCCAGATCCGCCAGGTGGTCCAGGTGGTCCAGGTGGTGCGCCAGCTCCACCTGGTCCGCCAGGTCCGCCAGGTGGTGCGCCAGCTCCACCTGGTCCGCCAGCTCCACCACCAGGTGATGATGGTCCACCAGCTGCATCAGGTGGTGCCCCGCTAGATGGCGGCGGCATTGGTGGTGCTGGTTGTGATTGGTTAGATGGCGTTGATGCATCTTCTTTTTCCTTGTCTTTCTCTAAACAACCACCCATTAACAAAATTGCTGAAGAGATAAGAGTCAATCCAGAAATCAATACAATCCTGCGTTTATTAATAAGCTTTCTCAAAAAAGACACCTCCGGGCAAACTAAGGGTTTTGATCTAAAAAAAAGTTTGAAGCCACAACCCTAGAAAAAAACTTTGGTATAAAAGTTATTTTAGTCATAAATATTATTTTAAATAACAAGTAAGAAATACGAAACACTCATACTTAAGATTTCCCCTATACGTTGAAATCTAAAATACTGGCATCGCCCCCTTTTGAGGAAACAAAGGGGTACACCCCATCCCCAACCACCCTAGTACGCATAGCTTTTACTTTTCGCTCAAGTTCATCACCATCCTTCAAAAAAAAAAAAAAAAAACATCCAAAGAAAAAGAGCCTCTATAAAAATTGGAGGCTCTTTAACTGACAAAAATTAGCTTCTCGTTGTCCCAAGAGCACACCTATAACAAAATATATATTGCAATATACTGGGACAAATGCAGACAAGTATTATTTTTACCCTGAAATCTTTAAAAGTCAAATAATTAAAAAATATTTATAATAAATATTTATTTCAATTAAAAATTAAATAATAAAAATGAATCAAAATAATTATTTAATTCAAAATTAGATTGGGAAATAAAAAACAAAATTTAAAACTCAGAAAACAAATAAATAATTTTTAATCCCCATATTCTAAAAATTAAAATATGGGGATTAAAAAAACTAATCCCCATACACATTTAAGCGAAGGGGATTAGTTTATAAATAAATATTTAAATTTATAAAATTAGATAATAAAACCCAAAACTAATTAGCTGAAGGCTTAGTATCTTCTTTTTTAACATCATCTTTTTTAGATGATGAAGAATCAGTCGTTTGACCCGCTGATGGTCCCTTTGGATCTGCTGAAGTAGTCATTGGTGAAGTTGTTGCTGAAGCAGGTTGATTAGATGCAGCTGGAGCTCCAGCATCAGGCTTAGTATCTTTACTTTCTTTACTTTCTTTACTTTCTTTCGCTGGCTCTGAACCTCCGCAGCTGTCAGCTCCTACTAACCCCACTAAAACAGTTCCACAAGCTATTCCTATTAAAATCGATCTCTTTAAACTCATTATCGATCATCCCTCCGAAATAATTTTCAAATTTTAGTATTTTAATCATATAAACAAACCTCCGGGGGCATACTCAATTATAACTTTCTAAATTCAAATCATCCAGCTTTTTTGTCTTACAATAAGCTTACATTTGTGTAATTTAATCTTTTTTTTAATAAAATCAATTTTATTAATCGCCTATTCATATAGATAAATATAATTATATTTATCTTAGTTTTTGAATTTATATTAAATGGCTACATGAAGTTACACAAAAATCTATGTTTTAAAAAAAATAACTAGTTGTCGGTGCAGGTCAAGGAATATAAATCAAAAACTTCTTTAATTTATATTCCTTGACATTTATTTAAATTCATTTTTGTTAAAAAAAACATACCCGCCAATTGATGAAAACATAATTTATCTTTCCAATTTATAAATAACCTCTTCATGAGTATTAGCCGCGCGAGCCATCATAAAAAGCAAATCGGATAAGCGATTTATATATGCAAGGGAGATATCCTCATGTACATATTCATCGTTATAACGATGAAATAATGTCACCAATCTTCTTTCTGTCCTTCTAACTACAGAACGTGCTTTATGTAAACTTGCAGATAAAAAGTTGCCTCCAGGTAAAATAAAAGATTTAAGAGGAGGAAGTTGTTCAATAAATTGATCAATCCACTGCTCTAAACATTGCACTTGCTTAATTTCTAAAACATTTCGCTTAGGATTAGCTATGTGTGTTCCCAAGTCAAACAATTCATTTTGTATAATTTGTATTTTTTTTTGCATAGGTTCATCGCTATAATATACAGCCCAAGTATGCGCTTCACCCATAAAGGCATTCAATTCATCTAAATTACCACAAACTTCTACACGAAGATCATCTTTCAACATCCTTTTAGACATCGTTAATGATGTTTCGCCTCGGTCACCTTGACGCGTGTAAATACTCATGATTATTTTCGCAACTCCTCATAAATATTGTATATGATATAGTTTTATTCTTTATTTATTTTTATTTTTTTATTGCTGTTTATTATTTTATTATTTGTTATTTTTTGTCCTTATTTAATAACAATAAACAAATTTAATATGAATGTTCTTTAATTAATACCCTTTGCAAAAAAAACAGATGCTTTGTTGATTGGATTTTCAATTTCACCTATTTCTATGTCATAGATTTTTTTTAAATTATTAGTAGTTAATATGTCCCTAGGTTTGCCAATTCCTAAGATCTCTCCTTTATGGATAATCATAATTCTTTGGCATATTTGAGAAGCCAAATTACAATCATGCATTACCATAACGATAGCTATTTTCATTTCATCATGAAGTTTTTTAAGTAACTTAAGCATTTTAATAGTAGCTCCCATATCTAAATTAGCCGTCGGTTCATCCAATAGGAGTAACGATGTTTGCTGCGTCCACATTTGTGCCCAAGCTAAGCGCTGTCTTTCGCCCCCACTAAGTTCACTCGCATTTTTGTGCTGTAATGCACAAAGGAATGTCTTAAGTATAGCGATATCAATAATGTTATGATCTAATAAAGATAAATCTTGAAATCGTTTAAGATGAGGATAGCGTCCCATTTTAACTACTTTACGCACCATTATATCTTTGTCAGGTAATGGGTCCTGTGAAAAAAAAGAAATCATCTGCGCTCTTTGTTTAGACGTATAATTATATAAGCATTTGTTGTATAACTGGATATTACCTTCAAAAGAAATTAATCCAGCTAAACATTTAAGCAATGTACTTTTACCACTACCATTTGCACCAATAATACCTAAAAAATCATTTTGTTGAACATGGAAATTTATTTTTTTCAAAATTGTGTTTGATGCATATGTTTTTTGCAAATCTTCTATTACCATCATAGCCAAGAACTAACCACCCCTAGATACTTTTTTAGAAATTAAAAGCCAGAGAAACCACGGGGAAGCTATAAAAGCTGTAATAACACCTAGGGGTAACTCGCGTGGAGTAAAAATAGAACGGGAAATAGTATCTACGATGATCAGAAATATAGCTCCGAACAAAGGGATAATAAAAGGAGCATAACGATACTCTGTACCTATAAACCAATGTATAAATCGAGGTATGATAAATCCTACAAAGCCGATAATACCTACCAAGGAAACTGTAAAGGCTGTAAGTAAAGAGGAAATAATAAAAATATAACGTTTTAAGACAAGTACATTTACGCCCAAACGAAATGCATAGATCTCACCTAAAAGTAAAATATTTAGTTCACGATACCAAAGTCTTGTCCAAAGAATACTAATGATTAAAACAATAAATAAAAGGTGTGTTTTATCCCAATTGGTATTGTTCATACTACCAAGCAGCCAAGATGTAAGCGGTGATGAATTGGGATAAGAGATGTAAGAAGAAAATGTTAAAATAGCACCACCAATAATCTGGAGAGCTGTACCAAGAAGGATGACCTGCTCCGAGGAATTAATACGCGAACCTCTTGTACCCCATAGAACAAATAAAAGGGATAGTACTGCACCTAACATGGCTGCTGCAGGTATCCAGATGTATGCCATAAATGATAATGCAAAACTTTCAATAACGACGATTAATATGGCAACAGAAGCTGCAGATCCGCTAGCTATTCCTAGTGTGTAGGGATCAGCTAATGGGTTATCTAAAACAGTTTGTAAAAGAAGACCACACAATGCTAATGCAGCCCCAACTAAACCTGCAGTTATAATCCTTGGCAGCCTAATAAAAAAAATGATATCTGATACGGTATTATCAATATAAGTTATTTGTTGGGTAATATATAACCAAATAGATGTCCAGATAGAAATGCTTCCTACAAATAAACTCAATATTATTATTAATACCAATAATAATATTGAGCAATAAATAGCCAATTTATATTTTTTATCTTCTTGCATCAATTGGTAGTCCTCGCACTTATTCAACTTTATATAAGCATTTAGTTATTTTTTCCATGTTGTCTACAATCTTAAAATCAGCAAAAAAAGGTAAAGGATCGTTTATATAACAAACATTCGCTAATACTTCAAGTAGTTTATCATTGTTTTGATGTGAAATAATAATATCAGGCCCAAGTTCATTAATCTGTTTTTTAGTTAACCAAATATTACCTTTTTCTCTGATAATATTATTCAGATCTATGTATTCTAAAATATTATCAAGTAATGTACCTTTTCCTGCCACTAAAAAGTATTCTTCTTTGTTTTGTTGCATCGTTTGATGTACAAATAAAACATCTTTAATATCCTGAGGAACATTATTTTCTTTGACCCTTTGTTGTTGTTGAAATTTTATCTTATGTATTATGCGAAGTTTTTTATAATCAATCTCTTTGATCATAGCATCTGCTTGTTTTTTGCGCGAAAATAAATTAGAAAAGATATTAATTGCTTCATAAAAGTTCTTGAATGATAAAAGAGGCATAAATAAAACATTTAAGCCTGCTTGTCTTAATTGAGCTAGCATTTGCTGATCAACATCATGATCAACCAAAATAAGATCGGGATTGAGTTCTTTTAGTGTATTTATATCAGCGTAATTTTTGGTTTCGATGACAATATATTTATCATTTTCTAAATTTAATTCTTTGTGAGTCAATTTAATGAATTTCGTTTCCTCTAAAATATTAGTCAATATAGGAGAAAAAGATACGATGCGTTTTGGCATCCCATTAATATTTATCCTTTGACCAGTAATATCATTAATCGTTTTATTGCGACGTAAATTTTGATTCCAAGTATCTTGTTCTTGGATAGATTCAGGAGCTATCACCCATATAAAAAACGGTATTGTACATAAAGCACCGACTAAGAACAAAATTTTTTTATAGCTCGTAGATGGGGTAAATATGGTATCACCTTCTCCGGGAAGATAAAATAGCGCAATTAATTGGGTAACTAAAATAAATCACCCTTAAATCCGTCCCACCTAACTATAACACATGGTAGGGTTGAGATTTCAGGGTGATTTTTGTCATCATGCTAACCTTCTTTATATTCTTTAAGTTTTGGATAAGTTTCTCTAAAAAGAAGAGGGCTAGGACTTTTATTAAGTGCAGGAATTTTACGAAAAGATAAAAAAAGAATGGATAACAGGCTTAGGCCTCCTAGAAGTGGATATATATGCTCCACAATATTAGAAAAACCAAATAGTGAGAACAGGTACGCTAAGCCTAAAATAATAATATTAACTTTAAGAAAATTCTGCTGGTTATTTTTAACTTGACGTATAACTAAACCATACAGGTTGCCGACTAATGTTGTTAAAATTTCCGCAGCTATGACAATTAAAAATAAGTTGTATAATAATGGGTGCAAAAAGCTAATAATATGTGCCATGGGCATATTAGATGCATGTATATCATCATAGTATATCCATAAAGCCTGCTGACTCAGCAAAAGAAGTAATCCGAGGATACCTCCCCCTAGTAATGAACCGCGAAAAATGGACTTTTTATCTTTAGCAGAAACGCCTAAAGGAACTAAAACAGCCTGAGCCATAACTAAGTTAATTCCTACATAGCGCAGCGCATCCCATATTACTATAGCAGGAAAATCAAAATTTTGGGATTTTATATTAGAAACGATAATATCAGAGGAATATATGCTAAAACAAGATATCAATACAGTGAAAAAAATCATAAGTGGTACAACGTATAAATTGATCATCAAAATACCTTGCATTTTTTTAGAAACTATTTTATACGTTAACAACGCCACAAGGATATTTGATATAAATATTGGAATCCCAAGGTTATCAGAGAATATCGTGCCCATACCAGACAACATGGCTGTTGTTACACAAAAAAGTGTAATACTTACAAAAATAGTTAATAATTTACCAAACTTAGATCCAAATAAATATGTATTAAGTTCTTCGTATGACGATGCTTCTAATCGATTACCCATAAGCATCATTCTGTAGCCTAACCATATAAACAGAAAAATGGCTATTGATATACCTAAATTGCCCCATATATCATGTTTGGTAAAAAAAACAAAAACTTCTTTACCGGTAGCAAACCCGGCACCAACAACTGTCCCGACATAAGCGAAAGCAATTTTAACGGTACTAATAGACTTAGACAATAAAACACCTCCTAAAATACGCTTATCATATACATTATATGCTTACTGCTTGGTCATTTCTTGGATAAAAAAAATCCCCTTTTTCATACTTCATCAAAAATGTATGTAGAAGAGGACATTTTATAACTAAAAAGCAAAGTATTGCATATAAATCTCACAAGATATCGAAAACTTTATATTAACGCCTATGAACAATTTGATGTTTAATCAAGAAATTGGCAGGATTGACTTTATTAGCGTAAACGCTAACGGTATAAGTATGTTCACCATCTAAATCAACCTCATCTAAGATACTGCGTTGCGACTCAGTTAAATCAGACCATTCTCTAGAACCATTTGGTCCATCACGCTCAACTTTGTAAACTAATGTATCTTGCGTATTTTCTTTTTTAACACCTATAGGCTTCCATACAACTTTCATTATACCCTCATCCGAAATAGGCAACAGCGAAATAGATAACTTATCCACTTTGAGCGGGGCTAATGATTCATTATCTTTAATCTCATTATCGTTATTAATATCAGCAGGTCTTCTACTAGCATATACAGCATCAACGAGTTTTTCTGCTATAGGAAATGTATGCCTATCTGTAAATATTTCAACTGTATCTTTTTTGGCATTTGGCAAAGATCGCGTTAAACGAGCATCATTATAAGCTAAAAAAGATAATACATATGAACGATCTAGCATACAAATAGCTAAACCAGCATTAGCTGCATCGTTCGTTGTACCTGTTTTCATACGCAAATCACGATTGCCTTTTTTAAATTTAGCAGCTGTACCATTTGGTTCAGTTACATATTTCATCAGGTCTTTGGCTCTAGAAGAAGTATCTTCTCTAATTATACGTTCAGGTTTACATTCTGATGACGGTTTAATCAATCGTCCTTTATGATCCTCCACGCGATTAATAAATCGTCTACAGGGCATAACGCCTCCTGAACATATAGTTCCATATGTATCAGCCACTGAAAAAGCGGTAGTGCCTCTATTTTGTCCCCCTAAAGCTAAGGCTGAATAATTTTTATCTTTTTCATCGACCAACCAACCCAATTTTTTCAAGGTATTATAACTATATGTTAAACCGACTTTTTCTCTTAATAGGTGAATAAAAGGCATATTACGCGACTGAGCTACTGCATCTTTTAAAGAAATATTACCCTTAAAAGCATTGTCGAAGTTTTTAGGCGCATAAGTACCTTGTTCGTATGGTATATCTTTAACCACTTCATTTATATGATCGGGACCCAATGAATTTTTTTCCAATGCAGGAACAACAACACCGGGAATTTTGACAATCGATCCCCACTGCAAAGTTGCTTGAGCACTATTTATGAAACCACCCTTTTTATAATCACGACCGCCACTTATACCTGAAACTAAGCCAGTTTTATAATCCATAATAGTGATTGAAGCATTTACTTGATTTGCATCAGGAAAGTACCGACTATCTTTCATAATATCATCAATCGTATTCTGCACATGCAAATCCATACCTGTATATATCTTATATCCCTGACTCATTACTTGCTCTTTCTTTAAACCATATTTATCTTTGAGCTCTTTAAAAACCATCTCCATATATGGCAAAGAAAGTTTATCTTTTTTAATATTAGATAATATCTTTTCGCTATCGGGCAAATCTTTATTTATAGCTAAACCGACTTCTTCTTCATTATAAAGATTATCTTTTCTGAAGATCTTCAAAACATTGTTACGTCGTTTCAAAGCCTGATCATAACTACCTAATGCTCCGTACTTGGCCGAACCTTTAACAGTTCCTACCAAAAGAGCCACTTCGTGTGGTTCTAATACATCTTTTTCTATATCTTTGCCAAAAAACAGTTTTGCCGCAGCCTTAACACCACGTACACGCAATCTTGTACCACCAAAATCAATACAATTAAAATAAATTTCTAAAATCTTATCTTTAGCTTTTAATTTGTCTCCATCAAACATCCTAAGAAGATACTCTTCTATCTCCAGCGCACAAGCAACTTCACGCAATTTACGAAAATAATCCGCCGTGGCCATATCTTGATAAAAATTACGACACATCTGCATCGTTATCGTACTAGCACCTCTAACGATCGTAAATGACTTAATGTTTTCTTTTAAAGAACCCATAATAGACATAAAAGCTATACCGCTATGCTCGTAAAAACCCTTATCTTCAATTATCGTAAAACCATCTATTAAATTTTTATTATTTTTTTTGATTTCATCTATTCGAGAATAATCATACTGAATATTATCAATTTTGCCAACACTAACTTCATTTTTGTCCAAAACATAAGTACTAAAATCGGATTCCAGCATAACTTCATACTGAGATTTATCTATCTGTATCAAATAAACCTTTAACAATAAAAAAGAACCTACACCCATAAATAAAAAAGTTAAAAAAGTTAAAATAATCTTTCTGATCGTACAGTCAAATAAATTAAGTTTAGACTTTATCTCATATTTATCACTGTTATCAATATTAATTTTTTTTTGTTCTGAAAAAGGTGATTTCAGAGCAGATCATCCCTTTCGAAAACATCAAATAAGCTACAAATAATATAAAAGGGCACTGTATACTTATCTATACCCTACCATGCATTAAAGAATAATGGAAGGGAAATTTATAAAGCATATAACAATATATCCAATCTATTATTAAAAAACTAGCAAAAAACTTATGTAAAATGATTTATTGTAATAAACACTATTTTATTGATTCGCTGAAGAAAAGTCAACCAATAGGCCAAGCCTATTGGTATAAAAGTATGAAATAAATCTCAATCCAATCCTAAAATTTTTTTAAAGGCAAATTCTCTTTTTAATCCGTACCCGAATGATGAGTAATTGGGTCCTCACCACCTCTTATACCAGGAGGTTGTGATGGTGATGATGGTTGTGGTGGTGATGGTTGTGATGGTGATGATTGTTGTGGCGGTGATGATTGTTGTGGTGGTGATGATGGTTGCGAGATGGAGCCACCTGGAGATAGTAAGTTATTATGTGGCATTAGCGGTGACTGTAAAATAGCATTAGTTAAAATAGATACTTGTTCTCTACGCAATATAATATTCGAATCGCGAATGTATGATTCTAAGATATAATTATAATTTTTACCAGGTACTACCTGATTATCTATAAAACTTGTGTTAGAAATGTTTTTAGCAACAATTTGGGGTGCAGAATCACTACTTTGTCTAGTAATATTATAAGACAATATTACAGAACCACCCGTACCTGTTACTTGGGGCATCCAATTTAAACGCACACCGCCCATAGCACCATCGTAAATACCCTGTAATCCAAGTGAAGAAATCTGTATAGGAGGAATTGGGTCCATAACATCTTCTGGTTTTTGAAAATCTGGCACATTTTTTCTATAAGAAGCAGCGTTTAAAATATCCTGTGTCATCCATAAAGGAGGTCCACTACTCTTAATTCCGTGGTTAGATGTATCGGAGCGATTGGGATTAAATACGATTGTACAAGTAGAATGTAAAGTTGTAAAAGCGCATAAACTTCCTGCCTGGTTGTCTTGCGTCGTTCCGGTCTTCATTCTGACAGGATATTTATTACGCAAATAAAACAATCTTCCTGTACCTATACCTCCCGGTTCACTTACATAGCGTAATAAACGAATCAAATACCAAGCAGTTTTAGGCGTAAAAATCACCCTTTCACCCTCACTAGATGCATCAGTTCCGCATATAGATTTTTCGGGCGGTAATTCATGTCCATCACGACCGATAACTTTGTTTATAAAATGAGGACAAAACATTTTTCCATTATTCGCAATAGCAGTATACGCAGAAGCTAATTTAAATATTGTTTGTCCAGAGCTCAAAGCTCCTAAGGCTAAAGAAGCAATATTCATATCATTAGAGGTTAAATTTATACCCATACTAGCTAATTTTTGAAAGCTAAAATTAACTGTAGAGTGATTCATCATAACTCTAATAGTTGATAAATTTAATGATTCAGCTACAGTTTGTGATAAAGGGATCATACCTCGTGTTTTTTTATCAGCATTCTTAGGTTTCCAATTACCTATTTGAATCTCTGTATCTTCGACCATAGAATATTCATTTAATTTACCGTCTGTTCTTTCAATAGCGGGTCCATACACAGATAAAGGTTTAATTGTTGAACCATATTGTTCCATAGCGGAAAACCCTTGTATATGATCACCAGGTTTATATCTTCGCCCAGCACCAATAGCAGCAACTAAGCCGCTTTGAACTTCAATTGTAGCACTACCAGCTTCCCATTTAGATGTATCCGCTGTTTTAACTACAGGATCCCTATAGTAGCTATTGTTAGATAAGGCTTGATCTGTGGCGTCTTGTGCTAAAACATCTAAACCTGTATAAATCTTATAACTACCTACCTGCAATTCTGTAGGATCTAAATTATAATTCTGTTTTAATTCCTTTAATACAAGTTCCTTATAAGCAAAATATTTACTTGCTTTAGAATTTTTTTCAAGCCATACTTCTTCTGATTGAACAGGTTTTTGTTTAGCTACTTCTGCTTCATCAGTGGAATAAATACCAGATTTAACCAATTGATCCAGAACTAAGTTGCGTCTATTAAAAACTTTATCTTTTTTAGATGAAAAAGGACCATAAATAGCGGGAGCTTTAACACAAGCAACCAAAAGAGCTACTTGTTGTGGCTCTAAAGCTTTTTGTGTAATATCAACATTAAAAAAAGCTTTAGAGGCTAATCTAATGCCTTGTATATTTCTGCCAAACTGAATAATATTTAAATATGTGTTTAAAATTTCTTTTTTAGCAACCACCTTATCTTGATCTTCAGAAACAACCCTTTCTAAACTAATCGCACGAAAAACTTCCCCTACTTTACGCAAAAAAGTTTTTTCGCGTTTATTATCAAAGTTACGAACAACCTGCATCGTAATCGTACCAGCACCCTGTTTATGAAGACTAAAAGAACTAAGATTGACCCAAATAGAACGAAAAATCGAATGAAAATCTATTCCTATATGATTAAAAAAACGCTTGTCTTCAACAGCAACAAAAGCTTGAGCTATTTTTTCATTGTACTTCTCCAGTTCAGGCATCGTAACCAACTCACGATTAAGATCACCTATAGGAACAATAGGTACTTCTTTATTATCAAACATTTTCGAGCTTGAACCCATGTTACGCAAACGATTAAACTCTTCTTTACTAACTTGATTAATATAAACAGACGTCAAAACAAAAGCACCAATTGACAAAAAAATAACGGTCAAAGAAATCAAAGAAATCCACTTGAGCGTAAAAAAACGTCTCCAGTTTACTGATGATCGCGTCGTTGATCGCGATCTCCGCTTGATTCTTTTCACCAAATTGAAGCTCCACCTTGTACAACATATAATAAGAAACTTATTTTACAAAGCATACACAATTACAAAAATATTTTCAGGATTTAAAATTAATATATCTAAGCAACTACTTAACTGATGGTGTTATTATTAACAAAAAAATAATTTAATATGGTAAATAATATTAGGAAATCAAAAAAAATAATATGATAATAGTTTTAATTTAAAAATTCTAATTTAAATTATTTGTAACTAAATTCTAAACTATTATGAAATATTTTTCATTATATTTTTTTGAAAAAAAGAAAAAAGAAAAAAGAAAAAAGAAAAAACATATAAAAAGATAATAAAATATCTCCTTATATGTTTTTATTACATAAAAAATTATATATCTCTTTGGCATCTATACTAAAAGCTGGCATGCGGCTACCTTTACCTTTTTTTACGATTTCAACAAAAGATTGTTCATCCAATCTACAAACTTTAAGCGAGGGAGCAGTGCCTAGGCCATTAGCGTTAGCACCATGACAACGCGAACAGTTTTTTTCATATAACTGCTGCCCTTGTGATTTCTGCATTACACCAACGGTCGTTTCTTTTTCAGATGAAAATTGCGATAAAAACCAAAAGGAAAAAACGCAGAAGATAAAAATAACAAAACCAAATAAAAAATATTTAGAAGAAATTTTTCTTTCTGAACTCAAGAAAAGAACTCCTCTCAAAACTAATGTAATCGTGGATGGTCATTAGAAATTTTTTTATCTTTATTAAAATTAGGATACGATAGATCAGCTTTACGTCGCGTTTTTGCATCTAAAATACGTTTTGTCATGAAAGGTCGCAAAACACTGTTACTATATAAAGAATTAACCGTATCTTCGAGCTTATCATTTTTTTGTAAATTAATCTTACTTTGATGATCTGTTTGTTCAAGGTATTCCTTTTGCAGTGATACGCGAAATTTTAATTTGTCCAAAACACTAGGTAATGTACTATGACGAGAAGCGATAGACACAGGGTAATAATCGCTATAGATACCAGGTAGTCGATTAATATTCATCTTTTTTGATTTGGGTTCATTCTTAATATCAAGATCTGGCAACATAACTCTATATTCGTTTTCTAAAAGTCGTTTATTTTCTGGCTGCTCTTTAGATTTATATTCATAAGATAATCCATTAGATAAAGGTAGATCATCCCTCTTAGTAGAGGATCTTCGATCTTTGTTCAGCGAAGTACCAGAAATATCGATGTTAGTTAATGTGTTTTCTGAAAAAATTTGTTCTAACTCTAGAACTTCTTGCTTACGTTTATTGTTTAAAGAAACTATAAACCATACAATAAAACCGATTATCGCCAGAAAGGTAAAAAGCAAGATGGGAATTAAATACTTACCTAAAAATACCAAATTCATAAAGTATATATCCTCCTTATCAGATAAAAATGGAAAATATAAAAAAACAATCAATAGACACAATAAACAAATTAAATTCCAGATAATACACATATAAGACATTTTAACATAAAAAAGGTTAAAATTTCTAATTTATAATTTGCAACTTATCATTTATCAATAAGTTTCTGGTTCAAATAAGAAGAAATAAAAGGATCTAAACCCCCATCCATCACATTACCAAAATTTCCAGTTTCATATTTTGTACGATGATCCTTAACAAGCTGATAAGGATGTAAAATATAAGAACGTATCTGGCTACCAAAATCAATATCTCGTCTTTCGCCTTTCAAGGCTGCTTCTTCTTTTGCGCGTTGGGCTTGTTTATGTGCCAATAAACGGGCCCTCAAAACTTTTATGGCCCGCTCGCGATTTTTAATTTGAGAACGCTCTGATTGACATGTAACGACAATGCCGGTCTCTAAATGAGTAATACGTACAGCTGAATCAGTCGTGTTAATATGCTGCCCTCCTGCACCGCTAGCACGATAAGTATCGACTTTAATATCTGAAAGTTGTATATCGATCTCGTTATTTACAGGCAGATCAGGCATTACCGTTACAGAAGCAAATGAAGTATGTCTTCGACCCGAGGAATCAAATGGAGAAATCCGAACTAAACGATGTATGCCCATCTCTGATCGTAAAAGACCGTATGAATATAATCCTTTAATACGAATCGTAACATCTTTAATTCCTGCTTCATCACCAGGTAACAGTGATAAAATTTCAACTTCATAAGATCGCTTCTCAGCCCAACGCATATACATACGTAGCAACATATCCACCCAATCTTGGGACTCTAAACCACCTGCTCCAGGGTGAAGATCCAAAAATGCCGCGCAGCTATCATATTGGTCAGATAATAGGACAGTTAAACGAAATTGCTGTAGCTCTTTATCTAGTTTTTGGGAAAGTAATACTAATTCACTAAACATTTCCTGATCGTAATCTTCTAGTAATAAATTACATAAAATATTCGTTTCTTCATACTTGGTAAATAGTCTATCCCATCCACCCAATTGTTCACGCAACAATTTCACACTATCAATAACTACCTGCTGCTTTTCTTTGGTTTGTTGCCAAAAATTAGATTGGGACATCTTTTTCTCATCAATATTTAAAGCCAATCTTTTATCGTCTAAGTCAAAGGGACTCACGCAATTCTTCTAAAACACACCTTATTTGCGACAGTTGTTGCTTTATTGTATTTAATTCCAAAAAATCTTCCCCTCCAGATTACTGATCATCAGACCCTTCGTTTAATTCACCAATCATTTTCTTGAGCAGTTCTTCATTATTACCATTCTTGTCTTTTGGTTTTTCATCTCTCAAACTTATAGATTTAACTATATAACGAACAGATTCATCTTGTATTTCTTGAACCATTTGCTCAAACATAGAAAAACCTTCCATTTGATAAGCACGTAAAGGATTGTCCTGCCCATAAGCACGTAAATGAATACCTTGTCTTAGATGATCCATAGCATCGATATGATCCATCCACTTACGGTCAACAGTTCTCAGAAGGATTGATTTAATAATATCATACATTTCATCAACTGAATCAAATGATTTCTTGCATCTTCCGAAGTAATCCATTGCCTGGGTGATAAGATCTTTTGAAATGCTATCGGGATCTTTAGAACGAAAATCATCTATATTCAATTTTTCATCGGAAAGTAAATGTGTCTCTGCAAAATCCTTAATAGCCTCTAAATCCCACATCTCTTCTAATTCATCAGAAGTATGAACCTTAACCGTGCGTTCAACAACTAATTCTAACATTTTACGAAAAATACCTTCTAGGTCTTCACCGATAAGCACTTCACTGCGTTGATCATATATAATACAACGCTGTCTATTTAATACATCGTCATATTGTAAAACCCAACGACGAGAATCAAAATTATTACCTTCAACCCTTTTCTGAGCTCTTTCAACAGCACGGGTAAACATTTTACTCTCCAAAGGCTGATCTTCTTCCATACCCATACGTTGGACAATGCGTTCCATTTTCTCGGGCGCAAACCGGCGCATTAAGTCATCAGAAAAGGATAGAAAAAACTGCGAAGAACCAGGATCTCCCTGTCGACCAGAACGACCCCTAAGCTGATTATCAATACGACGACTTTCATGTCTTTCCGTACCGATGATATGCAATCCACCTAAATCAGCTACACCCTCACCCAAAACGATATCCGTTCCACGACCCGCCATATTTGTAGCAATTGTTACACCGCCCATTTGACCTGCACGCGCGATGATTTCAGCTTCACGAGCATGATTTTTAGCATTAAGAACTTCGTGTTTAATATTATGTTTTTTAATCATCGAGGATAAAAGCTCTGAATTTTCAATAGAAATGGTTCCCACAAGTACAGGTTGCCCTGTGCGATGTTTTTTTACAATTTCAGCAACAACAGATTTAAATTTAGCTTTATCATTAGCGTATAAAATATCAGGTAGATCTTTTCTACGCATCGGCCTATTAGTAGGTATCGGCAATACGCGCATGTTATAAATTTTACGAAATTCCTCTTCCTCTGTTTTAGCCGTACCGGTCATACCGCAAATCTTCTTATACAAACGAAAAAAGTTCTGCAGTGTAACGGTAGCCAAAGTCATACTCTCGTGTTGTACTTTTAAGCCTTCTTTAGCTTCAATAGCTTGATGTAATCCATCGCTATAGCGGCGCCCTTGCATCAAACGCCCCGTAAATTCATCCACAATGATAACGCCATCTTCATTAACAACATAATCAATATCACGCTTCATAAGCGCATGAGCCTTAAGGGCCTGTTGAATATGATGATTGATAGTAATGTTACTCATATCATAAAGATTATCTATACCTAAAGCTTTCTCCACACGCGAAGTCCCAGATTCCATAAGTGAAACCTGCTTTGTTTTCACATCAATACTATAATCTTTATCTAACGTTAAAGACATTACAACCCTATTAGCAGTATAATACAAATCAGTTGCCTTAGAAGATTGTCCACTGATAATTAAAGGTGTACGAGCCTCATCGATTAAAATACTATCAACCTCGTCCACGATAGCATAACTTAGTTCACGCTGTGTTAATTGATCAGGACTGCTAACCATGTTGTCTCTTAAGTAATCAAAACCATATTCATTATTTGTACCAAAGGTAATATCCGCCGAATATGCTTGACGCTTATTGTAAGCAGACATATTAGCAAGGTTCAAACCTACTTCAAGCCCCAAAAATTCATAAAGTCGTCCCATGTTTTCCCGATCACGTTGGGCTAAGTAATCGTTAACGGTAATGATATGAACACCTGTCCTCGGCAAAGAATTCAAATAAGCCGGTAACGTGGAAACCAATGTCTTACCCTCACCTGTTTTCATCTCAGCAATATCACCTTGATGAAGCACCATACCGCCAACTAACTGGACCTTAAAATGACGCAAACCTAATGTCCTCTTGGAAGCTTCACGAACCACAGCAAAAGCTTCAGGTAAAATAGTATCTAATTCTTCACCAGCTTTGTACATTTTACGAAACTCAAAAGTTTTACCGCGCAATTCATCATCGGTTAATTTTTCCAAATCACTTTCTAAAGATTCGATGTAATCAGCTATAGAAAACAGTTTCTTAAGTTGACGTTCATGTCCATCCAAAAATTTGCGCACGGTCTTTAACATAGCGCATATCCGCTCCTTACTATTCATGGCTAACAAAATTTTCCGCTCAAACTATCTTCATAAAAAGAGTGTAATAAGTGTAACAGATCTAGATCTAATTTTCACGCCAGCGAAATACTTTATCCTATTAAAAACCAAAGGACAATACATATAATATTCTTAATATAAAGAACAATCATATCGAAATCAATAAATAACAATAAAAAACTAAATATTAATAAAATGAATATACTAAGAAATTTTGGATAAAAAAGATCTTCCGGGTACACTTTAAATAATATAGTCTATATTGTATATAATATAAACTATATTATCATTATAGTCCATATTTTTATTAAAATCATAAGAATCAACCTATATAATAAAAGAGGTGGATTCTTATGATTTTATATTGCTCATATCAACTATAAACAAATCCTTAAAACACACTCATTTTATGTAGACAAAATAATTTGTTAAAAAAATAATTTAATTAGTTAAAAAAATATACATTATTATAAAAAAACAAAAAAATTCTTACAGTCATAGGAGTTATAAAACAAAAGTTAACTGTAATGACCAAAAAAGCAAGAAGATATATCTCGACCTCACTTAACACGTATAATCCAGTATAATTTTGTTTTTTGAACGTTAAAAATTGCCGCGTCTGCGTTTGTTATATACTTTGACAATATTTTGATTTTTTCTAACACCAATACGATAAATTATTTTATTATTTTTTCATAAAGCAATAAAATTAAATCATTTTTCAAACTTATTGATATTACTTATTTTTAAGCATACCAATAATCTGTTAAAATATATGCTTTTCGATCAAAATGGGTACACTAATCATGATATCGCAAGCCACATTTATTTTATTTTTCTGTTTTATTAGAATATTTAAATTCTAAATTATAGCTTAAATGCTCTGTATATAACATAGATTTAATAACAGAATGTCCCATATATAATTTTTTATCTAAATCAGAATAATGATACCAAGCTACTGGGATAGCATGTTGAGCTAATGAAGCTTACTTTACCTTTTTACGTGCAGTATAATCAAGAAAGTAAGGTTTATTTTTTCTTCGCGTGACTAATAAATTATTCATAAGATTTTTTTCGCTTCTGAATTGAGCATCTTTGAATCTCGTTTAGCATAGATAATAATATAGCTTATAGTTTGATGAACCATATATATAAAAGCTTTTTTATGAATATCGGACAAAGTTCAGTTAAAGTTTTTTTATACATAGATAACATGAACAAGATTATTTAAACCAGGTGAAAAAAATCGGGATATGAACCTCAATTTATGAAAAAATACGACCAAATAAGATTGATTTGTTAGTCTACAATTAATAGACATTTTTATCCTACTGTTATGTTTTGTGTGCCGCACTTACATTTTACACAGGGGATCGAGGAATGTCTATTTTTGTTTGCAAAATCTTAAAATATAAGATTTTGCAAACTTTAGAAATTCCATAACATTTTATTTATTAATGATTTTTACTTTTTTTACTTTTGTGCATGCACGGTACAAATAAACAAAAAAACATTTACGCTAGGTGGCGCTCTGAATCCTCAGAAACATCACCTTCACGTAAATCTAAAACAACTCTTTTTTCTATTTCGGCATTACTATTCTCTAAGAGCTCACTAATAACTTTTTCTTCGTCATCCATAGAGCTTAATCTAATAACATCCAATCCACTATAGCGTTCGCACAAACGGTCCAAAATAGCCAGAGTATCATCTGTTGAACCAAAATCTAAACAGGTAATACTGGATTTGCGCCGCCGGAAATTGTTTAACATGTTATAGGACCAAATAGACCATTCAATACGCCTCTGGCTATTATGGGTCAATAGAACTAATTTTTTCACACGCACAGGGTAATACTTACCTAAAACCATAACAAAATAGCGCACAATATACCGAAGGATAAAACAGAAAAGAACAACAATGGCAGGGATAAAGATTACAAAAAGCCATAATCTACCCATCATCATCATCCTCTCTAATTCTAATTTATTTAAGAATTGACATGATGAAATTAACCTTTAAAGAAATCTTAAAGCATAAAAACATAAATAATCAAAAATATTTATAAGCTTAAACTGAATTTAGTTACTTTTTATACATAAAAACAATCTGATTTAAAATATTGAAATCTAACTATAAAAAAACAAATTATGGATAATACAAAAAATAGTATTAAACTCATAATATCACTTAACAGACATTTAAGAAAGGGAGGATATTTGATAAACAGCGTCCTTCAAAGATACGGATAGATCTGTATATTCCCAAGGCAACTGTAAATCTTTACGACCAAAATGTCCGTATGAAGCTAAAGGCCTATATATAGGTCTTAGTAATTGAAATTTATTAATAATCCCAGAAGGACTAAGGTCCAATTTATCTTTTACAAGATTGATTAATAAATTTTCATCTACTTTGCCTGTGCCAAAAGTATCAATATAAATAGAAACTGGTTGAGCGACACCGATAGCATAAGCTAACTGAACTTCACAACGATCAGCTAAATCAGCAGCTACTATATTTTTAGCTATATAACGCGCAGCATACGCTCCTGAACGATCTACCTTTGTAGGATCTTTACCAGAAAAAGCCCCGCCCCCATGCCTTGAATAACCTCCATAGGTATCGATAATAATTTTTCTACCTGTTAAACCAGCATCACCCATAGGTCCACCAATAATAAAACGACCACTAGGATTTATTAAATAACGCGTGTTTGTATCTAACATGCTGACAGGTAAAATAGGTTTTATAACTTGCTCAATTAAATCAGTTTCTAAAGTCTTAAAAGCAACATCTTCAGAATGCTGAGAAGAACAAACAACGGTATCAACACGAACAGGCTTATCATCTAAATATTCAACTGTAACTTGCACTTTCCCATCAGGGCGTAGATAAGGAAGTATGCCCTTAACACGAACTAAATTAAGCTGCCTAGCTAAACGATGAGCTAAAGAAATAGGCATAGGCATCATTTCTGTTGTATCCTTACACGCAAAACCAAACATAATACCTTGATCTCCAGCACCCAGTAATTTATTTTTATCATCCATAGTCGAATTTTGAACTAATTCTAAGTTTTGTGCATTTTGTCTTTGCTCCCAAGACAAGTTAACACCGTCTGCAATATCAGCCGATTGTTCATCAATGGAGGTTATGATAGCACAAGTAGCAGCATCAAACCCATATTTAGCACGAACATAACCTATATCAGCTACTGTTTCACGCACAACTTTTGTAAAATCTACATAGCAATTTGTTGAAATTTCACCCGATAAAAATATAAGCCCTGTGGTAACCATGGCCTCACAAGCTACTCTGGCTTCTTTATCTTTAGCTAAAATAGCATCAAGAATCGCATCGGAAATTTGATCGCACATTTTATCAGGATGACCAGCAGTTACAGATTCTGACGTAAAAAAATGACGATTATCTAACACAATATTACCCCCTTGGCAACGCCAATGTTTTAATTTTTATGTAAATTGCTATTTTTAATGAAAAAAATCAAATAAGTATCAAAAATATGATTTTAAAAAGCATACCCTAAGTATTTATTTAAAAAAATTTTTCTTAAATAAGAATTTTAAATTAAAAATAAAGGTAGAAGAAAATAATAGTAAACCAAAATTTCAGCCTTTGCACTAAGGATACTAAAGTCTTAGTAAAATAAATCTTAATTTTATAATATTTTATAAATAATAAAATATATATTAATTTATAAAATATACATAGGAGAGAAACCATGTCAGAAATACAATCATTAACATTATCGAAGTCCTCTATGTCTACAATTGAAATAAAAAAATCAAAGTTTATAGGATATGCCTCACCAATAGAAGATGAAGCGAGTTGGAAAAAATTTAAAAGAAATATAAAAAAAATACATCCTAACGCGACACATCATACATATGCATACATTTTGGATACCGACTGGCAAAGATATTACGATGATGGTGAACCTCACGGTTCAGCTGGTAAGCCCATTTTAAATATATTAAAAACGGCTAATTTATGTTACACAGCTATCATTGTAGTGAGATACTTCGGCGGCACTAAATTAGGCTTTGGTGGACTAGTTAGAGCATACACCCAGTCAGCTAAAAAAACGATTGATGATGTTGACACTGGTATGAGAAACTTATACCGACATTGGTCACTTTCGTTACCATACGAATCATTCGATGTCATATATCACCATTTAAAGAGCCATAAAGCGCTGGAAATTAAAACAAATTTCAAACAAATGGTCCATGTTGAATTATGGATCCCTTGTAAGCATGAAAATGAATTGAAAAATAAAATCCAAAAAACAATTAAAAAAGATCTACAAATTGAAAAAGGCATGAAAATGTGGAAATGCATATCTTTGCAAAATAAATAAATGATTGTTTATTTGTTTATTTGTTTATTTGTTTATTTAAAATAAATAACATTATAATATATGATTTGTAAATTTATCAGAAGATAAAGGTTGATTATTATATATAGATTTATATGCCAAGGGTTAAAATAACGTATGTATATGAATATAATAGTCATTTTATATGCTAAGTCCTATAAAAATCCCCAAACCAATAATTGGCTATTTTTAATAATTATCTGAAAAGAAGGTATCAGACCTGTGAACAAAAGCTATCAACGTAATTTATTAATTATATTATCTATTTTATTAGCTATTGTATTGGGAATATACCTTTTATTTTTGAATTTTGTAAATAAGATATATATAGATGAACAAGGTAATTATAACAAAAAAAATCCCCATGTTAATAAAAAACCTGAATTAATATTACTTCTAGGAATTGATAAAAGACCCAAAGATCATGGCAGATCAGATGCAATTCACCTAGTAAGTTTAAATTTAGAAAAAAACGAAATTAAAACCTTATCATTCCCAAGAGATACTTATGTATCTATCCCAGACCACGGAGAAAATAAAATAAATCACAGTTATGCCTACGGAGGATCTGAATTAGCTAAGAAAACCATTGAAAAATTTATATGCACGTCTATAGATGGTTATATAGAAATAAATATGGAAGGGTTTAAATCAATCATAGATAGATTGGGTGGGATAGAAATAAATATACCATTTGATTTTTCGTTTCGCGGCGAAGATTTCAAAAAAGGGCTTAAGTATATAGATGGTCAGCAGGCGCTAAATTTTGTCCGTATGAGAAAATTAGACAAAGAAGGTGACATAGGACGCCTCAAAAGAGGTCAGATTGTATTGAAGGGAATATACGAAAAAATCTTTTCGCTGTCTAATATGCATTTATTACCTACGTTGATAAATGATATGGGAAATTATTTAAAAACAGATATACCAATAGGTCACTTTTTAGATCTCTACGATAATTACAAAGATAAATCAAAACGCATTGATGGCATCCATTATGAAGGTAAAAATGCTAAAATAAATGGAGCCGATGTTTATTTAGTAGATGAAGATGAAAGAAAAAAAATAAGCCATGAAATACGAAAACACTTAGATTTACCACAAAACAAAGAATGCGAGCAAGAAAATAAAGATAATTAATGTACATTCATTATGTATATTTATAAATAAATGCGAATATAAATAAATGATATATCTAATATATTATATACTTAAATATCTCTTAAGAGGAAAATAATATGTTTAGAAAATATTACTTAAGAGATATTGAGAACTATCTCAGAGGTATCAACATAAGTTATAATTACAAAATATTAAAGAAAATTATTATAAATTAACTAAGAAGTCAATTTTATATCAATCTATTAATATTTTTATAGATAATAATTAATTATATAAAAAATAGTTTTTGCTTTTTTTAATAAAAATTAAGAATGTTAAAATAAGAAATGCTTCAAAAAGCAAAATATTGGAAAATGAAAGGATTTTTAATTATAGTGAGAAAACGAAAAATTATACGTTACTTTTCAATCATATTATCTATATTAATCGGATCTTTAGTAGCATATATCGCTTATGTGTGGTATTCATTAAATAAAACTTATGATGGCAATACAGATAATTACATTCAAAAAACCAATGTTTCGAAAGAAGCAATTTCACTCCTTTTAATAGGCATAGATACTGAAAAATCTTTTGATAGAGGACGAGCTGATTCTATACACTTGTTAACTGTAAACCCACGGGATAATGATATGAAAATAACATCGATACCTCGAGATCTTTATGTGAAAATAGAAGGACATAATTTAGAAAAAATAAACCATAGTTATGCATATGGCGGCGCTCAATTGACAAAAAGTACCATAGAGCAGTTGTTTTGCATACCTATTACAAGCTATCTAGTAATTAATATGCAAGGTTTCAAAGAAGTTGTCGATCGTATAGGTGGCATAGATATCGAAGTTCCTTTTAATTTTAACTTTAGAGACAAAAATTTTGAAAAAGGTTCTGCGACAGTTAATGGAGAAGAAGCTCTTGCTTTTGTACGTATGCGTAAAACTGATATCGAAGGGGATATAGGAAGAATAAAAAGAATCCAAATAGTGATACGAGGTATCTATAAAAAAATAACTTCGCTATCTAATGCTCTTCTAATACCAAGTATCGCGGTTGATGCAAGTAAATATGTACGGACAAATATACCTATATCAAAATATTTGGACCTATACAAAACATATGGATCAACATTAAAAAATAGTGAAGGTTCGTACATTAAAGGAAAAAGTCAAATGATCAATAAGTCGTCTGTTTACTTAGCTAATAGTGGTGAAATAGAAAAAGCAAGTAATATCATCCAAGAACATCTAGGAATATCAGCGCTGCCTAATTGTAAAATACCAGATTAAATAATTTTACAAACCCCTCACTTGTTAGATAAAATGAGGAATTTATTTTTTTCTCAGAAATCTTTGTTACAAATATGTATTTTGCAAAAATATAATAACAGATTATAAATTAAACATCGATTCCCAATATAGCTATTTTTTAGATCTTGAATGAATCAGGTTTAACTAAAGAACAAGCAGGTAATTTGGTACTCGGTTCTATGCAACTACCAGGCAAAATAGTAGTATTGATACCTATATAGGAAGCTTGTTCCACTCTTATAGATTGACAACTAGGAAATTTTTTGTAATCACCTTGGATAAATAAGCTATTACTCGCCATTGTAACTCCTGGTGCAATAATAGCTCCCTCTCCTATATATGAATGCGCAGAAATATAACTATGTGCATATATCCTCGCTTCTTTTTCCACAGAAACATCTTCTTCAAATGACACCCTTGTATCTATAAACACAAAATCACCGATACTACACCTTTCTTTGATACAAACAAAATCCCTTATGTGCGTTTTACTACCGATTTTTGTGCCTGCATAAATAATAACACTGCTACCTATGTAGTTATCATCGTCAACACGCAAGAATACAGCTTCTTTGATGTTGTTAGACGAACTTTCAGGTGCTTGGACACCTAAAATAACATTGTCCCCTATAATGACGCGATCTCCTATACGTACTTCTTCATAAATTGTAACGTTATTACCTATGCTTACATTGTCTCCTAAAACAACATTAGCTGCTAAAGATGTAAAATTACCTATGGTACAATTTTTTCCTAAACGTACTGATGGGTGTTTTATATATTTATTCGTCAAATAAAGTCAACGCCCTCTCATTAAATACCATTTTTATAGACGCACTATAAAAATTTTCATTTTAAAAATATATTAATAAAATTAAAAAACAAAATTGTAAAAATAAGCTAAAAGCAAGTCCAAATTTAGGGTCAATATAAAAAATGAAATTAAGCTTTAAGATCATTAGGTCGAGCGATTAAAAAAAAGCTTAATATGCCCTCAGCAACAATTTTATCGCCTACCTTAGCTACAGCATCAGCTTTACCGAAATTCTTCCTAGAACCTTTTAGAACAACAGTTAATATCAATTGGTCCCCAGGATGTACTGGTAGACGAAACCGCATATCGTCTATACCTGCAAACAGTGGTAATTTGTCGCCCGATCCATTGTCTTTCCTTTCGCATAAGATAACAGCTCCTACTTGAGCTAAAGCTTCGACGATTAAAACACCAGGGAAAATCGGATATCCAGGAAAATGTCCTGTCATTATATTATCGTTTGCTGTTACATTTTTAATCCCTACTGCTTTTTGTCCTGTTTCTAAGGATATAATCTTATCCACAAGTAAAAAAGGCGGCCTATGAGGAATTATTTTCTGTATTTCACGACTATCCATCGATATCTCCTTACAAAAAGGTATTATTTATTATTAATTTAAAATAAATCACTTTATCATCATGTACTGGATACATTATACTTATTATCATTAACCATTTGCAACCTTCAACGAGATTAAGCAATTTAAAAAGATCCAAAAAAAATTTATATATAAGATAATTTGTCTGAATCCTAATTAAAAAACAGAAAGCAATATTTATCAATAACTATGCGTCTGCGCAGTCATTATGAATCTACCCACGCAGTCGCCATATCAATTTAAAATTTTTCCACAGTTATACTTTTAACGAAACATCATTAGAGACCTCTCTCTTGTACTTGATCTTAGTGGCCTCACCACCACGAATATGGCGTATAGACTTATGATATTCTAATATTTCCTTAACTTGATTAGCTAAATCAGGATTAATTTCAGGAAGTCTTTCTGTAAGATCTTTGTGTACAGTGCTCTTGGATACGCCAAATTCCTTAGCGATGGTTCGTACCGTATTGCGGGTTTCGACGAAGTAGCGGCCGATCTTGATGGATCGCTCTTTGATATAGTCATGCACGCGCCTCTCTCCTCTTATCCCACAGTTGGTACATTGTATGAGGAGGAAAGACGGTTATTCACAAAAACCAAACCTTAAAAGAGAAAATCAATCTCTACATCAAGAAAAAACCGTTCTGATAAGGAGAACGGTTATAAAATAAATTATTTTGCTTTTTATGATGCTTTTTTAAAACTTTTTATATAGATTTTTCACTAATTACCTAAATCAAGATATTTGCCAGGGTCTACGTTGCGCCTCTTTGAATCTAAAAGCTCAAAATGTAAATGTACTCCTTCGGCTTTCTCAAATCGATTTCTTCCCGCTGTTCCAATAACCTCGCCTTTAGATATGTTTTGTCCTTCTTTAACTTGTATATTTCCTAAACTTTGATAAATCGTTACCATACCATTACCATGCTTAACCTCTACTTGTTTCCCTACAATCGGATTCTCTTCTACAAACATCACTTTGCCCTCTAACACACTTAATACTTCAAACGATGTCCCTGATGGGTGTGCAAAATCAATCCCTCCATGTGGCCAATATGAATTCTCGTAGTGGACAAGCGCTGATGATGAACCGGTATCATTACTATTTCCTCTTTCATAAAAACCCATCGTATTTATGACGCCAGATGCTTTGTTTATTGGCATAATCATTTTATCCTCATCCGTTGTATCTTTCTTCAATATATCTCCTCTCATACCTAAATCTTGTGTTACGGGTGCCTCAAAATCAATCGTTTGATAAGCAAATATTAAACCAAATGCTAAAAGCGAAGTCGTTACATACGTCAATGGCAAAAACCACCGATTATCTAGTATCTTTCTTAGCTTTTGTCTGCGTTTTACCTTCTCCAGTAATGTTGGCGGCTTATTCTTGGTTTCTTCTTCTTTCATAATCTTACCAATCACCTCGGGAGATAGTTTGGTCAACCATCTCCTACTTCATACTCCGTGTAATCGGTCTTTTGTATTATTTATACTTAAATTTAAGATAATAAAAATAGCTGTCAAAATAAACACCAAAGATAACTAAAATAAATACAAATCAAAAAAATCTTTATAATCTTTATTGTATTTATCTCTTTCTCATTTTTATCGCATTTATTCGATTTATAAATTCACCCTGTGTCTCGATTTTCACATTTTTAAAATAAGTATGAATTATTCTCCGGAAATCATTATTATATTTATTAGCTAATAAATTAGCACCATATTGACTCATACCAATACCATGTCCATATCCACGTACTTCGAATTTGATTTTCTTCTTAACACTATCAAATTTACAAACAAAATCATTCGATTTCAAACCCAGAGTTTCGCGTATAAAACGACCTGTAAAAGTATATGGACCTAATTTAATATAATTTATGTAATTACTATTATAGCGTTTTATATTTTTCTCTGTTTTCCTACGATTATCTAAGCAAAGAGTCCTTATATGGCTATCTGAAATTAATTCTGTTCGTATTCTACCGCGATAAGTCTGTCCATATTTAGATACCATGTTTGAGGAATTAGGAGCATTTCGTAATCTTTGCTTAAAATCAGCAATAGAAAAAGCAGCTTCGGAAGTATGAGCAAATTCTTTATCATTAATACAAAAAGTAGATAAATATGGCACCATATCACCAGCAAAATATTCGTGCGCAGCTTGTGTGCACCCATTATTAGACGAACTAAAAAAAACACGGATAGGCTGATTATTATAGGTCAAAATCATATCTTTTGTAGCTGCAACAGCAGCTTCAATGATAGGCCATTTTTGATCATAATATCTTTTACTGCCCCATTTTTTGATTAATTGTGTTTTATCACAAAACACCTGATCCATAACGGTATCTCGTACATCATAATCCGTTGCCGGTTTAAGTGTTTTTTGATTATATTTATCCCATATACGGTTAACAGCAAATGTACGAGCTAATACAGCCTGGGCTTTTAAAGCCTCTGGGTGAAATCTAGGACCCATTTCACAAGCGACTACCCCAGCAACATATTCTTCTAAATTAAAAAGCGAAACTTTTTTTGTGATATCACGAAAAACACTGATATTGAAAACTGAACTATAGTCTTTGGCATAGATATTGTTCGTTAAAAATAAACTTATAATTAAAAATAAACAAATAAATTTGAAAAAAATCTTATTTTTATTAACCATAAAAACCTCCACTTGATTTAAATAGCAATAAAGAATTCTACCAAAAATCCTACCCGAACTAAAGGTAATCAATTATAGTTCGGGTAGTTTTATTTATTATAAATATAAAATATAAAATATAAAATATAAAATATAAAATATAAAATATAATTTTTATAAATTTATTTTAAAAATTATCCTTGCTTACGAAATATGAAATCAGACATCGGTGTTACATTATCATCCGTACGTTCTACATAAGCACCCAACGAACGCAAGCCACCTTCTAAATCTACATATCCTCTATCTAAGTGATGCAAACCCGAAACCTCCGTATATCCATCGGCTGCTAAAGCCGCCAAAATCATCGTAGCACCAGCACGTAGGTCAGTAGCTTTAACTTGAGCACCAGACAATCTGGAGCCACCTTCTATCACAGCTGTCCGCCCATCAATCCTAATACGAGCACCCATACGTTTTAATTCTTCAATGTGCATAAAACGATTTTCAAATACGGTCTCGGTTAACAAACTAGTCCCGGACACGGTAAGCAAAAGGGCCATCATCTGTGATTGTAAATCGGTTGGAAATCCTGGATATGGCATTGTCTTGATATCGACCGGTAGTAAAGGATCAGTAGCTTTGACATGTATACCATTTTCTTGTTCATTTACCTCCACACCCATTTCACGCAACTTAGCAATTAAAGAAGACAAATGACTCGGAATAGCACCTTCAATAAAAACATCACCACGTGTAATAACAGCAGCTATAGTATATGTTCCAGCTTCAATACGATCAGGGATAACGGTATAATCACATCCGGATAAAGAACTTACGCCCTCAATCCTAATCTCATCCGTACCTGCTCCTCGTACGTTGGCACCCATAGCATTTAAAAAATTAGACAAATCGATAATTTCTGGCTCACAAGCCGCATTTTTAATCACGGTACGACCTTTAGCTAGCGTTGCAGCCATCATAATATTTTGCGTAGCACCGACACTCGGAAAATCAAGATAAACGGCATCACCACGTAGTCTATCGAGCACACGCCCATGAACACAACCACCGTCAATATCAAAAGTTGCTCCCATCGATTTAAATCCCTTTAAATGTAGATCGATGGGGCGACTACCGATGGCACAACCGCCTGGTAAAGGAATTCGTGCATATCTCTGACGAGCTAGCAAAGGACCCATAACAGCTATAGAAGCGCGCATTTTACGAACTAATTCATATGGAGCCTCTGAGGAAACAACATTCTCAGCATTGATAGAGACTTGGTCTACACCAATTTCTACATGTGCCCCTAGATGACGTAAAAGCTTAACCATTAGCTTAACATCTTCCAACATAGGGACATCCTTAATTAAAATAGTCCCCCGAGAAGCTAACAAACTAGCTGCCATTAGCGGGAGAACCGCATTTTTGGCTCCGTAGATGCGAACACGACCACGTAAACGTGACCCTCCTCGCACAATGATTTTTTTCAAATCAACTTCCCCCTATGGACATCTAAGAATTATCTTAAAATAAATCCAATTTCACAACTTAGATAAAATAATCTATATTCATTAATATTTTGTTGATCTCTATACTTATTTTCTTATAATAAATAAATAAATATATATTTAACATTATGATATATGTTTAAGTAATATAAGTAAAGTTAAAATACCTACATCTAACGGTATAAAAAACAAAAACATATGGATATTATATTATCACAAAATCAAATTTCTGCCGATTAATAAAATAGGTATTTTAGATAAAAAAATAATAAAAAATCAATTATGATTCAATATACATAAACATTTTAATCGAAAATTTAATTCAATACTTATGATAAAAATATCAATAATCAATAAAAATAAATCTAAATGTAATACAAAAATATAATTTGAAAATAATCCAAAAGAGATTAAATGTCAAAATAAATATTGGGATCAATTAGAATAAAAAGATAATATTGGTAATCCCTTTTATTAAATCTGGCTATTATTTAAGGAAAAATAATGGAGAAAAAATTTAGCCAAATTATCACCTAAAAAAATTGCCAAAACAATCATAAGAATTTTAAGCCACTTAATACGACTTCTAACAACTAACTTCTCCCAATGAATTGACTGCAAAGAAAACCAACAAATAAAGATCATCACAATCGTAAAAACAAAATTAACCAATTTCTGAAAAATAAGCAGCCATTCATCTAGTGCTACCATATGAGTTTATGCACCCCCCACGAAATACGTTCGATTCATAAAATGAAAATAAAGAACCAAATTGAAAGAAATTTTAATAACCTCAAGGTTGAGTATTTATTAAAAAGAAAAATTATAAAATTACCTATAAAAACAAAATAAAAATATTTTTTGACACTAATTTTGTTTTTTTCATGTGTTCATGTACTTGATATTTTGTTCTGTTTTTATCTTCTTATCTTGTTTTCATAATTTTTATTTTGCCAGTCTTTATAATGATCAATACAAAGTTGTTACTTCTAAAATTTCATCTAAAATATTTAATTAATATAAATAGTATAATTGTTTTATTTTCTTTGTTTTTTGTTTTTTCTATTGTTAATATTTTGTTAAGTTTAAATTAGTAAATTAATATTTTAAACAATAATTGTATTTTTGAAAAATTTTATGAAAATATAAAAAAGATTATTATAAAACTATTAAAATTTGCTATAAATCTAAAAAATAGTTTGAACAATTACTCCGTTTCCTTAAGCATAAGCTATTTTCCTCTTAAATTCAAAACGAAATAAGAAAATATTCTTAAGAATGTTTCGTTAAAAATTATTTTTTTATTTATATTATTTATATTAATTTAAATATTAAAAACCGTTCTGATAAGGAGAACGGTTATAAAATAAATTATTTTGCTTTTTATGATGCTTTTTTAAAACTTTTTATATAGATTTTTCACTAATTACCTAAATCAAGATATTTGCCAGGGTCTACGTTGCGCCTCTTTGAATCTAAAAGCTCAAAATGTAAATGTACTCCTTCGGCTTTCTCAAATCGATTTCTTCCCGCTGTTCCAATAACCTCGCCTTTAGATATGTTTTGTCCTTCTTTAACTTGTATATTTCCTAAACTTTGATAAATCGTTACCATACCATTACCATGCTTAACCTCTACTTGTTTCCCTACAATCGGATTCTCTTCTACAAACATCACTTTGCCCTCTAACACACTTAATACTTCAAACGATGTCCCTGATGGGTGTGCAAAATCAATCCCTCCATGTGGCCAATATGAATTCTCGTAGTGGACAAGCGCTGATGATGAACCGGTATCATTACTATTTCCTCTTTCATAAAAACCCATCGTATTTATGACGCCAGATGCTTTGTTTATTGGCATAATCATTTTATCCTCATCCGTTGTATCTTTCTTCAATATATCTCCTCTCATACCTAAATCTTGTGTTACGGGTGCCTCAAAATCAATCGTTTGATAAGCAAATATTAAACCAAATGCTAAAAGCGAAGTCGTTACATACGTCAATGGCAAAAACCACCGATTATCTAGTATCTTTCTTAGCTTTTGTCTGCGTTTTACCTTCTCCAGTAATGTTGGCGGCTTATTCTTGGTTTCTTCTTCTTTCATAATCTTACCAATCACCTCGGGAGATAGTTTGGTCAACCATCTCCTACTTCATACATATACCAGAACGAATTTGTTTGATTGATCCATTTATAAAGCATACTTAAAGAAGACAATAAAGTTATTGGTTATCTAATATAGGAAATTCTATCTAATAAGCTTTTTTATTGGTATTTGAATTAAAATTCATATTATGAAATGAGGTAACTTATGATAATTTGCAATTCTTCCTTAGAAGGATCTCAAACAATCTTAAGAACAGCTTTAGATATTTTAAAACCCTTAGGTTTTTGTATAGGAGGAGCTAAGTCTAATGATCACGCATATTTAGACAAAGGCCTGGATGAAGGCGAAAGTAAAGCACCCAATTATTATCTACGTATCCCAATCTACAGTTCAAAAAATGATGTGAGTGATTTATCAAGCACTGTGATGCTAGGCACACCTTTTATCATAAGACATGAATATTACAAAGGAAATGATCCGCATACTACAAGTGGTTTGGTAACAGCATCAATGAATCAGTTTCAAACACCTATTAAGTCTGATAATTTACCTATAGATGATAAGTGGGTGATTAAAGCAAAGGATTTGTTAAGAAAAATAGAAGAAAAGTGGTCACAAAATAACACCAACTTAGCATAAAACAAGTTGGTGTTTCGTTAAGTATAAAAATAAAAAAGTTTATTTTTATACTTTGTATTAATTTATATTTTTTTTAAATAAGCATTGTTTGCCAAAAGTTATCAATATCAACTAATCTTGTGATCGTTCCTGGGAAAATACCCAATAAAACAGTACCCACTATAGCAAGTAGTGCTGTGATGGCTAAGTTCCATGGCACAAAAATATTTTTTTTATCTGCAAAACGGAAAAACATTTGTCTAACAATACGGAAATATGCTACATATGAAAATATAGTTACGATAACTAGCGGTAATGCTATAAAAAAGTCATCGAAAACATTAATAAATAAGTACCATTTAGCGAAAAAGCCAGCGGTTAAAGGTAATCCGGCTAAGGAAAATAAAAAGATTAACATAGCAAAAGATAAAAAAGGCGCTTGACGAAACAAACCAGCCATTGAATCAAGGCCTGATTTTTTTCTATGATTGGTGACGATTTCCACAATAGCTAAACTACCGAAAATAGCAATAGCATAAGCTATAATATAACCTAAAAAACTAATAGATCCAGGTATAATAAAGCGTGGTATCTGGTTAAACATACCTTCGGATCTAACAAAAGGTATGAGGAAATATCCGGTTTGCGCAATACTGGTGTAGGCAAGAATATTCTTAACATTTTTTTGAAATAGCGAAGCCAAGTTACCAACAATGATCGTTACAAAAGCCAAAGTATAGAAAAAAGCATTTATATTACTAGTATCCCCAATATCTAGTTCTTTAATAAAAAGAAATATATAGACACCAGAAATTAATTTCATTAAAACGACTAATAAACTTGTTTTAACTACGGTAAGCAACCACGTAATAGTCGTAGCATCTGAAGCTCTATAAACATCTTGAGCCCAAAGATGAAATGGTACTATAGCTAATTTGATTGCTAACCCAATGATAACCATAATAAAAGAAATAATTATTAAGCTGCTTTCTGCTCCAGAGGTCAAATATTGATAAAGATCTTCTTTGATCTCTAAAAAATTTGTTTTACCAAATAAACCAACTAAAAAAGAAACACCGTATAAAAAAATGGCTGTAGCTACGCCACCTGTTATTAAATATTTCCATGATGCTTCACTAGCTAGCGGCCGATTATGTTGCATGCCAACAATGATATATGTAGGTATAGCAATTAGCTCCAATGATACCATCAGCATGATAAAATCAGCAGATCCAATCGCTAAGCAACTACCTAGTACTGTACATAGTACAAAAAAAGTCCATTCACCTGCGTTGTTGATCTTGCGATGTAAAGTCATGACAATTGTAAATATCGCCATCAATAAAATACAAGCGGTAAAGATAAATGTTGATTGATCCCATCTATAAACTCTTTCCATTAAAAATTGTGGTTCTGTCATGCGCAAGGATACGGTTAGAAATAAAGATATAGTTAGTGTTAATAAACCCAAAATACGAAACCAGATATGATGCTTATTTTTGTCCTTTTGGAAAAGAAGTAATATAAGTATTAGGGTAACCCCTAGAATCAAGATCAATAGGGGAGATAGTACTTGAAGCATTGCTAAATCCACCAAACCACCCCCAACAAACGATAAAGGAAGCTTAAGTTCCCTTTTTTATTTTATGAAAATCGCACTATTTATAACAAAAAAGCAAAAAGATAGAGGGATTAAAGTGATTTATTTTTAAATAAACCTCATTTCGATCCCTCTTAATATCACAAAAAATTAAGGTTTCAGCAAATTGATGAGCACAGCTGGCCATAAGCCAAGAAATAAAATTAAGGAGCTAATCGTCGTTAGCATAATTTTATCTATACCCCCTAAGTCACGTATGGTAACATTACCAACATTTAACTGATATTTACCAAAGGTGGGTTTAATCGCTAAACGAAAAGCATACGCAGCAGCTAAAATTAGGGCTAAAAGAGAAGTTATGACAACCCATGGAAATGTATAGAAAACACCAGTTAAAACAAATACCTCGCCTATAAAACCGGCTAAGCCTGGTAACCCCAATAAATTGAGAGCCATAAATTTAAGCCAAAAGGCTAAATTAGGTGTTTTAATACCTAAAGCCTTCCAAGTGGTTATATCTGTCTGTGTAAATCTTTCTTCAATGAAGATCATAATTAAAAAAGCTAAAGCAGATACCAACCCGTGACTAATCATTTGGTACAAAGAACCTTGTATACCGATATCTTGTAAAGAACCAAATCCCATAATAATAATACCCATATGACTAATACTCGCATAAGCCAGGATTTTCTTGCCTTCAGTCACACGCCATGCAAGCAATGCTCCATATATGAGATTAATCAATCCTGCTATAATAAACAAGTAAGCATATTTCTCCATATATACAGGAAATAATTTATAAACTAATTTATACATACCATAAAGGCTTAACTTCAAGAGAATGCCTGCATGAATAATAACGATAGGCAATGGAGATTCTGTATGTGTTCTAACCATCCATGTATGTAATGGGACTAATGGTACCTTAATAGCAAGTCCGACAACTAAAAACCAGAAAACAAACAATAAAATATTAGAATCATCAACAGGAACTATTTTCATAATATTTGCTATAATCTGCTCCATATGGGCAAATTCCAGATCTTTGCAAATAGCCAACATGAAAAGTAGCGCAAACATAATCAGTAATGAACCTATACCACCAACGATAAGATACGTGTAAGCAGCTTTCTCACGTTTTAAGTATCCAAAACGTCCTATGAGGAAAAACATCGTTAACATTGTGCCTTCTAAGAAAATGAAGAAACATAAAGCATCACTCACGACTAAAGAACCTAAAGTTAAAGATTGCAAGCTTAGAAACAAGATAAAATAGCTTTTGTAATCTTCATATTTTTCCATGATACTACGTGATGCTATGGCAGCGATGAGGAAAAGGAAGCAAGAGAGTAATAACAAGGAAATGCTTAAGCCATCTATTGTCACACTATATTGTAGATTTAAATACGTATCCACAAAGTAAAGGGTATTCCATATAAATTTATTGTCAAAGGTAATTTGATGATTTGTGTATAAGAAGAACATTATAAGTGTTGTCAGAAAAGGTAAGGTCGTAATCCCGATAGTTATTGCATAAATTTTCTTCTTTTCTTTAAATAAAATTAAAAATAACAGCCCTAATAAGGGCAGTATCCATGTTAAAGTAGGCAAATCCCAATTTTTAAAATTCAACAGAAGTTCATATAACATGAATCAGATCACCTGCCCATCCATAGGAGAAAAAAAGTGGATACAGCAAACATCATAATAGACCATAGTAGATAATGCTGAATCTGACCTTTACCCAATTGCGAGATCTTGTAACCTATAAAAAGCATTGTATTTGTAATTACTAAAAGTAAACCGTTAACAAAAATTTGGTTAAAAGCTTTTAATGCTTCAGCTATAAAAGCTAATGGTGAAATAATAATGATCTTGTATATCTTGTCAAACCAAGAGATATTAATAATTTTCCAATTAAAATCTCTTCGGAAGTAAGCGGCAAATAAAATAGCTAATCCTGCTCCACCAACCCAAGCAGCAAACCCAATTAAAGTCATGTTGAAAGGAATAACCGGTTTGTTTTGGACATCCATGCTATCCCCTAGCCATTTAAACCACGGTGAGGCATCGATAAGTAAAACAATTTGTATAATTAAAGCTCCTATAGCACTCAAGGCAATACCTAACCCTTGAAAACCTTTAGGAAAAAATATTTTTACGTTACGTGGTTCTTTTGGCCAACGAACGAAGGTCCAAAGTCGAATTGCATAGCAAAAAGTGAAAGCATAGGCTGTGATGAGAAAAATAAAAGAAAAAAATTGGTCGTTGTTAAATGCCGCGGTAAAAATATTCTTTTTCAAAGATAGAACATCTATCAAACAAAATAATCCTAAAAACCAAAATATATATAATCCTTTACTAACTAAAAATGGCTTTTTAGAATCTTCTGATTGGTGTATGAAAAAACCCGCTAATAAAAAGAGAAGTGCTTTAAAGGTAGCATGAACTACTAGTAATACAAAAGCCGTTGAAGTTATGTTTAAAGCCAATGCAGAAAACATAAACCCCAAATGGCTCATAGTAGAATATGCTAAAAATCGTTTAATATCTTTTTGAAAGCAAGCTTTAACAGCGGCATATAAAGCAGTAAATGAACATACGAGCAAGATTAAATCAACATGTAATTCATCTAAAGAGAAGAGAAAATAAAAATTATCAAGCAGGTAAACACCAGCAACAACCATGGTAGCTGCGTGCAATAAAGCACTAACGGGTGTTGGTCCAACCATGGCATCCGGTAACCATGTATGAAGAGGCATTTGGCCCGCTTTGACTAGTGCTGAGATGGCAATCAAAATAGCAATTGCTTGAACTATAAACAACATCGTTGGTTCTAGTAACAGCATTTCGTCTTTAAGGATATCTATTTCCCATGTTCCAAATTGACACCAGATAATGATTAGGGAGATAAAAATACCCATATCACCTATGCGTGTCATAATAAAAGCTTTGCGAGCAGATAAGAAAGACTTATATTCTCTTTGCCAAAATCCTATGAGTAAGAATGATGTTACACCTAGAGCTTCCCAACAAATATATAGTTGCAGTAAATTTGAAGAAACCACAAAACCTTGCATGAATGATGTGAATAAACCAAGAAGGGAAAAGAAACTAGCTAAACGCCCATTTTCCATTTGGTCGATTTTGTTTTTCATATAACCCCAAGCATATATATTAACCACAGCACTAATGAACGCAACAATAAAAAGCAAACAAGCTGTCGTAGGACGAATCAAAAAACCTAATTCTACGCTTTTATCGGCAATTTCAAACCAAGGTATTTTAAAACGAAAAATTTCTTGTGTATAAAAACTAAAAAAAGCTATCATACCTGCAAAAATCAATGCCACGGTATGAGCAATCATATTCATTTTCGCTATAACATTATTAGATAATCTTAACAAATTACGGCATAAAAATAATAAAGATCCTAATAATGGGAGTGAAAGCACGGCCATCACGTTTAACAAACTCAAATAAATTACTCCCCCCTATTTCAAGTGATCATTATGTAAGCCTAATTTATCAAAAGATCTTATATCTGTATTACCTGTACGTCTATATAAAGCTAATAACACAGCTAAACCAACAGCAGCCCCGGCAGCGGCTAAAGCAATGGAAAAGAGTATAAAAATTTGTCCCTTAATAGCCATACCTATCAAACCATTCTTAGATAATGCTAAAATATTCAAATTGACAGCATTTAACATAAGTTCTAAGGAAAAAAGGACCACGACAGCATTACGTTTAATAAGAACGCCATATAAACCTATGGAAAATAAAACAGCAGCTAAAATGGATAGAGAACTAAGCAAGTTACCATCAACCTCTCTCTTCTCTATTACGTCTAGTTAGCACAACTGTACCCACAATAGAAGCAAGTAATAAAATAGATAAGATTTCTGTAGGTAAGGTATATTCTGTAAACAAAAGTACTCCAATGTCTTTAGTAGATGTTTCTTCTTTTACCAAGATTGATTCGGGTAAATTTTCATTTAACAACAATACTAAAGCGATAGAAAAAAATAACAATATCACGGCTATAAAAGGTAATGCAGGTGTTTTTATCATTGGATTTAGTGATTCTTTTTTATGATTAGTGAGCATGATACTGAATATCATTAAAATAGAAATAGCTCCTGCATAGATGAATAGTTGGACGATAGCTAGGAATGAAGCATTTAAAAATAAATAAACACCTACAATACCTAGTAAAGCAACGGAAATAGATATAACAATATGCATAACTTTCTCAAGATGGATAGCAAAGATAGCCCCTCCTACAGTAACAAAAGCTAACAATAGAAAGATGATTGATGACAAATCTAAAGTATCCAATATATGTCTACACTCCCTCCTATCTCTAAATTTTATTCCTCATGATCATTACCTTCTTCTTTTAACACTATTTTTTTTTCGCTTCCGCCGCTTTCTTTTTACGCGCCATGGCCAAAGCAGCTGGCGAAGGAGTAGGCAAATTTTGTTTACGAATACGTTCATTATTATCATGTAACCATTGCATATCCTTGAAAAGTTCATCACGACCATAAACAGCTAATTCATAGTTATTAGTCATAACAACCGCTTCGGTAGGACAAACTTCGGTACAAAAATCACAAAGAATACAAGTTTCAAATTTAATTTCATAGGTGTCAATAACTTTTCCCTTGCGCTCAGGATCTGTACTTTTATGACCTGTTAAGGTAATGCAATCTGTGGGACATATTAAAGCACATTGATTACAGACAATGCATTTTTCTGGATCAAAATGTTGGATACCGCGAAAGCGATCAGGCATTTCCAATGGTTCATCTGGATACTTAGTCGTGACTTTGGGGCTAAATAACTTACTAAGTGTAACCCCCATACCTTTAAATAGCCCTAACAATTATGATCCTCCTCCAAACATTGTCTTTCGCCTAAATTCAATCTTGATTTAAATAAAAATATTGTAAAAAGCTGATGTCTTTGGCCAAAGCAGTCCATAAAATATTTATTAAAGCAACCGGTAACAAAATTTTCCAGGCTAGAGGCAAAAGTAAATCTGGCCTTAAACGAGGAAATGTGGCTCTGATCCAAAAAAACAAAAAGATAATAAAAAACATTTTTATAAAAAACCAAAAAACAGGTGGCAAAATAGCTAAGCCAAAAGGTGCTAACCAACCTCCTAAGTAGAGAATGGTCATTAAGGCTGACATGGAAAAAACATATACATACTCTGTAAGCATAAAAAGCGCAAAACGAAAGCCCGTATATTCAACATGGTAACCTGCAACTAATTCAGATTCTGCCTCAGGAAAATCGAATGGCGTACGGTGAAGTTTGGCAAGAGTTGCTATAAAAAAAACACCGAAACCTATTATTTGAGGAAAGATGAGCCATGCATTCTGTTGGAAGTTTACAATCTGGGACAATTGCATGCTACCGACATTTAAGGCAACACCCACAATAGCTAAAACTAACGGAACCTCATAACTTATAATCTGCGAAACAGCCCTCATAGCACCTAATAAAGAATATTTACTATTTGATGACCACCCCGCTATAAGAATAGCTACCGTCGTAATGCTTGAAAGAGAAACGGAATAAAGTAATCCTACAGATAAAGAAACTTCATTCCCATTAGGTAAAATAGGAAGAACAGCCATTCCGGCAAAAGCAGGTATAAAAGCTAAAATTGGAGCTAAGCGAAATAAGCATTTATCGGCTTTATTGGGTAAAATGTCTTCTTTGGTAAAAAGTTTCAGAACATCAGCTAGAGTTTGGAATAAACCAAAAGGACCAACACGATTAGGCCCTATACGCAACTGCATCCATCCAATAACTTTTCTTTCTAAAAAAACTGTCAAGGTAATCAAAAAAAGCATTGATGTCAATAAGAGTAGGGGATATATAACCCAATCCAACATTAACCATCCACCTCTCCTAGAACAATGTCGATACTACCAAGAATAGCTACCAGATTAGATAAGTTCTCACCCTTTAAAAGGTGCGGAAGTATTTGTAGGTTATAGAAAGAAGGTCTCCTAAACTTAATACGCCAAGGCTTGTCGCGTCCTTTGCTAATAATATAACATCCTAACTCACCTCTGGGAGACTCAATACTAACATATATTTCACCTTCAGGTGCTCTTAATATACGTGGCACTTTGGCCATGAAAGGTCCATCTCCGGGAAATTTCTTTATGAGCTGTTCAAGGATACCTAAGGAAATTTCCGCCTCGTGCATCCTACATAAATATTTACCATAGATATCATTGGTTTTACCTAAAGGTACCTCAAAATCTAAATCATCATAAAGGGCATAAGGTCGATCTTTGCGAAGATCAAAATCAACACCGGTAACCCTAAGATTGGAGCCAGATAATCCATATGCGATGGCCTCTTCTTTGGTATATGATCCAAGACCCTGCGTACGTTGTTTAAAAATAATATTATTATCAATCAACTGTCTATATTCACCAAAACTTACTTTCATCTTTTCCATAAACTCACATAATTTATCAATCCAACCATCTGGTGCTTTCCATTTAACACCACCGATACGCATATAGCTATATGTAAGACGCGCACCACAAAGTTCATTAAATAAGGACAAAATATACTCTCGATCTTTAAAGGCATATAAAAAAGGGCTTAAAGCACCCAAATCTAACAGATAAGTTCCCATCCATAATAAATGGCTAGCAATCCTATTCATTTCCATAACAATAACCCGCATATACTGCGCAAGCGGTGGTATCTCGATGTTCATTAGTTCTTCTACAGCATGGACTAAAACATAATTATTAGTCATAGCAGATATATAATCCATACGATCAGTATAAGGTATGATCTGCATATAACTAAGATCTTCAGCTAATTTTTCTGTGCCTCGATGTAAATAGCCGATGACAGGATCGACGTTGATGATTTGTTCTCCTTCAATGTTCACAACTAAACGCAATATGCCGTGTGTACTGGGATGCTGCGGTCCAACATTTAACATCATTTCTTCGGTACGCACACAATCACACCCCCTGATCGAGTGGTTCGTAGTCCTTACGTAAAGGATATCCCACCCATTCATCTGACAACATAATTCTTCTTAAATCTGGATGATTTTGAAATCTAATACCCAAAAGGTCATAAATTTCCCTTTCATTCCAATTAGCCGCTGGCCAATAAGGGGCTAAACTAGGCAAAGACGGACTTTCGTGGTTTACATGTGTCAAAATACCTATATCCTTATATTTGACCTCCCTATTGCCCTGCGATAAAGAAGCTAAATGTACAATAACCTGAAAATATTCTAATTGATCCGCACCTGCATAGTTTCGCATATACTTAAAAGCCAAACGATTATCATCATGTAAAAAACGTGCTACTTCACACCATTTTTCCGAGATAATGTTTAAGATGGGCACCTGTGTAAATTTGCAAATATGACCAGATATAACCGTGTTTTTACCTATTATTCGATTAATCATATCAATTATTTTCTGCAATTCGGGTGGTATTGTGCATACTTCATCCTCAACTGGTGCTTCCGTATTAACAGGTTTAGCCTTAAGTATTTCTTTTTCATTAGATCCTAATTTTTTTGTTGTATCCTTATCCCCTTTTTTATCTAAACTCATCCTTCAATCACCCTTTTTCCTGTTTTGGCTTCTTCTCTAATTTTGAGTTGTAGTTTATTTATGCCATAAATCAGGGCAGCTGGATTAGGAGGACAACCTGGTATATAAACATCAACGGGGATAATTTGATCAACGCCTTTAACAACAGCGTAAGATTTAATGTAAGGACCACCTGCTGTAGCACAAGAACCCATAGCAATCACCCATTTAGGGGATGGCATTTGTTCATAAAGTCTAAATATAGATGGTGCCATTTTTTTTGTTACTGTTCCTGCAACAATCATTAAATCGGATTGACGTGGTGAAGCTCTAAACAAAACACCGAACCTATCTAAATCATAATTTGCAGCTCCCGTACTCATCATCTCAATAGCACAACAAGCCAATCCAAAGGTCAATGGCCATAAAGAATTACTTTGTGCCCATGCTTCAAGTTTAGCAAAATTTGTAACCAGAAAACTTCGGGATATTTCTTGTTGAACAGATGGAGTGACGGACTCTAAGTCTTGACCCATTCCAACACCTTCTTACGCCAAGCATAAATTAGACCTATACAAACAAAAAATAGAAAAATAAACATTTTAATCAAGGTTTCTAACCCATAATCGGCTCTCAATTGATCATAGGCAACAGCCCAAGGGAAAAGAAAAATAATTTCCACATCAAAAATAACAAACAATAAAGCAGCAGGCCAATAAGCAGCATGAAACTGTATCTGTCCTTCTCCTTGGGGAATCATACCACTTTCATAAGATAATGTTTTGGTATATGTAGGGTTATAAGGTCTAATGAGTTTACCCAGTAAAAATGACGCAATAGGCAACATTAACGGTATTAAAATAAAAACGATCAATGATAAGAATAAAGGAGAGATTTTGTTCTACCTCCTCCAACAAACTTTAATATGGGTTAAATTTGATTAAAGCTTTCTTTTATTTATTTCGGATTTCTTGACAAAAAATATTTGCTTTATTTTATCTTTGTTTTTTATTTGTTTTTTTAACTATTATTATAATAAATCTTAATATATAACTCGTTTATGTATTATCGAAGAAAACTGAAATTATCATACAAATACGCGCTATTATTAAATTATTGTAGCCTCATAATAAAATGATTAAACTTCTTTAATTAATAAATATATTTTTTATCGATTTTTTATTGTCTTTTTTTAATGATAGGATAAAAATAACAGCTCAATTTAGAGAACGCACCCTTATAAGGATGCGATGGCATAATAAAGCTTTAATATTTAATTTTTTGTAATTTAAATCAAAATTATTTACCACTTAACACTTTATTTTGTTTAGCCATTTGTAAACGTTTCATAGCACGAGCTAAAGATGCTTGTGCACGAGCCATATCACCATATTTTTTTTCTACATAAACCGAAGCTCTTTGTTTAGCTTTTAGAGCACGGTCAACGTCGATATCTTCTACATTTTCTGCTGCATCCGCCAATATGTTAACTAATTTAGGGATAACTTCGATAAAGCCATTATGAACAATAAAATGGCTTTCTTTACCTTTTGGATCTCTTACAAAAACATATACACTACCAGGCAATACGCTAACGAAGGGGGCATGATTAGGTAATATACCAATATCACCGTTTGCTGCTTTGGTAGAAAGATAGCCTACACTACCTTTAAAAACAGCTTTTTCAGGTGTCAGAATATGAACTTCCATCTAAAATATCCCCTTTAGCTCAATTTAAGCACAGGTTTTTGCTTTTTCTATAGCCTGGTCTATTGTACCGACCATATAAAAAGCATCTTCTGGTAAATCGTCATGCTTACCGGATAAAATTTCACCAAAACCTCTAACGGTCTCTTTTATAGGAACATAAACACCTGGTTGTCCTGTAAATTGCTCAGCTACGTGCATATTCTGTGACAAAAATTTCTCAACTTTCCGAGCACGTACAACTAATTTTTTATCTTCTTCTGTCAATTCATCAAAACCTAAAATAGCAATAATATCTTGAAGTTCATTGTAGCGTTGCAAAATTTGCTGAACACCACGAGCTACTCGGTAATGTTCTTCCCCTACAATAGAAGGTGTAAGTATACGAGATGTAGATGCTAAAGGATCAACAGCAGGATAAATACCTTTTTGGGTTAAGCGTCGCTCCAAGTTAGTTGTAGCATCTAAATGTGCAAACGCTGTAGCGGGAGCAGGATCTGTATAATCATCCGCTGGTACATAAATAGCTTGAATAGATGTAATAGAACCTTTTTTAGTTGAAGTAATACGCTCTTGAAGTTGCCCCATCTCCGTTGCTAATGTAGGCTGATAACCTACAGCAGAAGGTATACGACCTAACAAGGCTGAGACCTCGGATCCGGCTTGTGTAAAACGAAAAATATTATCGATAAAGAATAAGACATCTTGACCTTCACTATCTCTAAAATATTCAGCCATGGTCAATCCTGAAAGAGCCACACGCATTCTGGCACCGGGAGGTTCATTCATTTGACCAAAGATCATGGCCGTTTTGCTAATAACACCTGAATCTTTCATTTCATGATATAAATCATTTCCTTCACGTGTACGTTCACCTACACCTGCAAAAACCGATAAACCACCGTGTTCTTGAGCAACGTTGTTAATCAATTCTTGAATCAAAACGGTCTTCCCTACACCGGCTCCTCCAAATAACCCAATTTTACCACCTTTAGCATAAGGTGCCAAGAGATCGACAACTTTGATGCCTGTTTCTAAAATCTCTTGTTCGGTAGATTGATCGGTAAAAGAGGGTGCCAAACGATGAATAGGCATGTTTAAGTCAGTATCAACATCACCAGCCTGATCTATAGGTTCACCAAGTACATTAAATAACCTACCTAGGATACCTTTACCTACAGGAACAGAAATGGGTGAACCTGTATCTGTGACTTCAGCATTACGAACTAAACCCTCAGTAGAAGCCATAGCAACAGTTCGAACTAAACAATCCCCGAGATGCAAAGAAACCTCAATGGTCAATTTACTACCATCAGACCTATTCACTAATAAGGCATTGTTAATATTAGGTAAACTTCCTTGTGGGAATTCTACATCAACTACAGGCCCTAACACCTGAACTACTTTTCCAAGACGTCTGTTTAGCATAGCACCAGCCTTCCCTTTTATAAAGCTGCAGCTCCACCCACAATCTCTGTTATTTCTTGTGTAATGGCTGCTTGTCGGGCTCTATTACATTCTAATTTGAGTGAAGAAATCATTTCTAAAGCATTATCTGTAGCTTGAGACATCGCATTCATTCTAGCGGCAAATTCACTAGCACGCGCCTCTAAAAAAGCGCTATATATCTGTGCTTTAGCACATCGCATTACTAAGTCGTGCACAATTTCTTTTTTATTTGGCTCATAATCGTACCAGCCATATTTCATATCATAAGAATTTTCTGCTTCTTTTTGAGATTGAATCGCCTTTAAAGGTAAAAATGGTAAAATAACAGGTTGTTGAACTAACGGACTAATGAACCTATTAAATACCAAAGAAAGTCTGTCATACTTTTGTTTGATATAAAAATCGATTAAATCAGAAGTTATTCTATCTATATCAGAAAAAGCAGGCATATCTTTAAGGCTCATAAAAGTATCATGTAACTTATACCCTCTTTGTGGTAAAATTTCATTCCCTTTAGAGCCTGTAGACATAAGAAAATAGTTATCTGGATTTTTATCCTTAAGCTCTCCATCCAATGTTCGAAAAAGGCTGCTATTATATCCGCCAGCTAAGCCTCGGTCTGAAGTGATAATAAAATAACCATGACGTTGTATATCTCTATCATCAATAAGTATATGTTTAATATCTTTATCAGAAATAAGGCGATTTATAGTAGTTAAAATCATTCTACTATAAGGCAAAATAGATGCAGCTCGGTCTTGAGAACGACGAAGCTTAGAAGCAGCTACCATTTTCATAGCTTTGGTTATTTGGCTTGTATTTTCTACAGAACGAATTTTGTTACGTATCGCACGTATATTAGGTGGCATTTTCTAAAATCATACCCCCTTCCTAATCAATCATAGGCTAATTGAAAACTTTGCTTTTGAAAGTCTTAATAGCATTATCTAAATCTTTATCAATACTTTCGGTCAATTTACCACTTTTAATTATATCCTGTGGCAATTTGGGACATTCCTCAATTAAGTAAGCGTGGAATTCTTTTTCAAAATCTTTTACTCTATTAACATCTATATCATCTAAATAACCTTTGGTCACCAAGTATAAAGAAACTACTTGGATAGCAACAGATAACGGTTGATTTTCATCTTGTTTCAAAATTTCCATCACTCGCTCACCTCTGGCCAATTTAGCACGTGTAGAAGCATCCAAGTCAGATCCAAACTGTGCAAAAGCAGCCAATTCTTGATATTGAGATAAATCAAGTCTCAAAGTACCAGCTATCTTAGACATCGCCTTTATCTGGGCTGCTCCACCCACACGAGAAACTGAGAAACCAACGTTAACGGCAGGACGAATGCCGGAATGGAAAAGTGATGATTCTAAGAAAATTTGACCATCGGTGATCGAGATAACGTTTGTTGGAATATAAGCAGAGATATCACCTGCTTGTGTCTCAATCAATGGTAAAGCTGTTAAAGATCCGCCACCACATTCATCAGATAGCTGAGCAGCGCGCTCTAGTAAACGGGAATGTAGGTAAAAAACATCACCTGGATAAGCTTCTCTACCCGGAGGTCGACGCAACAGCAAAGAAAGTTCTCGATAAGATGCAGCCTGTTTGGATAAATCATCGTATACGCATAGCACATGTCCACCGTTGTACATGATATGTTCACCCATAGAACAACCAGCATAAGGTGCTAGGAATAAGAGGGGAAATGGATCAGAAGCACTGGCGACAACAACAGTCGTATAAGATAAAGCATCGTGTTTACGAAGTTTTTCAACCACATGTGCTACTGTAGATTGTTTTTGACCTATAGCAACATATATACATTTAACATTCGTGTTCTTTTGATTAATAATTGTATCAATAGCAATCGTCGTTTTACCTGTTTGACGATCTCCAATAATCAATTCACGTTGCCCGCGCCCGATAGGTACCATTGCGTCAATAGCCTTAATACCTGTTTGTAACGGCTGGTGAACAGAACGACGGTCAATTACACCAGGTGCATTAGCTTCTATAGGACGAAAATGTTCTGTTTTAATAGGACCTAACCCATCTAAAGGCTGTCCTAATGGGTTAACGATCCTGCCCAGTAATTGTTCGCCTACAGGCACTTCCATTAAACGACCTGTTCGTTTAGCGGTATCGCCTTCTTTAATAGTTTCACAAGAACCTAAAATAACTACACCAACATTTTCTAATTCCAAGTTGGCAACCATACCCATGATACCATTCGAGAATTCTACTAATTCTCCCGCCATGACCTCACCTAGACCATGCATACGGGCAATACCATCCCCAACCTGAATAACTGTGCCAATATCAGCCACTTGTATGTCGAGATTATAATTTTCAATCTGCTTTCTAATAATTGAACTAATCTCTTCCGCACGAATGCTCATCCATCCTATACCTCCTTTTTACAACGTAAATAAACGTAACATTAGGCTGTATTAGTCGTTGTCTGAGCAAAGCGAACCAATTGTGCTCTTAAGCTACCATCATAAAAACGGTCGCCTATACGCACCACAATACCACCTAATAAATTATCATCTACGACCCAGTTGATTTTAAGCTCTGAAGAAAACTTTTGTTCTAAACTTTTATGTGTTTTCTTTTTATCTTCATGCAAAAACATGACAGCGGTTGTTACAGTAATTTCTTTAATATTAAGCATATTCAAAACAAGTTGTTCAAAAGATTTCGCCATTTGTGTAATCTCAAGTTCTCTTTTCCGCTCTAACATTAAAAACAAAACATTTTTGACCAAAGGTTGCACATTACATAAAGCATTATCTAAAAGTTGTCGTTTCTTAAGCAAAGGAATTGATGGATTACGCAAAATCAACCAAAGCTTATTTATTTTCGAAATGGCAAAAATAACTTTTTGGAGATCTTCTCCTACTTCATCTAAAACGCGAGCTTTTTTAGCGGCATCAAATAAAGCCTTAGCATATCTCTTCGCTATAAGACTCATGATCTCACCTGCTTAAGATATCTTACTATCAGACGTTCATGTTGCTTACGATCTAACTCTTTCTCTAAAACACGAGACGCAAGTTGAACTGCAAGCAAACCTATCTCATCCCGCACTTGTTTTATAGCTAATTGCTTTTCTTTTTCAATTTCCGCCTTCGCAGCAGATAATAATTGATCTGATGTTTTGCGCGCTTCAAGCAAAATAGTTGCAGCTTCAGCTTCTTTTTTGATACATGCAGCAGCTATAATTTCTTTCGCTTCTTTTCGAGCAGACAACAAAACTTCTTTTTGTTGTTGTAGATATTTATCGGCTTGTTCATGCTTGTCCTTAGCTTCATGTATGTCCGTGGCAATAGTTTGTTTTCTTTTCTCCATAATTTCTAATAAAGGTTTCAGCGCAACGCGACCAATCAAGAACACCAAGATCAGGAAAGCAATAAGCTGATAAATCATTGTGCCAAGTTCAAATTCTAACAAAGATCACTCCCCCTTACCTAAAGGGCCTTACCCAGACCTTAATTAAGATCATAATCCACGAAACGTATAAATATTTTGTCAAACATGTCTAGTCGTAAATTTGTCAAATTAACTTTTTTATCATTTATCTGTGATAAAAACTAGCTACCTATACTAAACAATTTAATAATACCAAGAGCTACAGCGATAATCGGTAATGCCTCAACCAATGCAATACCTATAAACATAGAAGTAAGTAGTTGAGATGCCGCTTCAGGCTGTCTCGTAATACCAGATAAATAACGTGTAACAACCCATGCATTACCAAAACCACCTACTAACGCAGCAACTGCCAATAAAATTACTCCTGCCATCAGGTCTGTCATAATCACCATTCCTCCTAGGTATAGAATAAATCTTAATTAATGATCATTCATTTTTTGGCCAAAGTAAACCATAGCTAGCATTGTAAAAATGTAAGCCTGAACGGTGCCAACAAAAAAAGAATAACCTAACCAAACAATCAAGGGTACCCCTGTTAAAAACCAAGATCCCTTACTAACTAGCATATATATCATTATTTCACCAGCAAAAATATTAGCCCAAAGACGCATACCATGCGTAACAGGCTTGGTTAATTCACCAACCATATGCAATGGGTTCAACGTATGCTTTAAATAACCCCAGGGAGATCTCCTGAAACCGATAGCGTGTGCAACTAGTGTAATAGCTATGGCCAACGAAATGGTAACATTAATATTAGCTGTTGGCGATTTCCACCATAATTGATGATCTAGAACTAAAGTGAACATTAATCCCATTTGATTTGCAAAAAAGATGAACAAAAATAATGAAATAGCAAAAGCATAGAACCGTGAAGCGGCTTTTGAACCTACCTGTGATTTCACAATATCTTGGATAAATTGCAAAATAGCCTCTAAAATGTTTTGTCTAATATTAGGAATTAAATGCAACTTGCGCGTAAAAACGTATACAAGCCCAAACACAAGTACACAAGCAACTGTTGTCGTCAATACAGCAGCTGAATCAAATTTAACCTCTGCTCCCAAAACAGAAAGCGTAAACTTATGCGAGTGCTCCATAACGGATAGAACCCCCCTTTCACTACGCGATTATTTGGGTAATAAAACACCTCCATTGGAATTTGAAAAATAACAATACAAACATCATGAATACATATCTAAGCCTATGTAACGATCCAAGAATAATGCCCATCTCAAGATGAATTAATGACGATGGGAACAGATAAAAAGATCTAAATTTTCCTTATATTACGTATAACAAACCAAAAACTAAAGATAATACCTAATATTAAACCTATAAAAAGCGCAAAAGGAGCTGTATTAAACCATGCATCCACCTGAGTACCGATAAAAAAACCCAAGATTATAAAAAAAACAATCTCCAGCATAAAACACAAAGCATAAGCAAATGCACGCCACATTTTAATATCGTGCTTGCTCAAAAAAAAATCCTCTCTGAAAAATAATGTTCTTAACAAATTCTATTGTACCGGCCAATGCGAAAAAATTCAATCGAAAATCTACCATTAAAACCTAACCGATTAAATTATTCTAAAATACATCAAAAACATAATAAGATCAAAAAACGATTAAACTTCGTGGAATATTTTTTATTGAGTACCAAATAAACGATCTCCAGCATCACCTAATCCAGGTACAATATACCCCAAATCATTCAAACATTCATCTAAAGATGCAGTATAAATTGTAACATCTGGACATTGTTCAAAAACTTTCTTTACACCTTCAGGGGCAGCCACCAAACACATTAATTTAATATTCGGCGCTCCTTGATCAATTAAAATTTTAATAGCAGCTACAGCAGAAACACCTGTCGCTAGCATGGGATCGATAATAATAAAATCGCGTTCTTTGATATCAAGTGGTAACTTAGAGTAATAATGAACTGATTGCATCGTCTTCGGATCTCTATATAGTCCTATATGACCCACTTTAGCTACAGGCATAATCTTTAAAAAACCATCAATCATACCTAATCCTGCACGCAAAATCGGTACTAAACTGATTTTTTTACCAACTAAAACTTGACAAGAAGTTTTAGCGATAGGCGTTTGAACTTCCTTTGGTTCTAGCACCATATTCCGGGTTAATTCGTATGCCATCAGCGATGATATTTCGTGCAATAATTCTCTAAAAGATTTAGAACCTGTGCGATGATCACGAAGATGTGCTAATTTATGTTGTATAAGGGGATGGTCCAGAATTTTGAGATTTTTATGCTTATGCACAAGTAGTCACGTCCTTTGTTTAAAAACACCAAATCCCATATAAAAGATTATGGATTTTCAGTTTAATAATTTTTTAATTCTATCCTAGAGGCTTGTATATCAATTTATTGACTAATTAATTTTAATTCTTTAATTAAAATTACAAAATTTAGCTATTATAAATTAGCTATCCATCATCGTTCATAAAAAAGAACTTTATAGATTAAAAAATTCATAAATAATATTTTCCTTAATAAATAATATTTTCCTTAATAAAGGATATTTTCCTTAATTTATAATCTATAAAATGAAAGTAATTCGCAGTCAATACCTCTGTTTTAGTTGATTTGAAAATAAAAATCCCTATCTAAAGTTTTAAACTTAAGTAGTAGAAATGATCAACAAGGTAAACGTCCGCTCCATTCAGGATATAACGGATAAGAGTATGTCATATTACGTACTTCTTTTGTTATTTCGGAAATAACACTTACATCGTGAGGCTTAAGTAAGCACTTAACGATAAGTTTGCCTATAATATACATATCATTTTCTGTAAATCCTCTTGTTGTTAGAGCAGCTACACCGAATCTTATCCCACTTGTAATAAAAGGTTTTTGTGTATCGAAGGGAATTGTATTTTTATTAGCCACAATACCCACATTTTCCAAATATGCTTCAGCTTCTTTGCCCGTTATATTAAGATTGCGCAAATCAACTAACAAAAGGTGGTTATCTGTACCATCAGTAACTAATTTTAAATTTTCTTCTTTTAGTGCGTTAGCTAATGATTGAGCATTTTTTATAATTTGACCTATGTAATCAACAAAAGCGGGTTGAAGAGCTTCTTGAAAGGCAACTGCTTTGGCAGCAATCATATGCATAAGCGGTCCGCCTTGCATCCCAGGGAAAACACTTCTATCCAAAATTTTAGCATATTGTTGTTTAGAAAAAATCATCCCCCCGCGAGGGCCTCTTAAAGTTTTATGCGTTGTTGTTGTTACAAAATCAGCATATCGAAATGGACTAGGATGCGCATCCGCTGCTATAAGACCAGCGATATGCGCAATATCAGCTAACAATAACGCACCGACATCTTTTGCAATTTCGCTCATTTTAGCAAAATCAATAATACGAGGATAAGCACTAGCGCCAGCTATGATTAATTTAGGTCGATGTTTTTGCGCTATTAAACGCACAGAATCATAATTTATCAGATTTGTGTCTTTGTCTAATCCATAAGATACAAAATGGTACAATGAGCCTGAGAAATTAACTTTATGTCCATGTGTTAGATGGCCACCATGAGATAAATCCATCCCTAAAACGGTATCTCCAGGTTTCAGAACAGCAAAATAAACAGCCATATTAGCCTGAGAACCTGAGTGTGGTTGAACATTTACATGTTCTGCTTTAAACAAGTTTTTAGCACGTTGAATCGCTAGGTCCTCTATTTTATCAATATATGAACATCCACCATAATATCGATTCCCAGAATAGCCTTCTGCATATTTATTTGTCAAAACAGTTGCCATGGTTTCGATGACAGGAATACTAGCAAAGTTTTCGGAAGCAATTAAACATAATTGTTCGCGTTGCCTGCGAACTTCCTTCGCTATCAATTCCATTATTTGCGGATCAGTTCTCTGTAGATTTTCTAACAAAATGAGCACCCCCTAGTGTATCAATCTTTTAAAGTATACACAGCACGCTGTCCTCCTATTAACTTAGGCCTTGTATAAGCTAATAAAACAGAAGAATGCCCAATTTTAATTTTGGTATGCAAAGGAATAGCCACTGGTTTTAAATGCATACCTATAAGTGTACCTCCTATATCTATACCCAAATCAGCAGCAATGTTTTCTACCAAAACAGGTGATTTAAAAGAAGAAAAAGCAACAGAAGCCATTGAACCACCTGCACCCGGCGTAGGTATAGCACTAACAACATTCAGATTATTTCTCTGAGCCAAGAAATCTTCTACTACCAAAGCTCGATTAAGATGTTCACAGCATTGCACAGCTAGTTGAAATTTATATTTTGCAATGGCCTGTCCCAATCCTTTATATATTATTTTAGCTACAGCAATATTGCCAGCTTGTCCGATTGATTTTCCTAAAATAATACTAGTGCTAGCACCTAATACCAATAAACAACGTTCATTAAGTGGGTATTTTGCAATAAGCAAATCAAATATATGCTCAATATCTTTTAGGCATTTATCTTGGGATAAAATCATTATAAAACATCATCCTCTAGTATAGAAATCTTATCTAGACGAGATTGATGACGAAATGAAGTTGAAAAAGGTGTTTCTAACCAAATCTTAACAATATCTAAGGCAAGATCCGGACCTAAAACACGCGAACCTAAAGCAAGTATATTGGCATTATTATGCTCCTTACTAAGACGAGCTGTATAAGCATCACTTACTAAAGCACAACGTATGCCCTTTATTTTATTTGCTGCGATCGATATACCAACACCCGTACCGCAGATCAAAATTCCTATACCCTGGTTTTGTAAAACTTTAGAAGCGACGTCATAAGCGATATCAGGATAATCCACCTTGTCTTCTTCATTAACAGGTCCTAGTTCTATAATATTATGTTTTAAACTTAGACTTTTTAAAGATATAGATAAATAATAACGAAGCGCTGTCCCAGCATGATCGGAACCAATATAAATTTCCAATAATCGCACCTACTTTTAAAAAAATAAATTAAAATACAGGTTTAATAATCCATATCCTCTAATAAAGTTTTGATAATTAGTTCTATTTTTTGCAAACACGCTTCATAAACTTCTACACTACCCCCGAAAGGATCAGGAATACCCAAAAACATATGCTGGTCATTTTCTTTAGGCAACATTAAAAAAACCTTATCTTTAACATCCAATATATCTAAAATATGTAACCTATGCTGCTCCGTCATTACAAAAATACGGTCAGCCCATTGGAGCAAAGACAAATCAAGAACTTTAGCAGAATGATCAAATTTAATATTTCGATTTGACAAAACAGCAGCAGCGCCCTCAGAAAGAGCAGAACCTGCCATGGCATAAATACCCGCTGACTTAACTTCAAATTTAACACCGTACGATGGAGCCATTTGCTTAAAAATAGCTTCAGCCATCGGACTACGACAAGTATTACCAGTACAAACAAACAAAATTTTAAACATTCAGCTCTCCTTATTGAAATACCATAAAATCAAACAAAATGTCGATTAATTAGTTAATAATATTTCTAAGTTGGTTTTTTTATTTATATTTATATTTTATTTGTTTATATTTGTCTTTTGCTTGTCTGTTATTTGTCTTTTGTATTATTAAGCTTTTTTATTTCTGGTTTAATATTTGTGTTAATAATAAAAGTGGCGAATTTATATAAACAATCCCTTAATGGTAAAAATTCGTCTTCACAAGGAAAACCTTCTAATATAAGACGTGCAACTTTATATGTATCACAATTTCGGAGCATTTTATATAGCTGTTTGTGGATATCAAGCTTGTATTCAGGCCAAGTCTTAATAATAAGATAGGGTGAGTTTTTGTACATTTCGTATAAATATGGTTTGAATGTTATTAATAAAATTCTCTCTTTTTTATTTAATGATTCATGTATATGATCTTTCAACCAAGTATATATGTCATGTCCCTCAATAAACCATATAGGAACAGAAAATTTCATGTTAACTGAAGAATAATCGGCGTGATGTTTGACTGAAGATATTTTTGGTATATCAAGATTAGGTATAAATTTTTTAATTTCATCAAGGGCAAAAGAGCCCCGCCGACGTAAACAAGGTGGGTCTGTGCTTAAATCAATAATAGATGATTCTAATCCGAGAGATGTCATACCTCCATCTAATATACAATCAATATTCTCTTGTAAATCATCATGGACATGTTTAGCTGTCGTAGGGCTGAGCAATCCGGAAAGATTGGCACTTGTAGCGGCTAACGGCGCTGGTAACTGTTGTAAAATTGCCCTGGATATAGGATGTGATGGAACACGAACAGCAGTTGTATTTAAATCAGCTGTAACTATAGTTGATATTTTTTTGTTTTTCCAAGGCAAAATAAAAGTAATAGGTCCTGGCATAAGATAAAATATCATTTTACGTACGTTAAAAGGTATGTCAGGAAAAAAGTGTAAAATATTGATCGTATGTGCGAAATGTAGAATTAAAGGTTTATGAAAAGGACGTTTCTTAGCTATAAATAAACGCCTCACCGATTGATTGTCTGTAGACAAAGCTCCTAAGCCATAAACAGTTTCGGTAGGAAAAGCAGCAATGCCACGTTTATTTAGGCAATCAACGGTGGCCTGAATAGCCTCATCTTGTGTATAAAGGTGCCATGATTTAGGCATAGATTTACGACAAATAAAAAATGTATTGGTCAGTAATAATCAGCTCCGTATAATTAACATATTAATCGCCCCATTTTACCATATTAAATACTTAGATATTTATATCTTAACTAAAATAACATATAAAATCACTCAACAAGCATAAACCATGGGAATACCCAACATACCAGTGCGCATGAAATGATCAGAAGTACGGATTAGTTCGGGTACTTCATCAACAGTTATTGGTGTAAAACCAATATTTTTAAGTACAGATGACTCTTGTCCCGCCAAAAGATACACATGCGTTAATTTCAATTTATGAGCATGTCGCAAAAGTAACTGCAACGTTTTTTGTGTAGCAACTACACGCCATGAAGCTTTTTTCCAAACAAAAGATCGCAACAAACCATATGAAGAATGAACTTCTAAGCCCACAACACCTATAATAGGGTTCTTATGACCAAAAGATATTTTTAATAATTTAGCTTTTTTATTCCTGTGTTCAATAATCCAAAAATGAACATTGGATTGTTCAATACCTTCTATAGGCAATCCCGCTTTCTTTAACATCTCAATAATGTCATCGTTATCCGATGTTGTAGCTTTGCGCAAATAGAACATTTTTAATATATACCTCCTTCATAAATATAAATACACAAACAAATATATATTAATGATCAAAAATTAAATAAATAGCTATTTTTTAATTAATTATACTGCATCAAATTAATATAACAAAATATTGCAAATAGTCTTTATAATTAGCTAACCTTTTCATTTATCCTCTTAAGTTTTTCCCAGATCCAGGATCGTGTTTCAAACTCTCCATATTTTGCTTCTTCACCATACGTGATTTTTTTTTCCTTAATTTTTATAAAATCTTTGAAAATATTTGTATTACTATCTTGATTAATAATTTTTTTTTCTTTAGCTCTGTGAAAATCTAATCCACATACAGGAGGAAAAAGAACACACCACCAATTATGCCCTCTACCAGCACCTAAGGTAAATAACAACGTATTGTAACCATCTTTGTGATCTTCATAATCCATCTTAACTTTCACACCATAATAAAAACCTGCTTTCTTAATAAATTGCTCCACCAAGGAACGCCAATGAGGTATATTTTGTTCTATCGCCAATGGCATCTTGTTTTCTATATGCTTTAATTTATGCATCTCATCAATTAACATATCACGAATTTCTCTCTTTAATAACTGATCTTGCCAGCTATCGCTATTTGCTAAAATTCTGAACTTAAGCGGAAAACAAAAGCGATATTTCGAGATCGTCTGAGAAGATGATAACCCAAGTAAACAAAATAAAAAAATAAATGCAAGGCATGCTAAAAAAACATTATTTTTTTTATATATAGACATAATAAAGTACAAAATCCCCCTTGAAAATAACCGCTAATATAAAGTCATTATGTCCTTTTCATCTGCGGTTATATTCTCGGAGAACCAAAAGAAATAACAAAAATAACAGAAAATTTACGTCAGATAGCGCTTATCTAGATTAATCTATGTAAATAAATAAATATCATTGCCATATCGCAGCGATACGATCTCTACCAGACAAGTCCTGATAAATATTTTTGTTAGCATAAGGGAAAACCACATTAATTAATTGCAAAAGTTTTGCTCGCTGCTCAGGACTAAATTCGCATATCAAACACCATGGAGGGATTGGCTTCCTCGCCAACCATTCATTAAATAAACTTCTGTAAAGATCTAAACCATCAGATCCACCAAATAAAGCTTGATGCGGTTCATAAGCAGAAACAGCATAAGGTAAATCAGGCAACATATCGTCATTAATATATGGTAAATTAGCAACAATTAGACGCACGTTTATATGTTTAGGAATTGGTTCTAATAAATTGCCTTGCAAAAGTTTAATATTTTTTTGTGCATTTTTGCTTTTTATATTATTTTGAGCAACATCTATTGCTAGTGGAGAAATATCTATAGCCCAAACCTGCCAATTAGGACATTGCTTCGCCAAAGTGATAGCAATGATCCCACTGCCTGTACCTATATCAGCAACATGGCATCCATTATGCACATCTTGGGCAGTTAGACATAAAGCTTTAGCAATAAGTTCTTCTGTTTCAATCCTAGGAATAAGCACTCCTTGTTTAATATGCCATTTTTCGCCCAAAAACCAAGCTTTGCCTAAAATATATGGCAATGGTTCATCCTTTAATAAACGCCCTAAAATTTGTTTGAAAGCCAATGAATGACGAGATGGAAATTCTTGCCGAAAACTTTGCCAAAATTTAATCCTGTCTATACCCAACAACTCACATAAAATCCATTCTGCATCATTTGCCGCTTCCGGCAAATTCAATTTTTTTAAAAACGAAACCATAGCATGATATATTTCGCAAATTTTATTATGTTCAAGAGAAACAATAACTTCACCCTGGGATCTTAAAAAAATACTTTCCCCAATAATAACTTTGGTCATCCGTCGTCCTCTTCTCAACTTTATAACCTATATTTATATATATAAATATAAAAAACTCAACTATACTATAATAAAACATGAAAAATAGAATTATATTTAAACAATATTACCGAAAGCTAAAAAACCAAGAAACGAAAATAAAGAAACTAAAAATATTTAAATTCCATTAATAATACACCAATGAAAAGAAAAAAGATTTATGTGATATTATCTTATAAAAATTAAATACAAAGAAGTAAGACAAAATATTTTGCATTGGTAAAAAATAATTATTAATTAAAAAAATAATTATTAATTATATCTATATGGAAGTAAAAATCCGAAACAAATCAAACCCGAATAATATATTTCACAAATTCTCTAAAAGATATTATAATATTAAAATATATTTTTTTATTTTATCAGCAAATTAATAATTCTTAAATCAAATTTTATATTTAAAATTATTACAAAAGCTTAAAGGTTTAAATTTTCCTATATTTTAATGTTTATAACCTGGCCCAAGATAATATAAGGTCTTTGAATATAATAAAAAGATGTTTTTTTATAAAAACTTCTCAATATTACAAAAGACCAAAATTGCAATATCAAAAGGCGAAACGCAACAAGATTGAGCCATGCAAAGATTTTCTTTTTTATATTTCGTTTATTATATTTAAAAATATTTTATAAAATAAACAATAAAAATTCCTAAATTTGATCTTTTAACTTTTTTGCTTTTATTTCTAAATGAGTTCAAAAAACTATTTATCAAGTGTTTCTATATATGCAGATTGTTCTTTATTCATTAAAGTAGAAATGATTTCATCAATATCACCATCTAAAATTTGTTCTAAACGATGGATGGTCAAGCCTATGCGATGATCTGTAACACGTCCTTGGGGAAAGTTGTAAGTACGAATACGTTCACTACGATCACCTGTACCTATAGCGGAACGTCGTTCGTCAGCTCTTTTGGATTCTTCTTCTTGTTTCTTACGATCATATAGACGAGCACGTAATACACGTAGTGCTTTCGCTTTATTCATATTCTGTGATTTCTCATCTTGACAACTAGCAACCAAACCTGTTGGTAAATGAGTAACACGTACAGCTGATTTAGTTGTATTCACACTTTGTCCACCTGGACCACTGGAGCAAAATGTATCGATACGAAGATCTTTATCCGCTATTTCAATCTCTACTTCTTCAGCTTCAGGCAAAACCACTACCGTAGCGGTTGAAGTATGAATACGTCCTCCTGATTCCGTTGAAGGTATCCTTTGTACCCTATGAGCACCATTTTCGTATTTCAATTTTTGGTATACCCCACGACCCTGAATAGAAATAACAGCTTCTTTAAATCCACCTAATTCTGTTGAATTCATACCTATAAGTTCAACTTTCCAAGCTTTTCTTTCTGCATATCGAACATACATACGATAAAGATCATTAGCAAAAAGAGCAGCTTCATCACCACCAGCAGCACCGCGCACTTCTAAAATTACATTTTTGGTCGCATAAGGATCTTTAGGAATCAATAATTGCTGAATTGCCTTCTCCTGTAACTTCTGCTTTTTTTCTAATTCATCTAGCTCAGTCTGAATCCAAACCAGCGTCTCTTTATCCTTGTTTTCTTCTTGTAGCCAAGCAAGCATCTCCTCTTGCTGTTTCTTCAAATCTAAGTAATGCATATTAGCTTCAACAAGCGAAGATAATTCAGCTCTTTCTTTGGAATATTTTTTAACTTCGTTAGGATCAGATAAAATTTTAGGATCACATAGTTTTTGTTCTAATAATTTATAACGATCACAAATAGACTGGAGTCTCTTATCCAAGTAATACCACCCTCGATATGTTTTTTCTTATGAATTATCCTATCACGTTTTGGTGATATAGAAAAACTTATGAATGATATACGTTATGTCACCCTCAATGAGCTCTATCTATTGAAGCTTCGTTAATTATCCACTAATTTATACGCCAAGGATGCAAAAATATAAATATTTATCCTAAGGGTAATATTAGGCGTATATTTATAATAATCAAAAAACTGGCAAATAATTTATTCACCAGTTTTTTGAAAAATTTGTAATTTTAAAAATCAATCCAGCTGAATTATACGCACAGAGAATTCATCGATTAAAGTAGGTATTGTCCCTGAATCTACAACAAATTCTAGCATGGATTGAACAGACGCAGTTCTAAATATTGCACCTCCGGAGGAACTCACAAAACCATCTATTTCAATAGCTGTTTCCGGACTACGAGCACGACTACCACGAATATCAATACCATCTAAGCGCATGACAATACTCAAACCATATGTCGGAGGTGGATTAGCAACAACTGTATATTCCACAGAATAAGAATGATTCGGCGCTAAAACAATGACATTATTTGGTGGTATGTGTGAAATATTCTCTCCAGACATAGCGAAATTTTCATATAAAGGTATTGCACTACCTGCAGCGACATTGGTCAGATCCATCAAACCACAATAAGCATAGTTAGCTTTAATAGGCAAATTACTAATCGTAGTTATAGGTGATCCTGGCGGACCTGGTGGTCCTGGTGGTCCTGTTGCACCATAGCAGTAGAATTTTTTATTCTCCCGCGCAGCACCGGACAAGCAATTTTCACTGCATCCGGCGCTATATTAACAAATTTTATGATTTTAACTCTAATACACATAATAACTATCATGAAATTTGTTAATCAAAACCTTTCCCTCCACGTATTTTAACACGCTTCTTTGGTAATCACAGTTTTGCTTTTGTAAAATATATTATATAAAACATCTTTTGAGGAAAATAATATCTTTTCCAGATTTTTTATATAAATATATTAATACAATCCACGTTCCATATCATTAATTATATTCCATATTTAACTTAGATGACGTTTGAAAGCCCCCAGGAAATACGATGACATATGCCACCAACCTCTTTTCGTACGACGAAAGAAAAAATGGCTTCCTGATTCTTTTACCGGTCTAGGGCTCTTATATCGTTTCGCTCAAATGTTTTCCCAAACATTTTACTCATCTTATTAAATATTTCTATATATCCATCCGGCCTTATACAATAATCACCTAAAATAAGGGAATCGCATACGGATGTGATATCAGGCTATTGATGCCTAAATGATATAGTTCCAGCTAAGCTGCTGGATGGAATACGTGATAAAATGTTATAAAATATTTTCTATAAATTACCACTTGATCCATAACGTGTCGCCCCGTCGCTCCGGTTAATCCTTGTAAACCTGGTAAACCTGGTAAACCTTGTGGGCCAATCGGACCTGGACATCCGGGTGGTCCTTGGCATCCTGGCGGTCCTTGGCATCCCGGTAAACCAATATCTCCTTTAGGACCAGCATCTCCTTTAGGACCAGTAATTCCTATACCTACGGGACCGGTTGGACCGATTGGACCAGGTGGGCCAGTTGGACCATCAGAAGGACCGGTTGGGCCAATAGGGCCAATAGGGCCAATAGGGCCAGGTATACCCTGTTCTCCAGAAGGACCGGTTGGACCTTGTATACCCATGCCGCCCGTTGGACCGGTTGGACCGGTTGGACCATCAGAAGGACCGGTTGGACCGGTTGGACCAATCGAACCAGGTATCCCCTGTTCTCCAGAAGGACCTATAGGACCTGTAGGACCAATTGGACCTTGTATACCAATATCACCTGTCGGGCCGGTTGGGCCAGTCGGACCATCAGAAGGACCGGTTGGACCAATTGGACCTTGTATACCAATGTCACCTGTTGGACCAGGTGGACCTATGGGGCCTTGTATACCAGTGTCACCTGTTGGACCAGGTGGACCGGTTATAGTCCCCGTGATCACACATTTACCAACAAGCGAAGAAACCGTTTCTAGTTTGGATTGTAACAACATCTGTTCTGCAATAGCTTCGCGCATCGTTGATCGGACACTATCATTTAATAATAAAATGTCACTAATTGTTGGCGGAACCAACATATTACTAACACCGGGTAAAGTTCCTAAAGCAAAGCGAATTTTATCGCCTTCTGCGTCCAAAATATTACTCAGACCTATCTCTTCCAAAGCCACGGAAGATAAAAGCAAGTTAATAGCGTCACACATCGTTACTGTAATAAGCGGTGTCACATTCGGTATATTTGGATTAGACATAATAAGCCTTACGTCATAAAACGACGTATAATTAGGCTACACCCCCTTACATATAAAAACAGATAAAACTGAATGCGATCAATCGACATTGAAAATAAAATCTTTCCTGCATATGTTAGAAAATATTATGCTAAAAAATTTTGATTATGAAATAAAATCTGTATATATTATAAAAATAAATCCAATCAACTTCTTATTTTATTTTTGCTCCCTTTATTTGGCAAAAAGCTATAAATAAAATATATTTATAAATCCATATTTCATGAATCATAAATATATTTTATTTAAAAATTTATATTGTCATGATATTTCACTATACTTGCACAAAAATCAAAAAAATGTAAATTATTAATAAAAATAAGAAAATATTATGTTATTGACTAGGTTTATAAAAATAGATATCCCTAGATCATATGTGCAAAATTTAAGTTTAAATAACATAAAAACCAAAAAGGATAAATAATGCTGTACGTACCAAAAAATGTGGTAAAAAATTATAAATTAATTTTGGTCACAGTTTCCCAATACAAATCAGAGTTGTTTTTTAATTTAGCTAAGAAAAACTCCTGATTAAGTTTAAACAAAGTATGTATTTTGATGGAAATATATATTTATAAAATTTATTACAATATATATTTAACCAATTAAGTAGCTTGCCTTCTCTTCTCATAACACATTTAAAAAAACAATATCAAAGAAAAATAAAGACCCAAGGATACGATCATTTTTTATGGTTAAGATATCAATCTAACTTCTTTATATAGAAAAAAATTAAATTATGAATTCTCTAATGGATTGTTTATAAATAAAATAATCAGTTTTTAATCAAGCCATAATATTTACAAACTTTTTTAACACTTTGTTCAAGCAATGATTTTGAAGAATACCAATAATCCTTCAAAAAATATGTTTTTTGACATGATTCATCCCATTGTTAAATCATAAATTAAGATCGTTATTTTTTCTTTCTAGGAACATATTTGTCTATAGCAAATGGATATATAACATCATGAATGAACAGAAACATTAGATACAAATAATACCTATAAACTCGTTTTCTATCTAATACAGAATAATAATAACTAGCTTTTTACTGCACATGAAAAAAGCAAAAAATGTAAATTATTAATAAAAACCAGAAAATATTATGCGATTCCCAAATTTTACAATATATTATATTTTAAGATTTTACAAACAAAAATAGACATTACTTGAAATCCTTTGTAAAATATAAGTGTTTAAAAAAACACCACAGTAGGATAAAGAATGTCTATTAACTGTAGATTAAAAAATAAATCTACTTTAGTGAAATTTTTTACGCAAATGTTTTGAATCATATTTTGCATATTATAAATTATATGTTGCAGCAAAAATTTAAAGGAACTTGGTCCTAAACAGCTTTTATATATAATTTGTTATAATAATGTAAATATATAAATTCTAATTTTAGAATAATTTAACATAAATCTAATAAATAATCCAAAAAATAAAAATAATCTCTTGTATAAAAAAATAATATTCAAACTGAAATTATAATAGCCTTGTTAAGTGCATTTTTAAAAATCAAAAATTATATTTTTTTGCAAGTGCATAAATTAAAATAATTTTACATGTTCGATATTAGTCTAAATCATGATGTAGATGATAAATAAATCTACGAGATAGTTTGTAATCTTTTGCCACTTCCCTAATTGCTTCTTTGCTAGATAACCCTCGATGTATATAATTTTCTATAGATAACTTAAGTTCATCCTCCGTAACTTCTATCGCTTGTTCTTCTCGCCCACTCAAAACAATCGTAAATTCACCTTTAATCATTGAATTATTTTGTTGAAATTGGCTCAAAACTTCAGATACAGATCCTCTATACCATGTTTCATAATATTTAGTCATTTCACGCGCAACTGCAACCTGCCTATCACCCATTATATTTAAAATGTCATCCAAGGTTCGTATAACACGAAATGGCGACTCGTAAAAAAGAATCGTCTCTTTAAAAGAAGATATTTCTTGTAATTTATCTTGACGCGACTTCGATTTGCGGGGCAAAAAACCTATGAATAAAAAAGAAGCAGTGTTTAATCCTGAAGCAACTAAAGCAGTCACCGCAGCACATGAGCCTGGAATAGGCACCACATTTATCCGCGCTTTTAAAGCAGCTTTAACTAACTTATGACCTGGATCAGAAATACCAGGCGTACCAGCATCGGTAACAACAGCCATATCCATGCCTTGTTTCAGATATTGATCGACAATATCTTGTTCATCCATATAATCATCGTATCGACGCATATATGTATTAATGTTATTAAAAGTTAAAAGTTTTTTTGTTTGACGTGTATCTTCAGCTAAAATCAATTTAACATGCTTTAATGTATCTAAAGCACGTTTCGTCATATCATCCATGTTCCCTATAGGTGTAGCTACGATGTATAAAGTAGCTACTTTGTCGTTTAAATCTTTAGTATGAAAACTACGTTGATAAAAAAACACGCTGTAATTAATAACCCCTTTAAGAATATTTTTAAATAAAATTAATCAAAAATAATCACGCCTCGATGTCGCACTAGGCGCTTAGTTTAAAATATCAAATTTGTAATATAGATAATTTTCTATTAAAACCCACGGTAGAAATTAAATAAAAAAATCGATATATCATAAAACAGCTAAACAAAAAATGCAATTTTTATCTTTAACATGACGCAAACAACCATAATGTACACTACAAACGTGGAAACCTTCCTGATAAAGATCAGCTAGATAATCATCAAAAGAACTTAGAGAAAATTCTCTATTATAAGTCGTCTGGCCATCACCAAAGTTTTCCATTGATTGAATCAAACGCCTGTTCTCTATACCTAATCTGGTATTTTCCTCAATTAAAACAATCAGATGTTTCTTCAAAACATTGCAATCAATTTCTAGACGGTGCAAGCGTCTCATCAAATTATCTAATCCTTGTAAGACTTCGCTTGGGATAAAAAACACCACCCTGAAGAAATAATTTTTTTAAAATTATAAGATGGATGATGAAAATAATTAAACCGATTTCAAAGTAGTCGCCACATCCAAAACTAACCTCTCTAATAAAGATTGAGGCGATAACGATTTATTATGAAGTTTCTGCCTTGTCTTAAGTAAATATTCAATAAATAAAAATATTTTTGGTAAAGAAATGTCTGTAACAGCATATTTACGATAATCAGCTAAATCCATAAAGCATTCTAAACCTAACTTCTGTCGCAAACGCTCACGTACCCAAAGAATACATAAATCTAAATTAAACATTGCATCTTCGCGACCATCATTCCAAAGCAACTTAACAGCATGTAATGAAGCATTGCGTGAAGAAAATAGACTCTCTGACCATTGTATCACTCGTTTGAACCTAGATGCAAATTGTTCATTTGTCCAATTAAGACAAACATCTGCTGAAGAAATCGATATATGAAACAGGATGTTTGCTTGTTCTGATAAAAATCCCTTTTGCAAAAAATATTCTATTCGTTCCGCACGTGATAAAGACGAAAAATAGATTTTTTGACATCTAGATCTCAATGTAGGTATAAGTTCCACAGCATAACCACTCAATAATATGATATACCAATCCGTATTTGGTTCCTCAAGAAAACAAAGCAAAGCATTTGCCGCCTGGATTGTTAAACGTTCTGCATCATTAATAACTAAGAAATGGGGCAATTCACTAGTCATACGTCTAGATTGTTGTAAAATTGCACGTACTGTTTCGATTTTAATGGAATCGATACCTTGTAGATGTATAAAACGCGGATGAATAATTTTATCACAAAGTCGACAATCTGAACATTTACCACAAAATTTTGTTTTTTCTATCTTGCCAGAACATAAAAAAACTTTGATTAATCTAAGTGCTATAGTTAGCTTACCAACACCAGGCGAACCTAAGAAAAGATAAACATTAGATAAGCGCTTCTGATGAATAATTTTATGAAAATAACTCCAAATCTGATCTTTATCCATGGTTGATTAATCCTCCAATGACAAATATCTTTTTAGATCATTCATAATTAATCTGCATATATCATCTTCATCCCAGGTAGCATCGATCGTTAAAAAACGCTCGTGTTCTTGGTTAGCTAACTGCCGATAACCATTTATGACAGATATATGAAAATTATCATCTTGTTCCTCTATCCAATCAAAATTATGCCCTCTTTTTAATAACCGAGATCTCAAAAAAGATATCGGTAAATCTAATAAGTAGGTACGACAAGGTAATAAACTACTGGAAGCAAAATTATGTATATCCAATATTGGCTTAGTACAGCGAGAAGCAGCTAATGCTTGATATACAATATTAGAATCTAAAAAACGATCACAGATAACAACATGTCCTTTTTTTAAAGCCGGCAAAATAATTTCGTGTACAAGCTGTGCCCTTGATGTAGCGTACAAAAGGATTTCGGTTTGCCAGCTATATCTTTGATTTTTTTTATTCAAAATAATATTTTTAATAATCTTCCCTATATGGGTACCACCCGGATCCTGCGCAAGCGTAAATTTAATATTTTTTTGTTCCAATAAAGTAGCTATTTTATGAATTTGTGTCGTTTTACCTGCTCCTTCAGGACCTTCGAAAGTAAAAAAAAACGCGCTAATTTTTGTATCATAAAGTACACTCCTAGGATTGGCATATAAAAATCTCCGGTTCATTAAGGTCAAAAATAATACCTTGAACATGCCCACCGCTCTGCAACCATTTTTGTAAATGAGTCACCATATATTGTGATATAGTTTCACCAGGTAAAATGACAGGTATACCAGGCGGATACGGTATCACAAAATCAGCAGATATACGGCCCACAGCTTTGTCTAGAGAAAGCTTTTGTGCCTGTTTTCGTCGCCATACATCTAATGAAACAGGTAAAGCAAATGATTCAAAACACCATTGCATCTGTGTTAGATATTTTTTACTGGTTATACATATACCATCTATTTTTGTTAATAACACTATCAATTGATCGACATCTTTTTGTGTAAAAGACAAAGAAAGTATAAGCAAAACATAATTATGCGTCGCTTTCTCAACATAAAATCCATGGTCTTCTAAAATTTTTGCTAAAGAAAAAGAATCATATATTTTTTTTGAAAATAATAATATTTTAAATGGATCGTGTTTTGTTGACGGGATAATTTGTTGAATGTTAGAAAATTTTGCTATTTCTTGTTTTAAGATATAAATAAAATATAAAGATTTATCTATAATATCTCTGCCATTTTGGTGCATATAGTCCCTAGCGATATCTAATGAGGCCATAAGTAGATAAGAAGGACTGCTAGAAGCTAATATACGCAATGAGCGTTGAAAATCGTCTTTACGCTCTACTAAGGAATGTCCTAAGTGTAACATTGAGGACATTGTTAAAGCTGGTAACATTTTATGTGTAGATTGCACCGAAACATGAGCACCTAACTGCAAAGCCCTTGATGGCAGATCTTCATGGAAACCAAAATGTGCACCATGAGCTTCATCAACAAACAAAATTACATTATGAGCATGACAAATATGGGCTAATTCAGCAATAGGTTGCAAAATTCCTTCATAAGAAGGAGATGTGATAACCATAAGCTTAATATGTGGATTTTGTTGCAATATCCCCTCCACTTTATCAGGCTGTAAAGCTAATTCATAACCATATGTAGCATGAAAATTAACAGGTAAAAGATAAGGTGTAACTTGTGAAATTAAGCAACCATGGTAAATGGATTGATGAGAAGTCCTTTGTATCAGCACACCATCTCCGGGTTCACACAAGGTTAAAAGTGTAGCTAAATTTCCTACTGTAGATCCTCCTACTAAAAAAAAAGTATATGAAGAACCAAAGGTATGCGCTGCTAAATTTTGTGCTTTCGCTATAACACCGGTAGGTAAATGGAGATTATCTAAATCACCTATTTCTGTGAGGTCAAAAGGTAAAATAGAGGAAAATTCACTACCATATGTTTTTGACCAAAAAGCGCCTTGTTTATGTCCTGGAACATGAAAATTTCCTTTAGCGTTTGTTTTATGTTTTAATAAGGCTTGCCATAAAGGAGCTGTCAAAAAACAACCTCTTTTCTTTGTATAAAAAGATAAAATAAAAAAACGCCCTTAACTCATTTGCACGAGTCATAAGAGCGCTTTTTAACTAGATATGCCTGGCAATGTCCTACTCTCCCAAGGGCCTGCGCCCCAAGTACCATCGGCGCTGAAGGGCTTAACGACCGTGTTCGGAATGGATAACGGGTGGTTCCCCTTCGCTATAATCACCAAGCTGCAACCTTAACCAACAAAGTAATTGTAGCATATTTGCGTAAAAGATGTCAAGTAATTATTTTAGAAAAATATCAGGTCAAGCCCTCGTACAATTCGTATCTGTCAGCTTCACGTCTCACGACGCTTTCACATCAGACCGATCAACCTCGTATTCTCCAAGGTGTCTTACCCGCTTTGCTGCGGCGGGAGGCCTAATCTTAGGGCAGGCTTCGCGCTTAGATGCTTTCAGCGCTTCTCCTATCATGCTTAGCTACCCTGCTGTGCTCCTGGCGAAGCAACAGGTACACCATTGGCATGCCCATTCCGGTCCTCTCGTACTAGGAACAGACCCCTGCAAGCCTCCTACGCCCGCGGCAGATAGGGACCGAACTGTCTCACGACGTTCTGAACCCAGCTCGCGTACCGCTTTAATGGGCGAACAGCCCAACCCTTGGGACCTCCTTCAGCCCCAGGATGCGATGAGCCGACATCGAGGTGCCAAACCTCCCCGCCGATGTGAACTCTCGGGGGAGATTAGCCTGTTATCCCCGGGGTAGCTTTTATCCGTTGCGCGATGGCCCTTCCACTCGGTACCACCGGATCACTAAGTCCGACTTTCGTCCCTGCTTGACATGTACGTCTCGCAGTCAGGCTCTCTTATGCCTTTGCACTCATTAGCACGATTTCCATCCGCGCTGAGAGAACCTTTGAACGCCTCCGTTACCTTTTGGGAGGCGACCGCCCCAGTCAAACTGCCCACCTGGCACTTTCCTGTATCCCGTCTAGGAATATCAGTGAGAACCAACAACGTACAAGGGTGGTATCCCACGGTTATCTCCACACATGCTAGCGCATATGTTTCACTGATTCCCACCTATCCTGTACATGCACGCCATCAGCTCAATACCAAGCTGCAGTAAAGCTCCACGGGGTCTTTCCGTCTTGCCGCGGGTCGTCTGCATCTTCACAGACATTGCAATTTCACCGGGTCGCTTGTTGAGACACTGTCCAGATCGTTACGCCTTTCGTGCAGGTCGGAATTTACCCGACAAGGAATTTCGCTACCTTAGGACCGTTACGGTTACGGCCGCCGTTTACTGGGGCTTCGGTTCTGAGCGCCAACTCTTCCCCTTTACCTTCCAGCACCGGGCAGGCGTCAGCCCCTATACTTCGCCTTTCGGCTTTGCAGAGACCTGTGTTTTTGGTAAACAGTCGCCTGGACCTCTTCACTGCGGCTCCTCTCCTTTTATAGAAAGGAGCACCCCTTCTCCCGAAGTTACGGGGCTATGTTGCCGAGTTCCTTAACAAACGTTCTCCCGCTCACCTTTAGATACTCTCCTTGCCCACCTGTGTCGGTTTACGGTACGGGCGCTTACACACTCCTAGAGGCTTTTCTTGGCAGCACGATCTTCTGCTCTTCCGGGTTTCAACCCGTCCTCATCACGGCTCCCTCATCGCATAGGGGGATTTCCCTCCCTACACTCGCTTGCCGCTTGAACGCGCACTTCCATCCGCGCGCCACAGTCAACCACCTGCGTCTCCCCTTCGTTTTAACGCGTGTAACCGGTACAGGAATATAAACCTGTTGTCCATCGCCTACGCTCTTACGCCTCGGCTTAGGCCCCGACTAACCCTGGGTGGTTAATCCTTCCCCAGGAACCCTTAGGCTTTCGGTGGAGGGGATTCTAACCCCTCTTTTGCTACTCATACCGGCATTCTCACTTCTGTGTACTCCACCTCACTTCTCAGTTCGGCTTCTTTGCAACACAGAACGCTCCCCTACCACATTATTTACATAATATCCATAGCTTCGGTGCACAGCTTAGCCCCGTTACATTTTCGGCGCAAATCCACTCGACCAGTGAGCTGTTACGCACTCCTTCCATGATGGCTGCTTCCAAGCCAACATCCTGGCTGTCTTCGCAAATTCACTTCCTTCACCACTTAGCTGTGACTTTGGGACCTTAGCTGATGGTCTGGGCTGTTTCCCTCTTGACCATGTACCTTAGCGCACACAGTCTCACTCCACAGCTTTCTCTATAGGCATTCGTAGTTTAGTTGCACTTGGTAACCCTCGCGGGCCCCTCGCGCATCCAGAGCTCTACCTCCTATTGAGCAACACTGCAGGCTGACCCTAAAGCCATTTCGGGGAGAACCAGCTATCACCGGGTTCGATTGGCATTTCACCCCTACCCACACCTCATCCCAGGGTTTTGCAACACCCTTGGGTTCGGACCTCCATAGCGTCTTACCGCCACTTCATCCTGGACATGGGTAGCTCACCCGGCTTCGGGTCGTAAACAACATACTATGCGCCCTTAATCGACTCGCTTTCGCTTCGGCTCCGGTCCTTAGCAGACCTTAACCTTGCATGCTACTTACACTCGCCGGTTCCTTCTTCAAAAGGCACGCCGTCACTCGCTGATGGATAAATCCACCACAAGCTCCGACCGTCCGTTAAGCACACGGTTTCAGGTTCTCTTTCACTCCCCTTTTGGGGTGCTTTTCACCTTTCCCTCACGGTACTACTTCACTATCGGTAGTCAAGCGTGTTTAGCCTTGGGAGGTGGTCCTCCCTGCTTCCGTCTCGGTTTCTCGTGCCAAGACGTACTCAGGATCACATCCAGATCGTTCATGTTCCATTTCGGCTACAGGGCTTTCACCTTCTCTGGCAGGCCTTCCCAGGTCCACTTCTCCTATGGAACTACAACAACCTTATTGAATATGTCCTACAACCCCATATGCATTCACATATGGTTTGGGCCCTTTCCCTTTCGATCGCCTCTACTCAGAAAATCGCACTTGCTTTCTTCTACTCGGGGTACTGAGATGTTTCACTTCCCCCGCTTGCCTCTCATACAACCTACTCACTTCGGTATATGAGTACCTGTGCTCCTCACAGGTGGGTTTCCCCATTCGGATACCCCCGGATCACAGCCTGCTTGCGGCTCCCCGGGGCATTTCGGTGTTAGCCCCGTCCTTCATAGGCACTTGACTCCTAGGCTTCCTCCGTGTGCCCTTATTCGCTTGACCTGAAATAAGTGCTAAAAAATCCAACTTATTACGCAAATAAAACTTCAATTACTATGCAGTTAGCAAGGTGCAAAAGAGAAAAAGTCCTAAATTAAAAGGAACTCGATCCCTCACAACCGAAGAGCAGAAAAGTAAATGTAAATTATCACATATAACTCCAGAAAGGAGGTGATCCATCCCCACCTTCCGGTAGGGATACCTTGTTACGACTTCACCCCAATCGCGAGCCCTACCTTCGGCAGCTGGGTCCCGGTAAACCGGGTTCCCTCACCGACTTCGGGTATGACCCACTCTCGTGGTGTGACGGGCGGTGTGTACAAGGCCCGGGAACGTATTCACCGCGGCATGCTGATCCGCGATTACTAGCGATTCCTACTTCACGCAGGCGAGTTGCAGCCTGCGATCCGAACTGAGACCGCTTTTCTGAGATTGGCTCCACCTCGCGGTTTCGCTTCCCTCTGTAACGGCCATTGTAGCACGTGTGTAGCCCAGGACATAAGGGGCATGATGATTTGACGTCATCCCCGCCTTCCTCCGGCTTTCGCCGGCTGTTTCTCCAAAGTGCCCATCATTACATGCTGGCAACCGAAGATAAGGGTTGCGCTCGTTGCGGGACTGAACCCAACATCTCACGACACGAGCTGACGACAACCATGCACCACCTGTCACCGCTGTCCCCGAAGGGCCCAGATCTTCTCAGACCTGTTCAGCGGGATGTCAAGCCCTGGTAAGGTTCTTCGCGTTGCGTCGAATTAAACCACATGCTCCACCGCTTGTGCGGGCCCCCGTCAATTCCTTTGAGTTTCAGCCTTGCGACCGTACTCCCCAGGCGGAGTGCTTAATGGGTTTCCTTCGGCACAAAGATGCTTAGCATCCCTACACCTAGCACTCATCGTTTACCGCGTGGACTACCAGGGTATCTAATCCTGTTTGCTACCCACGCCTTCGCGCCTCAGCGTCAGTGATAGTCCAGGAAGCCGCCTTCGCCACCGGTGTTCCTTCTGATATCTACGCATTCCACCGCTACACCAGAAATTCCGCTTCCCTCTACTACACTCAAAGACCTACTGTTTCGGACGCTTACACAGGTTGAGCCTATGCCTTTCACGCCCGACTGATAAGCCCGCCTACACGCCCTTTACGCCCAATTATTCCGGACAACGCTCGCCCCCTACGTATTACCGCGGCTGCTGGCACGTAGTTAGCCGGGGCTTTCTTCATCGGTACCGTCATTTCTTCTTCCCGATGGACAGAGCTTTACAACCCAAAGGCCGTCTTCGCTCACGCGGCGTCGCTCCGTCAGGCTTTCGCCCATTGCGGAAAATTCCCTACTGCTGCCTCCCGTAGGAGTCTGGGCCGTGTCTCAGTCCCAGTGTGACCGTCCACCCTCTCAGGCCGGTTACGCATCGTAGCCTTGGTGAGCCATTACCCCACCAACTAGCTAATGCGCCGCGGGCCCTTCCAAAAACAGTGCAAAGCACCTTTCCCTCTCTAGCCATGCGACCAAAGAGGATTATCCGGTATTGACCCTCGTTTCCAAGGGTGATCCCCGTCTTTTGGGTAGGTTGCCCACGTGTTACTCACCCGTCCGCCGCTCGCCACTCATAAATGAGCGCGCGCTCGACTTGCATGTAGTAGGCACGCCGCCAGCGTTCGTCCTGAGCCAGGATCAAACTCGTCATGATAACTACAAAACTTAAAACAATCGCGCTTGATAACTTGTTACAAAACAATTTATCAACACTTTCGTGATAATTTACAAAAACACTGCTCTTCGGTTGTCAAGGAACGAGAAGACAAATCATAAAACCAAATCTCGTAAAGACCAGATAAAGGAACCAAAAGCGTTCCAAGCAATTCCTCAAAAGTTAAATCGTCTCAACAGGGTTTATCATATAAAATCCGAGGTATATTTGTCAACAGTTTTTTTGATTTTTTTTAATTAACTTTGTCTATAAAGATCCGAAAGACAGAAAAACCCTTGAAACATCAGCTAAAAATCAACCAACGAGCCAACAATAAATAACAAATACCAGGCAAGCCCATCCCCCCAACAACACTCGCTGTAAATAAGTTAACAGGTAAAGAAAAGGCGAAAAAATTACCTAAGCTGTTAATCAAAATTAAAATCAATGCTCCTAATGTCGAGTAAACAAGTCCGTACCATAACCAAATCAAAGGTTTTTTTATAGAACGAGCTAATGCAATCATCAATAAAGAACTTGCAGCCCCCAGGAATAAAAGAACAAATTCATCCACGCACCCCTTGCCCCCTATAACCGACTATCTACAGGTTATGTAATTTATATAGTATAAATAGTTTGTATCTTTCGTGTGTCAAAAGTTGTTTATGTAAATCGCTATATCAATAACATATGATAATAACGGTCATAAAGAACAAGAGGTTAAAAAAATCACATTTCTTGTCTACCACTGAATGCCTTAGCTAAAGTAAATTCATCTGCATATTCTAAATCACTCCCCACAGGAAGCCCGTGCGCAATTCTTGTGATCTTCACCCCGAAAGATTTTAAAATTTTAGAGAGATACATAGCGGTAGCTTCGCCATCAACATTAAAATTAGTAGCCAGTATGATTTCTTTGACCTTCGCTGTATATGGAACCACAGGTGTATTTTCATTCTCGGGTCCTTGTAATCTTTCTTGCAAGGAAGAAATATTTAAAGCATCAGGTCCTATGCCCATCATAGGAGAGATCGCACCTCGAAGAACATGATAAAGACCATGGTAAGACTTCGTTCTCTCCATGGCCCAAACATCCCTAACTTCTTGCACAATACAAATCATACTTTGCTCCCTATTTTTATCCTGACAAATCACACAAGGCGAGCTGTCATCAATCATGCCACAAATGGTGCATATAACAAGATTTCGCTTAGCAAAGACAATAGCTTTACCTAGATTCAATACTTCATCTTCAGGCATGTTAATAATAAAAAAAGCCAGTCTTTGTGCCGTTTTAACACCAATACCGGGCAATAACGTAAGTGCATTAATTAAAGACGAAACCGCTGAAGGTATACGAAACCCATCCAAAATCACCACACCTCTTTATGGAAATTAATCGATGAATTAATTTATATTTTTTGCATTTATTTACATAAAAATAAAATTCAAATCAAATAATTAAAATTAAAAAAAATAATTTTAAAATAAACCCTGCATAGGATTAACACCTTGTGTAACTTTTCCTAAAATTTCTTCTGTCATTTTATCAACTTCACCTACAGCATTATTAAAAGCAATAATGAACATGTCTTCTAAAACTTCCTTATTCTTAACACTACACAAATCAACGTCCACAATAGAAACACTTGTAACTTCTTTTTTACCATTCATACAAATTTTAATAGCCCCGCCACCAGCAGTCCCCTCTACCACTTTATCAGCCAATTCTTTTTGTAATTCATCCACCTGTTTCTTCATCTTGCTAATTTTACTTAACATCTGATCCGGTCGCATACAAAAATCACCTATTTTCAAATTTCATTTGTTATATTAAAATCCAAGATTAACCAAAAACTTAATCAGTCCATTGAACCAAACCATTACCGAAGATAGATAAGGCACGAAAAAAAGATATTTCCATATTATTTAGCGATTGTTTTTTTTCTTTTACTCGTTCTGAGGTATGCATATCTGATAAATACTTTTTCCAAATAGCAGCTAGTACAGGTCTGAAAAAATATTCTTTATTTAAAATACCATTTATTATTTTTTCGATCCGCTCACGATTAACATCTTTATTAACTGTCATGCAATGTATTTTACTGGTGAATGCAACTACTAAATTATTATCAGCAATTGATACTGGTTCCCCATTGACAAACCAAGCATGCAACCTCACGCTATTCGCTTTTATCAATTCTAATATAGATAACCATTTACCCTTAACTTTTTGCAAATCAGATTCTGAAGATTTATAAAACCAATCGTCAGATACAACAAAAGCGTTAGAAGAAATAGAAGTCAGTATTTCTCGATTATTATCTTGATATAAAGGTTTATTATGATCGAAAACAGTCTCTAAGTTACCAACACGATCTGCTAATTTAGTGAACTTATCCTGAAAAATTGCATCTAAATCAACAACAGAAGAACCTTGTTCAACATGCACATTATGTATATTAACACAATCCCTTAACAAAAGAACCTCTAAAAAAATCTGTGGTAAAGGTGACTTTTTTAAATCAACTAAAGATTTCAACAAAAATTCAATACGAAGAAAAAAATCTTGCGCATCTTTTGTTTGGGATTTTTCGGATAAATAATCATCACCAGAAAAATGATTATGAGCATATGTAATTAATTCTTGCAAAATAATATCAGCACTGTATCCCCCTTCCGTCATAACCTTTACGATATTGATAATATTAAAACGATCCTTGTCCACCCAAGCCTTCCATAAAGAAATCAAGTTTTCATGAATTACATTACCTGTTAATCGACAAACAACATCCTGGGATAAATATGAGTCCTCAGAAACAAAAACTTGTTCAAGTATACTAAGTGCATCCCGTAAACTACCAGAAGCAGATCTAACTAATAAATCGATAGCCAACGGATCGCTATCCATATTATGAAGACGACAAATGTCGATTAAATAAGCAGCCATAACCTTGTTTGATATAGGACGAAAAGCGAAATGCTGGCAACGCGAAATCACTGTTACAGGCAAACGATAAGGCTCTGTAGTAGCTAATATGAAACAAGCATGCGCAGGAGGTTCTTCTAATGTTTTCAACAATGCATTAAAAGCCTCTTGGGTCAACATATGAACTTCATCTATAATATAAATTTTAAAACGAGCATTAACAGGAACATAGTCAACTTTATCACGCAATTCGCGCATTTCATCGATACCTCTATGTGATGCTGCATCTATTTCTAGAACATCCATCGACTTACCAGACATTATCTCAACACATTTAGAACAGGATAGGCAAGGTTCTTTATCCTGTAGATGATCACAGTTAGCAGCCTTAGCTATAATGCGAGATATGGTGGTTTTACCAGTACCATGTGGTCCGCTAAACAAATACGCATGTGATAATTTTTTATTATAAATAGCATTCTGCAATACCTGTGTAATGTGATCTTGCCCAACCATATCACCGAAACGTTGAGGACGTAATTGACGATATAAAGAGCGATAGGCCAATTAACACCCTCCTGTAATATACACCAAAAATTATTAGACCAAAATAGCCTGAAAAATGAAAAATAGACCTTCACCTAATCATAATAACTTAAGGAAAAGACCTAGCTAAATAATTTTGTATAAATTAAAAAGATTAAAAACCGATAAAAAGACAAAAGTCGTGCACCCGACCTCGATGCAGCCACAAAGAAGGCAACTATGGGTTCAAACTCAGAAAGGATAACCCTGCAGCACACAGATGAAAATCCTTAGTGCTGCTTCCTCCCGGACCTGACACGGTTCAGAAACCACCCGTTGCACAGGATCCTATCATCAACGAATGAACCCAAAGAAACCAAATCTCCATAACAAACACCTCAGACGGGAATTCAACCTCGCTAGAGCGGATTGCGAGTACAGGGCACCGCTACCTCCCCGTCTAGCACGACAAAGCTAATTGTAACACACAAGCTTAAAAAAATTCAACACAACTTAACTTAAAATACTATAAAAAAACCGGATATTTAAACAAACGGAGGGGGTGGGATTCGAACCCACGGTAACCCGCAAAGGCTACGGCGGTTTTCAAGACCGCTGCCTTCAACCACTCGACCACCCCTCCAAGGGTAACAAACTATAACTAAAGTTAGGTTATTTAATAAATAAAAGTTTAACACATAATCAAGATTATAAGAATCCAGTATGATTATGTCAAGACCAAAAAACAAATTAAAAATTAAAAAATAAAGAACCCCCATACCGAATATATATTTATTTTGAAGGTTCTTATTATAAGAATTTAAATCATTATTTTTTTATAGAAAGAAATTCTTAGTTTTTTCTTTGTATTTTCTTTCGTTTTTTGTTTAACTTGTTCAGTTTTTTGTTTATATATGCATTTTAATCTTAATAGTCAATTCTAAAATCGCCATTGATATAAAGTTGTTTTTTTCATTAATATGATAAATTATGGTCAATCTGAATCAGAGATATCTTCTGGTTTATTTTCTAAATCAGATTTAACAATTATTCTTTTAATCTTAAGTTTATCTACTTCTTCAACTTCAAAAATCAAAGAAGCAAATTTGATGTCATCACCTTTACAAGGTACCTTTTCTAATTGAGAAAATAACCAACCACCGATAGTGTCATTATCAGTATCCTGGATATTAATTTTAAAGTAGTCGTTAACTTCCTCAATAAGCAAACGCGAAGCAATAGAGGTAGCATCCCCTACTGTCTGAAATAGCGGTTTTTCATCATCAAATTCATCTTGAATCTCTCCAAAAATTTCTTCAATAATATCTTCTGTCGTAACTAAACCTGCTGTACCACCGAATTCGTCTACGACAATCGCCATTTCCACGCGTTTCTTTTGTAAATTACGCAGAATATCTTTCAATTCCATCGTTTCTGGTACAACAACACTCGGACGAGCCAGTTTAGTTAGGACAGGGTTACCACCTTCTTCGGATATAAATTCATAAACATCTCTTATATGAATAATTCCTTTGATATCGTCCTTATCGCTTCCGCAAAGAGGAAAACGCGTATGGCGAGAATTTTTAATAACAGCAAAATTATCCGAAAAATCTTTTTCGGCAAATAAGCAAATCATATTAACTCTAGGAACCATAACTTCTCTGGCTATACGGTCTGTAAATTCAAAAATATTATCAAAAAGGGTCAGTTCAGCTTGATCAATTACACCACTTTTATGACTTTGGGCCAACAACATACGGATTTCTTCCTCAGTGTGAGCTTGTTTTTTGGGGTCCGTTAATTCAACACGCAACACAAAACGAAGAAAAAAATTAGCGGAGTTATTAAGTATGTATATAAAGGGCTTAACCAAACGATAAAAAGCATGCAAAGGCCGAGCCACAAATAACATTGTGTCTTCTGCTTTATCAATAGCTAAGGATTTAGGAGCCATCTCTCCTACCACAATATGAAAAAAAGTTACAATCAAAAATCCACTAGATAAAGATAATGAATTAAGCAACCAACTACTAGAGAAACCTATACTAGCAAAAAATTCCTTTAATAATAACTCTACCGTATTTTGCCCTACCCAGCCAAGACCCAAAGAAGCTAAGGTTATGCCAAGTTGTGTTGCCGAAAGATAAGTGTCTAAATTATTAACAATTTTTTTGGCCATTTTACCATTACGTGTATCAATATTTGCAATACGTGTAAAACGCGCTCTTACAATAGCAAATTCCGCCGCCACAAAAAAACCATTCAATAAAACAAGAAATACAGCCAAAAAAATCCTATAAAAAACATTTATCATATCCCAATGCAAGGGTTCATCCAAAGCGGTATGACCTCCCTAACATTTTATCCGCTTAACGGTTTTAAAAAATCAAAATTATATTTAAAATCATATAAAGAATAATTAAACAAAAAACAATTACAACTATTTATTCTAAATACTAAAAATAAAGATTTTTTGAAATTACCCCCACAACACATCGATAAAAATCATAATCCGATTATAACATGCTAAGATTTACTTCGTATGGTTGAAATAATAATTAACCTCAAAACAAACACAAAAAAGAAGCGAGCAAGATATAACATGTTATAATTTAGGCACATCAACTCAGAAAATCGGTAAAAATCCAATATAACAAGCTTGTGAATTTTAAAAGACAAAATATCGCTATAATCTTTTTGTCGCATAAAAAAAGTATTCAAGATATGGAGGATTGAGTATGAAAGTGCGTGTGAGATTCGCTCCTAGCCCCACGGGTTTTCTTCATCTAGGGGGCGCTAGAACAGCACTATTTAACTATTTATTCGCCAAGCAAAATAAAGGCAAATTTATTCTGCGCATAGAAGACACCGATGTCACGCGTCATCAAACCTCTGCTCAGAAAGAGTTTTTAGAAAGCTTAAATTGGCTAGGAATCCAGTGGGATGAAGGACCAGATATAGGTGGTGAATACGGACCATATATATCTTCACAGTGTAATTCAATTTACAAGGAAGAAATGTCAAAACTTTTAAAGAAAAAAAAGGCATATCCTTGTTTTTGTAGTGAAGAAAAATTAAATCAACTCCGAAAAAAAGCTGCTGAAGAAGGAAAAGCATTTATTTATCCAGGTATATGTCGCAATCTAAACCAAGATGAAATAAACGAACTCTTAACCAAAGGAGAAAACGCTGTCTATCGTTTTAGAGTACCTAAAGGAAAAACATTAAACATCGCTGATTTAGTTAGGGGAAACATTTCGTTTTCGACAGATGATTTGAATGATTTTGTGATCTGCAAAGCCAATAAACAACCTCTATATAATTTTGCATCCGTTATAGATGATGCAAGGATGAAAATCACTCATGTGATTAGAGGTGAAGAACATCTATCAAATACCCCTTTACAAATTCTATTGTACGAAACATTAGGTTATAATCAACCGGCATTTGCACACCTACCTTTAATATTCAATAAAAGCGGTCGTAAACTTTCTAAAAGAGATGAAAATGTAGATCAATTTATAAATATATATCGCGAAAAAGGATATCTACCTTCAGCAGTAATTAATTTCCTCGTGCTTCTCGGCTGGTCACCAAATAGTGAAGAAGAGTTTTTTTCTAAATCAGAGTTGATCTCATTATTCTCTTTAAATAGAATCGGGCGCGCTGGCGCAATCTTTGATAAAGAAAAATTAAAATGGATGAACGGTCAATATATAAAAAAAGCAGATGAAGATCAAATAACTAAATTAACTATACCTTATTTCCAAAAAGCAGGTTTTATAGATAAGACGACAGATATAAAGAAAATAAAATCCGTTGTTACACTATTTAAAGAATCCGTGTATACAATAAGCGAAATTTCCGATAACGCTAAATCAATTTTCCATGCAGCTACAGAACCTGAACAAGATGCCGGTGAAATTTTAAAAAATCCTGAATCTTTAAAAGTAATTTATTCTTTCTTAGAAAAAATACAAAAAACAGAAGATGATTCCATTACGTGTATGCGTAATCAATTAAAAAATGTACAAAAAGAAACAGGTTTTCGTGGTAAAAAATTATTTTTACCAATCCGAGCTGCTATAACAGGCTGTACAGAAGGTCCAGATTTACCTGCTTTATTACATTGTTTGGGACGCGAAGAAATACTAAATAGATCTCGTATGTATCTAAAAACACCTAAAAAAATATTCAATACCTAAATAAATATTCATGAATGACCCTTTTTTTGAGGGGTCATATTTTTTTATGATAAAAAGATATTTTATCCCATCATTATGTATAATAATATTATTAAAGAGATTATTTTTGACAAAAAAACAAAGGGGTGATCATATTTGTGCGGATTTGTAGGATGGGTTGATTTTACAAAATCTCTCATGAATAATGATGAAGCAAAAAAATATATCCATAAAATGAATAATACACAAAAACATCGCGGGCCAGATGATGAAAATATCTTTTACCACAAACATCTATTTCTAGGTCATAGAAGGCTATCGATTATAGATTTAGAATATGGAAAACAACCTTTTAGCTGTCGATGGCAAGGTCATAACTACACGATAACTTATAATGGCGAAATATATAACACGAATACTTTAAGTACGGAATTGAAAAAAAAGGGTTATCCTATAAAAAGTAGCAGCGATACAGAAACCTTACTTTGGTCATACATAGACGACAAAGATAATTTTCTAGAAAAATTAAATGGCATGTTCGCTTTTATGATTTGGGATGAATCTTTACAGCAAGTACTTATCGTAAGAGATCCTCTGGGTATTAAACCATTGTTTTTTGCACGCTTAGGATCGGGATGGTTTTTCTCTTCAGAGATAAAAGCTTTACTTAAACACCCCCATATCAAACCTTACATAAACAGAGAATCTTTATGTGAAATTCTAGCTATGTATCCAGGTCGCGTGCCAGGAAATACACCTTTCTATAATATAAAAGAATTAAAACCCGGATACAAATTATCGATAAACAAATCTAAAAACCATTTTACCAAATATTTTTCATTAAATAACAAACATCAAACCGAAGATTTAGAAACTGTTACTGCATATTTAAAACAAAAAATCAAACATACTGTTATTGAACAATTAAATTCTGACGTCCCTTTAGGAGCTATGCTGTCAGGCGGCATAGATTCTAGTTTGATTTGCGCAATATCAAATAGTTGGTATAAAGAACAAGGCTTTCCTAATCTTCAAACTTATGCTGTAAATTACGCTGACGATATAGAAGATTTTCATGCAACGAAAACACAACCTGATTTAGATATCAAATTTATTAGTATAATGGTCAATCATTTAAACACAAAACACCAAAATATAATAATTGATCCGAAAGAAATTATTAATGAAATTAATAATGCAGCTTATATGAGAGATTTACCAGGAATGGCTGATGTAGATGCTTCATTATTAATATTTGCACGCCGAATGAAAAAAGATATAAAAGTTGTCCTCTCCGGAGAAGGTGCGGATGAAATTTTTGGTGGCTATCCTTGGTTTCATAAAGAAATTACATCACAAGATACACTAGATACTTTTCCATGGATCAACAATATAGAAGCCAGAATTTCTTTTTTACGTACCGAATGGATAAAAAAATTATCACCTAAAGAATATGTAAACAGTTGTTATGAAAATGCATGTAAAGAAATTCCTGTTTTAGATCCAACAAATAAAACGGATACATATATGCGTAAAATAACTTATCTGACTTTAAATTACTGGCTACCCGTACTATTAGAAAGAAAAGATAGGATGACCATGGCTACAGGTTTAGAAACACGCGTACCTTTTTGTGACGCTAATTTAGTAAAGTTTCTTTGGAATGTACCTTGGGAAATGAAAAAATACAACAATACTACAAAAGGATTGTTAAAACATATATGTCAAGGCATATTGCCTGAAGAAATAATAAATAGACCTAAAAATCCTTATCCTAGAACACATAATCCTTTATATTACAACAGCATGAAAGAAATAATAATCCAAAAATTAAAAGATCCTAAAAGTCCCTTATCAGAATTCCTTGATCCAAAACAAATAAAACGTTTCCTAGAACCAAACGCTAAAACATCTTTTGCTTGGTTTGGACAAATCATGCAAGCTCCTTCTTTATTAGGCCACTGGGTACAATTAGATGCATGGTGGCAAAAATATAATATAGATATAAAAATCTAAAATAAAATCATAAAAAATAAATATAAAAAACATAAATATAAAAAATAACAACTTAAGTAATGACTTAAAACATATAAAAAAAATCTTTTTGAAAAATATTGTAATAAGATAAATAAAAAAATTATAATAATTATATAAAAAAATATTTTTCGGTTTATTTATAAAAAAATAACAAACATAATATGCTTTAATTGCCAAAAAATAAGACCATAATTTTTGATTTTTCAAAATTAACTTAAACACTTGATTCTAATTTAAGTTTTAATTTTATTCATTCAACAAATATGATTGTTATTTTAAAGGTAATTAAGCAATTATATGCTTAATTACCTTTAAAATATAAAAAGTATATATTTTATCATTATGATAAATTTAATTATATATGAAGATGGACAAAAAAATAAACCTAGGCTTTTAAGGTTTTTTCCATATTTATTCTTTTTAAGTGGATGTACAGATTTAGACTACCTGTTTAATTTGATGATAATATGACCTTAGCGCTGTGCTCTGAATACTTTTTCGAACGGAATAAAATAAGCTTCAAAAAGATATGAACATTAATATCTTGATATTATATTATTTCTTTTAAGTATTAAAAGGATATACCCCTCGCATCTTAAATTCGATTAGCCGATTGGTTATACTAATATTTTTAAAATCCAGTTATAAGATTGAAATAAACAATATATATACCATTAGCTTGTCCAAAAACGCACGTTAAGAATCTAATATAATTCAATAAAAACTATGATAATAGCTATTTTTGTGTTTAAATTACATCATTACTAATTTGATATATTAATATTTATAGACAAATAAAATGTAAACAGCCGCAAACTTAAGTATCAATCTAAAGCTTTGCTTGTTATCACTGCACAGCCAGATTACATTTAGATGTCTTAAAGCCACATCTGTACAAATAAAATATTTTAATTTCAAGATATAAATTCAAATTAATAAACATAAATAATAGTAAAAATATTATAAATAAAATCCGCATTTACTTAATAAATATATACAGCAGAATTTTGTTTTTTGAATGGTAAACACTTCTGTATATACGTTGATTATATAATTTTAAAATACTTTGATTTTCGGATAACATAAATAAGATAAATAATATTATTGATTTTTAATTAACTGATAATATTAAATCATTTCAAGTTTGTAAATACAATCCCTACTATGAAAAAGATAGCGCATAAAAGGCGAATACAATGTGGTCGTTAAACCAAATTTACGAAAAAATTTGACGAAATTAGTTTTATTTTTTAAGCCACAATTAAATAGACATTCTTTATTCTCCTGTGATATTTTTTGTGTAGCACTTACAGGATCAAGGAATGTCTATTTTTTGGTGAAATCTTAAAATATAAGGCATTTAAAAATTTATAAAAAACATCACATTTTCTGATTTTTGCTAATGACTTAAATTTTTTTGCTTTTTTTTGCATGTACATTAATATGATGTTTGTCGTTTAAAACTATCATTAATCTAGTAATATGATTATGATAACTATAAGGTAGTACTTCCCTTATTATGCTTATAATGGTATAATAAGAATTAATTAGTAAGGGACTTGTCTAAAAATCAGTATGTTAATTAAACAAAATATTCAAAATCAACTAAAATTATCGCATAATCAAACAAAAAATACGCTAATAGTATAAAATATAATTCTAGTAATCCGGGTAGTTTATAGCATATCTTAAACTGGCTTTTCACTTTTATTTATCTAAATATTATAACAATAAAAAAAGATACAAAATAAAAATAGACATTTACCGAACTATTAAAATTATGTTAAACAATCATCAAGTGAAAATAAATTTGTCGAAAAATGATTGTATTAATATTTTTGTTATAATATAGAAAGGCAGGGAAAATGCGAAATTTATGCGCAAAAAAAATCAAAAGAAAATAAATATTATTTTCCAAGCAGCTGTAAGAATTTTCTCTGTCCACGGATTTCATGAAGCAAAGATGGATGAAATAGCAAGATTGGCGGGCATAGCTAAAGGAACAATATACTATCACTTTAAAAGTAAAGAAGATCTATTTATAGGATTAGTAGATGGCGGAATAGATAAACTTCTCAGCAGCGTTCTACGCAATATTAGAAAACAAAAAACACCTAAGCAACAACTTGAAAAATTATTAGCTGTACAATTACAATTTTGTATTGAAAATCATGAATTATCTAAACTTCTATTAGCCGAATCTTTTGGATCAGAGAAAAGACAACTTTATCTTAGAAAAAAAATCAGATCATATCTAGATCTAATAGATGGTGTTTTGAGAGAAGGATCACGCCAAGGCGATTTATCAGTTGCATATCCTCGCGAAACAGCAACAGCTATTTTTGGTGCATTGAGCATTTTATCTCTTGATCGATTTTATAATCAAGAAAATGCCCATAACGATTATTTTAAAAAAAATTCTGATATATTACAAGAAACAGCCAGCAATCTTCTTTTACCAGCTTTTTCATCATAAAAATAAATCAGCGTATAAAATTAAACAAAAATATAAATAAAAAACTATAAATTACAAAAAGATTCTCCATTCAAATATTTTTTTAATTTAATTTCCTTTATAATAATTTATCGGAATATTCTCGCAATGAATCACGGGGATTCCTGTCCATAGAAAGCAGTGTTCTATCTAAAATATGCCTAACTTTTGCTTTCTTTATTTTTTAAGGTAAATTGTCTGAATATTCGGAATAATAAATTTAAAATAAAAGCGGAGAGAGTGGGATTCGAACCCACGGTACCCCGATTAGGAGCACAACGGTGTTCGAGACCGCCTCCTTAAACCACTCGGACATCTCTCCAAAAACATAACCTATTATATCCTTTTTAAAACCAAATAAGATACCAATTTAAAATATTTTATTGTATTTTAATTTTACTAATAAATTTCAAAAATAAAACGAGTTAATTATAATTAAGGCTATTCTACTTTGTTATGATTCAATAACAACACTATTGTAAGATCAAAACATCGTTGTTGTCAATAGGGATTTTAATACGATACTAACAACTAATTTATTTGCCCAGTCGAATTTTTTTAAAAAAAACTTTAAGCCGCTCTTCACAAAATTCCCTTAAAATACCCTTGGTGATTTTCGCCTTATGGTTGAAACGATCATCATCAAGTAAATTATACAAAGTCCCCGCACATCCAGCTTTAGGCGCCGTAGCACCATAAATAACATGGGGTATACGTGTATGAACAATTGCACCTGAACACATAGCGCATGGTTCTAAAGTAACATAAAGCTCTGTATCATTTAAGCGCCAATCACCTATCTTCTCAGTAGCCCTCATAATAGCTATAATCTCGGCATGCATTAAAGGTTGTTTAGTGATTTCTTTTTCATTATGCGCTTTCGATATAATAACATTATTTTTGACAATTAAAGCACCTACAGGGACTTCTCCTAAAGATGCTCCTTTATCAGCTTCTTGTAACGCAATGTTCATAAAGTAAAAATATCGCGCATTATTAACCTGATCAAACATTATGTAACATATCAATCTCCTTTTTATCATACTTATATTCATTTTTTCTGATTAAATAAGTTAATAAAGAAAAAATATTTATAAAAACAAAATCACTGTGCTTTTTAAAACTAAAAATTACAAATGATTAATAAAAATCATAAAAAATTATGATTTTTATTAAGTGTGCAATATCTTATATTTTAAGGTGTTGCGAAAAATAGACATCCCTCTATGAAAAATATAAGTTAAATAACAAAATACCACAGGCGGATTAAAATGTCTATTAATTGTAGGTTAGAAACTAAATATAATTTAATCATTTTGTCATGACTAAGATTTAATATCCTGATTTTCTGCAAATATTTTGAATCACTCTTTGAATATCAGATATATTATGTCGTCTTAATAATTTAAAAAAATTTGCCATGTATTTATAAAAAAAGCTTTTATAGCTCTTATAAGCAAACTAATGTAAAGAGATTTTAATAACCTAATATAATTCACTAAAAAATATAATAATAAATATTTTTATATTTTAATTAATTTTTTTGTCTTAATAAATAATAAATCCCAATTTCCGGATAATTAAGAAGAAAACTGATAAATTATCTTTAAAATAAAAATTATATTAAAACTTAAATCATAATGACATTTTTAAGTTCATTTTTAGAAATAAACTAACTCGGATTATATTTCATCCGAGTTAGTTTATTGAAGTAATTAAAAAGCATTAATCTACCTAATGATATATTTTTTATTAAGATAAATTATTATAAATGACATTCATTTTTAATTAAAATTTAAAATATTCTATAAAATTAAAATTAATAAATATAAGTATCTGCATCAGAATTTTTAAACTTGATGACCAATTTATGATCTAAATATATATCAACAGCAAAAAATGATATTTTATTATATATATAATAAAAAAATATATAGTTCATCTTGATAAAATCAAAAAATAGACGTAATTTAGATATAAAAAACTATTAAATGCATATTTTGTAATTTTTCATTCCATTCTGCATAAATATAGTTAGTTGATATAAATATAATGTTATTTTTTACAAAATGGTCGGCATAGCTTGTTAGGGAAATAGCGACATATAGTATATCCTATTAAAGGACATAAAGCCTGGCAAATTGCCAATGCTTGTAGATTAGAACCAAAAACTCTACAACTCCTAAAGAAACATGTACTAATATCTGTACTAGCATAAGAACAAAGAACACCTACAGCCGTCAAACATATGCTACACTTGGATCTTTTGAAACGAATCTGATCTTCCTCAATATCTTTTATTAACAATGATTCTGATTTTTTACCATCCGAAAAATATAATTTTCTTTCTATACCTTCATCAATACTGGCAATAGCTGTAAAAGTACTATCAAAAAATTTACCTCTAGAATGTATAACTTGTCCAATTTTTTGATTCGTAGACTTATCATACAAACCACGGATCATGAACCATGACTCATATCAGGTCCAAATTTTGATATTAGCTGTTTTTTGACTTCTGAAGTTACATCTTTCTTAGTTAGATTAATTCTAAAACCACTCGTATTCTCAAGATCGCGTCTTATCTCCAAACCATCCTTTTTCAAAGTATCTTCTAAAGATTTTAAACTATCAAAATCTTCATTAATATTTTTCTCGATTCTTGACTTAGAAAAATTCCTCACTTTAATACTTTTAATAAAATCCTCTATCGAACACATAGGGTAGCTAATATTTTCTGTAGTATTTACATCTTGCATATTTGTTATTGAAATATTATCTTTATCTACTGCTTGTCCTGAACTAGAAAATACCGGTGAAGTCAACAAACAAATTGCGCTGACTAGGTTAAATATTTTATAACCTATATATTTTTTAAACAATAGACACCACTCCCTGAATTATATCTTCTTGGTTTATTAAATATAGCTAATAATATGAAATTTTATTTTTATATTTAAAAAATTTTATTCCACCACTTATTATAATTGTTTATTTAAATTTATATATATTTTTAATTTAATCAATAATCTATTTTTAAAAAATATTCTTATGCAAAAAGTTGGTATTTGTTCGTAATAAGATCGTTAACTATAAAAATATTATCACAATCCAACCCCAAATTAAAATAAATGATTAATATATTTTAATTTTTATTTTATAAAAAGCAATTAATTTGATCTTTACAAAGCTAAAAAAATACTCATATATATATAAATATATTAGTTTATAATCTGATCTTTATTTTTACAAATTGTTAATTTAAAATAAAAACCTAAAAACAAACTCCCACAAAACAAAAACCCATCAAGACGACGGGTTTTTATTTATATAAAATATTTATTATATTTTTTTAAAACCAAAAACAAAAGTAGGTATTCTAGGTATCAGATAATTAAAAACAATTAAAAATATAAATATTCTAAATGATGCCTTATCAACATAAATAAATGGAATTTGATTTATCAAATCCGGTGTATTGAAAACAGAATAATAAAAACTAGTAATAATCAAATTATATATCAAAAACAAAAATAAAATAGTTTTATTTATATAATTATGATTAAAATCAACATTGCTACCACACCAATAAGTTTCATATAATTTCTGTAATTTAATTAAACAAAACCAAATTAAAACACCTATAAACATAAAAATCGATGGATGTTCTACTAAAAATAATAAAATAAAAGTAATAATTAAAAAAAATGCACTTAAAATATAAAGAAAGAAAAATCTAAATTTTGTTATTTGTTTATTTTCATAAGCGTAACAATAACATTTTCGGAAATATTCAAAAAGATGCGGCCAATATTCCTTGGATATGAAAATATCTCTTACTATAGTACTATCTTCTGCATTTTCTTTTATTGAATTCTTTTTTGATTTCTTATAATAAAAACTAAAGATAACCCCAAGTACTAGGAATATAAATAATAATCTTGAAAATATCTTTTTTTCATCATTTATATTATAAAAATCATCAGTATCCCATCTAATATCTGATACAAAACTAAGAATAAGAGGCAATAGAAATAAAAAAACACAAGTTATATAATAAAAAGCTTAAAAAATAAAAATGCTTCCTGTTTTATTTTCTAAAAATTTAAAATTAAATTTATAAATCATATAACTACCCCATTTTTTTATAATTTATTAAAATGCTAAAATATGTTCTATGTATAAATAAATAACTAGATAGAAATACAAATGCAATTATAGAAATTGATAAAAAAGAATAATGTTTAATTTTCAAATTGAATTAATCAAAAAATACTATTCATAATTATTTAACTATGTTTTGATCAAGTACAGTAGTTATAATAATTTATTTTATTTTATTAAAATTTTAATAAAATAAAATAAATTATTATAACTGATATTATAAATTTTTTAGTTTTTTTTATCTTTATAAATTAAATTTGATACTCGATCTTTATTAAATTTTTTCATCGAAATAATGTCAAACTTGTTCAAAACATACGCTATATTCCACTGGTTATTATCACATTAATTAATTAATTAATGTATCCTTCTCATTATAATCAACATGATCGGCATACGTGAATATACATGTATGATCATTGTGCATAATCAAAAAAATCATCATAATTATAAAAATCATTATCAAGAAATTCATATTTTTATATAATTTAACTTTATTTTTTTATAAAAATTACCTTGACCAGTGAAAAAGCAAACCTATATTACCTCCTGAAATTATTAATAAAAAATAATTTCTGTGGTGTACATAAAAAATATTACAAAACGGCTATTCAAAAAAATGTTATACAAAATTTACATTTACATTTTGTATATAAAAACCCAAATATAAATTATAAGTTATATTTATTTTGTGATATAAGCTATAGTTACGATGAAGTGGCAATGAAAGTATAGTAGAAACTATGCTTTATTGAATATTTAAATCTTTGGTCTTTATTATTGACATATGATCTATATAAGTTGCTTGTTCTGAACTAGAAAATACAGGTTAAATCAATAAAAAATTAAGCTACCTAGGTTTGATATTTTGTAACCTATAATTTTTTAAAAATCGACAACGCGTCCTGAATTATATTTGCTGGGTTTATTAAATAGAGATAATAATGGACTTGTGACTAAATTTTCAATTTTATTTTTATAATTAAAAGATTTTATTCCAATACTTATTATAATATAATTTATAATATAATTATTCGTGTATTTAAATTTATATATTTTGAATTAAATTAATAATCCATTTATTGTACATATGTTTATGCAAAAAAACTAATATTGGTCCATAATAAGATAGTACACTGTAAAAATCTTATCACAATACATATGAAAATAAAACTAAATAATTAATATATTTTAATTTTTATTTTATAAAAAGCAACTAATTTGATCTTCAAAAACCTAAAAAAATGCTAATGTATATCTAAATATATGAATATGTCATCTGATCTTTATTTTGATAAATTTCGCATTTAAAACAAAAAACTACACAAAAAATCACACAAAAGACTTGCTTCAAAATATTAATATAGCTGATTAGTAATGATATAATTTAAACAAAAAAATAGGCATTATTATCACTTCTAGTGCATTCGATTAGGTTATTTTAAAAACCATTTTTAAATGCGTTTGTGAAAAATCGCTAAGAACAGATCTAAGTTTCTATTCAAAAAGATAACCTAAAACTGAAAATATACTTTAAACAGATAAATATGATAAAAAACCTAAAGAAGTTAGGTTTGTTTTGCGATCAGTTATAAATATAATTAAATTCATCATAATAAAACAAATATATAAATTATCAGTTTAAGGAAATTAAGCATAAAGATGATAAATTACCTGAAAAATAAAAATCATCTTTTATATAAAAAACAATCTGCGAACTTAAATTATAATATTTTTTTTGAGTTAATTTTGAAAAATAAAAAATTATTGCTTAGTTTTTTTAAGCCAAATAATTATAAATATATAATCATCATGATTTACAAAAAAATAATTTGAAATCATTTTTGATAGCATAAAAAAATCTAACCATTATAAATAAAATAACAGCTATAACTGCTATAGATCCACTAAAAGGCCAATCCCAAATCAAAGCAGCGAAAAAACCTAGAAAAACAGCTAATTCCGATATAATTAAAGAACGTATAAGAACATGGCGGAAACTACCACCTAAAGCCAAACTAGTTGCAACTGGTATAACCATCAAAGCAGGCGCTAAGAGTATACCAGCAACCGTAGATATGGAGCAAACAACTAGGGACGTAATAATTAACATAAGTCCATGAACTAACCCTTTAGGAACACCTGTAATAACAGCATTTTCTTCATCAAATGAAAGCGCAAATAATTCTTTACCAAAGAAACAACAAAAAATAATGGTCAAAATAGTTGAAATGAAAATTAACCATAATTTACCCATACTCACAGTAACTAAGCTACCTACTAAATAACTAGCCGCATGACCTGAAATACCTCCTGTATCACTAAGTAAAATAAGACCGAGACCAAGGCCGGCTGCCAATAAAATAGGTACGGTTAATTCCGGATAATACCTATAACGTTGATTTCGTAATTTTTCTACTAAAAAAGAACCTATAACGGAAGAAAAAAAGCCCCAAGCAAAAGGCGCTATAAAAGATCTTCCACTATTTTTTTCAGCTATCAATCCCATAGCAATACCTGTTAAAGCTAAGTGAGATAAAGCTTCCGCTAACATAGATAACCGACGAACGACTAAATGTATGCCAATGAAAGGTGCTGAAATCCCAACTAATAAACTAGCTAATAAAGCCCTTTGCAACCAATCATTTTCCCAAAATAGTTGACCGAATTCGGTAAAGAAAGAAAAAAAAGATAGCAAAACCTTCAACCCCTCGTATGGTTATGATGTACAATTTTTACTGTATAACCATATGTTTTTGAGATAAGATCTTCTTTATGATCAGAAAAATCATCTCTTCTCCCATGAAAAAATAAACTTTTATTTAAACAAGCTATATTTTTTACACCTGAAGAAATAACACCTATATCATGCGTAACTATAAGTAATGTCAAATGATTAATCCGATTCAAATTAGTGAGTAGTTCATAAAATTGAGCTGTTGACTTAGAATCAATACCAACTGTAGGTTCATCCAAAATCAATAACTCGGGCTCAGCAACTAAAGAACGAGCTAATAACATTCTTTGCTGCTGTCCTCCTGAAAGATAACCTATACTAGAAGAACGAACTTCTGACAAACCAACTTGTGCTAAAATTTCATCGACTTTCTGCCAATCATGACGATATAGTGATCTAAACAAACCTAACTTACCACATAATCCAGTAGATACAACCTCTCTTACAGTAGCAGGGAAAGCAGGATTAAAACGAATAGCATGCTGACCTAAATATCCTATACGCCAATGTTGTTTTATTTTTTTCTGAGCTAATTGCCCAAAAAGCTTAATGCTACCTTTAGATGGTTGATGTAAGCCAAGAATCAACTTAACTAGTGTTGATTTACCAGAACCATTCGGACCCATTAAAGCTAAAAAATCCCCGCGCTTTAATTTTAAATTAATATTACTAAGCACATCATTTTTTTTTATGTAAGAAAAAGAAACATCACAAACATCGACAACACATTGAGAATATAAATCACTTTGATATTTTCCCTCAAGCTTTTTCTCGATCAACACGTTGCCTCCAAACGATTGCTCAATATATTTAAATTATCGTACATCAATCCTATGTAGGTAACCTTACGCCTTTGTTCTTCAATGGTTATGTTTGATATAGGATGTAAAAAAAATAAAAAACGTATTTTAGCAGCATCTTGAATCGCTTGCATCATTTCAATATTTCCCAAAGGTTCATCTGGCGCTAGCATTATACACACATTTTTACGATTTAGCCCATTTACTTTATGATGAAAAGAAAGTGGACTCATTTCTTGATGTTCATCATGATGATCTATAAATAAAGGTATGCAATGATTAAAACTATTTTGATTCAATAAATTACATAAACTACGATCAAAAGTGGTTATCGTATTATGAAATCTTAAACTAAGAATACGATTTTGATAATCGTTAAACAAAATATCGATTTTGTTTTTAAATAAAAGATATTTTTTTTCATATAAAGATTCATTAGTGCTATCAGCATTTTTTAAAATAACTTTCACTTTTTGAATCATAGACTTAACAAAAGTTGAACTAAACCAGCTATCATCATGAAATTCATGATGATGCATATTAACAAAATCATCAATCCTCTTATAAGAAAGATCATCAGATGATATATCGATAATTTTAATCTGCGGATTTTCTTTAATAATTTCGATCATACTATCAGATAATATATCTTCATTATGACTATCTAATACTAATATATCCGCTCCATGTAACTTTAATCTATCATTTATCGTTAATTCACTTTCATGCGGATTTTTATTATAAGCTAATAAATTCTCCACAATAATACGATTCCCACCTATGTTTTGAAAAAAATCTACAAGAGGAAAAGAAGTAACGACCACACGTAAAGATTTATTTTCATTCTGAGAAACATCACGATCTAAAAATAGCACAAAAATAACAAAAAACAAAAAAAAGAGAAAAAACCATGTTATAGGTCTAAAGAAAATACTATGTAATTTAGAGGTATTGGTAGAATGGGTATCATGAAGCATCCAAACTCCACCCTCTTTAACTATAAATGAATTTATACCCAATTATTCTACCTATTAATTTTTATGATAGATCTTGATCTAAACATTCCTTATCATACATATAAGGACGCAATGCCTTAGGAATATTAATCTTACCATCAGATCTTTGATGACATTCTAACAACGCTGCCATTGTACGTCCTACAGCTAAAGCAGAACCATTTAACGTATGGACAAATTTATTTTTTTTGTCTTCCAATGATTTATATCTTATGCCGGCTCTACGAGCCTGAAAAGCTTCGCAGTTACTACAAGATGATATCTCACAATAATCTCGTGCACTAGGTAACCATACTTCTAAATCATATGTCTTAGTAGCTGAAAAACCCAAATCACCTGTACATAGAGCAATAACACGATAAGGTAGTTCTAACAATTGTAAAATCTCTTCAGCATGCGCTGTAACTTCTTCTAAAGCCTCAAATGAATAATCCGGCTTAACGATTTGAATTAATTCCACTTTTGTAAATTGATGCAATCTAATCAAACCTTTAGTATCACGACCGGCTGCGCCAGCTTCAGCTCTAAAACATGGTGTATTAGCTACATACTTATAAGGTAAATTTTCTTCTTTTAAGATAGATTCACGATGAAAATTAGTCACAGGAACTTCGGCTGTGGGAATAAGAAAATAATCAGTTTGAGAAATACCAAATATTTCTTCTTTAAACTTAGGAAAATTACCCGTGCCAACTAAAGATCGCTCATGAACAATAAAGGGTGGCGAAATTTCTTTGTAATTATGCTTTTTAATATGAACATCCATCATAAACTGCACCAAAGCACGCTCTAGAGAGGCTCCTATACCAACACCAAATAAAAAACGTGATCCTGTCACTTTACCTGCACGCAATGAATCAAACCAACCATACTGCGCACCTATTTCCCAATGTGGTATTTTTTTTTCTTTGGTAGGCTCACCCCATTGACGTAAAACTTGATTTTGCTTTGCTGATGCACCTATAGGAACACTTTTATGAGGTAAATTAGGCAAAGACAGCATCATTTCTGTCCAATGACTATCTATTTCGCGCAAATCATCATTTTTAGTTTTCAGCAATACAGATAAGTCTTGTATTTCCTTTGTTAATTTATCCCTTAAGGTCTTATCTGCTGAAATTTTATTGGAAAGCTGACGCCTTTGATGCCTTAATTGTTCTACCTCCCTCTGCAAAATAAGTCGTCTATCATCAATATCTAATAATTTATTCCAAATATCAAGCGTAATTCCCCTACGTAAAAAACGTTCCTTAGCCCAAGTTTTATCTTCTCTTATCCAAGACGTATCTAACAAAAAATCACCACCCTAATAATTAATTTTCAATTATGTATTATGTTATAGATGGAAATAATACATAAAAACATTTAATCAAAGATCAAAAAATTACACTTTAAAAATTGCATATTTAAAAATCCGATTAAAAATTAGTATGATGAAGCAAAATTTATAAAATAACTGTATAAACGATCATCATCCGTTAACTCAGGATGAAAAGAAGTAGCTAAAATACCTTCTTGTCGAACAGCTACAATATGGTTATCTAACTTAGCTAAAACTTCAACATTTTTACCAACATCTTGTATAACAGGAGCTCTGATAAAAACAGCATTAAAATCACAAGCAATGTCTTTTATATTAATTTTTTGTTCAAAACTATCAATCTGACGACCAAATGCATTGCGTTTGACATTTATGTCCAAAAGTCCCAAATTATCCTCATAATTTTTGGATACAAACCTTTTAGACAAAAGAATTAGCCCAGCACAAGTAGCAAGAATCGGCTTCCCTATACCATACCATGATAAAAATGCTTTATAGAAATCACTTTTAGATGCAAGATAACTCATCGTTGTTGATTCTCCGCCAGGCATAATAAGGGCATTTATATCTCTTAAATTATCACCGTTATATACATAAGTAGCATCAAAACCCATTTTTTTAATTTTTTCCAGGTGTTCTCTAGCAGCACCTTGCAAGTTCAAAACACCAATCTTCAAAATCAATCACTCCAAGATTTTAAAAAATAACATTTTCAAATCAAATTTCCTAATGTAAAATATCACCCATACCTTCCATAGGAAGGCCTAATCCACCACTTATATTAGCTAATAATTCATAATTATCATGATGAAGTGTGGCTTGTACAATAGCGGAAGCAAAACCAGCTGGATTACTTGATTTGAAAATACCTGAACCAACAAAAATGCCATCCGCACCTAATTGTCGCAATAAAGCAGCATCAGCTGGTGTTGATATACCTCCTGCTGCAAAATTAACAACTGGCAAACGTCCTGTTTGCTTTATTTCTTGCAGCAAATCATAGGGAGCTCCCCAATCTCTAGCAGCTTTGACAATTTCTACATCATTCATTGTTTTAACTAAAGATATCTGTTCATGTATTCTTCTCATATGTCTAATAGCTTCTACAATGTTACCAGTACCAGGTTCACCTTTTGTACGAATCATAGATGCCCCCTCAGCTATACGACGAAGCGCATCACCTAAATCACGAGCACCACACACAAAAGGTATCTTATATTTACTTTTATCAATATAGTTATCTTCATCCGCTATACTTAGAACTTCACTTTCATCTATACAGTCTACACCGATAGCTTCTAACAAGCGAGCTTCTACGAAATGACCAATTCTTACCTTAGCCATAACAGGTATAGATACTGCTTCCATTATATCTTTAGCAACACACAAATCAACCATACGAGCAATACCGCCATCAGCTTTAACATCCGCAGGTATTTTCTCAAGGGCCATAACAGCTACAGCGCCAGCAGCTTCAGCAATTTTAGCTTGTTCTATATTAACAACATCCATTATCACACCTCCTTTTTGCATCTCAATCATCCCCCGCTTAACTCTAGGAGTAGCTGTACGAAAATTTTTATCCACAATCATTTCCCTTTCTCAAAACAATCTATTATGTATTTTTATGAATTAAATATGTATATTCATTTTTTTCATACACTAATATACTAGCAAATTATTTATATAGAAATACAAAAAAGAAAAAAACAACAAAAATACAAACCCTGCTAAGTTAAATTATCAAATAACAGGAGGTATGGACATTAAGAAGATAATTAGTTAAAAATAAATAAAGTTGCTATATAAATCATAATCCTAAAAAAATCATCAAAAATAGATTAATTTGATAATTTAAAACTAAAACTAAAAAATTAAATATCATATAAATATCCATATTAGTTTATATGTTCATTTTTGAAAACATACTACAAAAAACACAAAATTATATTTTAAGCAAATATCGCAGAAATACTATCAATTATTTTAGTTATAAATTTACTCATAAGATTAAATACAGATTGAAACCAAGTCTCTTCATCAAGATCTGATAAAGCAATCAACGGTTCCGTTTTAACAACTTCATTAGTATAATTATTTATTAATTGTAAATAACCAACCCTTTGATTAGATGATATAGGAGCAGTTAAATCCATAGGCAAAACATTTAAACGAAAATTAGTTAGATCATCAACTTTATTCATAGAAACAATAAAATCATTTGATATGTCCGCTGATACCTTGGGATTAATACCTTTAGCAACGGGAATTTTAAAATTAAATTCACCTCGTTGCAAAACATATCGTGTAATATAGTTATTAAAAGCATATTCCATTATTTGGGCTGTATCTTGAAATCGACTTCTAGAAGTATGGGAACCGAGAACTACTGTGATCAAACGTCTTCCATAACGTTTAGCTGTACCAACGAAACAATACCCAGCCTCATCTATATATCCCGTCTTTAATCCATCCATGCCTTCAAAAGAATATTGTTTAGATTTCAACATCTCATTTGTATTTTCACCATGGCTCTGTAATCTAGTACCAGGAAAAAAAACATACGATGTATCGGAAGAAATATCAAGTATTTCTGGATGATCTTGTATAATACCTCTTGAAATATAAAGCAATTCTCTAGAAGTAGTAACTTGATCTAAAAAAGTCCAGTTAGGACGATTTGGATAACTACGAGAACTAAGTCCGTTAGGATTAGCGAAATGTGTATGGGACAAACCTAAAGACGCCACTTTATCCATCATTAAAGCTACAAAGTTTTCTTCACTTCCAGCTACATGCTCCGCCAAAGCTGAGGCGGCATTATTGGCTGAACGCAAAAACATGGCATAAAAAATATCTTTCAAAGAATATTTTTCTCCCTCAATAAAACGTATACCCGAAATGCGCAAATGTGCTACATGGTGCGAAATAGTAACCATATCATTCCAGCTAACTCTTCCATCTCTAATAGCGTCTAATACACACCAAGCTGTCATAATTTTTGTTGTACTAGCCGGAGAACGCAACATATCCCCGTTTTTTGCGAATAAGATTTGTCCCGTATCAGCATCCATTACCGCGAAAGCAACTGCTGTTATTTTATGAAAATTGTTTAAACCATTGTTTATATTTTTTGCATCTACTCTTAAACCGAAAATAAACATAATATTTATGACTAAAAATAACTGGGAAAATACTAAAAATAATCGCTGCATATAATATAACAACTCCCGGCACACCCCAAATTTCGCAAATACATAGATGATATACCAGTAAATATAATCCCAGGCAAAAATTTAACATAACAACCATAAAAATTAAAAAGCAAAAAGCACAAACTAACGATAGATTTTCCCGGGAAAATCTATCTACATACCTTTTCAGATATAATAATTAGGCGCTTCTTTAGTTATTTGAACATCATGAGGATGGCTTTCGTAGAGAGAGGCTGATGTTATACGTATAAATTTTGTTTTAGTTTGTAAATCCTTTATATTACCTACTCCACAATATCCCATACCGGAACGTATACCACCCGTTAACTGATAAACAGTATCCGCTAAGGGACCTTTATAAGGAACACGTCCTTCGATACCCTCTGGAACAATTTTAACATCATCAGATTGAAAATAACGATCACGATTGCCAACTTGCATAGCACCATAAGAACCCATACCACGATAAACTTTAAATCGTCTGCCGCGATATATTTCAGTATTACCAGGGGATTCCTCAGTGCCAGCTAATAAACTGCCAATCATAACAGCTGTAGCACCAGCAGCAATTGCTTTGACAATATCACCAGAGTATCTAATTCCTCCATCAGCCACTATAGGTATATTAAACTTATTAGCCTCCTGAGCACAATCATAAATAGCTGTTATTTGAGGCACACCTATCCCAGCTATAACACGGGTTGTACATATAGATCCAGGACCCATACCAACCTTAACAATATCTGCACCAGCCAAAATAACATCTCGAGTTGCTTCAGCAGTAGCTACATTACCCACCATCATTGTCAAAGATGGATGTAATTTACGCAAATCTCTTACCATAGACAAAACAGTACTGGAATGACCATGAGCTGTATCGATAACCACAAAATCAACATCAACACTCAATAAATTATCTACACGTTTATAAGTTTCTTTATCTGTACCTACAGCAGCACCAACAATCAGACGTCCTTGTTGATCCTTAGCTGAAGATGGAAAATGGGTTGCTTTTTCAATATCTTTAATGGTAATAAGTCCTTTTAAAACACCATTTTGATCAACAAGAGGTAATTTTTCAATACGATGCCGCTGTAAAATAACCTCAGCTTCTTTTAAAGTAGTACCCTCTTTTGCTGTAACCAAATCTTTACTTGTCATAACTTGTGTAACAGATATACTATAATCACGTACAAAACGAAGGTCCCTATTCGTAACAATACCTATAATTTTTTTCTGTTCATTAACAATTGGAACACCAGAAATTTTATATTTTGCCATAAGAGACTCAGCGTGATGTGCTTGATGATCAGGACTTAAATAAAAGGGGTTAATAATAACACCGCTCTCAGAGCGTTTAACTTTATCAACTTCTTCAGCTTGAGCATCTATACCTAAATTGCGATGTATAACACCTACGCCACCTTGACGAGCCAAAGCAATGGCAGTCATAGCTTCCGTAACCGTATCCATACCAGAACTAAAAATAGGTATTTTTAATTTCAAATTAGATCCTAGGTCAACTGAAAGATCAACTGTTTTTGGTAAATATTCAGATTTGTTCGGAATCAACAAAACATCGTCAAAGGTTAATCCCTCTTTAGAAAATTTATCCACAGACATTGCTTTTTTATCCCCCTCCATGGTTGATATTACTAAAAAATAATACTAAATATTTTATAAATTTAAAAGTATAATTATATAAATATGTTTAATATCATCAGAAAGTGGTGTCTATAATTATGAACTTAAAATATGAACCTCTTCTCATATTCAAGATATTTTGTTTTATAGGTTCCATTATATCTATAATAACAATATCAACAATGGATACCCCTATGGGAACATTAAAAATACTTTTTAAATCAATTGCAGATAAAACTTGTATTAATAAAGATGTAGTTTTAATACATGGCTTAGCAAATCAACATCCTTTTGGTCATTTTTTTTTATATCAGTTAGAAAATGACTTGTGTCCTAATAATAAATTTATACAAATTAATTTAGATAATTCCACAGAAATTAGCAATACAATAGATTTAATCGGTAAATCAAGGAATATAACTATTGGAAATAATTCTTCTTGGGAATCAGGTACACAAATATTAGATACACAAGTATCATTACTAGATAAAAAAATAAAAAAATTAAAAGAACAAGGTTATCTAAAACCAAAATTTAATATTATTGCACACAGTTTGGGAGGAATCATATCATTAGAATACCTTAAACAACAACCCCAAGATATAGAAAAAATAATTTCAATAGGGACACCTTACAAAGATATTTCAATCATTAAACCTTACGGTTTTGTCTCAAAAATACTCAAAGCAGATAAATTGATCGATGAATTAGATAATTTATCAAGAAACAAAATAAAAATAGAAGATAGTCTAGATAATGACATCATTAAACAAAAAGTGTATACATTAGCAGGCCAAACTTTGTATGCTCCTTATGGAAGATACGGAGAATTAATCCCAGGATGGTTATATGTATCTTTCATGTCTGGTAAAACTAATGATGGTCTTCTAATACCAAATGATGCTAAACTACCTCATGCTAACCACATAGGCAACCTACCTAACACAGATCATTTTAATTTAACACAAGATCCTATCGTCGCAAAAATAATAACGTATATTCTAAGAAACTAAAAATTTATCTGTATAACTATATAATATGCATATTATAATAAGCATATTTTTTATGAGTTTATAACGAAAAAGACTGGTGAAGTCTAATTAAATCAATGACCACCAAGCCTTTTATAGAAAAAAATCAAAATTTTAATGCATCATCATCCGCAACACCACCATCATTTAACCTGATCTGAGCCAAAGTAGCTACTTCTTCACCACTCTTGATATTAATCAATTTTACCCCTTGTGCATATCGGCCTAAAATCGAAACATCAGAACAATCAAGACGAATAATAGTTCCTGATTGCGTAACAATCATAAACTGTTCGTCTTCAGAGATGACTTTATAACCAACAACCGTACCTTTTTTACTGGTTATACTAAGTGTTTTTATACCTTTGCCACCCCTAGACTGAAGACGATATTCTGTCGTAGGTGTCCTTTTACCATATCCATTCTGTGTAACAATAAGCATATATTTATTCGAAGAAACCAGATCCATCCCTACAACAGAATCGTTATCACTTAACGTAATAGCTTTGACACCTGTAGCAGAACGACCCATAGAACGAACTTCAGACTCATGGAAATGAATAGACATACCTAAACGTGTACCTAGAATAATTTCCTGTTCACCGTCTGTACGTCGTACACCTATTAATTCATCACCATCTCTAAGATTAATGGCAAACAAACCATTGCGACGAATATTTTCAAATTCAGTTAAAGGAGTCTTCTTAGCTAAACCATGAGATGTCACAAAAAATAGATATTCCTGGCTAGCATTCGGGCCTACAGGAATGACAGCATGAATACGTTCCTCTTTATCTATATTTAAAAGATTACTCATAGCTACACCGCGAGCAGTTCGACCTAAAGCAGGTGTCTCATAAGCCTTCATACGATACACTTTACCTTTGTTAGAAAAAATCAATAAATAATGGTGAGAATGGGTTACAAAAAACTCTTGTACAAAATCATCATCACGCGTACCAATTCCCATCACACCTTTACCACCTCTACGCTGAGCGCGGTAAGAAGATAAAGGGACCCTTTTTATATACCCGCAATGCGAAAGTGAAATAACAACATTTTCCTCAGGTATTAAATCTTCTTCAATAATTTCTTCTTCTTCGCCTAAAATAATGGTCTTTCTTTCATCACCATATTTTTCTTTAACGATCTGAAGCTCATCACGTACAATATCACGTATTTTAGATTCATCAGCTAAGATAGCGCGAAGTTTAGAGATAAGTTCCAATAACTCTTTATATTCATCCTCTATCTTCTCACGCTCTAAACCAGTTAAACGCTGCAATCTCAAATCAAGAATAGCTTGAGCCTGAATATCTGACAGTTTAAAACGTTCCATCAAACCATTTTTAGCATCAGCCGTTGTCCTTGAAGCACGGATAAGAGCTATAACTTCATCAATATGATCTAAAGCAATGCGAAATCCTTCTAAAATATGCGCTCTAGCTTCTGCTTTACGTAAATCATAAGATGTACGGCGCGTAATAACATCCATTTGATGCTGCAAATAATTACTTAACATTGATTTCAAATCAAGAACTTTAGGTTCATTATCAACCAAAGCTAATGTGTTAACACCAAAACTTGTTTGTAAGTATGTAAATTTATATAGCTGATTTAGGACAAGTCTTGATTGGACATCTTTGCGCAACTCAATAACAACACGCATACCATTACGATCAGATTCATCGCGAAGATCAGAAATACCTTCTATCTTCTTATCACGTACCAACTCAGCTATTTTCTCAACTAATTTAGCTTTATTAACTTGATAAGGAAGCTCATCAATAATTATCTTTTCCCTACCAGAACTAGACGTTTCAATAGTAGTTTTAGCACGTATTTTAACACTGCCGCGTCCGGTTCTAAAAGCCTTATTGATACCATCCTTACCAAGGATAATACCTCCGGTAGGAAAATCAGGTCCCTTAATAACTTTCATTAATTCATCGATCGTTGTATCAGGATTATTTAATAATAAAAAAAGACCTTGAATCACTTCTGTCAAATTATGAGGAGGAATATTCGTAGCCATACCTACAGCAATACCAGAAGAACCATTAACTAAGAGATTAGGAAACCGAGCAGGCATAACTGATGGTTCCAATTGATAACCATCATAATTAGGTATAAAATCAATCGTCTCTTTTCGGATATCCCGTAATAGCTCCATAGTTATATGGGCTAAGCGCGCTTCTGTATAACGCATAGCGGCAGGAGAATCACCGTCAACAGAACCAAAATTACCGTGACCATCCACAAGTGTATAACGGTAAGAAAAATCTTGTGCCATTCTAACCATAGCATCATAAACAGCTACTTCTCCATGCGGATGATATTGCGAAGTCACGTTACCGACCAAACGAGCGGATTTTTTATATGGCTTATCAGGTAGCATCGCTAATTCATGAAATGCATACAAAATACGCCGGTGTACAGGTTTTAACCCATCTCTAACATCAGGCAATGCACGGCTGACAATAACACTCATCGCATAATCAAGAAACGCTGTTTTCATTTCATGGCTAATATTGACATCACGTACTTGACTACTAATTTCAGCCACACCTATCACCTCTAGATAAAAACATAAGCCATTTCAAGAAATATAGAAAAGATATTATGAATATTAAAAATGATTTTCATTATGATATCTAAAAAAGTTTAAATATTAATGGAAGTTACGTTAATGTTAAATAATAAATATCAAACATCTAAATTAGCATCTTTAGCATGAGCCCGAATAAAATCACGCCTTGGTTCTACACGATCACCCATCAACATTTCAAAAATAGCATCCGCCTCAATTGCATCCTCTAACGCAACTCTAAGCAAAGATCTACTATCAGGATCCATCGTAGTTTCCCACAGCTGAATAGCATTCATCTCACCCAAACCTTTATAACGTTGGATTTCAATCTTAGCTTTATCAGGAAACTCACTAACTATTTTTTCCTTCATTCTATCATTATAAGCATAACGTATAGTAGTGCGATATGTTATTTTGTAAAGGGGAGGCTGTGCTATATAAAAATAACCTTTCTCCAATAAAGGTCGCATATACCTATAAAAAAAGGTTAACAATAAAATTCTGATATGAGATCCATCAACATCAGCATCTGTCATAATAATAATTTTATGGTAACGAACCTTGTCTATCTGAAAATCCTCAGCAATACCGGTACCTAAAGCAGTAATCAAGGTTCTTATTTCATCATTTGACAAAGCTTTATCTAAACGCGCTTTTTCAACATTTATAATCTTACCTTTTAAAGGAAGAATAGCCTGGAACATCCTATCACGACCCTGTTTAGCAGTACCTCCCGCTGAATCACCCTCTACAATAAATATTTCACTATCTGAAGCTATTTTGGAAGTACAATCAGCTAACTTTCCTGGCAATGAACTAACTTCTAGAGCGTTCTTTCTTCTAGTTAATTCTCTAACTTTACGAGCAGCTTCCCTTGCACGAGCTGCTAAGATAGCCTTTTGAACTATTTTCTTGGCGATGGAAGGTTCTTCTTCAAGTTGCCTTTGAAAAGACTCTGTAAAAATTTGTTCTACAGCAGAACGAACCTCACTATTACCTAATTTAGTTTTTGTTTGTCCTTCAAATTGAGGATCCTTAATACGCACACTTACGATAGCCACTAACCCTTCACGGGCATCATCACCTATAAGATTACTATCATTCTCTTTTAGCAAATTGTTTTTTCGTGCGTAATCATTTATAACCCTAGTAAGAGCTGATTTAAATCCGGATTCATGAGTACCACCTTCATGAGTGTGTATATTGTTAGCGTATGAATATAAATTAGCTGTATATGAGTCATTATATTGCATAGCCACTTCAATCGAAATATTATCACGATCACCAGTTATGAACAAAGGAGGTCCTATAACTTCACGATTACGATTAAGATGCTCAACAAAAGCTTTAATACCACCGTCAAAAGTATACTTTTCTTCAAAATAATTGCTTTCTTCCCGTTCATCCTTCAAAAAAATAGTAACGCCTCTATTTAAAAAAGCAAGTTCCCGTAAACGTGTTTTTAAAACGGATAAATCAAAAGAAACAGTTTCGGTAAAAATCTCATGATCAGGCTGAAAAGTAATCTTTGTACCTGTCTCCGAAGTATCACCTATAATTTCCAAATTACCTTGAGGAACTCCTCGTTCATAACGTTGCTGGTGAATATGCCCCTCTCTTTTAACTTCAACGACCAATCGCTCAGAAAGTGCATTAACAACCGAAACACCTACACCATGCAAACCACCAGAAAACACATAACCTGTATCACCGAATTTACCACCGGCATGGAGTACTGTCATAACAACTTCTACAGCTGATTTGCCCTTCTTAGGATGGATATCAACAGGTATACCACAACCATTATCTTCAATTGTCGCTGTATTATCAGCATGAACTGTTACATGTATTTTATCACAACGACCAGCTAAAGCTTCGTCAACACTATTATCGACAACCTCCCAGATCAAATGATGCAAGCCCTTACTAGAAGTTGACCCAATATACATACCTGGTCGTTTACGAACAGCTTCTAGGCCTTCCAAAACTTGAATCTGCGAAGCATCATAACCTTCTACATCTGCTGTCAAATATCATACCCCACTTTCATTAACACACAATCGAACGCTCCCCTTAACTATGTTAAACAACTGAGCATCCAATAGTTCGCGATAATCATCTCTTAAAGGGGTCGTTGTAGTAATAAAAGTTTGAACACGACCATAAACCCATTTTAATAAAAAACGCTTTCGATACTCATCTAACTCCGAAAAACAATCATCTAATAACAATATAGGAGAAATACCTAGCGACTGACTTAAACAATCAAGCTCTGCTAATTTAATGGATAAAACAACTGTTCTTTTTTGTCCTTGGGATCCAAAAACACTTGCATTTCTCCCATTAATAAAAAAAGCCACTTCATCACGATGTGGTCCCCATAATGTTACACCTAAACGTTGTTCCTTTAATCTCAAATCAGATAGTAGATTTAACCCACAATGTTGAAAATGATGCAACCAATTATCTGAACCATCCAAAATATAATCATGATCTTCGATTCCTAAACAAGGTTTGTATTTTATTTCTAAATCTTCACATCCATCCGTCAAAGCTCTATAAATATCTCGAGCTTTCTTAACTAGACGAATAATCCAATCATTACGAGCGGACCAAACTTTCAAACAAAAATCAAAAAATTGCTCATCTATCGTTTCTAACAACACATTAGAGCTATTATTCTTCAAACCAATTTTTAGATCTTTAAAACACTGATTACGATGAAGTAATAAACGCCTACAATTATTTAAAAAATAAACATAAGAAGGTAAAACTTGGCTAACTGCATGATCTAGAAAGCGACGCCTAAAAATTGGAAAACCATCAATTAAATTCAAATCATCGGGCGAAAACAAAACAACAGGAGTTTTTCCGATATGAGAACTTAAACGATTAACCAAAATACCATTACGAAAAAAACGACGCTTATATTTAGAAATATTCATTTCCAATTTTATACTATCGCCATTTTTATGACGAACAAGCATCTTTAAATTAGAAAAATCTTTATCAAAAGCTACCAAATCTTTACATGATCTTGTCCTAAAAGCTCTACCCATGGATAATATATATAAAGATTCTAATAAATTCGTTTTCCCTTGGGCATTAAGACCAAAAAAAATAACACACATACCAAAATCTGTCATCTTAAGGATTTCTAGATTCCTATAATGGATCAATTCCAAATACTCTACATTCAAAACCCTCAAATCTCCCCTCAGATGACAAAAGCTTGGTCAAAAAATAAAATCATCACCGGGAAGTATTTATAACAGGAACTACCAATTGCAAGACACGCTCAGAACCAACTATTTTCATACGACACGGACTTCTTGGTCCGGGGAATATGATCTCAAGATCATCTCCGTCATCACTCATAAGAGCAGATAAAGCATCCGAAAGATATCTAGAATTAAAAGCTAAATCCATTCCTCCACCCTCTGTACTAACATCTAAAGTATTAGAAACACTTCCTACACCTTTTACAGAAGAACCTACGGTCAATTTATTTTCACTTATGGAGAACTCGATCAACTGATCTGGTTGATCTCGAGTCATCAAAGCAGCTACCTCAACAGCATTCAAAAGTAAAATTTTAGCTACGAATAATCTAACTTGTGCTGTGTGAGGTATAACACTACTAATATCAGGATAAACACCATCCAACAAACGAGTAGCAAACCACCAATCATGTTTTAAAACATGAAAACGTCCTTCGAAGAAAAAGCACTTAACTTTACCATCACTATCCAATGTTTTAATTAACTCTAAGATACTTTTAGCAGGTACCACAGCTTCCGGAAAGGAAATACCTTCCATTTCAGGCACAAAAATCTTATAAGAAGATAACCTAAAAGTATTAGTAGCAACAGCACTTAAAAAACCCTTTTCCATGCACAATCTCACACCAGTTAGAACGCCTCTAGATTCCATACTCGAAGCAGCAAAAACAGTATTTTTAAACATGTTATGTAAAAGCTTAACATCCAGGATAAAACAATCTTCTTTAGGCACAGAAGGAACTGTAGGATACTCTATAGGATCAGAGCCTGCTAACTGAAAAGTGAGCGAAGAATCAACTTTCAGCACGACTCCCCAGTTATCATCCATACTAATCAACATATCTCCTTCGTTGATCTTACGTACAACATTTCCGAAAATTCTACCAGGTAAAATGACTTGACCTGTTTTACCAATATCAAAAGTTATTTCTGGTTTAGAAGATTTTTTTTTTCCTCCAGAAAAAAAATCCATCTCATGCATCTTCGTAAAAGTTGTTTGAACAAAAACATCTGCATTGCTCCCTGTAAAACACAACTTTTCTGCTTCTACACGCATCAAAATACCATTCGCAATCGGCAAGGGTGACCTAACAGCTATTACTCTTAAAACAGGCATTACAATGCGATGTAAAATTTTACAACTCACACGAAGCTGCACCAGCATAAACTCCTTCCTAAAACCTTTTTCAGGGCTAATTATAGTTTCTGTGAAATATCTTTGCAACAAATATTCTAAAAAAAGCGTAAAAGATAAAAAACCAAAGAACTTAATAATTCTCAAAAAAATGATTTCCCAAAACTAAACCTAGTAACCAGATTTTGGAGTTTTTAACATGTAACTCTAAATATTTCAAAAAACCAATAAATCCCTTTTTCCTCCACGTTTATTTTCTCGCAATAAACGCCTGTAATCAAAATAAAAAAAATTAAACAAAATGTCAAGTCTTTTTTAATTCGTTTTTTTTGTATTTTTCGAGATTTTTTTTTATTTATTTTTTAAATCTTTTGCTATTAAATAATTTTATATTTTTTATTATTTAAAGGCGGTGGTCTTTTTTTTTTTTTTATTTTTTTTTTTTTTTTTATTTTTTTTAATTTATTAATTTCTCTTTATAAGTTCTTAGTAGTAGTAGGGAAGGACAAACTTTTGTTGATAACTTCAAAAAAACGTTAGATACCAATATTTTAGAGTATCAAGTGACTGTTGATAACTTGTTGATAACTCGCAAAAACCTGTTGATAACTTGTTGATAACTTGTTGATAACTCAATGATTTGGATGATCAAAATCGGCCAAAAAACCCTATTGATAATATGTGAGATTGATTTTTTATATTGTTATAAGATAGGTCTTATTTGTTATTTTTAACTCAAAGCAACCTTTTTAAAAATGTTAAAGTCATTAAAAATATAAAAAAATATAAAAAAAGCATAAGACAAAAAGAAACTTTTTTGCCCGCGGGCAAACTTACATTATTGTAATTTTTATTGGCTATGTTAAAAAAGAATAATCGGTTTTTTTCCTGTTGATAAATATTATCTGACAATTTGTTGATAACTCTAAAAAAGCTTTATATAACAGTGTATTGGGAGGTGTTAAAATTGTTGATAACTTGTTGATAAGTGGCTAAAAAGGGGGTCAAAATGGCCAAAAAATTGTTAATAACTTTTTTTACAATACTAAACCATGAATAGTTTTAGATTTATTATTTAAAAGATTTTTTTATTTTTTATAAAAATTAAAAACAACTTTAAAGTTCGTCTTATCTGTTATTTCCGAATGTTTTGACATGGAATAATTTTTGTTTAATACTTACAACATTGAATTTAGAAATATTTAATTAAAAAATGGGGCATTTTTTTTCTGTTGATAAATATTATCTGATAATTTGTTGATAACTCTGAAAAAGCTTTGTATACCAGTGCATTTAGGGTTGTTAAAATTGTTGATAACTTGTTGATAAGTGGCTAAAAAGGGGGTCAAAATGGCCAAATAGTTGTTGATAACTTGTTGATAAGTCGTCCAAATAGGGTCTTAAATTTAAAAAAAGTTGTTAATAACTCTTTACAATACTAAACCATGAATAGTTTTAGATTTATTATTTAAAAGATTTTTTTATTTTTTATAAAAACTAAAAACAACTTTAAAATTTATTTTATCTGCCATTCTCAAAGGTTTTGAAATGGAATAATTTTTGTTTAATACTTACAACATTGAATCTCGAAATATTTATTTAAAAAATTGATTTTTGTATTAATGCTGATAAAACGGTTCTAAATATTTGTTGATAACTCTAAAAAAGCTTTATATACCAGTACATTGAGGCTTGTTAAAATTGTTGATAACTTGTTGATAAGTGGCTAAAAAGGGGGTCAAAATGGCCAAAAATTGTTGATAACTTGTTAAAAAATGGTTATTAAGATGTTAATAATATCCACCATTGTATATAGTATAATTTTATGTTAAATTCTTTTTTATGATCTTTTTATTTAATTATAAAATCTAATCATTGTATAATTTGGTTTTATATTAAGTTATAAAGAATAATAAATTAGTATTTATTTATCAATATATATAAATTTACTACCTTACAAATATGTCGAAAAAGAATGGGGCATTTTTTTTCTGTTGATAAATATTATCTGACAATTTGTTGATAACTCTAAAAAAGCTTTATATACCAGTACATTTAAGGTTGTTAAAATTGTTGATAACTTGTTGATAAGTGGTCAAAATAGTGTCTTAAATCCGAAAAGTGTTGTTAATAACTTTTTACAATACTAAACCATGAAGCTTTTTCTATAATTATATAATTTGATTATTTTTATATTTTTTTTTGAAATTATAAATTTTAGTAATTTATTTAAAATTATAACATGATAATGGATATTTAACAATATTTATATTTAATATAAAAATAGTATAATTTCTAATATTTGGGAATTATAAAACTTTTATTAATAGATGACTATTATTGCATATATTTGATTCTATGGAATTTTTGATTTTTGTTTTTTATTATTTATTATTGTAGTTAATTTATATTTAGGGATTTTTATATTTTGATAAAATTAGCTAATAAATAAAATTAAAAATATTTTCTATAGATTGATCTCAAGTACACATTTGATATTTATTTTAGATATATTCTTTATGTTTGGTAATTGGACTTGTACTTAAATACAGTATAGGAGATTAATACCAATAATTGTTATTTATTGGTATTTTGAAAAATTTGTTAAAAAAATAAAATTTCAATATCTGTTCTTATTTATGAACTGTATTTGTATAATCATCTGAATAAACTAACAAATATTATATATATTATTACTAGTTTTGGGATTTCATTAAGATATGTAAAAAAGATAAATTTTTGTGTTTTTATATCTTTAAATTAAAATATAACGTCTTTATATGTAGCGAAAAAACAACACTATTATTAAATTATGTTGATTAAAAAAGTTATCTTTTAAAGCTGTTTAATTTCATTTTTTATATATTACTAATATTTTTAATATGCTAATAATTTATGAAATATATATCATTTACCATGTAAATACAATATTTATCTATAGAGGGGATTTAAAATAAAAATTTGGATTATCAAAATTTTTATTTTTTTATATTATTTTTGTGATATTTATATTTATGTTTGTTTTTTAGATTTATTTGTAACTTTTAAGTCATTTTTTTGTAATTTATTAATGAGTTTGAATATATAGTTTTTTAGTTATGATCTAATTCCGGAAATCAAAATGATTTTTAAGTTTAGTTTTGTAAATTTAGGAAATAAATCCTATGCATAGATATATAATTAAGATATTTTATTTTTTTATATTTTTCAAATGCATAAAAACCACATTTATTAGTGATGAAGTTATGAAATCTAACTTATCTCTATAAAAATAATGTGGTGAAATTTAAAATAAATATTTTTTAATTTTTTTTTTGGAATATAATGATTTTTTGATATAGTTTATTTTCATATAATTGGATCTGAAATTAATTTTGATGGGATATTTTTCTCCCTAATCTTTTGACGGCGATTCGTATTTGTTCGTCTTCTTTTATCATTTTTGATATTTTTTCGTGAGCATGTACTACTGTTGCATGATTTCGTCCTCCAAAAGCTTTTCCTATTTGTCCTAGGGAGTGATTTGTCAGTTCACGAGAAAGGTACATTGCTATTTGTCTGGGTACATTTATTGGTTTAGACCTTTTTTTGCTGATTAGTTCAGTTATTGTCAAATTGTAGTATGTGCATACGGATCTTTGTATTGTTTCAATGTTTAAGGATGATTTTTTTGATTTTGGTACTACTTTATCTAAGGCTTCTTCTGCTGTTCTTAGGGATAGAACTTTATCTTGCATTTTTGCATAAGCTATAACACGTATCCAGGCGCCTTCTAATTCTCGAATGTTACTGTCTATTCTCTCCGCTATGTAATGAAGAGCTTGTGTACTTATTGGTATGCTGGTTTCTGCTTCTGATTTTCTATGAAGTATGGCTAAGCGTGTTTCATAGTCAGGTGGTTCGATATCCACTAATAAACCAGAGGCGAATCTTGATCTTAATCTTGCTTCTAGAGCTGATATGGCATGTGGTGGACGGTCAGTAGATAGTACTATTTGTTTGTTAGCGCTATGTAGTGCATTGAAGGTGTGAAAGAATTCTTCTTGTGTTTGTTCTTTGTGTGCTAAAAATTGGATATCATCTACTAATAATATGTCAACGCTTCTGTATTTAGATCTAAATTGACCAGGAGGTTCATTTCTTAACAATGTTTCAATAAAGTCGTTCATAAATTTTTCGGATGATATGTACATTACTTTGTATTTTGAACCTTGATTTTTTAGCACATATTGTGCCATAGCATGCATTAGGTGTGTTTTTCCTAAGCCAACGCCACCGCAAAGAACAAGTGGATTATAGCTTTTAGCTGGTGCCTGAGCTGCTTTAAAAGAGGCTGCATGTGCAAATCTATTTGTTTTACCCACAACGAATGTTGAGAAATTATATTGGGGATTGAATTTAAATTCACTTTTAGTGTTGTATTCATCAAAGGCATTTTCGTATTTTTTTTCTAATTCTAAGTCAGGATCATTCAGTAGATTGTTGGACAGTGTGTCTTCTATTATGGGGATCATTTTTTTGGTCTTTTTTTTCATTTTACTATTATTTGTATTTGTTGTATTTTTTTCCTTATTCCCTAAAGTTGAACTTATAATTCCTTTAATATTTTTATCGCATATTTTTTTATTTTTTTTTGCTTTTTTTTGTGCGGATGTTTTATTTTTAATTTCTTCTGGAACTTCTATGATGGTTATATGTTTATTTTGGTCTGTTTTGTTGTTTAGGTTATTTTTTTTTATTTTTTCTTGATTTTCCTCTTCAGCAGACATTGGTACGACTAATAATTTACATTCGTGATGAATAAGCATTCTTAATATATCTTGCGTTATGGTTCTATATTCTTCGATTTGAGGAGAACTACATGCAAAAAAATCAGAAGGCATCTTTAGTATTACTAGATTATCCTCGATTTGATGTACTATTTCTGATTTCAAAAATATTGCAAAGATTGTTTCTGGTATATTGTTTTTTAAATGTTTTAATGTTCTATCCCAAACTTCTTTTATGTGGAGCATTTGGGCACCTCCTTCTTTTCTATTTTTTACAATGGTTTCAAAAATTCAAATTTAAAACTATCTATGACGTTGGATTTTGGTAATAAATTTTAGTTCATAGATTAAACTATTATGATATTTTGGATATTTCATTATAGGTGTAATGGTTCTTTATTGGTTGTATATATTTAGTATCTTTTGTTGCAAAAACCATAATCAATTCTTAATGATGATTTTTATGATTATATAATACATTTTTTATATAATACATTTTTTTATCGTGATTTTTACCCACTATCTACCATTCAGATATTACGATATTGCTTTATATAATCACATTTAATAAGTTTAACCTTGTATTCTATTTACTAACATCTTAGCATGTATGAGTGTATCTAGAACAGTTATGCGGTATAAAAAAAGCTTTTTATATTTTTTATATTTTATTAACTTTAATTATGTATATGTAAAATTATATGTAAAATACATTTTAATGGAATCTGAATATTTATTTATTACATTGTTCGATTCCGTTAATATAAGTATATTTCTTAATTTTGATTTTTAGCTATATTGAGAGGCATAAAAAAATTCATCAGAAAATGTATATTGGATTATTTTACGTGAAATAGATGTTATTATTTTTTTATCAATTATAGATCTGGTATAATTTCTTTGATATTAATTTATAATTAATTATCATTGGATTGTATCTAATGTTATGCATTTACTTGACTTTAGATCATTTAATTGGTTACAATTTTAGTTGCGTTTTACTTTCAATTTTGAACTATCAATTGGTATTTTTTTGTTAATAATAACATCATTGGTGGCGACTTTCGTTTTTTTGTTGATTGTTCAAACATAAAAAAATGTTTTTATGTTGTTTACTATAATGATTTATTTCTGTATTTTTTAATTAAAATTTTGTAATTACTTAAATTTAGATTTCCTTTAGGTTTGGGTTTCTAGTATTTTTATAATTTAAAAAGGGGGTTTTGCATATTAAGCGTACATATCAGCCTTCTCGTATCAAGAGAAGCAGAAAACATGGTTTTCGTTCTCGAATGTCTACTGCTGCTGGTAGAAGGGTGTTAAGTAGTAGAAGAAATAAAGGGCGTAAAGTTTTAACTGTTTAAATTTTTGGGAAGGTGTTTTTGTTTTGAGGGATTTTTTATGAAACGTGTAAATCGTTTACGCAAGAGATCTGATTTCAAAAAGGTCTTTCGTTTAGGCAGTAATTTTCCAGGCGGGCATTTTGTGCTCGTTATGTATTTGAGGCGTGATCAAAGTATTTCTTCTCCTAGGATTGGTATTTCGATAAATAGGAAAGTTGGTAATGCGGTAGTTAGGAATCGTATTAAGCGACTTGTTAGGGAATCTGTTCGTTCTTATATAGATTTATTAGATCCTCGTTTAGATGCGGTTTTTATCGCACGACGTCGAGCGACTCTGTTAAAGGGTGAGAGCGATGTAAATTTTAGTCTAAGAAAGATTTTGAGACGCGCTAATCTTTTGAAATATAGTTGTTCTTGAGATATTTTTTAGTTTTTCTGATTATTTTTTTATTTAATTTTTATACTAGGTTTTTATCAAGTCCAAATGGATGTGGAGGATCGTTCATTTATGCGTAATTTTCTCCTGTCTATTATATGGTTTTATCAGAAATACATATCACCTTTCTCGATCCCTCGGTGTCGTTTTATTCCTACGTGTTCGGCCTATGCTAGGGATTCTATTATCAAGTATGGTGCTTTATATGGTTTCTGGTTAACTTTCAGGCGTATATTACGTTGCCAGCCTTTATGTAAGGGTGGTTTTGACGATGTTCCCTAATTTTTTATTAGGGAGTTTGTTTTTGTTTCTATTTTAATTATCAATTTTTCATGGTATGTATTATATTATTAAAGATTGTGTCCTTTTGAGGGGGCAACTCATTGTACCTATTTGGTTTTTCTAAAAAATATATGTTTCGTTTTTTTGCTATTTTATTGATTATTTTTTGGGTGTTTCTTCTAGGTGGTTGTGATTCGGGGTATGAAGATAATAAATTAACACCTGATGATATTTATAAAAATGCCGATTCTTTAGGTTTTTTGGATAAATATTTTGCTGTACCTGTTGTATATTTGATTGATTTTTTGCACGATAATTTAGGATTATATGCGTATGCTGTTTTGCTTGTACCTGTAATTGTTAGGCTTTTATTGTCGCCTTTTGTTTGGCGTCAAAATGTTATGCAGATACGTATGAAGAAAATAGCTCCTAAGATAAAGAGTCTTCGTGAAAAATACAAAAACGATGCTATTAAGTGTCAGAAGGCTATGCAAGAACTATTTATTGTTAACGATATAAATCAGTTTACACAATTTGGTTGTTGGAGCGTTTTGATTCAAACGCCTATTTTTATCGGTTTATTTCAAGCTACTATTCGCTATTCCCCTTTGCAAGGAGAGAAGTTTTTATTTCTAGATATTAGCAAACCTGATGAATATTATATTGCACCGTTACTTGCTGCTCTGTTGATGTTTTTTGTACAAGCTTTAAATTTGTTTACACATGGGGCAATGAGTAATCCGCAGGCTTCTTCTGTTAAGGGATTTAAAGCACCATCGCCTAAAATAATGTTAGTAATTGTTCCAGTTTTTATTTTCCTTATGTTCCAACGTTTGCCTGCAGCATCAAGTTTATATTTAATATCTTCCAATTTTGTTTCTGTCTTACAAGCTTTGTGTTTTTATTTTTTCTATGCTTACCCTAAACGGGTTGTTGCTAATCCAGATTTTTGGCGGAAAAATAAAGATAAAAAGAAATCTAATCAATTAACTAAATCAACTATAAAAGTTAAACCCCAAAAATTATTGTCCGAAAGTGATGATCAGGTTCTTTCTGAGGATGGAAATGTTAAGGTTGACAATGATGTCAAGGGAGATGTTCAAGCTAAGTCTAAGAATAAAAAAGCTCGTCGTAATAAAAAGAAGAAGAGACGATGAGTAGATTTATTTTCTTTTATAGTTGTCCTATATGATTGTTATATTATGAGGACTATTTTGAGGTGAAGAGTATTTTCTTTTCATTTTTCTTACATAGATATATTTTTTTATTTTTTTTGTGTTTTTTATTTCTATGTGGTTTTGATAGCTTGATTTATGACAAAAAAATTTTAACAGTAGATAAAGTATACAATCATCCTGATCAGCTCAATTTTTTAGATCGTATACTTGTAGTCCCGTTAATACGTTTTTTGGACTGGTGTTATGTTTATGTAGGTTTTTATTCTTTTTTGATAATTATTTTGCCAATTATTATATTGTTAATTTTAACACCTTTTATATGGAGAAGAAATATTTTGCAATTAAAATTGCGTTATATTTCTTCTGAGATAGAAGAAATCGCAACTATTTACAGAGATGATAATTTGCTTTTTAAGGACAGTTTGCAGCAACTATATGCTAAACATGGTATTAATAATAATAATCCTATCGGTTGTTTTCCTTTCCTTTTGCAAATCCCTATTTTTTGTAGTTTGTATCGTATAGCGGTGGACTATGAACCTTTGCATTATGAAGTTTTTTTCGGTCTATATTTAGGTGAGTCAGATCCCTATTTTATTATGCCTTTGCTAGCTTCATGTGCTGTGTTTTTTATGCAGGTTATGGGGTTAATGATTTACAGTGATTTTCATTTAGGGGCTGAATCTGTAATGTCGCATGGATGGTGGAAGTTAATACTTTTTCCGCTTCTTACTTTTGTTTGTGGGACACAATTAGTTTTATCGGTTAATTTATATTTATTTGTTATTAGCTTTTGTTATAGTTTGCAGATGTTGGTTTTTTTCCTTATATATGCTCGTGTGCATAATAAGGATAAAATGTTTATAGGAAGGATATGACTAATTTAAATATGTTTTATGACAATGATACTGTGATGGCTTTAGCTACACCGAATGGTGAAGGTAGTATAGCTGTTTTACGTTTGAGTGGTTCTTCATCCATCGATATCGTGGATAGTCTTTTTTTTAATAAATCAATTTCTTTGTCTGAAGTACCTTCACATACTGTCCATCACGGTTTTTTGCACCATCCCCAAACTGATAGGTGTTTGGATGAAGTTTTGGTTGTTGTTATGCGTGCGCCGCGTACTTTTACACGTGAAGATGTTGTAGAGATAGGTTGTCATGGTGGTATTGTTGTGGTTAAGATGATTATTGAAGCTTTATTAATGCAAGGGGCTCGTTTAGCTAAACCTGGTGAATTTACGCGACGTGCTTTTTTAAATGGCCGTGTTGACTTGGTGCAGGCGGAGGCTATTGCGGATTTAGTAAGTGCTAAGAATGAACAGATGGCCTACGCAGCTTTATCTAAGCAACATGGTTATTTTTCGCAAATGATTCATGAGTTTCGTGATGTTTTAATCCAGTTATTAGGACATGTGGCTGTTAATATTGATTATCCAGAGTATGATGTTGATCAGTTGGTAGCTAAAGATTTAGCAAGTGAAATTAGAGGTGTCATTAAATCAATAGAAGATTTATTAAAAGTTTCTGCTAGAGGTGCTAAGCTTCAAGAGGGATTCCGGGTTGTTATTGTAGGTAGGCCGAATGTAGGGAAATCTTCGCTTTTAAACGCATTAGCTGGTGAAAGTAAAGCTATTGTTACTGAGGTGGCTGGTACAACGCGTGATTTGATTGAGGTTGAAGTTGTACTAGAGGGATATCCTTTTGTGCTTACAGATACGGCTGGATTACATGATACGACCGATATTGTAGAGCGTATAGGTGTCGATCGTGCTAAGCTTGCGATTGAAAAAGCCGATTTGTTACTTGTTGTCTTTGATGGATCACAATCATTACAAAAAGCTGATATGATGGTTCTTGATAGTGTAAAATTAAATCAAAATATTATGATTGTTTTTAATAAGCTTGACTTACCTCAATTGCTTTATACTAAAGATATAGCTGACTATTTTCTTACCAGTCCGCCTTTTGTAGAAATATCGATTAACAACAGTGAAGGTATTTATGATTTAACGCGCATTTTGATAGATAGTTGTTTTTCTTTGATACTAGATAGTCAGCTAGTAGATTCACGTGATACAAAAAATCATGTTTTATCTTCAAGACACATGAATATGATCGTATGTAATTCACGACAAAAAGACACCTTGAATCATGCTAAAGAGGTTCTTTTGGCATCTGTGAAAGATTTGGATAACGGTGTCCCTATTGATTTGGCTGAAGCTGATATTAGGTTGGCTTGGGAATGCTTGGGTGAAATTTTAGGACTAACTTATAAAGATGATTTATTAGATGAAATTTTTTCGCGTTTTTGTTTAGGTAAGTAGCATATTTCCAAAGCCATTTACCATATATTTTTTCTTTACCCACAAAAAAATTGGGTTTTTTTGTGTTTTATGTTAGATTTTAATTAAACAGCTATTTTATTTATTTCTTCTTTTTTTTCTTTTTTAGAGTGTTATTTATATTTTTTTGAAAATCATATTAATTAAAGAAAGGGGTGTATATATGTATGACGTTATTGTTGTGGGTGCAGGTCATGCTGGTTGTGAAGCTGCTTTGGCTGCTGCAGGTATGGGTTGTAAAACGTTAGTTTTGACGATTAGTTTGGATCATATTGCTTATATGCCTTGTAACCCCTCTATTGGTGGTCCTGCTAAAGGTCAGGTAGTGCGTGAAATTGATGCTTTAGGGGGTGCTATGGGCAAGATTATTGATAAAACATATTTGCAGATGCGTATGTTGAATACAGGTAAAGGACCTGCTGTTGTTGCTTTGCGCGCTCAAGCTGATAAATGGCGTTATCAGAGTGCTATGAAGGAATTGTTAGAAGGTCATGAAAATATTTTTGTTAAGCAAGCTATGGTGGAACGTTTATTAATCGAAAATGGTCAATGTAATGGTGTTTTAACGGAAACTCAGGTAAGCTATTATGCTAAAGCAGTTATTTTAACTACAGGGACTTATTTACGTGGTAGGGTTATTATAGGTGATTTGTCTTTTGATAGTGGTCCTAATAATCAAAGACCGTCTTTGTCTCTAAGTAAGCATTTAAAGGAATTAGGTTTTGAAATGGATCGTTTTAAAACAGGCACGCCTCCGCGTGTTCATGCTAGGACAATCGATACTTCTTGTATGGAGTTGCAACCGGGCGATGATAAAGTACGTTTTTTTTCTTATGATTCTCATCTAAATATTTCTGGCAATGATTTACCTGAGCAAATGCCATGTTTTTTAACTTATACGAATGCTGAAACACATAGATTTATTAAAGAAAATTTACATAGAGCACCGATGTTCACAGGTGTTATTGAAGGTGTTGGCCCACGTTATTGTCCTTCGATTGAAGATAAGATTACTCGTTTTAAAGATAAGGACAGACATCAGATTTTTTTAGAACCAGAGGGCTTGTCTACACAAGAAGTTTATGTTCAAGGCTTATCAACTAGTTTACCCGAAGAAGTTCAATTGAATATGTTGCGTACGATTGATGGATTACAACAAGCAACGATTTTAAGGTCTGGATATGCTATTGAATATGATGTTTTGATACCTACACAGTTGTGGCCTAGTTTAGAGACCAAGGTTATTAATAGTTTATTTACAGCGGGACAATTGAATGGTACATCAGGATATGAAGAAGCTGCTGGTCAGGGTATCATAGCGGGTATTAATGCTGCTTGTTTGGTTCAAAAACGAGATATGTTGCTTCCTGATCGTTCTTTATCATATATAGGTGTTATGATTGATGATTTGGTTACAAGAGGCACCAAAGAGCCGTATCGTTTATTAACCTCACGAGCTGAGTATCGTTTATTACTTCGTCATGATAATGCCGATGCTCGTTTAACCGGTATAGGTTATAAATACGGTCTAATTTCTTCCGCTAGGTATACACGGTTTTTGTCAAAGCAGACAATGATTAAAGATGAAATTAAACGTTTAAACGATATTATTTTAAATCCTACGGCAGATATTCAACAAAAATTAAAGAATTTAGGCACTAGTCCTATGACAAAATCTACTTCTTTAGCTCATTTTTTACGTCGTCCAGAGTTAAGTTATCATAAAGTGATTTCTTTAAATGATGAGGTTGTAAAATTACCTAGCGAAGTGGTTGAGTCTATAGAAATAAACATTAAATATGAAGGTTATATAGAAAAATCTAAGAGGCAAGTCGATAAAATGATTAAGATGGAACGACAGAAATTACCATCAGATTTGGATTATCATACGATACAAGGATTATCTATGGAAGCTCGTGAAAAATTTATGATTATTAAGCCAAATTCATTGGGACAAGCTGCTCGTATTGCTGGGGTTACACCAGCGGATATATCTGTTTTGATGGTGAAATTAGTTTCATTACAGAAAAGTAATTAAACAGATATAAAAATTTAGAAAATAGCTAGTTTATTTATTTATTGATTATAATTAAATTATTTTTTTTAGTTATAAATATGGAAGGAGATTTTGTTTATATAATGACTTACACACAGGCTATCTTAGATGATCGGTTTGAAAAATTTTGCCAGGAACTTGGTATTATGTTTTCTCGGGATGTTCTTCATTTATTTTCACTGTATGCTAAATGGTTAATTGAGTCTAATAAAAATGTTAATTTGACAAGTATCACTGATTATAATGATATATATATAAAACATTTTTATGATTCTTTAACTATTTATAAAGTTGTTAATTTTTATAACATGCAAAATTTACTTGATATAGGTTGCGGAGCTGGTTTTCCGTCTCTTCCCATTAAGATTGTTTTTAATCATTTAGAGACCACTTTGATTGATTCTAAACAAAAGAAAATTTCTTTTCTCAGGGATTTTATTACTCAAATAGGGCTTAAAAATATTAAATGTTGTCATGGTAGAGCTGAGGATTTAGCTTATCACAAATCATTGCGTAATTCTTTTGAGTTAGTTACATCCAGAGCTGTAGCTCCTTTAAATATTCTGTTAGAATATGCTTTGCCTTTTTTAAAAGAGGGCGGATTGTTTGTAGCTATGAAGGGTCCTAATGTAGATCAAGAATTGCTAGGAGCCAAAAAAGCACTCCAAGTTTTAGGAGGGGAATTATTTTGTGAAGAGAGCTTTTTCTTACCTGAAGATAAAGGTGAGAGGAAGTTACTTGTTTTTAAACAAAAAAAGCGGATACCCGATGGTTATCCGCGTCTTTCTGGAGTACCGGTGCGTAATCCCTTGTAAAGGATTAACCCAAATTTTTGATAAGATTTTCCAGCTCTCTTTTAGCTATATAACGTTTTTGGGTATCTGAGAGCTCTTTTGGATGTGGAGCTAAATCCCCACCTTGTTTGTAGTTATAATTATCTCCGTAGGCATTAGATAAACTGATTTCATCTTTTTTTAATTGTGTTTTATCTTGTTTTGCATATTGATTTTCATAGTCAACATGATAGCTTGTTTGATTCTGAGGGTAAATATTTTGATTATAACTATCGTTTTTTAAATATGGTTGTGTGTTATTTGTTTTTCTTTGTAAACTTTGATCTAGATATTTTCTTCTTTTGATTCTAGCTTGCTTAATGCTTCGATTATATCTACGTTTATTTGTTGATGTGTTTGGATAATTATTTTCGATCATATTATTATGCATAGGTGGGAAAGGTTGAGAATTCAAAGGTATAGATACTTGATTAATTTTTCTTAGATTGCTAGGTTGATAATAGGATTGGGGTTGTTGGGGTTGTTGGGGTTGTTGGGGTTGTTGGGGTTGTTGGGGTTGTTGGGGTTGTTGGGGTTGTTGGGGTTGTTGAGGTTGTTGAGGTTGTTGAGGTTGTTTATTATATTGATGATTTGAGAAGTGGTTTGGTTTGTCAGTACGTTGTGGATATGGATCTTCATACATTTCTTCCTCTTCGACATATGATTCGTTTTCTGAATCATATCCCTCCTCTAGATCATATGATTCATTCTCTTCATAACTCGAGCCATTCCCCGGAGTGTATGAATCTTGCATATCGTATGATTCATCTTTTATATCATAACCAGCTGTTTTTTTTGTATCATATTCTTCTGTTTCTTCGATTTCTGCTACTGTTGGTTGATAGATGTGATATACAATCGAGTCATCTTCGGTTAATTTTGGATTAACCATAATATTATATCCGTTACCATTTATATAAAAGTTTTGCAGATATTGCGGAGATATTTTATTGGATTTATTTCGGATAAAAGCGACAATTTCTTCATGATTAATGTCTAGGAATAATGCATTTTTACCGCATGATTTTAACCATTCATTACATTGCATACCTAATTGTCCCGAACCTATTATTAGACAATCATATTTTATATTCATATTTCACCCTCCTTTCTAGACGCTGGTGTATTTATACTTTATCTAACACCAGCGTTTAGCTTAATTGATTTATGATTGAGGATTATCATCTTTAGCGTTATTGTAGGTAGTATCTGGTACATGAAAAGGTTGTTGGATTGCAGAGGATAGATTTTTCATCTCTTCTGTGTCTTGATTTTTGTTCTTTGTTTTAGATTGGGCAAACTTACAAAGACCAAAACTATTGGCAAATTGAGCTTCAATTCCGTAATCTTCAGCATAAATTAACTTCTCGCGGAAACGTTCGCGATAGAATCGCTTGAATGGTATAGATGCTCCACCTGTTAGAATGATGTATGTTATGTCATCGCCATAATCTAGTCTTTGCCATACTTCATCTATCAACGATCCACCGATTTCTTGGATACAATTGTTGACAATCTCGCTAACGTCATGGGTAGTACCTTTAAAGCTAATTTCGCCTGATCTGACAATCCGAGGCAAACTCCAAATAGGATATTCTTTACCATTTTTATCTACGTCTATTTTAGCTGTAAATTCTAATAATTTTTTAGACAGGCGTTGGTAAACATTTAACATTGCGCGACGTGACGTAAAGCTTTGTCGTTTAATAATTGTTTCACCATGAAGGGTTTCAATATCAGATGTTCCGAACCCTAGGTCATTTATACTTACTTTTTGTATAAAAAGATCTTCATTTAATAAATTTCCATCTCTGTCTAGCGCTATATGGAACAGTGTGGCCATAGGTTGACTGATTACATATAGATCATCTGGTTTTATTTCAAATTCAATGCGTTTAAATGGTAAATTACCTTGTTTTACTTCGAAGGAATGAGTGCCTATTAGTCTTCTTTTTAATTCTTCTTTGTAGTCGATATAGTGATCAGTTGGTAGAGCGACCGAAAGTATTGGTTTATCGCCCTCTTTTATCATTAAACCTACACTTACGCGAAACATAATTAAATATTCTTGCTCACGGAACCAAGTAGGGCTAAAAAGTCGTCTTTTGTGTGAATCAAGCAATTCGTCATCACCCGATTGTTCAACAGCTAACTTGCCGCAAAACCATTCTCGTTCACCTTCTTGATTACGATATATGATGTTATGCGGATCGTTGTTATATGTTATTTCACCAACTAAATTTGGTACAACCATATTACGGATGAATAATTTATAAAATTCACCACCTCTTTGACAAACTGTTTTTGTGCCGTAATATCCTACATCACAGCCTACGCATGGTTTATTTTGTTCCACTTTTTAATTGACCTCCTGTATATTTTTTATTTTAATATTTTAAATATAATTTATGGTTACTATAATAAAAAGATCTGAAATATATTTTCAAGATAATTAATTATAAATATAAAATTAAGAATGAGTAAATAAGACATATATCACTGATTAACTTATATCGATGATATACTTTTAAACTAAAGATTGTTGGTGCTATTTTTTCGGATTATTCTTTATTTAACATAGCATAGATTCTAGTTACTATCGGAACATATGATAATCATTAATAGATTGTTGATTAATCAATCCTACCTACCAATTCTATCAACCTCTAGTTATATTGGTCAATAGAAAGGTGTTTTTATATTTTCGTTTTATAAAAACTCTAAATTAAATTTATGTTAAGTTAAAAAAAATTTTTTTATTAATTAAATTTAATTGTAATATTTAATAATATTTATTTTATTAAAACTAAAAATAGTATTATATTTTGAACAAAATAATATTTTAATAATATTTTTTATTTTGATTATTATTTAATTATCAAATTAGATTATTATATATATTTTCTTATATTATAATCTAAAAATAAATATATATCTAGTGTTTTATTAAAATTATTTTTATGAATTAAAATATTTTAGATATTAAATTAAATATAATTCTATTTATTATTTTTTTAATTAATAAATAATAAAAAAATCATATATTTATTTATTTGGTATTTTTTTATTTTAATGTCTAGAAATAATTTATAAATTATTTTATCAACTGTATAAATAATAAATTATTTATATTTATAATATTAATTATAATGATAAATATACAAAAATTCATTATCAAATTTATGTGAAAATCATTATTTTTTAAATGAATTATTACATATAATATAAATTTATTTTTAATAATATTTCTTTATATAACCAAAACCGCTTAGGAATAATATTTTATAATCCTATAGCGGTTTTTTTATTTATATATAAAATATATTTTTTTGATATAAAATATATTTTTTGGTTTTTTTGAGGATATTTTTTAACGAGGGATTCTAATCAATATTTCATACCATGTATCCTGGGGCCTTTCTTCAACTTCTACATCAAAGCCTGTTTTCTGGACAATTTTCACAGAACGCCTAATGGTATTGCAGGCGCTGTGTAAATCTTTTTTTGAGGTACGTGATATTTTTGTTTCTTCGCTTTTTTTTATTGTTTTTTCTCTATCCATTATTTTTTTTATGTATTCCTCTGTATCTTTGACGCTAAATGAATTTTTGATAATTTTTTCCAATATTTTTTTTTCTAATTCTTTGTCTTTAAGTAACAATAAAGTTCTGCCATGTCTTTCTGTGATTCTTTTATGCAAGAGTGCTGACTGTACATGTGTCGATAGCTGGAGTAATCTTAATTTATTAGCTAGCGTTGAAGGTGATTTACCTAGCCATTTGGCTAGTGCTTCTTGTGTTCCGCCTTGTATTTTTAGCAATTTTTGATATGCTTTTGCTTCTTCGATTGCTGATAGATCTTCTCGTTCTAAATTTTCTACTAAAGCAGCTGTGGCTACTTGCAAATCATTCCAGTTGTATACAATGGCTGGTACCGTCGGTAGATTTAATTTTTTAGCTGCCCGCCAACGTCTTTCTCCGGCTATTAATTCATAAAGCTCATCTTTTTTTCTTACCATAATTGGTTGCATAATTCCGTGTATGCGGATTGTTTGGCACAGGTTTTCTAATTTATCTTCATCTAGGTTAGATCTAGGTTGGAATTGACCTGGTATAATGTATTCTGTGGCTATTGTTTCAATATTATGATTTTTCATTTCTTTACCAGACCAATTTAGCCATTTTTTGGTTATTGAATCTTTAGTCATATTTTATAATTGGCTCCTTTGGAGTTTTATTTTCTTATTTTTGAAAAAATATTTAATTAATCTTTTATTTCTTGAAATTTTTGGATTTGTAGACAAAAATTGATTTTGTTTGGTTTTTATTTGTAAATACACTTGATATTCATAATTTTTGTTGCATACTAAAAAGGAAGTTTTTTTATGATAGGGGGTAGAGACATTTAAATATGTGTTAACAGGTTTGTGTACGTTTTATACGAAACGTATGTAAATGTATATTATGCTGAATTTTTTGACCATTTAGCATAAACCTTACAGTTAAGGAGATTCAATAGCAGGTGAATAATTCTAGAATAATAGCAATTGCCAACCAAAAAGGGGGCGTGGGCGTGCGTCCGTGAGTTACTTTGACAGTATTTTATATAAGATTAGGGAGAAATCTTATCAACCAACAGCTTACTAAAAATGGAAACATTATTTTAGGACCAAAGCATGCTGAAATTTTTTAATTTTAATTGGTTGAGAATAGTAAGGTTAAGGTGGTTTCCTGAAGCTTAGCTTCTTATTTCCTCTACCCCCTGGGATATGTTTTTTAGCATATGGTTAACCATTACAAAATCTTTTGTCCACAGGTTTTGTACTCCTGATGGTTGCCGAGAGTGCATTAGTTATGTACATAGATTGTTTAAAGAAGCGATAGGCAACCTAAGCTGTTCATAAAGTCACGGTAAATAAAACGGAGATGACCTAAGGTTAATTTGTTAACTAAGGTTACGGACTCTTCATAGTAGTTTGAGCTAGGGAAAGCCTAGTACTTGGCGAAGGAAGAGAGGAAGGTTTGTATGAGGCGGTTTGTTTCTGCGTTGAGGCAGTTTTATATATAACAATTTATGCCGAGTACGATTTTCTGGAGAGCCGTATACGTTGAAAGAGTGCGACACGTTTCTGATTTGAAAACAGACAGCCTATCTATTAACGAGATTTATTTGTTATTTTTTCATGTGATTTATTTCCTTGATAGTATTTCTTTGTTTTTAGAGGGCTAGAACTAAATCAGTGATCATAATGCTTTAGTTAATATTAGCATTATGTCCTTAAGACTCCTGCAGACATTTAAATCTATAATGTTTGAAGCCAGGTGAAGACGACTTTGATAATCGATGTCGGAGGGCCGAAATATATTTAAGGTGAATTATTTTTTGCGAAGAAATTACTTTAAGTATCTGTTAGATTGGGGTCGAGTATCTTTTCTTTCGGATAAAGACGTCATCTAATGAAGATTGATGATCGACAGATACAGAGTTTCCGCCTAAAAATATAAGGGAAGGCTAGCTGGTTTGGAACGTGGAAATGAGATTTTCAATTATTTGCATGATTATTTATGAGAATATCTTATATGAGTAGGATCATATAACTTTGGAAATTAAAGAAATTTAATTTAGGTATAGGTCCTTTATTATAATCAAAAATCAATAATTTATATTTTTGATTTTTGATATTATATAACGCCGTATGAAAGGAAACTTTCATGTACGGTGTATAGCGAGAAATATTTATATTATTGCTATCGTACGTACGGTTCGGAGTGGGGATTTCTATAAATCCACCCTACAAAACAACGACTTCAGTTAATTTGTCTGCTGGATTAGCGCTTCTGGGTTATAAGGTATTACTTGTTGATATTGATCCGCAAGGTAATACAACGAGTGGCTTAGGTATTGATAAATCACTTGTTCAAAATTGCATATATGATTTATTAATTCATGAAGCTTCTTTGGAAGAGGTTTTATTAGAAACAAGTGTGAATAATTTATACTTGTTGCCTGCAACTTTACAATTAGCTGGTGCAGAGATTGAATTGGCGCAGACGATATCTAGAGAACTGAGATTGAAAAATGCTTTTCAAATGATAAATGATTCTTTTTCCTTTATTATTATTGATTGTCCCCCCTCTTTAGGTGTTATTACCTTAAACGCTTTAACAGCTGCGCAATCGGTTTTGATACCGATTCAATGTGAATTTTATGCTTTGGAAGGTTTAGGTCAATTGCTTCAAACAGTTAGAATTGTCCAGCAGCATTTAAATAAAGATTTGTTCATTGAAGGTGTTTTATTAACCATGTATGATGCTCGTACTAATCTTTCTTCTCAGGTGATGCAAGAAGTTAAAGATTATTTTAATGAAAGAGTTTATCGCACTATTATACCTAGGAATGTACGTTTGTCAGAAGCTCCCAGTCATGGACAATCTATTTTTCAATATGATGCTAGATCTCGAGGTGCCATGTTTTATCAGGACTTGGCTAAGGAGGTAGCTGAAGATGGGCAGTGAGTTGAAAAAAAAGTCTTTCAAGGGACTTGGGAGAGGTCTAGATTCTTTATTACCTTTAGAGGGAGAATCTATTATTCAAGCGTCTATTTCTGCTATGAGGCCTAATCCTTATCAACCACGTTGTCATTTTGATGAAGAAAAATTAAAAGAACTTGTTCAATCTATTATTCATCATGGTATTATTCAGCCACTTGTGGTAAGAAAACAATCTAATTTATATGAAATAATCGTTGGTGAAAGACGATTTCGTGCTGCTAAAATAGCAGGGATGACATCGATTCCTGTTGTAATAAGAATTTTGACAGAAGAACAGATGATGGAGATAGCTTTAATCGAGAATTTGCAGCGGGAAGATTTGAATCCAATTGAAGTTGCTAATGCTTATCGTGTTTTGATGGACAAATTTGGTTTAAAGCAAGAGCAATTAGCTGCCAGGACTGGAAAGAGTCGACCGCATGTTGCTAACATTTTAAGACTTCTTAAGCTTTCTCTGACTATTCAGAATTATGTTTCTTGTGGAACTCTGACAATGGGTCATGCGAGAGCTTTAATCTCATTAAAAGAAGAGGACAAGCAGAAGCAAATAGCGGATAAAGTGATTAAACATGGGATGAGTGTTAGACAGTTAGAAGATCTAGTTCAAAGACTTTTAGTTAAAGAAGATCCCGAAAAAAATGTTAGTAATAAAGCGGTGAATATTTTTCATTCATACGAAGATGTTTTATGTAATTTACTAGATACACCCGTTAAGATCCGTGCTAATAAAAATAAAGAGATGGGTAAAATTGAGATTGTATATAATTCTAAGGACGAATTAGAGCGTATTATGAAGTGTATGAAAGATACTTTGGGTGTGGAGATGTAATTTTTCAAGCTATAATTTTTGTTTTAATTTATGATTTTATGTTTATAAACCAAAAATAACTGCTATGATAAGCAGCTATTTTTGGTTTTTTATTTAATTTGTAAGTGTTTTAAGTTATGATAAAGAGTTTGTCCCAAAACACGTGTAAGAGAGTTTAATAACCTAATCTAATGAACCAAAAGCTATGATAATGGCTATTTTTGTTTTTAAATTACATCATACTAATTGGCGCTATATTAATATTTCTAGGTAAGTCCAACGTATACTTAAAACAATTATTAGTTCTCATTTTAAAATTTATTAAAAAATCATTTTGTGATTTTTTGTTTGATGAATATTTCATATTTATATTTATTATTTATGTAACATTGATAAAATATATAAATTTTCGCTTCAGAGTTGTTTTTTATCTTTTGGTTGTTTGTTTATTGATTTTGTTTATTTTTTTTCTTTATAAATTAATAGTAGTGAATATTTAATATAATTTATTTTTTGATTAAAATTTAGTTTGTTTCTAAATTAAAAATATCTAGATTAAATATCAAGGTAAATCAAACTAAACTAGATTATATTATTTGTTTTTATTTATATCTATAGGTTGATTTACAAGTTTTGAATTATATTTAGTTTTTTATATTCTATATTAAATTTTTTAGAATAAGTTTATTTTTTTATTTTAATCATATTTTTTATGCATTATTGTTTGTTCTTATTTGATTTAATGCGTTTTGTTTCAACATTTCTGATATACCTTTAGCTATAATTTCGGCCATATTGAATACAACGTTCATTCTGACGCGTTTCAATGAATTTAAAGATGATTTCTTCTTATCTCCCACAATACCTAATATATGAGCATGTCCTACAGCGGGTAATTTTTTTTGTACACCTGCACCGGGATATAGAGGTCCGCTCCCTACACGAATATAGCCTATAAGTTCTTTTTTTCCTAAACATGCATCTATAGCTATGATGTGGTTTTTTGGATGTGCCATTTTTATTTTACTAAGTACTGATATCAAATTTTGGGCATGTACAGGCTGGTCTAATGTGCCATATATAACAAGATCAGATATTTTTCGTCGCATTAATAACGATCCTACAAATGGGCCTAAGGAGTCTCCTGGTATACCATCTGATCCTATACATATACAGATTAAAGGGTTGTTTTTGTCCAAAATTTTGTTTTGAGATAACCAATTATTTTCGATCAATGATCCTAACTGGTGATTTTGGTTATTTGATTTGTATTGTTTATAATCGATATATTGGTACTTGCAATTATTGGTTTTATCTAAAGATTTTGCGGTATTTATGATATGCATCTCCTTTCTATACCTTATGTATTTCCAAGTCGATGAATCAGTTTTTTGTAATGCTTGATTTTCACAAGTATCAGTGTGGGTTATAATTTAGATCGCTATACCTCTTTTATGGTTTATTATTTTATTTTTTGAAAAAACAACTTATTTTCAGTTTTGGGATTTTTGTTTATGAGTTTGTGTTAAAGTTGTTTTTTAACTATAATCGATTTTTTTGTTGATATTTTTTAATGTTTTTTTATTCAGATGAACTAATGTTATATGCGTTTTATTTTTAAATTTGATTGTTTTTGTTGTATTTTTTATTTCATGGTTTTTAAATTTAGAGAGGATGTCGTTATTTTGTGGACAGCAGGTATTGTTGGTTTGCCCAATGTTGGTAAATCGACTCTTTTCAATATCATTACTAAATCTCAAGTGGAAGCTCATAATTATCCTTTTTGCACTATTAAACCCAATATTGGTAATGTGATGGTTCCGGATGATCGTTTGCATCAGTTAAAAGAGGCTGTTAATTCGAAGCGTGTTGTACCAACGATTGTACAGTTTGTTGATATTGCTGGTATTGTTAGGGGAGCAAGTAAAGGTGAAGGCTTGGGAAATACTTTTTTAGGTCATATACGTAATGTAGATGTTATCGTCCAGATTTTACGTTGCTTTGAAGATGAAGATATTATTCATTTTGAAGGTAGTGTGGATCCTATACGCGATTTAGAGACAGTTGAGTTAGAGCTTATGTTAGCTGATATAGAAACGATTGAGCGTCGCTTGGATAGACTAAAGTCTAAGCTTAAGTCAGGTGATAAAACATCTAAGATGGAAGTAGCTACGTTAAACAAAGCGTTAGTTTGGTTAGGTGATTTTAAGCTTTTAAAGGATTTAGAGCTTGATGATACAGAAAAATCTTTTTTACAATCTCTTAATTGTTTGTCTCATAAGAAAATGTTATATGTGGTTAATACTAATGATCCAATGACGGATGAAGATTTAGATAAAAATCCTCATTTACAATCTATTAACCAAAGAGCTAAAGAACGTGGGGCAGAAGTAATTTCTATATGTATAAAATTAGAGACCGAAATAGCTAATTTAGATGAAAGTGATAAGAAGGATTTTTTACAGGAGTTAGGTATGCAAGAACCAGCTTTGGATTTATTAATTAGGACCACTTATAATTTGCTCGGATATATTACTTTTTTTACTGCAGGGGAAAAAGAAGTTAGGGCGTGGAATGTTATCCGTGGTTCTGATGCTGTCGAAGCTGCTAGTAAGATTCATACAGATATATCTAGGGGTTTTATTGCTGCTGAGGTTATTTCTTGGCAGGATTTATGTCAATGTGGTTCTTTTAGTAAAGCTAGAGAACAAGGACTTTGTCGTCTTGAAGGCAAACAATATATCATTTGTGATGGGGATGTAATTTTATTTCGTCATAACACTTAATTTTGTTTTCTTTCAGATAAAAGAATCCTATTTTAGGATTTGGTTGCCAAAATTACCTTGCTGTATACCTTACTATTATGTTACAATGTTGCCTGCTGTACGTTTGTTTTTTCACCTTTGTTTTGGTGATTTTTATATATATATTTGAAATTAATTTCGTTTGTTTGAGGGAGGAGGATACTATTGTTGAAAGATAAAGCCTTGTCCATAAGAGAATATGAATTAATGTTTATTATTCGCCCAGATGCAAATGAGGAAATTTTAAAGGGTATACGTACTAATGTCGAGAATATTATCGCTAATTATAGTGGTAAATTAAATGATATTTCTGAAATGGGGAAGCGTCGTTTGTCTTATCCCATTAAGCGTTATCAAGAAGGTATATATATATTATGCAAGTTTTCCGGTCATGAGGAAACAGTCAAAGAATTAAATAGATCAATGTCTATAAATGAGAATGTATTTCGTTATTTAACGACATGTATACCAGCTTAGTTTTTTTTTAAAACGGATGATTTTTATTTTTCACTTCAAGGGGTTGTTTTTTTGCTAAATCGCGTAATACTTATTGGGCGACTTACGCATGATCCGGAACTCCATTCCACTGGTAGTGGAGTTAAATTAGTTCGTTTCAAAGTTGCTGTTAATAGGCGTTTTAGCAATGCACAGGGTGAAAAGGAAGCTGATTTTATTCCTGTGGTTGGATGGCGTAATTTAGCAGAAACATGTGCAAACTACGTGCGCCCATTGAGGTCATTTCTTATTTTCTCTCATATAGCGTATGCTTAGAGAGTACAACACCAACCTTACCAAATAAGCGGAAACGTTTTTTGGGAACATAGCATGGTTTATGTAGGGATATTGCTTATATACAAAGCATATCTGCCTATCTTGAGGTGTTGCTTGGTTTTAAGGCTAAAGCTGAATTGCTTGAATTCTAATCTGAGGTGGGTGTGCACACCCTATATATAAAAGGTAATTTGTATATATAAATTTAAATGTTCAACTTTAGGTAGTTTTAGTTGGATGTTTTTTAAAAATTTTACCGTCTTAAAAATTTTATTTTAAGAAAAAGATGAGTGGGAAGCCTAAGAAACCTGATTTTGGGTAAGTGATGGCAACATGGGGATTACCTAAGTTGGTGTTTGATTTTATTAAACATTTAATAATTGGGATATTTAATAAGTGAAACATTTAATAAGGTAACGGAGTTCCCATATTAGTTTGATTGCAGGAAAGCTGCGTACATGGCGAAGGGGAACAGGTTGTAGTATATGCTCTATTATCATTAAAAGATGTGAGATCTTAATTATTATGATAATACGTGCATTTATTATTAATTAAATGGCTTTATTTATATTTTTATAAAATTAAAGTCATTTTATTATTTTAACAACTGGCGAGCCGTATATATCGAAAGATATCCGTACGGTTCTGAGAAGGAAGATATTTATTCTTTATATGATGAGCATAGAATGGATAAATTTTTCTTATTCTACCTTTCAAAAGGATCATTGGTTGCTGTTGAAGGTCGGATTCAAACGGGTAAATACAACAATCAAGAAGGTGTCACGGTTTATACCACTGATATTGTAGCGGATGATGTACGCTTTTTGGATTCTCGTGGTAGTAGGAGAGAAGATATGGATAGCGGAAATATGATTCCTGACAATAAGTTTTCTAAACCTCAGGATGATAAAGCTAAGAGGCATCAAGATCCGTTTGATGATACAGGGAAAACTGTAGATATTTCTGAGGATGATTTACCTTTTTGACTTATTTTAAAGTAAGCGTAAGGAGGTGTATTCATTGGCTAGGAAACGAGGACATAAAAGGCGTAAGGTTTGTTATTTTACAGTTAATAAGGTCAAGTTTATCGATTATAAAGATACGGATTTATTGCGTAAATTTATAAGTGAAAGAGGTAAAATATTACCTAGACGTGTTACAGGAACATGCGCAAAGTATCAAAGGGGACTTACTTGTGCAGTTAAAAGGGCTAGACAGATGGCACTAATTCCCTATGTTAATGATTGATTCGTATTAATTTTTGCAAACGGGCAGGGGCTGCATTTTTTTTGCTATGGCAACCTCTGTTCTTTCATTATAGAGATAGATAAACTATTAATATATCCTATTATTATTTAAACTAAAAAGATTTAATATTAGGAAGTGATGGGTAATCATATGCTTAGTCCCCGTTTTATGAAATATCAATCCCTTTTTTGGGTATTTTTTGTTTTTGGTCTAAGTTTAGCTATGTTTATCCCTGGAATTAATTTATTTGCTTGGATATATATTTTATTACTCCCATTACCTATCATGATGATTACTATTGTGGATAAATGGTCACTACTATTAACAACGGTGTTTGGTTTATTTATATTTTGGTTCCAATTTGTTAATTTGTTACCTTTTATTACCTGGTTTATTTTGTTAGGTATTTTGATGGGTAAAGTTTATAGTTCAAATAAATATCAGGGTTTTGATGCTATTTTTTTAATTTTGTTGCTTTCTGGTATTTTTAGTATTGTTTGGTGGCTGTTTTTTTCATATGTTTCTTTTTTTGAAGAAACATTACAATTACCTCTCGAAAATATGTGGTTAAAAATAAAGAAAGATATTCTTAGTTACAATGTAGAAGTTTGGAATGAGGAATATCTGGAAAAGGTTAAAGATTTTTGGCTATCGATTATCCCTGTTATTTGGTTGGTAATTACTTCTAGCGCTATTTTTTTGAATTATCATTTGGCGACGTTTTTTTTAAAACGCTTCAATTTACGTATAAATCCTATTCCACCTTTTTATCTTTGGCGTTTTAACAAGAACTTAGTCTATGGTTTTATATTAGCTTTTTTATTATCGGTTTTTATTTCTATAATAAATGAGTCTGCTATATACAATTTAAATATTTTGTTGATTTTTCATATATTGATGGTTATACAAGGATTATCTTTCTTTGTTTTTTTAATATACAAGCGTAAATTGCGTAAGCGATGGTTCTGGTTTTTCAATTTTTTAGTTTTTCTGTATAGTCCTTTATCTGTTGTGTTATTTATTGCTGGCATATTAGATATTTTTTGGCCATTGCGAGATCGCATATCTTCTAAATAATTTATCTTTTTTATCCCCTTTTTGCTAGACGCAATTCCTTTTATATGTTTTTGTTCCTTCATTTTTTGTGCTGTTTTTTAGATTTTTTACATAGTTGAAAATTTTTATAAAAAAACAGAAACATAGGAGTTGCAAACCATATTCGAGTATTCAAGGGGATGTTTATTTCATGTTGAGATTTGAAAAGTATTTTCCCTGTTACTTTATAACGATGTTTACTGGTTTGTTTTCGGGCTTTGTTTGGTTTTTTTGGTTTGGAGAACTAAACGAAGCATTTATTATTTGGGCTTTTTTTTTGTTTAGCATATTTTTGCAATTTTTTTGGGAACGCATTTTACAAAAAGAGCGTTTTAATTATATATTGTCGATTAATAAGACAATTAAAGAAAACACCTGTCAAGCTTTAGGTCACTTGCCGGTGGGTATTATTTTTTATGATGAGAATATGAAAATTGTTTGGTACAATTCATATATTTCTAATATAAATTCATCGACGCCTAAAGATATAATTTTAGGTCTATATGTTAGAGATATTTTTACTGATTGGGATCCGTCTTTTTTACAGATGTCTGTTCGTCTAGCGGATAGAACGTATAATTTAGAAAATGATCCTGTTAAGCGTTTCTTGATTGTACAAGATTGTTCTAAGTTGGAGATGTTGCAGAAGAAATGTGAGAATGAAAAAACAACTTTTGGTTTTTTGCATATCGACAACTACGATGAAGCTAGTCGGACCTTACCTGATCAAGAAAGTGCTCTTTTATTATCTAAAGTTGTTATTTCGTTATCTGATTGGTCTTCTGATTATGATATTATTATGAAAAGCATAGATACTGATCGGATGTTCTTTGTATTGAACAATCGTTCTTTGGAACGTCTTATTGATTCGCGTTTTCAAATTCTTAAGCGTATACGTGAAGTAACTTCTTATTGTCGTATACCAATAACGATAAGTATGGGTATTGCTAATATAGGGCGTACTTATTTAGAACGTTCCCAACACGCACAGAAAGCTTTAGAATTAGTACTTTCGCGGGGAGGGGACCAAGTTGCTATTCATTCCGGTGAAAAAATTAATTTTTATGGAGGACATAGCAATGCTGTTGAAAAGAAAACACGTGTATGGGTTAGGACGATTGCTCATAGTTTAGTAAATTTAGTGCGTAAAAATGAATGTGTGTTGATTATGGGCCATGTAAATACAGATCTTGATGCATTTGGGGCGTCTCTTGGGGTGGCTAGTTTAGTTTCTTTACATGGAAAAAAAGCGCTTATTTTATTAGACGAGTCTTCATCATCGATATCTTATCTGATAAAATTAATCCAAGGACATGAAACATTATCTAACTTTTTAATAGACGAGAAGCGTGCTAAATTTTTAGCTGAAGATCCTAATACATTGGTTGTTTTAGTTGATACACATATACCGCGACTTGCTGTTTCACCTAAAGTTTTAGAATTAGCCCAAGGTCGTGTTGTTGTTTTAGATCATCATCGTCGTGGAGAAGAGTTTGTAAAAGATCCTTTGTTGGTTTATTTAGAGTCATCTGCTTCATCAACTTGTGAATTAGTGGCAGAGCTTTTACAATATCAAGGAAGTCGTTTGTTTTTAGACCCATTAGTTTCAACTGCTTTAATGGCCGGAATTATCGTTGATACCCATCATTTTTCTGTTAGGACTGGGTCGCGAACCTTTGATGCTGCTTCTTTTTTGAGGCGATGCGGGGCCGATTTATCTTTAGTGGGTCATTTGTTAGAAGAAGATTGGGATCACTATATTCTTCGGTCTAAGTTAGTCCAAAGTGCTTTCTTTTTTTCAGAAGATATCTCTATTGTGGTGGCTGATGAAGATCAATTGATTGATCAATTAATCATTGCCCAAGTTTCTGATACACTTTTGTCTATGCGTGGGGTAGAAGCTTCATTTGTTGTTGCTAAGAGAATCGATGGTTTGATTGCTATTAGCGCTCGTTCTTCTGGCCATTACAATGTGCAAGTTTTAATGGAAGAGATGGGCGGTGGCGGTCATTTGACTCACGCAGCTTGCCAGTTGAAAGATATTTCTTTGTCACAGGCTAAAGTGAAATTGTTATCAGTATTAAAAAAATATATTTAATATTAGGAAGGTGTGTTTTATAATGGGATTTATGCAAGTTATTTTGTTAGAACAGATAAATCGCTTAGGTAAAAAAGGTGATGTAGTTAATGTTACCCGCGGTTATGGTCGGAATTTTTTGTTACCGAGGAAATTGGCTGAACTAGCTAATAAAGGTAATTTGAAGACTTTGGAACAACGAAAAATTCTGGATCAAAAAGAGGAAGAGAAGCAAATTGCTATGGCTAAAAGGATATCGAGCAAGTTATCGGAATCGGATATTACTGTAGGTTTGAAAATGGGTAAAGATGGTAAATCATTTGGTTCTGTTACATCAGCGGATGTTTGTAAATCTATTGAAGAGCAGTTCGGTATTTCCTTGGACAAGAAAAAGGTTGTTAAAACAACAGAATCAATACGTAATCTAGGTACTTATCAAATGGAAATTCGTTTACATCCAAAACATGTTGCTAAAATTAACGTTAAGATTGTATCAGATGATATTAATTAATTTTTATGTTATTTAAATAATAAAATGGCGATGAATTAAATTAATAAGCTATATTATAGATATTTTTTCATATATTTTATATAAATTTCCAACACGATTTTTGGGTATTATTTATTTAAATGGGAGCTGTTTTAAATGGTTACCGCTTTAGATAATCGTGTACCCCCTCAAGATACGGAAGCGGAACAGGCTGTTTTAGGATCAATCATTCTAGATTCAAGTGTTTTTTTTCTTGTGGGAGATCGTTTGCAGGCAAATGATTTTTATGTACCTTCTCATAAAGAATTATTTTTTGCTTTGCAGCGTATGTCTTTATCAGGTAGCGCTATTGATGTTTTGACATTGACTTCTCAACTTCGTGATCATGATAAATTGACAGCTGTAGGAGGCGTGGCATATTTATCTCAGTTAGTTCGCGCTGTACCTACAGTTGCCAATGTTGAATACTATGCTAAAAGAGTTGAGGAGAAATCACTTTTAAGACGTTTGATTTCTGCGGCCACTGATGTGGTTAAATTAGGCTATGAATCTTATGATGATATATCTCAGATTTTAGATACAGCAGAGAAAAAAATTTTAGATTTATCTAAAAATCGTCTTTCGGGTGATATGTTACCTTTGCATGATGTTCTTATGTCTTCTTATGATCAATTATCTTCTATTTCTAAAAATAAAGATGATATGCTTAATTGTTTATCTACTGGTTTTGTTGATCTAGATAAAATTATTTCTGGACTACGAAGTTCTGATCTTTTTATTTTAGCTGCGCGTCCCAGTATGGGTAAAACAGCATTAGCGTTAAATTTAGCCCAAAATATAGCTATTCGTTCCAAAAAAATTGTTGCTATCTTTACTTTTGAGATGTCTGCGCCTCAGTTAGCGCTACGTATGCTTTCTTCTGAAGGGTCAATTGATGCGCAAGTTTTTCGTACGGGTGAGTTGCAGGATAGTGATTGGGAAAAGTTAGCTATGGCGATAGGTGTGTTAGCTGAAGCTCCTATTTTTATTGATGATACTCCTGGATCAACGATCTTTGATATGCGCGCTAAGTTGCGTCGTTTGAAGTCGCGTCAAGGGTTGGATTTAGTTATTATTGATTATTTGCAGTTGATTACAGGGAGAGGTAAAGATAATAGGCAGCAAGAAATTTCTGATATCTCTCGTGCATTGAAATTAATGGCCCGTGAGTTTGATGTTCCTATTTTAGCGCTTTCTCAGTTGTCTCGAGCTGTTGAGCAAAGACAAGATAAGCACCCTATGTTGTCTGATTTGCGTGAATCCGGTTCTATTGAGCAAGATGCGGATGTGGTTGCTTTTTTATATAGAGAAGATTATTATGATTTAGAAACAGAAAAAAAGAATATAGTGGAAATAGTTATTGGTAAACAACGTAATGGTCCTACAGGTAAGATAGAGTTATTATTTTTAAAAAATTACAATAAGTTTTTAAGTTTTGATAAAGGTAGTTGAGTTGTTTTTATGTATATAATTTGACTATTTTAAAGTGTTAAAATAAATAAAACCAATAATTCATCAAATTCATCTACATATTGATGATCAAACACGGTTTGGTAGGGGTGTTAAGCAAGTGACTACAGTAGCTATTGTCGGCATGCAGTGGGGTGATGAAGGTAAGGGTAAGGTCACCGATTTTTGGTCTCAGAAAGCTGATTTAGTTGTAAGATGTCAAGGTGGTAATAATGCTGGTCATACCATTCATACATCAAGCGGTCTCTATAAACTTCACCTATTACCTTCTGGTATCTTACATCCCGATACGGATTGTATCATTGGCAATGGGGTTGTAATTGATCCACTCGCATTGGCCGAGGAGATATTATCTTTAGAAAAAATTACAGGTAAAAAAATTAATAATCTTTTCATTTCCGAGCGAGCCCATCTTATTCTTCCTACACATTGTTGGTTAGATGCTTCAGAAGAGAGTTTGCGTGATTTTAATCGTATCGGTACTACAGGTAAAGGTATCGGACCTGCATATAGTGATAAAGTATCACGTAATGGATTAAGAGTTATTGATATGAAGGATCCTCATAAATTTTTAACTAAGTTACGTAAATGTTGGAATCATCATTTACGTATGAAAGTTTTGTATGATACTGCTCCACCTATATTGACGACAGAGATTGAGGCATCTTATATTAAAGCAGCTACGTTACTTTCATCCCGTATAACAGATATATCTGTCCTTTTGTCTTCAGCTATAGCTAATAATTTGAAAATCATTTTTGAAGGTGCTCAAGGAGCTATGCTGGATTTAGATCATGGTACTTATCCTTTCGTAACTTCTTCTAATCCAACTATTGGTGGCATATGTGTTGGATCAGGCGTTGGTCCAAAACATATTAAACGGGTTTTAGGAGTCTTGAAAGCATACAGTACACGTGTGGGTGATGGACCTTTGTTAACGGAATTAGATAATGATACAGGCTCTTATATACGCGAAGCTGGTAAAGAATATGGTACAACTACTGGTCGTGCGCGTCGTATTGGTTGGTTTGATGCTGTTGCTGCTAAGTACATAAGTTTTATTAATGGTGTTACAGATTTATCAATACATTCTTTAGATGTATTGACAGGATTACCTCAAGTAGCTATTTGTGTTGCTTATGAATTGAATGGCAAAAAAATCAACACTTATCCTGCTGATTGCGAAGAATTATCTATGTGTAAGCCTGTTTATGAATATTATCCAGGTTGGAAAGTAGATGTTGATCGTATAACTTCATTCGATGATTTACCTCAAGAGGCTTTGGATTATCTGAAGCGCATAGAAACTTTATTAGATACTCGTGTATCAATGGTTTCTTTTGGTTCCCATCGTGATGCTACATTTATTTTGAATTCTATTTTCAATTGATTCTTTAGAATTAATCTATTTTTTATTATAGATAAAAATAAGCAGAAAATTATGTACTTTTTATTTTATAGATACATTTAAAAATCCAATAAGTATTACATAGATGGATTTTTAAATGTTATTTTAATTGTAATACATCAAGATTGTTATTAAAATTTTGGTGATTGTTAATTATTGAATTTGCTATATATAAAATTTCATTAATAGGCAAAGCAAATCCTAAACCTTCAGCACCAATTTGTTTGATTTTTGAACTTGTTACACCTATTACTTCGCTTTTGCTGTTTAATACAGCTCCGCCGCTATTACCGCTGTTAATAGCGGCATCAGTCTGGATAACGTTTATTAAATTAGATTGAATGGGATTTGTAATCTTAGTCATTGAACTGACAATACCAAATGTTATGGAAACACCTAAATTTAAAGGGTTACCAATTACATAAATCGATTCACCTATTTTAATATTATTAGAATTGCCTATTAAAGCTGGTTCAATTTCTAAATTTGGTTTGAACTCTGTTTCAAGGATAGCTAAATCATTTTCTTTATTTTGTCCGATTATTTTAGCTAGAATAAACTGAGGGTTCATATCAGTGTTTGAAGATGTTTTTAGTTCAATAATATCCACATCTTCTACAACATGATAATTAGTTATAATATATATTTTATTATTCTTTATTTGGTATATAATTCCTGAACCTGTATTTTTGATGTTTATACTGGTATTTTTGTGATTTTTTTTGAAGCCCTGAATAGATATTATAGATTTCTTAGCCCTGGGATATGTTTTTGTTATATTTTCCTGGATTATGTTTTTTTCATTTAGATTAATATTAGCTATAGGATAGGTATTATTTTTTTTATAATCATTATTAATTTTATCTAATGAAATATTGTTATCATTGTTCATATATTTAATTAATGAATAAGTTAATAAAGTGTTTAATATTAACGATGATAATAATATTAATATTATTTTTTTTGTTAGATTTTTTTTATTATATTTTTTTTCGCATGATTTATTAACTTTATTTTTTTGGATTTTTCTATATATTTGCGATATTATTTTTTTTATTTGCATACCTCACCTACTCGATTGATTTATTAGATATTTTAATTTTTATCGATATATTTAATATTTTAAATACAGGATATCATATTATTTTATATCTTGCAATTAATGTTTTTATGATTTTTGAATACAAATATATTTTATTTTATATTTAAATTTTATATAATGACTTATAGTATTATTTTTTCTGGCCAAAATTTGTGTATTATATTAATATATGTTTGTTGGTTTTAATTTTTTTTGGTTTTGGACAAGTATTATGACTGTCAGTTGTATTACTTTGGAGGTGATTATTTCTTTGCGCTGCAGTGTGCTCGCTAGTGGTAGTTCTGGTAATTCTGTACTTGTAGGTTTAGGAGGTAAGTTGGTTCTAATTGATCTGGGTATTAGTTATTTACAGTTATGTAAACGATTAGCTACTTTGGCATTAAATGTTCAAGATATAGATGCTATTTTTATCACGCATGAACATATGGATCATGTGCGTGGTGTGCGTACTTTTCTAAATAAGCATGATGTACCTGTTTATTTAAACAAGGACACATATGCTGCTATTTCTGAAAGATTAAAACCGGTGTCCCAGGAAAATATTTTGTTTTTTCCGCCCGATACGGTGCTGGATTTAGATCAATTTAAAGTGTATGCTTTTTCGATTTCTCATGATGCTGCTCATCCTGTTGGCTATCGTTTAACATGCAACCGACAGTTTTCCATATCTGTGGTCACAGATATTGGTTATGTTAGTTCTCATGTTCATAAAGCTGTTATAGGTTCTCATATTTTAGTTTGGGAGTTTAATCATGATGTTGCAATGTTATGTAGTGGAAGATATCCTTGGAATATTAAAAAACGTATTTTGAGTTGCAAAGGTCATTTGTCAAATGAAGAATCCGCACATGCTTTGTGTAAAATATTGGATAACAGTAAAAATGATCATCATATATATTTAGCTCATTTAAGTAAAGAACATAATGTGTATGAATTGGCATATAATACAGTTAAAAATTATTTATCTATCGATGCAGATGATGAAAAAATAAAATTATTCCCCACTTATTCAGATAAAGCAACGCCTTTAAGGGCTATTTCTGGTGTGTTTTGAAAATCATATTCAATTCAGGCGGATGTCTTCCTTGATGATATAATTTATATTTATAAATTTTAATACATCTGAAGGAGGAATTTTTTTTGGATAAACGTGTTTTGCGATTAAAAAAATCACTTAAGGATAAACGGTTGATTTTTTTTGTTACATTTACTTCAATGATTACAGGTTTTATGGCAGCTATTTTTTTTTATACCCCTAAAGTTTATGAACCTAAGATGACTTCTTCTGTTTTACAAAATAAAGTTGAGAGAAATAATATTGATGAAAAAAATGTATCTGTGACATCTGCTATTCAAAAAGCTCGTCCTTCTGTTGTGGGGATTTTAGTAGGTAAGGACTTGTCTAACAATGATAATACTTTTTTTGCTGAAAAGAATTTGTTGTCTAGTGCTGCATCAGGTATAGTTTTTTCTTTGAAAGATAACGAAGCTCATATTTTGACGAATCAACATGTGGTAGCTAATTTAAAGGGCCCTATTAATATTTTGTTGGTCAATAATCAACTAAGTGATTTTAATTTACCTGCTAGGTGGTTTGTTCAGGCAGATATTATAGGTGTAGATGTTATGACTGATATCGCTGTTTTAAAGGCTAAGTTACCAGAAGAGGCCATTAAGAACGGTAGTGTTCAGGCTGCTGAAGTTGCTGATTCAGATAGCTTAGTTGAAGGTGAAACAGCTGTGGCTATAGGTTTTTTAGGAGGTTCTCGCCAGGTATATTCAAGGGGTATCGTAGGTCCTTTGTCGGTTATGGAATCAGGTTTAGATATTTATAAAGAAGATGTTGGTAGATATATTCAAACCGATGCTGTTATTAATCCAGGTAACAGTGGAGGGGCATTGATTAATAATCTTGGTAAAATTATTGGTATGAACACAGCTAAGTTAGTTGGAGATAAGATCGAAGGTGTTGGTTTTGCTATTCCGTCTAATCTTGTTTTTAAGGCATATAAAGATATATTGAAATATGGAAGTTTAAACAGAGGATATCTAGGTTTAAAAGTTTTACCGGCATATTATGCTAAACAAAACGGAATTGTTGATATTGATATCAATGAGGGCTTAGTTATTGTCGAAGTTAATGAAAAAAGTTCTGCAGAAGAAGCAGGTTTAAAACCCGGCGATGTTATTGTTGGAGCTAAATTTGGCCACAGAGAGTATCGTTTAGGTACAAATAAGATTTTGAATTCTTTGCTTAGTCAATATACTTCACCAGGTTATACAATACGTTTATTATATTATCCTAAAGGAGTAAAAGAATTGGTTGAAAAAGAGATATCTATGCGAAAAAAAGGCTATTAAATATTATTGAATACAATTAGATGATATTTATAACTTTAAAGCTATTTTTGTATATACATAGTATATAAGAAACATATTTTGTCTTTATTTATTTTTAATGAATTTTTGTTTTTTATTATGAATATATAATTATTTATAAATATATATGTTTATTAGATAATATTTTTGGTGGATATTTAGATTTTTTAACAAGTATAAAATTTTATTTTATATGATTTTATACTAAAAGGAGTTTTTTATGGATCATATTTATCCTCAATTATAAAATAAATTATTTAAACAAAAATTATTACTTCAAAATCCTCTTTTAAATCCTCATATACCTAAAACGAGACTTTTTTCTTCGAAAAATTTAAATTGGTTTTTAAATAATTATGGTTCTTTTGTATTAAAGCCTAATCATAGTACACGTGGTAGGGGTGTTTTTAAAATTAAAATTTATTAGCCTGATTATATATGTGTTATCTATGGTAATCCAGGAGCGAAAATGGAAATTATCTTTTAAGGATTTGCGTATGTGGGTAGATAAAAAATACGCATTCCGAATTTTTATTTAATTCAGCAATCTATCAAGTTAGTTACATATGTCAAATATAAATTTGATTTTAGGTTTATTTTGCAAAAAAAGCTTGGTGTATGTAAGGTGACAGCTTCTTGTGCATAATTATTAATTAGTGAAAAAATGATAACCAATTTTTTGCATAGGGTGTCCGTATAAATTATCAGATATGTTCGATAATGAAGAAGGGCGCCTTTTTGGATTGGAATATATTATTAATGTCATATTTGTAATTATTGATTATGTTTTCCATAAAGAATTTCCTTGTATCTGTGGACTTAGATTTTATATGGGTATGGACTTGAATGGTAAGATGTGGATTTTTGAAGTAAATACACGACCTAGTGTTAATGTTTTTAAGCTAACGGTTGTAAATGATGATTATTATACAAGACTTTTGGTTAACCTTAAGACGACATAATAATCATTATTTATCATTATTCATTTATCATTATTAATTTATAATATTATATGTATATAAATAATGAAAATTTAATTTTAATTTATTTAAAATATTATATTATTTGTTTTGAAAAATCCGAATATTAAATCATATCAAAAAAATTAAATTTCTTTTTCATAATCTATAAATATTTAATTTAGACTTATATATAAACTTAAATATAAAAAAAAAAATTCTTGCTATATAAATGAATTTTTTTCATAGACATTATATTGATATATTATTTTTGATTTATCTATATGGAGACAATGTAGAAGGTTTCTGATTCTCTGAGCAACTATAGTTGTTACAATGAAAAAATATTTTTTTGTTTATTTTCTTGATTTTGATATGTATATTAAATACAATTTGTGTTATAGTAATTTTGGTTCAACAAAAGATTATATGCACTTTGTTTTTTTACCTATAATTACCTCAGTACATTTTTGATAAAATATCAAATATTATGATTTTTCTTTTTATGATGAGTATATTTTAATTTTGAGCCATTATAATGTGACGCTTTTTTGGAAACATAAAAGATATTGTTTTATAAAAACTAATATTTATATTGTATGCTCTATTATTAGTTTTAAGTTTCATTACTTTCGGTTCAACCCAAATATCATTTTTCAAATTATAAATATTGTTTAAACTTGAAAAATTTTTGTGTTTTTTATATAATGTATCCTGTTGGGTTGATTTCCCTTTATTTATTCAAAATTTTGATTTCCTTATTTTTATTTGATATTAGTTGATTCCGATTAATACTATAATTTTATGTTTTTATGTTTTTATGTGCAGGTATTTTTGTATGTTTTAGCAAAGGTGTATAAAAGCTGTATATTTGATATCTTGAATAACTCTAATTTTCTAAACTTATATTTAGACTATTTTAACTAGAATATTTGTTGCTTTTTTAGAATAAGTTTTTTTGTTAAAAATTTTTCATCAGATTGTGTTATATAGATTTATATTAGGATATATATAGGTTAGCATCAAATAAATGACGAATAATATTAATGTAGTTTCTTTGTAGATAATTGCAAAGTCTCTCATTATTCGACAAACTTTTCTGTTGACTAAGATATTTTAAAACTGTTACCATTTATATAAATTCAATAAATGGAAAATTTTTTATAAATGCCGGAGGTGCTGAACTATGTCTTCAATTACTGTGGGTGTGTATTTAGGGAAGAAGGACCGTATAGTTCGTTATTGGTATGAAATTCTTCCTAAAGGTCAATTCCCGATGCTTGTAAAATACTGTTTGCAATCTTATTTATGTCGTAAGAAGTTTTTTCCTTTGCATACTATTTGTGATCCTAGATCTTTGAAAGAACAGACAGATAAAAGATCAGAGTATGTACCTACACAAAGAAATGTGACCTTTTGCAAAGAAGATGGTAGTACATATTACTGGGTTGTAAATATAGGTAGTGGCTATCGTAGTGAAGCTATTAAGTCTATCTTAAGAGAAACAGTAGTTAGTACTTTGTTGAATTGCAAGGTATCCTATCCTCAACAAAGAGGTGTAGTACCACCTGTTTTTGGTGTTGATGCTCCTGTTTTTGGTGTTGATCCACGTGGTAATCCTGGTATTCCTTATGGTCCCGGTAGCAATGGTAATTTTGTTCCTGAAGATGCTGCTGGTGCTAGCAATATAGTTGTACCTGGTATGGATGTTGTATCTAACTCTATTCATGAACATGGAGAAGATAATAATTATCGTGCATGGGGGGACAAGCTACCTGAAGGTGTTGATGCTTCTCCATCTATGCGTGAAGATGAAGACATGAAAGTTTCTGATGATGTTTCAGATATGTCCAAGTCTCGAAAGCCTGTTTATCCTATGTCTTTAGGCTAATTTTTTAGATATTTATTTGTTTTTTTTCTTCTAATTTAACGGATTGGTAGGGGATGAATGACACTGTTCATCTTAAATTTTGAGTTTGGACGGTCATTTTATTTTTACATTATCCATACAAAGAACTTTTATATTTTTTCCAGTTTTTGGTTTTTAATTAATTTTAGGTATTTTGGATAAATTTCATTCTTATCATGGTATTTATTTGAAGATACAAAAATCCAATCAGATGTATATTTTGATTGGATTTTTTGATGTGAAATTATAATTTATCTTATTTATATTTTATTTCCTAGAAGGATCTTGTAGTTGTAAGGGCGAAAAAGAGCTTTATATAGCGAAATTTGACGAATCCCGGTTTATGTTTTACGGATAGTTTAAGTAACGATATATTTTATTCATGAAAATTGCTTTATCGTATTAGAATAAAGGAGATATTGGATCTATGAATTTATTGCCAGTACGTAGTGAGATGGATTTTTTTGCTAATCCATCAGTCATATACGGTATGCTGGTTATAGGTGTGCTCTTGAGTATGGTTTGTCTTCTTAGGACCTATTCTTTAGCTGTCCTTTGGTTTTCAAAACCAGGATATACGTTGATCATTAGTATGCAGCTATTATTTTTAAATGTTCTCCCTTATCATTTGCCTATGATTTTTATTCATTGGTCAATTGCAATATATCTTTTATTAAAATTAACTTGGCAACGCCCCTTGTTTTTAATTTCTTGGATGACCTGTTTGCATATATTTTTTCAATTTTTTTGGATAACATCGCCTTTTATTTTTATGGAACTATTAGAACGAATTTGCATAGGTATTTTATTAGGTTGTATTTCTTGGATTTTAAATAATGCTTTTTGGAAATTATCTTATATGAAAAAGACTATTGTTAACTTAAAGTTTAATTTGATAAAAATAAATAGCCGGATAAATTATTTGAAAAAATATGTACATAGAAGGAATATTGTACCTGTTTATTTAAAAAATAAATTATCTTTATCGGCAATAGATGAAGCGTCTTTTTTGAAATTTATTGATCAAAAGTTTAAATCTCGATTGGTTACTTCTTATCATTTTTTATGTTTAGATCTGAGTTCATGGCAACTATTAATACAAAAACGAGATGATAATTCAGAATATACTAAAAAAAATCTTGAATGGCAGACGCTAATACCTTCAAAAACTATTGTAGCAACGGTGCAAAGAGAATTTGTTGTTTTAGCTTTTTCGTGTAATGAACTCAATTTACATAATTTTAGGAAAATAATTATTCGTTGTTTATCTCGTTATCATATTGGTTATCGTAAGAATTTTATTAATAATTGTGTTGGTATAGCTTCTTATCCTAGAGATGGCGTTAACTCAAGGGATTTAATTGATATTTCGATCCAACGTTTGCGTATTCAGAAGCAGCACTATTGGAAAAAAGAGATATATAGGCAGAGGAAGTTAGAGAAATTATCATCTATAGGTCAATTGGCTGCTGGATTGGCACATGAAATTCGTAATCCATTAACTTCTATACGTGGTTTTTTGCAAATAGCTGCTTTGGAATCTGTATCTATCAAAAAATGGGAATACATTATGCTTAGTGAGATGGATCGTATCAATGATCTTTTAAAACAGTTTCTTAAATTAAGTGAAACCAGGCCGATTTCTTTCAGTTGTTTTTTGCTCGATCAGTTGATGCAAGATGTTTTAAGTTTGCTTCGGCCTAAATCTTTTTTGATGGGCTATGAATTGATATCATATCCACCCAGCATACCTGTAGAAATCCAAGCTGATATTGAGCAAGTAAAGCAGGTTTTGATAAATTTGATTCAAAATGGTTTGGAAGCTTTACAAGGTACTAAGGGACGTAAAGTTTGTATCAAATGGTACGCAAAATATGATAAAGTCATTATAAAGATTGAAGATGATGGTAATGGTATTGATAAAGAAAATTTAAATCGTATTTTTGATCCTTTTTTTACAACCAAACGAGAAGGCACGGGTATGGGATTAGCGGTATGTCAGCGTATTATTGAAGATCACGGAGGTATTATTAAAGTTGACAGCACCCTGAATAAGGGGACTAATTTTTCTATTCATTTACCTATGAGACATAAAAGCAATACAGTTCGGGTGTCGGATTCTTTTTTGGCTTAAAAGGGTTTGTATTTATTGGTTGTGCCTGTATAATTAATAAATATAATATATAAAGCCATTTTATTGATCCTTTTTTTTTGTAAAGATTTTTTATGATTTGTATTCTCTTTTTGATTTCGGTCATATATTTTATAGGTTTGATCTAAATATTTTGATAATAATTTATATTTAATAATAAAAAAATCTTTAATTGCATATGCAATTGCACATTTAATTACATATTAAATTATGTATGTAAAAGAAAGATTTTATTAGGAGTGATAATTTGATGCGAACTAGTAAAAAAGATAATTTTCAGATTATTGGTGGCGGAGGACATGGTGGTATGTCAACGATGAATTTTTCGCATTTGTCCTCTATTTTATTAACTGAAAATAGTGCAAAAGTGGATTTAGGGTTGATACATGCTAAGGGTCGTGTGGAAAAAGCTATTCAATTCAAAAATGATCAAACTATTGTTGATCATACAGCCACGCGATATGCGATTGTGTGGTTAACGGTTCGTGAATATGAACAGGGTAAGGGTTATGAAGGATTAGCGGCCTGTATGATGTTGATTGATGAGGCTAGTCGTAAAGGTTATAAAAATTTATCGCATCACGTTAATATGATGGATGAAGCTTTAAAGGGTAAGATTAATATAGAATGTTTAACTTCTGGTGAAAAAACACAGTTATTATCTTTTTTACAGACTCATCGTATTTCTTTATGGGAAAACAGTCCTGTATCATTTAAAGATAAGGTGACAAAAGATTTGGGGTAAGGTTGTTAATGGGTTTGTTCATATTTTTTATAGTTATATAAAAAACCTTCTTGTTGATTATAGAAGGTTTTTTGCTGTTTTAAATTTTATAATGCAATTATATAGATTAATTACCTTATATTTTTCATATAAAATCATATCAGATTTATGTTATATTAATTTTCGACACCGGGTAACACTTTTTTTATACTTTGAACTTTTGCGGGAATATTAATAGAGCTGATTAGTAATTTTGTAATTTAAACACAAAAAATAGCTTTTTGTTCATTAAATTAGGGTCTTAAACAATATTGAATATGGGTTATTGGACAATTCCTTAGATAAAAAGTGTTGCTTTTAATTTGATCGATATTATGCTTTTTTTTAACTTATAAATATTTTTATATAAAAATAAATTATTTAATAATTATATTAAAAATTAAATTTAGATTAGATGTTTTTTTAAATATTATTGACAATAATTTATCATTTCTATATCGCATTATTAATGTTATTTTCTATATTAGTTTTTGAGCAATTGATTTGAGATTTTAAATTAGGTTTCAATCTTTAAATCTAATTTTAAAAAATCATATATATGAGGGAGAGTTATAAAACGATGAAAACTCAAACTAACAAATTTAAAAAAGCTATGGTGTTATCAACTGCTTTTATGATGAGTTTAACCGTTTTATCTTCTTCTGGTTTTGTTTCAAATCAAGCTCAAGCTTGTGGATTAATAAAAGCTTTAGCTTGTGGAAATAAGTCACAACCTGCACCGCAACCATGTCCACCTGCACCACAACCTTCACCACAACCTTCGCCTCGACCTTCACCACAACCATGTCCACCTGCACCTCGACCTGCACCACAACCATGTCCACCTGCACCTCGACCTGCACCACAACCATTTCCTCCTAGACCGATTAATCAAGGACAATTTGGACCAGGTCAACAACAAATGCCACCGAATGGTATGTTTAATTCACAAATGAATAATAGTATTAAAATTGTTGTCAACAGAATGTGTGATCAAGGAAATTTATCTGCTAGCGCATCTGATAATTTTATTAACAATATCCAGCCGATACTTTCTAATTTAAATAATGATCCTAATTTTAATCAAATGTTGAATAATAGAAATCCAGAAGTTTTTAACTTAAAAGTTGGTAATGGTCCTGGGGTTTCCATTAAAATAACTGGTAATGATCCAAATGATCGTTTAAATGATTTCTTGGGTAAAGCTTTGCCATCGCTCGCTAAAGATCCTAAAAACATAAATAATGATCCAACGAGTCCTATTAAAGATCCTAAGAATATGAATAATGATCCAACTATTTCTATTAAAGATCCTAAAAACATAAATAATGATCCAATGAGTTCTCTTAAAGATCCTTCCAAGCATAAAGGACCGATAAAGGGTCATGGAGGCGAGCCTGAAGTTGCAGGTGATCACGATATGAAGGATCCAGATGGAGGTCCTAAGCCTATGTCTCCTGGAGGTCCTCATATGCCTCCTGGAGGTCCTAAGCCTATGCCTCCTGGAGGTCCTCATATGCCTGATGCTCCAGGTAAGCTAGCTCATACAGCTACGAATTATACAAATATCATAGGTGTAAGCACACTAGTTATTTTAACGGGAGCTTTTGTACTATTTAATCGTAAACGTCGTCAAAAACATGTAAATAAATAATATAAAATAGTAAAAAGAATACAAAAAAAGATAACTATATCCTTTATAGGATATAGTTTTTTTATTTCATTTAAGTTCATTTAAGTTCATTTAAGTTCATTTAAGTTCATTTAAGTTCATTTAAGTTCATTTAAGTTCATTTAAGTTCATTTTTTTTATTATTTTTAATATTTTATGAATGTTATAGTTATCGATATCTTTATTTTTTTGCAGGTATATCATTTGAAAATATTAAATTAGTATGTTGACAGGGATATATATTGGCGCTTTTTCCAGTTTTATGATATGTATTATCTTTTTTATGTAGGTCATATATCTTAGTTGGACTTTTCCAAGAATGCTAATATATTCGATTAGTAAAGATTATTGGTATTTATTGCTAATTTTTAAAATTTTATAATAAAACTTAAAATTAACAATAAAGTTGCCTTGTATATATTTTTAAAGATACATAAATACTAATATTGTAATTATTCTGATATTAACAATTTAGGATAAAATCACATACATTGTATAGTTTTAAATTTATACTAAAAATAATTTAATATAAAATAATTTTATTTATTTCTATTTTTTAAATTATATTGTGGTTTTATATATAATAATATTAAAATAGAATTTTATATTCAAAAGAGGAATTTAACATATATGTATAAATCTAAAGTTAAATACTTAAATCAGGATGCTTTGGATATAATTTAATTTTTTGTTTATAAATAAATGGTAAAGCAAACCTATTGATAAAATCATTAAACTAAAAATATTTTCTTCTTTATATTTTAACATTATTTATGGAATTTAAACACAAAAATAGTTATTATGATAGTTTTGAATGCCTTAGATTAGGTTCTGAAACTTCCTTTACAAGCGTTCTTGGTCAAGTTCTTTGTTTGATCTAAATCTTTTGATGGACTTGTCCAAATAATTTATATTTAATAATAAAAAAATCTTTAATTGCATATGCAATTGCACATTTAATTACATATTAAATTATGTATGTAAAAGAAAGATTTTATTAGGAGTGATAATTTGATGCGAACTAGTAAAAAAGATAATTTTCAGATTATTGGTGGCGGAGGACATGGTGGTATGTCAACGATGAATTTTTCGCATTTGTCCTCTATTTTATTAACTGAAAATAGTGCAAAAGTGGATTTAGGGTTGATACATGCTAAGGGTCGTGTGGAAAAAGCTATTCAATTCAAAAATGATCAAACTATTGTTGATCATACAGCCACGCGATATGCGATTGTGTGGTTAACGGTTCGTGAATATGAACAGGGTAAGGGTTATGAAGGATTAGCGGCCTGTATGATGTTGATTGATGAGGCTAGTCGTAAAGGTTATAAAAATTTATCGCATCACGTTAATATGATGGATGAAGCTTTAAAGGGTAAGATTAATACAGAATGTTTAACTGCTGGTGAAAAAACACAGTTATTATCTTTTTTACAGACTCATCGTATTTCTTTATGGGAAAACAGTCCTGTATCATTTAAAGATAAGGTGACAAAAGATTTGGGGTAAGGTTGTTAATGGGTTTGTTCATATTTTTTATAGTTATATAAAAAACCTTCTTGTTGATTATAGAAGGTTTTTTGCTGTTTTAAATTTTATAATGCAATTATATAGATTAATTACCTTATATTTTTCATATAAAATCATATCAGATTTATGTTATATTAATTTTCGACACCGGGTAACACTTTTTTTATACTTAGATAAAAAGTGTTGCTTTTAATTTGATCGATATTATGCTTTTTATTAACTTATAAATATTTTTATATAAAAATAAATTATTTAATAATTATATTAAAAATTAAATTTAGATTAGATGTGTTTTTAAATATTATTGGCAATAATTTATCATTTCTATATCGCATTATTAATGTTATTGTCTATATTAGTTGTTGGGCAATTGATTTGAGATTTTAAATTAGGTTTCAATCTTTAAATCTAATTTTAAAAAATCATATATATGAGGGAGAGTTATAAAACGATGAAAACTCAAACTAACAAATTTAAAAAAGCTATGGTGTTATCAACTGCTTTTATGATGAGTTTAACCGTTTTATCTTCTTCTGTTTTTGTCTCAAATCAAGCTCAAGCTTGTGGATTAATAAAATCTTTAGCTTGTGGACATAGTTGTGGTGGAAATAACAATTCCAATGGTTTTATTCAATCTTCACCGCCACAACCACAACCACAACCACAACCACAACCACAACCACAACCATCTCCACCGCCACAACCAGGTATTAATCTATTGCCATTTGGACCAGGTCAACAACAAATGCCACCGAATGGTATGTTTAATTCACAAATGAATAATAGTATTAAAATTGTTGTCAACAGAATGTGTAATCAAGGAAATCTATCTGCTAGCTCATCTGATAATTTTATTAACAATATCCAGCCGATACTTTCTAATTTAAATAATGATCCTAATTTTAATCAAATGTTGAATAATAGAAATCCAGAAGTTTTTAACTTAAAAGTTGGTAATGGTCCTGGGGTTTCCATTAAAATAACTGGTAATGATCCAAATGATCGTTTAAATGATTTCTTGGGTCAAGCTTTGCCATCGCTCGCTAAAGATCCTAAAAACATAAATAATGATCCAATGAGTTCTCTTAAAGATCCTTCCCAGCATAAAGGACCGATAAAGGGTCATGGAGGCGAGCCTGAAGTTGCAGGTGATCACGATATGAAGGATCCAGATGGAGGTCCTAAGCCTATGCCTCCTGGTGGTCCTAAGCCTATGCCTCCTGGTGGTCCTCATATGCCTGATGCTCCAGGTAAGCTAGCTCATACAGCTACGAATTATACAAATATCATAGGTGTAAGCACACTAGTTATTTTAACGGGAGCTTTTGTACTATTTAATCGTAAACGTCGTCAAAAACATGTAAATAAATAATATAAAATAGTAAAAAGAATACAAAAAAAGATAACTATATCCTTTATAGGATATAGTTTTTTTATTTCATTTAAGTTCATTTAAGTTCATTTAAGTTCATTTAAGTTCATTTAAGTTCATTTAAGTTCATTTAAGTTCATTTAAGTTCATTTAAGTTCATTTAAGTTCATTTAAGTTCATTTAAGTTCATTTAAGTTCATTTAAGTTCATTTAAGTTCATTTAAGTTCATTTTTTTTATTATTTTTAATATTTTATGAATGTTATAGTTATCGATATCTTTATTTTTTTGCAGGTATATCAGTTGAAAATATTAAATTAGTATGTTAATAGGTGTATATATGGGCTCGTTTTTCAGTTTTATGATATTTATTTTATCTTAGAAAATATTTCATAAATATATATGATTTTTTTTTGATAAATTTAATATTAAAAACTTAAGGAGGATGATCAATGCCTATAGGACATGAATTTCATAGAATTTTATTTTGCGTGGCAATTGTTGTTGCCTTAATACTTTTTTTTAATTCTGTTATTATGCGAGTTAGAATTATTTTTTCTGGTCAGAGTAATGACTGGGATATTAATTGGATAAGTTTTTTTAAAAATGTTTTTGGTCATGTTAAGCTTTTTCAAGATTGGCGCAGTGGTTTTTTACATTTAATGTTTTTTTATGGTTTCATTATTTTACAAATAGGCGCTTTAGATATTTTTTTACTTGGTTTATTTCCTAATCTCAAGATTGATTTTTTTAACTATTGGTTATTAGAATTTTCTCAAGAATTTATCGTGCTTTTAATCACTTTAGCTGCTTTAGGTGCTTTTTATCGTAGGTATATTGAACGATTAGTTAGATTGACGCGTGATTTTAAATCTAGTTGGGCTATTATTTTATTAATACAACTTATGGTTTCTTTGTTATTTTTTGCTTGGGTTAAACGTTATATGTTAAGTGAGATTGATCGATGGTACCTTCATGCACCGATATCATCTTTTTTGGTCGATTTATTACCGGCTATTTCACCTGAATCACAAAATTTATTTTTTTGGATTGGCTGGTGGTGGCACGCATTAGTTTTATTTTGTTTTTTAGTGTATATCCCTTATAGTAAGCATTTTCATATTTTGATTGCGCCTATAAATGTTTTTTTGCACAGATCTAGACAGGGTGTTTTGCAAACTATTCCTTTTGAAGAAGGTACATCAGATTATTATGGTGTGAAAAAAATTAGTGATTTTTCGCGCAAACAAATTATAGATTTATATGCATGTGTTGAATGTGGTCGTTGTACGGATGGCTGTCCGGCTTCTTCGACGGGTAAATTTTTGTCTCCCATGGATTTGTTAGTTAAATTGCGCGATTATGCTACAAGGGAATTTTCGTCTGACAAAATGGGCCTAAACTTATCTTCGCATTTGCCAGCAAAAAACTTATCACCTATTACTGATGCTGTTATCATGGAGAATGAGCTATGGGCTTGTACAACTTGTGGTAATTGTGAACAAGCTTGCCCTGTAGCTAATGAACATGTAGATAAAATTATAGATTTAAGACGATATTTGACTATGACTGAGTCAAAGTTACCTGCGGGTATTGTTCGTGTATTGAACAATATCGACCGACAAGGTAATCTGTGGGGGTTACCTAAGGTTGTGCGTAATGAATGGTTTTCTAAATTTTCTAATGTTTTTTTATGGGATGACTTGGCTGAGCATCAGGATATTGATATACTCTTGTTTGTAGGTTCTATGGCGTCGTACGATCAGCGAAGTCGTCTTATTGTTAGTTCTTTAGCTAAGTTAATGGATTCGGCTGGGATGGTTGTAGCTGTTTTAGGCGCTAAGGAAGGAAATTCAGGGGATTTACCACGACGTTTAGGACATGAATGGCTTTTTCAACAATTAGCCAAAAAAAACATTGATCGTTTTAAATCTAAGTTTATTCGTCAAATTGTGACTGTTGACCCGCATGCGTATAATATATTTAAAAATGAATATACTGATCTGGGCTTAGATATAAATATTATGCATCCCACAGAGTTTTTAGCTCAACTTTTGCGACAAAAAAAGATATTACCAAAATATGAAGTTAATATTAGTGTTGTCTATCATGATTCTTGTTACTTAGGGCGTTATAATGGTTTATATGAGGATCCACGTTTTATCCTGAATAGTATTCCGGGATTGAAATTTTTAGAAATAGATAGGAATAAACAAAATAGTATGTGTTGCGGTGCGGGTGGTGGCATGATGTGGTTAGAAGATGATAAAGGTCCTAGGGTATCAGATGCGCGCACAGAGCAATTATTACAGAAGAGACCTGATGTTATAGGTACGGCTTGTCCGTATTGTTTAACGATGTTTGAAGATAGTGTTAAGATGAAGGAAGAAAGTGCGCAGATTTTGGACGTAGTTGAATTATTAGCTCAGTCTGTTTTGTCTAAAAATGTTTGTCAAGATTTAGGGATCAATGGTTAAACATTTCCCGGGAAATTATGTTATAGAAAAGATATATTATTTTATCGTGCAAACATTTCGTTTTTTAATATAGAGTTTATATTATCTAAATGATTTTTTAGATTATTAATATTTTTGTATTTTTAATATGATATTTTTTTAATATATTATAATTTTCTTTTTTATTTATGTTATATTAGGGAGTTGATATTAGGATGACGAAATATTCTGATAAGGATGAAAATAGTCAAAAAAAATATCGTTTAAAAAAGGACAAGCGTAACAAAGATACATTTAATACAGATGGAAAAGGATTCAAGAGAAAAAAATTGACCAAGGATTTTAATAAAAAAGAATTTTCATTTTCGAAAACAAATGAACTTAAATTTAATGACAAGCATACAGATGAAAGTGTAGAATTATCTAATAAAGAAAAATTTGCAAAAGAAAATTATTTGGGATCATCTCTAAATATTAAAAGAAAAAGTTATCTAGATCGTTCTAGCGATAGTAGTAAACAAGATAAGAGTAAAGAATCTACAGAAATTACAAAAAAGGATTGCGAAATTTCTAAGGGAAAATTGGATAAAGATAATAATAATCAAATCAATAAATCTAAAAACAATTTAAACAAAAATTTAAACAAAAACCTTGAAAATAGCAATCTGGATGAAAAGGGTGGTTTTTTTAATATAAAAGCAAATAATGATAAAAAAAACAACTATATATTAAATAAATATATAGGATTGGATAAAGATACTAAAAAAATATCTTTGAATGATAAATTAAAAAACAAGATTGCGAAATATCCTTTTTCTTTAACTAATAAACCTCAAGAAGGATCTAAGAAATTGGAAGTTGGTAAGGACGAAAAGGTAAGTGTAGAAGAAGGATCTAAGAAATTGGAAGTTGGTAAGGACGAAAAGGTAAGTGTAGAAGAAGGATCTAAGAAATTGGAAGTTGGTAAGGACGAAAAGGTAAGTGTAGAAGAAGGATCTAAGAAATTGGAAGTTGGTAAGGATGAAAAGGTAAGTGTAGAAGAAGGATCTAAGAAATTGGAAGTTGGTAAGGATGAAAAGGTAAGTGTAGAAGAAGGATCTAAGAAATTGGAAGTTGGTAAAGACGAAAAGGTAAGTGTAGAAGAAGGATCTAAGAAATTGGAAGTTGGTAAGGATGAATCAAAATATGCATCCGTAGATGCGGTTGCTAAGGATGACCAGCCAGGTAAATCTGGGATTGATCTTAATGATGTTCAAGATATTCAAAATGCTGAGGATGCTACAACTAAGTCTATTTCTAAGAAATCTTCTTCTTCTGCCGCTAAGAATAAACGGGTTCGACCTGTAGGTAAGTTAGCTTGGAGTTTGGATGATGAACCGGATTCTAATACAGAGATTAATCTAAATCTGGATTTTTTAAGTGCTACTGATAATAAATTGTCTCATCATAAACAAAAAATCACACCATCCACTACAGGTGATCTTAATAAAGAGTTTGCTTATTTAGGTGATATGGTTGTAAAATCTGCAAATGTTTCTGATGAATATAAGAAGAAAAATTTATTTTTTATTTTTAAGAAATTATCACGTTATTTATGGGCTCCTATAGTTGCTATTTTTATTTTTATGGGCGGTTTAATGTTTGGTTATAGTTATATATCTGATGATGGGGATGTTTTAGGCGTTTTTAATTGGGATACATGGGAGCATGCTTATAAATTTATTTTTGGTGGGTAACTGGTGTGTATTGTATTTTTGTTATATTTTTTTTGTTATAATTGCCTTTAAGTTTATTTTTTATCGAGGCCCGTCGGCATAAGATTTTTATCCTATACCGACGGGATTATTTTTTTATAATCAGGCAATTATACTAAAATTAATTATTAGGTATAGGGTTTTTATTTTATATTTTTGTCATAATGCATGTTAGGAGGATAGATTCGATGAATGTCCCTAATATACTAACAATTTTTCGTATAATTTTGATACCTATTTATTTACTGGTTTTTTTTCAATCTGGTCCATTCAATATTATTTTATCTGCTATAATTTTGTTATTGTCTGGAATGACGGATATTTTAGATGGTTATTTAGCCAGAAAGACCAAAAATGTTACTGAGTTAGGTCAAATTTTAGATCCTTTGGCAGATAAATTGATGATTCTGGCTGTAATTTTATCATTCTTATTTTTTAATAAGATAGATAAGACTGGAGCATTACTTATTATCTTTAGGGACATATTGATGATTTTGTTTTCTGTTTTTGTTAAGTATAAAGGTATGAAAACGGTACCATCTAATGTATTGGGTAAGTTTAGTACCGTATTCTTTTATCTTGTTTTGTTTTGTATGATGGTAGATTTTTCTTATGCTGATTTTTTACTGTGGGTATCTATTCCTATTTCATATTTCGCAATGTTTTGGTATATAAAGGAATTCTTATTATTTAATAGAAAAAATAAAGAAGATAGTATTTCTAATTAGTGAGTTAGAGATGTATCCTCTTTATTAGAGAATATCCCTTTTTTTGAAGGATATGGCTGAAATTAAGACAAATAGTGTGTAATAAGTAAATACTACACAAAGGGCCATTGATGATGGTCCATTTTCGTATATTTGGGAATCTAAGTAGTTAAAAACGATATACTTTGTTATCCAACTCCAAGAGGTTTGATTTATAAATGATAACATAGGTTTTGCTAATAACGATAATATTGTGATTAAGGTAATGGTTAATGTCGGACTTCGGAATAATGTAGCTAACATAAAGGATAGAGTTGTTATTAAGATAATACTTACCATTTCATATATTTGTGTCTTTATCAAGAAAATTATCCAATCAGTAGTATGAATTTTCATATTTATATAACTTAAATGAGTTTGTGTCGCTTGTTCAACACCTACCGCTAGAGGGGCTGAAATAATTGTGTATATGATTAATATTATCAAAAGTATAATTGCGAACAGTATTGAATTAAAGTATTTTGTAAATAAAATCATATAGCGACTAACTGGCCTGATTAAGAGTAATTTAATAGTTCCATATGTGAATTCACTTGCAATACTATCTGTGGCTGTAATGCTAGCTAATAATGTTATAAAAATTGAAAATTGGGCATTTTGTCGATAATATTTTTCACCGTTATTTTCATGAACCATTTCTTTAGCGTTATTTGGCAGATTATTTTTTAAGCGGTAGTTTAAAATGGCTAATACTTTCGTTATTTTTTTAAGTTGTTCTTTTTTAAATATATTAGTTTTATAAAGAAATGTAAATTCATTTATACGAATCATAACTTCTTTTTTCCAATTATTAGGTACAGGCTTTATGTTTATGATTAAGCTGTTTAGAACAAGGCATGATAGCATAATAGCTATCATTATCCATGTTTTGGGTCTTATGTATATCTTGATTATTTCATTGAACATAAGACGCCAAAACATAAATATCCCTTCCTTTCGAAAATCATGGTTTGATATGCAGTTTTTAGTTATTTTGTTTTATTTATTTTGCTTTATTTATTAGTAAAATGTTGTTTCTGTGTCTTCGTTTGCTTCTATAAAGCGATCTTCTAATGATTTTTTACGGGTTTTTATTTCATAAACTAATATTCCGGCTTCAACGAATTTTTTATTTATATCAGGTATAAAAATCTTTGGTATATTAAAATCAACTCTGTTATTATATAAATTAAATTCATAAGGATTTATTATTTTTTCCAGATTATCTTGGGATATAAATTGTGGGAGTTCAATTGTAAAGGAAACCAATATAGGTGCATTTTCATCTGATTTTTCATTTACTAATTGTTCGCCTATTAAGTTACCTTTTTTCATTAATAAGATACGATCACACATTAATTCAATTTCTGCTATTAAGTGGCTTGATATAAGTACAGAAATACCATCTTCAGCTACTAGAGATTGTAAATGTTTTCTTATATCTCTAATACCTTTGGGATCTAAACCGTTTGTAGGCTCGTCTAAAATCAATAGAGCGGGTTTATGGATCAAGGCTTGTGCTAAACCTAATCTTTGGCGCATACCTAGAGAATATGATTTTACCTTTTTATGGATAGCGTTATTGAGATCTACTAAATCGATTACTTCTCTTACTCTCCTTGTGTATCGCATTTCATTTAATCCAGTCATTCTGGCATAATGCATTAAATTTTGATATCCGGTAAGGAATTTATATAATTCAGGACTTTCGATAATCCCTCCAATATTTCTAATAGCTCGTGTGAATTGTGTTTTTATATTAAAACCGCATACTTTAATACTACCTCTTGTAGGGCTAGTTAAGCCTACCAACATTCGGATTGTTGTTGTTTTGCCTGCACCGTTTTCTCCTAGAAAACCTACAATTTCTCCGGGATAGATTTCAAAATTTATCTTATTAACTAAAGTTTTGTTTTTTACTTTTTTAGTTAAATTACTAACTTGGATAATCGGTCGTTGATATTTTTTATATTCTAATTCATCAGATGAATTCATCAATAATCTTATATCCTTTTGTAATTTTGAATTAAGACCGATTTTATGTTTTTACTATTATAATTAACTTTTATATAAACTTTTATTTTTTAGGTAATTACAAAGGGGTTCAATGCGACGTATAAAATTATGATCTAAATAAATATTATTTAGGATGAAATAAATATCAATTTCATTTATGTTTAAATAAATCTAAAAAACAAATTTAATAATTTAAAAATAGAAAAGATAAAATCTAAAATTATTTCAAATGATTTTATAGAAATTTTGTTTATTGTATAAATTATTTTTTAAATTTTACTTTTTTATTCTTATGAACTTGTCCAAAAAACCTGTGTAAATAGAGTTTAAGAACCTAATTACATGCATTAAAAGCTATGATAATTGTTATTTTGGGTTTTAAATTACATCATTACTTAAGTTAGTTATATAATCTGTCTTGGTAAGTCCTATGTTTATATCAATAATATGTTGAAAATTATTTTCAAGGTATTCGCTTTGGATCTTTTTGATCTTTTTTCATTTCTTAATATAGCATATCCTTATATTATATTATTAATTATTTTTTATTAGATTATTTTTATGGTTTATTATCCACAAGTATCCAGATCTTATTATTTGGGGCAGGATTTAATATAAATAACGCGAATCCAAACAAATGGTCATTTATTTTTTGTGTTTGTGCTTTATTTTTGTTGTTTTAATTTTTAGCACTGATAATTATAAATATTATTTATAGTAGGTGAATATAAATGAATGGAGCATTCAAAGCCAAAAAGACTGTTTTGGTTATTGATGATCAGTATGCAATACGTTTGCTTATGCGAGAAATACTTCATAAAGAAGAAATTAGTGTTCTACAGGCTGGGGATGGTGAACAGGCATTATTATTATTTGAAAAACATCATCCTGATTTGGTTTTGTTGGATATGAAGATGCCTGGTATGGATGGTTTAGAAATTTTGCGACGTATTAGGATGTTTAGTTTGTCGGTTAAAGTTATAATTATGACGGCTTACGGTGAGTTGGATTTGATTTCTAAGACAGGTTCTTTAGGTGTAATTATGCATTTTGCTAAACCTTTTGATATTCAGGCATTGAAATGTGCGATTCTTAGGCATTTAACAACTTGTATTTCCTCTAGGTGTATGCCTTGTTAAGATAATCAAGGGTGTTTTTTTATTTAAGGGAGATTTTTCTTTGGTTATTATTTTTAGGTCCAGTTTTTATTATAATTAGCTCATAAGTATCATTTTTAATATAATAAAGTTATACTTATGTTTGTAGGTATTTTGAGGCATATTATACACTTGGAATTTATCATTAATTTTATATAAATTATTTTAGGGGGCTAAAAATGTGTTAGTACCAATGCATATTTTATTGAATGAAGGTAAAAAGCACGGGTTTGGTGTTGGGCAATTCAATTTGAATAATTTAGAGTATGCACAGGCAATATCTGCAGCTGCTAAAGCTGAGAAATCACCTTGTATTTTAGGTGCTAGTGAAGGTGCTATTCGTTACATGGGTCTTGCTAATGTAGTAGCTTTAGCTGAGATTGCGTCGAAAGAATCAGGCATGCCTATGGCTTTGCATTTAGACCATGGTAGTAATTTTGATATGGTCATGAAGTGCATTAAAGCTGGTTTTTCATCTGTTATGTTTGACGGTTCTCACTATCCTTTGGAAGAAAATATCCAAAAAACAAAGCAAGTTGTCGAAGCGGCGCATGCTGTAGGTGTTTCTGTAGAAGGTGAAATTGGTACTATCGGCGGAGTTGAAGATGATTTATCTGTGGATGAAGATCAAGCGCATCTAGCTGATCCAGATGAAGCCATAGATTTTTGGGAAGCTACAGGTGTAGATGCATTAGCTATTGCCGTGGGTACGGCACATGGTATGTATAAAGGTAAAGTTAAGATTAGGTTTGATTTATTAGATAAAGTTTCTTCTAAGGTATCAGCACCACTTGTATTGCATGGTGGATCTGGGGTACCTGATATCGATATTCGTAAATCGATAAGTTTAGGTGTGAGTAAGATTAACGTTAACACCGAAAATCAAGTAGCGGGTACGGCTGCAGTAAGGGAAGCTTTAAAAAATGCAGATATAATTGATCCGCGAAAATATTTAACTGCTGCTCGAACAGCTATTCAAAGTGTGGTTCAAACTAAAATGAGGTTGTTTGATAGTTCGGGACGTAAGATTACTGTATAAATTAATATTATTTAACTTAGTATATGAATGGGAATGTTTATTTAAAGTCAGGTATTGTGAATCATTATTTTTATTAATTATTGGATGGTTATTAACTAATTTTAATTTTAAAACATATTAAAAGTTTTCCTAATAACATCTTGTGTTCTTTTTTGATATATAAAATATTTGTTTATAAATAGCTGATGGTTTTTCAGCATACTGATTTTTGCTAAATGTTTAACTTTGGTTTTTATTATTTTGTTTGATGATTTAATAATTAAATATCTTTAGTTAATAAAAAACAAAAAATAATTATTTTCGCAAATTTATTTTTTATTTAAAGAAGTAGGATGAGGAGTAAAATATTTATGAGAATATTTATTGATTCTGCTAATGTCACTGAGATAAGCCAGGCTTATAGTTTGGGTTTTATCGATGGAATTACTACTAATCCGACTCTTTTGCGTAAAAATAAAGGATCATCTATAGAAGAATCTATCCAAAAAATCCTCGAAGTTTCTAAAGAGGGTTCTGTGCATGTAGGTATCGTAGGTAAGACAGATGAGATGGTCAAGCAGGGAGTTCGCTTTTCTGCGTTGTCCTCGCGTATTGTAATTAAGGTTCCTGCTACGCAAGAAGGTTTTTTGGCTACACATAAATTAGTTCAATCTGGTATTAGCGTTAATCTAACTTTAATTTTTTCTGTTAATCAAGCTTTAATAGCTGCTCGTTTGGGTGCTAATTTTATTAGTCCTTTTATTGGTCGATTAGATGATATTGACTTAGATGGATTGAATTTAATTCGTGATATTTCTAAACTATATACAATTCATTCTTTACATACACGTGTATTGGCCGCTAGCATTCGAACGCCTATGCATGTAACAAAGGCTGCTTTATATGGGGCTCATATCGTTACGGTACCATATAATTTGTTGTTAAAACTTTTCAACCATCCTTTAACCGAAAGAGGATATCAAACTTTTGAAAATGATTTTTCGCTGATTAAATAATTTTTTAATTTGTTTTTTACATATTTATTGATTTTTATCAGCGCGCAGCCATCCTGCTAAAATAAGGGGGTGTATACTGGCGAGGAGGTTTAAGCTATTGGGGCGTCCTTTAGTAAATACTTGGCGTGTTCATGGTGGAATACCTTTAACGGGATCTGTTCGGGTAGGCGGATCTCGTTTAAGTTTACTGGCCATGATTCCTGGTACATTATTAGCAGAAACACCATCTGTTTTATATGGTGTTTCAAATTCAGAAGAGATTTGTTCTTTGGTATCTTGGTTAAGTGAATTAGGCGCTATTATTAAGTGGTATGGAGATCGTCTTTTTGTTGATCCTAGGCCTATTAAAGATAAAAATCTACGTTTGGTAAAATCTTTGCAATATTACACCGATTTTCGTTTAGGAGTTTTATTAGGTAAAGGACAAATATTTACTGATGTTATTAAAATAGATGTAAAAAATATGGGTTTTTTAACTTTATGTAAATATAAATATAGTTTAGCTTATAATTTGTCTCTAGATATAGATTTAGGTACAAATATGCGTATAAACTATGATGAAGATGAAAATTTATCTATCAAAATTAATTCCTACAATGTTTTTGATACTATTCAATTAATTTTAGCTTCTGTTACTATTAAAGGTAGAACAATTATTGAACGTGCTGCCAGGGATCCTGAGGTTGTGGATATAACTATTTTTCTTAATCGTATGGGTGCTTGTATTAAAGGTGCAGGGACTAATACCATCCATATTTTAGGTATGCCACACTTGTATGGTTGTCATCATACGCCGATTTCTGATCGATTTGAAGCATCTATGTATATTTTAGCTGGAGCTATTACAAATGGGTCTCTATTTATAGAACCTATTATTTTTAAACATATAGAAGCATTAGTATCTAAATTACAAGAATCGGGTGTGAACTTACGAGAGTATGGAGAGGGTATACATGTATCCTTTTCTCCTATTTATAAATCTATTGATTTGAAAGCATACCCTTATCCTGGTATCGATAGTGATATCATGCCATTTATGGCCTCTTTTCTTTCTATAGCTTATGGTACAAGCATATTGAGTAACATCGAATTAAACTTTAGCTCGCTTTTTGATTTTTTGCGTTTGGTAGGTTCGAATGTTCATGTTGAGGGTAAAACAGTTATTATTCAAGGACCAGCTGTTTTAAAAGGCGGTATTAGTTGGTCTGTTGAAGATTTTTTAACGGCTTCATCAATTTTATTAGCATCCTTAGCTATAGACGGTGATACTTTTATTATGGGCGGATGTTTTTTTACACAACGTTATCCTCGTATTATTTCCCAGCTTATCGAAGTTGGTGCTCAGTTAAGCGATTATAAATGACATTTTATAATCTTATAATCATATAACTTGTCTATTTTTTATATTTTCCAGTTTATTTTCATAAAGGAGGCAAACGTAATGGAGCGCAATTTATCTATGGAGTTGGTTAGAGTTACGGAAGCAGCTGCTGTAGCATCCTCTCGTTGGTTAGGCAAAGGTAGTTGTGATCATGCTGATTCAGCTGCTACAGAGGCTATGAGAGCGGCTTTTGATACGATTTCTTTGGATGGTACAGTAGTTATAGGTGAGGGAGAACGTGATAAAGCACCCATGCTTTATATAGGTGAAAAGATTGGTGCTGGGGTTGGGCCTTCTGTTGATATAGCTGTAGATCCTTTAGAAGGTACAAACATTGTAGCTAATGGATTAGGTAGCGCTATATCTGTAGTGGCTATTGCGGAAAAGGGTAAATTATTGCATGCTCCTGACATATATATGCAGAAATTAGCTATAGGGCCGGCAGCTAAAGGTAAAGTTCATTTAGATGATCCGATTGAAAAAACAATTAATATTGTAGCTAAGGCACAAGGTAAAGATGTTAAGAACGTAGTTGTTGTTATTCTCAACAGAGAACGTCACAGAGAGCTTATTGCTCAGGTACGCGGTACAGGAGCTCGTATTAAACTTATCCCTGATGGCGATGTGGTAGCAGCTATTCATACGGGATTTGTAGATACAGATGTAGATATACTTTTAGGCATCGGAGGTGCTCCTGAGGGTGTATTAGGAGCTGTCGCTCTTAGTTGTTTAGGAGGCGATTTACAAGGACGTTTAATCTTCGATAATTTTAGCCAAGAACAACGATGTTTATCTATGGGAATTACGGATCCTCATGCTATTTTGCGCATGGAAGATATGGTCTCTGGTGATGACGCTATATTTGCTGCTACAGGTGTAACAGACGGCGAATTATTGCGAGGTGTTCGTCATAAAGGTTGTGTGGTTGAAACATCTTCTGTTGTTATGCGTGTTAAAACTAAAACAGTGCGTTTTATAAAAGGAATACACCATTTGGATAATAAAAAACTCTAAATAAAACTGAATATTCAGGATAAATAAAATAAATGATAGTAATATCTAAAAAATAGATATTACTATTGGTGTGATATTTATATAATAGATCGATTATTTTTCAGATCCTGCCACATCTTAATTTTTATCTTTTTTTGTATCTTTTTTGGCTATGTTCTCTATATTGGCAGCTAAGTTTAAATTTGTAGTTTAATTTTAATTTATTATTGACGTTTTACTTGAAGAGTTTTTTTAAATTTGTCTCTTTAGATTTTGTATTGATGAGCATATCTGGATTTGGTATTTTATCTGATGATTTTAAATTTCTATTTTTTTCATTTTTTGTTTTTTGTTTTTTTCAAATTTTGTTTTGTGATTCATAGATTTAGATTTTCCGAGATTATTAAACAAACGCATCATATATATGATGTCTGATTTAGATTTAGGATTTATACATAAATCAATTATTAATAATTATATTTTGCGATTTTTATGATTCAAAGTGCTGCACTTAAATCTTTTATGATTTAAATATTATTAATTTTAGAATTCAATTTTTGTTTTTTATTCATTGCTGTTTTCTTCATCAGTCTGTTTATTCGGTACTATCTTGGCCTTGATCGACATTGGTTTCTTCGGCACTATCTTGGCCTTGATCGACATTGGTTTCTTCGGTACTATCATCCTTTCCTTGATCAGATTGTGAAGTTATGGTTTGTTCCTGAGCTTGGACTGGGTTGCCATTAGCCTTATCTTTGGTTTGATTATTTTGTTTATCCATTGGTTGGGTATGAGTGTTTCTATCTAGTAATGAGGTAGTCACTGCACTCACGGCTGCGGGTATTATTGCACCTTCGATAGCTTCATTCGCAATAGTAGATATTATGCTGGGTTGTTCATCTTGTTTCAGAGATGTTGTCTCAGGTGTGTTCATAGCTGTAGCGGTTTTTGTATTATCCGCTGGTGGGTTATCCGCATTTGTGGTAGGTATTGTTGTAGCAGCAGAGTTAGGATCTTTTGTATTATCTTGTTTTTGATTTCTATCTGTCCCTTTTGTTTGAGCTGTTTCTTCTTTATTAGATTTTATCTCAGTTGTTTGTGTATCCTTTATCTGATCGGTTTTAGTATCTTTTGATTTATCAGCTTTTGTTTTATCGTCAGGTTTCGGAGCTGTTGTGTTAGCGGTTTTTGTATTATCCGCTGGTGGGTTATCCGCATTTGTGGTAGGTATTGTTGTAGCAGCAGAGTTAGGATCTTTTGTATTATCTTGTTTTTGATTTCTATCTGTCCCTTTTGTTTGAGCTGTTTCTTCTTTATTAGATTTTATCTCAGTTGTTTGTGTATCCTTTATCTGATCGGTTTTAGTATCTTTTGATTTATCAGCTTTTGTTTTATCGTCAGGTTTTGGAGCTGTTGTGTTAGCGGTTTTTGTATTATCCGCTAGTGGTTTATCCGCATTTGTGGTAGGTATTGTTGTAGCAGCAGAGTTAGGATCTTTTGTATTATCTTGTTTTTGATTTCTATCTTTCTCTTCTTTATGAGTTTTTTCTGCTTGATTAGATTTTTCAGTCTTAGATTTTATCTCAGTTGTTTGTGTATCCTTTATCTTATTGGTTTTAGTATCTTTTGATTTATCATCAGAGTTTGTAGCTTTTGTTTTAGTTTTTGTTGTTTTAGCGGTTGTTTTTTTAGCCTTTGGTGGTTTAGCAGCAGGGTTCAGATTTTTATTTTTTAATCCAGTGCTTGAAGTATTACTTCTTCTCGAACCTTTACCTTGTGCTGTTGATGAATAAATTGGGAAGATACTTGCAAATGCTAAGCATGATACTAGAGCTGTTATAGTAATGTTGGATTTTTTATTTTGATTTTTCATAATACGATATCTCCTTATATGTCCATATTTTCTTAAATATAATTGTATTTATATATTTTGATTATTGTTATTAGTTTATTTTATCATTTATTTATTTATTTTTCAATAATATGTAAAATTTATTTACTATTTTTTGGTATATTATTATTTCTTTCATATTAATTTAAATTTTTTGATTATTTTGTTTTTTATATGCTTTGGTATTTTAAATATTTTATTTCAATATAAGGGGTGTTGTATTATTGTTAAGAATAAATTTTATTTTTATTTAAATTCATTTTTGGTTTTACTTGGTTTTGTGACTTCTAAAGTTGATGCTAAATCGAATCATGTCTCGTCTTTTGTATTATCTCCTATGGAGTCGATGGATTTTGTTATTACACAAGATAATTATTTGGCGAATGTAAATAATGACCAAGGATTGAAGCATTTAATAAATAAAGGTGATACTCTTTATTCTTTGGGCAAATTTTATGGTATTAATTATTTGGAACTATCTAAAATAAACAATGTTTCTTCATATAAGTTATTAAAGCCAGGGTCTTTTTTAGTTATTCCGATTAAGAAAAAATTTGTGTCTTTTCAAGCCGAAGATAGTTTGGCAAAATTAGCTTTTTATTATAAATGTTCGCAAAAATTATTATTAAATTGGAATCCTTGGTTAGCTAAACCGGATTTACATCTTGTCGGGACACCTATGGCTGTGCCTTTTTATATTAACATTTCTGAATTTTCTATTTCAGATAAATATTTCGAAGATGATGTTGATGAATTCGATAATAATTCATATACATTTCCGGATGAAGTTCAGGATTTTTTATGGCCAGTTAATGGTCTTATAACAAGCAATTTTGGTAAACGTTGGGGGAGAATGCATAAAGGGTTGGACATATGGCATCCTAATTTAGACAATACACCTATTTTTGCAGCTAAGTCGGGCAGGGTTACTTATCAGGGATATGCGGGTGATTATGGCAATCTGGTTTCTATTGAGCATAATGAGCGATTTGTTACGCAATATGCGCATTTGAGTAATATTAATGTTGTTAAAAATCAGAATGTTAATGCAGGGGAATTAATTGGATTTATGGGGCGTACAGGAGATTCTACAGGTTATCATCTGCATTTTGAAATTTTAGATCAAGGTAAAGCGGTGAATCCATATATATATCTCCCGGCGTGATTTAATGGTATACTGGAGATAAATTTGTTTATGAGATACAATATACGGCGCAAGTTGGTTATAATTTAAAGGAATCCTTTTTGATAGAGGTGTTATATATTATGAAGTCAGATTTGCATCCAAAATATTATTTGCAATCTAATGTTACTTGTAGTTCATGTGGTAATAAGTTTGTTGTTGGTTCGACGAAACCTGAGTTAAATCCAGATATCTGTTCTGCTTGTCATCCTTTTTATACAGATAAGCAACGCATTACAAGTCGTGGTGGTAGGGTAGATCGTTTTCGTAAGCGTTATAATTTAGAATCATAGTGAGTATTAAAAAAGTCCCTTGTATTTATCAAGGGACTTTTTTAATACTATTAATTTATTTATTTATGAATTTCATTTATATAAATTGTATTTTCTATAGATTATATTTTCTATAGATTATATTTTTATTTTTGTTTCTGGAAGTTTATTGCTGATTTAATGAAATTTTTAAATAATGGGTGAGGCCTGTTTAATCGCGATAAAAATTCTGGATGAAATTGACAACCGATAAACCATGGATGGTGGCTAAATTCAATAATTTCAACTAATTTTTGATCAGGTGAAGTACCAGGAAAAATATATCCGGCTTTTTCTAGAATTTTTTTATAATTGTTGTTGAATTCATAACGATGTCGATGTCTTTCTTCGATCATTTTTTTGTTGTATATTTTTTTAATTTTTGAATTTTCCTTTAAGATACAAGGATACAAACCCAGTCGCATAGTACCGCCGCGTTGAGAAATATTTTTTTGTTCTAACATTAGATCTATAATCGGATGTGGTGTATGTGGATTTACTTCTGTACTATTTGCTTCTTTCAATCCTAATAGATGTCGAGCTCCTTCGATGCATGCGACTTGCATTCCTAAGCAAATACCTAAAAAAGGTATTTTATTAACACGTGCATAATTACAAGCAGCGATTTTTCCTTCAATACCTCGATTACCAAATCCGCCTGGTATTAAAATTCCATCGACATTTTTTAGTTTTTCATTTGCATTATTAAAAGATATTTTTTCAGCATCCACTAAATGAATTTTTACTTCCATATCATTATGCAATCCAGCGTGTTGGAGGGCTTCATTTACACTTATATACGCATCTGGTAGAGCTATATATTTACCTACTAATGCTATTTGAATATTTTTGTTTTTTGTTTTCTGTTCTTTCATCTTTATAACTAAATCTTGCCATTCTTTTAAATCGGATTCTTTTACATCTAAATTTAGTAGATCGACGACAATGCGATCTAATTCTTCTTTTTGTAATAATAATGGGACATCATAGAGGGTTTCTGCATTTTGTAATTCTATAACAGCTTTTTCATTTATATCACAGAATAAAGCTACTTTTTGTTTTAATTCCAGAGGTAACTTTTGTTCTGTTCTACAAACAATTATTTGTGGTTGGATACCTAAACTTCTTAATTCTTTTACACTATGTTGTGTAGGTTTTGTTTTAAGTTCTCCGCTTGCTCCTAAAAAAGGTACTAGTGTACAGTGAATATATAGTATATTTTTGCGTCCCACATCATTTTTCAATTGTCGAATAGCTTCTAAAAAGGGTAAACTTTCAATATCTCCTACAGTCCCACCGATTTCTGTAATTACAACATCGGTATTTTTTTCTCTCCCTACGCGTAAAATATTTTCTTTAATAACATTTGTTACGTGAGGTATTACTTGAACAGTTGCTCCATTGTAGTTTCCCAATCTTTCTTGCTCAATAACATATGAGTAGATACTGCCTGTTGTTACGTTGCTTTGCCGACTTAGGTGGTTATCTATAAATCTTTCATAGTGTCCTAGATCAAGATCTGTTTCTGCACCGTCATCTGTTACAAATACTTCACCATGTTGATAGGGGCTCAATGTTCCTGGGTCTACATTTATGTAAGGATCGCATTTTTGCATGGTTACTTTTAATCCACGACTTTTTAATAGACGACCTAATGCTGAAGCAGTAATGCCTTTTCCCAAGGAAGATACAACGCCACCTGTTACAAAAATCCATTTTATACTCATTAGCTATGCTGCACATATAAATTTAAAGCAGCTTTTTTCACCCCTTTTTAACCATTATCTCATGTTGGGATTATATTTTCCTTATTAATTTAACGGCTTAATTTATTAATTTCTAAATAGTGAATTCTCTTTTATAATCAATATATATAATGATTATGTGTCGATATAGAAATGATATGTATTATATAAATGGATATATTTTTAATTATAATATTCCTAGAAATATTTTGATAGATTATTTTTATCATAATTGTTTAGAAAAATAAATTTAAATAAATATGATTTCTGCTTAGGATTATTCGTTTAAATTTTATTTATCTAATATTTTTTGTGCATATTTTTATTTATCAATATCATTTTCGCTTTCATCATCATCTATTTCTTCATCTTCCAGATCGTTATCTTTTTCATCGTCGTCATCATCGTCTTCGTCGTCGTCGTCAAAAACTACATCTTCATTTATAGCTGAAAAAGGTGTTTCTAAATTTTCTAAATTGTTGCCTTCTATAAAACTATTAGGTTCATCGAAATTACTACCCTCTAACTCATCATCTAAATAATCATCTTTAACATTTGCTGCTACTGCAGAATCACTAGCTTGTTCTGTTGGATACCAATTTCTTAATCCCCATAATCCTCTACCAACACAAACAAATCGCCCATCTATATTGATTTCTGTATATAATTGTGGTAGATATTGATGCATTGTTTTTTGTTGCATTTTTTTTTGTGAGGCTACTTCACGCATTAAATCTCGATATTGCATTGGTTCTTTTCTTTTTTCTAAAATTTCATATGACAGATCTACCATTGCAATTTCTGAAATTGATAATTTTTGTATTTTTAAGCTATTTTCTTCACTCAAAAACGATCATACCTTTCTTTTTGAGAAGTTTTTGCTAATTTATTTTTTATTTAAGATCTGTTTTAAATAAATTTGTTATTACTCTGATTTTTTAAACCTAACCTTTGTTTATTTTAGCGCACGTTAGTGGTTATAAGTCAACCGCTTATTATTAAGTTGCTGTTTTCTTTATTTTAATTCGTGTAACGAAAATGAAGATAATTAATTTTAATATAACATATATATCAAGATAACATATATATTTATATATGCAAAAATATTAATATATATCTAGGGTTTTTAAATCAAACTATTTTAGCTTGGGGATTTATTTATGGGAGGGTAGTTTTAAAATATAAGTTTTAATTTTTTAATTTTGTCAATAATAAGTTTGATTTTTATGAAAAATTTTTAATTAAGTATTATATGGAGGTACCTTAATTTATGGTCCGAGTAATAGAGTATTTTGCTTGGTTAGTTATTTTTGTTGGATTTTTGATTGCATTTTATTATGGTTATCGTTTGTATGATGAATCTGCAAAATCTGGAGAAAATATTGTTCGACCTTCCCCTTATTTATTTAGTAATTTGGAAGATAAGTCACCTAAAATGTCTTTAAGTATAAAAGATGATGTACCTGCTTTTAGTATGTTTAAAAAGCGGCTTTCGCAGTGTAAGAAGGTTCTGGAGTTAGAGGTTCGTGAATTAAAGAGGACATTTCCTATTTTTTATTCTTCTAATGAGCATTCAGAGGCTAAATGTTTAGAACGTGGAGCAGTTATTATTAACAGGGGTGGAAACACCGTGTTTCCTGGTGAGCAGGGATTAAGTGTTATTTCTGGACATCGTGATACGCATTTTTCTAGTTTTGCCAAATTAGTAAAAGAAGTTAATGGTAAATTAGAAGCAGATATTGGACAATATTTTGTACTTAATGATAGTCGGTATGATTATATATATCAGTTGCGGGAAGTGTCTTTAGTCCATAAAAGCACAGAAGTTATTCGTTCATATAAAGAAAATAAATCACTGCTTTATGTTACTACTTGCTATCCCTTTGGTATGATAGGTCGTGCTCCGAATAGACTTATTTTTAAATTAGAATTAGTTAAAAAAAGTAGTAACGAGGGTTTTATTCTTAAAAAATAAAAAAATAAAAAAGTAATTGATTATAAAATGTTTATCAGATCTATTTTTTATCATTTTATTCACTTATATATTATCTATTGCATTTTATTTATAATATTAAAAAATATTATAAATAAAATGCAAACAAACATATTTTTTTATTTATAAGTTAATAAGTGTGTTTGTTATATATAAAAATGTATATGTTTTTATATTTTTATCAGCATTCATTTTTGGATTTATAATAATAAGATATTGATATTAAATGATTTGAATGTTATAATTTTTTTCCATAAAGGCTGCTTTTATGATGTTTTTAATCTATAGTTATTTATCTTAAATTTATATTTTGATTTTTTATACATAAAGTTAGTATTAGCTTTTTTATTTTTTAATTTAAATTAATTAAACTTAATTTTATTTTTTTGGATATTAATATCTTTTGATAAATGTTTCTTATTGTGGGGAGTGATTATATTAAAATTGAAATCACAGAGATTATATCATTTTAAAAAAAAATTTTTTTCTCCTTTAGAAAAAGTAATTATTTTAGTTATGATAATCAGTTTTTTAGCTTCCGGTTACTACATATATAGGTTACTATATGAACAGAATATTGGATCGCGGGTAGAGGGTTCATTGCCGATATCTTTATCAAACAATAATCCTGTTAGAAATTATTATAACTCTAGTGATATTAAGATTTTAAATTCATCTAAAAATACTATGCAAGATCTGCTTAATTCACCTGGTAGTAATATAGAGAGTTGTTCACAAATTGCTAAAATGAATATTCCTATTTTAAATCGTGCTTATAAACTTTTATATGCAGATGATAATGATTGGGAATACAAATGTATGGATAAGGGATCTGTTTTAAGTAATAGAGGTGGCGTTACCGGTTTTCCTGGTCAAGAAGGATTTATTCATATTACAGGTCATCGTGATACGAGTTTAACTAATCTTAAAGAATTGAAAGATAAAATTGATAAAGATCGTATGGATGGTAATAAGAATAAGTGTTATACAGTTTCGATTAGATATCAAGGTAATATTTATCATTATTGTATAACTGGTTACAAGACAGAACCTAAAGTTAAATATGGTAAGCCAAATATTGTTATTCCTGATTCTGTTATGTCTAATCGGAGTTTTATATTTTTGACAACTTGTTTTCCATTTGGTTATTTTGGCGATGCGCCAAATGTTATTATCTTCACAGGACCTTTATTTGATCCAAATAGTAGTTTTTGATTTTATATTTTCATATTAAATTTTTCATTCATATTTAATTTAATTTTATGTATATTTTATTTAATAAAAAACTGCTCATTTTAGGAGTAGTTTTTTATTTTACAGTTTTAATTAATCTATTTTTTACAAAATATTATATCATTATTATTACGTAGTAATTTTCCTTAAATGTTAATAAAGCTGATGAGTAATGATGTAATTTAAACACAAAAATAGCCATTATAATAGCTTTTAGTGCATTCGCTTAGGTTCTTAAACTATCTTTAGATTAAGTTTTCGGTCAAACTAATAATTGAATATGGGAGTTGAGTACAATCGGGACTTATTTGATAAGGTTTGTATTTTTAGATATTATCTTAATTATCGGAATATTTTATTTAGATTAAATATTTAATCTAAAGTTACTGGATTATATTTGAGGATTACTTTATTTATTATAAATTTTTTATTCTAGATTTTTAGTTAAGGGGTTGTAGTTAAATTAATAAAGATAAAATTTATTGGATTGAGAAAATAATAATATTTATATTAGTTTTTTTTAGTTTTTTTTCTATTTATTATATACAAAAGCTTATTTATGAACAAAGATCAGGATCTAAAGAAGAAGTATTTTTAGTTACAAATAATAATAAGGTCGCACCTTATTATTATAAAGACAGCATAAAATTGATCACACCAGATGATAACACACTTCAAAATATTGATGAGCATAGAGCGGAACAAGATTGTCCATATATTGCTGATATGAATATTTTAATGATCAATAGGTCATATCCAATTGTTTATGCAGATGATAATGTTGAGGAATACACGTGTATGGATAGACAAGCTGTATTAAGTAACCGTGGAGGTATTACGTCTTTTCCGGGAGAGCTTGGATTTGTTCATATAACTGGTCATCGAGATACGCAGTTTAGGCGTTTAAAAGAACTTAAAACCTTGATGGATAATGATATTGAACAGGGTATTTTGGATAAATGTTACACGGTGGCTATAACTTATAATGGATATGTTTATTATTATTGTATAGATAATTTTAGAATAGAACCTAAGATTAAAGATGGTAGAGATAACATTGTTGTACCAGAGGTATTAGAAGAGGAAGGAAGTTTTATTTTTTTGACTACTTGCTATCCATTTGTTTATGTCGGAAATGCTCCATATGTAATTATTTTTACAGGTCCTATGTTTTATAAACATCCCCGGAATTAATTTTATATATAATTTTTATCTTAAATTCGATTATTAAATGAATTTAAAAAATAATATTTTAAAAAAAATAATTATTAATTTTTGAGATCATATTATTTTTTATCATGGTATTTATATTATTTTAATTTAAATAAAAACCTAGTTTTTAATTATTTAAAAACTAGGTTTTTTATATTTTTGATCTAGTATGTATATTGGACAAGTCCATGCTTTTACTTTGGATCTTTGTAATTGATACTTTAGATTTGATAATTCTTTGGAGGCAGCTTTTCTCAGAACAGCTTGGCTTATATCATCTAATTTTGTAATTTTTAATTGAGCTTTGATCTGTTTTGTCAATTCTTGTATTTCGGATTGGAGAATAGTATTTCTTTCTAATATTGATATTTTTTTCTATATCTTTTTCTATACCAACCCTCTGGTTATTCATAGCCATACTTTCCTTAATCGAATTTATGCTTTTGATCTTCTCATCTATTATGGCTCTTTGTTTGGCTATGAGTTCTTCAATTGTTGGTAATGCCTCTTCGTCGATTCGGTTTTTATAAGAATTGCTTCCGTCTAAATGAAATTTGGCATTTATTACATCATCACTAAGATATTTGGCTTTCTGCTTTTTTTTTAGTACTTCTTGATTCTTATTTTGTATATACTCCTGTACATGCAAAAAAAGCAAAAAAATGTAAATTATTAATAAAAATAATAAAATATGATTATATTTTCAAAGTTTAAAATATATTATATTTTCCGATTTTACAAACAAAAATAGACATTCCTCTATCACCTGTTTAGAATGTAAGTGTTAAAACAAAACACAACAGTGGGATAGCGAATGTCTATTAATTGTAGGTTAACAAATAAATCTCATTTGTTCAAATTTTTTCGTAAAGTGGGGTTAATATCCCAATTTACTTCATCTGTTTTTAATCATATTTTTCAGAGTATTGATGGTATGTTGTTACAAAACTTTAACGGAACTTTGTCAGATATTCATAAAAAAAGCTTTTATAACAGGTGCCGTCAAGCTATAAGCCATATGATGACTAATTCAAAATGGGATGAAAAAATACTTAGTGACTCCATAAAAAACGTTGCTTATGAAGAAGTTATCCATCAAGCTAAGATAAAAAATAAACCTTACTTTCTGATAATTGACGATACAGTATTACATAAGACAAAGCCGTCATCATCAGCTGAATACTCTATACAAGCATTGGGTTATCATTATTCTAATCTAGATAAAAGAAGTGTATATGGTCATTCTATTGGTCAAGATATGTTACATACAGATGGTTTAAGCTATCCTATAGAAGTTACACGTGCTAATAAAACAGAAATCAATAAAATGGATACTTCTTGCAATATCATATCTAGTGCGCCTGAGCCAGATCGCAAAGCATATTTTTGCGTAGATTCTTGGTATATTTCAAAAAATATAATCGAAACAAGCTTAAAAAAAGGATTTCATTTTATAGGTTCATTAAGAATCGATATTGTTATTTTTCGTTTGGGCATTAAAAATCAAATAAAAATGTTTTTAAATTTTATAAAAAATACAGATACAAAATTTGTTAAAATTAAAAAACAAAAGTATCGTGTTTATAGATATAAAGGTAATCTTAATTTTATCGACAATGCGGTTGCCCTTATTTGCGTTAAGGAAAGTCAAGATATATATAAAGCAAAAGCTTTTATTTACACAGATATGGAGCTAAGTAATGAAGAAATTCTAAATTATTATTCGAACAGATGGGAAATCGAAACCTATTTTAGAACAGATAAAAATTATCTTGCTTTAAAATTTTACCAAGTCATATCCAGCAAAGCTTTAGATCGATACTTAATTTTACAAATTTTTGTAGCAATGTATTTTATACATACAAGTAATGGTAATCTCCTAAAGGGATTACGTAAATATCAGGCTAAAAAAGAAGCTGATCGAATAGAAGATATGATTGATATATTCATTTCATACTTGAAAGAGATAATATCATATTTAGATATTCCTACGCATATATCTTTGAAGCTTATTTTATCACGTGCAAAAAAAGGATTAAGAGCAGCACTAAGGTCCTACTGTGATCAATTTAAAGATTTAGCCTAAATCTGCAAATACAATTAAAAAGGATAAATATGGTAAAAAACCTAAAAAGGCTAGGTTTGTTTTTTGACCATTAATAAATATAATTAAATTAATTATAATAATACAAATAATGTTCAAAATTAGATTATAATAAACTTTTCAAGTTAATTTTTGAAAATCAAAAATTATGTCCTATTTTTTTTGGCAAGTACAGATACTTAAGAAGCTCTTGGGGTTTACCCTCCTTTTTTAGCTTTTTTATATTATCCAGCATATTCGTATATATTTTCGATTTATTCTTCAGCATGTTGTATTTATCTTGGATAAATACAGTATCTCGGTCTATTTTTTGGTTTTCTATATTAACTATATCTTCATCAATCTTCTTTGATTTTGCCTCTAAGTCTGTAATTATATTTTCTATTCTATACTTATAACTATTTGTTTGATTCGCTATATATGTATGTGTATTAGCACCTTTCAATGGTATACCCCTGTTATTTGCCCTTTGGGTCGGGAGTAGATTTTTTAGCTTATCCAGATTTTTCATTAGGGGATTGATTTGACTTTTTAGATTATCTTTATAGGATCTCCAAGATTTTCCTGCACTATTAACCATTTGATTTATTTTAGTTGTAGGACTTGCATTGACCTCGGGTTATGAAACTAAAAAACATGTTAAAAAAATAAATAAGCATCTCTGTTTTTGTTCCATTGATTAAATTACCTTCTTTCTTTTTAAATATTTGGTTAATAAGATATATCAGTAGAATCTATCTTTTAAAATTAACATATCTTGTAATCTATTTAAATAACCTTGTTTTATTATAATATACCTTGACATATAATGTAATTTAAATCTACAAATAATAAAAGAATTGTATATTAATTTAGTTATTGGCATAAGTTAGCAATCAATAATAATATATATTATTATTGATTAAAAATATCAGAATTATTAAATAGTTAGTATTTATATGGATTAAACAATGAGCTTGTACAATAACCCATGTTAAATAGTGTTTAAGAACCTAATTTAATACACAAAAAGCTATGGTAATGGCTATTTTGGTGTTTAAATTACAACATTACTAATCGGCTATATTAATATTTCTGTACAAGTCCAATATATAACATTCATCTTTATTTTTGATTTTAAGTATTTTTATAAAATTCTAAAATAGCCATGATTGACTATTTTCTGGACTAATTGGCTATAGTAATCTTTTCGGGCACATTCTATACTATTTAATAATTTACATTTTTTTCATTCTTAGAAAAAAAGAAAAATATAAAATAAAGGTTAAAATTACAGGATAATCTAAAATTATATTTTTTAGGTCATATATTTGATCTTTAAATTTACTAAGATCTTTACTTAGAATTTTTTTTTTTTTGTTTGAACATACTTATCTTTATTAGGGTTATTTATATAGTATAGGTAATTAAGTAATTGTTAAATTAAAATGCTTTTTAAAATGATCAATATTTTTTTGATATTATTTATTAATTAAATTCTGTTTGTTTATTTATTTTATTTGCTAAGGTTTAAATTATTATTTTATATTTGATTTTTAGTCTTATCATTTTTAGTTCTTTTAGTTTTTTATACAAGATAAAAAAATTATATAAAAATTTAAATTATGAAATTGTTAATAATTATTTTTAATTTATATATTAAAATTATTTACCTATATTAAAATGGTTGCCATTAGTTTTCAATTAGTAAAACATGGCTATATCTAAAATTTCCCATTAGAATATTATTTAGAAATTATTTTAGGTTTTTATTTTTCGGATATTCGTTTTTTAAATTTTTTATCAAACTTTTACAAAAAAATTTAATGAAAAATTTAAAAAAATATTTTGCTTTTATTTTTTGTAGAGAGGATGGTTCGGTTTGATCGAGAAATTGGCTTGGATATTAGTTATTGCAGGGTTAGGCTTTGCGGCATATTCTGGTTATGAACTATATTCTGAAAATGCACAGGTAGAAGATGTACCTGATGAGGCGATACAAATAGATCCTTCGAGAAATGATATGACTATTAAACCATCTGTTAACGTAGCTGATTCTCCTAAGATGCGCGATAGGCACTTAGTAGGTAAAAAGCCCATGCCTTGTGGTTATTCGGGTTTTCTTTATATTCCCAGATTTAATAAAAAAATGCCATATGTGTTTGGTACATCAGACCAATGTTTGAAAAAAGGTTTAGGTCTTATGATTAGAGATGTTTTGGTTTATCCCGGTGAAACAGGAAGGGTTATTATGTCAGGTCATCGGGATACGCATTTTCGCATAGCTCGGGATTTTAAGATAGGTGAGCGTTTTATTGTTACTTTTGTTATGAAACCTGATCGTTTATTTATATATCAATTTAAACATCTTAAGATTATAGATAAAGATGCTGTTACAGAAGTTAAATCGGTGCCTAAGCCTGAACTTTGCTTAACCACTTGCTATCCTTTTGGTTTTACTGGTAATGCACCGCAGAGATATGTAATGTGCGGACCATTAATTGAGATAAAATCAGTTTCGCGAAGTGATTGGGAAAAATATACGATTAAAAAAGATTGAATGCTATAGATAATTTCTAAAATACGTATTTTATACGTATTTTAATTTTATATTTTTAATTTTGCATTTGTCAGTATTTATTCATAGAATTATTTTTGTTTTTCTGAGAATACTTAATACTAATTATAACATAAACAATTTATATCGTTGCTAATAGAAATTGATTTAACTTCATTAAATGATTTTTTAACATAATATTATTTAGTATTTATAGTATGTTGATTGGGATTCTTTTTTCTAACCAGTTATAAATATAAAACTTAGAATTAGTTATTTTTATAGGATGGGGAGCTGGTCTTATTGATTGAGCGGTTGGCTTGGCTGCTAATTTTTATAGGACTATGCTTTTCCTTATATTTCAGTTATAAATTTTATGATCAAAGTAGCCAGATGGAAGATATGCCTGATTTATTGAATAAAAATCTTAGTACAAAAAATCAGGGGCTTGAATATATTTTGCGAGATAATGATTACCAAAAAAATGACCAATTAGTTGATCCATCCACAGAAAAGGATTTTAATTTAATTGATTTAGATTTGAAAGAATGTGAATATGCAGGATTTATTTTTTTTCCAAAACTAGGAAAGCGTGTTCGTTATGTTTGGGGTACATCAGAACGTTGTCTTTCTAAAGGTTTGGGAATGATGGATAAAGATATTTTAGCTTATCCCGGTGAATTAGGTAGGTGTATTATTTCTGGTCATCGTGATACTAATTTTCGTATCGCCAGGTTATTGGAAATTGGAGATAAATTTTTCGTTACATTTATAAAGAAACCAAATAAGTTTTTTATATATAAATTTGAATATAGTAAAATAGTTGACAAAAATGCTACTTCAGAAGTTAGGTCTTCTCCAGATCATGAACTTTGCTTAACCACTTGTTATCCTTTTTCTTTTATTGGCAATGCTCCAAAAAGGTATTTAATGTGTGGTCCTTTGATAGAAGTTAGGGATATTCCTGATGATGAATGGGATGAATATTGGAAATTTTAGTATATAAATTTTAATTATTTTATGAGCTTGTCCAATAATCTATTTTAAATAGTGTTTAAGAATTTAATTTAATGCACAAAAATCTATTATAATGGCTATTTTTGTGTTTAAATTACACCATTACTAATCGGCTATATTAATATTTCTGGACAAGTTCTATTATCAGGATGTTTTTATCAGGATGCTGTTATAATTAATTTTGAATTAATTTTTTTATTTTATATCTTATTTTTTATTTTTTAATTTGTAAAAATATAAATAGAGTATAATAAAATGATTTTTGGCATAAATTTATCTTAGAAAAAATGTTTTGTTTTTAATGAAAAATGTAAGTTTTGTTATTTTATTTTTGGGATGTATTTTGGGATTTTTTTATTTATATTTTCATTTTAAATAAATCCCAAAAATATTAAGCTTATATTTTCATTTTATAATTTTTTTATTTATGAAAGGGGATAATTTTTTAATTATGAAAAAAAAATATAAATTAGATTTTTCTCGAGGTATGAAATCTATAAGTATTATTACTAATAATGATCAAACATCAATTGATAATCCTGATGATCAAGTCGGATTTCAAATCGAGGCTACTGAAGTTGAAATTAGTGAATTAGAAAATTTACTTCATCAAATTGATTTGGAAGATAATGATACATTCAAAATTGCTTGTGTACCTTTGATTCAAGATGATTTTTTATATGCCCAAGCCAAAAAATCTGATGATGCTTTGAATAATGTTTATAATTTATTATATAAATTGGGTACAGATCAAACAAAACATAAATTAGAAACACAGTTTTTTTATAATTAGTTATTAAAAATAGTTTTTATTTAGGTTGCTAAACGCATATCTTTTGTCTTATAATGTTGTATATAAATTACTTGTTTCTTTAGTATACAAGTATATTTTATTTTTAAGTTTGCATTTATTATTTTTGAATTTATGGTTTTTTTATCCTATTTAATAAATTTATTTATTATAAATTTTTATATATTTTGATTTATTTGTGTATAAATCAAAATATAATTTGTTATATAAATGGGTGATAGTTTTTTATGAAAATATTTACTCCACGTGTATCAGAACCTGTCGTTGTGTCGGATTCTGAGTCTTCAAATATCTTATTGCGTAAGGCTTTTGCTTGGATGTTTGTAGGTTTATCTATGACTGCTATTATTATCTATTTTATTGGGAGTCAGCCAGATATAATTCTTGATTTTAAAGAATTATATTTTGAACACGGAATGGCTTTTATTTTGATTTTAGGTATAACTAACTTTATTATTTCTTTAGCCTTATCATTTATAGTTAGAAGTAGTAGATTTTCCCCTACGATATCTGTTTTTTTGTTTTTGCTTTTTGCGGCCATTGAGGGTTTATTTATGTTACCTTTAGTTCTATTTATCGAACCTTTTCAAGTTGGGCTTGCTTTTTTTATTTCAGCTTCGATGTTTGGTTTATTTGCTCTTATCGGTTATTTAACAAAAATTAACTTAGCTACGAACCGTTTTAGATTATTTCTTGGGATGGCTTTTGGCGGTATGTTGCTTGTAACGATTTTTGGCCTCTTTATTTTTCGGATGTCGGGTTTGATTTTGTTGGTCAGTTATGGTCTAATCATACTATCTTGTATAGCCATTTCTTCGGATTTGCAGTTTTTGCGTATTTTATCTAAGAAAGCTGGTAACAATTCTAGAGATCTTGAACGATTAGCTATATTGGGTGCATTTATGTTTTATTTGAACTTTATCATTATTTTCCGTAGCGTACTTCGTATTTTATATCTTCGAGATTGATTTTTTTCTTTTTATAAAATAAAATGAGTTATTCAAAATTTTTTTTAAATTGTTTGTAGTACTAGGGTTCTTGCATGGATATATTATTAATAAGATCTTTCATGCGAGTGACCCTTTTAGTTTTTATTTTATGTTTTTGGCTTGATAGCGGCAATTTTTAAATTTTGATAATTATTTTCTCCAGACACTTGCAAACTCCATCATATCTTGTTACAATATTACATGTTGCTTAGTTGATTTTACTTTTGTTTATATTCCTTATTCTAGAGTTGAGTAAGGAGAGGTACTCAAGAGGCTGAAGAGGACGGTTTGCTAAACCGTTAGGGGGTTTTAAACCCCGCGAGGGTTCGAATCCCTCTCTCTCCGCCAGTGGATTTATTTTGGCCCGTTGGTGAAGTGGTTTAACACACCAGCCTTTCACGCTGGCATGCAGGGGTTCGAACCCCCTACGGGTCATTTTTATGGACGGTTAGCTCAGCTGGGAGAGCACCTGCCTTACAAGCAGGGGGTCGGCGGTTCGATCCCGTCACTGTCCATTGTTTTTGTTAGTTTGTGGTTTATGTTAATTTAATAAGGCGGTCGTGGCGAAGTGGTTAACGCACCGGATTGTGGATCCGGCATTCGAGGGTTCAATTCCCTTCGATCGCCCTGGTATTTGTTGGGGAGTAGCCAAGTGGTAAGGCAACGGGTTTTGATCCCGTGATACGGAGGTTCAATCCCTCCCTCCTCAGTGTTTACGAGAGCCATTAGCTCAGTTGGTAGAGCATCTGACTTTTAATCAGAGGGTCGAAGGTTCGAGTCCTTCATGGCTCATGTTTTTTTCATATTTTTAGTTTTTTTTTTAATATATGCGGGTGTGGCGGAATTGGTAGACGCACTAGACTTAGGATCTAGCGCCTCCGGCGTGGGGGTTCGAGTCCCTTCACCCGCACTTTCCTTGTTAGCGGTCGTGGTGGAATCGGTAGACACGCTATCTTGAGGGGGTAGTGGCCTTTGTGGCTGTGCGAGTTCGAGTCTCGCCGACCGCATTTATTTTTTTTAAAAATGTGGTTCTGATTTTAAGTTCTCTGCATATGATAAGGTATCAGAACATTTCAGTTAATTGAGACAGCGATTTAAAAATTTTTTTAAAAAAATTTAGAAAATGTGGTTCTGATTTTAAGTTCTCTGCATATAATAAGGTATCAGAACATTTCAGTTAATTATTTCAAAGATAATATTTATGTGCGGGTGTAGTTCAGTGGTAGAACATCGGCCTTCCAAGCCGAATGCGAGGGTTCGATTCCCTTCACCCGCTTTTAAACTTTATAAGTATGTTACCATCTCATGGATGGTGCATGCTTGTTTTTGTATTTTTAGACGGGGTGATAAATATACTATTAGATAAAAAAAGTCAAATTATTAAGGATAATTTTGGACCTCTTAGACAAAGTTGGACTATTAAAGATGATTTTTTGATGCAAAAGCTAGGCGCATCTTTTGCGCGTTTTTTTGGTCCAGGTGATGTACTAGCTTTATGTGGACCTTTTGGTGTTGGTAAAACAACTTTGGTTAAAGGGGTAGCTATTGGATTAGGTATTGAAGAAGATGTAGATAGCCCTTCTTTTGTTTCAGCAAAAGTGTATAATGGGGGTCGTTTGACACTTTATCATATAGATGCTTATAGGATAAGCAATGATGCTCAAGAAGGTGATTTATATGCAGAGATGATTGAAGGAGCTGGTATATGTGTTATAGAATGGGCTATGAATTTAATTTCTTGGTTACCTGATCATACATATTTTTTAGATATGACTATATCTTCAAATGGCGAACGTGTTATTAATTTGTTTGGTCGAAACATTTTTTTTGAGGAGGGTTAGGTTTTGATTTTAGCTATGGATACTTCTTCCTCTTATCTTACTTTAGCGATTTATGATACAGAGACAGGCTGTATCTTGGACGATATCAATATGTATGCACCTAGAGAACATGCTACGCTTTTGGTACCTTTATTATCAAAAGTTTTGCAAAAAAACCATTTGAAAATTGATGATTTCAAAGCTATTGTTGTTGGTTTAGGTCCAGGTTCTTATACTGGGATTAGAATTGGTTATATGGTGGCTAAAACGCTTTCTTTTACACATAAATTGCCCTTATATGGTTTTTCTACATTAGCGATGCTAGCTAATGAAGCTAATTTTTTTTCAGGTACGATTTTTCCTTTATTAGCTGCTCGTAAGGGGTATTTATATACTGCTGCTTATCGGTTTGAACATGATGAATTTTATGAAATCACACCACCTTGTTTAGTGGCAGAAACGGAAAAGTTTTTTGCGTCGGAGGGTAAGGTATTATTAATCGGTCTTTCTCCTATGGAAGAATTTTTTGCTAACCTTTGTGATCGTGATAGAATGATGTATATGGTTCGTCATCCACGTGCTGCTAATTTAGCTTATCTTGCAGCTAAAAAGTTGACATGTTTACCATCGATAGATGATTGTTCAGCTCCTTTTTATCTAAGTTCACCAATTTCCAGGACATTATAGTGTTTTATGATATATTTAAGATTTTCCAAACTTTTTATTTATTTTTTTATATATCTTTATGTTTATTTTGTGAAGGATGATTTTTTTGTCTGAAAATATAATATTATTAGGCATTGAGACGAGTTGTGATGATACTGCTGTAGCTATTATTCGTGATGGTAAGGAGATTTTAGCAAATGAAGTTATATCCCAGGCTATTCATCATAGTAAAGAAGGAGGAGTTATTCCCGAAGTTGCTTCTCGTTTACATGTGGAACAGATTATACCGGCGTTACAAAAAGTTTTTGATCAAACTAAGCTATTGCCGCAAGATATGCATGCTATTGCTGTAACGGATGGTCCGGGTTTGATTGGGTCTTTGCTTATTGGTGTTATGGTGGCTAAAACATTATCGCTAGTTTATGAATTACCTTTGGTGCCTGTTAATCATATTTTAGGTCATATTTATGCGGCTCATTTAGTTAAAGAGCTTACTTTTCCCTTGGTTGCGCTTGTGGTATCTGGGGGGCATACAGAATTGTTAGTTATGCATAAACATGGCTTGATTAAACGTTTAGGCAAAACACGCGATGATGCTGCAGGGGAAGCCTTTGATAAAGTGGCGCGTATGTTAGGGCTACCATATCCTGGGGGGCCGCCATTAGAGAAATTGGCTCTTAACAGTAAAAATCCATATTGTTTTCCCCGTGCTATGTTGCCTCAAACACCTTATCATTTTAGTTTTAGTGGTTTAAAAACGGCTGTTTGGCAACTTTTGTTTAAAAAGGATTCATCTAATATTGATAAGCAAGATATTGCTGCTGGGTTTCAGTCAGCTGTGGTAGATGTTTTAGTTTCGAAAACCATGAGAGCTGTTGATGATATTAAAGCACAACGGTTACTTGTTGTTGGGGGTGTAGCTGCAAATAGTTTTTTGCGCTCGCAAATGGAAGAACAATGTTATCTTAAAGGCATAGATGTTACTTTCCCTCCTCCGCATTTATGTACTGATAATGCAGCGATGATAGCTTCAGCCGGTACTTATATTTATCGCAATGGTATTAAAGCTTCTTTAGATCTTGTCCCATCATCTCAAAGGAGTTTTGTGGATGATTATATATGATGCTGAAGAATGATTTGAAAAACTATTTACGAAAAAAGATTTTAAAGCAACGTTTGGGATTTACAAGGTCTTTTTGTCAGCAATCTTCAATACGAATTTTTTCAATTTTATATAAATGGAGATATTTTTTGTGTGCTAAAAATATCTTATTCTATTCATCTGTCAATAATGAATTATCTTTAAATACAGCTATTCATTATACTTGGTTAAATAAAAAGAATGTTTTTCTACCACGCATTGTTGGACAGGATATTTTATTTTATAGAGTTGTTGATTGGGATAATTGCAGAAGGGGTTCTTTTAATATTTTAGAACCACTGAATGGTTTTGTTATTTCAATCTCAGAATGTGATTTGATGTTTATACCTGGTCTAGCTTTTGATAAGCGAGGATATCGTTTAGGTTATGGAGGGGGTTTTTATGATCGATTACTATGTAATTCGGATCATATGAAGTGTGATGATAAATATGTAGATTCTGTTATCGATATAAAAAATAAAACTTTAATTATAGGTATCGTTTATAAGGAATTCTTATTTGAAGAACTACCGATTGAAGATCATGATATACCTGTTGATATTATACTTACGCCGGATGGTTTTTATTAGTTATTTTTTAATATATTATTATTCTATTATTTTTTATAGATTAATTATATTGTTTCTTTTTTTATATGATATTAATTTTTCATATTATTTTTTTCTTAATTAAGATGTTCTAATGATAAAATATACAGAGGATAATATAAAATGGATTATAATAATAAAGGTTTATCATCAGAAGAATTTTTAGTTTCTAAAGAGAAAACATATGTACAACCTTGGGTAGATCATATCAAAGAATTACGTAATCGTTTAGCTATTGTTGTGGTAACTTTTATTTTAATTTTCATAACATGTTTTTTGGTTTTTCCTAAAGGTGTTATAAGTTATATGGTCAATTTTGCTTATGAGGGATATCAGCTTTTTGCGATTAATCCTCTTAGTCCTTTTCAAATGAGTATAAAATTAAATTTTTTGTTCGCTCTTTTGATAACCATGCCTGTGCTTTTATATAATTTATGGCGCTTTGCGTCTCCTGGTTTTAAAAACAGAGAAAGATTTTTAATTTTGATTTGGTTGCCTGTTATTATTGTATTATTTATATTAGGATGTATTTTTGGATCATTTGTTTTATTCCCTTTTATTAGAGAGTTCATATTTTCCTTTAATTCAGATATTAATCTACAACAAACGTATGAATTAGGATATTCTTTAGATACTTTTTTAACCATAGTATTAGCTACTGGATGGATTTTTGAATTACCTGCGCTTGTCCTTTTTTTAGGAAAACTAAATTTAATAACATCGTTACAATTAAGGCGTTCCCGTCGGTTTTCTTACTTAGCCTTAGTTGTTATTGCCGCTTATTTATCACCAGATGTTTTAGTAGGAAATATTATTGTAATTATTCCACTAATCTTTTTATATGAAATAAGTATTTTGTTTTTAACTTGGTTGGAGAAGAGATCAGTTTAAAGGATGTTTGAATAAAATGGATTTGTTTTTGGACAAACTATTTAGGTTTGTTAAATATAGAACTGTTTTTTATAAAGTATGGTTTGATAAAAAATTTTTTAATAAAATGTTCTATATTTTTTTTATGTTCTTTGTGATTATAATGCTATTGTTTTTTTGTTTGGGTTGTTTTTCTGACAAAGATCAAGTTGGAGATAGTGAAGGGCATTTATTCCGTATAACTCTAGATTGGGAAGCTAATACTCATCATACAGGGCTGTTTGTTGCTAAGGAAATGGGTTTTTTTAAAGATGTTGGTCTGGATGTTGAAATATTAAATTCCCATAGTGGTATTCCTGCAGAAACCTTAGTGGCTGATAAAAAGGCTGAGATAGCTTTTAGTCATACAGAGAGTTTTTTATTTGCTAAGAATCAAAAATTACCATTGATATCTTTAAGCGCGGTAGTGCAGGATAATTTACATGGGTTAGCTGTTAAAAATGATGTTAATACGCTTTGTGATCTTGTAGGGAAGCGCTATGGTAGTTATGGTTCTGTTTTAGAATGGTATATTTTACAAAATATCATTATGGAAAAATGTGGCGATGCAGATTTAAAGAAGATTAATACAGATTCTTTAGATGCATTAGCTCTTTTAAAGCGGAATGTTGCAGATATAGTTTGGGTATACTCAGGATGGCAAGGTGTTCAGTCTAAGCTAAAAGGTGATGATTTTAAAGTTTTTGTTATGCGTGAAGTAGATCCTGTATTTTCTTATTACACACCTATTTTGATTGCCAATGATGAAGAATTAAAGAAGAAACCTGATTTATATAAAAAATTTATGTTGGCTATAAAAAAAGGTTATGAATTTGCTATATCTAATCCTGAAAAAGCAGGTGACATGCTGATAAAGGAACATCCTATGCTGGATGAAACGTTAGTTCAACATAGTCAGCAATTTTTAAAACCTTTATATATTGGTCAAGCGGATTATTGGGGTTTTCAGGATATTAAGCGCTGGGAGGCTATTATATCTTGGATGCAGGATAAAAAGTTGATTGATCATCATATTAAGGCTAAAGATGTTTTTACTAATTATTTTTTGATTAAAGATGAATGATAATATAAATTAAAAAGATAATTTTGAGATCATTTATGTTTTCTACAAATATATATCTTAAAAACTTGTTTATATTTTTATATCTTATGATATTTTTACATTTTAGTTCTATTACATATTATGGCAAAAATTAATATATTTTTATATGCGATATTTTAGTATGACAAATCCGCTATTTATGCATAATTGTTTAATTTTATACAAAATAATTTAATATTATTTTTTTTAAAAATAATATATTTCCTTTAAGATTATATATTAAATTAATGTGTATAATATAAGTTGAGAGAAAAATTAATCTGAGAGCAGATCATCTTTTAGATTAATTTTTTTTATCAATATTTTTAGGGGGTTAATATGTTTATGATAAGTTTTCGACATAACAAGGGTTGTTCTATGGCTAGTACTATTATTTTAGGTTTTTTAGTTTTAATATGGATTTGCTCGCCAAGCTGTCGTAGAAGATGGTATGCCTTTCTTTGTGGATGTTCATATGATAATAAAGTTAGTTGTGAATTAGGTTCTAAAATTAAAAAATGGGTTAAAGGTGATGTTAGTGATAATATCAATTTGTGCTCAACAATTCCTTTAGCACAGTCTCCTTCGGCTCATATGGGTAATAATGGTAACGATAAAAATAATGTTGATAACAACAACGGTAATGGTAAACATAATAAAAAATAATTCAAACACACACTCTCTCTGAGGGGTGTGTTTGAATTATTTTCAAAAGCTTTATTATTAACTTTTATTATGAATCCATGGCCATTTTGCTGGATTTTTGGTCACATCTGTTAATTGAGATTTATAGTGTCTTCTATATGGCGCATCACCTGTGAATTGAAAAGGAAAACATGTAGAAAGTTCAAATCTGAATTCGCCAGGTTTAGGTTTTGGGTCTACTAACTTAGACTTTTCTCGTGCTTGTGTTCTGTGGCCGGTGATTTGGAAATGCCATTGAGTTTTTTTATCATATAATGTGAACATGTGACCTGGTTTAACGTCTTTAAAATTTCTAAATGTTGTATCTCGATGACCTGATATGACAACAACACCTTCTTCTCCTGGATACGCAGTTGCACCACTTCTATGTATAAGCGAAGCGCCTTTCTTTAGGCATCCCTCTTCTGATGGAAGATTTGGTGCATAAAACACAGGGAATACCTTTTTTAATTGCCATGAATAAAGTTCAAATATTTTTTCGCATTTTTTCGGTTTTTTGTTTTCTCTTTCAGATTTAGGATTTAATTTCATTTTATCTAGTTTTTCTTTTTTAATTACTATGCCTGTTTCGATAGCTTCTTGAGTTACATTATTTACATCTTTTTCGTTTAATGATCTTTGATATTCACTTAACGAACTTGTGCTTTCGTACCACCATGTATACCCATAGTAGGCAGATATACCAAATCCTGATATACAAATTAACCAAATTATTTTTTCTAATAATTTCAACATTATGCTCCTTTTAATTGCTGTTTTTTTATTGCTAATTATTATTTAATTAACTGTAATTACAGGAAAATAAAGTCAAAAATTGCAAATTAGATTTTAGGGAGGAAAACAGGTATAAAAATAGACATAAATTTCCCTTCTGTGTAAGATATAGGTATAAACTCACACATATGAGAAACGAGAATGTCTAATACAAAAAATTTACCATAAAAAGAGTGCTTGGGCAAATGTTTTAAAAAATTGAAGTTATTATTTTATTTTTCTAAACCTGTTGTTAATAATATGGTACATATATTCAATGGGATGGTATCTGATGTTTTTACAGGTACATTGGCAGAAAGCTTTTGTAATAGAAGGAGTCTCAATGATATGCTTGCAAATGGCAGATAGAATGCAAAATTCCTAAATAGAATTGTGCATCCATTTTATGAAAAAAGTCAGATATAAGTTAAGAAAAATAACCAATAAATTTTTGTTGTAATTGATGATAATGTTTTTAACAAAAAAAAGCTTTTTTCATTGGCTATTAATTCTAAGAAGAAGATAGATATAATTATTATGTATTATAGAGAGGACTTGTCCAGAAACGTTAAATATCTAATTAGTCGTGAGGTAATTCAAAACCCAAAATAGCCGTTATTATAAGCCTTTAGTGTTTTCCATTAGGTTTTGCAACTCGCTGTTACATAGGTTTTTGGACAAGCTCAGAAAATAAGTTTATAGACACTCTTTTTCCAACAATTTTACTTGCTGATCATTTTATATATCAATTTGTTATATCAATATATGCACCTGAAAAAAGGAAAAGACTACTCTTGGCGAAGGCATAAATTTGATTTATAAATCATCTTAATCATAATAAAAAAATTTTATGTATTTTCGTGATTTTTAAAAAACAGTTTTGATATAAAATTTAAAAATACTTCTTTTTATTTATAAAGTAAAAATCAACCGTGTTATTTATCAACAAGTAATTAAGTAATATCTCAATCAATTTACTTTAGATATTTATTCTTAAATACACCATGCATTGAAGTTTAATCCCAAGTCCATGGATTCAAAAAAAACATGCTTTTTATATTTTTCTTAATTTTATTAGATTTTTCCTAAATCTTAGAACAATATTTTAGATTAAAGCTAATTTCAGCAATAAAAAAATAATTTAAACATAATAAATTTATGTTTAAATTATTTTTATTATCTCTATATTTATTGTTAAATTTTATGAACCCATTTCCATTTTTCTGGATTTTTGGTTACACCAGTTAATTGAGATCTATAGTGTCGTCTGTAGGGAGCATCGCCTGTAAATTCAAATGGGAAACAAGTAGAAAGTTCAAAGCGGAATTCACCTGGTTTTGGTAAGGGATCTATTAGTTTTGAGGCATCTTTAGGTTTGGTTCTATGATTGGTTATTTGAAAATGCCATTGAGTTTTTTTGTCATATAATGTGAATGTGTAACCTTTTTTTATATTTTTAAAATCTCTAAAAGTTGTATCTCTATGACCAGATATTACTACAACGCCTTCTTCGCCCGGATAAGCAGCCATACCATTTCTATGAATTAGTGAAGCTCCTTTTTTGAGACAGGCATCTTCTGATTGAAGATTGGGAGCATAAAACACAGGGAAGACTTTTTTTAATTGCCATGAATAGAGTTCAAATATTTTTTCGCATTTTTTTGGATTTTTGTTTTCTCGTTCAGATTTAGGATTTAATTTAACTTTATCTAATTTTTCTTTTTTGATTATAACACCGGTTTCGATAGCTTCTTTTGTCACTTCATCTACTTCTTTTCCATCCAATGCCCGCTGATAATCACTGACTGAACTTGTGCTTTCATACCACCATGTATATCCGTAATAGCCTGCAAAACCTAATGCGGCTATACAAATCAACCAAATAATTTTTTCTAATAATTTCAACATTCATATTCACGCCCTCTCAATCATTATTTCTCATTTTTTTATGGTTTGTTTAATATAAATTTATATTTAGGCATGAATAAAAATTTTTAGTTTATATGATTAAATTAATTTAAATTTTATTTATTTTTGTTTAATTTTATTATTTTTTGTGTTAAAAAACACCTCAATCTATGTGAATAAAATAATTTTTATAAAAATTATTTTATCGATGTAAATTTTAATTTTTAAAACTTTAAATCTATTTAAATTAGCATTTTTCATAATATGTTTTAATAGCATCCAAAAATACAATATTAATATTTATTATAAGGACTATTTGACTTTTTGTAAAGAAATTGTGATATTTTAATTAATAAAAAGTTGGATGATATTTTGGATTGTTTTTAAATGTTATATAATGAAAAGGTGATTGTTGGTGTTAATTTTTGATATTTTATTTTTTTGTTTAAATTAAGAAACAATACATTACATTATATTCTATTATATTCTATTGTAATAAAATATATTATGAATTTAGATGGTTATGATTTGCCTCTTAATTATTTTTATTTGATGTATTTTTTATGTTTTTTATTAATATAATGTTTGAGTATAATATTTAAATACAATATTTTGATATAATACTTTTGTTCTTTTTTTATTAATATAATGTTTTTTATGATTATTTAGATAGGAGAGATGTATAATTGCTTCCCCGTTATGTAAGTACCAAAATGAGCGAACTCTGGAGTGAGGAGTATCGCTTAGAGATTTGGTTGAAAGTTGAAATTTTGGTATGTGAAGCTTTGGTTGAAAATATGGTTGTGCCTCCTGAGGTGTTATGTGAATTAAAAACCAAGGCTAAGATAGATAAGGACAGCATGCGTGTTTGGGAAAATAAAACCCACCATGATGTCGTTGCTTTTCTATGGTCGGTATCTGAAACAGTTTCAGAAGAATCAGCTAAGTGGTTGCATTATGGGCTTACATCTACGGATTTAGTTGATACTTCCTTGGGATATTTTCTCAAGCAAGCTAATAAATATTTACTTCAGGATATGAAGGAACTGCTAAAAGTATTGCGCCATTTAGCTTTAACTTATCGTGAAACGATTACTTTAGGTAGAACTCATGGTATGTATGCTGAACCGGTAACCTTAGGATGGAAGTTTGCTCGTTGGTATGCTGAAATTATGCGCCATGTAGATCGATTCGAGCAATCTGCTCAAGAAGTAGAGGTTGGTAAATTATCTGGAGCAGTGGGTACATATTCTACCATAGATCCTTCCGTTGAGTTGTATGTATGCCATAAATTAGGTTTACAACCAGCTTCTTTAGTAACCCAAACGATTACTCGTGATAGGTATGCACAATATATTGCTAACTTAGCTTTGATTGCTACTTCAATCGAAACTTTTGCAACAGAAATTCGTCATTTACAAAGATCTGAAGTAGATGAAATGGCGGAATCTTTTGGTAGAGATCAAACCGGTTCTTCCGCTATGCCTCATAAGCGAAATCCTATTGGTTGTGAGAATTTATGTGGATTAGCCCGTATGATGAGGAGTTATATTGCACCTGCTTATGAAAATATGGTTTTATGGCATGAACGTGATATTTCTCATTCATCTGTCGAACGTATTATTATGCCTGATGCTACACAGTTGCTTGATTATATTTTGAGCCGTTTCACGGATATCCTTAAAAATTTAGTTATAAATGAAACTAAAATGGCTCAGCGTCTTTTTGATGCTAACGGAGAGCCATTTTCGCATAATCTTTTATTAGCATTGATCCGTAAAGGTTGGTCTCGTATTAAGGCATATAATTTGGTAAGATCTTTATCTAAATGTTCTAGAGAGAGGCAAGCTCCATTTCGATTATTGGTTGAAGAAAATGACGATATCCGGCGTACTCTGACAGAAAGCGAAAGGGAAGCTTGTTTTGATATTAAAGAACATTTGAAGCATATGGATAAACTTTTTGTGAAAGCTGGTTTATTTACCAATTAAATATTTATAATTTTTTTGGTTTTTGTTTATTAGTTAATCCTTAATATGTTTAGTTTAATCATTGGCATATCATTATTAACTCTTTTCAACCAATTTGGCTTGCTTCAGGTTCGCTTGCAAAAGGTATAACCTGAATGGGTATACTGAACCACCAGCCACCTTGACTGCGTTTTACGGGTTGGTAGCCCGCTTTTTTTAATCTTCTTGCCACGGTATAACTGGCCGTATATACCGTGGCCATATTTGTGGATTCATCAAATTGAATCACGGTTTCGCGTTCGATATCACTAAGGGTCATTTGTAGCACACTCCTCCATTAAAAGAGACGGCACGTCTACCGATCATATGTTCGCTAGGCCACCTCATTATATCATAAACTTAAGTTTGGTATTGAAATTTTATTTAAATAAAAACTTCATACCCTTTTTCGACACAAAGTTACATCAAGCCTGCTTATTTGTGTATTTAAATACATAAATCAACTTTTGATTTTTTTGTAATTTTTTCGGATTATACTTGATAATAAGGTTAATTTAATGCTTTTTATTCATTTTATAATATAATATTGATTTTTTTTATACTTTTATAATCGATTACCCTTTTGAAAAGTATTATATAAAAAGTTAAATATATATTCAAGTAATAGATATGAGTTGTGTTTTTGTCGAAAAACGAGGAATGATAAATTTTTTTGAAATGATTTTTATTACGGTTCGACAAAAATCGATTATTTTTTAAAAAATATATTAGTATTATTTATTAATAGATATTATTATTTATTAATATATATTATATTGATATAAATTTATTAATCAAGTTTTATACTTAATAATGACATTTTTTAATAAAAAAATAATTTTTTGTTTTTGGATTCATTTATAATATAAATTGTTCATATATGAATGGATTGTAATTATTTTTTATTTTCTTGATATGCATTAATCTTGGGATTGAGTAAGCTCATATTTACGGAGGGATTATAATGGTTAAACCAATTAACTTAAGTGATCATAATAAGATGAACAACAAAACATTGAACTTTAATCAGATTATGAATCGCGATCTTAAGTTGACTGTGCTTTGGGCTGCGTTATCTTGTTTGTTTATTTGTTTTTTATATTATTTTAAGGATTTATATATTTAGTTATTTTTATTATTTGGTATTAAATAAAAATAACCACCTCTTTTTATACATTTTGTTTATATGTATAAAGAGGTGGTTATTTTGTTGCTTATTTTACTTAATTACTTAATGACTTAATTACTTAATTACTTAATAATTAATCTTTGGATTCTTGATTTATAAGGTTTGAGGGTTTTGGATTTGGATTTTCTTTAATTTTTGGAGATTCATTATTTGCGCGACCTATTGATAAGGTGTTGCTAGTCGAAGATGGTGGTTCTTCTGGATTTCGTACGGCTTGTGTTATCCAGTAAACTTTATATTTTTGTAATGCCGAAATAGATGCTTCTCTTAAGCGGCATTCTATTTTCCATACTCTTTCAGGGACTGTTAGAACAGCTATAGTTACTTGAACACCATTTGTATCTACCTTAGTTACGCCAAGAACCTCAGGTTTTTCTAAGATCCATTCACCGAAGTTTGTTTTCACTTCTTCAGCAGCTTCTTCCAGGGCTTTTTTAACCACTTCTAAATTAGTTGATGCTAAAATATTAATAGAAACCATTGCTCGCATTTTTTCGCGTGTTGAGTTTGTTATTTGAGTTATACTTCCGTTTGCTATGTAATGAAGACGTTGATTAAATTCGCGTATTTTTGTAATTCTTAGACCTATTTCCTCTACAGTACCAGAGATTTGATTATTAATTAAAACATTATCATTTACTTCTAATTGTCCTTCGAATATTATAAAAAAACCATTTATTATATCTTTTACCAAATTTTGAGCTCCTATACCTATAGCTAAACCAATGAAACTCACACTTGCCAATATTGGTAATGGATCTAGGCCAAGATTTGCTAATAAAGTTAATGCGGATATAAAATATATAGTGTAGCGAGCAATTGATTTGAATAGTTTTCGCATGGTAACTGCCTTAGCACCTATAATATGTGTTATACTGAAGGCGTGGTCAATTAGCCGATTAATAATTCTTAAGATTAATATTGTACTTAGGATAATAAAAAAAATCTTAATGAATGGTATTATTAGATATTCAATAGGATTTTCCCAGATATTTTGGGCTAAATTTGTTATTTTATTTATCCATGTGTCAAAATTTGCTTTTTCTTTGGTAGAGGTATTGTAGTATCCTGATTCTGTTTGTGATATACTGGGAACAGAAGGATTTGGATTTTTAATATTCAATTATCAGTTTCCTTTTTAAGTTTTGATTTTTGTATTCTTAATACCTATTTATATTAATACTATTTATAGGGTTTAATTTTAAGAAAATACTAATTTTAATCACTTTTTATATTTCTTGTATTCGCATGCAAAGAGTTAGGGATATCCTACATATGTAATGATATGTTAATCATTTTAACATTTAAGTCAACTTATTTTGTTTAGTTACATAAAAAATAAAATAAGATTTTTATTATCTTACTTGTTGTATAAATTATGATTCTTTGTTATCATGTGCAAATATTTTACAGGTCTATGTATTGATTTTTTTAGACATAATATTTTTAATTTTAATATTGAGAGGTCGAGGTCATTTTTTATTCATTATGATTATGAATTGATTGTTTGACCTTGTCTTCGTTTTGTTGATTGTCTATGTTAAATTCCGAATAATTATATAATATAAATAATTGCGTTATAGGCTTGAGATTTTGTTTCAGGCATATTTTGATAAAGATCAAATTGCATGTTTTTGTTTTCGTAGTTAACTGTTATATGATTTTTTATATTGGGTATTTCGATATCAAAAGTAATATTATAGATAATATTACAAACATTTTTGTGATATAATGAATTTTGTTAATTTATACTAGTTATTCGTTGGTTTTATTTTCATTTTAGCTAGAGTTTGTTTTTTTGGAGTTTTTAAGTATAATTTTATTTGTATATTTTTATCAAAAATTTTTTATTGATCTTTTTATTTATTTTTTAGCTATTGACTATATTAGGGCAAGGGCCCTGGTTAATTTTTGTTTTTCTCTTATTTTATATAACAATATTTGGATTATGGATTTCTTTTTTTAATTTTATTTTTACCTCTATATTTTGTTTTTATTTGGTTATTTATTTTTATATTATGTATTTTTATTTTTTATTTAATTCGCTTTTTATATGTTTGTTTTTTTATATTTTTGGTTTTATAATTTGTTATCGTTGGTTTTGATTTTTAAATTATTTTGTACCTTTATTGTTTAAATAATTATTTTTATGTTTTTATATGTTTTGATTTTTTTATAGAAAATGGTTTGATTTTTTTATAGAAAATTAGCGTTTAGTATATTGGTTTTAATGTTTTCTTTTTTTTCTCAATTTTTTATTTTTGTAAGCACTCTTTTATTTTTTCTTTTAGCTTATTGATATTAATTTTGTTATGGTGAGTCAGATTATATTTTTGGGGTCAAATGTTTGTATTAATTCCAATTATTTGACTACTGTTTAATTTTGGAACTATTTATTATATTTGCATAATTAACGTATTTTTAGTTATTTTTGTTCTTTCTATTCAATTTATCTTTTTCATTTAAATTGTTTTTATGTATATGTGATTCTGGGGTTTCGTTGTAAGATTATTATAAGTCGTCTTTAAAATTCTGAAGGTTAGCGGTTTTAACTCTTTGTCCTTTTGGCGATACAGTGGTAGTAAGCATTTTTTATTTTTGATTTTCTTGCGATGTTTTTTCAGTCAATAAGGACTATTCGTTTTAGTTGTTTTGTTTTTTTATCTAAACATACCAAGTTGTCAAAAAAACTGTTAATTTCTTTTTATCTATTTATTAAAAATAATTTTTAAAATTTTGGATATTTGATTTAATACTTTGAGGAGGAATTGTTTTTATGGATTTGCTCGGTAAAACACGTTGTATATCTAGGATATTGCAAAAAAATGTTGGTAATCATTTGGTGGATTTAGATGAGGTGGCTCATGCTTTATGTGATGTCATATCTGCTAATATTTATGTTGTAAATCAAGATGGTATTTTGTTGGGTCTTGCTATTCATCATGAATTTACAAGTGAACGGATGCGCATGTATTTACAAACACGAAAGTTTCCGGATGAGTATGCAAAAATGTTGATGGAAGCTGATAAAACTTTATCTAATTTAAAGATCGATAGTCCTTACACAGCTTATCCTGTAGAGATGGTTGAGATTTTTCATGATGGTTATACGACAATTGTACCTGTTATAGGGGGCGGTGATCGTTTAGGTACTTTAGTGTTCGCTAGATTGGGTGAACCCTTTAAGGAAGGTGATTTGATTTTAGCGGAGTACGGATCTACTGTTGTAGGTATGGAAATTTTACGAGAACGCGCAGGTCGTGTGGAGGAAGAAGCGCGTAGTAGAGCTGTTGTGCAGTTAGCTATTAATTCGCTTTCTTTTAGTGAGCTAGAGGCTGCTGAACATATTTTTAATGAGTTAGATAATAGACAGCGTAAAGAAACAGATCGCGAAGGTTGTAAAGAAGGGTTATTGGTGGCTAGTAAAGTGGCAGATAGGGTGGGTATTACGCGTTCTGTTATCGTTAATGCTTTGCGTAAACTAGAGAGTGCAGGTGTGGTGGAATCTCGCTCGTTAGGCATGAAGGGTACATATATAAAGATACTTAATCCTAAATTGATTCCAGCTTTAGAAAGAGCGCGCTATTAAAATTTGCTTTTTATTTTTAATTGATTATTTAAAATTATCCCATTTTTTTCTATTTGTATTAATTTGCTGATATCTGAGGTGATTTAGTTTTTGGTTCTTTTTACTAAATATGGTTCTTATTTTTCTTTGTTTTGTTGAATGCTGTTAAATGGGTAGATATAATTGGGATGAGGTATTTTTTGCTTGTCGTATTTATCTGTGTTTATAGAAGATTTTTTAGCGTTTGAGAGGGTGATCAAGACCTTTATGGGTAAAACGGTACAACAGTCGGTATCAGAGACGGCTTCTATCGAACAAACTGCAGTTCATATTCCTCGTCCTATATGGTATGATTTAGCGGAATTAAGTAAGCCGAATATGATTTACAGCAATGTCTTAGTTGCGTGGATGTCCTATTTCATTGCCTCTGGCGTGTCAGATTTTGATTGGGCTGTTATGTTATGGTTAGGTCTTGGTTTATCTTTACTTATAGGCGGAAGTTGTGTTCTGAATAATATTTATGATCGTGATGCGGATAGATTAATGATCAGAACTAAGCTTCGTGTTTTGGCTATGGAAAGATTTAAAATTTCCATTGCTTGGTTCTATGGATTATTTTTAGTTTTAGCTGGTTTGGTGGTTTTGTTTTGGACACAAGGTATTGAAATTGCTGGTGTAGGTCTGTTAGGCTTTTTGATATATGTGTTTGTTTATACTGCTTTATTGAAGAGAACTAGTACAGCCAATACTTGGGTAGGTGGTTTATCTGGTGCAGTTCCGCCTTTAATGGGTGCTTTGGCTGCGCCAAATGTTTCTCTTCAGGTGGTATGTTGTTTGTTTTTAATCTTATTTTTATGGCAACCACCTCATTTTTTTGCATTATCTATATACTATATAGATGATTATCGTCGCTCTGATTTTAAAATGTTACCCGTGGTCAGGGGTGTTCATTTTACTGCAAGGCGTATTAGGATTTGGGTTCTTCTGCTTGTATCGGCGTCGTTTTTGCCATTTGTTATTACTCAAGCTAGTTTGATTTATCTATCTGGTGTTATTTTATTAGGTTTTAGTTATATTGTTTTGGCTTTTCAAAAATTTGCAAAACATATAACTACTTGGTCTCGCTATATGTTTTTTGCCTCACTGGTTTATTTAGTCGGTATTTTGTTATTTTGGATTTTAGATAGGATTTTTGTTTAAATTTTGTTGATAATTTACTGTTGAAAAGTATTTTTTGGGATGGAAGGTGAGGTGAATTTTTTGCGCCTTTTAGGCCGTAGATTTGGTGGTAAATTTTTTTATTTAGGTTCGATATCTATTTTTCTTCTGTTCCTTCTTTATGGTTGTAGCGGTGAAGAGAACATGAGTATTTTTAATCCTGCAAGTAATGTAGGTGAGATGCAGCTAGATCTTGTTAAAACCAGTTTTTTTGTTATGCTAGGTGTTTTTGCGGTTGTTATGAGTTTGTATTTTTACGTCTTAATCCGTTTCCGCTATCGTCCGGGTCGATCTGCTCCTAAAACGATTTTCACAAAGGACGATAATGTTAAGTTAGAGATTTTATGGACTACCATACCCATATTTATTTTAGTGTTTCTAGCTGTTCCTACGGTTAAAAATACTTTCCTGCTGGAGGAGCGAGTACATAGCCCGGATAAGGTAGTCGTAAATGTTGTTGCTAATAAATTTTGGTGGAGTTTTGAATATCCTGATTATGGTATAAGGACTTCACAAGAGTTACATCTTCCTGTTAATGCTCCTGTAGAATTGAGGTTAAAATCGACCGATGTGATGCATTCTTTCTGGGTTGTCCATTTAGGTGGCAAGAAAGATCTCGTTCCGGGTGTGGATAATGTTTTAACTTTGACGCCAAATCGTACAGGTGAATTTGCTGGGCGTTGTGCCGAGCATTGTGGTTCTGGGCATACTTTGATGAACTTTAAAGTATATGTTCATGAATCGGATGAATTTAAGAAATGGCTCAAGAATATGAACGATGCTGATGTTGTATCTAAGCAGTTAGATAAATATTCAGGCGATGTAAAAGGTAGTGATGTAAATTTATTTAATAAAAATTGCGCTTTATGTCACAATGGTGATAATGCCCCTGATATGACTAATTTCTGTGCACGCAGTACAATTGCAGGTCGTGATATTAAAGGTATTTTGAATGGTTCAATTAAAATTAATGGGTTAACTGATGCTCAAAAACATTCTTTAACAAAGAAAGATTTATTCTTCTATTTACTTGAGAACCCAGTTTCCTTTAAGCCGGGAATTTTGATGCCTAAATTCAATCAACTGAATGTTGATGAAAAGGAAAAATTGTGGAAATACTTAACAAATTTCTGTCAAAAGACTGGTTTAGATAATTTTAAAGAGTGAGATATGTAAGATTTTTTATAGATGCGATGAGATGATGTAGATCTTTCATCGCATCTACTTGTATTTATTAGTTGACGGGGAGGGCTGATTTTGAGTTATTTTATGATTGTGTTAGTTTCTGTAATGTTTTTGGCAGCCCTGTTTAGCGGAGGTTATAATGGCCGCTTTATGATAAGGGTTCGTAATTCTAAAGCATGGGATTGGCTAACCACAGTAGATCATAAAAAAATTGGTATTCTTTATTTTTTATCGGGGCTTTTCTTTTTTGTTATTGGTGGTTTGGAGGCTTTATTAATTCGTATCCAGCTATCAGCGCCTGATTTAAAGTTTTTTGTAGGTGATATATATAATCAAATTATGACGATGCATGGTGTTACAATGATTTTCTTAGCTGCGATGCCGATATTGTTTGGGTTTATGAACTATATTATACCCTTGCAGATTGGTGCTAGGGATGTGGCTTTTCCTTTTTTAAATTCTCTGGGTTTTTGGTTATTTTTAGCCGGAGGTATCGTTATCAATACAGGTTGGTTGTTTGGAGGTTCTCCTGCAGTTGGTTGGACTTCTTATGTAACGATGGCTTTGAATGAATATAGTCCCGGTTCGGGTGTTGATTACTATGTTCTAGGATTACAAATTTCGGGTATTGGTACTCTTATCGGTGGTCTAAATATCGTTGCTACTATTATTAATATGCGTACTCCTGGGATGAATTTTCTGCGTATGCCTATGTTCACATGGACGAGTTTTGTTGCTAGTGTGCTTATCTTGTTTGCTTTGCCTGCTTTAACTGCAGCCCTTTTATTGCTCTCTTTTGATCGGCTATTTGGAGCCAATTTCTTTGATCATGTTATGGGAGGAAGTTCTGTGATTTGGGCCCATCTGTTCTGGATTTTTGGTCATCCTGAAGTATATATTGTTATTTTGCCAGCCTTTGGTCTTATGGCAGATATTTTCAGTAATTTCGCTAAAAAAAGGATCTTTGGATATACGTCAATGGTTTTTGCGACCTTGGTTATTGGTTTTTTAGGATTCATGGTATGGGCACATCATATGTATACAATCGGGTTAGATCCCATGACAAATACCTTTTTTGCATTGGCCACTATGGCTATTTCTATACCTACTGGTATTAAAGTGTTTAACTGGTTGTTTACCATGTGGGGTGGGCAAATTCGTTTAACAACAGCTATGTTATTTTGTGTTAGCTTTGTTCCCACATTTGTTATTGGTGGTATGACAGGGGTTATGGTTTCATTGCCTCCTGCCGATTATCAGTATCATGACAGCTATTTTCTCATTGCTCACTTTCATTACACACTCGTTGGAGGAACAGTAGTAGGGATATTTGCTGCTTCATATTATTGGTGGCCGAAGATGTTTGGTCGTTTACTGAATGAGACATTGGGCAAATTGCATTTTTGGTCGTTTTTGATTGGTTTGCATTTAACATTTTTTCCTCAACATTTTATGGGTATGTTCGGTATGCCGAGACGTTATTATACGTATATGGGCGGTTCAAGTTTAGATACACTTAATCTCCTCAGTACTGCTGGTGCTTTTTTGATGGCTTTTGGCACATTGATTTTTGTTATCAATATTTTATATGTGCATTTTAAAGGCAAAAAAGCTGTTGCTGATCCTTGGGATGGCCGGACTTTAGAATGGTCTATTTCATCTCCGCCGCCGGAATATAATTTTTTAACTTTACCTAAAGTTAGAGATCTTGATCCGCTTTGGAAAGAAAAAACGGATGGTAATGGTAAGATGATATCAGCACATCCCGTTGGTCCAATTCATATGCCATCTTCTAATTACCTATCTCCGCTAATGGCGCTCTTTTTCTTGATTGCTGGTTTTGGTTTTGTTGCTGGTAATAATTATCCTGATCCACCTAATGTTGTTGATTTTTCAGCTGGTATTCTGGGTTTGGTCGGTGTTATTGTTTGTATGATTATGAGATCTTTTCAACATGATCCTGGTTACTATATTGACCCATCCAAGACCAAGCAATAAGGGGGTTGATTTTTTGAAAGCTATACAACATTGGGAATCGAGTACTGCTGATGCCAAAAACAAACTTTTAGGATTTTGGTTGTTTTTATCAGCAGAAACAGTTCTTTTTGCTTGCTTATTTGGCACTTATATGGCTTTAAGGCGTAATACTTTAGGTTTAATTGAGCCATATGAGTTATTTGATCTTAATCTTGTGGCTATTGCTACATTATTATTGCTTACAAGTAGTTTAACCAGCGCTTTGGCTATATCATCTATGCGTAGAGGTCAAGCTAGTGCTGTTATGCGCTGGTTAATGATAACGTTTTTATTTTGTTTTTCTTTTCTTTTGCTGGAGATTTATGAATTTTGGCATTATGTACAACAGGGACATACGATGGTTAGTAGTGCTTTTGGCTCAGCTTTTTATGCTCTTGTCGGTACACATGGTGCTCATGTTTTGTTTGGTTTATGTTGGTTGATATGTATCATGATCCAACTTAAACGAAGTGGTCTTAACAAAGAAACAGGTCCTAAAGTTTTTGTTTCTTGCCTATATGTTCATTTATTAGATGTTGTATGGGTGTTTATCTTTACAATTGTTTACCTTATAGGGAAGGCTCAAATGTAGAGGATAGCTTTGAAAAGCATAATTTTAGAAGGGTGAGCTTAATGATTTCTAAAAAACAAACTTCTGATGTTAAACCACATAACGATATTCCGAAGATTATCATGGGTTTTTTTCTAATGATCGTTTTAACTTCTTTATCTTTCTATGCAGCTACAAAGCCTTCGCTTGCAGGGACGCCTCTTTGGATAATTTTGTTTACCCTGGCTTTAATTCAGGTTTTATTGCAATTTTATACTTTCATGCATATGGGAGAAAGAGGAGCTCTTTTTTATAATATTTTTATGTATACCGGGATTGTTATTTCTGTAGTTTCTGTTGGAGGTCTTTTAGCCCCGTAATTTAAAACAATCAACCTTTTGGTTGGTTGTTTTATTTTTAGCATTTATCAAGATTTTTTACATTTATTTTGATTTAATTTTTAGTATATTTTTAAAAAATTATATTATAAAATATTGATCTGAATTATTGGACAATTCGCTATGTATTTTATATAATAGATTTGAGGCTAATGATTAATGAGATTATATATTAAAAATATAATTTTTATAAAATTTTTTTAAAATTTTATAAATATCAGGAGGTTTAATATTATGATAACAACAGCTGAAATCGGTATCAAAATTTCCCCTAAAATTGATACTTATGGTATGGATAGATATATTTCATCGGCGCCTCATATTATGGAAAAAGCAGGCTTAGTATATAAAATTAATAATGAAGAAACAATTATTGAGGGTAATTTGAAAGATTTGATTTTATTATATTCCTTTATTCAGCATGAGATAGATTGTTTGGGTTATAAAATGGAATTATCTAAAGTTTCATTTAAGTCTACATCTAGATATCGAATGATTGTTTGTTCCTGAGATATTTCTTATTATATCTTATTTTATAATCATATAATAATATGATTATAACTATCCTTCCTTTACTAAGATCGAGGGAGTTCAAAAGAAAATTCGCTTATTTTTTATACCTTAGGTTAAATGTGATAATATTGAATTGAGATTTTTTAATGGTAAGATATATTATCTTGTTTATTTTCTCTCTTGATATATTTTATATTTTATTTAATGCCTATTAAAGGGGATTTGTTAATGGTTTTATTTCAAAAAGATCATAAGTTGTCCTCCGATATTTTTTTTTCAGATCATCCATCTAAGGGGATAACATCCCCTAGATGGGGTATAACTTTCCAGATGAGACTTAGTTCATCTGATTTTTTACGATATGAGAATAGCATTTATAAACGAAGGTTGTTAGCTTTTTGGCGAGAATTTGGTCCCTTAATTGATAATGGCGATGTTAATATTTATGATTTATATAGTTTGATTAAATCTGCCTATAAAGAAGATTTTACAATGCCTTTTAGTGTTTTTTCATGTTTTAGTTGGTTTAGATATATTATTTTGCTTTCGCAAATTTTACATAAGAATAATGATATCAAACACTGGCAAGCAATGAGTTTATTTTTACATAGAAAGATATCTTTTTCATGATTTTTTAAATTGGTTGAGATTGTTTGATTTTTTCATAACTAAACTATAGATTTTTAAAAATTTGATTAATGCTTTTGCTCAACGCTTGAGATATATTCTTTATGGAAGTATTCTATTACTTTTTCCATCATGACTTTTCTTGTTAAGATACCTAAGAATTGATTTCTTATATCAATAATAGGTATATATGATCGATCGATTAAACTTTCGAATGCAAATGAAAAAATTGAATTTGGTAAAATGCCAAAGTAATTTGCGTCGATTGCTTCAATCACCATATGATTTTGCAAATCACTAAAGTTCATCGATTCATTTTTACTTCTTTTTAAGGTGTAATCTAGAATGTTTGTTTTACTGATTAGACCTTCTACTTGTCTATTATTGTTTATAACAGGTACTGAGTTTGTACCTTTTCTTGTTAGGATAAGTAGTGCTCTTTGTAGGGACCATTCTGATTTGATAGTGATAACTTTTTCTTTAGGGATGACGAGTTCGGAAATTTCACGATTAAAAAGTGATTTTGCTTTATTTATGATTTCTGAGTTCAAAGCATTATGCTCCTTTCTTGATAATTATCTTAATTTAATTATTGCATAAGTTATTAATGGCAATCTTTATCCTTATGTAATTTTATAATATTTCCATATCTTTTTGGCGTTCTTTAATTATATTAGATTTATTTTATATATAATGATTAAGGGGATTTTATCATGACTAATGATTTTTTGAGAAAAATGCGTATACTTTCTACGTGTTTTTCCATTAGTGGTGTTTGTATTTTTTTTCTTTGGTTATATAATATTTTTTTTGATAATTATTTAAGTGATAATCAAGTTTTATGGTTAAAATGGATTGGGGGTTTGTTTTTGGGTGTAGGCATGATTGGATATAGTTTTTTTAATATATATCGTTCATCGAAACTTAACTTGATTCGCACTTTTGCTTCAATGGCTTTTTATTCAGGTGTTTTATTTGGTTACTTAGGATTACTTATGGGAGGCGAAGATGGTATTATTATTTTAATGATTCTATGCGCTTTGTTCCTCACTTTGGGTTTAAGTCTTTATACATTCGCTGGTTCTTTATCCTTACAGACACCAAATATACTTTGTCCTGCTTGTAAAACGCATACGAAAGTTTTAGGCCTTAAAGATCGTTGCGGGCGATGTCTGGTTCCTTTGTCTTTTGATCCTAGGGATAAGAGGATTGGTTAAGTTTTTGTTTAAAGTTTATTATATACAAAATGTTTATTTTTAAATTTATGAATCTTATATTTAATTCTATTTTTAATATGGCTGTTTTGATCTTCACTTTGCTTACATAGCTTAAAAAAGCCGTTTATTCGGCTTTTATTTTCTCTCTTCTTGTTGGCATTTTGGACAAACACCATATAATTCTAGCCGATGATTTCGGATGATATAATTGGAGTCTTTAGCTGCTGATGTTTCTATATGTTTTAACGATGGATAATGGAAATCGGTGATTGTATTGCATTTTTGGCATGATATATGATAATGATCATCAATATTAGCATCAAATCGACTAGATTCACTATATTTAAGTTCTTTAATTAGGCCTTTTTTTTGAAGCTGCCGCAGATTATTATAAACAGTAGTTATACTTAAGCCAGGAAACTTAACCGCTAATGATTCATGTATTTGATCAGCGGAGGGATGATTTTTTTTGGTTAGTAGATATTCTAAAATAGCTCGTCTTTGGGGCGTTATTCTTATGCCTTGGGTTTTTAGTTTGGATATTATTTCTGATAATTTTTTATCCATAGCCCCCCTCCTATTGTTAGGTTTGATTTTTATATAGCATTTTTTTGTATTATTATTCATACTTTAGTTTTATAATCTTTTCAATAGAGTGGCGAAATTTGATTTATTTTATTTTCAATCACATTTTTAATTATTTTGAATTAAAACATAAAACTTAATCTTCTTCAGCTTGATACTAGTATTTTGATTTTTTATATCACATTGTTGAATTATGAAATAATTCATATTCTAAGATAGATATTAAATAAATAGAGATATTAAATTTATTTATCTTTGTAATGACTATGTTTTTGATCTTATCAAAGTAATGATTTTATCATATTTTAGTTATATTTTCTTAGTTATTTTCCTGGAATATTTTTGGCTTTTTATTTTATTTTAATGATAATTATATTTACAGTTAACATTATGCCGAAAATTATATTTTTAATATACAATTGTAATCTTGTATTTTATATCTGTATTTTACAAATTAAATGAGTACTCGTCAATTAAAAATTTTTTAGTGCTATACGGTAAAGTTATGGCTAGTATATTGTTAAGATGACAAGTTAAAAATTTTTGGGTTAACTTTGTTTATGTAAAATACCTTCAAAATGAATAGAGGTAAATTGGTTTGGATAAATCAAAAGAGCTAATGGATAGTTTAGATTTGTTAAATGAACAACAGAGGCAAGCTGTAGTTACGACGGAAGGTCCTTTATTGGTTGTCGCTGGTGCTGGTAGCGGTAAGACGCGAGTTTTGACACAGCGCGTAGCATATATTTTATGTACGAAGCAGGTTGATCCATGGTCTATCCTATGTATTACTTTTACTAATAAAGCGGCTATGGAGATGCGTAAACGTATTTGGTCGATGTTAAAAGAGCGCGGAAAAGATAGTTGGATTTATACTTTTCATTCTTTGTGCGCGCGGATTTTGCGTTCGGATATTCACCATTTAGGATATGATCGTTCTTTTGTCATTATGGATATAGCTGATCAAAATGCTTTGATTAAGGAAATTTCACTTGAACAAAATATTGATGCGAAAAAATATCCGCCGCGTATTTTTCGTTCACGTATAAGTATGGCTAAAAATAAAGGGGTTAATCCTACGCAAATGCTCGAGCAGGCTAAGGATGTCCAAGAAGAATTAGTAGGTAACCTTTTTAAAAGGTATGAAACACGCATGCGTGATTTGCAGTCATTAGACTTTGATGATCTTTTATGGAAAACGCTAGATTTGATGGATAAATTTCCTGAAGTGGCTTCAAAATATGCTTCTAAATTCCATTATGTCCATGTAGATGAATATCAAGATACAAACCATATACAATATGGACTGTTGAGGAAACTAGTATCTAAACACAGGAATATATGTGTTGTGGGCGACACTGACCAATCTATATATAGTTTTCGTGGTGCTGATTCGCGTAATATAACACAGTTGCGCCATGATTTTCCCGATTTACAAACAATTGCTTTGGAACAAAATTATCGTTCTACGAAAGTTATTTTAGCAGCAGCAAATCATTTAATTCAAAATAATCCTATACGTGAGAAAAAAAACCTTTGGACGAGTAATGATGAGGGTGATAAGATTTATTTATACAATGCTTATAATGAATGGGATGAAGCATCGTATGTTGTTAAAGTTATTATGGATGCTCATAAAAATGGTAAATCATATGCTGATCATGCTATTCTTTGTCGTACAAATGCACAAACACGTGTTATGGAAGAAACTTTATTGAAGTCGTTTGTTCCTTATCGTGTTTTTGGAGGTATGCGTTTTTATGATCGCAAGGAAATAAAAGATATTTTGGCATATCTTCGTTTACTCATTTTACCTAGTGATGATACAAGCTTTATTCGTATTGTCAATATTCCTCGACGTGGTGTGGGTAATGTTACGGTGGATCGTTTGAGGGCTTCTGCTTTTTCTTTAGGAAGATCACTTTTTGAGATGGCTAAATCCAGCACGCATAAAGGGTTAGTTGTTTTTGTAAGTATCATTGAAAAGATTAAAGCTAATATGGATAATTATCAATTACCTGAGTTGATTGATTATATTTTAGCTGAAACAGGTTATCTTACATGGTTGCAACAACAAGACAAGGGTAAAGCTGAGGATCGTTTGGCCTATTTAGATGAATTTCGTTCTTTAGTCGCTAATTTTTCTTCCAATCAAGGTAGTGATCAACTATCTATAAAAGATAAATTGACAACTTTTTTGACGGATGTAGCTTTAATTACTGATGTAGATATGGAAGATGAAGATCAGCAGAATCCTGCTAATGATATGGTTCAATTGATGACTTTTCATAGTGCTAAGGGATTAGAATTCCCTAATGTTTTTTTGATTGGGATGGAAGAGGAAACTGTACCGCATATGCGGGCGCTTTTAGAGAATCCTCAAGAAGGTCTATGGGAAGAAAGGCGTCTAATTTATGTTGCTTTGACTAGAGCACAAAAATCTTTGCATATTATTCATGCGAAATCACGGACGCATTTTGCTGAAATAGTTAAAAAAGAGCCTTCGCGTTTCTTAGGTGAGTTACCTTCGAATTTACTTATGTCTGTCGGTCAGAATGCTCATATCAGGCAATACCAGAGCAAACAAAGGATTATGTTAGATAAAAATGTTTTTTTAGCTGGTGATAAGCTTAAACACGATAAATGGGGTCAGGGAGAAGTTGTTTTTGTTGATACTAGTGGTGATTTAGTGACCATTCAGTTTGCAGATCCAATAGGTAAGCAGAGGTTACATTTAGCATATGCCCCTCTTACAAAGTTAGATGATCATGAATGATGTTTTATCTTTTACAACTTTTTGATTTGGAGGAAAAATATGGATAAAAATACAGCTGAAGATCGTCTGTGTTTTTTGCGTAGATGGCTTAAAGAACAAAATCATGCTTACTACAACTTAGACGTTTCTGATGTTTCTGATGCTGTCTATGATCAGCATATGCGAGAACTTATTAGTTTGGAAAAACAGTTTCCGCAATTTCATGATCACGATTCGCCTAGCTTTCTTGTAGGAGGTGTTGCTTCTGCTTTTTTTACCAAAATAGATCATAAGTCTCCTATGCTGAGTTTAGGCAATGCATTTAATAAAGAAGATCTAGAGCATTTTATTCATAAAGTGACGAAAGTTTGTTCTAATGATCATCAAGTTTATATTTGTGAGGCCAAAATAGATGGCGTTGCTTTATCTGTAACGTATGAAAAAGGTTATCTTAAATCGGCTGCTACGCGTGGTAATGGGTTAGTGGGTGAATTAGTTACGCCAAATATTTTAACGATTCGTTCTTTGCCTTTACGATTACCTTTACCTGTCGATTTAGAGGTTAGGGGTGAAGTTTATATCCCTAAAGAAGCTTTTAATCGTATTAATGAACAGCGGTTACAAAAAGATGAATTACCTTTTGCTAATACACGTAATGCCGCCGCTGGTTCTTTGCGTCAATTGGATATGCAATTGGTCGAGGCGAGGGAATTAGCGATAGCTTTTTATACGCTTGTGTATTGTGGGGAAGGTATGCCAGATACTCATAGTGGTGCTTTAAATTATATGTCGGCTTTGCATTTGCCGGTTATTCCTCATTGGCATAAAGCGTACAATTTGGCTGAGATCACTTGTTATTTAGATGAATTATTTAATCAACGTAGCCATTTGCCCATGGATATTGATGGAGGGGTCATCAAAGTTGATGATATCAGTATACAGGGGCAACTGGGTACGACGGCTAAAAGTCCTCGTTGGGCTTTGGCTTATAAGTTTCCTACAGAAGGTTCAGTGACGAAGTTAATAAAAGTTATTTGGCGTGTCGGTCGCGTAGGTATTGTGACGCCGATAGCTGTTTTAGAGCCTGTAATGCTAAATAATACGAAGGTTCAGAAGGCTACTTTACATAATCTTTCAATTATACGAGAAAAAGATATTCGATTAGGTGACTATGTTAAAGTGCATAAAGCTGGTGAAATTATTCCTGAAATAATTGAAGTTATTAAAAATAGAAGGACAGGCTCTGAATTCACTATAGATGTTCCGCAATTTTGTCCTTCGTGTTCACATGAATTGATTTTAGATAAAACGACTTTTGTTTTATTTTGTCCTTCTAAGACCTGTTTTGCGCAGTTACAGGAGTCGATTGTACATTTTGCTTCTCGGCCAGCGATGAATATTGAGGGGTTAGGTAAAAAGATCGTTGATGTGTTATTAGCTCATAATTTAGTCAAAGATGTCGCTGACTTATATGACTTATCACAGGATGATTTAGAGAAATTGCCCCGTTTTGGTAAAAAAGCTGCTGAAAAATTAATGCAGAGTATTGAAAGTAGTAAGCATCCTGAGTTAGGTCGTTTTTTGTATTCTTTAAATATTAGGCATGTGGGTGAACGTGTGTCTATGATTTTAGCTCATAGATATGGCACTTTAGATGCCATACAAGAAACTAATTTGGACGTTTTATGTTCTATTCCTGATATCGGTGACAAGGTAGCGCGCAGTATTATAGATACTTTTTCCAATGAGTCTTTTCAAGCATTGCTGATAAAATTAAAAAAGTTTGGCATTATAATTACCTCTGTAGAGAAATCCGCATCTCATAGTGCTTGGTTGAATAAAAAAATTGTGCTGACGGGAACCTTAACTTCCATGACACGGCAGGAAGCTAAAAGAAAGTTACATGATCTTGGTGCTATTGTTACAGCAAGTGTGAGCTCAAGCACCCATATGTTGATAGCTGGTGGAGGATCTGGTAGCAAAAGGAAGAAAGCCGAGGAATTAGGTATTCCTATTTTAACTGAGGAAATGTTTTTATCTCTCTTATAAGACTAATAAACAATAAACCATGATGAATTTATAATAAATTTTGTTATTTATTTATTTATTATGATTTTTGTTCAGTTGTTTGTAGTTTTTTTTTCTTCTTTTGCTATTTTTTCTTTTTCTATTTTTTCTTCTTTTGCTATTTCGTTTAGCAATGCTTCTGTTTGTTTATTTGTGGGTAACCAAGGCATTGATTCATTTATTGCGGGCCCTTTAGGTAATAATGGGGCTGGAAGTAGAACTTTCCCTGTATTAATATGGCACGAATGTGCTAGGCGGTATGCTAACGGTCTTATTGGTAAAGAGTGTATGGATGGTTTTTCACCTTCTTTTGGGTATGATTTGAAATCAACATTTAAGGTTTTTAGGAATTCTTCATACCATTTATGGGTTAATTTATGTAGTAGAAGTTGGCCTTTTTCATTTTTTGGTTGAGCGATATCTAGTTTTTTTAAGACGGCCAAACGATTGATGGCAGCATATGCTTGATTGGCTATTAATAATAGCAAGCCCAAGCCGCGGAGTCTTTTTTCTTGCTTTCCTTTGTAACATACACGAGGTATTTGATAAGCTAGCTGCCATAAGAAGCGATAATCACATTTTGGGCGGCATTCATGGTCATATAATTGCCATATTTTTTCTGCTGGTAATGATTCTTGTGAAATTGTTGTTGCTAGATAGCGTACTTTTAAAAAGCTATTTTCATCTGTTAAAGGTGATTTTTCACTTTCTTTAATTGCTATAATGCGGAAATTTGATCTATGGCAATAATGCCAGCCTAATTCATATACGCAATGATGTAAATCATCGTTTGAACGAAGTGGTACATCTATCCATAGATTCATTTCTTTTGTTTTTTGGTCTAATAATTCTGGTAAAAATGCTGAGCTGCCAATAGGTTCAAATTCCCAGATTACTTTACCTAGGATAGACGCTGCTGTTCTTGTATCAGGTGCTGATGTTCCTTTAGGCATAATTGCTGTCAATGTATGCCATCGTTTTTGGATGGAGGGCTCGAAAGAATGAGTTTGTAAGCAACGCCGGAAACTGGCGAAGGCATTTTTTGGATAAGTATTTTTGTTTAGTATATAGCTGCTTACAGGGAAGCCACGCATGCTTATCATATGAATATCTATTCTTTTACCTCTACCTCTAGCCATTAAATGAGCAAAAGGATCTTCGGCATTTGGACATTCGTCAAGTGCTGTTTGATTATCAGTTAACCATATTGGGAAATAATCGCTTTTGAGCGTTACGTAATCGTTTTCTGCTGGCCAAGGTACTGTTCCTAAGCGATCCTGATTAAGGATAAATTGTGCTGTTAAAGCTTCATGGCAACCGTATTTTCCCAATCTTGTTAATAGTCCTAAAATGACACCTTCATGTGTTGGTATATTATGGTCTAAATTAGCTTTTTTAGCTTGTGTCCAAAAATCATTTTCATTTTTAGATGTATCATTATTCATCTTTATCCATGGTAGTTTTGTGGGTGAAAGTAACATAGCTGAAACTAACGTTTGTATCAAATCACTTTTTTCGTCATTTAAAATACGAGGTGGTACGAGCGAAAGATAGCTTTGCATTAATGGCTGGAAATTCATGGCGTTTAAAATCTTATGAAATATTTTGATTTTTTCTTTTGAATGAGCGATCTCGGCATCATCATGGATTAATGATGGACAATTTATATTTCCTGGCATTACGTAATTAAATTTTATGATAGGTCCTTTTTTAATCAAAAACTATTACACCTCCAATGATTTGTAACCATATTTATGATTTTATATGAACTTATTTATTTTTATCCTAAATTAATCTTTTAAAGAGAAACAAATTTCAAAATCAATATTTGATAAAAAACTAAAATATTTAAGTTTTTTAACTTGCATTGGCTAAGCTGTTAAAGTTAAAATGTAATGAGAATCAAATGATAATTGATTGGTAAGTGTATTTAAAATCTTTTTAGGCAGGGTGATGTCATTTGAAACCACTTCTTAAGATCAAAGATTTAGCAGTGAGTATTAATCAAAAAGGTATTATTTCTGGGTTTGATTTAGAGATAAAGGGTGGCGAAATACATGCTATCATGGGCCCTAATGGAACAGGTAAGAGTACATTAGCAGCTGCATTGATGGGTCATCCACGTTATGAAGTTGATGGTGGCAATGTAACATTGGATGGAGAAGATTTATTAGCCATGTCTGTTGATGAACGTGCACGCGCAGGTTTATTTTTAGCTATGCAATATCCCAGTGAAATTAGTGGTATTACTAATGCCGATTTTCTTCGCGCGGCGGTAAATGCGTGTGCTCCTGAGGGTAAAGAAGTTTCTTTGATGAGTTTTATTAAAACTTTAGAAGGAAACATGGATAAATTAAATATTGATGCTAAGTTTGCACATCGGTATTTGAATGAAGGTTTTTCTGGTGGCGAAAAGAAAAGAAATGAAATTTTGCAGATGTTGGTTTTAAAACCTCGTATTGCCATTTTAGATGAAATCGATTCAGGTTTGGATATAGATGCTATGCATATTGTATCAGATGCTGTTAATAGTGTTAAAAATGACAACATGGGTGTTTTGATCATTACCCACTATCAGAGACTTTTGGATTACATTAAACCTGATTTTGTTCATGTCATGATGCAAGGCCGTATCGTATTATCGGGTGATGCAACATTAGCGCTGCGTTTAGAAAAAGAGGGTTACGATGGTTTGAAGTCGGAATTAGGCATTGCAGATGAAACCTTAGTTTAGGATCGTATCTGTTAAAATCTTTAGGGGGAGATCTGAAAATGCAGTCTAATTTTATGGATGAATATTTTTTTGAGGATAGAATGCGCCATAATAAGGAATCAGCTAAGTTAAAAGATCAAAGAAAACAAGCTTGGTCAAAAATTTCTGGCTTGCCCTTACCTAAGGTAGAACGTGTTGATATGGGATCATGGAATTTATTTGATATCAATCGTGATTTAGATAAGGGTTATGACCGCAAATCTTTATCTAATGCTTTTTTGCATAAGTGGACTTTACCTAATGCTATGCATCTAGTTTTTGATGGAGATCAAGTGATTGATCATAGTAAAATAAATTTGCAAAATGATCAACCTTTTATCTTGTCTTGGGAAGATGCTTTAATTTCTAAGCGTGATCTTATGCATAAGTATGTTTTTTCTGAAAAATTTGTTATGAAAAACAAACTATTTGCTGTTCATCAAGCACTTTATACAGGTATTGCACTTATTTATCTTCCTTCAGGCACCAATTTAGATACCCCTTTACAAATTACGCTTAATTTAGATGCACATGTTGGTTCTTTTCCATATATTTTAGTTGTTGCCAAAGACAATGTTTGTGCAGATATCTCTATTATGAATGTTGGTTCTGCTGATACATTACACAGCTTACTTGATGTTCATTTAGCACAAAATGCTCAAGTTCGTCTATCTGTTTTTGATCAAGCTGTTATTCGTAAGGTGGGCACTTTTCAACGACGTGCTTACTTAGGTAAAGATAGTGAATTGACATGGATAATTTCTGAGTCTTTGAAAGGCAAGATTGTTTCGGAAACGACAGATTATTTAGCAGAACCTGGTAGTAAGACAAATGTGAAAACTTTAGGTATTGGTACAGGAACATCGGATGTTTGTTTTTCAATCCAAGCTGATCATTTGGCGCAGAATACAAAGAGTAATCTTCATACGAGGATTGTTGTTTGTGATGAATCGTCTAATATTGTGAATAACATCACAAAAATTAATAATGGTGCTAAAGGCGCTGATGGCCGACAGACAACACGTTTGCTTATGCTTAGTCCAAAAGCGCGTGGTGATGCTAATCCGATATTACTAATCGATGAAAATGATGTTATGGCTGGGCATGCTGCTAGTGTAGGTAAGATTGATCCAATGCAACTTTATTATTTTTTAGCAAGAGGTATTCCGGAGAGCAAAGCTGAAAAAATGTTAATAAAAGCGTTTTTAATGGAAATTGTTTCAGAAGTATCTTGGGTTGATTTGCGTTCTTTAATTAATGACCAATTTATAAAGGGTGTCTTTGTATGAGTTTGACGCCATTCTCTTTAAGTGATTTTCCCTTACTTAATAATTTAGTTGATGATGATGGGAAACGCTTACGTTATCTGGATAGTGCTGCTACTTCACAGAAACCACAAGTTGTAATCGATAGTTTGAAAGATTTTTATGAAAAATCAAATGCTAATGTTAATCGTGGTATTTATGGATTGGGATATAAAGCTACAGAAGCATATTGTTTAGCTAGGGAAAAAGTGCGCAATTTTATTAATGCAGCTCATTCTTACGAAGTTATTTTTACCAGAGGTGCTACCTCTGCTTTAAATATGCTTGCTTATAGTTATGCTTTACCACGGCTTAAGTCAGATGATGTTATCGCATTAACTATGGCTGAACATCACAGCAATTTAGTACCTTGGCAATTTGTAGCGAAAAAAACAGGTGCGCAATTGTTTTATTTACCGTTACAAGATGATGGTAGTTTAAATTTAGCTGATGTTGAAATAGCTTTGGATAAATTAAAATCACAAAACAAGCATTTGCGTATTGTAACTATCAATCATTTGTCAAATGTAACAGGTTTTTTAAATCCCATTAAGGAACTTGCCCAACTCGTCCACCGTTATGGTGCTGTTTTAGTGGTTGATGCGGCACAAAGTATCCCGCATATGAAAGTTGATGTACAAGATTTAGATGTCGATTTCTTAACCTTTTCCGGACATAAGATGTGTGGTCCAACAGGCATTGGTGTTTGTTATGGGCGTGCTGATATTCTTCGTACAGTAGAGCCTTTTGAATATGGTGGAGATATGATCTCGGAAGTTGACTTATTTACTGCTACTTTTCGCGATCTGCCTGCCCGTTTAGAAGCAGGTACACCAATTATTTCAGGTGCGATTGGATTAGCAGCGGCTATTGATTATTTAAATCAGCTCGGCTTATCCAATATCGAAAAACATGATCGTGACCTTGTTAAGCAGGCAATCCATCGGCTACAAGATATACCGGGTATAACAATTTATGGTACTCAAGAAAACAGACTAGGTGTCGTGACTTTTAATATCGATGGTGTACATGCTCATGATGTTGCAACGCATTTAGATAGTTCAGGTATTATGATTAGAGCGGGACATCATTGTTGTCAACCACTTATGAAAATGTTTGGCTTGTCCTCTACAGTTAGAGCTAGCTTTTATCTGTATAATGATAAGACTGATATAGATGCATTAATAGATTCAATATTAAAAGTTAAACATTTTTTTGCTAAAAGATAACAAAATGAAAAAGCAACAATAAACAAAATGAAAAAGCAAATCAGAAGGTAATAAAAAAGAAATTAAAAATCAACAATTAAATAAACCGGAAAGCAATAAAAGAATTTTTTATCCCTATAATAATCTAAATAATATATATATTTTATATATCGGAGGGTAGGTAAACTCTTAAATGTTAGAAGATTTATATAAGCGTGTGCTGATGGAATATGCACAGTCTAAAAAGCACCGAGGTTGTGTAGATAATGTTACATTTTCTATCACGCTTAATAATCCTATTTGTGGGGATAAAATTTGTTTGTCTTTGCATGTAGAAAATGATTTGATTAAAGATGCTAAATTTTTGGGTGACGGTTGTGCTATTAGTATGGCTTCAGCTTCACTTATGATAGATGCGATTAAAGGTAAGACTTTAAATGAAGTTGATGAAATGAGTCGTTTATTTTCATCGTGGATGAGTGGTAACAATGTCGATATTTCCCAATTTCCATGTGAAGATATTCAGGTTTTGTCCGGGGTGCAAAAATTTCCTGTGCGTATAAAATGTGCCATGCTATCTTGGCAAGCGCTGGAGAAATCCTTATCACAAGATGGGGATGGAAGATGATGCAACCTTTTTGTATATCATGATTATATATGGGGGGGAATAGTATGGGCGATCTATTGGATTATAGAGAAGATAATGATTATAAGTATGGTTTTAAGGAAAAGGATATTTCTGTTTATCGGTCAGGTAAAGGATTAACGGTTGAAATTGTTGAAACTATTTCTAAATTAAAAAAAGAACCGCAATGGATGTTAGATTTTCGTTTAAAATCATTTGAGCAATTTCAGAAAATGCCTTTACCTACTGACCAAAATAGTCAATGGTTTTCTTTATTGCCAGGCAAACTGAATGAATTAGACTTTAGTGATATTACCTACTATGCCAAACCTTCTAATTATCAGGGAAATGATTGGAATGAAGTTCCTAAAGAGATCAAAAATACGTTTGATAAAATAGGTATTCCTGAGGCAGAACGCAAGTTTTTTGCTGGGGTTTCTGCGCAATATGAATCGGAAGTTGTTTATCATAATATTAAGAAAGAGCTTGGTGATCAAGGCGTTATTTTTTGTGATACCGATACTGCTGTGCGTGAATATCCTGATCTTTTACGTTCATACTTTGGAAAAGTTATTCCGCCTTCAGATAATAAATTTGCTGCTTTAAACAGTGCTGTATGGAGTGGCGGTAGTTTTATTTATGTACCTAAAGGTGTAGATTGCAAACTACCTCTACAAGCTTATTTTCGGATTAATGCTGAAAATATGGGTCAATTTGAACGTACACTTATCATTGTGGATGAAGATAGTTTTGTGCATTATATCGAAGGATGTACAGCACCAACGTACACGACAAATTCACTGCATAGTGCTGTTGTAGAGATTATTGTGAAAAAAAATGCACGTTGTCGGTACACGACGATTCAGAATTGGTCTTCGAATGTTTATAATTTGGTGACCAAAAGAGCTATTGCTGAAGAAGCGGCCCATATGGAATGGGTAGATGGTAATATCGGTTCCCGCTTGACGATGAAATATCCAGCTATTATCATGACAGGACCGCATGCTAAAGGTGATATCTTATCGATTGCAGTAGCAGGTAAGGGCCAGCACCAAGATGCTGGAGCTAAAGTAGTTGCTTTGGCACCTCATTGTACATCTACGATTGTTTCAAAATCTATTAGCAAGCAGGGTGGTAAGGTTACTTATCGTGGATTGGTACGTTTTAATAAAAAAGCATATGGTGGTAAAGCTAATATAAAATGCGATACTTTGCTTTTAGATGATATATCTGTTTCTGACACCATCCCTTATAATGAACTGAATACAGATGATATTATTTTAGAACATGAAGCAACAGTATCTAAAGTTAGTGAAGAACAACTATTTTACCTTATGAGCCGTGGATTAAGTGATCATGAAGCAACACAAATGATTATCATGGGCTTTATTGAACCTTTTACTAAGGAATTACCTATGGAATATGCCGTAGAAATGAATCGCCTTATTCGTATGGAAATGGAAGGATCTATAGGTTAGATCATGCTAAATAAAAGGGTCGTTATTTGACCCTGGGGATTTTATTTCCCAAGTTTATATTTAATTATTTTTACATTATTTCATTATTTTTTTTTATTTTAATTTGCTTTTTTATAGACATTAGCTCATTATTTATTTTATGTTAATTAGGATTATAATTTTTCATAAAAAAATAATATTATATATATTTTGATCCTTTAGTTAAAAATATTAAATTTTTTCATTATTTAAAATAAATAACTCAGCGCTTATTGCGCTTTATTTTTATTCCTAAATTTTAAATATATGTTTTTCGAATTTATTAATATAATTAATTATATTCAAGAAAATATCTATTATTTATATTTTTTAATTCATATTAAAATATTTAATTATATAAAAAGATATTTAATATATTTTGTTAAGAAATATAATATATTTATTAACAAAATAACACAACACTATGATTGAATGGTGTTGTGTTATTTTGTTTTTTGTCGATATATATTAAGATAAAATTTAACAAGAAAAGCACATAAAAAACAAATAAAACAAAAAAGAAAAGAGGCAATAATTATGACTTATTGTTAAAAACAGATATTTAAATATGGAGTATACAAAAATAGCATCATTAAACGAAGCTAGCTTTATTTCTGCTGTAGGTGTTTATACAAAGAACCTTTTTACTTATAGTAGAAAGTATTAGAAAATATGATTTAAAAACACACGCAAAAGTTGGTAGACTGACTATACTTTACGCCTAAAATCAAGCATTTCTGTTTTTTTTTATAATTTTTTATTCGTGTTTACTCATAGAAAAATTGCTAAAAAGTTTAATATTAATAGTAGTACAGTTAATAAAATAGTAGTATAGTTCTGTATATGCAAAAAAAAGCAACAAAATGTAAATTTTTAATAAAAATAATAAAATATTATTGTGTTTCCGAATTTTGCAATATATTATATTTATGGAGAATAATATTAATTATATTATTTATCTAATTATATAAAAATTAAATACCATAAATGTTGTATAATTTTAATTAATGATTTAAAGTTGTTGTTTTTTAAGTAATTGCAGTAAGATATTAATATATTTAAACGATTGATTTAGCTATAATTTTATATTCATGCAATTTGTGTAATTGTAATATTAGCTAATGTGGTGGAATTAGCTGTTAAAGATGGCACACCACCTGTTATGATCAAACCGGTTATGCGGGGGATTATTTGAAGCGTGGCATTTGTTTTTGTATTTATAAGTATCTTGTTGCTTAATCTTGAATTATCAATAGAAGCCGGATATGAACCGGCAGCTGCCCATATAAAGCTACCTAGCAGAGCTGTTCCATTTAATAATAACTCTGCTGCAATAACATTTGACGGGACTAAAGAATCGCCTGATATAGAATAATCAACAATGTATGAACCTTGTGTTAGGTTAATTGTATTACTACCTTTTAAAGAAATATTGTAACCGATATTTTGTAATTTTGTTAAAGGTATGGGTTGATTTACCTCCAGCGAATATAGATTGCTTTTTGTGATAAATCCAAAAGATGCAGCTGCATAAGTGAACTTATTACCACTTGGTCCGGATGGAGCTTCTACAAGATTAGATCCTTGAGGACCTGTAGGTCCTTTTATACTTATGCCTGTAGGTCCTTTTATACTTATGCCTATTGGGCCTGTCGGACCTGTGTTTCCGGTATTTCCTATTGGTCCAGTGTTACCGATAATACTGGACCCTGTAGGTCCGGTAGTGCCTTTACTACCTCTTGGGCCACAGCAAATGATACAACCATATGCGTTCTTATAACAATGACAACAGGATTTTTTTGGAGAGCAATTAGCAATATAAGATGATGATTTTTGTGGCTTGTGATTCATATTTTTCCTTTGAATTATTTTTTATAAAATATATTTATCTCAATTTAATAATTATGATTTAATTTCTGATGAATAAATTAAATCATAATTATTAAATATATATCTAACTATAGAATTCAGATGATCCATTGCTTGTATATCATGTTTAGTGAATGAGGATTGAATTTTTTTATATATTGAGCTTTTTTTCACACTAATCTAATAGAAAGTTTAAGAATATTATAGAATAACCTGAAAGCTATGATAATAAATGTTTTTTAAATTTTATTCAATTATTAAATTATTCAAAACTAAGATTATTTTTTTATTGTTTTTACTTATATTTTTAATTTTTCTTTTTTTATATTTAATAAGAAATTAAATTCTATTAGATCAATCTGGATGGTAGATTATGTGAAATTTTAGATTAAATCAAATTAAATTTAAATATATGTGTTGGTTTTCTTTATTAAGAAATATGTTAGGATTTGTGTCTAAACTTTATTAGTATAATTATGACATTAGTATTTATTATGTATTAAAAAAATATATACAAGTCATTTTTTAATAAAGTTTTTATTTTAAATATTATTGAAATAAAATTGCGAATTTGTTATTCATGCGATTTGTGTAAAAGAAATATTGGCTAAAGATACGTTGTTACTAATTAATATATCTGCAGATCCTGATATAACTACTAAATTACTTATGCGTGATATCATTTGAAGTGTGGATTGCGAAACTATATTGAGAAGTATTTTATTGCTAATTCTGGCATTATCTAGAGTATCATACGGAGGGTCATTCGTTAATCCTGCAGCTGCCCAGATAAAACTACCTAAAACAGATGCGCTATTCAATAATAATTCTATAGCTAGTACATTTGGAGGATAGGTATCACCTGCTAGAGAATAGTCAACTATATATGAGCCTGGAAGTAAATTAATATTAGTGTTTCTTAATGATATATTGTTGCCTATGTTATTAATAGTTGTTAAAGGTATAGGTTGATTTTGATAAATAGTGGAGCTGGTGTTTGTAGCCATAAAGCTAAAAGATGCAGCTGCATAAGTGAACATATTGCCACTTGGTCCTGATGGAGCTTCTACAAGATTAGATCCTTGAGGACCTTTAGGTCCTTTTATACTTATGCCTGGTGGGCCTGTAATAACAATCCCTGTTGGGCCTTTCGGACCTATGTTTCCTGTATTTCCTATTGGTCCAGTGTTGCCGATAATACTGGATCCTGTAGGTCCTGTAGTGCCTTGACTACCTCTTGTGCCACAGCAAATGATACAACCATATTCGTTCTTATAACAACGACAACAGGATTTTTTTGGAGAGCAATTATAAGATGATGATTCAAGAAAATTTTTGCTCATAATTTTATGTCCTTATTCTGTACATGCAAAAAAAGCAAAAAAATGTAAATTATTAATAAAAATAATAAAATTTTATTATATTTCCAAAGTTTACAATATATTACATTTTAATATTTTACAAACAAAAATAGACATTCCTCTATCACCTGTGTAGAATGTAAGTGTTAAGCAAACACACAACAGGGGGATAGCGAATGTCTATTAATTGTAGGTTAACAAATAAATCTCATTTGGTCAAATTTTTTCGTAAATTGGGGTTAATATCCCAATTTACTTCATCTGTTTTTAATCATATTTTGCAAATTATTGATGGTATGTTGTCACAAAACTTTAACGGAACTTTGTCAGATATTCATAAAAAAAGCTTTTATAACAGGTGCCGACAAACGATAAGCCATATGATGACTAATTCAAAATGGGATGAAAAAATACTTAGTGACGCCATTAAAAATGTTTCTTATGAAGAAGTTATCCATCAAGCTAAGAGAAAAAATAAACCTTACTTTCTTATAATTGACGATACAGTATGCCATAAGACAAAGCCATCATCATTAGCTGAACACCCTATGCAAGCAGCGGGTTATCATTATTCTAATCTAGATAAAAGAAGTGTATATGGTCATTCTATTGTTCAAGCTATGTTACATACAGATGGTTTAAGCTATCCTATAGAAGTTAAACGTGCTAATAAAACAGAAAGTAATAAAATGGATACTGCTTGCGATATCATATCTAGTGCTCCTGAGCCAGATCACAAAGCATATGTTTGTGTAGATTCTTGGTATATTTCAAAAAAGATCATCGAAACAAGCTTAAAAAAAGGATTTCATTTTATAGGTGCATTAAGAATCGATATTGTTATTTGTCCTTTAGGCATTAAAAATCAAATAAAAATGTTTTTAAATTTTATAAAAAATAAAGATACAAAAGTTGTTACCATTAAAAAACAAAAGTATCGTGTTTATAGATATGAAGGTAATCTTAATTTTATTGACAATGCAGTTGTCCTTATTTGTCTTAAGGAAGGTCAAGATATATCTAAAGCAAAAGCTTTTATTTGCACAGATATGGAGCTAAGTAATGAAGAAATTCTAAATTATTATTCGAAAAGATGGGAAATCGAAACCTATTTTAGAACAGCTAAAAATTATCTTGCTTTACAAGGATACCAAGTCAGATCCAGCAAATCTTTAGATAGATACTTAATTTTACAAATGTTTGTAGCAATGTATTGTATACATACAGGTAATGGTAATCTCCTAAAGGGATTACGTAAATATCAGGCTAAAAAAGAAGCTGATCGAATAGAAGATATGATTGATATATTAATTTCATCCCTTAAAGAGGTAATATCATATTTAGATGTTCCTACGCATATATCTGTGAAGCTTATTTTATCACGTGCCAAAAAAGGATTAAGAGCAGCACTAAGGTCCTACTGTTATCAATTTAAAGAGGTAGCCTAAATCTGCAAATACAATTAAAAAGGATAGATATGGTAAAAAAACTAAAAAAGCTAGATTTGGTTTTTGACCATTTATAAATATAATTAAATTTATTATAAAAATACAAATATATAAATTCTCTTTTTAGAGTAATTAAACATAAGGATGCTAAATTACTCTAAAAATAAAAACGATCTTTTGTATAAACAAATAATGTTCAAACTTAGATTATAATAAACTTTTTAAGTTAATTTTTGAAAATCAAAAATTATGGCCTATTTTTTTTGGCAAGTACAGCTTATTATCTGTTTTTTAAATATTGATTTTAATATATGTTTATTCATAATTTTGATTTTATGTTTGGTTAAGATTTTTTAATTAATTAACCCTATGTATAGACATTGTGGCTATATTCGTATTATTAGGTATTAATTCTGATATAGCACCTGACGGTACTGTGAATATAAGGGGTGACAACTTAGGTACAAGTTGTAAAATGGAGTTCTGAGTTACGTTAACTAGTATTTCATTTGAGATGCGTAAATTACTATCGTTATTCGCAGGTATTGGTGCTGAGGCATAAATAAAGCTACCTAGAATAGGTGATCCTCCTAATGTAAGAACGGCTGCTGTTATATTATTCGCATCCGATGAATTGCCGGTAACAGAGTAGTCTACCATATAATTTCCAGGTGCTAATGTTACGGTATTTGCTGACGATAAAACTATATCGCTACCGTTTACGGTTTGATAATTAAATGTTACAGGTTGATCTACAGGTAAAGTGGTAGGTTGCGTAGGTATGAAGCTAAAAGTACCAGCCGAATTAGGCACAGAAGCCGTTGCACCAGTCGGACCTGTATCACCAGTCGGACCTGTATCACCAGTTGGACCTGTATCACCGGTAAGTACAAGGTCACCCGTCGGACCTGTAACATTTGTTGCTGTATCACCAGTTGTACCAGTAGTACCAGTAGTACCAGTCGGACCAATTGCACCATTTTGACCTGTACCATCAGGACCTGTAGGACCGGTAGGTCCTGGTTTTCCTTTTCTGTATCTAATTTTACAGCATCTTTTTTTTCTTCTTTTTCTACAATGATGATCTAATACATATTCATTTATTAGATAAGGATCTAAGTCATAAGGGTATGAGTCATAAGGATCTAAGTCATAAGGATCTAAGTCATAAGGGTATGAGTCATAAGGGTATGAGTCATAAGGGTATGAGTCATAAGGGTATGAGTCATAAGGGTATGAGTTATTCGGATCTTGATTATAATGCATATATTTTTGTCTCCAATAATGAACTTGTTTCTAATATATAAATTTTCATATGTTTTAAATTAGGTTTATATTCTAAGATATTACTTATAACGTCAGATTGTATGGTTAAAAAGAAGAAATAATCTATGTATATTTTTAACGGACACTAATCTTTTTTTTAATATGTAGGTAGCTATTATTAGATTGATATTATAGTTAAAATAAATCAAAATACAACTGAGATAGATATGATGCTCCTACTTATCGTAACCTTTATTATTGTTAGCATTATTCGATCTATTTAATTATTATTTATTTATAAATTAATAATTATTATTTAGTTTTTGATAAATTAATTTGCATACTTGTCATTATTTGATCATATATGTTTAAATTTATGATTAATTTTTTTGTTCAGCATGATTGTTTATTATATTTTGTATTAAAAGTAAGATTCTTTTATCTTTTTTTCATTATATATTTTTTATTTTAGTAATGAATTTGAGATATATTTGATTTATATATCTTATTTCAATAATAATTAATAATTTGAATAATAATAATTTGAAGAATAATTAATAGCTAATTATTCTTCAAATTACAATACAATCTTAATGATTAGATTTGAGCTACCGTATTAGTTTTTGGTAACTTGCCTAATAAAAAATTATATATTTTAACATATTATTAGGATTTTTAGAATTATTAATAGCAAAACTTGAACATCATAGTATATATAAGATAATTTTTTCATTATAAATATATATTGCAAATATTTTTCTCTTGATTCTAAAAAAATAAATCGATGGCAAATCTTTTTATCCCTTAATATGATATTTTTTTAGTTAAAATTACAATATATTTTATATTTTATATTTTATATTTTTTAACATTATTTATGAAATTCAAATACAAAAGCCGGCGTTACCATAGTTTTTAGTACATTGGATTAGGTTCTTAAACTTTTTTGCACCGGTTTTTGGAAAAGTTCCAGGTATTAAATCTGCAAATACACTTTAAAAAGGATAAATAAAAGGATAAATCAAAAAGGGTAAATAAGGTAAAAAACCTAAAGTTTAGGTTTTTTGGATTATCATTTATAAATATAATTTAATTGATTTCAATAATATAAGTATATAGGTTTAATGGAAAATACGAATTATCTTTTTTTTAAAAAATTATGTCCTTATTGTTTTACAATTATAGAAAGAATTAATGATTGGATATTAAATAGAAAATAATTATATGATCCATATGAAAATTGCATTATCTATAAGTGCAGATTACGCTATTTGTGTAAGCGTAATATTCGCCATTGATGCGCTATTACTGGTTAATGATGGGGCTAATTCTCCGGGATAGATGGTTAGCCCTGATATGCGAGGTACCATCTGTAATGTTGAGTTTTGTGTTATGTTAACTAATATTTTATTACTTATTCGTAAATTATCAAAAGGATTATTACTTGTGTCTGAAGCTGCCCATATAAAACTTCCATTAATAGGTGTGCCGTTAAGTAATAATTCGGCTGCTATAATATTAGGTGGTCCAAATACATCACCGCTTACAGAATAGTCAACGATATATGAGCCTGGGGTTAAGTTTATTGTATTGTTATTTGCAAGTGAGATGTTGTAACCTATATTTTCTAATGTCCTTAAAGGGACAGGTTGACCTTGGCTAAGCGAATAATTACCATTTTGAGCTAGAAAGCTAAAAGAGGCAGCTGTATAAATATATTTTGAACCTTGCGAACCTTGTGATCCTGTATAATTTAAACCTGTATCTCCTGTAGGACCTGTAATACTAGCGCCTGTAGGACCTGTAATACTAACACCTGTAGGACCTATATCTCCGGTTGCACCTGTATCTCCAGTTACACCTGTAGTGCCTGTAATACTTGCTCCCATAGGACCTATTGGTCCTGTATTACCTTTTGGTCCACAGCATATGATACAGCCACATTTATTTTTATAGCATCGACAATTACAACCAATTGTTTGGCAGCAATCGCCTTTTTCAAGGTATTCATATAGCATTTTAATATTATTTCCTAATTCTGTATGTATTTCATAATTTTTATTTTCTAAAATAATTTATAAATCACTTTTTGCTTAATTTATAAATTTAAACAATGATAGAAGTGCTTAGTATTTTGATTTTAAAATTTCACATATAAATTATCGTATATTTATACACATTATTTCAAAGCCATTTTATGAATTTAGGAAATGGAAGCAATCTTATTTGATTAAACGTTTTAGTTTTTTTATAATTACATATATAATAAAATTATAAATTAATTTATGCAATAACGTCTCGTCATTTATCTTTGATATTAATAATATGAGGTAGCGTTTTGCCCCCCCCCAAACCGTGCAAGCATTTACGGCTTTTCGATTCATTTAAACATTTTAATTCCCAAAAATTTGAAATCATTTTAGAATATATTAAATTTCAGAGCTTAATCTATAAGCTATAGCCTTTCAGTTGTTAGCTAGAAACTTTTAACTTCAAGAGAATTTATTAGATTTTTTGCAAAAATAATATTAAGATATAGATCAAAAATTTGAAAAAATTATTTTGTTTACGTTAGTCAATCTAACTGGATTAAATATATTACTTTTATCACAAATATATTTTTAACGATATAAAAGATATACAAGTTTTTAATATTGGGCCTTTTTATCGTTCAGTTGCTTCATAAATTAGTATTTAGATTGTATTTAGTTTATATTAATGTTATTATACATAAAGCTTGATATGATATTATAAAATTTATCTAAGATCTATCTCTATAGCTGCTCTATTAACTTTAATTACTAGAGTAATTTTGGGTATATTAGCTTGTGACAATTTATCATGTGACTTTTAATAATTTGATATGATATGTGATTGTTTTTTTATCCTAATAATATATATTTTAAACCTACATATATTAGTTTGAGTTTTATTTAAATCAAAAAATTAAATCAAAAAATTTATTATTAAATTAAAATCAGTTATAATAAAAGTATATTATTTTTTGCTTCATTCGATTGTGTGCTTAAACCTATTTTATCTTCTGTATATTCATTTCTGTATATTCATTAAAGTGAAGTTGTGGATTGTAAAATAATTCTTAGCGCTATTTTCCTATTTGCTTTTTTTCTAGAGAAATATTTTTCTATATAAAGTAGATATCTCAAATCATCCATACGCAGATAAGTTGGAACAACAGCATGATCATAAACTTTTTTTATATAATGAAGAATAATGTTAACCTGTGTTTTGTATATCATATTGAGCTGATGACAATGTATTTGTCTTTTTACTATATCATCAATGATTAGAAATTAAGGTTTATTTTTCTTCTTATCTTGCCTGATAATCTTTTTATGATCAACATCTTTTACTGCTTTATTAAGTCCTTGGCACCCCATTGATAATTGTCATAATATTTCATTATTTTTATTAAAAATGTCTTTCTGTTGGATTGAGTGCATTTTCTAACTAATTTTCCTAATCGACATAGTAGCTATATTTGTGTTATTGGGTATTAATTCTGATATCATTCCTGCTGGTACTGTGAATTCAAAGGGTTTTAATTTAGGTAGAAGTTGTAGAGCGGAAGTATTATCTACACTTATCAGTATTTCGTTTGACATACGTAAGTAGCTATCGTTATCATCCGGGGTGGGAGATGAGGTATAAATAAAGCTTCCTAGAATAGGTGATCCTCCTAATGTAAGTACTGCTGCTGTTATATCAATTTCTTCGACTACTTCTCAAGATTTACTGACTAAAGAGTAATCTATTATATAATTTCCCGGAGTTAGTGTAACGGTATCTTGGGCGGATAAAGTTATATTTTTCGTAGGTATAAAGCTAAAAGTACCAGCTGAAGAAGGTATTGTTGCTAAGGGACCTGTAACCAGTTATACCTGTTGTTCCTGTTGGACCAGTGGATCCATTTTGACCTGTGCCATCAGGACCTGTAGGACCAGTAGGTCCTTTTTTGTCTGTTTGATATTTAATTTTACAGCATTTTTTTCTTTTTCTGCAATGGCATAATGTATATTTTTTGAGATAGTGATCAAAGTTATAGTGATCAAAGTTATAGTTATATGAATAATTCATTAATTTTCACCCACAATAATTCAGTAACTATTGCTTAATCAGATCAAAAGTTACATGTTTAAACTTGATTTTCATTAGATTTATATCTGTTATATCTAAAGTTTTTTGTGATAATTTATATATTTTGTGCTTTTAATTTCTTTTTTTTCTTACTTTATGTATTAACATATTTGATTTATTATACGTTTTTCTATTGAAATAAATAATTACTTTGAACTATATGTAGTTTAGATACCTTATTTTTATTATTAAGCAGTTATTTTTTTTCCATTGAAAGATAATGTAAAAATTTAAATACAATATCTATTCCTGTAGATATTGCTTTTTCGCAAGGATTAAACATAGGATGATGTAATGGATAAGGGCTATTGACACCTAACCAAAACATAAATCCTTGTGTTTTATTTAAAAAATAGCCGAAATCTTCGCCTGCAAGCTCGGCTTCACATAGTGTAAATTTATATTTGTTTTCTTCTGTTATATATTTTTGGAATATATGGACTAAATCAGAATCATTTTTTACGCATGTATATCCTGCACCAAAAGATAATTTTGCTTTGCAGTTAAATGCTGTTTGTGTTCCATTTGTTATGGCTGATATGCGTTCTTTTATTTTTGTTAATACATCTTTTTTTAAACTTCGGATAGTTCCTTCTAAAATAGCTTGGTCTGCAATAATATTTTGTTTTGTTCCAGCGGATAATTTGCCGATGCATATGGTTGCTATATCTTTGGGATCAACATTTCGGGATATAATGGTCATTATGTCTTTCGTTAAAGCTGATATAGCGAGTACCATATCATTCCCTAGTTGCGGTTCAGATGCGTGGCTGCTATTTCCGTATAATTTTATACTAAACTCTTGGGTATGAGCGAAAATAATATCAGGCTTAGTGGCGACAAAACCTACAGGATATTTTGGAGCAACATGTAAAGCTAAAATTTTGTCAGGTTTAAAAGATGTGTATAATTCGCTTTCGCACATTAGCTGTGCACCGCCAGGGCCTTCTTCTGCTGGTTGAAAAATAAATAATACATCTTCTTTGATGGGTTTTTTAATTAATTTATCTAGCACACCATATGCAATTGTCATATGGAGATCATGGCCGCATGCATGCATATAGTTTTTATGTTTGGACATAAAGGGTAAGTTTGTTTTTTCCTCTATAGGTAGTCCGTCCATATCTGCTCTGAAAGCGAACATTTTATTTGGTTTTTTAGTATCTGTTCCTTTTAGGTGTACGAATATTCCGGTACGCCATTTTTCGATTTTTATTTTTTCTTGAGGGAGTGTGGCTAACAAAGCTAACAATTTTTCTTGTGTTTTATGCTCAGCGAAGCCGATTTCAGGGATTTCATGTAAACTTCGGCGTATAGAAATATATTTTATAATAATCACCTCTTTAATTTTATTTTAGATTTTTTTTTAAACACTTATCAAGTGCTTCTAAAAACATGTCCCATTCATTTTCTTGAAGGGTTAAAGGTGGTAGTAGGCGCAAAATATTTTTGCCTGTTATATTAATTAAAAAGCCATTAGCTAGTAGTTGTTTTTGTATATTTTGTGCTATCCTTTCTAAACTATCGCCCCATATACCTAACATTAATCCTCTTCCGCGTACTTTTAGATTTAGAGATTTATAATATGGTTGTAAGACTGTTCTTAATTTTTTTGTCATTATATGTGCTTTTTTTCTGATACTCAACAGCATTGCAGAATTTTCTTTTAACAATAGATCCATAATGGTTTCACCTAGGGCTACAGCGAGTGGTGAGGGAGCAAATGTTGATCCATGGTCCCCTTGATTGAGTATATCACTATAAGTATCATTCGCTATGACACCACCCAATGGTAAACCGCCCCCGATACCTTTGCCAAAAAGTATTAAATCAGGTACGATACCCGCATATTGATGTCCGAATAAGTATCCTGTACGGCCCATTCCTGTTTGTATCTCATCTAAGACAATCGTTATATTATTTGCTTGGGCTATACGATTTAAATTTTTCATATATGATTTTGATAAAGTTAATATGCCTCCAGACCCTAAGATAGGTTCCATAAATATAGCGATCGGTTTTTCTTTTTCTAAAATATTTTTAGCGTATAGTATATCTTCTAATGGTAATTTAAAAATTTTAAATGGTAGACTTGGATAATAATTTTTTTTTGGATAAGGAGCTAAAGAAAAGGCACCTGATGTGCGTCCATGAAAGGCTTTTTTTATTACAGCGATGCAGCTTTTATCTTTGTGGTTACTATCTTGTTTTTGGTTATGAAAACGGTGAATAATTTTCAAAGCTGCTTCTGTTGCTTCGGTACCTGATGTCGTGAAAAAGACCTTACCTTTTTTATCTGGAAAGGAAGCTTCTACTAATTTTTTTGCTAAATTTATGGAATGAGGGTTCATAATTAAGTTTGAAGTGTGTAAAAAAGCTTTTATTTGTTTTTGGATTGTTTCATTAAGCTTTCCATTTAAATAACCAAACATATTTACGCCTAATCCTGTTACTAAATCTAAATATTTTTTACCTTGCACATCAATTATATAGTGGCCTTCTATTTTTTCAACAGCAATTGGATAGCGTTTAAATGTATTCATAATATATTTTTGGTCTAAATCTAACCAGAAAAGATTATCAGACATATAACTATTCTAACTCCCTTAAGGCATCAATGATGGCCGTTTTAGCTTCTGTAAACTTATCTTTTTTCTTTAAAACCTTAGCAGGAATTCCTCCTACGACCATATTTTCTTCGACGTCCTTTGTTACAACAGAACCTGCTGCTACAATAGCGCCTTTTTTGATATTTATACCTTCTAACACTACTGCATTAGCTCCGATTAAAACATTATCTTCAATAACTACAGAATTTTCTGAAGGTGGTTCGATTACACCTGCTATCACAGCACCTGCTCCTATATGACAGTTTTTACCTATTTGTGCTCTGCCTCCGATGACGACATTCATATCAATCATGGTTTTTTCACCAATACAAGCTCCGATATTAATAACAGCCCCCATCATAATTACTGCTTGTTTACCTATTTCAACATTGTTTCTAATAATAGCACCTGGTTCAATTCTGGCTTCGATAGATAGTAGGTCTAGCAGAGGTATAGCCGATAATCGGCGGTCTTGCTCTATTTCTAATTCTTCTATATCATTTTTATGGTTCTTAATAATATGTTCTAGCTCTTGCCAATCACCAAAAATAATAGCTGTTTGATTGAAGCGGAATACTTTGCTTTTCCCAAAGTCAATTTTATCTATTTTACCGGACAATGTTATTTTGACAGGTGTTTTTTTTGGACTGTTCTTTATAATAGAGATTAACTCCTGGTCATGATTTGAGGAATTTTTATTTTTCATATTTAAATACTTCTCCTTAATTTAAATTTCACCTTAGAAATTTTCGGTTTTTTCAAAATTCGCAAAAATTTTTGAGTTGTTCTTATTTTTGTCTTGCTTAGATATCTTTTTATATATTTTTGTCTCTTAAGATATAACTCGATTAATGCAATAATGGTTTCATTTTAATTTTATCTTAGTGGTTTCAAAATGTTTTAATCAGAGATATTTATTTTTATTATTTTAGTCATTTTAAAATAAATAAATCCCTCATAGGGGATTTATGATAATTTTTATTTGGTTGTATTTACTGTATATTTATTTTCCAGGATTAATAATCATTCATTCTTAAGATTAAATAAATTGAAAAATCACCAATTTTGATAAATATTTAAATTAATCTAAAAATTAACCAAGGGGTAATATTGATTTTATTTCACCAACATAAAATAATACTAACATACCTATGACTGATATTGACATCAATGTACGATATTTGCATAGATATTTACCCGTATCTGTATTATCTTGGTTTAAAATTTTAAGCCATTTTTTTCCTAAAACAAATATTAATATGATCATAATGATTAGAAATGGTGCACCAAAACGTTCTTTTACAAGTAACCATCCAGGTTTTGCTTCCCCTAACCAATTTGACCAAAGTTTCAGGCCGCTGATTAATGTTAATAACCCTATGGGTAGATATATAGTGATATTCCAATTATGTATTTGATTGAATGCTTTTAATTGGCTGCTTTTATCATCTATTTTTAACGACTTACTTATAAATAGTAATAACGCTAATGATCCACCTAACCATATTACAACAGAAAGCACATGAAAAAAAACATACCATGGTTGCATATTCATATTTTGTTTAGCTCCTTTACATGATTTAATTCATTTTACCTTTTATTTTAGTATTTAAGCAAGATGATTTTTATTAATTAATTTTATATAATTATATATTTTTATTTTTAATTTGTTTATTTTTATTAGCAATTAATTTTATTCTAATCAATAAAATTGCGACATATATATTTTGAATCATCTAAAAATCAATAAATATAGCTATTCAATTTATTGATTTATTTTTAGAACTATTTTTAGTTTATAAGATATATAATCTATTTTTATGTCTTAATATATAAACAAATTTTATTTTGATAATCATTTAGATCATTGTTTGATTCATCTTAAAATGCAGTTTTAGTAGCTTGTCCAACAAAATAATCTAAAGAGAGTTTTAAGAACCTAATTACTAATCTGCTATATTAATATTTCTGGACAAGTCCATAATTGAATGTACTAAAAGCTCTTATAATGGACTTTTCCAAGAATCAATGTGAAGAGAGTTTAATGGTTTAATAAAAGGCACTAAAAGCTATGATAATGGCTATTTTTGTGCATTAAATTAGACCATTACTAATCGGCTATACGGATATTTATGGTTGATTTATATGTATAAATTATACATTAATTATATTTTTTTATCATAGAGGTAGGAGTTAATGTCTTTTTTTGTTATAATTGCTCTATTATTTAAATTTATTAAAAAAATATTTATTAATTATGAAAATTATTATATTCATATAAAATATCATGTTAGGGGTGCCATCATTGCAATATATGAAGATGCAAAACAACTTAAAAAAATCTTACTTCCTTCACTTTTTCTTATATGGGAAGTGCTTTTTGTACAATCGCTGATACATCTTTGGGTCAAGGTGTTGAATCAGTTAAAACATTAGACCAGAGATTGAGTTCACTACCTCAAGATACACAAATCCATCTTTTTTATTATAACGCATTTGAATATGTAGACATCTATTTCCGAGCATATGATGGAAAATTTAGATCATTTGAAAACCATATTAAGGATTTCAAGAACAAAAACCAATTGTCTATAGATGAAACCGACCAATGAGATAAATTATTAAAAGGATATAGAGTACCTATAGACAAAATAAAAGAGATTGGGCTTCTAAATTATAATAAAGAATCACATAAATCTATATCATTGGAAACTCCGTATTTTTTTCATAAAGTTTTGTTAGAATTTGATGCAAAGATTCCGGAGCATGAAATATCAATAATATCACGACTACCACCAGCACCAGTTTATGATAATAAAGATTATGATGTTGAACAAAGCTTAGACGAGAGATGGTATACACGATCGAAAGCTACGAAAGAGAATCTTTTGCATTATGCATTATTTCTGGATTTAAAAGATAATTTCGATACATACAAGGGACACTTCGAAGCATTTAAAAACAAAATTTAGGATTTAAAGACATCGAAACTTTTGAATCATGATCAAACCCAAAAATACGATAACTTATTAACAGAATATAGAAGACATATAGAAAAACCAGAAAATATATTGCTTCAAGATGATCAGAAAACATCACATCTACATCAACTGAACTGGAAAGGTGTAGTTAATGATATCATTTCGATAGACGATTGGAGAAAATTGATAAAAGATATTGATACCCAAACATCAGAAATAGATAAAATATTATTATCAAAACGACCACCAGCACCATCAGCACCACCATCAGCACCACCAACAGCATCAGATACTGATACACCAATATTTTTAATGCTAGCAGCGATATTAAATAAGGAATCAGATACATTGACTTCTGCTGATCAATCGAAAAAATGATCTGAGGCAGTAAGTCATATCGATAGTATTGATTATGATCATTTGTATAATAAGCTTATAAAGGCAATTAAAGAAAGGACCGCTGATCAAAGGTTGAGTTATAAACAAGTGATTGATTAACTTAATCAACTCTATAAATATCTTTCTTAGCATAATTCGGGTACAATTTCTGATGACAAATTAATTCCAGAAATCTTTTATATTATTGTCGGACTTGAGAAAAAAATTAATGATATAATTTTTTTCTAAAAATGAATTTAAAAAGTTTATTATAATCTATTTTTGAGTATTATTTTTTCGACAAAATATGATTTGTATTTTCCTTGTAATTTAGCAACTTTATGCTTAATTAAAATAAACTTATATTTGTATTATAATGATAAATTTTATTATATTTTATTATATTTTAATATGTTCACAAACCTAACCTTTTTACCATGTACTTTTCATTAAAGACTAATATAGCCGCTTGTCCAGAAATATTAATATAGCCAATTACTAATGGTGTAATTTAAACACAAAAATAGCCATTATAATAGCTTTTTATGCATTAAATTAGGTTTTTAAACACTATTTAATATGGGTTATTGAAAAAGCTCATAGGCTATTAGTTCGGGAAACCGGGATTATCTTTATTGTTAATTTTAAAATGTTATAAAAAAAATTAAAAATAAATATGTATATTTTGCATATTTTTAAGATATGCAAATAATAATGTTGTAATTATTCTAATGTTAATAATTATTATATAAGATACATATATTTTATTAATAGTTTTCATTTTATTCTAAAAAATAAATTAATGCTAAAATTATTTTATCTATGGCTAATTGTTTTTAAATTTAAATATCAATATATATTAAAAAACGCAATATTATATTTATATTGTGTTTTTTAATATATATTAGAATAGAGTTTAATATTTAAAAGATACGATTAAACATGTATTTATAAATATAAATTTAAACACTTAAATATTTAATTAAAAAAAGATAGCATAATTATATCCAGATAAATTAATATATTTTATATATTTTATATATTTTATAGATAAAATCATCTCATTAAGAATAGTTGAGAGAGTTAGAAAAATAGATTAACCACAAAAGGATGTGAGACCAAATATCCTCGACCTCGGAAATCGATTATATTTATTTTCCCATAATTTTCTATCTGATTTACTGATAGAATGATTTTATGAATTTTTTTTATTAGTAAAATTAATTTTAATACCATTATATAAAAGATACAAGTTATTGCTAAAAAATTATTATCCAAAAGATATTAGATAAATTAGTTTGCATATTTTCTAGTTTTAACATTTGGTTTGCTTCTCTTAGGTTGTACGGAATTGATATTGGAAAGACAAAAAAGATAATAAAAAATATGGATCTGGAATCAAAAATACCCAACAATGAAATCTTTACTTTTAATTTTTGCTGAAACAACTTTGATTTGCTACACAAATTTTTCATCTGGTAGGGAATATGATTTAACGCTTTTTAAAGATTCGCACATTTATTGGTTATAACTGTACTTGCCACAAAAAATAGGCCATAATTTTTTATTTTCAAAAATTAACTTAAAAAGTTTATGATAATCTCAGTTGGAACATTATTTTCTTATACAAAAGAGCGTTTTTATTTTTATATTAATTTAGCAGCTTTATGTTTAATTACTCTAAAAAGAGAATTTATATATTTTTATTGTTATAATAAATCTAATTATATTTATGGATTTCCAGCAAACAAACCTGGCCTTTTTAATTGTATTTTTATATTTATGCTACCTCTTTAAATTGATAACAGTAGGATCTTATTGCAGCTCTTAATTCTTTTTTGTCACGTGATAAAATAAGCTTTACAGATATATTAGTAGGAATATCTAAATATGATATTATTTCTTTCAAGTATGAGATGAATATATCAATCATATCTTCTAGTTAGTCAGCTTCTTTTTTAGCCTGATATTTACGTAATCTCTTTAGAAGATTATCATCACCTGTAGATATACAATACATTGCTAAAAAAAACTGTAAAATTAATTATCGATCTAAATATCTGTTTGATCTGACTTGATATCTTTGCAAAGCAAGATTATTTTTAGCTGTTCTAAAATTTTTTTCAATTATCCATCTGTATGTAACATAGCTTGAACAATAGAATGACCATATACACTTCTTTTATCTAGATTAGAATAATGCTAACCCGCTGCTTGTATATGGTATTCAGCTGCTGATGATGGCTTTGTCTTATGGCATACTGTATCGTCAATTATAAGAAAGTAAGGTTTATTTTTTCTCTTAGCTTGATGGATAACTTCTTCATAAGAAACATTTTTAATGGCGTCACTAAGTATTTTTTCATCCCATTTTGAATTAGTCATCATATGGCTTATCGTTTGTCGGCACCTGTTATAAAAGCTTTTTTTATGAATATCTGACAAAGTTCCGTTAAAGTTTTGTGACAACATACCATCAATAATCTGCAAAATATGATTAAAAACAGATGAAGTAAATTGGGATATTAACCCCAATTTACGAAAAAAATTGACCAAATGAGATTTATTTGGTAACCTACAATTAATAGACATTCTTTATCCTCCTGTTGTGTTTTGTTAGGACACTTATATTCTGCACAGGTAATAGAGGAATGTCTATTTTTGTTTGTAAAATCTTAAAATATAATATATTTTAAACTTTGGAAATACAATAACATTTTATTATTTTTATTAATGATTTACATTTTTTGCATGTACAGTTATAAGAACTGTACTTGCCAAAAAAAATAGGCCATAATTTTTGATTTTCAAAAATTAACTTGAAAAGTTTATTATAATCTAAGTTTGAACATTATTTGTTTATACAAAAGATCGTTTTTATTTTTAGAGTAATTTAGCATCCTTATGTTTAATTAATCTAAAAAGAGAATTTATATATTTGTATTGTTATAATAAATTTAATTATATTTATAAATGGTCAAAAAACAAACCTAGCTTTTTTAGGTTTTTACCATATTTATCCTTTTTAATTGCATTTGCAGATTTAGGCTACCTCTTTAAATTGATAACAGTAGGACCTTAGTGCTGCTCTTAATCCTTTTTTGGCACGTGATAAAATAAGCTTCACAGATATATGCGTAGGAACATCTAAATATGATATTACCTCTTTAAGGGATGAAATTAATATATCAATCATATCTTCTATTCGATCAGCTTCTTTTTTAGCCTGATATTTACGTAATCCCTTTAGGAGATTACCATTACCTGTATGTATACAATACATTGCTACAAACATTTGTAAAATTAAGTATCTATCTAAAGATTTGCTTGATCTGACTTGGTATCCTTGTAAAGCAAGATAATTTTTAGCTGTTCTAAAATAGGTTTCGATTTCCCATCTTTTCGAATAATAATTTAGAATTTCTTCATTACTTAGCTCCATATCTGTGCAAATAAAAGCTTTTGCTTTAGATATATCTTGACCTTCCTTAAGACAAATAAGGACAACTGCATTGTCAATAAAATTAAGATTACCTTCATATCTATAAACACGATACTTTTGTTTTTTAATGGTAACAACTTTTGTATCTTTATTTTTTATAAAATTTAAAAACATTTTTATTTGATTTTTAATGCCTAAAGGACAAATAACAATATCGATTCTTAATGCACCTATAAAATGAAATCCTTTTTTTAAGCTTGTTTCGATGATCTTTTTTGAAATATACCAAGAATCTACACAAACATATGCTTTGTGATCTGGCTCAGGAGCACTAGATATGATATCGCAAGCAGTATCCATTTTATTACTTTCTGTTTTATTAGCACGTGTAACTTCTATAGGATAGCTTAAACCATCTGTATGTAACATAGCTTGAACAATAGAATGACCATATACACTTCTTTTATCTAGATTAGAATAATGGTAACCTGCTGCTTGTATAGGGTGTTCAGCTAATGATGATGGCTTTGTCTTATGGCATACTGTATCGTCAATTATAAGAAAGTAAGGTTTATTTTTTCTCTTAGCTTGATGGATAACTTCTTCATAAGAAACATTTTTAATGGCGTCACTAAGTATTTTTTCATCCCATTTTGAATTAGTCATCATATGGCTTATCGTTTGTCGGCACCTGTTATAAAAGCTTTTTTTATGAATATCTGACAAAGTTCCGTTAAAGTTTTGTGACAACATACCATCAATAATTTGCAAAATATGATTAAAAACAGATGAAGTAAATTGGGATATTAACCCCAATTTACGAAAAAATTTGACCAAATGAGATTTATTTGTTAACCTACAATTAATAGACATTCGCTATCCCCCTGTTGTGTGTTTGCTTAACACTTACATTCTACACAGGTGATAGAGGAATGTCTATTTTTGTTTGTAAAATATTAAAATATAATATATTGTAAACTTTGGAAATACCATAACATTTTCTTGTTTTTATTAATAATTTACATTTTTTTGCTTTTTTTGCATGTACAGTAAGAAATATCTTTTGCTATTTTAACGAGTTTCTTTTCATTCTATTTATAATTGGCCATCTTATGACTTATAGTTTAACAACACCTATTATAAAAGCTTTTTTATTAATATCGGAAAAATTTTTGTTAAAGTTTTGATACAATATATTATCCATAATATTCACAATCTTGTTCAACACAGGTTAAGAAAATCGGGAATTTAAATCCAATTTATTAAAAAATTTGACCAAATGAGATTTATTTTTTAATTTATAATTGATAGACATTCTTTATCCTCTTGTGGTGTTTTTTTATGTAACTTACATTTTGCACATAGGATCGATGAATGTCTATTTTTTCAAATATTATGACGTTTTATTAATTTTGTTTTGTTATTAATAATTTATATTTTATTTTTTTAGCCGGTGAAGTTACTTCATTTTAATATCATTTTTTTAAGATCATTTTTTCATTTCATTAGGGGGGATTTTTTTGATATTAGGTTTAGGGTTGGATTTAATTGAAATATCCCGTATTGCTAAAATTGGTCCGCTTCGTTTGGCGCGTAAAATTTTCACAGAACTTGAATTTAGCAAAATACCTGCTGCTAATCATCAGCGTCTATTAGAGTATATTTCTGGGCGTTTTTCTGCTAAAGAAGCTGTGGCTAAAGCATTTGGTATGGGTATATCATCTAGATTACGTTTTTTGGATATAGAGGTTATAGCTGATTTATCAGGGGCACCTAGGGTGATTTTGAGTCAGCGTGCTGTGATGAATGTTTGGGAACATTATCCTGTTTTAGCGCGTATGAATTTTGACGATAGATCTCACATATTGAATGATTATAATATGCGTGATGATATTGATGTAAATATAAAAATTAATTTATCTATTACACATACGAGAGATACTGCTGCTGCGGTGGCGGTTGTTTATACATAATTTTTTCAGTTTTTTTAAAGATTTGGGAGGTTATGTTTTTAGTTGATAATATGTATGTGTATTAAGTTTAGATATTTGTTATTAATTCCTCTTTTTCATAATTGCTGTTGTTCAAACGTAGCTATTTAGTATGTAGACGTGTTTTTATCTCAGTTGTTTTATTTTTGACAAAAGAGGAGGTTTAAGTTGACATTTGATTATAAGTACCATCTATGGTTAAAAATCACCTTGTTTTTTCAGAAAAGGTTGTATAAGTTTGTTTGTTTTTTTGTTTGTTTTTTATTATTTTCTATTTTTCTTACGGGCTGTATGACGAAAAATGAAAAAGATATTTTAAGTGTATTATTGGGCCGTCAAACATCTCTGCATACTTACAAACTTTCTGGAAAGATGACTATTTATACTGATTATGATCCTTTAATTTATGATATTGAAGTTTGGCATCAAAAACCTTCTTTTTATCGTGTAATTTTAAAAAATAGAAGTCGTGGTATTTTTCAAGTAGTTTTACGTAATAGGGAAGGTGTTTTTATTTTAACGCCAGAACTTAAACAGTTTTTTCGCTTTCAGAATGATTGGCCACGTAGTCAAGGTCAAGTTTATCTTTATGAAACAATTTTAAAAAGTATTATTGAAGATAATAATAGGATTTTCCAGTCTGATGAAAATGATTATGTATTTGATGTTAAAGCTAGTTATCCTGTTTTTCCTTATTTAACGAGACAAAAAATTTGGCTGGATAAGGAATTGCAACCTAAGAAAATAGAGGTTCGTGATGCTCGTCAACAAATTCGTTTAAAGGTAGACATAGAATCTTTTCAAGAGGGTTTTGATTTTGATAAATCAGCTTTTGATAAAGATTATTATATTCTTAAAAAAGAAAAACCATCGCCTGAACAAACTGCTTTTGATGATAAAGATATTACAAAAGTATTATATAGGAATTATCTATCTTTATCAGAGAAAGAAATTAACACTATATGGGGTCCTATATCGGTTATACGTTCTACAGACCATCGACCTTTTACATTGCTTAAATATAAGCCATTATTTTTTACCCGTGATTTATTGATTGAAGATGGTGATATTTTATTTCCTTTAAGATCATCTATAGGTATTAGTTCTAAAAAAGGTAACTATAATCGTTTAACATGGATAGACAATGGTACTATATATGATTTATATGGTATGTTGCCAATAACTGATTTGCAGCTTATAGCTAAGGGAATTCCGGAATAAACTATATATGAATTAATTTATTTATTATTAATTATATTATATTAATCATATTGCATATAATTAATAAAGAAAATACGAATATCATTTTTAGCGAAAAATTAAAATATAACATTATTAATAAAAATAAATAATACCTCGATATATAAATAATGGGTATTATCTTTGTTTAATGCCTATTATTTATATATTTTTTCAAATTAATAATATAATGATATTATATGTTATTTTTTAATTCATAATCATATTTTATAACAAAAATTATAATCATTATGCATTATTTGTGTAGATTTGGTATTTATAATTTATTGATTTTTTATTTTTTCTCGAGATACTTATTTAGAAAATTTATTTGCATATTTAATAGCCATTTCTGTGGTTTTTGTTGTAATATGCTCACATAGGTAATTTTATTGATCTCATTACTGTCTCTAATTCAACTTTTGTCCTGGGTGGGGGGATTAATATTATGGATGATTATGATCGCGATACAAAGGCCGTGATTGATTTAGATGCTATCATGCATAACATTTTGCAGATAAAGCAACTTTTACCTAATGATGGGTTAATTATGGCTGTAGTTAAAGCTGATGCTTATGGGCATGGCATTGTACAGGTTTCCAGAGCAGCTCTTTTATCGGGTGTTAATATTTTAGGGGTAGCTATTTTAGATGAAGCGCGTATTTTGCGTTATGTTGGTATCGAAGCGCCTATACAAGTTCTTGGTTATGTTCCTTTGCGTTCAATTCCTTATGCTATACAGCAGAGATTGATTTTGACGGTGGTTTCTTTTTCTAATCTTTTAGAAATGGAGAAGACAGCTTCTGTTTTAAGAATACCTTTGGAAGTTCATTTGAAAGTTGATACTGGTGTTGGGCGTTTGGGTTTCCTGCCAGAAGATGCTATTTTAGCTTTTAGGCATTGTCAAATGAGTCGTTGGTTGAATATTACTGGTATTATGACACATCTGGCTACAGCGGATATTTTAGATGATTCGTATTTGAAAAAACAATTATCAATTTTGGATAAATTTGTTAAAGATTTAAAAGATCATGGTTTTGAAATTCCTATAATACATGTATCAAATACAGCGGGTGTTTTACGTCCTGAGCTTGTTCCTTTTCGTTCATTAGTTCGTATAGGACTGGGTATATATGGTATTTTCCCCGGAGCATTTTTAAAAGGAATAGGTATATCTCTCAAGCCTGCTTTGAAACTTCATTCTAAGGTTACAACGGTGCGTCATTTACCAGCAGGTATGAGTATCGGTTATGGGTGCCATTATATATCTGATGGTAGTGAATGGGTAGCGACGGTACCAATTGGATACGCTGATGGTATACGTAGAGATATTGCTTTTTGTGATGGGCATGTTTTGATTAAAAACCAGAGGGTACCTATTGTGGGTTTTGCTTGTATGGATCAAATCATGGTAAATGTTAAAGACATTTTACCTGTTTCGGTTGGTGAAGATGTGGTTATTTATGGACAGCAGGGAGATGATGTTTTAGCTATTGAAGATGTTGCCGAAAAATTAGGGACTATTCCGTATGAATTATTATGTTCTATAAGTAAACGTGTTCCCCGGGAATATATATGTGGTAAAGAAGTGGTTGCTTTGGAAAATAATGTTTTATATTAACTTATTTATTTCAACCGTAATACATTGTATCATTATAAATAATATTTATAATTATTAATATTAATCTTTTTGATTTTTATTTTTTATGACATACTGGAAATCATAAGTTTGTTTAGTCCATTTATTATTTTTTTATCTTTTCATTCCATATTTTTTTGATTTTATAATTAATTCCCCTTTCTCATGAATGCATTTATCCAAAATTTTGTTCCATTGTGTTATAATATATGAGATATTAGTTAGATGGATTTATTTTTTATATCTTCCGGAGGTTATTTTTAGCTGTTAAAATGCAATCAGTTACTTTGTTCTATTTTTAGATGGATCCTATCAATTGACCTGAGCATATAGTGTAAATAGTTCGTATGTATGTTTTGGTACTTAATTTTAAAATAGCTGCTAATATAGACAAGGATAGCCGTATGTTATGCTGGGTTGGGGGTGCATCCATTGTCCGATACAAAGAGGATTATGATTAGTTTGCCTATGAATCTTCTACAAGAGGTGGATTGTATGGTGCAAAGAGATAAATCCAATCGTAGTGAATTTATTCGAAAAGCTATGAAGATGTATATTCAGGATTGTAAAAAGCGTCGTATTCGTGAAATGATGCAGCGTGGCTATATGGAAATGGCCCGTATTAACCTTAGTTTATCGGCAGAAGCATTTTTAGCTGAGGAAGAAGCGGAAGGAACATTGGATCGTTTGGTGAGCGGGGTGTAAAGGTCTTGATTGTAAAGCGTGGCGATGTATATTTTGCAGATCTGTCCCCTGTGGTTGGATCCGAACAAGGTGGTGTGCGACCTGTTTTGATTATCCAAAATGATATAGGGAATCGCTTTAGTCCTACTGTTGTGGTTGCTGCTATTACAGCTCAAATCCAAAAAGCAAAATTACCTACACATGTCGAGATTAAAGCGGAGTCTTGTGGTTTGGATCGTGATTCCGTGATTTTATTAGAGCAGATTCGTACTCTAGATAAGCAACGTTTAACTGATAAAATTACTCATTTGGATGATGAAATGATGGATTTAGTTAGCGAATCACTTCAAATTAGTTTGGGACTGATTGATTTTTAATTTTTGGTCAATTCAGAATTTGTTTTGTTAATAAATTATCTATATGTGTTTTTTCTAGGGGACAGTGGATGTTTCTGTAATTAGAAACATATCTGTTACAATTGCAATATCGTACACGTTTAATTTACTTATTGTTTGTTATTTTTAATTTTTTATTAAGTTTTTTCTGGTAATTGAATAGCATATAGGTTAAAAACTAATATTAGCGTTAACAATGATTTTGAAATTTATCAATAAAATTAAAATATCAAAAATTTTCAAAACCTTTAGATAGGGTTTATTTTTCATTAGTGTTTAATTTGGATGTTTTAATATTTATCAATACTAAAACTATATACAGTGCATCTTCTTAATAAAGATGCTAATTATCTTAATTTTTTGACAAAACATTATATATTTTATTCATAATTATAAATATTGGATATAAAATTAAATAATAATGAAAAACCGTTTCTTTTTTGTGGTATTTTTCAGCAAAAATTTTACATCTTTTTACTCTTCCTATGAAATATTATGTTAATATCCTTTCCGAAGCTAGCGTTCGGTTATATGTCTTATTTTTTCTACAAGTGGCCTATTTCTGTTTTTTTTATAGGTAAATATTCATTCTAATTAGGATATTTTGCCATCAAAAAAATTTTATCATAACTATTGGCTCATCGATTTCATATATTTAAGATTTGCAGAAATTAAAATTATTGGTATGTGTATTTTTTTCTTTTTTAATATTTTTTAGAGTATTTTTGATTTAATTTACCAACAAAAATCCGTATTTTATATTTAAATTTAGCTATAATATCAAAATAAGTATTCTTTTATGTTTTGATATTTTAATTATGTTTAATTTATGTATTAATCATAATTAAGATATAATAAATGGCATTAAGATCTAATTATTTTTTTAATTAAATTTATTTAATAATCATGAATACGGATTGTAAATCCGAATTATTTTTTTATATGATTTTTTACACCTTAGATTGCATATAACATTTTCTAGGGCTATCTTTTTGAAACATCTCTAGATTATGTTATATGTTAAAGGTTTTAGGGTACTATTTTATTTGATTCGATTAAGTCCTTAAAATCTCTTTGCGTCGGTTTGTGTACAAGCTCCTAGTAGTACTTTTAATATAAAAAGCTCCCATAATTCTTATGTATTTATAACCTAGTGTAATACAATATCATAATAAAAATTCTTTCAACTGGTACTGAAATATTAATATAGTAGATTTGTAATAGATGTAATTTAAATACAAAAATAGCCATTGCTATACCTTTTGGTGTTTTTTATTATGTCCTTAAACGCTCTTTATAGAGGTTTTTAGACAATCTCTGTGTTGTATTAGTTTGATTTATTACTAATTCTCCCTTTAGATCTTTATAAATTTTTAAAATTATAATCATATATAAATTTATCATGGGTGGATTGCATTAATTTATATAATAAAATTTATGACTTTTTTTATTTTTTATCATTCACTGAATAAGACAAAATACTAATTTGCATTAAAAATAAATTGTGTTGTATCTATATTTCATAGCTTTGTTTGATTTTCGTTCATTTTATTTTTATAATGTTTGACTATTCCTTGTTTATATTATATAATGAAGATTATATTTTGTTTGAATGGGGCATTAGCTCAGTTGGGAGAGCGCTACGCTGGCAGCGTAGAGGTCAGCGGTTCGAGCCCGCTATGCTCCATATTTTTATATCTTTATTTTTTTATTTTATACGTTGTGTTAAATTCTTTTATATATTTATTTTGTATATTTTGTTCTTTTTTTGATTATATTTATTGGATTTGTGATTATATTTATTGGAATATATTTTTAAAAAATAATCCCATAAAAATAGTTCGTGCGATTTTCTTGCATGGTCTATTTTTATGGGATTATATATGTTTGAATTAAGAATTCAAGAACTATACATTCATGTCTTCTAAAGCTTTTAAGGCTGGAAGATAGTTTTTTTCTATAGAGATTGATTTATTGTAATAAAATTTTGCTTTGCTGTAATTTTCTATTTTTTCATAAATACGTCCTAATTGATAGCATGTTTCATATGAGCCAATTCCTTTGACAGTTACATATTTTGTAGGTGCTTCTCCGATTTCCAAAGCTTGTAATAGTGCTTTAATAGCTTCTTTATTTTGTTTTTTATTTTCTAATGCTTCTGATTTTAAATGATATAAGTCTGTAAAATCAGGTAATTCTTGTATTACTTTTTCGATTATTTCAAGCAATTCATCATATTGTTGTAATACCATTAAATTTGTTAATTCATATTTTCTTAAAGTAGTGTAGCCTTGATGGTCTCCAGGTTCTTGTAGACGCAATGATTTGCGGAATGCTACTAAAGAATCCAAAAATTCATAACTTCGAAAATGTTCGACGCCTAAATTATACCAATTAAAAGCATCAGAGGGATTATTTTGTAAGCATGCTTGAACGATGCTTTTATTTCGTTGAATTTTATCTTTTTGATTAACATATTGATCGGAATAACCGTAATGATTAATACGAATATCCGTTTCGCCTAAGCAGGCGTTTTTGTTGAAGTTAGTAATACTGGGTATAATTTGTTCATGTATACGACCTTCAAAATAAAATTCTGGGCGATTTCGTATGATTCGTAAAGATCGATTTATTAGTACCCCGGAATTAGAGCTTTGGTTTGTATGATTATGTACTTGTAGTAATACCCCTTCCATATCTTTTTGCGGTATTACAGTTTGAATAATTTTATCACGTAATTTATTTTGATCTTCTTCATGTAATTGTTCATCCGCGTCTAATAGAAGTAGCCAAGTACTCTTGGTTTTTTTTTTGGCATAATTTCTGGCCTTAGAAAAATCGTTTTCCCAAGTCGTTGTATATACATCAGCACCATGTTTTTGTGCGATTTCTATTGAATTATCAATAGATCCTGTATCGACAATTACCATTTCATCTACAACGTTTTTTACGCTATTTAAACATCTTGTTAAATTCTCGGCTTCATTTTTGATAATCATGCATAATCCTAGCATGAGTTTAGGCAATTTAATCATCTCCATATAATGATGTTAAGTATATTTATTATATGGATTTATTTATATATTCGTGATATTTTATCTTTTAATTAATTTTTATTATTAATTTTTATTATTAATTTTTATTATTAATTTTTATTATTAATTTTTATTTTTAAATTCGTTATTTTTTTAATTTATTATGTATATTATTATGATAATGATATGTTTAATGAATATCATTCATTAAACATTGGTTTGCAACAGATATTTTTTCTGTTTTATGAGAAAGGGGGTTGCGTTGCTTTTGAAATATAGTGACAAGGTTATTTGGATCAAATTATTAGAAGATTATTATAGAAGCAAGGGTTGTATTAATAAAGCTAATTATTATAAAAACAAATATTTAAACTATATAGAACACCTTATTGTTGAAGCTAAAGATAAAAAAAACCATGTGTCAATGAGTTATTTAACTAATCGTTTATTAGAAGAAGATGAAGGTAATATTCGTTTTTTTAATAGCATACCAGATATTGATTATAATGAAATAGATGTCTATATAGATAACAAAATAACAGCTAAAAAATTATCTTATGCGGGCTATTCGCCATATTTTAATTTGAAACATGGATCATATCAGCTTAAGGTGAAGAATCACAATGCTAAAGGTGATGATCTTTTAAATACGCATATTATGGTTTGTAAAAATATACACACATTAGGTTTAATTTATAAAGATTATTGTAATTGTCGATCCGTAATTAGAATGAGTGGGGCAGATGAACTAGGTGCACCTCCTGAGGGGTGTATGAATCTTCGTTTAGCGCATTTTGCTTTAAATATTTCTGCATTACATATCACTATTCAGAATGATAAGCGTTTTACGATCAATGTTAATCCAGGACAAATTACACCCTATGTAACATTACCAATAGATAAAAGGTTACGCTTTGTTGTACAAGAATGCTGTACAGGTAAGGTTTTGTACACTTTGCCTAATGTTATGCTGCGTCCTAATTACACAGTTACAGGTGTTATGACAGGTAACATGACAGAAGGTTATCCCTTTAAACTGACCTTTGTTGCATAGAAAATATAGAATATAATTTTCATTTATTAATTATATATAATTAATTTTTATGCTAATTATTATTTTTTTGATAATTGCTATTTTTGTTAACACTTCAAAAATGAACTGTTTTTTGTTATGATTAAATCAGCGATATGTATATTTATGTTTTTGAATTCTCAAATGAAATTTAATAGCTTTTTATGTTATTAAATTTCATATCATTTCAAATAACTCATTCTCTTAATAGAGGATGAGTTATGTCATATGATTGATATAAGTTATTTTTTTATCTTTTATATATTAGACAATTAACGCTTTTTTTCTTGATAATTGCCCTTTTTTTGCATATTATTAACAAATAAGTCATTTTATACACCATATTTTATGACCTTTGGTAATTTTTAGAACTTAGCTTGGTATTTTGGAATTATTTTATGCTATTTTTTATTTCTTTAGGATTAATTATATATTTTTAATTTCTAGAGATTGATAAATAATTTGTTTTTCATAACTTATTATTAAGATTCATTTATGTATAGATATTAATTTATGGATTTCTTTTGGTTTTTATCACCAAGAGCTTATTGTGATATTTCGGAAGATTATTTTCTTTTTAATTTATTTTTTATTCAAATATATCGCAATTATTTTAAATATATGTTTAATGATTTTCGATAATAATATATAATATATTTATCGAATGCCTGATAAAATAATTTTTATATCCATAAATTTAAATTACGCAAAATCTTCCCGAGATTACTTTGAAATTTTAGAATTAAAATATCAATCAGATAACGAACAATCATTATAAATATCAGAATTTTACTCATGGAAGGAAGATGGCAGCGTGAATGTTCTTGAGATAAATGAAGTTGGTAAGTTTATTCGTAAAAAACGTAAAGAGCAGGGATTAAGGTTAGAAGATTTGTCAGACGATCAGATTTCAACCGCTACGATTAGTAATATCGAGCGTGGTGTTCCTCATGTTAATCGTGACAAGATCAATTATTTGATGAATAAAATGGGTATTAAGATAGCTGATATTCCTCAATTGTTAGAGCAAGATATTGAAGGAATGGAAAGTATGGAATTAAAAGTTGTATCAATTGAAATAATGATTGCTATAGGTAATATTGAGCAAGCTCAAGCTTATCTGACAAGACATAAAAATGGCAGTTTATCAATGTGTGAAGCTGTTTTTTGTTTTCTGAAAGGTTTATGTTCTGTAAAAATTAGTGAATGGAAAAAAGCAGAACGTTATCTAAGTGAAGCCATTAGACTATCTTCTCAGGATCCTATGGCTAAGAGAATGAATTTGGAAGCTGCTTGTTTTGAATATTTAGCTGAGTGTCGTTCTAAGCAAGATGTATGGGAGGATTCTCTTTCTTATACTAAAAGAGGTTTAGAATGCTATCATAATATGAACAATCATTATGATAACATTCTATATAAATTGAAATTAAGACATGTTATTTGTATGAAAAAATTAGAACGTTTTGATGAAGCGCATTGTGCATTGGCTGATTTATGGAAGTATATTGATCAAATTCAAGATCAAGAAGTTTTATTGAGTATGTATTCTATAAGAGCTGAGCTTTATAATATGCTGAAGTTACATCATGATGCGATCCGTTATGCTCGTAAAGGAATTCAATTGGCGGTAAGATGCGGGAAATCTTATGAAACTTTTAAATTATGGACTATCTTAGGTAGAACTTATATGCAAATAGATCGCTTATGTGATGCAGAATCTTGTTTTGAGTTTGCTCGGGATTTTTCTGATTGTCTAGATAGCGCTATATGTATAGCGGGTATAAATCTTGATCTGGGTGAATTATATATTTTACTTGAAAAATGGGAAATGGCTCGCTCGTCTATTCAACTCTCATTAGAGAGGTCGCGTAAGATCGGGCATACAAGTTATATACATCGTGCTTTAATAGCAATGGGTAAGGTTATGCAAAATATGAATCGTATTGAGGAGGCTATTCAATTTTTGCGTGAATCTGTGAAAATCGCTAAACAAGATGGCACTCACGGAAGTTTGTTTTTAAGCTTCTATGAATTAGCCAACTGTTTTTCGCAAATAGGGCTGGAAGATGAGTATAAGCAAACGATTGAGAAAATGTATATAGCAAAACGTAAATTATCCGAAACATCTTCCGTAAATAAGTCCGAGGATAGTGATAGTGAGGGTAATAATAAAAACATCTCATATAAAGAAGAATTTTAATTTTTTATCATAACTAGCAGTTTATGTATTATATATCATTGATTTGTTAATTCGATTCTAAAGATTTATTTTATCACTTTTTATATTTGTATTAAAAATATAATTATAATTCAGCAATAATATTTATTTAAATAAATAATTTTATTTTTGGTATTTTATCTAGAAAGATATTTTATCGCATGCTGGAACTGCTATCCATAGATGTTAGATGATTTGCATGCATAGTACTAGAAGATTCTGGTATATGATAAGAAGAAGCTTGGGGATTGTTATGACAACGTTTACATGAGCCTGATTGACTGTTATTTGAGGGTAGATAAGACATGCATGGGTTTTTATGGCTTTTTTTTCTCATTTTGCAGTAACAAATCCATTTCTTCAGCATATGTTTTTCGTGTTTATGCTGACAACATAATTGGCAATATAAAAATTTGAGAAATTTCATATCACAAGTTGGTGAGCAGGGCATTCCTAAATGATTTTTAAATGGGAATCCTTCGTGGCAATGGTGATGATGTCCTTTGTGATTATGGTGATGACCATGGTCATGGTCCGAATGGCAATTGTAGTGATAATGACATACCGGAATGCAACAACCATTAGGATACATGTTATTAAAAGGATATTGAGGGGTCATGCAGGGGTTTTTATGATTTTCATTTTTTTGATGATGTGAAGGTGGTGTCATAACCGAATCAGGCATATGGTAATTGCCCCCTTCGCTCATCGATTGTATTTTAGGTCTATTTTCCATTTAATTATTTCCTCCTTGTAGTCTATTAGACATCTTATATTATGGCTGTAGGTTTATTTAGGTGTCTTTTTTGGAATTTTTTATTTTTTATGAATTTTGGGGGTATGGTATGTGTACTATAGATGTTGTAACGATTGTCCCGCGTGGTTATTGTTATGGTGTAGTTGATGCTTTAGTTCTTGTGCAAAAGGTAGCTAATGATAAAAAGTATCCGCATCCTATTCATGTTTTAGGTATGATTGTTCATAATAGTCATATTATAGATGCATTATATAAGATGGGTGTCCAAACACTTGATGGTAATGATCGTGCTCAGCTTTTAGATAAAATAGATAAGGGTACAGTTATTTTTACGGCTCATGGGGTATCGCCTCAGGTTCGTGAGTTGGCTTTAAAAAAAGGTTTGCATATTGTTGATGCTACATGCCCTGATGTTATGCGTACGCATGAATTGATTAAACATAAAACAAAAGCGGGATATCATGTGTTGTATATAGGTAAGATGGGTCATCCTGAACCCGAGGGTGCTATCGGTATAGCAGAAGAGGGTAGTATTACATTGGTAGAGAATGAAGAAGATGTACAGAAGTTGCATCTTCCTTCTGCAACACCGATTTTGGTGACAAATCAAACAACAATGAGCCAATGGGATACTAAGCGTTTAATCGATGCCATCTTACTCAAATATCCTAATGCTGAAATTCATAATGAAATTTGCTTAGCTACGCAACAAAGACAAGAAGCGGTAGCTGATCAAGCTGAGGGTTTAGATTTAGTTTTAG
>NZ_CP143099.1:595000-1767095 GCF_056496785.1 Pasteuria ramosa
ACAGGTGGGCAAGGAGAGTATCTAAAGGTGAGCGGGAGAACGTTTGTTAAGGAACTCGGCAACATAGCCCCGTAACTTCGGGAGAAGGGGTGCTCCTTTCTATAAAAGGAGAGGAGCCGCAGTGAAGAGGTCCAGGCGACTGTTTACCAAAAACACAGGTCTCTGCAAAGCCGAAAGGCGAAGTATAGGGGCTGACGCCTGCCCGGTGCTGGAAGGTAAAGGGGAAGAGTTGGCGCTCAGAACCGAAGCCCCAGTAAACGGCGGCCGTAACCGTAACGGTCCTAAGGTAGCGAAATTCCTTGTCGGGTAAATTCCGACCTGCACGAAAGGCGTAACGATCTGGACAGTGTCTCAACAAGCGACCCGGTGAAATTGCAATGTCTGTGAAGATGCAGACGACCCGCGGCAAGACGGAAAGACCCCGTGGAGCTTTACTGCAGCTTGGTATTGAGCTGATGGCGTGCATGTACAGGATAGGTGGGAATCAGTGAAACATATGCGCTAGCATGTGTGGAGATAACCGTGGGATACCACCCTTGTACGTTGTTGGTTCTCACTGATATTCCTAGACGGGATACAGGAAAGTGCCAGGTGGGCAGTTTGACTGGGGCGGTCGCCTCCCAAAAGGTAACGGAGGCGTTCAAAGGTTCTCTCAGCGCGGATGGAAATCGTGCTAATGAGTGCAAAGGCATAAGAGAGCCTGACTGCGAGACGTACATGTCAAGCAGGGACGAAAGTCGGACTTAGTGATCCGGTGGTACCGAGTGGAAGGGCCATCGCGCAACGGATAAAAGCTACCCCGGGGATAACAGGCTAATCTCCCCCGAGAGTTCACATCGGCGGGGAGGTTTGGCACCTCGATGTCGGCTCATCGCATCCTGGGGCTGAAGGAGGTCCCAAGGGTTGGGCTGTTCGCCCATTAAAGCGGTACGCGAGCTGGGTTCAGAACGTCGTGAGACAGTTCGGTCCCTATCTGCCGCGGGCGTAGGAGGCTTGCAGGGGTCTGTTCCTAGTACGAGAGGACCGGAATGGGCATGCCAATGGTGTACCTGTTGCTTCGCCAGGAGCACAGCAGGGTAGCTAAGCATGATAGGAGAAGCGCTGAAAGCATCTAAGCGCGAAGCCTGCCCTAAGATTAGGCCTCCCGCCGCAGCAAAGCGGGTAAGACACCTTGGAGAATACGAGGTTGATCGGTCTGATGTGAAAGCGTCGTGAGACGTGAAGCTGACAGATACGAATTGTACGAGGGCTTGACCTGATGCTTGATTTTTACTACACAATGTGTTACAATTACTATGTCTGCTAAGGTTGCAGCTTGGTGATTATAGCGAAGGGGAACCACCCGTTATCCATTCCGAACACGGTCGTTAAGCCCTTCAGCGCCGATGGTACTTGGGGCGCAGGCCCCTGGGAGAGTAGGACATTGCCAGGTAGAGCTTTTAAATATCTAGGATTTGGTTTTATATATTAGCCTCTTTTATGGGGCTTATATGCTAGAACGGAGAGGTGTCCGAGTGGTCGAAGGAGCACGATTGGAAATCGTGTAGGTGGGAGACCGCCTCGAGGGTTCGAATCCCTCTCTCTCCGCCATTTTTTCATTGGATCTTTTGGCTCGATAGCTCAGTCGGTAGAGCAGAGGACTGAAAATCCTTGTGTCGGCGGTTCGATTCCGTCTCGAGCCACCACATTTTGTTTTTCCAGCTGGCGTAGCTCAATTGGTAGAGCACCTGATTTGTAATCAGGGGGTTGTGGGTTCGATTCCTATCGCCAGCATTTAAAAATATAATTTTTTTATTGATTTTGGTCTCTCACAAAGAATTATGGGGGCGTAGTTTAATGGTAGAACGAGGGTCTCCAAAATCCTTAGTGTGGGTTCAATTCCTACCGCCCCTGCTGTCTTTATAAGATAAGGGGTTATATTTGTAAGTCCATTTTTTATTTTTTTATGGCGGCATGGCCAAGTGGTTAAGGCAGCGGTCTGCAAAACCTCGACCCCCGGTTCGATTCCGGGTGCCGCCTTGTTTTTTTTAAAATATATGTGCCCTTAGCTCAGCTGGATAGAGCGTCTGACTACGGATCAGAAGGTCGGGAGTTCGAATCTTCCAGGGCACGCCTTGAAATAATAATTTTTTAATAAGTTTTCGAGGATAAAAAATACGTTTATAAAAATAACGATTTTTTATCCTATTTTTATAATTTTTTAAACCAGCATATTTATTTGCTGGTTTTTTATTTTGTAATTATACCTCCTCCTAAACAAACATTTTCATCATATAAAACTAATGCTTGCCCAATGGTTACGGCCCATTGAGCTTCTTTAAAAGTGATTTTTAGGCGATTGCTTGATATTATCTCAACATCACACGGTGCGGCTGTCTGGCGATACCTGCATTTAGCTGTACAATGAAAGTTTTTTGCTAATGGTGTTCTTACTAACCAATTCATATTTTTAACTTTAACTTCTTTTGTAAATAAAGCAGGATGATTTTTCCCTTCAACAACGTAGATGGTGTTTGATGCAACATCTTTATTAGCTACATACCAAGGACCTTTTTTATTAACTTTACCGCCTATATTTAAGCCTTTTCTCTGGCCTAAAGTTGCTAGGATAATACCGTTGTGTTCACCTAGTAGTATATCGGTGTCTAAGCATCTAATTTCACCCTTAGGTGTTGACAGATGTTTTTGTATAAATTTGGTAAAAGATCTCTTGCCGATAAAACATATTCCTACACTATCTTTTTTATCGGCATTTATTAAACCAATTTCCTTTGCGATCTCTCTTACTTTTGGTTTTGTTAGATGTCCAATTGGGAAAATTGTTTTTTCTAATCTTTCTAATGGGACTAAAGCTAAAAAATATGTTTGATCTTTATTTAAATCAAAACCTTTATGTAATGAACGTCCATATTTTTCATGTTCAATCCATTGGGCATAATGACCAGTAGCAATTGTTTCAGCTGCTAAATTTGCTGTTTCTTCGCGAAAAGCACCAAATTTAATTACTTTGTTACATAAAATATCTGGATTAGGTGTATATCCTTTTTTTAATTCTTGAAGGAATTTACTAAAGACGCCTTCATAGTATTGTTTGGTTAAGTTTATAGGGTAATATGGTATATCTAAATGATAGCAAACTCTTTCGACGTCATAATAATCTGCTTCTGCTGTACATGTTATATTATCGTCTTCCCAATTTTTCATAAATATGCCTATGACATCATATCCAGCTTGTTTTAATAATTTAGCGGATACGGATGAATCTACACCACCTGACATGCCTAACAAAATGCGTGTTTTTTTATGAGACAAAGTATGCTCACTCCTAAAAAAATAATATTTGAAATTAGTTCTTTAAAATGATAATTTGCATAATTATTAAATTAATATTTTTACTTATGCAAAGATTAAATATCTAGGAGGCGTATATTTTTGGGTCGTAGGCGTTTGCACAGGGTTAGAAATAAGAGATTTTGGCATCATAAATTTTTTTTATATCTTATTATGTTGTTTTTTTGTATTTTTGTATATGGTATTTGGCGTATGGAAGAAAATTTACGTCCTATGCTGTTGTTAATTGCCCAATCAAAGGTTAAGAAGATTGCTCAACAGGCTATGTTGGAGGGTATCCGGGAAATACAAGTTAATTTAGGTGATAGTCTTAATGAAATTATACATATTGAAAAAGAAAAAAATGGACGAATTGCTTTTGTCAATATGAATGCAAAATTACAAGCAACGATTTATGAATATATGGTTGAGCGTGTTCAAAATAAATTAATGGGTTTAACAGAACAAGTATTATATATAAAGATAGGTCAAATATTACAGAGCCAAGTTCTTTCAGCTATTGGTCCAAGTATTAAATTACAAATGTGGCCTAAAGGAGCTAGTAAAGTTTCTATTTCGCCTCATATGGAGTCAAAGGGGATAAATATGGTTATGGTTACTTTACAGATAAACGTTCATACAGAAATGGGCGTTGTTGTCCCTTTTACAGAGCAACATTTTCCTGTGTCTTTTTCGTATCCTTTAGCTCAAGTATTGGTTGTTGGGGATGTTCCTTCATCTTATTATTCTTTTAATACCGATAAAACGCAAAAACATATTAAACCAAATATAGATCTTCCTAATGAAGTTTCGAGTAATGAAAATGAATAAGGTTCTTTGATTAATGCTTTAAGCATAAATTTATATAAATATTTTTTTATTATTTTTTATTATTTTTTTTATTAATACTTTTCAGAAAATAATAATAAGATTTATATCATTATTATTTTGCAAATTTATTTTTTATAGGTTCAGTGAAGAATAAAAATTGCATTTTAAGGGAAGACAAAGGGGTGTTTTCGTATTCCTGTATCTATTCGTGTTAATGAACGTGATATATCGTTGTTAGCTAGATTGATGCGCGCTGAGGCTGAGGGAGATGGTGATAGAGGGATGCTGCTGGTGGGAAATGTAGGTGTTAACAGGGTTCGTTCTAATTGCTTAGATTTTAAAAATGTCCGCAGTATCCCTGATATGGTTTTTCAAAAACCAGGTGGTTTTGAATGTGTTACTAAACCTTATTTTTATCAACCAGCTAGAGAGAGAGATCTTAAATTAGCTCGGCGTGTTGTTAATGGTCACACTTTACCACCTGCACAATATTCTCTTTGGTTTTTTAACCCTCGCGAAGATTGTCCTCCAAGCTGGTATGGACAATCTTTGAGTGGGCAGTATAAAAATCATTGTTTTTATGAACCTAAAACAGATGATTGTCCGAATGTTTTTCGCTAAAAATTTTATAGGGGGAGTATTATCTTGTATTATAATCCATATCCATTTTATGTATTCCCACAGGCTATGCCGGCTGGACGTACATCAGACGCACCGTCGGCGGTTGAGAATAAATATTCTGAGGAGTTAATTAAAAAGAGTGTAGGTAAAAGTATTACGGCATATATGACGTATGATTCAAGTGATCAATGGCGTAGTAAAATTTTTTCCGGAACTTTATTAGAATCCGGTCGTGATTATTTTTTAATGCGTGATAAGTCGAGTGGTAAAGACTTAGTATTACTTAGCATTAATTTGAACTATATGTTGATTGACAATGAAGTGAAAAAATAGCCGTTACTAAATTTAGTGAAACACATAAATTATTAAAAGTTATATTATTAATGTGCTATTGTATCCATTTCCATATTTTTATGGAAATGGAGATGTTATTTAATTAACAAATTATTAAATGAATATTTATAGTAGATAATTTTTTATTTATATATAATTAGGAGGTTTTTTTTTTGTACGGGAATTATTACTACGATGGGATCTTTTTTTTCCATTTAGTGATATTGATTGTCAATTTCCAGATTTACATACTTTACAGCAACAAGCACCACCTAAGGAACCGAGATATGCGGAAGAAGTTATAAGTAAAAATATAGGTAAAAAAGTTATAGCTTATATGACATATGATTCAAGTGATAAATGGCGTAGTAAAATCTTTCGAGGTACCTTAGTGGGTAGCGGGCGAGATTATTTATTTATCAGTGCTGATAATTCAGGGGATAAATTATTACTATTTAATATTAATTTAAACTATTTAGTTATACGTGATTAACGTCTTTTAGCATATTTAGCTAAAAGAGGATGTTTTATTTGGAGTTGCTCATGCAAAGAAGTTATTGTTTCTCTAATATCCCATTGAGCTTCCTCTGTTGTTCTTAAGTTTATTAGATGATAAAGCGACCATAAGTTGCAATTGGCGATGATTTTACGATTGTGGGCATTTGTAATACAATAATTGGCTACATAAGGGTTCCATTGATTTATTCTGTCATAAACCATGTCAGAGGCTTCCATTACTTCTTCAAAAAGATCTGTACACTTAGCTGCCACTATGTTTGGTGGTATTGTATAGCCATTATGGATACTTGGAGGTCCTGCATGGAAATTTATTTTTCTATTATGTCTTAGAAGTTGATGCCAGCTAGCTTCGGAGATGTTAAATGAGATTTGATAATTTAGATGTTCTAAGATTTGATCTGGATTATCAAAAGCGGCTAAAGACGATAGCATATTTTCAACGATATTTTCTAATATTTCTTGATTTTGTAAATCAGACCATTTTTTACCTTCTGAAAAAGAGATATTTTTTTCGCGCATGAGAATAAATGAAACAATTTGAGCCAAAACTTCTTTATAGTTAGGTAGCATTGTAAAATTGGCACTTTGCTTTGAAGAACAAATATTTGTATTTATTGATATTTTTTTTAGTTCAGATTTTATTTTTTTTCTGCTATTAGATATGTAATCACTGGCTTTTACATAACGCAAGAGTGTAGGTATAATCAATTTTACTTCTTGTTCAATATTTTTAGCTAAATCTTGACATTCCAGATATTCTGTTGATAAGAGATGAACAAGTGTATTTCTTAAACTTCTGCCATTAGCTGTCATGCCTAAGTTAGTATGAGTTGCTAATGTTAATACATATCTAGCATCTTCTAATGCTTTTATTTTCATTCTTTTTATTTTTGTGTCTGCTTGTTCATTTTCTTTTGGGGGTTCATTTTTGATTAGATAATCTAATATTTTTTTTTGTAATTTTTCATATGTAGAAAAAATTAGATTTTGCAAGCTAATAAATGAATTTAAGAGCACAGGATGATTTTTTAAAGGTGAAGGTAAATAATAGCTTCCTTGTGATAAGCGTTGATATCTTTGGCTATATTCTGTGAAACTGTTAAAAGATGTTGCTAATGCGAGCTCTGCGGAAGCTAGTCTACTTAAACGTTCTATGCCGATATGTGCAACAGCGTGTTCAGCAACACTGCTATGTCCATAATTGAGGACCCATTTTTGGTGAAAAGCTGCTGTTTTATCAGAAATATTTTTTGATATACTATTCATATTGTGACTATTACTAGGTATTTTTTCTAAATTAGACATCTCATTTTTTAATAAATTGTATAAATTTGTACGGAAACTATGAGGGCTTCTGCTGACATAAGCAAAAATGACGGCGATAACTTCTTCGGGTAAATTATATAAAACATATACATCTTTATCGGTATTTGAAACGAAATTACTTATCAACGCTCATAACCTCCTTTGATGTATTTTTAATCTAACTAAACCGCGAAGGTGGACTTTGAAGATGTGTTCTTGGTTTAGGGATAGAGATATAACTTTTTACGATATTTTCTAATGAAGATCGTTCTTCTTGAGTTAAAGACCATTCAAGGGCACCTTTAATAGATGATAATTGATCAGGATGATGGATACCCCATAAAGCAATTGTAACTCCTGGTTCGTCTAAAACATACCTTATAGCTAATTGTGTCAGGGTTTTGTCGTATTTTTTTGCTTGTATTCTTAGAGCTTGACAAGCCTTTTGATAATTCGTTATGTTTGGTTCTTTAAACCAAGGATGATGACGACGAAAATCACGTTCATGCCATTTACCATCATATTTATTATCAGATAATAAGCCGTGTGCTAATGCTCCCCATACAAGTATTTTGAGGCCCATTGTTTGGCTAGTTGTTATCGTTTTTCGTAGGCTTGGATCGAAGATATTAAAACTTAATTCATGATTATCTAAAGTGATATATTTCATTAATTCTTCTAAAACGTTCGGTGGGCTATTGCAAATACCTATTTTATGGATTAAACCTTCTTCTTGTAAGCTTAATAATGTTTTAGCTGTTTGATAAATCGGTGTGCCGTTATCTGGCCAATGCAATTGATATACATCTAAACTTGTTAATCCTAGATTGGTTAAACTAGCTTCAATACTTCTTCGTAGAGTCTCACTAGAAGCATCACAAAAAAATTTATTGGTTTGAGGATCGCGATATAAGCCACCTTTGGTAATAATCACGACTTCTTTACCTAAATCGCTACTTTTTAAAATCTTTCCACATAATTTTTCAGATTTGCCATTGCCATAAAAGGCAGCTGTATTAAATAATCTTATTCCTTGCTCTAAAGATCTTTCTAGAATTTCACAGGCTAGTTTTTCAGACATGTCACCATAAAGGTCTCCGCCCAGAGACATGGTTCCCAGTCCGATACGCGAAATTTTTTTGTCACAGAAATTTATTATATCTGTTTTTTGTTGTGTTTTATGTTGATTGGCGATTTTTATCATCTCCTATATAATTTTTAAAATCTGATTTTTTGAAAAGTTTTTATTTATTAGGTTTTATTATTTTTTTCATTAAATATAAAAAATTATCCTTTTTTAAAGGATTGGGAGTTTTTTTATGATTTTTAATAGATTTATGATTTATTTTTTCGTTTTTTTGTTATTTGGTTTTTCTTCTAATGCTGGGGAAGTTAAAGATTATTATAATGTCAAAGGTATTAAGCGTGATAATTTATACCATAAGTTTGTTATACGCCATGATATGCATCCGGGTGATTTGATTGATAAAGATAAATTTTATTCAAAAAATAAAGATCTTTTATATCAAATATATATCGTCAGTAAAAAACGCGAAAAATACCATAAAATTATTAATTTGTTTAAAAAGACAAATTTGCCTCGTATTGATATTGCCAAGCAAGGAGATGGTTATGTTTTTTATATTCAAGGAAAATCAAAAAATAAGAAATATAAACAACGTTTAACAGCGAAAGGGTATGATATAATTCAACAAATTGGGTATAAAAATTTTTTCCAGAAGTTATATGATCGTGAAGATTTTAAACTTTCTTATTTAATTAGCAGATTAGCTAAATTATCTATGATGTACAAAAACAATTCTTAATTAAGATCAAAAGCTCTATTATGGGGGATATCTTTTCCCATAATGAGCTTTTTTTATGAGATCATTAACATTTGATCGATTGCTTTTTTAGACCAATATTTTTGCTCTTCAGGTACTTTAATAATGTTAATAGGTTTATTATCTAAAATACTATCTAAAGCCCACAATAAATGTTGTCTATCTATGCGATTCATAGTTAAACACTGGCATGTAGTAGAACTTAGTAATTTTATATCTTTATTTTTATTTTGATTAGCCAATCTTTGGACCAAGTTAGCCTCTGTTCCTATAGCCCAACTAGTTCCTTCTTCAGATTGTTCGATTGTTTTTTTGATAAATTCTGTTGAACCAACATAATCAGCATTTCTAGCTACTTCAAAAGAACATTCTGGATGAACGATAATTTTTCTTTCTGGGTCATTTTGGCGCCAGTTTTTAATATGATGACCATTAAATCTTTGATGTACGGAACAATGACCTTCCCACAAGATGATTTTAATATCTTGTGGGTTTGTTTTTAGATCACTTAATTTTCCATCAAGATATGACCATAGAGGCATCTCGTCTAATGGTACACCTAACTCATAAGCGATATTTCTACCTAGATGTTGATCTGGTAAAAAGAGAATCTTTTCTTTTTTATTCCACGCCCATTTTAAAACTGAGGCAGCATTTGAAGATGTGCAGGTCGCGCCGCCTTTTTTGCCCACAAATGCTTTAATTTCGGCACTTGAATTAACATATGTTACAGGGATAATATTTTGATTAAATTGATTAGTTAAACATTCCCATGCTTCTTCTAAATCTTCAATGTTTGCCATATCGGCCATCGTACATCCTGCGCGCATATCGGGCAATAGGACTTTCTGACCAGATTGAGATAGGATATCGGCTGTTTCAGCCATAAAGTAGACACCGCAGAATATAATGAAGGGGGCTTTTGTTTGTTCAGCGCCTTTTTGCGCTAGTAATAGGGAATCGCCACAATAGTCAGCATAAATTATTACATCTTCTCTTTGATAATGATGTCCTAGGATAATTAAATCCTTTCCTAAAGATGCTTTCGCTTTTCTTATTTTTGTATCTAATTCATATTCTGTTAGTTGACGATATGTATCTGGTAGCTGTTTATTACTCGGGTTACTTATGCTAATTTCCACTATACTACCTCCTACATTTCTTTTTCAATATCTAGACCTATATCCATAGCTTTTGCAGAGTGTGTTAACCAGCCCATTGAAACAGCGTTTACGCCTGTAGATGCAATTTCAGCAATATTTTCTAATGTTATTTTTCCAGATGCTTCTAAAAAAACGTCTTTATCTGCTAAAGAAATTGCTTTATGTAGGTCTTTTATGGAAAAATTATCTAATAAAATAAATTCAACATTTGCATTTAATGCTTCCGTTAAAGATAATAAATTTTCAACTTCAACGATAATCGGGGTAAATGGTCCTATGATTTTTCGTAATTTCTGGACAGCATCGCCGATGTTTTTAATAAATGGATAATGATTATCTTTAATCATGACAGCATGTTGTAAATTATATCGGTGATTGTAACCACCACCTACGGAAACAGCATATTTTTCCATACATCGTATACCTGGTGTGGTTTTACGTGTATCGAGTACCTGGCAATTATACTTAGAAATTTTTTGTACAGCTAAATTAGTTTGGGTAGCAATACCTGATAAATGTTGTATAAAATTTAAAGCTACACGTTCTCCTTGTAAAATAGCCTGTGCTTTACCTTTAATGCTTATTAAACATGTATTTTTAGCAACTTTTTGACCGTCTTTTACCATCATTTTTAATATGCAGTCTGGATCTAATTTTTTCATTATATATTCCACAATAGATAAACCGGCGATAATACCTTCAGACCTTGCGACTATGTTGACAGAAAATTCACTATTGTATGGTACCAGGGTTTCAGTTGTAATGTCTATAGAACCAATATCTTCTTTTAAAGCTCTTTTGATTATGTCACACCATTCTAAATTAGTAAGACTCATTGTTTATTATGCACCACCGCGTTATGTTTTTTAGACCATTCTTGTGAATTATGTGGATAATCTTGTCGATAGTGACTGCCTCTGCTTTCTTTACGCTTATAAGCTGCCGATGTGATTAATTTTGCAGTTATCCAAAGATTATCACATGTAAAACACCCTTTAGGCATTTTTTCTTTTAAATCTATCAATTTTTGCAGCGCTTTTTTTAAATTATCACCTGTACGTGTAATTCCAGCATTTTCCCACATTAAACAACCAAGATCATGATGGAATTTTGTAATATGTGTCTTATGAGGTAAAGGTAAAATTTTTGTTTTTGCTATTTTGCCCCATTTATGGATTGATTTGCTGTTACAGATACTTTCAGCAACTTGCTGGGCAAATACAACTCCTTCTAATAATGAATTGCTAGCTAAGCGATTTGCGCCATGTACACCATTACAAGCTACTTCACCGCAGGCATATAAATTAGGCATTGAGCTTTTTCCGTCTAAAGTTACTTCTATACCGCCCATGATAAAATGAGCTGCTGGTGTAATAGGTATGAGTGTATTCCGTGGGTCTATACCAATTTTTTTGCACATAAAATATATATAGGGGAAACGTTGGATAAACCTTTTATGTATCGACCTGGCATCTAAATAGATTTGTCTACCATTTTGCTGGGCGTTATATATTGTTCTTGCTACGATATCTCTAGGGGCTAAATCTTTACAATCATGATTTATTAATAGTCTATCGTTATATTCATCAATTAAAATTGCTCCTTCTCCTCTTACTGCTTCAGAAACTAGTACCATCGGGTTTTTCGTCCCAATTAAGGCTGTTGGGTGAAATTGTATGAATTCCATATCTACCATGCGGATATTATTTTTATAGGCTAATGCAAAGCCATCTCCTGTTGATACTTCGCTATTTGTTGTATAGCGATAAACTTGACCACATCCACCTGTAGCTAAAACAACGCCTTTTCTGGCCCGATAGCTGGTTGTTTTAGATTTTTTATCGATGGCTAAGACACCTTGACAAATGCCATCTTTAACTATTAAATCCAACACAAACATATTTTTGATTAAGGATATATTAGGTCGCTTTTTTAAACAGTCTAACAATTTTTTCATAATCGATGCGCCTGTTGTATCACCATCAGCATGTAGTATGCGAGGCATACTATGGGCACCTTCTAGACCTAAAGACCAATTTCTACCTTCTTTATCAAATACAACACCCCATTTACTTAACTGTGTAATAGCTTCTGGCGCTGTATTAACCAGTTTTTTTACAGATTCACGATTGCATATCTCACCACCTGTTTTTAGGGTATCACTGTAATGTAGTTCAGGAGAATCATGATCACCTATAGCTGCCGCAATACCACCTTGTGCCCGGTAGGAGTTGCTATTTTGTTTATCTCGCTTCGTTAGAATGATGACATTTGCTTTGGGATCGATACTCAAAGCAACAACAATACCTGCTATACCACTGCCCACAATTAGTATATCAGTTTCGTAGTATTGCATTTCTCCATTCCTTTCCTTGATATATAATGGTTCCCAAGTCTTTTTTACATTGTCGCAGGAAAAAGGACAAAGTCAAATGCTATGTTTTATTTGATTTTGGCTTTATTATTTTTAATAGATTTTGATTTTAAATTATTAATATATTTTATTAATATTAAAATTTATAAATATATGCTTATTGATTAAGTTTGAAAGCAAAAGCATTATCTTCTATGTCAATAAAATTTTTTTTAAATAAATGAATAATTTATATTTATCCATTGCACAAAGTTTGTATTTATTATAATTTGATTTATAATAAATGGATATATATAATTTATAATATTTTATTATTAATTTAATGTTTCGTGTCTGGTGTTTAAATAATACATAAATTAAATAAGATCCTCATGAAGGAGGCGATAGTAATCATTTATCTTGACTATGCTTCCTCAAGTCCTTTGTTAAAAGAGGCTTGGATAGCTATGTTGCCTTTTTGGCAACAACAATTCGGTAATCCTCATAGTATTCATGATATAGGTCAGCAGTCTTCTGATGCTATTAACAATGCTCGATTGCAATTAGCATTATCCATTGGGTCTCCTTCTGCGAGATCTATTATTTTTACTCCTGGAGGTACATCTGCTAATAATTTAGCACTTTTTGGTACGATGCGTTTATATAATAAAGGTGATCATTTTATAACCACAGATTTTGAACATCCGTCTGTTCTGAAAGTTTGTCAATTATTGGTTGAAGAAGGTTTCTGCTGGACTAAATTGCCTGTTTGTCGTGAAGGTATTATAGATATTGAAGATGTTCGTAAATCTTTGCGTCCTAATACGCGGTTGGTTAGTATTATGGCAGCTAACAATGAAGTGGGTACTGTGCAACCTTTAGAAGAGTTATCGCAATTATTAAAGACTAGAAAAATTATATTTCATACAGATGCTGTTCAGTTTTTTGGAAAATTACCGCTAGACGTTAAACAACTAGGTGTCGACCTCTTATCTTTGAGTTCTCATAAGACATATGGTCCTAAGGGTATAGGTGCTTTATATGTGCGCCCAGGACTTCGGCTTTCGCCTTTTATTCATGGAGGCGGGCAGGAAAGAGGCTTGATTTCAGGCACCTTATCTACACCTTTAATCATTGGATTAGGTGCTGTAGCTTCATGGATTCATAAAAATGTTATGTTTGAAATGCAACGCTTACATAAGCTTAAAGAAGCACTTTGGGAAGGTATTTATGAGATAGACGGCGTTGTACTAAATGGACATCCTACTAAAACATTGCCTAATATCTTAAATGTAAGTTTTCCTACGATAGAAGGCCAAATGCTGATGTTAGAATTAAATAGGCAGCAAATTTATATATCTAGTTCATCTGCTTGTTCATTAGGAAAAAACAAACCATCACATGTTTTATTAGCTATGGGAAGAACACAAGATGAGGCATATCAGAGCGTTCGCTTTTCTCTTGGTAAGGATATTGATCACAAACAAATTGATATCGTTATTATGAAACTTAAAAATATTATCAATAATCTTCGGAAATAAATACTAAAAAACTTACTATTAACAAATATAGTAAGTTTTTTAGTATTTATAGATACTTCACCGAACATAATTGTTTATTTATACATATAAAATACTAATAAATAAAAAGAATTGATGATTTGAAATAATAATAATACATTTATAAAAGAGGATATATATTAATATTTTGAATTTTTGATTAAATTCTATATTTTTATGAATGGATATCCGGATTAAGACTTGCTTTATATATATTTATCATATATTATCTATTAAGTGGAGAGTTAATTTATTATTTTATATTTTATTAATATTAGTTTATTTTATTTAATATATTTGTTATACAAAGGAGAATATATGGATTTGTACAAATTAATTAGATTTCTACCTAAATTTTCAATTTTTGCTATGATGGTATTTATTCTTACGTTTCCTATGTCTTTTGCAAATGGAAATTCTAGGGCAGCTCATAAGGGAACACAAATTGAGATTTTCCAGAACAATAAAGGTATTCATAATGGTATTATTATATCTTTAAATGATAATCGGCTGTATTGGGTTCGTGATAATGTCATAGAGAGATTTCCTGTAGCTACTGGTAAATTTATTAGAAATAATCGAAGGCTGACCCCAGCAGGCAATTTTAGAATTATGGATAAGGTTAAATGTAAGGCTTATACAAGGGGTAAGAAAATTAAAGGCTGTGCACCTAATAATCCTTATGGATCTCATTTTATGAGCATTAGCACAAAACATAATATTGGAATTCATGGAACTAATAAACCCCAGTTTGTTCGTGCTCGCAGAAATGCATCTAAGGGTTGTGTTAGAATGTTGAATGAACATGTTTCGCGCATATATAATAATATTTCAGTTGGAATTCCTGTGAAGATTGTAAATTCTTTAAAATTTCATTAAACAATATATAAAAAGCCATGGATTATATTATATCATGGCTTTTATATATTTTTTTAATAGTTTATAACAATTGCATTAACATGATTATTATATATAAATAGATATTTATTTTTAATAAAAAATAAATCTTAAATATATTAATTAATATTATAAATTTATATATATTTATTATTCAAATTAAAGTTTATTTAAAGGAATATTAATATATAATTCATTAATCTTGAAATATAGTTATATGAGTTAAGTTATATGATATTTAAGATTAATGAATTATATACTTGAATTATTATTTATAAATTCATAGACAGTTTTTGCAAAAATAACAACAATTATGAACGTTTCTTGAAATACTGATATCGACAATTAACAAAGATATTTATCATTTACTGGTATTTTCAAGATTTTATCCATAAATAAAAAAACTTAAAACTTAAAATTAAAAATCAACCCTTGTTATATCTTTAATATATAAAAAAAATTTATTTTTTCGAAAATCAAATGAATGAAGTTAAATTCTTTTATTTCTTGATAATGTTTTTAGATTAAAATTATAATATATTCCAACGTGATTTATGGAATTTAAACATAAAAATACCTATTAATATAGCTTTTACTTCATTAGATTATATTTTCAAACGTTCTTTACGGCGATTTTTGGACAAGAGCTATATTTTTATATTTTTATTATAAATACGCATATCTTGCTATTTCCATTATTAATGTTTGATTTATTAGGAATAATTAAGTGTCTTAAAATAATTTATTTCAAATATTTTTGTATTTAAATTTTATTTATAGTATTAAACATTATCTTTTTTCAGAGTTTTTATATCATTTTTATTTCCCGTATAGGTTAAATATATTTTTATTTATGGACTTGTCCAGAAATATTAATATAGCCGATTATTAAGGGTTTAATTTAAACATAAAAATAGCCATTATAATAGTTTTTTGTGCATTAAATTAGGTTCTTAAAACACTATTTTAATATGGGTTGTGGGACAAGCTCTATTTTTTACTGATCTAAAACTAATTCAGAATTTTCAACTTAGTTTTTCTTAATATAAATATATAAGTAATATTAAACATAATCATCTTTTAATATTTATGATTTTTAAGAACCTTTATATTCTCCATATAAAAACAATTGATTTATACCTTTTTTTTATATAATATATCTTTATAAATCATGTGTGATGTTGATCTTTTTATACTATGAAAATCATTTTTAATCTTAATTTATAGAATAAAAATAAGTTAAATGTGTGTTTTTTGATGCTTATAATTCTTGAGATATAGTTTTAAGATTAACTTTCAACTTGTTTTCTTATTTTTATATGATATATTTTCTTGTCATAAAATAAGAGGAGGATTTAATTTGACAAAATTAATGAGATTTTTACCTATATTTTCATTTTTTATGCTTACCTTACTTATGATCACGCCTTCTACAGCTCTTTTAAAAGGTCCTTCTGATAATGGTGCGAGAGGTGAGATTGTTAAGAGGCATACTCTTCGTGATGACGGTATTATTGTATCTTTAAAAGATAATTATCTCTACTGGATTCATGATGATCTAATAGAGAGATTTCCTGTAGCTACCGGAAAGTCTAAGACTTCAACACCAACAGGGCATTTTAATATCTTAGATAAGGTTTATAATAAGGATTATATAAACCATGATAGCGGTAAAAGAGTAGAAGGTGGAGATTCTAGTAATCCTTATGGTCATCATTTCATGAGTTTGAGTACAGAATATAATATTGCTATCCATGGCACAAATCAACCCGATTTAGTCTATTCACAAAGCCATGCTTCTAAAGGTTGTATTAGGATGTTAAACAAACATGTTGAGAGAATATATAATAATGCCCCAGAAGGATTACCTGTTAACATAGTAAAATTTTTCAAAGTTTAATTTTATAATTATATATAAAAAAACAAAGGGCAAATAAATATTTGCCCTTTGTTTTTTTATATATAATTATATTATTTTTAATTATATTAAGTTTATAAATATAATAATTAATCAATAATTATTATATTTATTCAATTTTGCTATTTAGTATAAAAATAATTAAATTTAGTTTTTTATATTATAAAAGTATGGATTTAACTAGTTTTTTCAATAAGAAGTAAGGATCGAATTTTTTTGCCCTGGCTTAGGAGATTTGTATCTTTAATATTTTGGGTTTTTATTATTTAAAATTTTTATTTTTTTAAATCAAAAAAATGATTTAATATAAATTAATATTCTTTTATTTTATTATAAAAAGTGTCTCTTTCTACAGGTATACGATCGGCTTTTTTTATTAACCAAATCAGATTTTTTTTCGTAATGGAGTTTTCTGAAATAGCTCCAGCAGCATGACTAATGCGTTCTTCTACCATTGTGCCGTGTATATCGCTTGCGCCTGCTTGTGTTGCTAGTTGGGTTAGTTGTAGACCTATATTTATAAAGTATGCTTTTATATGTTTTACATTGTCAACCATTAAACGGCTAATAGCTATCGTTTTTAAATCATCCATCGCTGTTGTTCTTCTTGTTATAGATGCTTTTTTGCTATGAGGTTGCATCGCTAAAGGAATGAAGGCTAAAAATCCATTTGTTTGGTCTTGTAGCTCTCTGATATGAATCATATGTATTAGTCGTTCTTCATATGTTTCTATTCCGCCATATAACATGGTTGCATGTGTTTTTAAACCTAAGTTATGTGCTATGCTGTGTACCTCTAACCATTCTTGTGTGTTAGCCTTATCGGGGCTCATTATTTTACGATAGCGTTCAGTTAAAATTTCTGCACCGCCACCAGGTAGGGTATTTAAGCCTACAGATATTAATTCTTTTAGTACTTTTTCAAAACTCATACCAGTTTGTTTACTAAAGAATACAATTTCTGCTGCTGTATATGCTTTGAGTGTTACATGAGGGTATTTGTTTTTGAGTATTTTTAGTGTATTCAAGTAATAATTAAAGTCTACTTTATGATTATGTCCACCCACTATATGGAATTCCATTATACCATTATAATACCGTTTTTCTACATAAGATAATAATGTTTCTTCATCCATTGTATATGCTGTTTCATCTTCAGCATCTCGGCGAAAACGGCAAAAAGAACAACTTGCTTCACACACATTTGTGGGATTTATGTAAAGATTTTGGATAAAGTATACATATTTTTGGTTTAAGGTTGCATTAAATTGATCAGCTAGATGTGCAATTAGCATAGTATGCGGAGAATTATATAATTGTATCCCATCTTCTATGGTTAGCCTTTCTTTATTTAGGATTTTTTCATAGATATTTTTTAAAAAGCTGGGCCATAGTTTTAAATTATTCATTTTTGCATAGACTCCTTTTAAATAATATATTAGATATTTTGTTTTTTTATTTTAATTATTAGTCATTTTAGGTTAAATATTTTTAATTTTTAATTATATGATTTTTATTAAATAATTATAATTTTAATTATATATTTTTTTTATTTCATAGAGCGTATTTCTTTGCACAGGTATATATCCAGCTTCTTTAATCATATTTAAAAAAGCGCTTGGAGGTAACATTTGTTTTTGGGATGCTCCGGCAGCATGTACGATTTGTTCTTCTAAGACGGTTCCATCGAGGTCATCTACACCAAAATGGAGAGCTATTTGAGCTATTTTTAGACCAATCATCATCCAGAAAGCACGAATATGGGGTACGTTGTCTAGTAGTAGGCGTGCAGTGGCTAATATTTTAAGATCGTATATTCCGGAGGTTTCTTGTGGGATATCTTTGTATTCTAAAGCTAATTGGGTATTCTGAGGATGGAAAGCAAAAGCAAAAAAAGCATTAAACCCACCTGTTGTATCCTGTAGTTTTCTAATTTTTAAAATATGATCGATAACATGTTCTGGCTTTTCGATATGGCCGTATAATATGGAGGCGTTAGATCGGATACCAAGAGAATGTGCTGAGTTATGTATTTCTAACCAGCGCTTTTCATCTGTTTTATGACCAGCAATTTTTTGGCGAATTTCTTGAGCAAAAATTTCTGCTCCGCCTCCTAAAATAGAGTCTAGGCCAGCATTACGTAGTTTATTTAATATTTGTGAAATGCTTAGTTTATTTATTCTTGCTAGGTAATCTATTTCAACAGCTGTAAATGCTTGTATATGTAAATCAGAACGATAATTTTTGGCTATTTTTAACATATTTTCATAATAATCAAAAGGTAATTTTGGATGTACGCCACCTACTATATGCAATTCTGTAACTGAGGGGCTAATTTTTTTTTGGAGATGTTCTTTGATTTCGTCTAAAGATAGAACATAAGCATTAGGATTTTGTTCTTGAAGACCAAAAGCGCACAATTTACATTTTAGCGCACAAATGTTTGTATAATTTAAATGTGCATTTATAATGAAATATGCTTTATTATTATGTAGATTTTGTCTTACTTGGGTAGCGAGTTTTCCAAGATATAACAAATTATTTGTTTTTAGTAAATTTATGCCATCTTCTGCATTAAGTCGTTCTTTGCGATTGATTTTTTGAGCAATTTTCTCTAAATTATTATTTTTCATTATGACAAACACCTTCTTAATTTGTAAATATTGTCATATATTTTCTCCACTTATTATATTATAATAACTGAACTATTAATATATCAAAACATTTTTATCATACGAAAAAAATAAATAATTAGCGTAAGGTATATTATCTTTAAGGCTTATTAACGCTAAGGTGTATTAATTAAGTTTTATTTTTTTATCTTTAGTCTTTATTTTTCTTTTAATTTTCCGACAAAAAAATACATTTGCTTCCATAAGTTGCAAAGATATAATTATATGCATGTATTTTTTCATAAATGCAGAATTATTTAAAGATTAGGATGCCTATCTTTCCAAGGTGCTACTTTGGTTTTTGTATGATACTGATTGTTTATTTTTATGTTGCACTTTTTCATTATTAAATGAAAAAAATATTATCTATATGTTATAATATATATGCGATTAACATATATAAATCCCTTAGCTAGTGCTTTGTATATGTAAAATTATTATTATTCATTCATTTTTGAATTTAAATATATTTGTTTTTTAATTCCTATATGGATATTGCTTAAAGATTAGTTAATTATTTTTCAATTCGTAGTATTTTTTTAGATTATTTTTAGATTATAAATTTTTTGCATTTTCATACGCGTTTGCTGGTTTTATTTTTTAAATCGCGAACAACGTTGAATTTTCAGGAGAAACGGCTTATCATGTTGTAAGATAGCTTAGAGTAATTTTTATTATTGAGATGGATCGGTTTTGATCGTCAATTTTATTTGTATAATTTGGGGAACGATTACTTGTTAACCCTATGTCTGTTCAAATATTATTTACAACAAAGGGGGTGCAAAAAAGGAGAGTGTTTGAACCATGTCTGCTTTTATTATGAGATTTACTTATCATATTTTGAGTTCGCGCAACTTCTGGGTTACTATCCAAGGAGGGCGGCAGATATGTTATTGCGCAAGTGCTTATTAGAAGAGAACATAGAGGCTATTAGAGGTCAGATGGAGCGTGCAGCTGGATACTTAGGCCGAAATCATCCTAAGGTATATGAGCTGAGTTGTATGCTAGATGATTTGCATAATGAATGGGGACGTATTACAGGATTGAAAATACCTACTTCTATGCTTTCATCGTCGTCATATGTAAGAAATGGACCTATTGATTATGAGACGCATAAGACCTTTATTTACCACGTCGGGTGAAAATTTTTTAAATAAGAGGTGTGATAGATATGATTAAGCTTAGTAAAGAAGCTGCTGAACAAGTACAAAAAATGTTAAATGATAAAAATGATGCTGAAAAATTATGTTTGCGTATTGGTGTTCAGCATGGTGGTTGTAGTGGTTTTTCCTATACTTTAGGTTTTGATCAAAAGCAAAAAGATGATTCAGAATTCTTACAACATGGTGTACGCGTTGTTATATCAAATGATACTAAGACATTACTTGACGGCGTTATGATTGACTATAAGGAAAATGAATTAGGTGGTGGATTTAGCATACACAATCCTAATGCTGATCAAACTTGTGGTTGCGGGTCATCGTTTAAGACATCTAAACAAGCGGGTACGCCTGATCCGTGTTAATAAATGTTTTTTTTCATGATAAAAACCTCCCTATACCTAGTTAGAATTACCGGGGAGGTTACTTTGTTTTTCATTCGTCATATTATTTTTTATATTTATATGTCTCTCATTTCTTAGACTCTATATCGCAAAACAAACTCGAACTGTGCCCAGGTTGTAAATTAGATGTAGGATCGATGTACTTCTTAGCATGGTTGATAGCTATGGGAGCTTCGCCTAAACCGACGGCAATTAACTTAACTTTATGTTCATATGTAGCAGCATCACCGACAGCATAGATACCTGGAATTGATGTTTCCATTTTCCTATCAACTAAGATGCATTTATTTTTTGTCAGTTCTAAGCCAAAATTATCAATAGGCCCGGGAGATGATTTAAAACCGAATGCTACGATAATATCATCTACATCTATTGTTTTTGAAGTATTATCTTGTTTATTTTCTATTATTACTCTTTCGAGATTTTTATCACCGTGTGCAGACTTAATTTCATATGGTACAAGCACATTTGTGTTTGTTTTTTCTATTTCTTTTAAACTTTGTTCATGTGCTCTAAATTTTGTTCTTCGATGTACTAAAGTTATTTCTTTAGCTATAGGTACTAACATCAAGGCGAAATCAATTGCTGAATCGCCACCGCCAGCTATAAGAACCCGCTTGTTTTTAAATTTATCTGTTTTTTTGATAAAATAATGAAAATTGTTTTTTTCATATTTTTCTGATCCTGGTATTGATAAAGGGCGTGGTGAGAATGAGCCACAACCTGATGCTATGATGATGGATTTTGTTAAATGTGTATTTAGATTTGTTTTTAGTTTAAAGAGTCGTTCTTGTAACTTTTCGATATGGAGAACGGTTTCATTAAGTACATATACAGGGTCAAAACGTTTGACTTGTTCTAAAAGTTTTTTTATAAATTCGCCAGCTCTTACTTTAGGAAAACCAGCTATATCGTAAATATACTTTTCTGGATACAAAGTTTCCAGTTGGCCCCCGAGTTGCGGTAAGCTTTCAATTAATTTTGTCGATGCACTACGCATACCAGCGTAGAAAAGGGTAAATAATCCTACAGGCCCACCGCCTATAATTGTTATATCCATTACATCTGGTGATGGTTCTTTCATCAAGCAAGCCCCCTTTTGATTGTAAGGAGAGAAAATTATGCATTTTATAAATTAAATAAAATCTATAATTTTAAAAAAGTCTTCTATTATCGATGCTTGGCTAAATTTATTGTATTTAATTACTTGGCAAATAACTTTTTTTATTCTTTATATAGTTAGTTATTTGCAAAAACAATTAATTTCATGTAACTATCAATAACGTAGAATTACTTTTTGGGGGATTTTCTTGTTTTGGGTTTTTATTCTACAGATTTTAATTTACAAATAATATATATTTGGCACTATTTTTCTTTCCTAAAATCGATACCTTTAGCAAAGATAAATTATTTTATTTTTCTATCTTTGCAATTATTAAGATGAAAACATCTTGCTAAATATTTGGGAGAATTATATCATAAATTTGGATACAGCTCAATTATTTCATATTTTATGATGATGATAATACTACGAATAGTGGTTATCGTGTATCATACAGGGGAAGTATCGAGGATTTTGTTATTATAAGATAATATTTTTGTTTTTTCATTTGCTAAAAAATCAAGATTTTTTCCAAGTATTTTTCGTGGTGTATAGAAGGGAAGATAAAGAACATGCAGTTACCACATATTGTGGTTTTAGGAGCGGGTTTTGGGGGATTGATGGTTACGAGGAAACTCATATCCCTTTTGGAGGAAAATGAAGCCGAAGTAACTATTGTAGATCAAAATGATTATCATACCATTGTGACTAATCTCCATGAATTAGCTGCTGGGACAGCTGATATAGAAGCTACAAAGGTTTCCTTATCTAAACTTTCTTCCCTTCAGGCCCCTTTTATTAAGTGTCAAACAAGGAAAGTTAAACATATTGATTTTGAAAATAAAAAAGTTTTGTTTGAAGATGAATCTCCTGATTTAAATTATGATTATTTGGTTATAGGTCTTGGTAGTATTTCTGAGACATTTGGTATCCCTGGTTTGTCTGAGAATGCTTTTTCTATTAGTAGCATCGATGGTACTGTTAAACTGAATCAGCATATCAAAGAACGTTTTTCGGGATATAAAGATGATCCTCGTTCTTCGCGCGTTACAATTGTTGTAGGTGGAGCTGGGTTTACCGGTATTGAATATCTTGGTGAGCTTGTAGACCGTATACCAGGTTTGTGTCGGACATACGGCATACCTCGTTCTGCTTTGCGTATTATAAATGTGGAAGCTGCTCCTGCTGCTTTGCCTGGCTTTGATCCTTTTTTGGTCGAATATGCGGTTAGATATTTGAGTAAGCATGGGATTACTTTCCGTTTTCAGAGCATGGTTTCGGAGTATATAGATAACAAGGTTAAATTTAAGAATGGGGATATAATTGAAACAGATACGATGGTATGGACTGGTGGGGTTAGAGGTGTACCTTTGATGTCTAAATTGGGGTTAAAAACTTCTAGAGACCGTGTGCAAGTTAATGAGTATTTAAATCCACCAGAACATGATGATGTTTTTATCATCGGTGATTGTTCTTTATTGCATCGTGCGGGTGAAAAAGAAAATAATTTTTATCCGCCAACTGCTCAATTAGCTTATCAGCAGGGATTTAATGTTGGTCGTAATCTGTCTGCGCTTATTCGTAAGCAACCATTAGAAGCTTTTGATTATGTACATAAAGGTACGATTGCCTCTTTAGGTAATTATGATGCTGTTGGCGTTGTGGGTAAAGATGGACCGAAAGTTAAGGGTAAGGTTGCTGTTATATTTAAAAAAATTGCGCTTTATCGTTGGTTGTATTTAATAGGTGGCTTAAGTATTGCTTTTCGTTTTGGTTTATTATTGGATATTCGTGGATATCGTTCATTAAAAGATCGCTAGGTATTTAAAAAGACCGCATCTCTTTAGATACGGTCTTTTTTATATTCATTTTTGGAGAATAATTTTTCTAATATGTTTATTTGCTTATAAATAAATATAATTTGAATAAATGCAAAAACGGAAATTATTCACATATATTATCAAAATCCTTATAAATTTTTATTCATAGGTTGATGATATAATAATTTTTCATAAATATATGAATACAAAAGATCTTTTTTATAGTAGAAGGGTTTTTTCTTTTTCAATAAAAGGAGGGGTGGTTTTTTCTTCTAAGAATGAATGCCAACATGACTTTAATGATACTGTTCCTAAAAGACCCGAGAACAAATCTTCTGGATTTTTATAATTATGAGGAAATCCATCAATCATTAGGAGGCGACGATAAACTTCCTCTAATAGTCCGTTATTTTCTTTAGCAAGTTTCATTAAAAAGCTCATACGCCATCCCATAGGTGAAATGGCTATTTGTTGTGGTATAGGTGAAGTTTGATGACATAGACACATAGCTAATGATTGCCAGAGCGAGGCGAATTGATTTCGATACTCTGGGTTAGCGAAAGGAGAGGTGTTTTGCTGATGAATTAATTTAATTAGTGTTTTATGAACTAATAGTTTATGTAATACCCAGCAAAATCCCTTTTTTTGACTGTTAATAGGGAGAGATGCTACATTAATAGTTATAAAATTATCATTTCCTTTATTTATGCTGCAATTCGCTTCCCAATTCTGCTTCTTTAGACGTATCCATTTTAGATATAAATTTTCATGTTTAAAATTATTTTTGCATAATTTTTTCCCTAGCATGGGATAAACATATTTTTGAAATGATTTAGCTTGTTGCTCGTACATGGTTGAAGCTCGTTCACGATGTTCATCTTGATGAAACAATTTGGCTGCGATAGCCGGTCCATCCGGGAGCAAAAATAAGCTAATGGTTTCTTGGTTGATTTGTTCAAGTCCATTGTTTTTATTACGTATAATACTAGGGTTTAATTTTTCAGAAATCATGAATTATGTTCCTCCTTGTTGATATCGATTTTCATAATATAGATGTAATTTAAATAGTGTTTAAATCATTTATATTTTCATACAAAGTTTTTCATTAGGGATATTTCGTTTAATTTTTTTTATATTTCATTATTTTAAAACATACGATACCCACGTTGTCTTAGCACGCGAAGTGTAAATATACCTATTATACACCCAGACAAACTAGATATGAAGAAGATCATGTTAATAAAATTAAAAACTTCTTCTACGCTATATCCAAACCAAATGGACCATGTTAAAAAAGCAAAAAAAGGAACCCATGTTGTTTTCAAAAGCATATTTATAATAAAGCTAATACCGAAAAATAGAATGAACAACAAGGGTATAGATATTATTAATTGCAATATATTCATATTTTCCTCCTTGCATAGTGTTAAATGTGTTTTATGCTTATTTTTTAAATCTAATTTACCTACAGGATCTATTTTGGGAATATTTTTTAAATTGAAAAGATTTTTCCGTACCGATTAAATGTAAAATTTAGTAATACTGAAATAATCTAATTTGAGCATTCGTATTTAACGTCCAATATAGAATAAATGAGGTAAACATGCCTAATAAAAAACCTCCTAAAACCTCAACGGGTTGATGACCTAGGATTTCTCTTAATTTCAATTTTTCTAGATTAATGGTTCTACCTCTCGCTTGTTTGCGAATTTCTTCAAAAACGGATATGAATTGTCTTAAAAGTTCATTTATTACTTTTGCGTGTATACCTGCTTGTCTTCTAATTCCTGCTGCATCATACATAACAATACCAGCAAAAACGACTGTTGTGGCAAAGATAGATGTATTCATACCTTCAGTTAGACCTACAGAGGTTGCTAAAGATGTTGTAGCCGCGGCATGGCTGCTGGGCATACCGCCTGCGTGCAGTAAACATTGCCATTCCCAGTTTTGGTTAAATATCCTATACCAAATTAATTTAGTTACTTGAGCTATTATCGTGGAAATTACTGCCGACCATAGGATGTTGTTATTTAGAAATTCATTAATCATTTACACAATTTAATCCTTTCTAAAAAAGATAAAATTAGGATCTAATTGGATTACAATTACCTTTTAAACATCATATACCTTATGATGTTTATTTTACAATAAATATATCTTTCCTAATTATATCTTATAAAGTTTGAAGTCGCTAACCGTCAAATAATGGATTTATCTAATTTTTCACCTTGATTTTTTTATATGCTTGTCCCTTATTAAATTTACCCGTTGTTTTCGATCCGTTATAATATGTATAGGGTATTTTTGATAGTTAGTTTTGCTGTTTGGTAATTTTATAACTTATTTTAACCATTTTTAACTTCTTTTACTTTTTACTTTTGTATATTAGTTATTTATCATTAAAATGGTAAAAAAATATAGATTAATTATTTAGGGAGTGAACTATTATTTATGCTCAGCCGCTAGTAGTTATGGAAGGTGACCAAACAGGTCAAGAGTTGCTACAAGAAGCTCTACGTGTTTTAGATCAAGATATTATACGATATCCTTTAGATCTTAAGTATTTTAATTTAAGTTTAGAAAATCGTCGTGCAACAAAAAATGAAGTTGTTAAAGAAGCATCTTTAGCAATGATTGCTGCAGGTTTTGGTTTAAAAGCTGCTACTATTACGCCTGATATTAAGCAGGATGTTGGAAGTCCTAATGCGATTTTACGTGAACAAATTAATGGTACTGTTATCTTGCGTACAGGTAGGCGTATTCCTGGTGTAATACCTGTGGCGGGTACGCATGCACCTATTTCTGTTGTACGCATGGCTGTAGGTGATGCTTATGGTGCTAAAGAGTGGCGTGTTAAGGAGGATTTAGATGAGTTTGCTTATAGAACGGAAAAAATCAGTCGTTCTGTATGTCGCGCAGTAGCCGAGTTTTCTTTTCAACATGCACAGAAGATAAATGCAAAGGTTTTTGGAGGACCTAAATACACAGTTAGTCCTGTTTATGAAGGTATGTTGAAGGAAGAATTGGATGAAGCGAGCACTCGTTATCCTGATGTTGTATATGATCCACAACTTATCGATGCCACATATGCTTTATTATTAAATCAGGGTGGAGAAGCACTCGTCATTCCGGCTTTAAATCGTGATGGAGATTGTCTGAGTGATCTTGTATTACCTTTATTTGGTTCTATTGCGGGTTCCGAATCGATTCTGTTTTCTTTAACAGAAGATTATCATCCTAAAACTGTTATGGTGGAAGCTCCTCATGGTACAGCTCCTACTTTGTTTGGTAAAAATGTGGCCAACCCTATGTCAATGATTTTAGCGGCGGCATCTATTTTGTCATATATGAATCATGCCCATGCTAAAAAAGCTTCACGCGCTATTTATGAAGCTACGATGGAAACTGTATATTCAGGTAATCGGACAGCTGATTTAGGAGGAAATGCTACTACTTCGCATTTCACTGATGAAGTTATTAAGAAAGTAGTGTCTAAGTTGGCTGTATGGGAAAACATAGAAAATTAGCATATAAACCTACCTTTGATTCGGGTAGGTTTATATGCTAATTTTATTTAAATTTAAATTTTTATAACTTATTTTTGGCGAGCTTTTTTGATAAAAGATAAACCTTGTGCTGGATCATTTTTAATTGCTTCAGCAAAGTTTTTTAATTTTTCGGGATTTATATCGGATTCGGTAATTTTTAAAATGTATTTTATTACTTCTTCCAATCCACCTTTGGAATTTGCTTCGTGCGATTCTTTAAAAATTTGTTCTAATTGTTCTTTTGTGATGACGTTTTGCCCCATAATTTTATTAATCCAAGAAACGATTTGTCCAACAGAAGGTTTTTTTTCTGAACTCATTGTTGATGATATCGTCCTTTCATTGAAGAATATTTTTATAATTATATGTATAAGACGATAAGCGCGTTTTAATATATATGCCTAATTTATGGGATATCTTTTAATAAAACAGGCGAATTACCAAATACCTTTTTCGACTATTTGAATAAATTATTTTAAACCACTAAGAAAGGTAAGATTACTAAAAAAACTTTATAATTATATTCTCCGGATAACTTTTATTGTCATTAATCATCTTATAATTACCACATATAATATACTCAAATTATAAAAACACTTGTTTTTTTTGTACCATATCATTAATTACACCATTAATCATAAAAAATCTGAGAAATTGTTTTGGTTAAAAGTTGTCTCTTAGAAGTCAGATTTTTTGTTTTTAAAAAATAACCATAAATAAAGCAGGTGTTTGATATGAATTGTGGTGGTATTGGTTGTATGGGTGGATTAGGTGGTTTGTTTGTTTTTTTAATCGTAATTGCCATGGTATATTTCTTCTTTGGCCATGGTAATAATTGGAATTGCGGACCAGGTAATTGCTAAAAATATTTAAATTCTGTTATCTGATTATGAAAAGTTCGTTAAATTTCATATGAAAAACCTCTGATTCCATAATATTTGTTAAAAAATAAATAAAGCAGGTGTTTTTAATGTTTGGTATAGGTGGTATGTGTGGTTTAGGAAGTCTTTTTGTTTTTCTTATTGTCATTGCGATTGTTTATTTCTTCTTTGGTAATGGTTGGCGATCTATTAATAAATGTTGCTAATTAATTCCTTATTATTTATGCGAAGATTATTTAATTAAATTAATTGTTATTAATTTTAAAAATGATTAATTGGTGGTTTTATACTTAATTTTTGCGATATCATTTGATGTTTTTTAAATCTTGGTGAATTAGATTTTTTCATTTGGGATTTTTTCATTTGGGATTTTTTCGGAGTTATTTTAAGCTATTTATTTATTTTGCTAATTGTTATTTCCGATATTTATTTTTCATAGGTTATAACATTATATGTTATTAAATAATTTTATTTTATAATATTTGCTTTGCAATGCATAAAAAAATGCGTCAATTATCTCTTTTATCTTCTTAAATGGTCATCAATGTCATCTTAGCAAAATCAAACAATATATCTAAAAAATAAATAAAGTAGGTGTTTTATATGAGTTGTGGCGGAGGCTGTGGAATTGGCGGACGTTGTGGATTAGGTGGACTAGGAAGTCTTTTTGTCTTTTTGATTGTTATTGCGATTGTTTACTTTTTCTTCTGCGGCGGAACAAGAGTTAGTTGCTAATAGTAAGAATTGAAGATTAATTAGACTTGTTTTAAACACAGATTATTTTAAAAGTCATTTTAGCGTTCGTTGTCAACTTTTAGCATTATAATTGTAGAAATATTAAAATAGATATAAAAAAAATAAATAAAGCAGGTGTTTTATATGAATTGTGGCGGTTCTTCTAATTGTTGCGGACTAGGTGGAGTAGGAAGTATTTTTGTCTTTTTGATTGTTATTGCGATTGTTTACTTTTTCTTCTGCGGCGGAACAAGAGTTAGTTGCTAATAGTAAGAATTGAAGATTAATTATACTTGTTTTAAACACAGATTATTTTAAAAGTTATTTTAGCGTTCGTTGCCAACTTTTAGCATTATAATTGTAGAAATATTAAAATAGATATAAAAAAAATAAATAAAGCAGGTGTTGAAAATGAGTTGTGGCGGTTCTTCTAATTGTTGCGGACTAGGTGGAGTAGGAAGTATTTTGGTCTTTTTGATTGTTATTGCGATTGTTTACTTTTTCTTTTGCGGCGGAACAAGAATTAGTTGTTAATAGTAAGAATTGAAGATTAATTAGACTTGTTTTAAACACAGATTATTTTAAAAGTCATTTTAGCGTTCGTTGCCAACTTTTAGCATTATAATTGTAGAAATATTAAAATAGATATAAAAAAAATAAATAAAGCAGGTGTTTTATATGAATTGTGGCGGAGCTTCAAATTGTTGCGGACTAGGTGGATTGGGAAGTCTTTTCGTTTTTCTAATTGTCATTGCAATTGTTTACTTTTTCTTCTGTGGTGGATTTAGAGTTAGTTGTTAAATGTATCATTTGAATATTAGAAATAAACAAAAAATTATTTTTTGAATTTTTGATTTTGAATATTATATGATGGTTCATATATAATTTATAATTATGATATAATATTTATTTTTATAAATTAAATTCCCCATGTTTAAAATAAAACATGGGGAATTTAAACTTATTTATTGATTTATTTTCGATCTGTTGAAGGCTAATAGGTTACCTTTATTATCAACAATTCGATATATTACGGCAATGTTTGGGTATTTTTTTTCTAAATATTCCATTGATTGCGGTATGATTTTTTTTTCTGGGTTTAAATGATGATTCATTAAAAAATTGCCTTTTACATCATATATTACAAGGTAATAGTTCAACGGGTTTATCCCTCCACTAAACATCTTTTGCATGCCATATTATGAATAAAACCATCTTTGGCTAGGATAGTATTAGGGAATATTTTTTTAGCTTCGGAAACTAGTTCTTGAGCCCCGTGTTCATCATACCTGGCACTTAGATGTGTCAAAATTAAGGTTTCTGTACATGTGTCTTTGGCTAAGGAAGCGGCCTCTGAGGAAGTTGTATGATAGAATCTCTTTGCTTTATCTATTTCTTGATTTTTGTAAGTTGCTTCATGCACAAGTATATTTGCTTTTTTTGCTAGTTTAATTGTTGTATTAGAAGGACGTGTATCTCCGCATATGACTAATGTACGGGGCTTTGGCGCAGGTAATAGAAAATCAATTCTTTTAAATTGTCTACCATCTGGTAAATTGATCAGTTCTTGGGTTTTGAATTGACCATATACAGGGCCTTCTTTTATCCCGTGTTCAGCTAATTTTTGGGTATTAAGAGAACCTGTTCTTATAGGATATTCATCTAAACGTATTCCGAAAGAAGGTATACCGTGTTCTAATTCTGCTATCTGTATATTAAAAGGATTTTTTTGAAATGTATCCCCATCTTTCCATTCAATTATGTCAAGTTCATATCTTAACCTTGTAGAACTTACTTGCATTATCGTTCTTACGAACTTTGTAATTCCTTGAGGGCCATATATTGTCAGAGGTGATAACGATCCTTGCGAAGAGCGACTACTTAAAATTCCCGGAAGACCAAATATATGGTCTCCATGCAAATGTGTAATGAAAATACAATCTAACTTTGTCAATCGCAAAGAAGATGAATGAATGCGGTGTTGTGTTCCTTCACCACAATCAAATAACCAGATCATACCACCATGTTCTGGCATCTGAAGGGCCATTGAGGCTACATTACGAAGTGGTGTAGGACAACCGGCTCCTGTTCCAATAAAATGAAGTTGCATCCTACCGACTCCCTGTTGCAATTCTATAGCTGTTTTACTATAAGCATATTAATTGTAACAAGGATCTTTAAAGACATCTAGAAATATTAATACATATGATATTTATTTTAGTATTGCAGTGATGTTTCTAAAGGATCTAGGGCTTGCAAACCATATATAGGTATGGATTCAGCTTGGAGTGCAGCGATAAACATAGGTATATGGTATTTATCTTCCATACACGCTACTAAACAACCTTCTTCTAAAGATAATTTTTTTACCACATTAGGAGGCATGCGATTTTTCAAAGATTGTAGACGATCATCTTCTAAAGGGATTGTATTTATATTTAACCTTAAAAACCCGGCTGCAGATAATTTTTCAGATAATTCTTTTGGTGTTCCTACCATACGAAGGATGCCTTTTTCCAGTATACCTAAGCGATGGCAAAATTTTGGTATCATATTGATTTCTGATGATGTACATAGAATTGTTTTGCCCATTTCTGCTTGTATTTTTAACAACGAGATTATTTTTTTGCATATACTGTTATCTAAAGAAGCTAGTGGATCATCTAAAAGCAAAATAGGTTCATTGCTTATGATCGTTTGAACGATATTCAGTCTTTTTCGCATACCCAAAGAAAATGTCCCGACAGGGTTATTATTTCGCGGATCTATGTCTAACTCTTCCAATGATTCCTGTAATTTTCTTAATTTGACCGTTTGTTGTGTAATTTTACATAATAATTTTAGATGTTCCATGGCTGTTAATTGAGGAAAAGTAATTGTTTTTTCCAGTAACACCGACACAGGAGGTTTTTTCCAAGCGGAAAAAATTTTTCCGGCCACTAATATTTCGCCTAATGACGGTTTAATTAGACCAGCTAATGTACGTATTGTGACTGTTTTACCTGCACCATTCCGACCTATGAGCCCAAAGATATGCCCAGGAGGTATATCTAGTGTGAATTTATGTAATACGACGTTATTTTTTAAACTACAAGATATATTTTTCATCCAAATACCTTGATGATAATCATTGCTTTTTTTGTTTAAAGATAATTCATCGCTTTCTTTTTTATTAAATATTTTTTTTTGCCAAAAATTTTTTCTTTTATGTTTTTCGACTAAACGTGATAGTCGTGAATATTTTTTTTCTACGCCAGGATCTTCGCTTTGAGGAGAGTTTGTTTTTTTCTCTTTCTCGTCTATATAAAATTCATCAGCCGCTTCCATCCCGTGCATCCAATTTGTTCTCTTGAGCCAATTAGGATCGTTTTTTTTGGCATAACGTTGTTTTCTGCTAGGCAGACGATGATCACTATTCATATATTCCGCCTCCTTAGCAAAGGTACAGCGATTAATGAGCAAATTAATCCTAATATAATAGGTGTTAGATGCATCCATATGTTTGGTTTTTCTGTCCAGAATAGTGTTACTAAAAATTGTAGGGGTAAAGGATCATATTCATTAGGATAAATAAGAAAATTTGGTATGAGCAATAAAACCCATGTGACTAGCCCTGCGGGTAAAATAAAGGCTGATTTTGTAAAAAAACTTGATAACAGTACAGTTATCCCTGTTGATAAAACTGGTATTGCGCATATATTGATTAATTCTATCAGTGAACCACCTTCATAATTGAGTGTTAAAATAGCATAAGAAAAGATGATAACGATTAACCAAAAACATACAATTCCTATAAATTTGCCGAAGATAAACTCTGCGCATGACATTTTTGTTAGATAGAAAGGCAAACGTCCTGAGCGTTGATCATCAATAATTGAACTGTGAGATATGGCTAAGACGAGGGGGAAGTTAAAAATCATAATTAATAAACTTAGGATACGAAATACCAAACCAGGTGGTATGATTGTATTTTCATCGTTAGTTGCCTCTAAGAAATTTTGATATTGTATTGATAATGTTAAGGAGATCACTATTAATATAAAGACTAATAAAAGTAATTGCCAACCGCGTTGTCGTAAAGAAAATTCATTTTGTAAGATGATCATCATATCCATTTCACCTACCATGAAGAACTTTCTCTTTTATGATTTACCAGGTTTGGTTGAATCATACATAATTAAAAAACAAACTTTTTTGTTATTATGTGTTAAATATTACTATATTTTAGATCCTTATTAAGTGATTGATATTTCCAGCAAAATACTCATGCATAAATGAGGTGGTGGGAGGAATGATGGTTAATGAAACCACCACGTAGAATGAAAAGTTGGAAAACTAGAGTATGGACTTTAGAAAAACGCATGGCTTCTTTATCTAAAATGGTACGAAGTTCATTGCCCGGCTTGGCTATGATTGTCGTTAGAAAACCAGCTGCATCCAAACCTAATTTATCTTTAGATGATTTTTTGAATAGGGGGAATAACTCTGATCCTAGGTTGGACAGAGTTGTTGAGAATATAGGATCGGGTTTTATTGTTCATCCTAGTGGGTATATAATGACAAATTATCATGTTATTCAAGATGGAGATCCCCTCTTGGTAAGATTATATAGGAGTAAACAGTTATTACCTGCTAAAGTATTAGTCATAGACAAAAAGAATGATTTTGCCCTCCTAGGTATAACTACTACGATAGATTTGCAACCATTACCTTTAGGAGATGAACGTTTAGTTGAACTAGGGGAATGGGTAGCTGCTTTAGGAAATCCATTAGGATTAGAAGGCACGGTAACGGTAGGTGTTGTTAGTGGTATTAACCGTGTTGTAGAGGCTAGAGACCGCGTTTATCGCAATTGTATCCAGACAGATGCTGCTATTAACCCAGGAAATAGTGGAGGCCCTTTATTAAATTCACAAGGTTATGTCATAGGGATGTGTACATTGGTTATTCAGTCTGCACAGAACTTGGGATTTGCCATTAGTGTGAATGAGATTCGTCAATTTTTAAGACAATGCTTCTTTATGTGAATTTTTTATAAATTATTTTAATCACATGCATTATAAATAATATTTTATTAATTTTAAATTTTTGTTTTTTATTTCTTTATATAATTATTCTTAAACATATTATGGGCGATTAATATAAATAATTTCTATATTCATTTCATTTCATTTCTAAAATTTATTAAAAAAATAAAATTCTAAAATAACAATTCCGATTTATTTATTCTTAATTTATAAGATATATTTTTATAATTGCCCGAATAAACATTCAAATCGCATAAAAGTTTAAAAATCTTGTTAAGAGATGAAATTTATATAAAAATGCATTTTTTGCCTTTATATTTTCGAGTTTAAGTATGATATTTTTATAAATAACAAAAAACAACATAATTTAAAAATAGTGTTGTTTTTTGTTATTTATATCTTAATTATTAAGATAAAATTTAATTCTAAAAGAAAAGACAAAATAACTATTCCTAATATTAGAAATTTTGCAAACAAAATATTATAAGAAGATAAACTATAGTAAAAATTCATAGTTTGTCCTAAAGGATACCATAAGGACTTATTATTTTTTAAAATTTATTGATAATATTAAAGTGTAAAAAATATAATCTTTTTCTTAAACTTAGTTTTCTTTTATTTATTTTTACATTTGATTCATATATTTAAATATTAAATATAACGAAATTATATCTTGTGTATCTATATATAACTTATTAATTATCTGATTTTTAAGTTTGGGATTTCTTTTTAATTATAAATCATAAATATAAATAAAAATTATAAAATTCAATTTTTACAGCTATTTTTATTATATATTAGGACGCCTTATTATTTTTAAATATAATCTGGTTTATTGACAAGTCGGAATTTTCTTTAATTTTTCAATACTGCCGGTAGTGATTTCTTTTACATATATTTGTGATTTTTTGATATCCCAAGCTCGCCGCTGTAATTTCAGTATAACTGTACATGCAAAAAAAACAAAAAAAGCAAAAAAAATGCAAATAATTAATAAAAACAAGAAAATATTATGGTATTTCCAAAGTTTGCAATATATTATATTTTAAGATTTTACAAACAAAAATAGACATTCCTCTATCACCTGTGTAGAATGTAAATGTTCAAATAAAACACAACAGTAGGATAAAGAATGTCTATTAATTGTAGGTTAAAAAATAAATCTCATTTGGTCAAATTTTTTCGTAAATTGGGGTTAAGATCCCAATTTACTTCATCTTGCTGCATTTGTTTTTAATCATATTTTTCATATTATTGATGGTATGTTGTCACAAAACTTTAACGTAACTTTGTCAGATATTCATAAAAAAAGCTTTTATAATAGGTGCCCACAAACGATAAGCCATATGATGACTAATTCCAAATGGAATGAAAAAATACTGAGTAAATCTGTAAAAGAGGTGACTTATATAGGGCATTTAGATTGAAATATGTGTATATGTGAGCGATAATTAAGGTGAGAATAAGCTATATTAAACAAAGGGGTACTTTTATTGTGAAACTTACACATGTTTACTTAATTGTTGAGAACCAAGATGAGGCTAAAAAGTGGTATACCGAGAAATTAGGATGGCAAGTTAAGAATGATGCTCATTTTAAAGATATACGTTGGTTAACGATGTGTTTGCCTGGGCAAGATGATTTAGAAATACATTTACATGGCGTAATGGAAGATGAAGCAGATGAGAGATTAAAAAAAGCGGGACATATAGCTGGGTGGGTTTTTGAAACAAATGATTGTATTAGGGATATTGAAAAGATGCGTAAAAAAGGTGTTCGTATCTTGATGGAACCACAGAGTAAGCCTTGGGGTGTACAATCAGCTTTTGAGGATCTTTATGGTAATCAATTCATCATTGTACAGCCTCAGGTAGAAGATGCAGGTAGATCCCGTTAACTGAACTATGTTTTGTAGTCTAGTACGAAAAAAATAAACGGTCTTTATTAATGATACATTTTAGGCGAATAACAATAAATTTTAAAATTAAGAAGTAGAAAATAAGAATTGCGGTGGATTTGAATTTTGGAATGCATAGCAATTCTTTTATTGCTAAATTTCTAGTCATATTTCCAAAGAAAATAAACCACCATTTTATGGAGGTTTATGCATGTTGTGGTATTTCATCTTTTGTTTCACAAATTATATTGAAGTTATGAGTTATTTTTTGTGAAAATTCTTGTCTGGTACTATCTTGTTTTTTAACATCACCGCATATACGGCCATCCCTCAAGAATACAACACGGTTACAATAGCTAGCTGTTTGTGTGCAATGCGTGATGAGGATTATAGTAGCTTGATCTTCTTCATTCAAATTCTGTAAAATTTCCATCACATTTTTTGAAGATTTAGAATCTAAGCTTCCTGTTGGCTCATCCGCTAAGATTAGGACAGGTTTATTTATCACCGCTCGGGCTATAGCAGCTCTTTGTACTTGTCCACCAGATACTTCATAAATTCTTTTTTCTAAAAGGCCGCTAATGCCTAACTTTGAGGAAATTTCAAACAACTTTTGTTTCATGGATTTTACATTTTGATTTTCTAGCATTAAAGGCAATAGGATATTTTCACCGATTGTGAGTGTATCTAATAAATTGAAATCTTGGAATATAAAACCTAGTTCACGTCTACGAAATTTCGCGAGATCATTTTTGGAAAGTTTATGAATATCTTTATCGTTTATTAAAACTTCCCCTGATGTAGGATCGTCTATAGTAGATATGATATTTAATAGTGTTGTTTTACCACTACCCGAAGGTCCCATGATACCTAAAAATTCACCACGCTCGACAGATAAATTTACATCTGTTAAGGCACGATAGCTATTAGCTGTTTTACTTTTTTCGTTGTAGACTTTAGTTATCTTCTTTGTTTGTAATATGCTCATTTTTTTTAAAAAGACCCCCATTTTATATTCATATTGTATTACTAATTAATTTTCGCGGAGTATCTGTTTCGTTAATTTTAGAAATGTCAAAATTAGAAAAAATCATATGATTGAATTTAGAAATGAATTTAATATTATATATTCAAAATGATTGTATAACATTTGTATGGCCATTATTAATAATTAATATAATGATCATAACTGATTATGAAATTATTTTCAAATGTTTTTCAAATCATGTTTTTATATTTAATCGATTCCTTATATTTGTTCGGTATTTTTGCATCATTTATTCATCCAAACTTAGTATTATTTATGATTCAAGCCATAAGTTTTTTAAAAGAATCCTTTCATTTTCCATATAAATTGTGGGATTTTTATAAATTAAATTTTTATAATGATCATTTGATTTTTGGGCGGCATCCAAATATATAAAAGATATGATTTTTATTCCTATATATTTTTTTATGTTTTATGTTTTATTTTCTGGTATCTACTTTTAAATTTTTTTTGATGATTATTTGCTTTGTTTCACATTTTTGAAGTGTTAAATAAAAAACATAAACAATAAACAAAACCTAAAAAACATAAACAATAAACAAAACCTAAAAAACATAAACAATAAACAAAACCTAAAAAACATAAACAATAAACAAAACCTAAAAAATAGAAACAATAAACAAAAACTAAAAAATAGAAACAATAAACAATAATTATTTTCTAAAATCATAGCAAAAAAATTTTATAATTTATTTTATATTAATTTCTTTTAAATAATTTATGATAAATTTGACATTAGAATTAAGTATTTAATTTAAATTATATAAAATGATTAATTTAATCTTAGTATGAAAGATATTTTTACAATCATCTTACATATTAATTAATAGATGTAATCAATTAGCTTGATGATTTTTTTGTATTAACTTATTTTTATTTCATTTAACTTTTTATATTTTGTTTTTCATTCGATATTTTGTATTTTATGTTTTTTATTCATTTTTAATTAGGTGGTTGATATATTTAGATGAAAAATAAGATGATGATTATTAAATTAAAAGAAATAGATGATAAATTATCTGCTCTTTTTAAAGAGAGATTTTCTTTATTAAAGAAAATTTTTTCGGATGATGGTTTTGTGGATATTAAAGATATGGATTTTCTAGATGATGGTTTATCGTCGTTTCCAAATGATAGTTTAGCGCGTGATATCATGCAAGAATTATGGAGGAATATTAGACAAGCTTCGTTTGATATGGTAAATATACCATCTAAAGGTGATATACCGCTTGTAAGTAGATTGCACAAAGCTTCTGATACGGTTATAAAGGTAGGTACTAGCTCTATTGGTGATGGCATAGCTAAAATTATTGCTGGGCCATGTTCTGTTGAGTCTGAAGAACAGATTTTTGCTGTTGCGGAAGCTGTTTATGAGCAGGGGTTAACTTTTTTGCGTGGAGGAGCTTTTAAACCTCGTACTTCACCTTATGATTTTCAAGGATTAGGTCAGTATGGTTGGGTTCTGTTGCGTCAAGCGGCAGATGCTTATGGATTGTATGTTGTGAGCGAATTGATGAGTGTTGAACATTTGGATCAAGCTTTGAAGTATGTTGACATTATTCAAGTAGGTGCGAGAAATATGTATAATTATCCACTTCTTTGTGCTCTTGGTGAGGTGGATCGTCCGATACTTTTAAAAAGGGGTATATCAGCTACGATCAATGAATGGCTTATGGCTGCTGAATATGTTTTAGCACGTGGAAATCAACAAGTTATTTTGTGCGAACGCGGTATTCGTTCTTATGAGTCGTCTATGCGTAATACGTTGGATTTGGCTGCTGTAGCATCTATTAAGCAAGAAAGTCATTTGCCTATTATTGTTGATGTTTCTCATGCTACAGGTCGTAAGGATCTTATATTACCTTGTGCTAAAGCGGCTTTAGCTGTTGGTGCAGATGGCCTTATGATAGAAATTCATCCAAAACCATTTTTGGCTAAATCGGATGCTCAGCAACAGCTTTCTTTAAGTGATTTTAAGACCTTCATAAAGGCCTTTTAAATAGGTATAATGAGGGGTTTATAATATGCCATATAATAAAAAAGATATAACGACTATTTATAGTGTTGCTCGTGAGGCTGGGGTTTCAAGAGCTACTGTTTCTCGTGTTGTGAATGGTAATCCTAATGTCAAGGATGCGACACGTAAACGGGTTCTTGATGCTATTTTACAACTCGGGTACAGGCCAAATGCTGTAGCTCGAGGTTTAGCTTGTAGAAAAACAATGACTGTAGGGGTTGTTTTACCTGATATTTCTCAATCTTTATATGCAGAACTAATGAGGGGGATTGAAGACGTAGCTAATGTATATAAATATGGTGTTTTCATAAACAGTTCTGATTTATGTCAAGAGCGTGAATTGCGTTCGATTGAAATTTTTTTAGAACGACGCGTGGATGGGTTATTGTTTTTAGGTAATGAAATTACTTCTATGCATCGATCTTTGTTTAAATCAATGGATGTACCAGTCGTTCTCATGGCTATGAGTGACAAATTATCTGTTATACCTTGTGTATCGGTGGATGAATTGAAGATGACACAGGAAGCAGTATCTATGTTGTTATCCGAAGGACACAAAAAGCTTGGTTTTATGCGTACGCTTAATTATTCAGGACATATATGTGAACAAGGGTATAGGATGACCTTATTGAATCGAGGTTTTGTATTTAATACAAACCTTGTTCTTGGAGTTGGTCTAGGATATATATCTGGATATGATGGTATGCAATTTTTGCTGGCGCAAAATCCTAATTTAACAGCTGTATTAATTGCGCATAATTCACTTATACCTGGAGCGATAAATGCAATTTTAGATACAGGTAGACTTATTCCTCGGGATATTGCCTTTGTTGGATTTTCTGATCCTATTATTAAAGATCAAGTACGGCCTCTTGTGAGTTATGTAGGTGCTTCTGTTTATGATATTGGTGCAGCTGCTATGTATTTATTAGTTCAGTATATTAATAAAATATTTATAGCAGAAAAATCTATTTTAATACCTTATAGGATGGACATTCATAATTCGATGCATTTAGATAGTCAGGAAATTATTTTCCGTTTATATTAATGTATTTTTATTTAAATCATAGATAAGAATAAATTTTTAGGAGAAAATAATTTTCATAAAGTTTCAATTGGAAGGGGATTTTTATTATGGTAGCCCCTCGGGATATAAAAAAAAAAACACCAAGACGTTTGGCTCGTCCTCTGGTGTTATTTATTTCTTTTTGTTTTATCATTGCTGTATTTTCTTTTATGGGTTCTTTGGGATTAGTTTTAGGTGGTTTTTTAGGTATTGTTCAAGATGCTAAAATTTGGAATCTTAATGATTTCAAAGCAGAATTTGATAGTTGGTCGCAAAATAGTTATGCATATTTTCGACCTCTAAATGATGTTGAGCCAGGTTCATCTATAGGTGAGCTTATTAATCCTGAACATCGTGAAATGATTTTTGATATTGAAGGTGTGCCGCGTAATATTCAGTTAGCTATTTTATCAACTGAAGATAGGAATTTCTATACGCATAGCGGTTTTGTATTTAGTTCTATTGTACGAGCTGCGTTACAAAATTTAAGTTTGTTTTTACAAAATTCATATGGATTAAAATTACCCATATCTGGATTGGCAGGTACGAGTGGGGGTAGTACTGTTACCCAGCAAGTGGTTAAAAATACGATTTTGAAGAATCGTAAACGTACGATTACTCGTAAGTTATTGGAAATTATTCTATCTAATCGTTTAGAGAATTATTATGAAAAACATGAAATAATGCTTTTGTATTGTAATAGTGTATATTTGGGTAAAAGCTTAGGAGGAAAACACATACAAGGTTTTAAAGCAGGTGCTAAAGATATCTTTGGTCTTGATATTGAGAAATTACCTATTGCTGCAGCTGCTTACTTAGTAGGTATGGTTCAAAGCCCTAATGATTATAATCCTTTATTTGCTCATCATAAATTAGAGCGAGGCATTAAACGTATGCATCAAGTTTTATCATCCATGTTGAGTAATCGTGCTATAACAGAGAAACAGTATCTTGAAGCTTTGGAATTTGATATAGAAGAAGCCATTATTAAGGTTCCTCCGGTTAGTTCATTTCAAAAATATCCCTTTATTATTGATGCTGTTCAGAGTGAAGCTATGCGTATTTTAGGTGAATTGCCGGAGATGAAAAAAATGACACGTAAGGAAAGGTACTCTATGGTTACGCGGGGAGGGTTGAAGATATACACAACGATTGATGCGGAGATTTATGATAGTAGCAATCGTATTGCACAAGATTTTCCTTATAATAAATATTCTATGAAAAATAAAATAATTAAAGAAAAACTTAGTGCTGTTCTTATCGATAATAAAACTGGTGGCATTTTATCTTTTGCTAATAGTAATTACTACAAGGAAGATCAACAAAATTATGCTTTATTTGTTTCTAATCAGCCAGGCTCTTCTATTAAAATACCGTTAGGATATGGCCCGGCGATTGAGGAAGGTTTGATTACTCCTAATACGTATATGGAAGATACGCCTTTAGCTAAGCCTGACGGAACAGGCGTATATAAAAATTCTGATAATCAGTATAAAGGTTCGGTTTCAGTAGCCCAAGCATTACGTGAATCACGCAATATCCCTGCAATTCGTATTTTTCGGATGTTAGGACGTGATCGTGCTAATAGCTATTTACAAAAAATGGGTATGAGTATTTCGAATAAAGATAAAGAGGCTTCTATATTAGGTGGGTTAAGTATTGGTTTTACACTTAAGGATATGTGTGGTTCATATGAAATGGTTGCTAATCAAGGTATTTTTAAGAAGCCGCATCTTATTGATCGTATTGTTGATTTTCATGGAAATGAAATATTTAATTTTTCACATGATGTAGCTCAGGTTCAAGTTTTTTCATCGCGTACAACGAAGCAACTTATAAAAATGATGCAAGCTGTTATTTATGATGAACACGGAACTGGTTATGAGGTAGGTAAAAATTTCCCTGATTATTATTTGGCGGGTAAAACAGGTACGACATCTAATGATTATAATATTTGGTTTATAGCATTTACACCGGAAATTACAATGGGTGTATGGAGTGGCTATCCTTTTAACATTCCTACAGGTAAAAGTCGTGCACGTGAGGGTTTTATTCAATTTTTTCGTGATATTCAAGCTAAGAGACCACAACTTTCACCACCAGGAAGTTCTTGGTGATGTCTTTTTTTACATCAAAAGATAATTGGAAGATAAAAAGTCCATTATATCTACCTTCTTTAGAAGATAAATATAATGGACTTTTTTGTGTCAAAAATATGTAACTGATAAAATTGATTATGTTGTCATCATTTCATGCTATTGTAGCGCTAAAGATAAATTTCAAACAATAAACTTAAAGAGCAGACAAAATCGTTTTTTTTGTGTTAAACTTTTGTTTGAGGGAAGATCTTTATTTTGTATTAGGTTCATAAATCAATTATTTTTATAAGTCATTATGCATGTTTAAATATTCATAGTATTAAATATAAAATAAATAACAGCATTAAAATATTGATCTTTGAACATATTTTCCACACATAAGTTAGATAAAAGGACATAAAAGATATTGGCTTAAATGTTTTATAATGGCTACAATGGTCGTACAAAGAAACACTGTAGCAGGTGGAGAGAGGAGAAAGCCTGCATGCGTTTAACGATCGATGAAATTTGTAAATTAATAAAAATGGTTGATACATCCAGTATATGCCATTTTGAACTAAAAAAAGATGAAAACCATCTGATCTTAGATAAATATTCGCCTAAAGGATTAGATGTTTCTTCGGATAATATAAATGTTAGTAAAGGTGATATTAGTAATACAAAGAATTTTGTGGTAAGGAATAATAATTTAGAAAAAAAATCTGAGGTTGCTGTTGATGATAAAGTAATATCTATAAATGATGATGATGAGAATTTACAACATATTTCATCACCAGTTGTAGGAACTTTTTATAAAGCACCATCTCCGTCGGCGCAAAATTTTGTTGATATAGGGGATGTGGTTAAGCGAGATACGGTGGTTTGTATCGTAGAAGCTATGAAATTAATGAATGAAATTAAAGCTGAGATAGAAGGTTCTATTGTCGAAATCCTGGTTGAAAATGGACAATTAGTTGAATATGGGCAGCCTCTATTTCTGGTGCAGAAACATTGAATTAAGCGGGAAAGGATAAGTGTTGTGAAGAAGGTATTGGTAGCCAATAGAGGTGAGATTGCTGTACGTATCATACGAGCATGTCAAGAGATGAACTTGGCTACCGTGGCTGTTTATTCAGAAGCAGACCGTGATGCTTTGCATGTAACTTTGGCTGATGAAGCTTATTGTATAGGTCCAGCCGCTGTTGCTTTGAGCTATTTAAATATGACTAATTTGATGAGTATAGCGACTTTGGTTGGTGCGGACGCTATTCATCCCGGATATGGTTTTTTAGCAGAAAATGCTGATTTTGCTGAACTGTGTAATGCTTGTGGTATTTGTTTTATTGGTCCTAGCCCGGAGGTTATTTCTAAGATGGGAGATAAACAAATAGCCAGAGAGACTGTTATGCGTGCAGGTATTGATATTATACCTGGTGGTGATTTGGCTAAAGGTGTGCTTAGTGTGCAGCAGTTAGCAAACAAAGTGGGGTATCCGCTACTTGTAAAGGCATCTGCAGGCGGTGGTGGTCGAGGTATGCGTGTTGTGGCTCATTCTGATGACTTGTTACGGTCGATTCATCTTGCTCAACAAGAAGCTCTGGCTTGTTTTGGATCATCGCAAGTTTATATGGAGCGTTTGCTTGATAGACCGCGGCATATTGAAATACAAATTATGGCTGATCAACATGGTAATGTTATTCATCTCGGAGAACGTGATTGTTCTATTCAGAGGCGTTATCAGAAATTGATAGAAGAAGCACCTTCATTAGCTCTTACTGATGAATTACGTATAAAGATGGGTCAAGTGGCTATTGATGTGGCGAAATCTGTTGATTATACAGGTGCTGGTACAGTTGAATTTTTATTAACACCAGATGGTCATTTTTATTTCATGGAGATGAATACACGTGTACAAGTTGAACATCCTGTAACAGAGATGATTACGGGTTGGGATATTGTTAAGCTGCAGTTGTTGGTAGCTATTGGGGAGCCTTTGCCATTTAAACAAGAAGATATTAAATTTCAGGGATGGTCAATAGAATGTCGTATAAATGCAGAATCTCCAGAAAATCAATTTAGACCGACACCTGGACATATCAATTTTTACCTACCTCCAGGAGGGCCTGGTGTCCGTGTAGATAGTGCTTGCTATTCTGGTTGGAATATTTCTCCTTTTTATGATTCTTTGCTGGCTAAAGTTATAACTTGGGGCCAAGATCGTGAAGAGGCTAGGCGTAGAATGATAAGATGTCTAAAAGAGTTTGTAGTAGATGGTATTTCAACAACGATTTCTTTTCATCTTAAGTTATTGGAGCACCCCTTGTTTATAGAAGGCGATATTCATGTGCAATTTTTGCAGGTATGTGAAGAGGAGGGGATATTATAAATGAAATATACAGAAAAGAGTAATGATGTTGCTGTGGTAGAACAGCAGACTACACCTGCATTTGGTAAAGTTGAGATTTCGCCCGAGGTGATTCAAACAATTGCGGGTTTATCAGCTTGTCAGGTCGAAGGAGTCCATTCTTTAGGTGGGGTAACTGGCGTTTCTGATCTTGCGCCTAATAATTGGTTCAATCGTTTAGGTGTAGTGAAAAATGGTGTTAAAGTTAATCTGAGTGATGAGACAACGGTGATTGACATTGCCCTAGTTGTTAATATGGGTATACATATACCTACGGTAGGTAGTAATGTACAAAAAAAGGTTAAAGAGGATTTAGAATCAATGATTGGTATCACCGTGAGTTCAATAAACATTCGTATAGATAGTATCAAGTCCCCCTAGGGGGACTGATTTTTATAATCTTAAAGGAGGAAGAGTTATTTGCAGCAAAGTCGTATTACCGGGAAACGTTATCTCGTATTTTTACTGGGCATCTTTTTTTTAATTCTGTCTACACCTTGGGTTGTTTTATTTACACAAATGATGGTTGATTTAGATGGTCTTAAACTATATATATTCCATATTCTAAGTATTGCATTTTTTTGGGATGTTATGATTTTTGCTTCTAGTTTGATTTTTTTGGGTTTTATAGGTGCTTTTATATCTTTTGTCATCAGCAGTAATTCTAAAAATCCTGCTAAATTAGCGATAAATATGTCTTCTAAATCAGGTGATATTCAAATTTCGTCAAACGTGATTGAAAGCTTAACTTTACGTACAGCAAAGCGTATGAAAGATATTAAAGATGTTACGGCATGGGTGGGATTTCCACGCGATAATTTAAAAGATGGCTTAAAAATTTGCTTAAAGGTTACAGTAGATGGTGAGGGTAGTTTGCCCGAGTTAGCTACTAAACTTCAATTATCTGTTAAAGAATGTATAAAAAATATCACAGGAATTGATGTTAGCCGTGTAGATGTTAAATTTATTAAAGTAGCTGCAGTTGATCATGTAGCGATGTATATTGAGTCTTAATCCTGGATTATATTATCTGATTTTTTTATTTTTTAAAACTTATTAATTGATTTGTTGTGCTTTTTATAAGGGGATAGATTAATGAATCGCAGAAAGGCACGAGAACGCGTCATTCAAGTTTTATATCAGTCAGAATTTAATCAAGAAGCCGGTTTTTATATCCCTATAGATGGTGAAGAGACCGAAAAAGCTAAATCATCTGAGGGATTTCTTTTTGCGCAGAGGTTATTTTTTTGTACCAAAAAAAAACAAGAAGAGATAGATCTTTTAATTAGCCCTCTTTTAAAAACAGGTTGGTCATTGGAGCGATTATCAGTTATAGATCTGTCTATTTTGAGATTAGCTATTTATGAGCTTTTGTATGAGCGCCAGACACCGCCTCAAGTTGTGATAAATGAGGCTGTTGATTTAGCTAAGATTTTTAGTTGTGGAGAATCACCTTCTTTTGTAAATGGTGTTTTAGGTAGTTTTGTTCAAAAGCCTTTAGTTTGAGTTTTATTTGATGGTGAAACGGAGTGTTTCATTTATGGAAGAAAAGAAATTTAATAAATTTTTTTTCCAGCGCAATGGCACATTATTTGGTCTTTTATTAGGCCTAATTTTAGGTGTGGTTTATCTTAATTTTGGTTTTTATAGTACCTTGTGTTTTGGTATTATGGTTATAATTTTTGGTTTCATAGGATTTTGTTTAGAAAATGGCATGAAATCTTTGATGCAAATTCGGCGTTTTTTTATGCGTCGGTAATCGATTGTATAAATTTAAATATGATAAAATAAAGTATATATAGGTAACAATAGGATGCGGTATGCTTGTCAGCAGACCGCTATTACAGTTTATAAGGTATTTTTTATATAAAGTAGAGCGATTGTATAAATTTAAATAGGATAAACTAAGGGATATGATATTTATACAAGGGAAATGGAGGATTTTGAATTCACAAAAATAATTGACGGTAAATCATTGGCTAATTCTTTTAAGGAAGACTTAAAGTTAAATATAAGTAATCTTTCTGCTAAATATGGTAGACCTTGTTTAGCGGTTGTTGAAGTTGGCGATTGTCCTGCTTCTCGTATTTATGTAAATGCGAAAATAAAAGCTTGTGATGATATTGGGATTAAATCAAAAGTTTATCATTTCAAAGAAGATGTTTACCTACAAAAGATTATTGATTGCCTTAGAGAATGTCATCAAGATCCTCTTATACATGGATTGTTAGTGCAAATCCCTTTACCTGATCACCTAAATCTATTGGCTATTCAAAAAGCTATTCCTTCAAATAAAGATGTTGATGGTATTACGCCGTACAATTTAGGTCGATTATTTTTAGGTGATCCACAGTTCTTACCTTGTACACCTTTAGGTATTATTAAAATTTTAGAACATAATGTACCTGATTTAACAGGTAAGCATGTGGTTGTCATAGGATTCGGTATGCTTGTCGGTAGACCGCTAGCTTGCATGTTGGCGCAATATGGTGCTACCGTGACGATTTGTCATTCTAAGACATTATTTTTAGAAAAACATACCAAAGAAGCAGATATTTTGATTGTTGCCACAGGAGTGCCGCATTTAATTAAGGCTTTGCATGTTAAACAGGATGTAATTGTGATTGATGTAGGTATTAGTCGTTTATCTTCTGGTAAGATCATTGGAGATGTAGATTTTGCAGATGTTTCGCCTATCGCTTCAGCTATTACCCCCGTTCCAGGAGGTGTAGGACCAATGACAGTTGCGATGCTCTTGTCTAATACGTTTCGCGCTTTTGTGTTACAAACAAATTGCTTGGAGGAACAAAGTTTTGTTAAATGACCGTTCCATACATGTTTTATCTATTACAGAAGCAGTAGCTCATTTATCATATTGTATTGCTAGAGAAGAACATTTACAGGGTATTTGGTTAGAGGGTGAAATTTCTAACTTCACACAAACAGGAAAAAAAGGTAATTGTTATTTTACACTCAAGGATGAGTTGACGCGTATCTCTGCTGTGTTTTTTGCACGCTATGCTCAATGGACAATGATCCCCTTACGAGAAGGGGATCATATTTTAGCTTATGGCCATATGGCTATGTATGAAAAAGCTGGCAAAGTGCAATTTATCATTCATGAGATACGGCCGCGTGGTGTTGGTAGTTTAAAGACCGCTTTACAAAAATTACAGGATATATTGGATAAAGAAGGATTGTTTACGAGGGATCGCAAACCTTTACCATTATTTCCAAAATGTATAGGTGTGATAACTTCTAGCAAAGGAGCGGTTATTTGGGATATTGTCACTACTTTAAAGCATCGATGGCCTATATCTCGTATATTGCTTTTTCCTGTATTGGTTCAGGGTGAACAAGCAGCTAAGAGCATTGTCGATAATTTAGCTCATTTGGATAATTATCCTGAAGTAGAAGTTGTTATTGTCGGTAGAGGAGGGGGATCTGTTGAAGATCTTGAGGTTTTTAATATCGAAGAGGTTGTGCGTGCGATTGTTAAAGCTAAGCCACCTGTGATCGCTGCTATTGGACATGCTACTAATATGACCTTAAGTGATGCTGTTGCTGATTCACATGCTGTGACACCAACAGCAGCAGCTACACGTGTATCACCAGATATTGCCGCTTTACTTCAGAGATTAAATAGTTATAAAGAACGGTTTACTTACGTTTTTGAGCAAATTTTATATAAAAAATATCAGGAAATCCAAACAATGTTTATTCGTTTAAAACAATGTAAATACTTCGAAAACAAATCAAGAGATTTGCAACAAAAACAAATTTCTTTCGCAGCCTTAGATCCATATAAGCCGCTGGAAAGAGGTTATGCACTACTTTCTTTTGATGATAAGATTCAAGCACAAAAAGTTGATTTAACGATAGGGATGGATTTTTTCCTTTATTGGCGTAAACAAAAGGTTGTTGTAAGAGTTGTAACTGTAGAGCAAGGAGGTTTAATTGATGGCAGATGAAGAAAAAGGACTTGATTTTGAAGAATCTCTTATTCGTATAGAAAATTTATTGCATAAATTAGAAAATGATCCAAATACAACTTTAAAAGAGGCTGTTTCTTCTTATGAAGATGGTATAAAATTAATTTTACATTGTAAAATATGTTTAACTACCGCCAAACAACAAGTTGAACAGCTTATAGAAAAAGACGGCGATTTTGTACGTAAGCCTTTTTTAGCAACGGAGCGAACAGAATGAAACATCATTTATTTGAATCACATATTAAGAAAATTGATACCGCATTAAAAGATGCTCTAAATGATATGCAAAATGTACCTGATATTCTCAAAGAAGCCATGTCCTATTCCTTGTTAGGCGGAGGAAAACGTCTTAGACCGTTATTGCTGCTAATCACGACCGAAGCTTGTGGTGGTGATATAAATAAGGCATTATCTTTTGCTTGTGCTGTTGAAATGTTGCATACATATTCTTTAATACATGATGATTTGCCTTCTATGGACAATGATGATTTTCGTAGGGGAAAACCAACTAGCCATCTTATGTTTGGTGAATCCATAGCTATTTTAGCTGGAGATGCTCTATTAACCGAAGCTTGGGCATTAATGGCTAAAGGAGCTGCAAAAGCAGATTGGCCAGCTTCACTTATTATTAAGACCATAAGTGAAATGGTCTATTATGCTGGTGTACATGGTATGGTCTCAGGCCAGGTGGAAGATATATGTTCACAATTAACAAATGTTGAAAAAATAAAAGAAAACACAATACAAGAAAACACAATACAAGAAAACACAATACAAGAAAACACAATACAAGAAAACACAATACACGAAAACACAATACACGAAAAAGTTAAATATATAGATATTAAAAAAATATGCCAAGATAAAGAAAGAATATATTTTAAAAAAACGAGTTCGCTTTTTGTTTTAAGTGCTCGTTTAGGTGTATATATTGCTGGCGGAGATGAGGATATCTTAGCATCTTTAACCCAATATGCTACTTATGTAGGTTTAGCTTTTCAGGTACAAGATGATATATTAGATGGTGATGTGAATATCATCCCTATATCTAAAAATGATTTATACTTGAAAGCGGAACGCGCCATTGGTCATCTTTGTCCTCATTTGTTACCTACAGGCCTCATAGATTTTATTAAATTGGTTATAGATCGGCAAAATTAAGCATAAGTATCATCTTTTAATATCATATAACGGCAATTTCTTTATTGGAAAGAGAGGTTATTATTAGATGCTTCTTCACAACATTTCTTCGCCTAAAGACCTAAAAAAACTGACTATATCCCAACTTGTTGTTTTGTCTAATGAGATACGTTCTTTTCTTTTGCAAAGCTTAAAGATGACAGGAGGACATTTGGCATCTAATTTAGGTATTGTTGAGTTAACTCTTGCTTTACATAAGATTTTTGCTAGTCCTAGCGATAAATTTTTGTTTGATGTCGGACACCAGACATATGTTCATAAAATATTAACAGGTAGAAGAGATCAATTTGTTAACTTACGTCAACGAAAGGGTTTATCTGGTTTTCCAAAACGTAATGAAAGTCCACATGATGCTTGGGAGACAGGCCATTCAAGCACATCATTATCCGCTGCAGCAGGTATGGCGGTTGCTCGTGATTTGCGCGGAGAAAAGCATAATATTATAGCTGTTATCGGTGATGGAGCCATGACTGGTGGTATGGCTTTAGAAGCACTAAATCATATCGGTGAAGAACAGCGTAATATGTTGCTTGTCTTAAATGATAATGCGATGTCCATTAGTCCTAATGTAGGAGCTTTACAAAATCATTTAGCTCGCCTAAGAACACACCCTGGATATAATAGATTTAAAAAAGAATTAGAACATTTTTTACATAGAATTCCAACCGTCGGACAGCCCGTGGTTAAAACATTGGAAAAATTGAAAGATGTTTTAAAGTATTTATTAGTTTCGGGTGTTTTTTTTGAAACGCTTGGTTTTACATACTTAGGACCTGTTAACGGACATTCTTTGCCTGACCTTCTTGGTATACTCAAATTGGCTAATCAAACAAAAGGCCCAGTTCTTTTGCATGTTATTACAAAAAAAGGGCAAGGCTATAAGCCTGCGGAAGAAGATGCTGTTTTTTACCATGGTGTTAGTGCTGATTATAAGATTGAATTTAAAAAACAGAAAGATGTACAAGAACAAAAAACACCTACATACCCAGTTATATTTGGTCAAACATTGCTTAAAATGGCGCAAATTAATCCTCGTTTAGTTATTATTACACCCGCTATGCTTACAGGATCAAAATTAGATGCTGTGCATAAGGCTTTTCCAGAGCGTGTTTTTGATGTAGGTATTGCAGAACAACACGCATTAACATTTGCTGCAGGTTTAGCTAACGATGGGTTTATCCCCCTTGTTTCTATTTATGCTACTTTTCTTCAAAGAGCATATGATCAATTTATCCATGATATTTGTTTACAGAAGCTACCTGTTGTTTTAGCCGTAGATAGGGCTGGTTTTGTTGGTGAAGATGGCGAAACCCATCAAGGGGTTTATGATATTAGTTTTTTGCGTAATCAACCAGGCTTAACGATTATGATGATGCCCAAGGATGAAAATGAATTGCAACATATGCTATATACGGCTGTAATGGTTGCTAAAGAAAAAGGACCTGTTGTTGTAAGGTATAGTAAAGAGCGCGGTTTAGGTGTTACTTTAGACAATGAATTCAAAATGATTGAAATTGGTAAATCCGAAGTTGTTTTTGAAGGCAATGATATTATTTTATTAGGTTTAGGAACAACGGTTTATTTAGCTCAACAAGCAGCAAAAAAATTAGCTTTAGAGGGAATATCTGTTCGTGTGATTAATATGCGTTTTGTAAAGCCCTTGGATGAAGAAATGTTACTTTCCATCTACGAGGATAAAATACCGCTCATAATTATTGAAGAAGGCATCATAGCAGGTGGCTTAGGATCATCTATCTTAGAATTTTATGTTCTTAAAAAGTTACAGGTGTCTTTCCCCGTACGTCTTATGGGGATAGATAACAAAGTCGTGGAACACGGTAGCATTGAAGATCAACGAATTGAAGTTGGATTAACAGTCGATAATATTTTAAATGAAGTTAAAAGTTTGCTTTAAAAAGTGTTTGATTTAATAATCTTTTTTTTAATAATATTTTTTCTTTAATAAAACATTTCTTTAATAAATTTTATATATGGAGAGAATGATATATCATTGGCTAAATCACGTGTACGTTTAGATGTGCTACTTACAGAAGAAGGCATTTTTTCTAGTCGTAATTTAGCACAGAGATTTATTATGGCAGGCGAGGTTTTTGTAGATAATTATCCTATTATTAAGCCTAGTCATATGGTTTTAAAAGATGCAGAAATTCGTATACGACCTCGACAACCTTTGTATGTAAGCCGTGGTGGTTTGAAATTAGAAGGTGCTTTAAGCGCATTCAAGATCGATTTGCAAGATCGCATTGTATTAGATGCAGGTGCTTCTACAGGTGGTTTTACAGATTGTTTACTTAGTCATGGGGCTAAATATGTATATGCTTTAGATGTTGGTTATGGCCAATTATCTTGGAAATTACGTCAAGATAACCGTGTTATTGTTTATGAAAGACAACATATTGCTAAAGCTACACCTATTTTATGGAATATAGGTATGCCAACATTAATTACAGCTGATCTATCTTTCATATCTACAGCCCGTCTTTTAGGACATTTTCGTACACTTATCCACGACGAAGCTGAAATGATTATGCTTATAAAACCACAATTTGAGGCTGAGCGTTCTGAAGTAGGTAAAAATGGTGTAGTGAAAGATGTTAAAGTACATATGCGTGTTTTACAAAAAGTTTCTTTTTCTGCTTATCAAGCTAACTGGCAGCTTTTAAAAATAATACCTTCATCTTTAAAAGGTCCTAAAGGTAACATTGAATTTTTTGGTCATCTTAAAGCAACGTCTGATGTACAAAGATATTCTGATGAAAGTATTGAGCAAATATTAGCATCTTATCATAAAGAAGCTTAAATTAGTTTATTTATTTTATTTTTTATATTAAAAAAGCCATATTAATTTTATTATTCCATGATTTATCTATTTTAATTTTTATATTTATATTATATTATATTTATTAAATTTTTTTATTTTCTTTTTTTAGTGTTTTTTATAAGGGTATAAATTACCATATTTTAAATTATTAGCAGGAACATATGATTTTCACTCCGAATTTTTCCCTAATTAGTCCTTTCTTTTATTTAGGGAGTGAGATATGACCGAATCAGGCGATTTTTTAGTCATGATAATGCTAATTTTTCTTGTGACCTATTTCATTTATAATAAATTACACAAAAGATGGTTAAGTTGGAAAAAAACTTTTACACCAAGAGAGCGTTCGCTTGAATATTTACCATCCGGGGAAGTTTCTGAGCTTTTACATGAGCATGGTTTTTTTGTTTTTAAAGAAACTGAGGATTGTAAAATAAGTATCAATTTTAATAACGAACTTTATGATAGCTATATAAAAGTTGACTATTTAGCTAAGAAAGATGATGATTGGTATATTGTTATGGTAGAGAATACCAAACGAAAATTACGTTTGAACGGCCATAACCTTCGTAAACGTTTTTTTGTGTATCATTTAATATGGCAACCAACAGGTATTTTATATATTGACCTACAACGAAAAGAAATACAGACGATTAATATAATTGCTGAGATTAATTTACATAGAATGCCTAAAGCTTTAAATAAGGGTTATATTATCTTAGGTATTCTTTTTTTAATTTTTTTTGGTTGGATTTGCCGCAACATATAGAAATATATTTAATTTAATTGATATAATAATTTGAATATAATATGTGTATTGTAATATAAATAAATATAAATAAAAACTTAAAGAGGACTTGAATTTATTTATTGTATTTATATAATTTTTTATTTAATTTATAGTTTTAAAGAAAGGAGATGTATTTTTTTGCAGGATTTATTTATTGGGATATTTTATAATCCAGATAAGAATAATTCACAAAAAATATTATTAGAATTAATTGATTTGTTAAAAAAAGAAAAAATAAAATTTTCATATGAAAAAATAGTTTATGATAAAGATGAACAATACATGCTAAAACAAAAGCCATTATTTAATGTTGCTATTGTTTTAGGCGGTGACGGTACTCTTTTAGATATGGTACATAGACTGGCTATTTGGGATATCTCTTTAATTGGTATCAATTTAGGTAGACTTGGTTTTCTGACTGGAGCTAGATCTGATGAGTTATCTCAAGTTGTTGAAGCTTTAAAACAAAGAACATACCTTACTAGTACTCGTCATATGTTACAGGTTAATGATAGCAATAATATTGCTCTCAATGAAGTGAGCTTATTAAGAGATACCTTTGAGAAAACAATCACTTTACAAATAGAGGTCAATAATCAATTCTTAACCACATATACAGGAGATGGGGTGCTTCTAGCTACGCCAACAGGGTCTACAGCATATGCTCTTTCTTGTGGAGGACCTATTATATTACCTGAGCTGACAAATATATTAGTTATGCCTGTTTGTCCTCATAAACTTACACTTAGACCTTTGGTTTTAGATAGTAATTCTCAAATTAAAATTACCTTGGTCAAATGTTTGAAATCTGCTATTTTAACTGTAGATGGTCAGATGCGACAAATATTAGGGATTGAAGATAGTGTTATTATTAAATCTTCTACATATAAAACGAGTCTTTTATTTTTGAAAAAAAATAATTTCATAAATTCATTAAAAAACCTCATGGATTATGCGAAATAAATCCTTGAGGTTTTTTATCTTATAATTTTTTATTGTGAGATTGTCCAAAAAAAATGCTGTAAAGCATCTAATTGCATTCATCCAAAGCTATTTTAATGACTACTTTTTTTTAAATGCCATAAATAGTGTTAAAATATAATTAATAAAATATATTTTAATTTTAATATAAAAATATTATAAAGAAATAAAATGATTGTTCTTTGTATTTATTTTTAGAAAAAATTTAAAGCTATTAATCATAAATCTGAATAACTAAAACTTTAGTGTTTATAAAATAAAACATATAAAAGACGTTATCTTTTAATTTGCGATTTTTGAATAAAATTTGAAAAATAACAATGAATACCAAGTATCTTTGTTAATTGTAAATATCAGTATTCCTGAAAACGTTCTACATCATTGACTTGTCCGGAAATATTAATATATCTTATTTATTAATAATATAATTTAAATAAAAAATATAGATTTTAGCGCATAATATTAGGCTTTTAATCTCTATTTATATTTTTTTTAGGACGAGCTATATGAATATACTAACATATTCATACAAATGAAATATTTATATAATTTAATATATTTGCATATTTTTTAAAATTGTTTTATAATATTTATAGGACAGTTAGTGTTTATTTATTTGCTTATTATTGTATTGATAACTAAATAATGTATCTTTGGTATTATATTTTTTATTTATATTTCAATTTTATTGATTATTCATAAGATCACAACTAGGAGGGCTTATAACAACTATGATGGGTATGCAGAGCGAAAAGTCCTTATTATCTAAAGATAATATTAATGAATTTGCTTTACCTAAAGGTCATTATTTACGACGTATTGATGAGGAAATTGATTTTTTATATGTTTATGAAGCTGTAAAACATTTATATGCTCGCGTAGGCAGACGTTCTACAGATCCTGTGGTATTATTAAAAATGCAACTATTAGGAAAATTAGAGGGTATAACTTCTGAGCGTCGCTTAGAACGTGAAGTCCGACGTAATGTTGGTTACCGTTGGTTTCTAGGTATCAACTCACCTGATCAAGTTCCTGATCATTCTACTTTGAGTCGTAATCGTAATGAACGATTTGGACGGGCTGGTTTGTATAGACATCTGTTAGATCGTGCTATGAATGAGATTATTGAACGTGGACTTTTCCCAGGCTATGGTATAGCTGCTTTTAATTTTTTCCGAAATTCTATGTCTTCTGATATAGACCAATGGTATTTACCTGATCAAAGAACTAGTTAATTATAAATCAAGTTATAAATCAAGTTATAAGTAATAAAGATATAACTAAATTATCATAAAGATTAAAAATATAAAAAAACAATAAGTATTATAAAAAATCATTATTGCATAAATTATTTTTATATTTTAATTATGATATTGACATACCATGCTCTATGGAGACATAGCATGGTAAGGCCCCTTCAAAAGGGGCCTTTTGTAAAGGGTTAGGAGGCGAATTTTTTGTTAGAAGAGCTAGTTATAAAAAATTTCATTTTAATTAAAACGGCAAATATATTATTTAAAAATAGATTACAAGTATTTACTGGCGAAACAGGTGCTGGTAAATCATTAATTGTTGATGCTTTAGCTTTATTGTCTGGCGAAAGAGCTACAGGTAAAGTTGTTCGTACAGGGGAAGAAATGGCTACTTTAGCTTTACGTATAAATATTAGTAATTTACCACAATTTCGTCAAAAGTTAATTGAACAAGGTTTCTTATCTGCGTCTGATAATGAAGATACGATCATTATCAGACGAACATTATCCTACAATGGTCGCAGTCGTTGTCGTATCAATGGACATCTTGTTTCAATATCTATCTTGAGACGTTTGAGTGACTACTGGGTCCATTTCTGTACTCAGGAAAGTTCACTGTTGTTACTTACATCGGATCAACAAAGATCTTGGTTAGACGGTTTTGATCCTGAGCAACAATTGGCTGGTATTCATCAAGAGTATAAATCTTCTTATGAAAAATGGTTAACTTGGGCTAAAAAACCGAAACCAATTAAATCTGATGAAATTATCCAACAAAAAGAGTTCATTAATTCTCAGTTAAATATAATTACAAGTATTTGTCCGAAACCTGGCGAAGATACTATGTTGATTGAAGCTAAGGAAATTTTAGTAAAAAAACAAAAAGAAAAGAACAAGGTTGACAGTATTTATGAAGCTTTTTACGGTGAAGGTCGTGGTTTGGATAGTTTGCAGGAAGCGCTTTTTTCTTTGCAGGATCTCGATCAACCGATTATACAAGAAAAATTAGTTTTACTCTTAGATCAAGCAGAAGAGATTGCCAAGGAAATAGCTGTATTCCGTGTTGACGAAGATATAACAAGCCAGTTGTCGGCTATCGAGAGTCGTTTAGCTTCTTTACAACAATTAATGCGTATACATGATTGTTCGCTAGATGATATTTTAACGAAAAAAGAAAACTATAATCAAAAATTGAAAGAATTGGATCAAATGTCATCTGCATATGAAAAGTGGGAAGAAGAAGGTCGTGGACTTGATTTTCAATTAACAAAAACGGCTTCTCTGTTAACTGCTATGCGTAAACAAATTGCTTTATTATTACAACAAGCTGTTTCGGCTGCATTGGAATCTTTAGCCATGCCATCCGCCCGTATAGTTATCGAAGTTAAAGAAATGGAAAATAAAAATAGATGGCATCATACGGGTAAAGATACTGTTATCTTTCAATGGGCAGCTAATCCAGGTGAACAATTAATGCCGCTATCACGTACCGCTTCTAGTGGTGAGCGTTCGCGTGTTTTATTAGCTCTTAAAACTGCTTTAGCTCCTACACAATCTTCGCCTACTCTTATATTTGATGAAATAGATGCCGGTGTTAGTGGGCGTGCAGCACAAGCTGTTGCAGAGCAGTTATCGATTTTAGCTAAGTATACACAAGTGATCTGTGTAACACATTCACCTCAGGTAGCTAGTATGTGTGATCAACATCATTTTGTATCCAAAAAAACGCATAAAAATGTTACATTAACAGAAATTATTCTTTTAGATAAACAAGGACAGTCTCAGGAATTAGCCCGATTATTAGGTGGTACGGCTATTACAAATATTACCTTGGCTCATGCAACGGAAATGATCGATTTAGCTGAGAAACATAAAAGTGTTTACATAGATAAAACGATTGCCAAAGTATATTTTCCCCCTCAAATGCAAGAAAAGAATAAAAATCGGGATAAAAGAACTTATAAATTGAAAAATAGGGGAAAGGATAAAGTGGCTACGAAAGAAAAAAAGGAACACCGTGAATCGCATAAAATAGATTTATATAAAGATTTATATTTAGAAAATTATCTAAAAGAGAATAATAAGAAAAGTTATATAGGCGCAAAAGATGAAAAAACGAAAAAAGATGAAAAAACGAAAAAAGATGAAAAAATAATAACAGATGAAAAAATGTTAACAGATGAAAAAATAATAGTTCAAAAAATAACAAAAAAAAATTATTAAAACAGTCCTTTATTTTTCTGAGGACTGTTTTTTGTTTATTTTATCAACAATTATAAATAATATTAATTATGTAGGTAATATTTATAAAACATAGTAATATGCCTTATAGGGCAGTGTATCATATGTATTCGATTTATATCTTGGCGTGATCGTCTGGAAGTGTCGGGGGTGTGTGTTATTTCATTTTTCAAGAATTTCTTTAATCGTTTTTTGGGACTTTTTTTTGTAATTGTTTTGTTAAGTATAGGTTTTACCGGTATATTTCAGCGTGTATTGGGTATTCCGGCAGAAATTCGTCTTTTTTTAGGACAAGCAAAATATTTTAATCTAGGGGTACCTGTATCTGCTATAGCTAATGTTAATGATCCTAAGGTTATACAGATAAACGGTTTAGATGCCAGACAAGTATCTTTAGATTTAGCGCAGCCTGTACAGATAGCGCCCCAAAAAACGGGTAGTACTTCCTTAACCTTGAAATTATTTGGACAATTACCTATTAAAGAACTTAATGTCCGTGTATTACCTCCGCTTCATGTCATTCCAGGTGGACAATCAATAGGTGTTCAGGTTAATTCCGCTGGTTTATTAGTCATAGGTTATCATGATATAGCTACAACGAATGATTTGCCTTCTTCACCAGCTGAGAGTGCGGGTCTTGATATAGGTGATTATTTAACAAAAATTTATAACCAACCTATAAATAGCATAGATCAGTTGACGAATGCTGTTCGCCAAGCAGGTGAAAGGCATCAGAAAGTTCATTTGCAATTTATTCGTGATGGTGAAGAGAAAAATATGGATATAATGCCCACATATGATTTGCAAGAAAAGCGATACAGTCTAGGCCTCTATATTCGTGATTCAGCGGCTGGTGTAGGAACTCTTACTTTTTATGATCCGCAGAATCAGGTTTATGGTGCTCTAGGACATCGTATTTCTGATGTAGATACAGGAAAACCAATTATTTTATCTAAAGGCCGTATATTTGCCTCTGGGGTTACTTCAATTCAAAAAGGCGAAGTAGGTGAACCTGGTCAGAAACGTGCTATTTTCTTACAAGAAGACAAAGTTTTAGGAAATATTAATAAAAATACCCCTTTTGGGATTTTTGGCAATATTTCAGCATTACCTCCAGGAGATTCACAATGGAATCGCCCCTTACCTGTTGCTTTACCGGAACAGGTACATGAAGGACCTGCGCAAATTTTAACTGTTGTTGATGGACAAAAAGTAGAATCTTTTTCTATTTCAATAGAACATGTTGTCACACAAAAAGCTCCCGCTACAAAAGGCATGGTAATTAAAGTTACAGATCCTAAACTTATCGAAAAAACCGGTGGAATTGTACAAGGTATGAGCGGTAGTCCTATTATTCAAGATGGCCGTATTATTGGCGCAGTTACACATGTTTTTGTGAATGAACCCAGAGCTGGTTATGGCACATTCTTAGAATGGATGTTACAAGATGCAGACCTGATTCAATCAAGCAGAGAAAAAGTATCTTCCTATAATCGGACAATTGATAATAATGAATTCAAAGCAGCACGTGCCTATGCGGCGCCTGCTGCTTTGAGATGATTATAAATTAAAATTTTAATATAGTTGTGAAAAAAAATATATTCTTAATATTACATATTTTCGGATTTTTATGAGCTTAGACAAAAATCTACGTAAAGGGAATTTAAGAACAACCTCATCCAAAGCACTAAAAGCTATGATAATGCCTATTTTTGTTTTTTAATTTCATATGCAGCATTAAAATATTAAAAAATATATTTTAATTTTAACCAGAAAACATTACAAAGAAATAAAATCCATAATAATATCTACATATAAAAAAGCATTATTTTTTTAAGATTTTTTGATGAAATTTTAAAAATACTAATATAGCCCATCACCTTGACTGATGGGCTATATTAGTATTTCCAGATATGTTCTTTCGTCTAAGGATATGTTTTTGACTATTTGTATATACTTGAATACTATTTAGTATTAAAGATTATATTTTTATTTTTTGTTTTAAAAAATAACAAAAAAATAAAAATATATTAATCATATACTTGCATCAGAGTGTTTTATATGGTATTATTATAGTCATTAAAAACATTAATGGTATTTAATATAAGAGTATTTTGTATGAATTAATTTATAAATTATAATAATTAAATTTGCAATCATATAACTAACACCTATTTTATATTATTATCTTCTATGTAAAAATTTCGTCTCTAAGCAATATTATCTATATAAATAATATTTTGTTCTTTAATCTATGCATTTATACGAAATACCTCAAACTTAATATTTGAGGGGATGATTGATTTGCTTCGAAAGCATTCATTTAAAAAGAGAGTAACAATAGCTATTTCTTTTTCTATTGGGATTTTATCATGTTCACTTTCTTTTGGTGAGGGTAAATCTGGAAGTAATATTTTCAATAGTGTTGATCCAGTTTTATCTGGAAATATTCAAGAAAATAAACAGGATATGTCTACTTTATTTTCGGATTTATTCGATACATTTGAAGGTTTGACATTAAAATATTTTGATAGGGAAAAGATAAGAAAAATCTTAGATAAAGATTCTAAACATTTGAAATCATTATCTGATTATTTAGGCAAACATGATTTGGAAATGAGTGTTAATTTCAATAACAGCGTGGGATTTAGACTTAATTTTAAGAAAAAAAAAATGACGGATGAATTTAAAGCAAATTTGATAGCTAAATTTGGTTCTGATATGGCACATGGATTTCTGGTTCGGGATGTTTATGATCGTCTCAGTAAAGCAATAGTAGGAAAAGTTATTTATCCTAGAGGTCAATTTGAAGACGGGACTTTTTTAGCTATGGCTAATATTAATAAAGATGGGCAAAAAATGGTCTACTTTTCTGATGGAATTAATTCGAAGCATGTTTTGGATTGAAGTAATTAAACGTTCTAAAAGTTCTATTAGGAATTAATCTATGTTTTTTGAGAGACTAAATAAGAATCAATATTTTATATCCTAATCATTTTTTAATCAATAATTATATTATTTAAATTTATTAACCTGACACTTACAGCTTTAATTGAAATAATACAAGTTTTTTATACTTATAAAATGATATATTTTACTTAATCGGGTTTAATTTTAATAAATAAACACTATCTTACTTATGCGAAAAGATGGATAATTGAAACTTATTTTAGAACAGTAAAAGTTGATCTACCTTGTTGATTTTATAACAAACACAAATGTAGTATTTTTGTGGAGCTTGCCCAATAACCCATGTTAAATAGTGTTTAAATTACACCATAAATAATAGGTTATATTAATATTTATGGACAAGTCCGTGTTTGTTTCTTTTTTGTTTTTTTTAAAATTCTTCGGACATGCCTTAAAAGAATAATATATTTTCATTAGTTTAGATGATTTGTATGTATTGTTATTTTTAAAATCTTCTTAAAAAAACTTAATATTAAAAATCATACCTGTTTATATATAGTTTTCAAGAACTTGTGTGTAAATATAGTATGGATAACAATCTAAAAAAATGTAATTTTTGAAAATATGTTAAAAAAATAAAATTTTAAAAATCAAATTATCTTTATGTAACTACTGAATATTTTAATGGGATAAAAAATTCAATATCCATATAAATTATATAATTTATATGGATATTGAATTTTTAATATATATTTTTAATTATTATAAAGATTTAAACCTATAAATAAAAAATATAGAGAAGATAAGAGAGATTAAAACTAACAAAAAATAATTTTTATTTATATTTTAAAGCTTATGATAAAATAAAAATTGGAAATTGATGATAACAATATTGTTTAAGACACATTATTAGTTTTGAATACAACATTAATTAAGGTTTAGACACAAGTTTGATAAAAAAATAAAAATTAAAAATATAAAAAATACATATATTTGTCATTGAATGAAGAGTTTAATAGTGTTATCATTCTAGTTATTCGCAACATTGCTAGAATTTGATATCAGATTTTTTACATTAATTTATTTTTTTATTTATTAAATTCGGATAAAAGAATTAATTTCTCATGAAATACTAAATATAATATGTTCAATTATAAGTTCTGGCTTTTATTTACATACTATTTCGATATTTCTCATAAAATACAAACCATTATGTTGTGAATGTTATTATTTTTAAAAAAATATTCTGCTATAAAAGCTATAAGGGGATGATTTTCTGTTTAAAAATAATATTTTAAGCAAAATATTTATGGTCTTTAGTTCTTTTTCCATGATCTTTTCTTCTATTTCTTTCGGAATCAACACAGCTATAGCTAATAAAGAGAGGATTGTGAAGACTGCTGGTATAGATGAAATTACGCAAGCACCTGAAGTGCCTACAAACAATAACAATAGGGTTCAAGATTCTTCTGGTGTAGACACAATTGCAAAATCATCTGGTGTAGACACAATTGCAAAATCATCTGGTGTAGACACAATTGCAAAATCATCTGGTGTAGACACAATTGCAAAATCATCTGGTGTAGACACAATTGCAAAATCATCTGGTGTAGACACAATTGCAAAATCATCTGGTGTAGACACAATTGCAAAATCATCTGGTGTAGACACAATTGCAAAATCATCTGGTGTAGACACAATTGCAAAATCATCTGATATATCCACAAATCCAGATATTGTACCTTCTACTTGTGCTGTTAATAATTTCGAAAAAGAGATAAAAATTACAGATTTGTCCCGTGATAAATTTCGAAAATATATGCTTCGAGGAGATTCGAGGAAAGATTTACAACGTTTAGATAAGCTTGAAATTGAGCTAAACAAAGCGGGTTTGGGTATTATGCGCGGTTTCAAAAATGCAAAAGGTTTTGATATGGATCTTTCGGGTATGACGTTATCTGATGAAGCGAAAAAAGTTTTAAAAGAAAAATATGGTTCTGATATGATCCAAAAGGTTATGAAGCGTGATATTTATGATCAATTTACTAAAGAGATTGTTGGTAGAGTTGAGCATTCTAGAGGAAAATTAAACGATGGAACTTTTATTGCTATAGCAGAAGTTACACGAAATGAAGGAAAGAAAATTTATTTTTTTGATGGAATAGATTTGCAAATTCATGATAGACATAATAATAAGCGTTTAAAGAGATTTAGTGATTGTACGATTTGCACTTTGCTTGTAAAAGGTATATGTAGGGCAGCTTCTTCTTTTTCGAGTTGTGCAGGATATTGTGCAGCAGCTAGTTTTACATATTTTTTGGCAGCACCAGTTTGTCTTTATGTTTGCTTATCTACGTTGACTAATGGTTGTTCTTTTGCAGCTCAAGCAGCTATATGTAACAGGAGATTTTGTTAGGGATAGCTTTTATGTAGTTTTTTTATAAAAATAGTATATTAGTATCAATTTTCTTATATATTATTTTTGAATCAAGATTTTTTCATTGTATTTTTTCAATCCTCGGCATATTAAGTATATATAAATAAAATTATTTCTTATAATTTTCAAGTAACATAATTTATGGACATTTTGTCCATAAATTATGATTTAAAATTTTATTTTTGCATATGTTTAGGGTAATTTTTCTATATAAAATTTTTGGGTAATTATATATTTTTTAATTAATATTTATTTTTAAATATATCTTAATTAATGCCTTTTCTTATTATTAATTTTATGCTAAGATTTGGAATAATCTTTCAAAGTTTTTTGATACACATGCTAGGGGTGGTTATAATTTGAGAATATTTGATTTTTTTTTAGAAGATAGAGAAAAATCGATAAAATTAATTCATTTTTTTGATTATTTTAATAACGCTTTGTGTATTTTTTCTTTAGGATTGTGTATTAAAAATCTTCTTTGGAGATCTTTTATGAAATTATTTGATGAATTTAACGTAATTTTTTCAGATTCATGGAATTTTTTCTTTTTGTCATTAGCTTTTTTTTTATTTTTTATGATGTGGTTGTTAACTTATTTAGAAACAATTATTTTGTATGGGGACTTGGTTGTTAAACAAATTCCTTGGGAAAGAGCTGGTAAGAAGAGAAATATTTTAGAAAGATATTATTTTGATTTTAAAGCGAGATCAAAGGCGCATACTTTTCCACGTGGTTTATCTTTAGAGGATAGGTTTATGTATAGGATGGAAATGGGTGATGATGATTTAGGTTTATTTTTAGAAAATTGTTATAAAGATATACGTTTTGAATATTTAAATCGTGTTTTAGAATATTACAATGATTGTTGGTATATGGCTAAGTCTGAGGATAAAATGACAAAATGGCGGTTTTTTCGTTTATATGTTTTTGGTAGTTTGGTTTTGATTATATCTTTTTTATCTTTACTTTTTACCTGGCCATCTGTTTGGGGCATGTCTTTGGGTTTTGGGATTTGGATTGTCATTATGTTTGTGCAAAAAAAGAGGGAATTTTCTTATTTAGGTAAAAATTACCCTGTTAATGTAAGTTTTTTTTATAGATGTTTATTTTTGATTTTTCTTATGTATGTATCTCTGGTTCCTAATCTTCCTATTTTATTATCTTATATTATAGATTATAATGAGGATATAATTCTTGTATTTTTATTTATAGCTTTTTTCATGTTTTTATTTTGTTTATTTTCTTTATACTTTTTGCGTTATACAACGGGTTTAGTTTTTAGTTTACCTACATTGAAGCCTGGATTTAATAATTTTTGCAGAGAATTAGATGAAAAGATCAAGGAATGATAGCTTTTTTATAATTTATTGTTTTCTGAATATTAAAATTATAAATGTAATAATTCTTGAAAATGGTATAAATGAAGATAATAAAATTATGAGTATAAGTTATTATATTTAAGAACAGGAGATGCGTAGTTTGTATGCGTATCTTTTTATTGTATTCGTGTAAAATAGGCTTTATGTATTCAAAAGTGATCAAATGTGTTAAATAGTCGAAAAATAACAACAAAATCCATAATGTACATCTCTTGATTTATCTAGAGATTTTTTATCTAATTTCAAATTTATATTTTTTGAATAAAATATAATTGATATATTTATAAATATATCAATTATATTAACTTTATTTTATATTTTAATATTTATTTATATAACAAAAAACTGCATATTTTTTTATATACAGTTTTTATTTATCATTTATTTTTTATTATTTAAACAAAAAACGTATAAAATCTTGCTTTTATCTCATTATGGTTGTTTTTAATATGAATTTTTTAATGCTTAGGATTTATTTTAATGACTTCTGTGCTTTTTTCTACGCTGCTATTTTTGGTTTAGCAGGAGCTATTTTTTTTTTGTCGAAAGGGGAAAAGAGGTTTATTTTTTTGTCTTATTTATGATATTTGTATTTAAATTGAAAATATAAAAGCCCAATATGGGAAGGTGATATTTTGCCTGATATTAATATTTTGTTAGCTGATGATAATCGTGAATTTGTACATCTTCTTAGTGAACATTTGCATTCGCAGGTTGATATGAACGTTATTGGAAAAGTTTATAATGGCGAGGAGGTTTTACGTTGTTTGCCTAAGTGTTTACCTGACATATTGGTTTTGGATATTATTATGCCGCATTTAGATGGTCTGGGTGTTTTGGAACGATTACAAGGGCTATCTCTTAGTTTTATGCCTAAGGTCATTATGTTAACTGCTTTTGGTCAGGAGGACACGACGCAGCGTGCTGTTGAGTTAGGTGCTTCTTATTATATACTTAAGCCTTTTGATTTAAATGTTTTAGTTGATCGTATTAGACAGACGATGGGTTGTGGCATTATGCAAAATACGAAGTTGAATCAAAATTTAGTTTCTTCCAAGAGAACGCTTCATTTAGATGTTAGTATTACGCATGTTATTCATGAAATGGGTATACCAGCTCATATTAAAGGTTATCTTTATCTTCGTGAAGCTATATCTATGGTATACAATGAGGTGGATCTTTTGGGTTCTGTTACCAAAACACTTTATCCTCGTATTGCGGATATTTATAATACAACGTCTAGCCGTGTTGAGCGTGCTATTAGGCATGCTATCGAAGTTGCTTGGAATCGGGGTAATATGGATTCAATACGCGATTGGTTTGGTTATACTATTAGTTTCAATAAATCCAAGCCAACTAATAGCGAATTTATAGCTATGGTTGCGGATAAATTACGTATTGACCAACGTGTTGATTAATAGATGACCCACATTTATCGTTTACCAGGGATGCCAACGAATTGTTTGGGCTTTTAACCATCTTTTTTCTACTTCTGGCCAATTTATGATTTCCCACCAATTATCGATATATTCTTCTTTGCGATACGAATATTGCAAAAAATAGGCGTGTTCTGCCATATCCAGAACTAATAAAGGGATAGATTCCCATTGCGTGAGATTAGGATGACTTTGTGTCATGAGAATACATGTTCTTTGTGAACGAGGGCACCATGCTAAAATGGCCCAACCGGCCATTTCTACTGCTAAGGCTACTTCACTAAATTGTTTTTTGAAATCTTGAAAGTTGCCATAGTCGGCTTCTAACTGTTTGCGGAGTGCTGATGATGGTTCTTTATTGAGGCCGGGGTACATAATTTCCCAAAATAGTGTATGTAAATAATGAGCTGCACCGTAATAAGCTAGGTCACGTTCTAGAGCATTTATTGTTTTATAATCTTTTTTTTCACGAGCTGCTTTAATTAATAATTCGGTATTGTTTAATTTTTCTACATAACCTCTGTGTAGTACGTCATGATGTACAATCATGGTTCTTTGAATTATGTATGGTTCTAATGCATCATATGCATAAGCTAATAATGGTAGATCATGACCTCCGACAGGCACAGGTGTAATAGGGGGTTCTTGTAATAATTTTATCTGTTCCGTTTTTTTGTCACATGTTATATTTTTATAGATTTTATTTTTGATATTATTTTTTTTATATTTATAATCTCGGGATATATCATACATTTTTTCACCCCATTTTCTTAATAATTAATACCTGTATATCTTATAATATGTGTTTATTTTATGTATTGTTTATTATATTCTATTCCCAGTATTTTATTTATTTTTTTGTATAATATTTTCGTTAAATGATTTTATATATAATTATCTTCTTATAAATTTTATTCATCCAGTTTGTTGTTATTATCAGCTTCTTTTTTATTCATCTAATTATTCATTTTCATGCATGACAGATTATTCTTTTACTTGCATTATTTGTTTAGAACTTATTTGTTATCTACTTTTATGGTCGTATTTAAAAAAATAACGTTTTGTGGTACGCTTAATTTGGTTGATTTGAATATGTTAACTTACTTTTTGATTAGGGATGTTAAGCTTGGGATTTTGATATTTATACAAATAATTTTTTGGTGTTTGTATTCTTTATTGTAATTTCACTTAAAAAGATTTAATTTCACTTAAAAAGATTTAATTTTAGTTCATTTTATTTTTGTTTTTTTGGTTTGTAGTATCTAAAGTAGAAAAAGTATGCAATTGGTATTAATCCACCTATGAATAGTAAAATTAAACCTATTAATTCTGGGATTATGTTTAAGTTGTTTGCTTGATTTTTTCCCATGAGCATAAATATGTATTCTTTTATTTGATTACAGGCCCAGATTGATGATAATGTTGGTATAGCTAGTATACATAATGCTATAATCCTTTTATTTTTATAAATGATAATTACCTCCTTTTTGATTTGTGAATAATTTATTTTCACTTTCGTTGATTATTTTTCATTTGATCTAGTATGGAATTATTTTTGTTTTTTATTTCTATGATTTATTATATTGTTTTAACTCAATGTTTATCAAGAAAGAGGAGTTGGCTTTTTGATGATGCCGTTTGATCAAATGGAAGCTTTTGGTTGTGAACAGCTTATGTTTTGTCAAGATTCTGCGACTAAATTGAGCGCTATTATTGCTATACATGATACTACTTTAGGTCCTGCATTAGGCGGTTTGCGTATTTTATCTTATCCATCTATTTCTTCTGCTATAGAAGATGTTGTTCGATTGGCTAGGGGTATGACCTATAAAGCAGCTCTTGCTGGTTTTGCTTTAGGAGGTGGTAAAGCGGTTATTATAGGTGATGCTATGCGTATTAAGAATGCCGATCTTTTCAGATCTTTTGGCCGTTTTGTTGATCGTTTAAAGGGCTTATATATTACAGCAGAAGATGTTGGTACAACTGAGGATGATATGAAAGAAATCCATCAGGTCACGTCTTATGTGACAGGTTTAGATGGTGATAATGGTATCGGTAATCCAGCTCCTTTTACCGCTTATGGTGTTTTGCAAGGTATTAAGGAAGCTCTTTTGTATATGGATGGTAATGATTCTCTTAAAGGTAAGCATGTTGCTGTTCAGGGTGCTGGTGCTACTTCTCGTTATCTTTGTCAGTATTTAGTTGAAGAAGGTGCTTCTTTGACTATAGCTGATATTGTAGCGGATCGAGCACTTGGTATTGCTGATAAATACGGTGCTAAGGTAGTAGATCCTGCTTATATTCATAAGGTTTCATGTGATATTTTTTCTCCGTGTGCTTTAGGGGGTATCTTGAATTCGCTAACGATTCCTGAACTTCGTTGTCGCATGGTAGCTGGTACAGCTAATAATCAATTACGGCATTGTGAACATGGTGATATGTTGAAGGAATATGGTATTTTATATTTACCTGATTATGCGATTAATGCAGGGGGATTAATCGGTGTTGCTGAGAAGCGGATTAATAATTGTCCTAATGATAAGATAAAGGAAAAGATTGATCGTATTCGAACAACATTAAAGGAAATTTTAATTAGGGCACAATCTTATTCTATGACCCCTACTGCGATTGCTGAGCAAATTGTTTTAGATCGTTTAAAGAAAAAGAAGTCTAATATTTAAAGGGATATATTTTTTATAAACAGGAGGGTCATATGGAAGAGCCAATGCACACGGCCTTAGGTATCTCCGATATTAATTTGCGATCAATGTATTTTACAATGATGCTAGCACGTACTATAGATGAGCGTATGCTAACATTAAATAGGGCTGGTAAAATTCCTTTTATGGTTTCTTGTAAAGGTCATGAGGCAGTTCAAATTGGTGCTGTGCATGCGCTTTCTTTAGATACGGATTGGATATGTCCCTACTATCGTGATTTAGCCATGGTTTTAAGCCGTGGATATACCGCTTATTTTGCTATGTTGTCTGCTTTTGCACGCAGGGATGATCCTGATAGCGGTGGTAGACAAATGATTGCACATTACGGTAATAGTAAGCGGCGTATTTTAAGTTCTTCGAGCCTTATTGCTACACAAGCTTTACATGCCGTCGGCCTTGCCTATGCTATGCGTTTACGGGGTGAAAAAGGGGTTGTATTAGCTTCTTGTGGTGATGGTGCAACTAGCCAGGGAGATTTTCATGAGGCTTGTAATTTTGCGGGTATACATTCTCTACCGGTGATTTTTCTGGTACAGAATAATAGATATGCTATTTCTGTGCCTTTAGATAAGCAAGTTGCTGGTTTAAGTATTTCTAAGCGTGCTGATGGTTATGGTTTTTATGGTACAAAAATTAATGGCACCGATATTTTACAAGTTTATAGTATTCTTTTTCAAGCTGTACACAGAGCTAGAATTGGTGGTGGTCCTACATTAGTCGAAGCTATTGTACCTCGTTTAAATCCACATTCTAGTAATGATGATGATACAGTTTATCGGTTACCTGTAGAATTAAAGAGTGATTTGCAAAATGATCCGCTACCGATTTTACACACTTATTTGTTGAAAAATGGTGTTGCTAATGAGAAAGAAATTCTTATGTGGCATCGAGATATTGTTCAAGATGTGGATGAAGCTGCTAGGACAGCGGAAGCAGCTCCTTCGCCTAATCCAAAGACCTTGTTAGATTATGTTTATGCAAATGATGTAGCATCAGGGGAAGGGAGAGGATAGTTATGGCTGTTATTTCTTATATTGAAGCTATTAATATTGCTTTAAGGATGGAAATGGAGCGTGACGATCGTGTTTTTGTGCTAGGAGAAGATGTAGGTAAGTCAGGCGGTGTATTTAAGGCAACGAAAGATTTACAGACGCGTTTTGGTCCAGATAGGGTACTTGATACACCATTAGCTGAGTCGGCTATTGTAGGTGTTGCTCTTGGTTCAGCTGCTTATGGGATGCGTCCTGTTGTTGAAATTCAGTTTGCTGATTTTATTTATCCAGCTTGTAATCAAATTATTAGTGAAGTAGCTAAACTACGTTATCGTTCTTTTAATGATTTTAGTTGTCCAATGGTTATTCGTGTTCCATATGGGGGTGGTATCCATGGAGGACTTTATCATTCCCAATGCGTGGAGTCTATTTTTGCTGGCATACCGGGATTAAAAATTGTTGCTCCTTTTAGTGTTAGGGATGCTAAAGGTTTGCTTCAAGCGGCTATTCGTTGTGAGGATCCCGTGCTATTTTTGGAGCATAAAAAGGCTTATAGGTTGTTAAAAGAAGAAGTGAATTTGGACGAAGAGCAGCTACCCCTTATCGGTGAGGCTTGTGTGCGTCAAGAAGGTACTGATGTGACGGTTATTGCTTATGGCATGGCTGTGCAGTGGTCTTTGGCTGCTGCTCGTATATTGCTTGATGAAGGTGTATCTGTGCATGTGTTAGATCTTCGGACACTTGTACCTTTGGATAAGGAAGCTATATATAATGCTGTTAGTAAAACGGGCAAAGTGTTGATTGTGCACGAGGGTAATTTAACGGGTGGTTTTGGTGGAGAGATAGCTGCTTGTATAGCTGAAAATGCTTTTTGGACATTAGATGTACCGATTAGACGTTTAGCTTCTCCAGATGTACCTTCTATGCCTTATAGTAAAGTTTTGGAGAAGGAATTTTTACCTGATGCACTTTCTGTAGCTAAGGAATTAAGATCCCTCGCTAACGAGTGATTTAAGAGGAATTTTTATTATAATAATTTTATATATTTAGAATTTTTATTTCATTAATTTTCAATAAAAAATATAAAAAATATAAAAAATATTTATTTTAATTGAGAGGAGGAATTTTTTGATGGATGTAGTATGTATGCCTGAATTAGGTGAGAGTATTACTGAGGGTAAGGTTACCAAGTGGTTAAAAAAACCAGGGGATCGTGTAGCTTTGTATGAGCCTATATGCGAAGTTATGACGGATAAAGTGAATGCTGAAATTCCTTCGCCACGGGGTGGTGTTTTAGTTAAAATTTTTGTTCCTGAAGGTGATATGGTCGATGTAGGGAAACCTATTTGCCAATTGCTAGATGAGCAGGATTTATCTGAAACAAAGACAGTTTTTTCATCATCTAGGTCTGTTGATGAATCTCCTATAGGATCTGATAATGAGGTTAATAATGTATCGTCTGGAAAATCTGATCAAGTAGTTGCTAAGGATGATATCTCTATTTATGTTCCTGTAGATCAAACACCTGATTTGCAACAGGAAGATGATCGAGCAGTGAACAAGGAGAATTTTGTTTCACCTGTTGTTATGAGGTTAGTTTCTGAACATAACCTGGACTTATCAACTATTTTAGGAACTGGTAATGGAGGTAGGATTACCAAGAAAGATATTTTGACTACCATAGACAGTAAAAATAAAGCTGCTTCAGCTAGCGGCAAAGAATCAGAAGAAAATATTTTGGATTCTTGGAATCAGAATGAAGATGATTTGTCGATTGAGCCCTTGATTGAAAATGAAAGTTCTTCTACACAGACCTTAGCGACGATAGAAGAACATTTTTTAGATAGTTCTTGTGAAGATGTTCCTGATATTGAAAATATACCTTTAACACCTATGCGTAGAGCTATTTCAACTAGAATGAAGGATAGCTGGCAGCATGCGCCTCAGGCTTGGTTGATGATGAATGCCGATGTGACTGGTTTAGTTAATCTGCATTCACAAGAATATGAATCTTTTCAAAAAAGAGAAGGTATTAAATTAACTTATTTGCCGTTTTTTTTACAAGCCACTTCATTTGCATTGCGTAAACATCCGTATGTAAATTCGACTTTTACGGATGAGGGTATACATCTTTATAAGTTGATTAATATTTCTATTGCGGTTGCTCATGATGATGGATTATATACACCCGTTTTAAAAGATGCTGCTAATTTGAGCTTGACAGGTTTAGCACATTCTGCTCATGATCTTATCAATTGTACGAAGAGTGGTAAATTGACACTAGATCATTTTAAAGATGGTACTTTTACTCTTAATAACACAGGGGTTTTGGGTACAATTGCTTCACGCCCTATTTTGAATCCCCCTCAAGCAGCGATTGTAACTTTTGAGGCTATACAGAAGGTTCCTAAGGTTATTAATAACATGTTGGCTATTCGTGATTGTTTAAATATTTGTCTCACGATTGACCATAGGGTTTTAGATGGTGCATCAGCGGCAGCATTTTTGACGACGATTAAAGAATACTTAGAGTCTTATAGTCCTTCTTCTGTTCATTGGTCTTAAATATAGTTATAATTGATTATTTTTAAAATGTTTTTTCATATTTTACTTATTAATTTATTTAATATTTATTAAGTTATTTCATATTTATTTTTAGATTAATTTTCATATAACAAATAAACCCCGTACCTTTTAGGTAGGGGGTTTGATATCGGTTTCTCTTTACGATTAACTGGTTAGGGTAAGATAAATAGCTATAGTGCTTATTGATGCTATAGTAACGGCAAGACATCCGCTCAAAAACGCACCGACGCGGTTACCAGTTTTAATGTTATACATGGTACCTATAAAAGACAATATGGTTATAATAATCATAATAATGGTAAAGGCGTCTTCCATAAGATTATGTTTCATTAAAATCCATCCTTATTTTTTTGAAGCTATTACAGCCTTTTAATTTTAGATCTTTTTTAAAGATTGTTGGGTACTTTTTTAGATTAATTTTCATCAGTCTATCATTAATAAAGGGATTAAATATGCTGCCGCGCTAAATATTAATAAGCATATGATAATTATCCAAGTAGTCCATATATATAATTTTGATGAACGTCTGCTCATAAGTTGTACACCAACTCGCTTAAGTTTTTAAAGAGGCAATTAACTCATTTTAACTTGTTTTGGGGCTTGGCTTCAACTTAATATTATGGATTATTTTTTTTATAAATGTTTCTAGGAAGGACAATGAAATGATTCACAAACAAAGATTATTAAATCTTTTTTTTGAAATGGTGCAAATTGATAGTGAATCTGGACAAGAACGTAAGATGTGCGATTATTTAAGCAAATGTTTAGTTGAGCTTGGTTTTGATGTTTCGGAGGATGATAGTAATCTTAAAACAGGTTATACTTCGGGGAATATTTTTGCTAAGACATCCGGAGAAGGTCCATCTTTATTGTTCACATGCCATATGGATACTGTTAAACCTGGACGAGGTATTAAGCCGCGTATCGAAGGTGATTATATCGTTTCAGATGGTACAACGATTTTAGGTAGTGATGATAAAGCTGGTTTAGCTGCCCTCTTAGAGGGTTTGCAAGTTTGGAAAGAAAAGTATCAGCAATTTCCGCCATTAGAACTTGTATTAACAGTAGGTGAGGAAGAAGGATTGGTTGGTGCAAGACATTTTGACCCTAAACAGCTTAAATCACGTTATGGTTTTGCTTTAGATTCAGATGGTGAAGTTGGTACAATTGTGATGTCTACTCCGGCACAAGCTGTTTTACATGTTACGATTCATGGTAAATCTGCCCATGCAGGTTTAGCTCCAGAACGTGGAATTAGTGCCATTCAAATCGCTAGTCGCGCTATCTCTCAGATGTGTTTAGGTCGTATTGATTCAGAAACGACTGCTAATATAGGTCGTTTTCAAGGAGGAAGTGCATCCAATATTGTACCGGATTATGTTGAGATATTGGCTGAAGCACGTAGTCACAATGAGGCTAAATTAAAAGCTCAAGTTGAGCATATGGAACGAACTTTCATACGTATAGCTTCTAAATATGGTGGTCTTACAGAAATTCTTATAGAAAACCCACATGCTGGATTTAAGTTTACAGAAGATGATAAGGTTGTCCAGCATGTTGTGAAAGCAATGAAAGACATGCATTGTACACCACATTTTGTAGCTAGTGGGGGTGCAAGTGATGCTAATATTTTATCATCCTATGGTGTTCCTACGATAAATTGTGGTGTAGGATATGAAAATGTTCATACCACAAAAGAGCGTATGCCATTAAGTCAATTATATAAATCAGCATCTTTAGTAGTTGCTTTGCTTGAAGCTAATAAATAAAAACAAAAAACAAACAAAAAACAAACAAAAACAAACAAAAAACAAACAAAAACAAACAAAAACAAACAAAAACAAACAAAAAACAAACAAAAAAACAAACAAAAAAACAAAAAAACAAACAAAAAAACAAACAAAAAAACAAACAAAAAAACAAACAAAAAAAAAGAATTATTTTGGATGAAAAAATTAAAATATTAAAGGGGTGCCAAGATGTTCTCTTTTTTAAAGCGCATCTTGATTGGTAAACCTTTGCGTACCGAGCAGCTTAAAGATGAAAAATTACCTATATGGAAAGCTTTACCTATCTTATCGTCGGATGCTTTATCATCACTTTCATACGGTACACAGGAGCTTTTACATGTTTTTGTCCCTCTGGGACTTATTGTTTCTTTTTATTCTTTACCTATAACTTTAGCTATTATTGGATTGCTTTTTTTATTGATTATGTCTTATCGTCAGATTGTATATCAATATCCTGGCGGAGGAGGCGCTTATGTTGTTTCCTCGGAAAATATGGGTTTTGCTTCAGGACTGGTGGCAGGTTCTGCTTTATTAATTGACTATGTTTTAACCTGTGCTGTCAGTGTTACGGCGGGTACAGATGCTATTATGGCTGCATTGTACCCTGATCTTGATCTCCGACCTTATAAAGTGCTTATTGTGGCGTTTTTTATCTTTGTTGTGATGATTTTGAATTTAAGAGGTTTACGTGAATCAGGTACTATTTTTGCTTTTCCCACGTATTTTTTTGTCATAGCTATCACTATTTTGGTTTGTTGTGGTTTCTGGCGTGTTTTTGTATTAGGTGAGGTAGCTCATAGTCTACCTACTAAGTTACCTGATATGAACGATGTTGGTTTGACATGGTTCCTCTTGCTTAAGGCTTTTTCTACGGGATGTGCGGCATTGACAGGTATAGAAGCTGTAGCTAATGCTACTCCGATGTTTCAAGATCCTCCGGAAAAGAAGGCAGCACGTACTTTAAGTATACTTGGTATTATCTTGGGTACTTTATTATCAGGAATTGCATTCCTTGCATATTTCTATGGTATTATGCCAGGAGAAGGTAATGATGCTAAAACTGTTTTATCACAGATTAGCGAAGTGATTTTTGGTCGTGGTTTTGCATTTTACTTTATTCAAGCTGTTACTGCGCTTATCCTAATTCTTGCAGCAAATACGGCTTTTTCAGCTTTTCCTCTCTTGGCGTCTATTATGGCAAAAGATGGATTTATGCCTCGTATGTTTGCTATGCGTGGTGATCGTTTAAATTTTTCTAACGGTATTATTTTATTAGCTTTTTCGGCTATTTTACTCGTTATTTTTTTTCAAGGTAATTTAACTAGTTTGATTCCTTTGTATGCTATTGGTGTGTTCTTATCTTTTACGCTTTCCCAGATAGGAATGGTGCGTAGGTGGTGGAAATTAAAGCCTAGCGGTTGGTTACCACGTTTTTTGCTTAATCTTATCGGAGGTATTGTTACTTTCGTTATTTTATCTATTTTTGCGATTACAAAATTTTCAGAAGGAGCTTGGCTTGTTTTAATTGTTTTACCTATTTTAGTTTTTACTTTTTATCGTATTAAGTTACATTATCAAGATGTTGTACAACAATTAAAGCTTAAAGATCTTGATAAACAAGTAGGTTTCACAAAAAATCTAGCTAATGACGAAAAAGAACATCTTATAATTATTCCTATAGGGGGTATAAATCGGATTGTCAAGAATACGATTGATTATGCACAAAGTTTAAATGGTAAAATTGTTGCTTTACATGTAACATTTGATGAAACAGAGGTTAAGGGTATGGCTCAAGCTTGGCAAAAATGGCGATCAGATGATGTTGGTATAGTTGTTCTGTATTCCCGTTTTCGCAGTTTAGTTAATCCTATACTTAATTTTATTGATCATGTACATAAACCACATCGACAGATAACTGTTATTATCCCGGAATTTATACCAACTAATTGGTGGCATCGCATTTTACACAATCAATCTTCTTTTCTTTTGCGATTCTTTTTATTAAAAAGAAAAGATATTGTCATGACCATGGTGCCTTACCATTTGAAGTGATTATATTTTTATATTTATTATTTTGATTAATAAATATTTATTTATATTTAAATAAAAAAGCAAACATTTTTTGTTTGCTTTTTTATTTACCTTAGATTAGATAATTAAAGCTCATCTTGTTTATTATTTTGTTTTTTAATGGTATCTGCTAGATTTTTTACAGTTTTCCCCTGCCAGTTTAAAATAAGATTTTGTTGTACTCTTAAAGCATTGGATAGCTGTTGTAAGCGAACTTTAATGTCTTTAATAGATTATTCTAATCTTTTGATGTTTTTAGACCTATATTTATCATATTGTTCTGATTCTTGCGCAGCTTTTTCTTGAGCAAGATTTTTTTCCATAGTTGCTAAATCTGATATCAATTTATCCTGTTCTCTATAATAAGAAAATAATTTATAGAAATATTTATAACCATCGTGACATAAACTTACTTCTTTTGCATCTAGCGGCATCGTTTGAGAACTTGAATCTTGTTTATATCCTAAGCCTTCCATAACTGCTTTGAAAGCTTCTTTTTCTATACTTGAATCATTGTTGTTTTCATCTTCATGTATGCCTTTATCCTCATCATCTCGATAATTTGGATCAGGTTCAAGGATTAGATAACCATCGTTGTCGATTAAATCATCCTCAAAATTGATTGTATCATGGTATCAATCATCTTCTCTAACTGCTCCTTCTGTTTCATTATATTTATGCATCATTAAATTCATATCTACGATATTTTGATAGATAATATCTAAATATTGACGCATATTATCTATATTTATATTCATTTTTTCTCTATTATTACGATCGGCATTTATTAGAATGTTATTTAACATATCATGATTACCATAAAGTTCAATCGCAGCTATCGTCCTATCTATATCACATGTTATGGAAGAAGGAACTTGACGCTTGATGCTTGAACTTTCTTTAGATGCTTCTTGGCATTTTGTGGAAGCTATGTCTAAACTTTTTTTCAAATTCTTAAATATTTCTTTAATCGAATTATTATTCGCTAATATTTTTATTTTTAACTCCTTTTTCAATTGTTTTATGTTATCTATTTTTTATTTACTTCAATTTCATCATAATCCTTATAATCTATTTTTTTAGTTATTAATTTAATGATTTGATTTTTGATTTATTTTTTAGAAAGTACTTTAGCAATTTTATCATGTTTATATTTAAATATTTTTTTCGCAAAATCATTATTTAAATATATATCAGTTATTAGACTGGACAAGGTTTCTTCTCTTTTTTTCTTTAAAAAATTAATTAAAAATTCATTTTTTACATTATTTAATTTACTATTTTCAGATTTAATTTCATTTAAATTAGTTTTTTCGGTATTATTTGCGTATATTTCGATATGAGATATTATATTACTAAGCCTAGCATGAAGATTGTTTGGATTTTTATAGGACGTATCTGACCACTCTATTTTTTGTATGCCATTTTGGTAATTATTAGGATAGTCAGCTTCCCATTTCATTAGCTCTAAGTATTTTTCTGCTATTTTATTTTTATCCCGTTATTGAAATGATTCTTCAATTATATTTAGAATTTCCATTTCCAGTGATATAAAATTACTCAAAAACTTCTCGATCATTTTGCTAGATTTCTCAGGATTGGCATTTTTGTTTTTTAATTCATCTATAGTAGGCAGCTTCATTTGTTCATATTTCATATAGCTTTAGGGAAATTCCAAGAAGTTAAAGAAGATAAAAAATCAAGCTAAATAGTAAAATTAAAAATTCTGGCAATTTACATATGTATTAGTTAGGTGCTTTTAATAGAATTTAATTGTTTATAACTACAAAAATGACAAATTAAACCTATTAATAAAATCCCTAAAACAAAAATCTTCTTTTTTTATATTTCAACACTATTGATGGAATTTAAACACAAAAATAGCCATTACCATAGCTTTTAGTACCTTTGATTAGACCCTTCAACTCCCTTCACATTGATTCTTGGACAAGTCCAAAGTTATTTCTACCTAGTACTTTTGGCACAGCGATATCTCAATCAAATATTTTATCCTAATAAGCAATATTTCATAAAATTGATGTTACCATAGATTATTTATATATACACATATTAAACCTGCTATTATTTTATTTGAAATAGATTTCAACATATGAGATCATCCCTTTCTATTTTTGACGCTTCATATATATCAAATCACATTCAAATGGTATAAATAATAAAAAAAATATTATAAAAGTAAGTTTTTAATATTATTTAAAATTTATTTATATTAAATATAATTATTTGATAGATAAAAATTATTTTTAAATTAATTTTTATTTTTAATAGCAATCATTTTAATAATAGGGATTGCCCATTTGATAATTGTCATAGCTTACATAAGATCTATTTCCATAACCATTTGGGAATTGATTGCCATAACCGTTATATAATTGATTGCCATAACCGTTATATAATTGATTGCCATAACCGTTATATAATTGATTGCCATAACCGTTATATAATTGATTGCCATAACCGTTATATAATTGATTGCCATAACCGTTATAGAATTGATTGCCATAACCGTTATAGAATTGATTACCACAACCATTAGAGCATTGATTACCATAACCGTTAGGGAATTGATTACAATAACCATTAGAGCATTGACCACCACTGCCTAATAAATTGGGGCTATAATAATTTGCATCAGCATTTGTATTAGAGATTAATGCACTTACAGAGAGTGTAGATAAACATATTAAACCTGCTATTATTTTATTTGAAATAGATTTCAACATATGAGATCATCCCTTTCTATTTTTGACGCTTCATATATATCAAATCACATTCAAATGGTATAAATAATAAAAACCATATTATAAAAGTAAGTTTTTAATATTATTTAAAATTTATTTATATTAAATATAATTATTTGATAGATAAAAATTATTTTTAAATTAATTTTTATTTTTAATAGCAATCATTTTAATAATAGGGATTGCCCATTTGATAATTGTCATAGCTTACATAAGATCTATTTCCATAACCATTTGGGAATTGATTGCCATAACCGTTATAGAATTGATTGCCATAACCGTTATAGAATTGATTACCACAACCATTAGAGCATTGATTACCATAACCGTTAGGGAATTGATTACAATAACCATTAGAGCATTGATTACCATAACCGTTAGGGAATTGATTACAATAACCATTAGAGCATTGATTACCATAACCGTTAGGGAATTGATTACAATAACCATTAGAGCATTGACCACCACTGCCTAATAAAGTGGGGCTATAATAATTTGCATCAGCATTTGTATTAGAGATTAATGCACTTACAGAGAGTGTAGATAAACATATTAAACCTGCTATTATTTTATTTGAAATAGATTTCAACATATGAGATCAAATCCTTTCAAGGTTTATTTTTGATCAAAATATTAGCATCTTGATTAAAAACAACAGCGAAAGTTAAATTTGATTCGATGTGTTTGATATTATATTTATTTTATAAATTTGTATAGTGCTTATCACAAACATTATTACCATATTTATTTAATTAATTATTTATTGAAAATAGATTAAATTTTTATAGTTAATGCTAATATAATTTCTAAAATCTAATTATCGCGTACTATCTTCAATATTATCAACAAGTTTTCAATATATAGATTATAAATTTTTAATATTTTAAAACCATATTTATATTGAACTCTAATTTTTAATTTGGATAAATATTATAATAAGTTATTTTAAATATCTTTTTATTGTTTTTTTATATTTAATTATGTTTTTCTTTTATATATGCATTATAGTTTATTTTTTTAATTTATCATCCATCTTAAAATATCCAATTCATTTAGTATTTATTTTAGGCTTAATACATGATAATGAACTTTATTTAAATATTTATCAATTAAAATAAGAAAAAATATATATATATAACATTTTATATATATAGTTTTTCTTATTTTTTTATACATTTAAATTATTAAATTTATATTTTATTATCAAGAAAAATAATATTAATTTCTTAAATTTTTTCATAAATATTAAAGTTATAGTTCTGAGTTTTTTTATTGTTTGTTTTCTTTCTATGTTTGTTTTCTTTCTATGTTTTTTTTTATATGGACTTGTCTTGGGATATAGACAATTAACAAAGATATGGGGCATTTATTTTTATTTTTAAAATTTTATTCCAAAATTACAAATTAAAAGATAGCGCCTTTTATATTTTTTGATTTATAAATACTAATTTTTTATTTATAAACATGTATTATTAATATCTTTGAATTTTTTCAGAAAATTAAGGTAAATTCTTTTATTTCTTTATCATATGTTTGGATTGAAATACATTTGATTTTTGATATTTTAAAATTATTTATTTAATTTAAACACAAAATTAGCCATTAGCATGGCTTTTAGTTTGTGCAATTAGATTCTTAAACTCTCTTTACATTGGTTTTTTAACAAGCTTTTATTTTTTATTTGAGTTTTGTTATTGCCTTGGTTGTTAATTTAAACTAATGTTTTTAGCTATGTATTTATTTTTTATTATTATTATTTTATTCTTTAATATATATTATTTATTTATTTTTATTAAAATTTGTGAGTATAATTAGTTTTTGTATTAGCTATTATATATATTGAATTGTTTTTATTAAAAACATATTGGTTTTTATTTTTTCTAAAGGAAAGGAGCATTTGGATATGATCTCCTTTATTAAACGTTTGTTGATCGGTAAGCCTTTGCGTACAGAACGATTAAAAGATGAAGCTTTACCTGTTTGGAAGGCTCTTCCTATCTTATCTTCTGATGCTATATCGTCTTTAGCTTATGGTCCGCAAGAGATGCTTTTGGTTCTTTTTCCGGTAGGTTTTTTAGCGATGGGCTATTCTTTACCCATTACAATGGCTATTGTCATTTTATTGTTTCTTTTAGTGGTTTCTTATCGACAAGTTATCATGCAATATCCTGGTGGTGGAGGAGCTTATATTGTTTCTTCAGAGAATTTAGGGCTTTTTCCTGGACTAGTTGCGGGTGTTTCTTTGCTTTTGGATTATGTTTTAACATGTGCAGTTAGTATTACCTCTGGTGTGGATGCCATTAAATCTGCTTTTTCAAATATGCCTGATTATGCGCATTATGTATCAGAGTATAAGGTTCTTATATCTGTGATTTTGATTTTTTTGATTATGTTTTTAAATCTTCGCGGTTTACGTGAATCTAGTAATATTTTTGCTTTTCCAACTTATTTTTTTATTGCCATGACGACTATTTTAGTTATATCTGGTTTGTGGAAAACGTTGGTGTTGAATGAAAGTATAGCTGCTCCACCTTTTCCTCCTGAACACAGTTTAAGCCATCTTACGTGGTTTGTTTTGTTACATGCTTTTTCTTCTGGTTGTTCCTCTTTGACAGGTGTTGAAGCTATTGCGAATGCTACAGCAACTTTTCGTGAGCCAGCCGCTAAAAGAGCTTCTTTTACGTTGCTATTTTTAGGTTTGATTTTGGGTGTTTTATTAATAGGACTAGTTTATTTAACTTATAGTTACGGTATTATTCCAAGTTATGATCCTGATGCAGATACTATTTTATCTCGCGTGGGCGAAATAACTTTTGGGCGGGGTTTTATCTACTATTTGATTCAAATTGCTACGGCTTTGATCCTTATTTTGGCAGCTAATACTTCTTTTGCTTCTTTGCCGTTACTTTGTTTTAGTATGGCTAAAGATAGTTTTTTACCTCGCATGTTCACTATCAGGGGTGATCGCCTTAATTTTTCTAATGGGATTATCGCTTTGGCTTTTGCTTCTGTGCTCTTAGTTGTAATTTTTGATGGTAATGTTAGTTCCTTGATACCTTTATATGCTATAGGTGTTTTCTTATCTTTTACCCTTTCTCAGTTTGGTATGGTTAAGCGTTGGTATAAAAAGCGCCCTCCAGGATGGCTAGGTAGTTTGATTATTAATGCAATAGGCGGATTAGTTACTTTGCTTGTACTATTAATTTTTTCGATCACAAAGTTTTCCGAAGGTGCTTGGATTATTTTAGTGATTTTACCTATAATGGTTATGTTTTTTTATGGTATATATAAACATTATAAAGAAGTTGGTTTGAAGTTGCGTTTAAGAGAAGCTGAAGAATTTTTAACCTCTGATGAACATTTGATTGTGATACCGGTGGGTAGTATAAATCGTATTATTATGAATACGATGGCGTATGCTTGTCGTCTTAAAGGACGTATGGTGGCTGTACATGTTTCTTTTGATTTATCATCTAGCCAACAGTTTAGAGAACAATGGCAGCAGATGTATCCTGATGTTAAATTATTGGTTATTTATTCGCGTTTTCGTAGTTTAGTTCATCCAATTTTACGTCTTGTTGAAATTTTTCTTCAAGATTCGCATGTTAAAGATCGTTGTGTGACATTGCTTTTACCTGAATTGATCCCTAAAAGATGGTTTCAACGTATTTTGCATAACCAATCGACGCTTTTTATCCGTTTATTTTTATTAACTAAGCGAAATGTTATTCTTACGACGATTCCTTTCCGGATGTAGTTATTTGAGACGTATCTTTGTGGACCTTCTTGCATAGAGAATGGTAATGGTGAAATGAGGGTGGTGCTATATGCAAGAAGAAACACGTAAAAAGGATATGTTGTATTTTTTTTCAACGGATCATAAGCCGTTTTCTTTTTTTGGGTTATTTGATAAAGGGCGGATAAATTCTCTGTTCAAGACGGAAAAAATGTTTTTGCACAAATCACCGCCATTATTGTTTGTTGTTATCCTTTTTATCATGGGGCTTATTTTCGGAGCTGTTCTTGTACAAGCACTGGATAGTGAGCGAGAAAATATTTTATTCAATTATTTAAATAATTTTTTGGTTGATATAAGACAAGGTATAATTTCAGAGTATGGAGATATTTTTAGGCATGCTATTTTAGACAGATTGCAACAATTAGGGTTACTTTGGTTGTTGAGTTTATCTATTTTAGGTTTGCCTTTTTTATTAGCTATTTTATTTCTACAAGGTGTTTTTTTGGGATTTACGACTTTTTTTTTGATTCACAAACTTGCCTGGAAAGGTTTTATTGTTATTTTAATTGCTGTTTTACCTAAGCACTTATTAAATGTCCCGGTATGGTTATTAATGGTATCAGCGGGTGTTTCTTTTTCTTTGTATTTTATTCGACATCGTTTTCGTAAAGATGATTTGAGTGGTTTTTATAAAAGATTTTTGCTTTTTTCATCTTTTACACTTATGTTGGCAGCTATTTTACTTTTTTCTGCACTTCTTGAAGCTTTTATGGCGCCATTTTTATTGCAGAAATTACTTCCTTATGTGATATTATAAGTATTAGTTATAAAATAAAGGTACATTTTATAACTAAACAAGTACTATTGTTTGACTTTCATTTTCCAGCTCGCCTATAATGTGTTTTGTATTAGGGAAATGAAAGGAGAGGTTGCGTGGAGAAGCGTATGGGACGGATTAAGCAGTTGCTTGCTGCTCATAGGTATAAGTTAACGATCCAACGCGAGGCAACGGTCCGTGTGCTTCTTGAGAATCAAAAAGAGCATTTGAGTGCTGAAGATATTTATTTGTTAGTGAAAGCTAAAGCGCCGGAGATTGGTTTAGCCACAGTTTATCGTACGTTAGAGTTATTACTTGAACTAGGGATTTTGCATAAAATTAGTTTTGGTGATGGTGTTATGCGTTATGAGTTCCGAGATGAAGTTTCAGCACATCATCATCATCATCTTTTATGTATCCATTGCGGCTTTGTCGATGAAATACAAGAAGATTTATTAATTTCTGTGGAAAATTATGTTGAAAAATCATATGATTTTAAAATCTTAGACCATCAATTAATTTTTCAAGGAATGTGTAAAAAATGTCAAAGATAAATAACAGCAGAAAATGATTTGCTGAATAAAATGTTGTAGTTTGTTATATTTTGTTATATGAACCTGTTTTTATATATGATTTAATTCGCGAATTATTTTTTTGATTTTTTTTATGTTTTCAAGGTATCTTTGTATCTGTAAGCTATCTTTTCATTATATGGGATTATATCTATATTTATCCTTATATTTAAGGATGTGATTGAAATTGATTATTGGGATTCCCAAAGAAATTAAAGAACAAGAGCACAGAGTTGCTATTTCTCCGTCTGGTGCTGAATTATTAGTTCGAGCCGGTCATAAGGTTATAATTGAAGCCGGTGCAGGTATGGGTAGTGGTTTTACAGATGATGTTTGGTTATCTTGTCAGGCGGAGATTGTGAAATGTGCTAAAGATGTGTGGCAGCAAGCTGATATGGTTTTAAAAGTTAAAGAACCTTTGGCTTCTGAGTATGATTATTTACGACCTGGACTTATCTTGTTTACTTATCTTCATTTGGCTGCTGTCCCTGCTTTAACCGAAGCGTTGATTAAATCTGGTGTATCTGCTTTAGCTTATGAAACAATTCAACAAGCTGATGGTAGTTTGCCTTTATTAACTCCAATGAGTGAAATTGCAGGTAGGATGTCTATTCAGGTAGGATCGCAGTTTTTAGAGAAAACAAATGGTGGTAGGGGTGTTTTATTAGGCGGTGTTCCGGGTGTTAGACCGGCGAATGTGGTTATCATCGGCGGTGGTGTTGTTGGTATTAATGCCGCAAGGATAGCTTTGGGTATGGGTGCTCATGTTACGATACTTGATATTAATCTTCAACGATTGCGTGAGATAGACGTTTTATACCAAGGTCGTATAGATACTTTGGCTTCAAATAGCTATAATATTGCTTCCGCTGTGGCTACAGCTGATCTTCTTGTGGGTGCAGTTCTTATGCCTGGTGGGAAGGCTCCTTGTTTGGTTACCGCGGATATGGTGAAGTGTATGACGGAAGGGTCCGTGATTGTGGATGTTGCTGTTGATCAAGGAGGGTCTATTGAGACGATTGATCGTGTGACGACACATGAAAACCCCATTTATGAAAAATTTGGTATTTTACATTATGCCGTTGCTAATATGCCGGGGGCTGTACCTCGTACTTCTACGTTTGCTTTAACACAGGCAACAATTCTCTACGCCTTAAAGATTGCTGATAAAGGTTTAAAGGGTGCTATATTGGCAGATGCAGCTCTAGCTAAGGGTGTCAATGTTTATCAGGGTAAGGTTACTTGTTTGCCTCTTATAGATAACACAAACTATTGTTATCATAAAATACACGATATTATTTAATTACATATTTTGCTTTTATCATTTATTTTTAAATTAATTTTAAAGTTGATGTTTATGAAAGCGGGTATCTTATGCATTTTCAGCGTGTTATTTTGATGGTTCTTGATAGTGTAGGTATAGGTGCTTTGCCCGATGCTAAAGAAGAGGGTGTTAATACTTTACTTCATACCTCTCTATTTTGTGGTGGTTTAAAGTTACCCACATTGTCATCTTTAGGTTTGGGTAATTTGATTGATATACCAGGTATTAAAAAAGCACATATCCCCTTAGCTTCATATGGTCGGATGATGACTAAATCTAAAGGTAATGATACGACAACCGGTCATTGGGAATTAATGGGGGTTATTACAGAGGAACCTTTTCCTACTTATCCAAATGGTTTTTCAGAATCTTTTTTACAAATTTTAGAAAAAAAAATAGGACGTCGTATTATACGTGCAGCTAATAGACCTTCTTCTGGTGTGAAGATTATTGATGAATTTGGTGCTTTGCAAATGAAGACAGGAGATTTGATTGTTTATACATCTGCAGATAGTGTTTTGCAGATTGCTGCGCATGAAGATGTTGTTCCTTTGCAAGAACTATATGATATATGTTCTATGGCGCATGGATTAACATCTGAGGGAAATGATAGAGTTATTCGTGTAATTGCTCGTCCTTATATAGGAGAGCCTGGTAATTTTCAACGCACGTCACATAGGCGTGATTTTTCGATTAAGCCACCGCATGAAACAGTTTTAGATTTTTTAGCTGATAATAATCGTTTAACAATTGGCATTGGTAAAATTTCAGACATATATGCCGGTAGTGGGATAGAAAGAAGTTATAAGACTTCTTCTAATGATGATGGTATGAAAATATTAATGAATCTTTTGCATAATCTTCCGCGTGATTTATACCATAACGGCGTTTTGTTTTTTATCAATTTGGTGGATTTTGATATGTTATACGGTCATAGGCGCGATCCAAAAGGCTATGGTCAAGCACTTGAAGCTTTCGATCGGCAGTTACCTTTGTTGTTATCAACGCTTGCTGAGGATGATCTTTTATTAATCGTAGCAGATCATGGTAATGATCCAACTTACATAGGGACTGATCATACAAGAGAATATGTACCTCTATTTTGTTATCAAAAGAATAAAAAGGGTAAGAATTTGGGTACAAGGACCACTTTAGCGGATGTCGGAGCTACCATTGCGACGATTTTTGATGTTCATTCACCTTCCGGGGAAAGTTTTGATTCTTTAATCTAAATTTGACATTTAAGCATTATATTTAATATTATTAACTTATAAGAGCTGCGAATTATAGACTGTTATATATTAATTAATAAAAATATTTTTCATTCAATGGTTATTTAATCTAAAAAAATTAGATTAAATAACCTTGCAGCCATCTTTGGATTTTTGTACTTAGTTATATAATGTTATATAACTTTTTGATTATACTAAAATAAAGGTGATGATTTATGCTATGAAGATTCACCAGATAGTTCCAGAAATTAGTCATTGGTTATCAAGTCGTGTATCAGTGGTTCCGGAAGTTATTTTAGTTTTAGGATCAGGCTTAGGGGCTTTAGCTGAAGATATAGAGGATAAAGTGGTTATACCGTATGCGGATATTCCTCATTTTCCTCCTACAGATGTTATCGGTCATGACGGACGTTTAGTTGTTGGTCGACTTGAAAACAAAAACGTTGCAGTTATGTCTGGGCGTTTCCATATGTACGAAGGTCATCCGCCTTTTATGGTCGTACTACCTATTCGTGTACTTCGGTATCTTGGAGCTAAATGGCTTTTTGTGACCAATGCTGCTGGTGGAATATCGCCATCATTTAAGCCTGGGGATTTGATGTTGATTAACGATCATATCAATTATATGGGTATCAATCCTTTACTTGGACCAAATGATCCTTCTTTAGGAGAGCGTTTTACCGATATGACAGTTGCATATGATATGAAGTTACGTAATTTAGCAAAAAGTGTTGCTAAACAAAACGATATTGATCTTAAAGAAGGCGTATATTTATCTTGTTTAGGCCCTGCTTATGAAACGCCAGCTGAGATTAAGATGTTTGGTATGTTGGGTGCAGATGCTGTAGGTATGTCTACTGTACCTGAAGTTTTAGCTGCTAGGCATTCTGGGATGGATGTTTTAGGTATTTCTTGTATAAGCAATATGGCAGCAGGTATGAGTAAAAACCTCTTGAATTCACAAGAAGTATTAGATATAGCGAATAGTATTAGCGATAAATTCAAAAAATTAATACGGGGTATTTTAAAGGAAAAAAAATAAAAAAAGTTAAAAATTTAAAGTTTATGATTTAAAAGTTATTATTTCAAGTTGATTATCTAAAAGTAATAATTTAATAAAGCATAAAAAAAGAAGAGTTCATCATGACTCTTCTTTTTTTATGCTTTATTAAATTATATTCAACTTAATTATTTTTTAATTATCTTTATCATTTTCCAATATCATTGATTTTTTGCTTTCTAATGCTTTATATACTTCTACAAAAGCTTTTTGACTTTTTGAGATATCGCTTAATGTTATATTATTTGTATAACCTTGATGCACGGCTATTGTAATCCCGTCGCTATCTGCTCCTACAAAATAGCTATCTTTGTGGTCGTTGGTGGTACCGGTTTTACCTATGATATCATTATATTGTTTCAAACCACTACCTACGGTTCTATTTGCTGTACCTTCGGTAACAACTAAACGCATACATTTTATAAGTGTTTTTTGGGTGCTAGGTGAAAAAACCTTGTCGGCTATGATATCTTTTTGGTGGTCAAAGATTTTATTTCCCTTTTTATCATAAATTTCTTTAATGACATATGGTGGTCTAAATCCATAAGGGCTTGTAATCGGTACAAATGCACCAGCCATTTGTTTAGTGGTAACTCCATAAGTATATCCACCTAGTGCTACGGGTTCGCCATCGTTTTTATCTAGATCAATATCTAATCTTTTAAGCATTTTTTTCATATCATTAACGCCTAAATAATTTCGTATGACATCAATAGCGGCGCCGTTTTTGGATCTTTTAATTGCTGTACACAGAGGCATGGGTCCTTCATATCTTCCATCAGCATTTTTATAACTGCCTTTACCTCTTCCTCGCGAGAACTCTCTATCGTTAATAATGCTATTTTCATTTATAGTACCTTTTTCTAAAGCAGGACCATAAACAGCGATAATCTTATTTGAAGAACCTGTTTGACGTTTAGATTGCAGTGCATTGTTATAATTTGATTCATAATATTCATGACTATTACCAAAACCTATAATGTTACCTTTCGGCCCAACAACTGTTAATGCGATATGTTCTTTGTCTTTTTTATTATGATGTACGATGGTATTTAAATTTGTTGGTAAGGCATCATGGATAATTTTTTGGATTTCAGGGTTTAGATATGTGTGTATTTTATAACCGTTATTTCTCGCTAAATTTGCACATCCGCTTATCTGGTTTTTCTTATCAGGATCAACTTTATTTTTGCAAAAACCTTTTTCTTCTAAAATTTTTGTCATTTCAAGTTCTACAGCATTAATGACAAAAGGATGTTTAATAGTTTGTTTTTTTCTATCTACTTTTCTAAATACAAGCTCATAATCTTTAGCTTCTTCATGCATTTGGGGAGTTATTTCTTGATTTCTCAGTAGATGATTTAAGGTAATCAACTGACTCTCTTTACCTTTAGTTATACAAGAAGCGACCTCAGGACGATTACATGAAATCGGGTTACGGTTAGCAGGTGCAGAAATCATCCCCGCCAAATATGTCGATTCTGCTAAATTCAAGTCCTGCCAATCTTTACCAAAAAGGTTTTGAGATGCGCTTTTGAATCCATGAACTTCTTGACCAAATTCATTGTTACCTAAAGGAACGTGATTTATATATACAAGTAGAATTTCTTCTTTTGAGAACTCTTGCTCTATTCTAAAAGATATAAATAATTCTTTTACCTTATTTTGAAAGTTGCGATCTTGTTTTTTTTGATTATTCAGTATGACAACCTTAGCGATTTGTTGCGTAATGGTACTACCACCTGTTAATTTTGTTGTATCAGTTTGCAGAATATTATTTTCCAGATACTTTTTCGTGGCATTGTAGAAAGCTTTGGTAATGGCTACTTCGTCAAAACCCGAATGTTTAAAAAAATTGGCATCTTCTTTAGAAAGAATAGCCCTAATTAATAAATTTGGGATATCTTGATAGTTTGTCTCAGGGTTACTTGAGATAGTGCTATTTAAGTCACCGGCTGACAACGACTCACCATTTTCTGAATTTCCATAGTCATTAAAAAAGACCTGACTATTCCTATGTGGTTGCATTTTTGCGTCTATTTTTTCCTTTGACCACGTTTCCATTTCTTTCAGTGATCCGATAAAAATGCCTATAACGACTGATGACGCAGCTATAAAAGAATATATTAATATAAAAAACATATATAATAGCATTTTCTTTAATTTAATTCTTTTGAAAAATGATTTTTCAGGAGATGTATATTTTTGTTGAAATACATTATTTTGGTACAATTTTTGCTGTTCTTTGTTTTTATGTTCCAATTACTTTATCCCCTTCTTAAATATGTTGATCGTGGGGGCTGAGTTTACGAGATCTCTTTTGGATGATTTAATTAATTATATTTTTTAAGATTGAATTTTTTATTAGTTTAAGTTTTTATTTCTTTTTATCATTTTTATAACTTTTATTTTATTTTCTTATTTATTTTCTTGTTTTTTTCTGTAAAAAGACGATAAGGTATTTATTCATGTTAATTTTTGTATTAATTGCTTATTTATGGCTATAGGGGACACCAAGATTGTTTATACTATAAATTAAAGCTAATTTCAGCCACATAATTCTTTATTGACAATATTCTACCATAAATTGACTATGATTATTGGGTTTATTTAGGATTTTTTTATTAGAAACAGCTGGATAAATAGTTAATGAATTCTGATATGATCTGAATTTATTTATATTGTTACTTTTTGTCTATACATATTTTATTTTTTTAAGTTATTTATTAGTTTCTATAATATTATATCTATACCCATATTTTATTATAAATTAATTATACTTTTTATTGCAAAATGTCTCAATACCTTAAAAGTTTTTTTGAAACATTTTTTCTTTTCGTTGATAGAACATAAATATTTATATAATATATTTTTATGGTGTAAGATAATTTGAGGAGGTTTTGATGATGTCGGATATTAATGATAAAAATAATAATATTAATTACAAAAACAAAGAAAATATAGAAGATATGGTCAATAAGCAATTTAATCGTTTATCTTTTGGTGTAGCTACGATTACTCCGCCTGCTGATTTACGCAAGAAAATTTTGTTTTCAGTAACGGAGCAAAAACCACTTATTGTGAAGTTAGGGATTGATCCAACTGCTTATGATTTACATTTAGGACATAGTGTTTTATTAAACAAACTAAAACAATTTCAATCATTTGGTCACCGCATTAAGTTAGTTGTTGGCGATTTTACAGCACGTATTGGTGATCCGACAGGTCAATTAACTAATCGTCGTCAACTGGATAAAGATGAAATACAGAAATATGCTAAAACATATGCAGAACAGGTGTTTTATCTGCTTGATCCCAAAAAAACGGAGATTATTTATAATAGTGATTGGTTTGTTAAGTTTTCCATGGAAGAACTTCTAGTTTTGACAGGTCAATGTACAGTAGCTCGTATGTTGGAGCGCGAGGATTTTAATACGAGATATCAACAAAATAAACCTATTGGCTTGACGGAATTTTTATATCCATTGCTTCAAGGTTATGATTCCGTTATTTTGAAGAGTGATATTGAATTAGGTGGTACCGATCAAATTTTTAATATTTCTATGGGGAGAAATTTACAACGTTTTTATGGAATGAAAGAGCAGGTTGCTCTAACTTTGCCGCTTCTTTTAGGAACAGATGGTAAGCGCAAGATGAGTAAGAGTTGGGGTAATCATATAGCTTTAAAAGAAGAGCCTAAATCTTTTTATGGCAAAATAATGTCTTTGCCAGACGATATTATGATTGATTATTATAAATTAGCTTTAGGTTATGATGAAGATGCTTTAGAACATTTGACTTCTTATTTACAAACCGGTGCTTTACATCCACGTGATGCTAAAATGCAACTCGCTTATCATCTGGTTGCGCGATACCATGATAAAAAACAAGCCCAAGATGCTGAATCATGGTTTAAAAGCACGATTCAGCAGCGAGAGTTACCCCAGGATATACCTACTTTTCTCATAAAAAATAACCCTTTTACTATTGTTGATTTTTTGACCCAATCTAGCTTTGCTGCTAGTCGTAGCGATGCCAGACGTTTATTGACGCAAGGGGCTGTTAGGGTTAATGGAGAGAAGTGTACAGATTATGAGAAGGATGATTTATATACAGGAGATGTGATTCAGGTTGGTAGACGTAAGTTTATGAAGATAGAAAAAAACATCCCCTCAGTCTGAGGAGATGTTAACTGGAATAAAACTCGGCTACTAGTGCTTCATTAATTTCTCCATAGATCTCACTTCTGTCTGGTAATCTTTCAAGCGTACCGCTTCTTTTATTTACATCTAAGATTAAATATTCAGGTACGTTGGGATTAGCTTCTAAGGACTCTTTTACGATCGCTAATTGTTGGCTTTTTTCACGCATGCTGATAGCATCGCCAGGACTTACGCGATAAGATGGTTTGTCCACACGGGAGTTATTTACATTTATATGTCCATGTACGACCATTTGTCTGGCTTGTTGTCTAGTGCGTGCAAATCCTAAACGATAAACTAAATTATCTAAGCGTGTTTCTAACAAGACAAATAAATTTTGCGCTTGGATACCTGGTTGTTTACCAGCTAATTTGAACAGATTTCGGAATTGTTTTTCACCCAAACCGTACATCCATCTTAATTTTTGTTTTTCCTTTAATTGTGAACTATATTCACTGACTTTCCTTCGTTGATTATTAGGACCATGTTGTCCAGGACCGTATGCGCGTTTGCGCAATTCTTTTCCTGTTCCCGATAGAGATATACCTAATCTACGGCTGATTTTCCACTTAGGACCTGTATAGCGTGCCATTTTTTATACTATCTCCTTCATTCAAAAAACTTTATTTTCATGCTAAGCATTCTGAGTATCTATACTCGAGCAAAATACTGGCAGACCTTATATATTTTAGCTTTGCCTAGGGAAGGTGTCAATGTTTCGGCGGAATTGCTCTTAAGTATAGAATAGGAATTCCCTTTTTATAGAAGCGTTTTTCATATTCCGTTTTTATGTTTTGTTTATCGATAGAACTATTATGTAGATCACTTATTTTTTCAACTATTTGCCAATGGGCTTTTTTAAGTTGATTAATACTATATTTATATAGTTTAGGATGATCTGTTTTTAAAACCAAGTTGCCTGTTTTTTTTAAACAATATTGGTACTTTTGTAAAAATATAGGATGTGTTAAACGTCGTTTTTCATGTTTTCTTTTAGGCCAAGGATCACAAAAATGGATATAAAATCGATCAACTTCATTTTGTGTAAAGATCGATTTTAAGTTTTTTACGTCTAGCCAAAGAAGAGGATAATTTTTTTTTTGTATATTTCGTTTATAAATAGCTGTTTGTAAAGGTTGATATAATTTATCTATACCTATCCATAACTTTTCGTCTACATCACTAGCTTCTAAGATAAAATCGCCTTTACCTGTACCTAATTCTACATGTATAGAGCGGTTGCCGTATATATAACGCCATAAACCTCTAGGTGCTGTGTGTGATTGATAAATAGTACTTTTATAGTAACACCATAATTTTTCATTCATTTTTTGGTTTCTAAAGCGCATAGCGTGGGCCTTCTTCCTGCTATTTTTAATATTTTTGATTTTTCATATTATCCATTTTATTTATAATTAATATAAAAGGGGATGTTTATTTTGTGTAATAATCAGGATTATAACGATAAAAGGCGTCCACCGACAACCTATATTTCAGGTTTTAAATCGCCATCAGCTTTTGAAGAAATTTTTCAGATTAAAGAAATTGCTCGTGATATTGATAAATATCAATATCAAATGGAGATACATGATGGTTTAAAAAATTGTTATGGTTTTTTGCACGGGGGTGCCATAGCTACTTTATTTGATATTGTGATGGGTTATGTTTCTCGTGCAGTCTTAGATAAAGGAGACAAACATATGATTGTTACAACTGACTTAAATGTTCGTTATTTAGAAGTAATAAATAATGGCATATTGTGCATCCGAGTAGACGTTATTCGTGTTAGTCTAAAAACAATGACTGCCAATTCTTTTATTTATGATTCATATAATAGATATTTAGCAATGGCTTCGGCTAATTTTCTAACCAAAACATCTGTAAATAAATAAAAAATAATTTATAAATAATTTATAAATAATTTATAATAAAAAACCTAATAAAATTGAGAATAAAATAAAAAGCTAATTAAGTTTGATCAGCAGATAATGTATTATCTGCTATTTTTATTTTTTTTTTGATACAATAAGCATAAAATTCAATAAACGAAAAATTAAATAAGTTTATATTGTATTTTATAAAAAATCTAAGTTGTGAAATTTTAGAATTATAGATTATTGTTTATATCTTATAAAGGTGTTTTAGCTATTTTCTTTTTTGCATGCATTTCTAATTTTTCTAATAACATTTTTTTTGTTTCAATTGTGGGTGCATCTAATTCTTTTAATTGTTTTTCATCTATATCAAAATACTGGTGTTTATTTTTAATTAATTTTATTAAGGCATTCCAAGGTGGTTCATATGAATGCGAAATAGTTAATGATTTGGCATAGGCATATATTGCGGCCATAATGTTTTTTAATTTTTCTTCACATTTCCCTATGTAATACCATGATTGGAAGCTTCCTAGACCTCTTAAAATCAGATGTTCAATATGATCTTCACCCAGATCTATACAGTGGTGAAAAACCTTTAAAGCATCTTTATAACGTTTTTTAGCAAAGAAGATAATTCCTTTATAAAAATGTAAATCAACATAATTTGGGTATATGGCAATAGCCCTTTCTATGCCAGGATATGCACCATCTACACTACCTACGATTAGCAGGATAGCATATTTTAATTTATACAGCAAAGAAGGTGGGGTTTTTCCTTCTTCAATAAAACGCATGATCGATTTGTTTACATAATCAAAAGCCTTGTCATATTTTTTTATGCGATAGTATTCGCTAGCAATATGATATGGTATCCAAGGATTAGGATCTCCGCGGTGAAGAGCTTCTTCAAGCATATTTAGATTTCTTTCGAATTTTTTTCTATTTTTAGCTATTGATTCCATATATCCATAATGATATACACGTATAGGCAGCTTAGGTATTTCTGTTATCTTTGGTGATATATCATTTATATTAAGTTGTTCATGAATTTTATTTTCAAATTTGAATCCCATATTATTTCGGAATAAGCGATGATGAGCAATTATAAAAGATCTGTCTGTATTAGGTGGCGGGTCGCCATGGAAGTTTATTAATTGAATAGAAAAAATATTGTCTTTTGGTTCTTGATCTAATAATTGACGTAATTTTGGTAAATCTGTTTCTTCTATTTTTTCATCAGCATCCATCCATAAAATCCATTCACATGTTGCTTTTTCCAAGCTATAATTTCGTGCTTTAGAAAAATCATAATCCCATTTATAAGGATAAACTTTTGCACCTAGTTTGTTACATATTTGAATAGTGTTATCTGTAGAGCCTGTGTCTACAATTATCATTTCATCAACAAAATCTTTTAATTCCTTCAGACAATTTTCAATAAAAGTAGCTTCGTTTTTAATAATCATACAAAGAGAAATGGTTTTTTTTTTCATTTTTATTATCTCCTCCAAAATAATGCTAAGTAAATATTTTCGGCTTTATATATTTATTAATATATTTTAATTAAATTCATGAATGTTTAATTATTATTTTAATCGAAGCATATTTAAATTGAGTATCTACTCGAATTCTTTTTTTAGACATATTTCGGCAATTGAATTCGAGTGATTTTTAAGATTTGTTTATACTTTCTCCATACTTTCGCCAACTAGAAGTTCTGTTATTGGTGTATTTATTGATTTTGTTGTAATCATTGATATTGCTTGAGGATATGCTTGTATTTTGATTTAATTTTGGTGCTATCCACGGAGGAGGTGTTTTGGATGATGATGTGAATATTTTATTTGAAGATAAAAGAGGATCTGGGAAATTGTCTTGATTTTCTGAGTATGATTGGAGGTTAGAGGAATTATCAAATAGATTGTTTTCTGAGCTCCATATTGATGAATTGTATGATGATTCATTTTTAACTTCGGTTTTTATTTCTTTATTTATATTTATAGAGGGTGATTCATGAATAATCGTAGTTTGATATCTGGGATTGGTGTTTTTATTTGCTTTTTTTGCATCTTTTTCATTTATTAGGGCTTTTTTTTCTTCTTCATATGTACTTAATTGTTTAATATATGTATCAAATTTTTTTTTTTCGTCCAAATTTTGATTATTTATATTTTCATCAATAAAATCTTTTAATGTATTTTTTGATATATTTTTTTCTGTTGAATATTCTATAAATCCTTCTTCATTATCTATATCCATAGGTTTGCTTCTTGTATTTAATACATGTCTTTTTAATAAACAGTATTGTAATCCTTTTAACGTGGGTAAAAATTGATCGCATTTATAGTTTTTTTCATCCATGTTTCTCGCTATAAAGGCTTTGATCATAAATAATCTTGCTTTATAGAAATTAGTCATAGATGATTCTAATTTTTCAACGGAATGATGATGTAAGAGTGGCCATTTTCTTTTATTGTTTGTCTCCATAGACATTGTTAATTCATTCTTCATTGTTTTCTCCACAATGTTTAATTTGAATTATATTTTCTAATTTTCGAAGTAATAGCCATTCCTTCATTACAATTACGTCAATTAGTTTATGAACTTCCTGATTGAAACGGTTAATTTCTGCATTGCAAGGAGAGGTGGGGAAGTCGAGATTTTTACCCACGAAAGCTTGGATCTTCTCGGCTTCAGCATTAATCAGATGGGAAATAGCAATTTCTTCTAGAGCAATAGATTCCAATAGGTCAACAATAACTTCCATATAGGAAGGTCTAAACTTTCCCTCCGGAATTTGCGGCATGCTCATGAGGCGATCCCCTTTCGTTCTTTTCCTTTACCCCCATCGTATACAATTTTATAACCGCTTATGAACAAAACCTTTGGTGGGCCTGACAATTGTAAAGATGGAGACTTTTTACTAAACTAATACACAATAAATATGGGACTACACCATTTTTTATTACTTATATGAGCTTTTGGATAGAAATATTTGTTTCATCAGATTTATTGTAATAAGTATAATACGATTAATATATAAAATTAATGATTGGGATTTTAGGATAAGTAATTTCTTTTATTTTTTTTATTAGAGCTACATCAGCTTTTAAATTTACTTTACTTATATGGTTTATGTTTTTTTTTATGTTTTTTTTTATGTTTTTTTTTCTTAATATTTTGCTATTTTAGACATAATTTTTCTTTATAATATTTGATTGAAAATTCAGCAAAAATTGCAGATTAGATTTTAACAAGGAAACAGGTATAAAAATACACATACCTTTCTCAATTTTGTAAGATATAAGTACTGAAATTAAACCATACTATGAAGTATAAAAAGAATCTCTATTATAAATAATTTATCCCGCAGATTTTTTTAGCAAATTGTTTAAAAAAAGGAAGTTATTGCTCTTTTTTATCAAGCTATCTATATATTATACATATAATATATAGTAGTATTTTATCTGAGGCTTTTACAGGTACATATATACAGGACTTGTCCAGAAATATTAATATAGCCTATTAATAATGGTGTAATTTAAATACCAAAATAGCTATTACCATAGCTTTTTGTGCATTAAATTAAGTTCTTAAACACTGGACTTGTCCAAGAATGCTAATATATCCGATTAGTGCAGATTATTGGTAGTTATTGTCAATTTTAAAAATTTATTAAAAAAGCTTAAAATAAACAGTAAAGCTGCCTTTTATATATTTTTTAAGATATATAAATACTAATGTTTTAATTATTTGAATATTGATAATTATATATTGAAATGCATACATTTTATTAATAGTTTTAAGTTCATGCCAAAAAATAAGTTTATATAAAATAATTTTATCTCTTTATAATGTTTTTGAATTTAATATTGTAATATATATCAAAAAAAATCACAATATCAATATAACATTGTGATTTTTTTTTGATATATACTACTATAAAATTTGATATTTAAAAGAGAGGATTAAGCATATATGTATAAATATAAAGTTAAATACTTAAATATGGAATATTCCAAAATAGCAGCATTTGATGAAAGCAAATTCATGTCTGCTGTCGGTGTAGATAAAATCATCTTCGAAAAAATAGTTAATAGAGTTAGAAAAATAGATTTAAAGACCAAAAGAAAGGGTGGTAGGCAAAATATACTCAACCCTGAAAATCAAGTATACTTATTTTTTCATAATTTTTTTCTTGGGCTTACAATATAGAATGATTGCACAAATTTTTGGTATTAGTAAAAGCACGGTTAATAACATCATACAAAAGATACAAGGTATCGCCAAGAAAGTATTATCCAAAAGATATCCTGCAAATCAGAGCCCATATTTTTCATCTCTCATATTTGGTTTGTTTATATTCGATTGTACTGAAGTGCGCATAGAAAGACCAAAAAAAGATAATAAAAAATATGAATCTGGAAGAAAAAAGTATCCAACAATTAAGTCTTTCCTTGCAATTTGTGCTGAAACAGCTTCTATTGGCTACACAAATTTCGCACCTGGTAGTGTACATGATTTTAAGCTTTTTAAAGATTCGTACATTCCATGGTTATCTGAATATGACACTTTAATCGCTGATTTAGGCTTTCAGGGCTTACAAAAGCTATTTCTATACGTGATTTTACCATATAAAAGAAGTAAGTTAAAGAATTTGACTCAGGAACAAAAGGAGTATAATCAAAAAATTTCTCGTAAAAGATCATTGGTAGAAAGAGTTATAGGTTGGTTAAAAAGATTTAAGATTATTTATAATAGATATCGTAATAATCCTAAAAAATTTCCAGAACAATTTGATTTAATATGCGCAATGTTTAATGCTCACCTAGCTTTAGGGAAATTCCAAGAAGTTAAAGAAGTTAAAGAAGATAAAAAAGCAAGCTAAATAGTAAAATTAAAAATTCCGACAATTTATATATGTATTAGTTAGGTGCTTTTAATAGAATTTAATTGTTTATAGTTACAAAAATGACAAATTAAACCTATTAATAAAATCCCTAAAACAAAAATCTTCGTTTTTTTATATTTTAACACTATTGATGGAATTTAAACACAAAAATAGCTATTATCATAGCTTTTAATGCCTTTGATTAGACCCTTAAACTCCCTTCACATTGATTCTTGGACAAGTCCTGTATTTTCATGTATATACAGTTAATCTGATTTTTTTTTGTATTTTTTTCATATGCAAAAATTTTTGGGGTTTCTAGAATTAATTTTTTATAACATTTGCTTGTCCTTGTTTTTGGTACAGACATTAATAGGTGCTTGAGACATAAAATGGGAATCATCGTTAAATACTAACAAGACAAATTTACGGGATAATTAATCCGGGCTTGTCATGTTAGTAATCTAGAAAGGTAAGGTGAATTTTATGTCACAAGCAAGTATTCCCAATATAACGCCTATCATTAGTATTACTACAGACCAGAGTGTTGCATTGCTGTTGTCCTCGATTGCTTTCGAAGAATTGGCTTTAGCGCATATCATTAATGCAGAGGCTGAAAAGATACAGTTTGTACTAGGTACGTTACCTGGTGTTAGCGCACCAGAGGTAACGCTGGAAGGCCTTATAGGGGTTAATAATTTAGTTAAGAAAACATTACAAACGGTAGTAAAAAAAGAGATGTTGTTACAATTTAAATTAGAAAATGTAACCGATCTGGTGAATAACCTTTAAGTTGATTTTCGATTTTTCAAAAATTTTAAAATGAGGTGCATTACTTTATGTCACAAGCTACAATTCCGAATATTACGCCGATTATCGGTATTACCCCTGCACAAAGTCTTGCTTTAATGTTATCATCGATTGCTTTCGAAGAACTTGCTTTAGCGCATATCATTAATGCAGAGGCTGAAAAGATACAATTTGTTGTAGGTACTTTACCGGGTATTACACCTCCAGCAGAAGTAAGTCTGGATAATTTAATGGCAATAAATAATTTAGTTACAAAAACATTGCAAGCCACGATAAATCAAGAAATGCTTTTGCAATTCAAATTAGAAAATATTGTTGAGTTAATGAATAAGCTTTAGATTTCGAAAAATAATGTTTTAATATGACTTATTTGTCATAAATATTTGAGGGATGAAGAAAGATATATTTTATTTTACTTTCTTTTTCTCCTCTTTTTTTTAGAGTTCATATTGTGGGAGTGAAAGATAAAATGAATATACTTATTGTTTTTGGTACTCGCCCAGAAGCTATTAAAATGGCACCTTTGATTGAAGCGTTACATGAACATCCCATGATGGAACCTAGTGTGTGTGCAACTTTTCAACATGATGATATGTTAAAACAAGTATTAGATCTTTTAAAGATCAAAACAAAATATAATTTAGATCTTATGACCGAAAATCAAACGATTACGCAGATTACTAATCGCGTTCTTATAGGGATGGAAGGTGTTTTATCACAAGAAAAACCAGATCTCGTTTTAGTTCATGGTGACACCTCAACAACTTTAGCTGCATCACTTGCTACTTTTTATGCTGGTATACCTTTAGGTCATGTTGAAGCTGGTTTGCGTTCTTATGGTAAATACAGTCCTTTTCCAGAAGAAATGAATCGACGTCTAACAGATCATATTGCTGATTATTATTTTGCTCCCACATCGCATAATATGGATTGTTTAATTGCGGAGGGATGTAAAAAAGAAAATATTCATATTACAGGAAATACAGTCGTAGATGTTATTCTTAAGACGGTCAAATCGAATTATACACATCCTGTTTTAACAAAAACAAAAGGTAAAAAGCGGCTTTTTGTCACTGTGCACCGACGTGAAAGTTTTGGTGAACCTATTCAGCGTATCATGAAGGCATTACTTGGCATTTTAAAATTACACGAAGAAATTGTAATTTTATTTCCTGTTCATCCTAATCCTAATGTGCAAATGTTAGCTAAAAGAGAACTATCTAACAATGAGCGTATTTATTTATTACCGCCACTTAATGTTTTTGATTGTCACAATATTATGGCTGCGTGTGAACTGATCTTGACGGATTCAGGTGGTATACAAGAAGAAGCACCTAGCTTAGGTATACCCACGCTTGTTTTGCGTACGAAAACTGACCGGCCAGAGATTGTTAATGCTGGTATGTCAGAATTAGTTGGCGATTATGAAGATGATATTATACAAACAGCACATAAATGGCTTGAAAATAAACCCTTGTGGTTTAAAAAAAATAAGGCAAATTTATATGGTGATGGCAAAGCATCGCAACGTATTACAGAGGCGATTGCTTATCATTTCGGTTTTGTGAGTAATCCTCCAGAACCATTTACAGGTGGTATTGATGCTTAATAATAAGATACGTATACTTATCGGAAGTCCTGTACAGCAAAAACCCGAGGTTTTACAGTATTTTTTAGAAGGTTTAAAGAATATAATTGTTGATGAAAATATTCTTTTATCATTTTATTTTGTTGATAATAATAAAGATTTAGAATCAAAAAAAATATTAAGTGATTTTAAGTTAAATTCATCTAATAATATATTATTAGATGATCATGGTATATGTGAATATTCAAAAAATGAATATACGCATTATTGGCCCGAAAATGTTATTTGGCGAGTGGCTGAATATAAAAACATTATTCTTAAAAATGCACTTGATGAAGGATATGATTATGTTTTTTTAATCGATTCAGATATTCTTATCCATCCAGAAACTATTAATCAATTATTAAAGGCTGAAAAACCGATTGTGGCCAATATTTTCTGGACATCTTGGCAACCTCATACGATTAAAATGCCGCAAGTTTGGGTGCGGGATATATATACTATGTATAATCAACATCGAGGAGAATGTTTAACAGATTTTGAAATAATACAAAGAACAGGACAGTTTATAGATAAATTACGTGTCCCTGGATTGTATGAAGTCGGTGGTTTAGGTGCCTGTACACTTATTCATCGTCATGCCTTAAAATTAGGAGTATCTTTTTCCGAGATACCTAATATTTCATTTTGGGGCGAAGATAGGCATTTTTGTATTCGTGCGATGGCATTGGGATTACCACTTTATGTTGATACACATCTACCTGCTTATCATATATATCGCTCAGCTGATTTACCAGGAGCATCAGATTATTTAACTAGTATTAAAAAAATAAATTAACTTGTTACATAATTTTTTATTTATTTCTTAGAATAAATTATAGCTTATAATTTTATTTAGCATATATTATAAGATGATCGGAAACATAACTTAAAATATTATTAAAAATAATTTAACATTATTATATCAAAAGTATAATAATGTTAATAAGTATCTTAAATTCATAGAAAATAGTGTTAATAAAATAAAGTTAATGTTTTTTAAAATTTTAGTTATGTATATTCTAATAATACATTTTCTGTTTTTTAATTTTTATATTTATTAGATTTTATTTATAAATATTTTTAATATCATATATTAACATACAATAAATATTAATAAAATAAAATATTATAAACATTATATTTTTGATTATTAATGCATCGTAATATATAAAAGGTGGTATATATTCCGTGTATAATAAATTGCGCATTCTGATCGGTAGCCCGGTTCAACAACAACCAGAGGTTCTAACATATTTTTTAGAGGGTTTTAAGTATTTAATTGTTCCTCAAAATGTACAGTTGTCATTTTATTTTATTGATAATAATAAAGATCCTGCGTCTAAACTTTTACTCAAGAATTTTTATGATGTTTTTCCTAACACTATAATTGATGAAGATAATGAAGTTATGGATTATTTTAAAGATGAAGATACCCATTATTGGAATGACAGTTTGACTTTAAAAGTAGCAAATTTAAAAAATAAAATACTGCAAAGTGCTAGATTAGAAAAATATGATTATGTATTTCTAATTGATTCTGACACTATATTACATCCAGAAACACTTAATCAATTACTAAAAGCCGATAAGCCTATTGTTTCAAATATAATGTGGACTTGTTGGAAACCTAATACGATGGAAATGCCGCAAGTTTGGCTTCAAGATACATATAATTTGTATTATAAACAATATAATGAAAATATATCTGAGGAAGAATCATATAAAAGAACTGTTGAGTTTATAGATAAATTACGCGTCCCCGGATTGTATGAAGTAGGAGGTTTAGCTGCTTGTACGCTTATTAATCGTTATGCATTAGATTTAGGTGTTTCATTTGATAAAATATCCAATCTTTCGGTTTGGGGTGAAGATCGTTATTTTTGTATTCGTGCTGTAGCTTTAGGTTTACCACTTTATGTTGATACACATTTACCTGTTTATCATGTATATCGTCAAGCAGACTTTCCTGCTGCAGATAAATATTTATCAGATGCTAAGCAATATTTCAAAGATAGAGCTAATGAAAAAAATCTTGTTTAATTAATCACAAATTAGAATGATTAGATTATTAGGCATATTATTAAAAAAATAATTATATAAAAAAATATTTAAATTATATAAAATAAATTTATTAATTTAGGTATTTATTTAGCCACCAAAATTATAACAGCCAATATCACGTATTCAAATATTAAAATTGTTTCATCAAACAGACCTTGTTTTTTTTAAAAAATATGATTTTTAAAAAAGCAAACTACTTTTAAATTATATATCTTAAAATATGCATTAGATTATTTTGATTAGATTATTTTATATTTATTAAATTTTATATGATTTCTTAATCATAATTTTTTTATTATTAGATTAATTTTTTTATTATTAGATTAATTTTATTATTCCTAAATTAATTTATAATAAAATATATTTATGTTATTTTGAGTTTTCATCTAATTTTTTGCTTTATATTATGATTTAAATATTGGTGAAACATAATCAAATGATTAAATAATTATTTTTTAAATTTTAATAAATTTTTTTGGATTATTTTTAGAACATTTACAGACGTACCACTAAGGCATGTATGATAAATTATGATATTAAATTATGCTTTTTAAGATAATATGTTATTTACATGTCTGATCAAACCAAATTTTAAATAATTATATCCAATAAATAGATTTTTGTTTTTTTTTCTAATATTATATTTGATGTTTATCATTTATTGAATTCACATTTAGTAATCATTATGCATTAGATATAGGAGTATCATATTCGATAATAACCAATATTCATTTTTTATAGGATATAATTATTGATAAATTACTTGTATAAAAAATATTATTATAATTTACCTGTGTATCATAATATTGTTTTGCATAGATTTTTGAAAATAAATGTATTTAAAGTTTAACTAAAATAGCCATCTCACGAATATGATATTATATTTCAATGAAAATCGTCTAATTAAGAATAATAATATATGTTACGAAAATCATTGAAAAGTAGGTGATTTATATGATTAGCATAAGCCTGTGTATGATTGTGCGTGATGAAGAAGAAGTTTTAGACAATTGTTTGAGTAGTGTTTCAGGTATAGTAGATGAAATTATCGTTGTTGATACAGGTTCCAAGGATAATACAAAAGACATTGCCGCTGAACATGAAGCTAAGATATATGATTTTGCTTGGCGTGATGATTTTGCTGCTGCACGTAATTATGCTTTTTCTAAAGCTACCAAGGAATATATATTTTGGTTAGATGCTGATGATGTGATTAATTCTAAAAACAAAGAAAAACTAAAAAATTTAAAACAGACATTAAGATCAGATGTTGATAGCATAGCTATGGATTATTGTTTGTCATTTGATGTGCATGGTAAACCCAATATAAGCCTTAAAAGGAATCGCTTAGTACGTAGATCTTGTAATTTTGAGTGGATAGGTGTTGTTCATGAATACTTAGCTGTCAGTGGCAATATTATGCAAACTGATATTGCTATTCACCATTCTAAAATAAAAGAGTATACTGATCGTAACTTGCGTATTTATCGCACCTTGCAGTCGCAAAATAAAGAATTTTCTGTTAGAGATCTTTATTATTTTGCCAATGAATTGCGTGAAAATGCATATTATGAAGAAGCAGTAGAATATTACAATCGTTTTTTACAAACACAGCAAGGATGGGTAGAAGATAATATATCTACATGTTTGAAATTAGCTGATTGTTTTAGTCATTTACGTGAATCTATAAATGAATACGACGCTCTTGTTAGAAGCTTTCTCTATGATCTACCACGTGCAGAAGTGTGTTGTCGCTTAGGTATGTACTTTTTTCAAAAGAATAACTTAAATCATGCTATATATTGGTATAAGACAGCTACACAACTAGGAGAGCCACCTAAGATCATGGGTACCCTTGATATGACAGCTTGGACTTGGTTACCTCATTTACAGCTATGTGTATGTTACGATCGTATAGGTAATAATGAAAAAGCTGAAGAACATAATGATAGGGCTCTTGCATATCATCCAACACATCCTAGTATGTTGCATAATCAAAAATATTTTGATGGATTAAATAATAATGCAAAAAAAGATAAAAATGAACAGGAAACATCATTTTCGGAATCATCTGAATCAAACAAATATGCTGAATTGATATCAAAGAATATAACAAAAAAAAATACTAGAGAAAAAGATGACAAAAAAACAGAAATAAAGGATAAAGACAAAAAAAATTCCGAAGATGATTCATCGTCATTTATTGACGGAGCAAATTCAAAAAAAGATATTTTAAATCAGTTAACGCAGAAACTTCAAGATAGTTATAGTGCTTTAGATGAAGATACTCTACATAAGACTTTAGAAACAGCTAAAAAATATTTTATTGATAAATCACAAGATTGGCTACCTGAACAAAAAGATAGTAGTGATTCTAAAAAAAAGTTTACTTGGGAACAAGTTCGTAATGCGTTATCATTTGCTAAGAAAGCCATATTGCGCTCATCTTTTTCTAATGATAGTTTGTTAGGTAAGGATTTTAAATCACATGATTTTCCTAATAAAAACGACGATACGGATAATTATGATAAAGAACAACAAGATGGAATGAGGAAGAATAATATGGATAGTAAAGAAATGAATAAAAAATCAGGATCTTTGGGTAATTATAAGAATAAAAAAAATAGTGATGAATCTTATATATCTTTTAATTTAGATAATGATGATTTTTCTAATAATAACGATGAAGGAATTGACAATATAGATTCTCTTAAAATATTAAATGATATCGAAGATGATGAAATGGATTTTCAAGAATTATCTGAATCTACATCAGATGAAAATAATATTGAAAAAGATGATTTTGATTTTTCAAATGATAAAAGTAGTTTTAGTGATTCTAAATGGCGTTTGAATGACATAAGTGATTTTGATGAAGAAATAGAAACAAACGATCAAAAAACAGGAAAAACCAAAGTTTTAAAAATAAACAAAGACAAATCACTTAAGGATGATATTAAATTAAGCAAAGAAGAAGACAGTAAGAGTGAGTTAACAAAAGACAAAAAAGACAGTAAAAGTGAGTTAACAAAAGACAAAAAAGACAGTAAAAGTGAGTTGTCAAAAGACAAAAAAGACAGTAAGAGTGAGTTGTCAAAAGACAAAAAAGACAGTAAGAGTGAGTTGTCAAAAGACAAATTATTTAAGTGTAATATGAAATCAATCAAAGAAACAGACAACAAGGTTGATTTAGACAAAGAAACAGACAACAAGGTTGATTTGGACAAAGAAACAGACAACAAGGTTGATTTAGACAAAGAAACAGACAACAAGGTTGATTTAGACAAAGAAACAGACAACAAGGTTGATTTAGACAAAGAAACAGACAACAAGGTTGATTTAGACAAAGAAACAGACAACAAGGTTGATTTAGACAAAGAAACAGACAACAAGGTTGATTTAGACAAAGAAACAGACAACAAGGTTGATTTAGACAAAGAAACAGACAACAAGGTTGATTTAGACAAAGAAACAGACAACAAGGTTGATTTAGACAAAGAAACAGACAACAAGGTTGATTTAGACAAAGAAACAGACAACAAGGTTGATTTAGACAAAGAAACAGACAACAAGGTTGATTTAGACAAAGAAACAGACAACAATAGTGATTTAGATAAAGAAACAGACAACAAGGTTTATTTAGACAAAGAAACAGACAACAAGGTTGATTTAGACAAAGAAACAGACAACAAGGTTTATTTAGACAAAGAAACAGACAACAATAGTGATTTAGATAAAGAAATAGACAACGATAGTGATTTAGACAAAGAAACAGACAACAATAGTGATTTAGATAAAGAAACAGACAACAAGAGTGATTTAGATAAAGAAATAGACAACGATAGTGATTTAGATAAAGAAACAGACAACAATAGTGATTTAGATAAAGAAATAGACAACGATATTGATTTAGACAAAGAAACAGACAACAAGGTTGATTTAGATAAAGAAACAGACAACAAGGTTGATTTAGACAAAGAAACAGACAGTAAGAAAAGAGGATTAAACAGAGGAAAATCACGAAACAAGAAAAGTGGTTACAATAAGAATAAATAATATATTTTTATATCTTATTTATATAAATAAAATAGCATAAGAAATACATTAGCTATTTTTTGTGATTATTAAGAAGTTATTAAAAAGATTTTTTAATTTTTTTATTAAGATTTATGATCTAAATTTTGTGTTTTTTAATTAGGTATAATAAAAACAGATTTCCTTATAATCAAAGTACTTACATGACTTCTTATACTTTATTGGGTATTTTTCTGGAATTCTTTTATGTGATATATATATATATATATATATATATATATATATTATAATTTTTTTTTTGGGGCATTAATATTTTATTTTTCATATTATCATAATAAAGATTTTTTAATTTTAGAATGTTACAAGATATAAAATCAGAAATTTTTGGTAAATAATTTTTTATTTTGTTTTTAAAACTATTTTTTAATATTTAAATTATTTTATGATTTAGATGGTTTTATTTCTCTTCAATTTTAATTTTTCTTTTTAATATAATACTTATTTTTAAATGATCTTGTCCAAAAATTGCTATAAATATATTTTAATCATCTAATCGAATGCACCAAAAGCTATGATGATGGTTATTTTTATTTTTTATTTAAAATTTTTTAATAAAATTTAAAAAATAACAATGAATACCAAGTATTTTTTTTAATTTTCGGTATCAATATTTCCAGACATGTTCAATATTATATAAAAGTTAATTATATGTAAATATTTTAGTTATTTATTATTATTTTTTTAAATTTATAAATAGAGTATATAAATAATTATTTTTATTCAATTAGAATAAAAATTTTCTTTTCTATGAAAATTTATAAATAATATATTTTAAATGGTTTTAATAAGATATTTTTGATTATTTTTAGATCTTATTATTCGCAAAGTATATAAAAAGATATAAAAAATTTTATTTTCAAAAATTATTTATATTGTCATTGAACATACAAGGTTTATTATCATCTTGTTTTTTGGTGATAAATATAAACTATTTGGAGGTATATAGTATTAATAATAAAATAAGAATCCTTATAGGTAGCGTTGTTAAGCGCAATCCAGATGTTTTGAATTATTTCTTAGAAAGTTTAAAGAATATTAATGTCCGAGAGGAGATTGCTTTATCATTTTATTTTATCGATGATAATGAAGATCCAGCATCGAAAAAAATAATTTCTGATTTTGCCACATCTTTACCAGATACTATTTTATTAGATCAAAATCAAGTATATTCATATATGGATGATGAAGGTAAATATCATCACACAGAGGCACATATTTGGAGAATTGCTGAATTAAAAAATGCTATAATTAAACATGCGCTTTCCGAAGAATATGACTATTTATTTTTAATAGATTCTAATATTCTTATCAATCCAGAAACGATTCATCAATTATTAAAAGCTGATAAACCAATTGTTTCTAATATTTTTTGGGTTCCTTGGGGATCGAGTGGTAAAGAAAGGCCACAAGTTTGGCTTCGGGATGAATATGATTTTGATGGTTTAGGTCCTAAAGATAACGTAACAGATGATGAAAAACAAAAAATAATTAATGATTTTATGACCAAATTGCGAGTACCTGGATTGTATGAAGTAGGTTGCTTAGGTGCTTGTACACTTATGAATCGATATGCTTTGGAATTAGGAGTATCATTTAATGAAATACCTAATATTTCTTTTTTTGGCGAGGATCGACATTTTTGTATTCGCGCGGTTGTATTGGGGTTATCTCTTTATGTTGATACACATCTACCAGCTCATGTATGTTTATCATCAAATTTATCATCAGCCGAAAAGTATTTAAATAAATTATAGCAAGCGACTGAAATTATATTCTTTTCGTAATAATATATATTTATAATTATTCAAACATTTTATTTTAACTATCTAAAATATCTTTGTTTATAACTTTCAATAAGTATAGATTTCATTATCAATATTTTTATTCTCATCAAATTATTGATAATAAATTTTAAATTAAATTAATTTTTTATTTATAAACTAAGTTTAACATTTCATTGACAAGATAATATATTGAATGTAAGGTTAAAAAATATTTTTTATTTTTAACTTCTTTTTGTATTTTTTCAATTATAGGATTTAATTTATATATTTATAGAGTTTTTTATTAATTTTGAAAATAATTATTTATTAGATTTTTATTTTTCAATATCCATATAATTTGATATTTAAAATTACATGTTATCATTTAAATAATACAATTATTCACACTTTTTATTTTATAGCGGAATATTATTTAATAATAAAATACGAATTTTTATTGGCAGTCCTGTACAACAGCACCCACAGTTTCTTTTATATTTTTTAGATAGTTTAAAGTGTCTAGGTATTAATCAGAACGTAAAATTGACATTTTATTTTTTCGATGATAATAAACATCCATTCTCAAAACGAATTTTATTTGAGTTTGCTGAATCTGTAGATGATACTATTATTTTAGGTTGTAATGAATTTTCTAAGCATGTTAAGAATGAATATACACATTATTGGAATGCAGAACTTGTTAATAAAGTAGTGGATTTAAAAAATAAAATACTTGATTATGCTCGTTTAAAAAAATATGATTATGTATTTTTGATTGATTCGGATATTATGATTCATCCTGAAACAATTAATCAACTATTAAAAGCTGATAAACCAATTGTTTCTAATATTTTCTGGATAACTTCTAAGCCTGGTTATATGACACTTCCACAAGTTTGGCTTCTTGATGAATATACCAATTATCGATTAGGTCGAGGGGAACGTATAACAAAGGATGAACGTCTTAGAAGAGTTCGTCAGTTTTTGAATCAGTTACTTATACCAGGTTGGTATGAATTGGGTGGATTAGGTTCATGTACCTGGATCAATCATAAAGTATTAGATTCTTGCGTATCTTTTGATTATATATCTGTACTTTCCAAAAAAAATAGGCCATAATTTTTGATTTTCAAAAATTAACTTAAAAAGTTTATTATAATCTAAGTTTGAACATTATTTGTTTATACAAAAGATCGTTTTTATTTTTAGAGTAATTTAGCATCCTTATGTTTAATTACTCTAAAAAGAGAATTTATATATTTGTATTGTTATAATAAATTTAATTATATTTATAAATGGTCAAAAAACAAATCTAGCTTTTTTAGTTTTTTTACCATATCTATCCTTTTTAATTGTATTTGCAGATTTAGGCTACCTCTTTAAATTGATAACAGTAGGACCTTAGTGCTGCTCTTAATCCTTTTTTGGCACGTGATAAAATAAGCTTCACAGATATATGCGTAGGAACATCTAAATATGATATTACCTCTTTAAGGGATGAAATTAATATATCAATCATATCTTCTATTCGATCAGCTTCTTTTTTAGCCTGATATTTACGTAATCCCTTTAGGAGATTACCATTACCTGTATGTATACAATACATTGCTACAAACATTTGTAAAATTAAGTATCTATCTAAAGATTTGATGGATCTGACTTGGTATCCTTGTAAAGCAAGATAATTTTTAGCTGTTCTAAAATAGGTTTCGATTTCCCATCTTTTCGAATAATAATTTAGAATTTCTTCATTACTTAGCTCCATATCTGTGCAAATAAAAGCTTTTGCTTTAGATATATCTTGACCTTCCTTAAGACAAATAAGGACAACTGCATTGTCAATAAAATTAAGATTACCTTCATATCTATAAACACGATACTTTTGTTTTTTAATGGTAACAACTTTTGTATCTTTATTTTTTATAAAATTTAAAAACATTTTTATTTGATTTTTAATGCCTAAAGGACAAATAACAATATCGATTCTTAATGCACCTATAAAATGAAATCCTTTTTTTAAGCTTGTTTCGATGATCTTTTTTGAAATATACCAAGAATCTACACAAACATATGCTTTGTGATCTGGCTCAGGAGCACTAGATATGATATCGCAAGCAGTATCCATTTTATTACTTTCTGTTTTATTAGCACGTGTAACTTCTATAGGATAGCTTAAACCATCTGTATGTAACATAGCTTGAACAATAGAATGACCATATACACTTCTTTTATCTAGATTAGAATAATGGTAACCTGCTGCTTGTATAGGGTGTTCAGCTAATGATGATGGCTTTGTCTTATGGCATACTGTATCGTCAATTATCAGAAAGTAAGGTTTATTTTTTCTCTTAGCTTGATTGATAACTTCTTCATAAGCAACATTGTTTATGGCGTCACTAAGTATTTTTTCATCCCATTTTGAATTAGTCATCATATGGCTTATCGTTTGGCGGCACCTGTTATAAAAGTTTTTTTTATGAATATCTGACAAAGTTCCGTTAAAGTTTTGTGACAACATACCATCAATAATCTGCAAAATATGATTAAAAACAGATGAAGTAAATTGGGATATTAACCCCAATTTACGAAAAAATTTGACCAAATGAGATTTATTTGTTAACCTACAATTAATAGACATTCTCTATCCTCCTGTTGGTTTTTTGTTAACACTTACATTCTACACAGGTGATAGCGGAATGTCTATTTTTGTTTGTAAAATATTAAAATGTAATATATTGTAAACTTTGGAAATGCAATAATATTTTATTATTTTTATTAATAATTTACATTTTTTTGCTTTTTTTGCATGTACAGATATATATAATGTTTCGTTTTTTTGGTGAAGATAGATATTTTTGTATTCTTGCTGTGGCGATGGGTTTTCCGCTTTATGTTGATACTCATTTACCTGCTTATCATATATATCGATTGTCCGACTTATCTTATGCTGGAAAATATTTTATGGTTTTAAAAGAATATTTGAAAAATCAAGTGAAAATATAATTTATGGATAATTATTTTAATATTTTATATTTTTATTCTAATTATTAAAATTAAATTCTTATTGCATAGGAATTATAATTTCAATGTAATAGATGTTATTAAGTAATATTTAATGCAATTTGGTCATAGTGTATAAGATTACATCGGGATTAAACATGTAAAGTAAGGCATGCATTGATTTTAATACGTGTTTTTATTCAATTTAAAAATAAAGACGGATAAATAAAATCCATATATTAAATTAATAAATAAAATTTAATTATTAATAAATATTTTATTAAGATTTGCATACAAAATCCAATTTAAATTAAACTCATAAAATGACGGTAATTAGATTCTAGAATGGTTAATAAAAATTGAATTATATTCTAAAAATCATAATATTTATCATTTTATTAAACATGTTTTTTAGATGAGATTTAATAATATTGATCAGATCTAAGGCAGATTTTTCCATGGCCATTTATAAATAAAGAATATTTTTATTTAAAATACATCATCATTTGGACATCATTTTTTATTTATAATGCAGTAAATATGTATTATTATAGTAATGATCATATAGTAGAGGTTTTTAAAGAAATACATAAAGAGATTACTCTAATATTAATTTTTAATTAAACATCAATAATCTCAATTTTTCTGCCATATATTTTAAATTCAGATTAATTATTAGATTAATATTTAGTTAAAGATATAGATATTATTCAATAATGATAAATATCATGTTCTAAATTTTCTTGTATACGATATACGAGCTTTTAATTATTATCAATAATCAGTTTATTATTAATTCTATACACAAATTTCTGTTGCATCGATTATCATTAACCAATAGGATCTTGTTCAAAAACCTTTGTAAATAGTTTTTAATAGCCTAATCGAATGAACTAAAAAATATAATAATGGTTATTTTTATCTTTAAATTACATCATTACTAATAATATATATTAATATTTCTATTAAAGTCCTATGTATTTCATTGGAGATTAGAGTAATATGTTATTTATGTAATAGTTAAATACAAATATGTTTTTTAAAAATTCTGATTTTATATAATAGGGAGAATAAATTTGATTATAAGAGATATAGAACGTGCATTTCAGTTATCAATAGATAAAGATGCATCTAATTCTTATGGAGGTATGTCTTTATCTAAGGGAGCTTTATTGAACATTTTTCGTTTTTTAGAAAAGCAGTTACCATCTTATAATATATTAGAATTAGGTGGAGGGAAATCAACGATTTTTTTACAATCAATTTTAGAATTAGATTTATTGCCTATCAAAGTAACTAGTGTCGAACATGATAGTGAATTTTATTATTTTTTAAATCAATTTATTCATAGATCAGAAAAAAAAGATATTAAAGATTATTTTAATATCTACCTATCACCTTTAAAACAAATAACGGATGAAGAAAAAGAGTTACTTTTTGCTGATCCGATGAAATCTTTAGACTTGTGGCCTAAAATAGGTAAAGATGTACCTAAAGAACAATATAATAATTATACTATTAGAAATGCTTTTTATAATAATATAAGCGATTTGAAATTAAAAGAAAATAGTATTGATGTTTTAATAGTAGATGGTCCACATGGTAATGGGCGTTCTTTAGCGTATCCCTTATTTGCGCCATTTTACAAAAAAGGAACTTTAATTTTGATAGATGATTTTGATCATTATCCTTTTATAGAAGATTTGAAGCGGGTTTTTAATATTGAAGAATGTTTTCGTGAAATTGAAGGAGATAAGCGTTGGATTTTAGTTAAAATAATCAATTATGTTAATTGATTTAAAATAATTAATTATGTTAATTGATTTAAAATAATTAATTATTGGTATTATTATGGGAATTAAATCATTATTAAAATTAATATTATGAAAACACAACCTAAAAAATAATGATATTATTTATATAAAATATTAGATATTATTAGATATATATTTAAAATAAAAATTATATTTTAATCATATTTTTTTATTATTAAAATTAAATTATTCTAATATTATATAAATTGTGTTATTTTTGATTTTATAGATATTTTATATAATATAGGTTATTATTAATAAATATCATCAATAATATGATTGTTTATTATTTTATTATTAAGATGAATTTTTTAGGATTATGAACAATATAATGGAGTAACTTATGTAATGGTGAAAATAAATGTCAAGTATTCATAATTTATATTTTTTGGTAAAACAAGGTGATTATTATGTCTAATTTAGATGTTAATAGTAAGCTGTACTGGGAGAAGCGTTTTGATAGCAATTGGATTGAATATAATGGATGCGAACAAACTAAATATTTTGCTAATCTTGCTCTGAACATGTTGCCAGAATTTTTATACAAAGATTTACAGGAAAATGAATATAATATTTGTGATGCTGGATGTGCCTTAGGTCAAGCCGTGCCTCTCTTAGCGGATGCTTTTCCTTTAGCTAAGGTTGTGGGGATGGACTTTGCTTCTTCAGCGATTGATCAGGCGAAAAGACTTTATCCTCGATATGATTTTATTGTTGGTGATTTATTAGATTTATCGGATACATATGATGTTTTTTTTGTATCAAATACATTAGAGCATTTTTCGGATCCTATAGCTGTTATAGGAAAGATTTTGCAAAAAACGAAAAAATATCTTATTTTCTTAGTTCCTTTTCAAGAGTATGGAACTTTAACAGAGGAACATTTTTTTGTATTTGATCATGATACTTTTCCGGAAAAGATTGATGATTCTCGTAGAATAGTTTTTCGTATTTCGGATGGTAATAAATCAAGAAAAAAATTCTGGGATGGTAAACAAACATTGGTTGTTTATGCTAAAAATTATGAAGGCGATCAGATTGATGATGTTGGTAAAAATGTTTTTTTTGAAGAGGTTTGATAATATTGACCAGATCTAAGATAACTCTTTCTATGGTTGTACGTAATGAATCAGACCGTTATTTAAAGAGAGTATTATTTGAACATCGTTCTTTTATTCATAATGCGGTAATTATAGATGATTGTAGTACTGATAATACAGTAGATGTTTGTAAGGAAATGCTTGAAGGGATACCTTTGACATTGATTGTTAATGAAGATTCAAAATTTTCTAATGAGTTTTTACTTAGAAAGCAACAATGGGAAGCTACAGTTGCTACAAATCCGCAATGGATTTTAAATTTAGATGCAGATGAATTATTAGATTCGGATTTTTCTTCAGAAATCGATACACTTTTGAATCAAGATAAATATCATGTTGTATATTTCCGTTTATACGATATGTGGGATGAAGATCATTATCGAGAAGATGGTTATTGGATTGCGCATACTGTACACAGACCTTTTTTAGTTCGTTGGGTGCCATCTTTGGATTATACTTGGCAGACAACTAAACAACATTGTGGGCGTTTTCCCAGAAATATTTATTCATTTCCGTATTGTTTAACGAAAACGCGTATTCGTCATTATGGATGGGCTAGGTTAGATGATCGTCAAAAAAAATATGAACGTTATTGTGAATTAGATCCAGATGGCATTTATGGATATATAGGTCAATATAAATCTATATTAGATAAAAATCCAAAATTGATAAAATGGGAGGGCTAAATTTGATCGTACGTGATATAGAACGTGCATTTAAAATATCGATAGATAAGGATTCAACGAATCCTTATGGAGGCCTGTCTTTATCTGAAGGAGCTTTATTTCATATTTTTCGTCGTTTAGAAAAGCGTTCACAACCTTACAATATCTTAGAATTAGGAGGTGGTAAGTCGACAATTTTTTTGCAATCGATTTTAGAATTAGATTTATTGCCAATACGAGTATCTAGCATAGAACATGACATTAAAATTTATGATATTTTGAATAAATATATCGATGAATCCAATTCAAAAGATATTCGTAATTATTTTAAAATTCATCTTTCACCTTTAAAACAAATAACAGATGAAGACAAAGATTTACTATTTGCCGATCCGATGAAATCTTTAGATCTTTGGTCTAAAATGGGTGAGGATGTACCTAAAGAACAATATAATAATTATGCCATTAAAAATGTTTTTTATACTAATATCCATGATTTGGAATTAGAAGAGGATAGCATTGATATTTTAATAGTTGATGGACCGCATGGAAATGGACGTTCTTTAGCATATCCTTTATTGGCGCCTTTTTGTAAAAAAGGAACTTTAATTTTGGTAGATGATTTTGATCATTATCCTTTCATAGAAGATTTAAAGCGAGTTTTTAAGATTGAAGAATCTTTTCGCGAAATTGATGGAGATAAGCATTGGGTTTTGGTTAAAGTAGTTGATTATGTCAATTTATTTACATAATTAATTTTTTTGTATTATTATGACAATCGCATGCATATTCAGATCCATATTATGAAAATATTTAATCAATATTTTCATAATATGGATCTTTGCAAAATATAGTATTAAAAATATATTTAGCATAATAATTTTTATATAGCTTTTTATATAGATTATTTTTTTTAAAAAAATTATAGGATATTTTTTAATTATTAAAATTATCTAGGATGTGATTTAATGCGTTGGATTTATCCTTCAACTATTTTTTGGGAAAAAGATGCTGTATTTCAACGGCCACAGCAAATTTGTAAAGCTATAGCTAATCTTGGAGAAGAGGTTTTTTTTGTTGAGTGTGATCGTCCCGACGATGTTCTTTATATAAAAGATGGTGTTAAAGTTGTGGGCAAAAAATATTCAATTGATAAGGGTCAAGATACTATTTTTTGGATGACACATCCGGACTATATTCATTTAAAAGATTTTTACAATGCTAATTTTTTTATTTTCGATTATATAGATGAAATGGTAGAGGAATTTTCTGTTCGCTCTTATAACACTTTCTATGATTGTTTAGATAATGCAGATTTAATTACAGTGGTTAGTGGAAGATTGCATAGAATTATTTCTGATATAAAACCAAATAAGCCGCTGTTACAATTACCCAATGCTGCTGATATCGAACATTTTATAAATGCTAAATCTTTAGATATATCTTATGAGTTACAACAGTTTAAAAAACCGATCATTGGTTTTATGGGCTCAATTTCTTCTTGGATAGATATAAAATTACTTTATTTGGTTATGAAGGCAACTCCCGACATGCAATGGGTTTTTGTGGGGCCTGATTATCTTCATTTTAATTATTTGTCTAATTATCTAGATAATATATATTTCACTGGTTTAAAATCATATAATGATTTGCCATCTTATTTAGGTGCTTTTGATGTAGGTATTATTCCATTTGAAGTTCGCGATATGACAAATAGTAGTTCTCCAATCAAATTGTACGAATATCTTGCAGCCGGACTACCTGTTTTATCTACCCCTATTGCTGAAGCAGTAGCTTGTCCTTACGCATATATTGCTGAAACTGTTGAAGATTGGGTGGCATCCTTAAAAAATATTTTAAAGGGTAATTTGAAGGAAAGTGTAGAAGATCGGCAATTATATGCCAAGCAAGAAAGTTGGGATGCTAGAGTTAAAAAATTATTAAAATTTATTAATTAATTTATTTTTTTAATATTAAGAATAAAAATTCCTAAATGAGGTAAAATGATCATTTTATATGATGAGTCTAATTATCACTAGAGATAATTTTTATATATTAGACTTTTTACATTATAATTTTTATAAAAAACTATATCAATAGAATGATTACCTATTTTTAACATGCATATTTTGGTTTAAAAAATAAGGACTTGTTATTACAGTTGAAATTTATTTATGATATTAAATTATAAAAAAATATAAGCTAATTCTTAAATTTATTTTCACTTAATTTGTTTTTAACTTAATTTACCTTTTAATTCATGCATATATTTAAATATCAAAAATAATAAAATCATATCTTATTCATGTATCTGAACAAACCGCACAAATTATTTGATTTTTTAAGGTTTTTTCTTTTGTATAATTTATAAGTCATAATTAATATTTATAATTATTACTTTAAGTTGTTTTTCAAATCCTTACCTACTATTTATACATGTATTATATTTAATTCTAATTTTTTTTGAATCATCTATCGTGGCTATTATTAATTTTTGGGGATAAATCTTGATTCTTCAGCTAACATGATGTTATGCAGGAATTCTAATTGTTGAAATTTTTAGATTGTATATCGAACTTTACTTTGTTAAGAGTTTTTTTCTACATTTTTTCTTTTGAATTTAATTAATATGATACTTATATATGACTTAAAAACCATAATATAATATTAAATATACGAATTAATGTAAATTAATATTAGTAATTGCCCAGAAATATTCATATAGCCTATTAATTATATAATTTAAACAAAAAAATAGACATTATCATAGCTTGTATTACATTCAATTAAGTTCTTAAACTCTATTTAGGTTAGTTTTTGGTCAAGCTCTAACTTTTTTATAGATATTAAAATCATGTACACTACTTTTTTTATAATTTACAAACCCCTTTTTTGGTTACTAAAGAAATTATAATTAAAACTTTATTATTTATGTTTCTTGTTTTCTAAAAAGTAGGGGTTTTTTATTTAAATAGCATATAGGTTATATGTAAGATATTTGTATTATCTAATAATTATTCTGATCCAGGATAATTGTATAGAATTTTTGCTGCATCTTCTATAGATTTGATAATTATAAAAACAGTACTTTTATTAACATAAAAATTCAAAGAAATATTTTAATATGTATAAGCTACTCGCATACTACGAAAGCATAATAATAATTGGTTTCTTTCATCTAATTTATTATGGCTAACACTTTTATGCTTTTTTTCAGATATTGGGTATCTACTAAATGTAAAAATGTTGGTATCATCATACTTTTTGCTATTTTAAATCTCTTTTTATCTAATTATTAAATTTTAGAAGACTATTTTTTATTTATTATAAATTTAGCTTTGTCATTTTTTTATTTTAAGCATTCTTATTATTTATTTTATATTAATATGGCAATTTATCTGGATTATAATATATATTGCTTAAAAACCAACGTTATAAAATAAACATATTTTTGAAACATCAAAATATTTTTTTGTAAATATCAAAAAAACTTTAATAAAATATAATTAGGGATTTTGGGTTTGATTTTATATAAAGTATTAAAAGCTAAATAAACATGGTAATGTTTATTTAAAAGTATTTCTTGTTTCTGAGATTATATTATTTATATTTATATACAAAGATTAATTGTAATAAAAATTCATTATAATAAATATATTTTTAAAATTGCATACATCCTAGAAACTATTGGTTATAAATGCCCATACTATACTTTGGCCACTTTTATATGCAAATGACCACGACAAATTTATAAAAAATTCAGTAACTCGATAAAGAGGTTTTTTATCTTAAATGCTGGGAGATGATTTGTGTGCGTTGGATTTATATGTCGGATATTCCTTGGGAATCATTATATGTAATACAAAGACCTCAGCAGGTTTGTAAAGCTTTGGCACGGCTTGGTCAAGATGTTTTTTTTGTTTATGGCAGGTGTGAGAGTGATGATTTTTCTATAATAGATGGTGTTAAGATCGTAGGACGAGGATATAAGATTGATGATAATGAAGAAACTATATTTTGGTTGAATCATCCAGGATATTTGACAGTAAAAGAAGATTACAATGCCAAATTATTGATTTTTGATTATGTAGATGAGGCAGTTGATGAATTTGCTTTTTGGAATAATGAATTTTTTCCTTTATGTTTAGAACAAGCTGATTTAGTTACAGTTGTCAGCAAAAGATTGTATGAAATTATTTCTGATACAAAGCCAGATAAACCTCTTTTGTATTTACCTAATGCTGCTGATATTGAACATTTTCAAAATGCTAAATCCTTACCTTTGCCAGTTGATTTGCAGAACTTAGTTAAACCGATCATCGGTTTTATGGGATCTATTGCTGGCTGGATAGATATGCAATTATTATCAGATGTTATTAGAAGAACACAAGAAATGACATGGGTTTTTGTAGGTCCTGATTATATGGGGATAAATCATATTTTAGTTGATTTGGATAATTTACATCTTATTGATTGGAGATTATACGAGGTTTTACCAGCTTATGTAGGTGCTTTTGATGTAGGTATCATACCCTTTCAGGTGCGTGATCTTACGCATAGTAGTTCACCTGTCAAAATGTACGAATATATTGCAGCCGGACTACCTGTTTTATCTACCCCTATTGCTGAAGCAGTTGCTTGTCCTTATGTATATACAGCAGAAACCGCTGATGATTGGATTAATTCGTTAAATAGCATTTTATATGGACCTGCTAAGGAAAGTGTAGAAGATCGTCAATTATATGCCCAAAATGAAACTTGGGTATTTAGAATGAAAAATTTGTTTCAGTTTATGGACCAATTAGGCATTTCGAATTTTGATATCTCATAAATTCTAACTAAAAAAGTTTTGAAAGTATAATTAGCTTGTCCTAAAATCGCTTGAAAATGTATCTTAAGAATCTAATCGAATTCACTAAAAGCTATGATCATCGCTAATTTTATTTTTTAATTAAATAAATAGTGTTAAAATATCGAAAAATTAAATATAAATTAAATATAAAGTAATTGGAATCAAAATATATTATAAATAAAAAACATGCGAATCTGATTTATTTTTTAAAAGAAATTTAAAACTATTAAAAATATACATTTATAATAAAAATATACATTTATAATAAAAATATTATTTTTCATATATTAAAAATAAAAATCATTCTTTTTTAATTTTAAGTTTTTGAATCGAACGTTAAAGATAGCAATAAATACCAAAAAACTTTGATAATTGTATATGTCCATCTTTCCAGACAAGTTAAATATATAAATTCTCATTTTCACCATCCGATAATATTACATCTACTATATGTGTAATGGACTTGTCCAAGAATGCTAATATAGACGATTAGTTCAGATTATTAGTAGTTATTGTCAATTTTAAAATTTTATTAAAAAAGCTTAAAATAAACAATAAAGCTGCCTTTTATATATTTTTTAAGATATATAAATACTAATGTTTTAATTATTTGAATATTGATAATTATATATCTAAATGCATACATTTTATTAACATTTTTAAGTTCGTGCTAAAAAATAAGTTTATATAAAATAATTTTATCTCTTTATAATATTTTAGAATTTAATATTGTAGTATATATCTAAAAAAATCACAATGTCATATTGACATTGTGATTTTTTTAGATATATACTACAATAAAATTTGATATTTAAAAGAGGTGATTAAGCATATATGTATAAATCGAAAGTTAAATACTTAAATATGGAATATTCCAAAATAGCAGCATTTGATGACGGTAAATTCATGTCTGCTGTCGTTGTAGATAAAATCATCTTTGGAAAAATAGTTAATAGAGTTAGAAAAATAGATTTAAAGACCAAAATAATGGCTTGAAGACACAATATCCTTGGACCCGAAAATCAAGTATACTTATTTTTTCATAATTTTTTTCTTGGGCTTACGAATATAATGATTGCACAAATTTTTGGTATTAGTAAAAGCACATTTAATAACATCATAAAAAAGATACAAGGTATCGCCAAGAAAGTATTATCCAAAAGATATCTTGCAAATCAGAGCCCATATTTTTCATCTCTCATATTTGGTTTGTTTATATTCGATTGTACTGAAGTGCGCATAGAAAGACCAAAAAAAGATAATAAAAAATATGAATCTGGAAGAAAAAAACACCCAAAAATGAAGTCTTTACTTGCAATTTGTGCTGAAACATCTTCTATTGGCTACACAAATTTTGCACCCGGGAGTGTACATGATTTTAAGCTTTTTAAAGATTCGTACATTCCATGGTTATCTGAATATGCCACTTTAATCGCTGATTTAGGCTTTCAGGGCTTACAAAAGCTATTTCTTTTACCATATAAAAGAAGTAAGTTAAAGAATTTGACCCAGGAACAAAAGGAGTATAATCAAAAAATTTCTCGTAAAAGATCATTGGTAGAAAGAGTTATAGGTTGGTTAAAAAGATTTAAGATTATTTCTAATAGATATCGTAATAATCCTAAAAAATTTCCAGAACAATTTGATTTAATATGCGCAATGTTTAATTCTCATCTAGCTTTAGGGAAATTCCAAGAAGTTAAAGAAGATAAAAAAGCAAGCTAAATAGTAAAATTAAAAATTCTGACCATTTATATATTTATTAGTTAGGTGCTTTTAATAGAATTTCATTGTTTATAACTACAAAAATGACAAATTAAACCTAGGAATAAAATCCCTAAAACAAAAATCTTCTTTTTTTATATTTTAACACTATTGATGAAATTTAAACACAAAAATAGCTATTACCATAGCTTTGAATGCCTTTGCTTAGCCCCTTAAACTCCCTTCGCATTGATTCTTGGACAAGTCCATTGAATTAAATTTGGTTCTTAAACTCTTTTTACATTGCTTTTTGGACAAAATCATAGTTTATTGTATATTAATATAAAAAAGGTAACATATTATTTATGAAATCATATATTAAATTTAGTTATAATAAAAAATATAGGAGTTGGTTTTTTGCGTTGGAGCTATATGTCGCATATTTATTGGTAAAAATATACTTTATTTCACAGACCTCAATAAATGTGTAAAGCTTTAGCAATTCTTAATGAAGAGGTTTTTTTATTGATCATTCTCTTGATTATGATAAGTTGTTTCTTGGGCTTGTTCAGAAATATTAATATAGCCGATTAGTAATGTTTTAATTTAAACACAAAAATAGCCATTATCATAGCTTTTTGTTTATTAAATTAGGTTCTTAAACACTATTTAAAATGGTTTATTGGACAAGCTCCTTATAGATGGTGTTAATTTGGTGGGTCGAAGATATGCGATAAATCAAGATTAAGAAGCAATTTTTGTATTGAGTCATCCTAAGTATTTTAAGTTCAACAAAGATTAAATTTTAAAGTGTTTATTTTTGATTATTTAGATGATTTTGTAGAAGAGTATGCGACTAATAATAATAATTATTTTCATGAATGTTTAGAAAAGTCAGATCTTATTACAGTTGTTAGCCGAAGATTATATAAAATAATTTCTCCTCAGAAGCCTGATAAACCACTTTTATATTTGCCCAATGCTGCTGATAGTGAACATTTTAAAGATGCAAAATCATTACCTGTACCAACTGAATTTCAGAATTTTTCTAAACCTATAATTGGTTTTAGTTGGGCTTTTGCTTCATGGATAGATATTCAACTATTGGTTCATTTTATTAAAAGAACACAAGAAATTACATGGGTTTTTGTTGGTATGGATTATACGTATGGAAATAATCTTTTGATTAATTTTTTCAAAAATGTTTCTTTTATTGACTGGAAGTTATACGCTGATCTACCTTCTTATATAGGTGCTTTTGATGTAGGTATTATACCATTTGAAGTGCGTTATATGACTCATAGCAGTTCTCCTTTGAAAATGTATGAATATCTATCTGTGGGTATAACTGTTTTATCCACACCTATCGCTGAAGTACTAGCTTGTCCATATATCAATATTGCATCAATGGCTGATGAATGGATTAATTCATTGGATAGTATCTTATATGGACCTGCTAAGGAAAGTCTAGAAGATCGTCAATTATATGCACAGCAGGAAACTTGGATATCTAGAATAGAAAATTTGTTGCAATTTATAGATCAATCAGGTTTGATTTTATAATATATTCCTTGAAAATTAATATATTTTTATTATTATGATTAATTTTTATTATTATAAGAATTTGAGATTTTATTATAACTTATTTTTCGATCAGCATAATATTTTGAATTTATTTTAATATTATGTATCTATTATTATTAATTATAAATATATTCTAAGATATAAAATAAATTTTTTATTTTAGATTTATGCTTTTAAGTTTAAATGCGATATCTTTTTTTAGTTCAAAATAATACTGTTATATGGTATTGTTATTTTGAACTATGCATATTATTATTAAGATAAAATTTAATATTTGTGATATTAGTCTAATACTTATTTTTTTCATCTAAGTTTAGAGTTGCTACTTTTATGGTTTTTTCATTTTTTGATAAATGATTCCTAATATTGCATTATTCATTGAAATTTTCCAAGAACCCATATAAAGAGAGTTAAGAATTTAATATTATATACTAAAATCTATGATAATGGCTATTTTTATGTTTAAATTATATTATTATTAATCGGATATATTAATATTTAAGGACGATACCTTTATTTATTTTATGGTTTAAATTTTTTTATTTAATTATTTTATGAATTTAATCAAAATTTGATACCGGATGTTTATGAATGTGTTGGGATAATTTTGTTTGCAATTCTAATATCCTTAATTTATAATTAATATTTATAATAATGATTAAATTATATAAAATCAAGGGTTTAGGTATTGATTATATGATATTATTTATTTCACTTCTTTTTCGTATGAATTCTTCTTATAAGATTTTTATAGGTATTTTATTTCATTGTTTTTTTATTTATCTTTTTTTGCTTTTTTTATATTTTTTATCTATATACAATAAATTTATAGCTTTTATATTTTCGGAAATATGTTTCGGTAGTGACTTTTCGAAGTATATTGGTATCCTCTTATCATCAGTGGTGCCAGAACCTTTTATAGATGGTATACCTATGCCTATCGTTGTTTCTAATCTTTTTTATATTGTTGTTTTAGGTGTTATATTTTTTAATTTAGTATATTTTCAGAAACTTTTAACTATTACTCATAAAACAGAAAATATTGAAATATATTATAATATATGTTCTGGGTTAGCTAGAGAAAAATTTTTTTTTTGTATTGGTAATATTAAAAAAATTAAATTGCTTTTTATTATAACTTTTCATAATATTATAATTCATGCATTTATTTTTGCTGCATATTTATTTTCGCTGTACATATTTGATCTAACCGTTGTAGTTTTAAATATTTTTTTTGATACATTAATTCCGATAAAGCTTTATGTTCCATACGGGCAGCTTGTTTGGTTTTGTACATGTTATGCTATTTTTTTGTCATTTCTTATATTAATTTATCGATGCTTTACATTCTTATTACATGAAAAACTTCTATTTTTGCGGGATTGGTTTTGTTTTTTTAGTAAAAAGAGTAAGATAATTACTGATTTTTCGATATTTTTTTATGTATTTTTTCTCTTGTTATTTGTTGTTCTAATCTATTTTATCGGCTTTTTTTATGATTCAATAGAGGACGATTTTTATAATAAGTTTTATATTTTTATTTTGTTATTGCTCTTATTTTCTTTATTTTATGTTTTTTATAAAAATATTATTGTTTATATTATATTATATTTTCAATCAAAATATAATATAATATCTTTAAAGTGTTTTCGTCGCATTGATTTTAATTTTTTGCTTTTTTATTTTAAGAAATATTCTTTTATAAATATTATTTTATCTTTTTTGTTAACTTTAGTTATTTTTATTCATGGTTTATATTGTTTGTTGGATGATAAAGTTATTTTTCGAAAAAAAATGATTTTTAGCGATGATGGACCTTTGTTTAGTTATAATTTAGGTCCGGCTAAAGTTGAATCTTTAGCCCATAGAGATGATTTAATGCCTGTATTTGAGGAAATAGCTCATAAGGTCCATTATCGTAATTTGGCTAAAGAACTTTGGGATGTGATGTCTAAAGATGTAGATATGATTATGGATCGTTTAGGTTTAAAGCCCGTTTTTTATCCTGTAGTTACGCAAGAAATTAATCTTTCTTTAGATCAAGGTTATATTTATAAAATGAAAGCAGGAATTGAAAAAGCTCGGGTATATCAGATAAGAGCTATTTCTGTGATGGATTATAATAGATTATCTGATTATAATTTATCGATTAAAGAAGATGAAGTAGTTTTAAGTTGTGATCGAAGAGCTCGCTATTGTCAAAATGCAGTTGATGTTTTATTTAATTCTTGGAATGATAATAAAAAAATTTGGTATAGTAATGAAGTTAGTGATTTATTACCAGATACTTCTTTTGGTTTTCGACCTAAATTAACAGTTATTGTAAGTGATAAATATTTTAAGGAAATGTTAAGTGAGGCGAAAGAATCTTTAAGCACAAGGTATTTTGATTTTTATCAGGGGGATAAACAAAAAGTTATTGCTCAGGAAAAACAATCTTTGTCTAAACAGTTTAATGTTTTTGTTAACTATTATGCGCAGGATAATTTACCTTTGAATGGAGAAATGGCTTTAAATTTGTTAACTTTACAAAATAATTTTATTAAATACAAAGATCCCTATGTTAAAGAAATCGCAGCACAAATAGCTACAATAATTTTAGCTCAAAGTAAATATTTAGGAGATTATCTTTTTTTTCATCATTTAAAAGAAGAAATAGGTTTAGATTTGCTTTTTGAACTTGAGATCGATATTGTTACCAAGAATTTTTTCTATGAAATGCTATATCCGATTCCGTGTTACATATTTATAATACTAATTTTTTATATTAATATTATTTTTAATTTTCTATTAATGATCAATATAATTTTAATGCTTAATTCGGATTTTAATATATCTAAAAAACGATATTTATCTATCATTCAGTTGATACTTATATTTTTTTTACCGACAATTGTTTCTTTTAGCATAGCGAGCTTGTTCATAGCTTTAACTATTAATTTGTTCTATCAAATGCCGATTAATTTATTTTTTTCAGAAGATTATCTTTCTTTAATATTTAAAATGATTTGGCATATTACACCTGCTATGCTGTTTTTTATATGTATAAATCTGCTATTTTGTTGGATATATCATATTATTTTTAATAGATATAAATAATTTATTTGCCCAATAAAAGAAATTGTAAATAAAATCTATTATTTAATGGTTTTATTTATTAATTATGATTTTTTTAAATCTTGATGATCTTTTATAAATGATATTTTTTAAAGTATTTAGTAATATGTTTATAAATTATAATTTATGTTTTTCTTTGTGAAATCTTAATATTAATTATTTCATATAAATTTTAGTAAATGTGTTTTTATTTTTCCTTATAGATTTGTTATTTGTAATTTGCTATTTGCTATTTGCTATTTTTTATTTGAAAGATCGTGTAAGAGGGCAATTATTTTGTAATATTTTTTGAAGGAGGTGTTATTTGTTTCTTTTGTTCATTTGCGTGTACATAGTTCTTATAGTTTTGGTATGAGTATAGCTAATATTGATGAATTGGCATCAGCTTCTGTTAGTTATGGCTTATCGGCACTTGTGTTGACTGATTTTAAAAATTTATATGGTGTGCCTGATTTAATCAAAGCTTGCCGTAAGTATCGTCTTAAGCCGATTATCGGCTGTGTTTTTCCCCTTAATTTAGGGATTAAGTCGCGATCTAATTTTTTGTTGGAGCGTCATGGTTTAGGTGTGAATCTTGTTTTATTAGCTGAGTCGATGCAGGGTTATCAAAATTTATTACAATTACTTGGTCAATTGAAAGCTTCTTCTCGTTTATCGGGTGAAGGGTTAGATTTAGGTCAATTAGCCGGTTACAGTGACGGTTTGATTGCTTTAATTGGAGGTGGCATATGGGGTAAATTTTTGATTGATGAGGCTGAAGCTATATCTTTAGAGCTTGTTTTTAAGAAATTACTGGCTATTTTTGGTGTTGATTTTTTGCGTATTGAGTTGCAAGATTATGGCTTAACGTGGCAACATAATTTGCATACTATACTTTATGCTGTGTCTCAGAAATTAAATATACCACTTGTTGTGACACATGAAGTTCGTTTTGTTAGTGTATATGATTTTTTTGCGTATAGTTTGTTTTCGCAAGATCGACCAAATTTAAATCATCATTGTTCTTTTTTGTCTTCACATGCTATGGAAGAGCATTGGCATAAATGGTCTTTTGCCGTACAAGAAACAATGGCTATTGTTAATCGTTGTTGTTCAGGCTTTGATTTTTTTGCACCTGTGGTTTTTAATTTGCCTCATGATTGTTTATCTGATCGTACGGGTCTTTTAAAAAAGATGATCGATGATGGTGTTAAGCGACGGTACAATTATCCTTTATCTTTAAATGTTTCGCAGAGGTTAGCTAAGGAATGGGATATAATTCAGCAAAAAGATTTAATTTCATATCTTTTGTTAGTTGCTGAGTTGGTACAATATGCGCGTAAAAAAAAGATCACAATAGGACCAGGGCGTGGTTCGGCTGTTGGGAGTTTAGTGGTCTATGCTTTAGGTATAACGGATGTTGATCCTTTAGCTCATAACTTACTTTTTGAACGTTTTTTGCATATGGATCGAGCCGGGTTTCCTGATATCGATTTAGATGTTTCTGGTTCACAACGTTCTGATATTTTACATTATTTAAAGAAAAAATACGGTGAAGGTCATGTGGCGCAGATTGCTACTTTTGCTCGTTGGACGGTTAAGGCATTGCTTAAATTTTTAGCGAGTAAGTTAGATTTAAAAGAAGTGAATTTGCGTTATTTATTATCTTTGTTACCACAAGAAAATTTATCTTTTGATAAGATTATCCGAGAACATCCTGTTTTAAGAGAGCATTTAAAGTCAGCACATCCGCGCCTATTGTCTATTTTAGCTCTATGTACAGGTATGCCTAGGCAAGTATCTACTCATGCTGCGGGAATTATTATTACTAAACAGCCATTAATTTCGCATATACCTTTAGATCATGGTACTTATCAGATGTTGCGTTCGCAGTATGATATGTATTTTTTAAAGCAGATGAATTTATTAAAATTGGATCTTTTGGCTTTAAATCAATTAAATGTTCTTGGTTCATTAGAGAGTGTTATCCCTGATATGGGGATAATGGAGAAAGATAAAGTTACATTTGATCTTTTATCTAGAGGTGATACCATTGCTTTGTTCCAACTTGAATCACAAGGCATGAGGACGCTGCTAAAGAGTGTTAAACCGCAGAAAATGTCAGAGTTAATGGACATTCTTGCTCTTTATCGTCCGGGAACAAAAAAATATATCTATCGTTATTTACAAAGCAAAGGTGATGATTTTTTTACTCATATTGCTGGAATGAGAGATATTTTATCTGGTACACGAGGTGTTCTTTTATATCAGGAACAGGTTATGCAAATAGCTGTCGATATTGCTGGCTTTTCTTGGGAATTAGCTGATAAGTTACAAATGGCGATTAGTAAAAATGAAATCGACAATTTCACTTTATTGAAGGAGCCATTTGTTTCAGGTTGTATGGCTAAAGGATTGTCTTTTGAACAAGCTTCAAATTGTTATGAAGCTATTGGGAATCATTTGGGATTTGTTTTCAATCGTAGTCATGTTTCTGCATATGCTACATTAGTTCTTAAATTAGCATATGTTAAGGCCAACTATCCTCTGCTTTTTTGGGTTGCTAATTTACAAGAAGCTATGGGTGATCGTAAAAGGTTGGCTTTATTTGTGTCTAGTTTGAAGCAGCAAAAGATAAAAATTTTGATACCTGATCTTAGATTTAGTGATCATAATTTTACAGTTGAAAAGAAACATATACGTACAGGTCTTGGATCTATTAGTGGTGTTAACAAGCATCTATTTCAGCATCTTAGGCCTATGCCGACTAACTGGTGTGACTTTCTTGATGATATATGTAAAAATTTTTCTAAAGCACAGGTGGTAACTTCTTTAGTTAGCTTGGCTAGTGTCGGGGTTTTTAGTTTATTACCTGGTCATCGTGCTCAACAAGTTCAATCTTTGCAAATATGGCAAAAGAGCGCTTGTTTTTCTTTGATAGACACTACACCTTGGTCGCGTATACAATTGCAGGAAGTAGAGCAAACGATATTAGGTTTTAATGCGCATTTGCCGGCGTTATATTTACGTTTGACGAGCGAAAAAGAGCAAACAGATATTTTGAAAAAATTAAAAAAGATTTTACAAACATATATAGGTGATTATGATGTTTATCTTTTTTATGAACGAACAGGTCGATATATAAAGTTAGCAGCTGATAATTATCGGGTACAATTTCATCCTGATTTGTTTAGTAATTTAAAAAATTTATTGGGCAATGATTCTGTACATGAAGGTATATCTCTTTAAGTAGGTGAAGGATTTGTTTTATAAACATTCACTAAAATTACTTAATTTACGTGGCGTAAGTATTGATGATATTGCTACGATTGCTTATGATTTACAAGCTCCCTATGATACGACTTTAACTATTACCGAATGTAAAGAAAGTGTTCATGCTGTGTTGAAAAAGAGGGAAGTTCAGCATGCTATTATTACAGGTATTTCTTTGGATGAGTTAGCTGAAAAAAAACAATTACCTGAGCCATTTCAGATGATTATGGATACTGATGAGCCGCTTTATGGAATAGATGAAATTTTAGCACTAAGTATTATCAATGTATATGGCTCGATTGGTCTTACGAGTTTTGGTTACCTGGACAAAAAGAAAACAGGTATCATTCGCAAATTGAATTCACATTCTACTGATATTCATGTTTTTTTAGATGATATTGTGGCCGGGATTGCCGCGGCAGCTTCTGCAAGAATTGCGCATAAAAGACCACGTGATGAGCAATATGATGCGGTTTTGAAGCAATTAGGGACATATATCGATATCGATTCAGATATAGATATTGACCAAGATTAATTTTTGTTTTCGGCAGTAGTTAAATTAATTTTATAAAATAAGATCATGAGATAATAAGAACATAAGATTATGTTATATTTAGCTGTATACATCATTTTTGATATAAAATTGTAAATTACATTTTTAAAGATCTTTATGATACAATTAGTGTTTATAGTTAGTATATATTATATAGCAGGCCTACGGGGTGAGGAATTATTCTATGAAATTACGTGAGTTGTTCCGTAAGCAGAAGCGTTATGCCACCGTATCTATATCTTCAGATGCCCAGAAGCGTGAGATACCTGAAGGTATCATGCGTAAGTGTCAGGGATGTGGTGGCATTCATTTGGCTAAAGAATTGGCCAAGCATTTATATGTTTGTAAAGATTGTTTTTTTCATCATCAAATATCATCATGGGATAGAATAAAATTAGTTGTTGATGAAGATAGTTTTATAGAAATGGATTCTAATTTAATTTCAGGAAATCCATTAGATTTTCCTGATTATAGTGAAAAAATATTGCTAGATAGAAAAAAAACCTCTTTAAAAGAAGCTATTGTTACAGGTCAAGCATTGATCAATACTTATCCTTGTATTTTAGGCGTAATGGATGCTCGTTTTCGTATGGGAAGTATGGGTTCAGTTGTTGGTGAAAAAATTGCTAATATGGTTAAAAAAGCGATTGAAACACGCAAACCTCTTGTTTTATTTACTGCTTCAGGTGGAGCTCGTATGCAAGAGGGAGCGCTTTCATTGTTACAAATGGCAAAAACAGCTATTTTGTTTCGTCGCCTGCATGAAGAACGCATTCTTTATGTTGTGGTTTTAACAAATCCGACCACAGGAGGGGTATCTGCTAGTTTTGCTATGCTAGGAGATATTCATTTGGCTGAGCCAGGTGCTTTGATCGGTTTTGCTGGACAGCGTGTTATTGAACAAACAGTGCATCAGCAATTACCTGCAGGTTTTCAGACGGCGGAATTTTTATTGAAGCGAGGACAGATTGATCGTGTTGTTGCTCGAGCAGATTTAAGGGATACACTAGGGAAGATTTTAGCTATGCATGCTTAAGGATGATGAAGAAAAGGAGGTTTTTATGTGTTAAAAGGCAATCTTCCTTTTGAAAGGCCGTTGTTAGAGCTGCAAAATAAGATTATTGAACTGAAAAAATTTATGCATGAAAAGCAAATTGATCTTAGTACAGAAATTGAAACATTGGAGAAAAAGGCAATTCATTTATCGCAAAAGCTTTACAACTGTTTGACACCTTGGCAGCGTGTACAGATTGCGCGTCATCCCAATCGTCCTACATCTTCTTTTTATCTCAAAAATGTTTTTCGTGATTTCTTTGAATTAAAAGGTGATCGACTTTATGCTGATGATCCCGCAATTATAGGTGGGATTGCCTATTTGGATGATTTTGCTAAACCGATTACTGTTATTGCTCATGAAAAGGGGCGTGATATAAAAGAGAAAATAGCTCGTACCTTTGGTATGCCGCACCCTGAAGGTTATCGGAAGTCTGTTCGTTTGATGAAACAGGCTGAGAAATTTGGGCGACCTATTGTAACGCTGATTGATACCCAAGGCGCTTATCCTGGTATTGAAGCGGAAGAAAGGGGTCAAAGTGAAGCTATTGCACGTAGCTTATTTACCATGGCTGGTTTGCGTGTACCCATTATTTGTATCATTACAGGTGAAGGTGGTAGTGGAGGAGCACTGGGATTAGCTATCGGAGATCGATTATTGATGTTAGAGCATGCATATTTTTCTGTTATTTCACCTGAAGGAGCAGCTGCAATTTTATGGCGTGATGCAGCTAAAGCAGAATTAGCTGCTTCTAGTTTAAAGATTACTTCGCAAGATTTATATGAATTGGGTATCATTGATAAAATTATTCAGGAGCCTCATGGAGGCGCACATAATGATCCTGACTTACAAGCATCTATTTTAAAAAAGATACTTTTATCTAAATTAGAGAAACTACAATCATTAGATATTGATAAATTAATAGAACAAAGACATAATAAATTTTGTTCTTTGGGTATGATTTTGCATGAAGATTAAATATTGGATTTTTTCATAGGTAAGCATTTTGTCCTTGATTTTGCAAAATATTTTTTAATATTTTTTTATAAAAACTTTAATTATTGATATATAAACAATGCTTAAAAGAAATTTGATTAATTATATGATTTATCATACATAAAAAGTATTATTAGTTTAAAAACAACAAACAACAAACAACAAATAATAAATAAAAGGAGTATATTTGGTTATGAAAAGATTGGCTGTCTTAACCAGTGGTGGAGATGCTCCAGGTATGAATGCGGTTGTACGTTCGATTGTACGTAGTGCGGATCACTTTGGTGTTGAGGTGTATGGAGTTCGGAGAGGTTATGTAGGTTTATTACAAGGTGATTGGTATCATTTAAAATTGGGTGATGTAGGTGATATTGTTCATCGAGGAGGTACTATTCTACATAGTTCGCGTTCAGCCGATTTTCATCATAAAACATCCCAAGAGAAAGCTGTTCGTCTTATGCATGAACATGATATAGATGGTTTAATTGTCATTGGTGGTAATGGTACCTTCCTTGGAGGCCAATGTTTAACAGCATTATCATTTCCTGTTATCGGGATTCCGGGAACAATTGATAATGATATTATGGGTACTGAGATGTCGATAGGGTTTGATACAGCTGTTAATACGGCTGTTTCTTGTGTTGATCGTATTCGTGATACTGCTACTTCTCATGAAAGAACTTTTTTGATTGAGGTTATGGGACGTGCCACAGGTAATCTGGCTTTATGGGTTGGACTAGCTGCTGGTGCTGAATCAATTATTATTCCTGAGCGCCCTTATAACATTGATGATGTTGTGAATCGTTTGTGTAGGGGTATTTCGCGTGGTAAAAAGCATAGTATTATTATCGTTGCTGAGGGAGCTGCTAAAGCTTCAGATGTAGCAAAAGAAATTGAAGAATTGACGAAGTGGGATACACGTATTATTGTTCTTGGTCATATCCAGCGAGGTGGAAGTCCAACAGCTTTAGATCGTTTATTAGCTGGTCGTATGGGTGCTAAAGCTGTAGAGGTTTTAGTAAAAGATGATGGTGCGAATGGTATGATAGCGCTTGAAAATGGTACAGTTAAGGTAATTCCTTGGCCTAATCATGATAAACGAGATAATTTAGCTGATTTAGTGGATTTAGCGCATCGTTTATCTGTTTAGTTTTCTTCTATTTTGGTTAGGCGTTGCATTTTTTCTTAATTTATTAATTGCTTAATTTATTAATTGCGTAATTTATTTTTTATTTTATATCATGATTTATGAAAGGTGATTTTTATATAGTGGATAAACGTAAAACAAAGATTGTATGTACGATCGGGCCTGCAAGTGAGTCTTTAGAGACGCTCGAGGAAATGATTAAAGCTGGTATGGATGTAGCTAGATTAAATTTATCCCATGGTACGCATGATGAACATGGTCAGCGTATTAAGAATATTCGCCAAGCAGCTCATAATATTGGTTGTAAGGTAGCCATCTTGTTGGATACCAAGGGGCCAGAGATACGAACGGGTATTTTAGAAAAACCTGTGCTTTTGAAAAGCAATGAAAAAATAATTTTAACGACTAAAGAAATTATAGGTAATGAACATCGTATAAGTGTTACATACCGGCGTTTGCCACAGGATGTAACAAAGGGATGTAGAATTTTAATTGATGATGGTTTGATTGAATTAAAAGTTGATTATTGTGAAAATGAAGAAGTTTATTGTACCATTATTAATGGAGGTAAGCTTTCTTCAAAAAAAGGTGTTAATATTCCAGGTGTTTCTTTGCAGATACCTAGTATCACTGATAAAGATAGTCAAGATTTATTATTTGGTATTGAAAATGAAGTTGATTTTATTGCTGCTTCTTTTGTTCGTACACCAAAAGATATTTTAGAGATATGTCATCGTTTGCAAAATAATCGTACTAAAATCGATGTTATTGCGAAAATTGAAACACGTGAAAGTGTTGAACATGCGGATGCTATCCTTAAAGTTGCTGATGGGTTAATGGTTGCTCGTGGAGATTTAGGGGTAGAGTTACCTGTAGAAGAAGTACCTTTAGTACAGAAGAGATTAATTAAACTTTGCAATAAATGGGGTAAACCTGTTATTACCGCTACCCAGATGCTTGATTCAATGCAGCGTAATCCGCGTCCTACGCGTGCTGAGGCTAGTGATGTAGCAAATGCTATTTTAGATGGTACTGATGCTGTTATGCTATCAGGGGAAACAGCTAGTGGCCTTTATCCTGTTAGGTCTGTAAAAATGATGGCTGATATAGCTAAACATTCGGAAAAGGCTGCGTTTAGTTCATGTTGTTCATATGAAGAAATAGATGTTAGTATTACCGACGCATTAAGCGAAGCTTCGGTTAAGATGATTGGAAGTTTAGAAGGAGCAGCTATTTTAACAGCGACTGAAAGTGGTACAACAGCGCGTGCGATTGCTAAACATCGCCCTCGTGTTCCCATAATAGCTATTACTCCTAATGAGTCGGTAATGCGTAAATTAACACTTGTATGGGGTGTTTACCCTGTATGGGGATGTCATAGTGGTACAGTTGAAACAATGCTTCAAGAGGCTGTATCTGCTGCTCTTATGGACAACTATGTTAAACAAGGATCATTGGTAATCTTGACAGCGGGCGTTCCGCTCGGACGAGCTGGTACAACTAATTTATTGAAGGTATATGTGGTTGGAGGCGTTTTAGCTCGGGGTCGTGGTGTAGGGACGAAAAAAATGATTAACGGTAAGGTTATTTCGGGTCGAAGTTTTACAGAGATCCAAAGAACTTTTAAACCTAATGATATTTTAGTCGTCCATGATACAGATGACGAAATGCTTGATATGATGAAAGAAGCATCTGCTATTATTACGGAGAAGAAAGATTTAACATCACACGCAGCTATAACAGGTTTAAATTTTGGTATACCATTGATTTTAGGTGTAAAAAATGCGTTAGATTTGTTAGCAAATGAATCTATTGTTACCCTTGATATTTATCGAGGACAAATTTTTTCTGGACGTACCAATATTTTATAAAAAGCATTGGCCTTTTGGTCAATGTTATTTAATTTGATTATTTATCTTAAAATAATTTTAATAATATTGACAATTATTATTTATTATTTTTTTGGACATAAAAAAAACATTGACCCTATTTGTCCAATGCCTTTTATATTATTTCGATTAAATCCTAGTCGGGGAAGTAACCACCAACGTATGCGTTTCTTTTTGGTTTTTCGTTTTTTGCTTTTAAGATACATGGGACATTTTCCTCCGTAGTATTTAAATATAAATATTTTCATCAATTATACTAATTTATATTCTTTTGTTATCGTGATATAAATTTAGTTTTTAATTATTGATATCTTTATTTTACGCTTTTTCTTGTTATTATTCAATTTTTTGTTAAAAATGAAAGAAAAAGCTATGATAATGGTATTTTATAGTCTAATTAAGATATTATTATTTATTATTTAACTTATTTTACATATATTTGGCTATTTTAATTTATTGTTATTATTTTTATTTTGGAATTACTGCAACAAATTTGGCTGGTTTTTCTCTGCTTTACATTTTATTATTTTTTTATATTTTCATGTTTTGCTCTTTTCATCTTTTTCTTTTTTTAGTTTTTTTATCTTTTGTTCTTTTATTGTTTACTATTATTCTAAAAAATATGTTTGTTAATCATTTTTAGATTTAATTATTATTTAATTATTATTTTAAACTTATTAAAAAAACAAATACCCCTATAATTTCAGAGGTATTTGTTTTTTTAAAAATTATGTTTTTCGCAGACATGATCTAATAATTTTTTACATCCTGTGTTTACAAGTTCATAAGTAAAATCAAAATTATTGGTAAACCAAGGATCTGGTACGTGCGCATATGTAGCATCGGGGACAAAGTCGATGAATTTTAATATCTTATGCTTGTCTTTTTCTTTAGTGATTTTTTTTATATTTTCAATATTGCTATCGTCCATGCCTAATATATAGTCGTAGTTTTCGATATCTTTAGTTTTTAGATGATTTGAAACAATATTATTGTGATCTATATTTAAAGATTTTAATTTTGTTCGGGTTCCTATATGTGGTTTTTCACCTTCGTGTTGAGAGCTTGTACCAGCTGAAGCTACTTCGATTTTTTTGTCCAAGTTTTTTTCTTTAATCAGATGACGAAATACAGCTTCTGCCATAGGTGAGCGACAAATATTTCCTAAACATACAAATAAGACACTAATTTTTTGATTTTTTTCTGTCAAGATTAAAATCCCTTTCATATATAAAATTTAATGTTTTTACAACTAAATAAATGATAATTAAATATTGATAAATAATATCTTTTATTATCATAGAAAAAAATTTAGAGCATAATCTGTAGTGATTTATTTCTTAGAATTTTTTATACGGATAAGATTTGTTATGAGGTTATTTTTATTTATAATTGTTTTTGATACTTATTTTGATACTTATTTTATTTTAATTTAAATAATTAAAATAAATATTATTTAAATGAAGTTTTCATAGAAGGTGTTTATGATATAACCATATCCTTTTTTCTTATTTTACCATGATTATACTGATATTATCATCTTAAAAAGGTAGCTATTTTTCTTATTCAGCTTCTTTGATGATGGAATTTTGGGTTACATGTTTTATGATAGGGATTTATGTGGATATATTAATATAGCTGATTATTAATCATGTAATTTAAATACAAAAATAGCTATTATCATAGATTTTATTGCATTTGATTAGTTTATTAATATGTGTTTTGGGACAAGCTCTAGGTTTATTCACTAGCTCGGTATAGTCATGTATATGGTTGTTTTTCTTTATTCATGATAGCTGCAATTTTGATAATATTTCTGTTTCTTTTGGCATATATGTAGATAATGAGCTTCTTGTTAGTGAAGTTTTTAAAGTGAAAGTTTGAATTTTGGCTATTTTTTTTTTAAGCAAGTCCCTTACTATTTTTGGAGGATATTTTTTACTACGTAGAATGATTTTTTAGCTCTAAAATCAGACTTTTTTTTACCAATACGCGATCTATTTTGAGTAGTTTTATGATTATTGGATTCTTTTTTTAAATTTCGCTCATATATATTGTGAGTATTTATTAAATTTTCCTGACAACTGCCATAATGATTAAAGTGCGCAAGGGTTGGTTTGACAATCCTAAATCGCTTTTTTAATTAGATTTTATTTCAATATAAATTGCTTTTTTAACTATTTTTTATATTTAATTATGAGTTATATTAGTGAAGCATTAATTTTTTAATTATTTTATTTTTAAGACTTAGTCAAGTTAGATGCTTTTTTCGTTATATTTTGGTTGGCTAAGATTTTAGGGATAATTATTTTTGCTTCGGCAGACATATTAATAAATACTTCGCTAATATTCTGTATCAGTACTTATAATGTTATTAAATACCAATTTTTAATAGAATATTATTTTTATTTGAATATGAAGTTAAATTTTGGTTATAAAATAGCTATCTTTGCATTTTTTGATGAGCTCTTTTATGATATTTTTTATTGCTTTATAAGTTATTTTTGATGTTTAAAATTTCATCGTTTGGATTTGTTTTTATAGGACGAGTTATTGTTGTTTTTGGTAAGATATATGTATATTTTAGTGAATTAGGATAAGTTATACATTAGTTTTTGGGAATATATTTAAATATTGAGGATAATTTTATTTTCGGGTTTTAAATATAAATTTTTATGGGTATTTATAGTTTATTATTTCTGAAAACTTAGTTTTTAACAAAAAAATAATACATAATACAAGAATGGACCTTTGTTTTATGATTTTATATTTAAAAATTGATTTTTATTAGAATTAAACCATATTTATAATCAAATTATTTTTAATTTAAAAAAGGTATATTTATAATTGTTTTTATTTGAAGTTATTTATTTAATTGTTTTTTCTTTTTTAGTGTGTATTGATTTGATGGGTTATAAAATTCATGATATTAAAATTATATTTGTTGTTTAAAGATGTTTCTGTGCATAGAAATAAATTTTAAGAAGTATTTTGCGATCAGGAGGTTGTAAAACGGATGAAGATTCATATTGTGCGTTATAAAGATTACCTGGCTGATCTTGCAAAGAAGTATCAAATATCTACAGATCGGTTGTTGGAAGCTAATCCGCATCTTAGTTTACAGGAACCTATTAAAGTAGGTACAAAGGTACGTATACCTACAGGTAGAATTTCTATCAAGCAGTCAAAGGTGATAAATCAATTTGATCATGAAGGTAATGATTTTTCTTCATCACGATATCGTAAGGTTTCAGATGTTGGAGTGGAGACAATGTCACACAATGAAAATAGTCAGATTGATGACGACGGAAACGGTTCTTTGTATTGGCAAATGATAGAAAAAAAAGATAGCATAACTAATGATTTAGATATATCATCTTCCTTTATTGAATCTCCCGGCAGCATAGAAGGAGATGCTGAGTTATTAGTAGATGAAGAAGAATGGACGTCACCAAAAGAAGACATTTCTAATGGAGATGCTAATAATGAGTCTTCTAGGGTTTTTGCTGATGATGTTAATTATAATTATTTACCAACTACATTTTTTCCACCATATAATTTCTCATTATTACCTTTTGGCGCACCGTACTTACCTAATAATCAGATTCCTCCGTGGGCTTTTATGCCATCGAATATATTACCGACCATGACCACACCTCCTGGTTTTACATGGCCAAATTTACCTCCATTTCAACTACCTCCTGGTTTTACATGGCCAAATTTACCTCCATTTCAACTACCTCCTGGTTTTACATGGCCATCTCCACCGACCCCTGCACCGACCCCTGCTCCTAAACCTTCTTTGCAATCTTGGTGGTTGAATGAAAAGCATGAATTTGATTTTTTTAAGGAGAGCTCTTCTTGTGAAGCATAAAGCTATGGATGTTTCATCTGCTGGTGCTGGACCGCGTGTGAGTGTATTGGCTAATATTTTAAATACAGAGGTTTATTCGATTAAACCTTATCGTAAAAATTATCGTTTAGAAACAGATCAAGGTATGTGGATTGCTAAGCATGTTGATTATGAAAAGCGTGTGCAGTGGTGGATGAAAATAGATAAAATTTTGCGACAACGTGGATTTAGGTCCATGCCAACGCCGATGACGGATGGGCGTTGGCTATTAACACCTTTTATCTCAGGCAAGATGTCTTCTTATAGCAATGTTAATCATATTGTGGTTATTATGCGTGAGCTAGGTCGTTTTCATAGCTTAGGATGTAAAATGGATGTACCTCCATTTTCATCGAAGCCTTTTCTCTTATATAAGCGTATTTATTATCGACTTTCGCAATTTTATCGTTTGTTAAAACGTTCTGTCACTATGGAAGGAGAATTAGGTGAATTAATACGCGTATATGGTCGTCTTTTTTATTTAGATGGCTTAAAAGCATGGCGTAATATTATTTCTTTCCCTATTAGAGAAAGATCGAAGTCAGCACATCAGAGTGGTAATATTGCTCATAGGGATCTTGCTAGTCATAATTGGATTATTGATAACGCAGAGCAACCTTGGTTGATTGATTTTGAAACAGCGGAATATGATTGTCAGTTAGGAGATGTTTGGCAAATTGTTGTAAGAATTTTGGCAGAAAATCAATGGCAAACGGGTTGGTTGCCTAAAGCTCTAAATGCTTATAGGGAAGAGAGGGAACTTGAAGTTTGGGAAGAGAAATTATTATCATTATTACTTAGTTTTCCCAATGAATTTTTTCGTGAAGCTATCGGTTTAGCTTCTAATAGAAAAGGATATCATCTAAATCACGCTTTGCCTTATTTAAACCGTTTAGCTCAAATGAGGCCGAAGTGGAAAGAGCAGATTAAGATATGGCGCGAGGGTGGAGATTTGCGTTAATTTGTGGTAGATATATGGAAATCCCTTCCCCACGTACTTGATGTACAATATCGTGGGGTTCATAAAAATATGAAATTTATGCATAGGAGGTGCATTAATGATATGCGTGTGGGTATAGCTCAAATAAAATCAAGACTAGGTAATGTGACCAGTAATCTTACGGAGCATATATTGTTGATTGAAAAGGCTAAAGCGGCTAAAGTTGATTTAATTGTTTTTCCGGAGCTTTCACTTACAGGATATCATTTATTAGATTTGACATATGAAGTTGCTCGATCAACTTTTAGTAAAGATATTCGTATCTTGATTGAATTGTCGAATGATATTGACATTGTTTTTGGTTTTGTAGAAAATAGCGATCAACATATTTTGTATAATACAGCCATTTATGCACATAAAAATCATATACATCATTTACATCGTAAGGTTTATCTTCCTACTTACGGTATGTTCGATGAAGCTAGATATTTTGGTGCGGGAGATCGTATTCGTAGTTTTTCAACGCCTTTTGGCAAGATGGGGATAGCTTTTTACGAAGATGTGCATCATTTTACAACACAATATTTACTTTCTCAGGATGGAGCTATGCTGATTATTGTACCTGCCAGTTCTCCTGTATATGGCCTTGATGAACATGGTGTTGTTTCTAGTGATGAGTGGCAGAAATTATTACAAGTACAAGCTAGGATATATGGTGTTTATTTTATCTATGCTAATCGCATTGGTACAGAGGATGGTGTTATTTTCTCTGGAAACTCGATGATTGTCCATCCTGATGGAAGTATTTTACAAAAAGCATCACCCTTGGAAGCTAAACTTTTAATCGAGAACATTGATTTTGAAGTCACGAGGCGTGTTAGGTTAAATTTACCATTGTTAAGACATGCTAAACCATATACAGTTTTAAAGGAATTAAAATACATATTAGACAAACATAATAATTCAGAGAGGATTATGTAGTTTGCATATGACGTATACATTTTCGAAAGATAAAAATTTTTTATATCTTCAACCAGATATTACCGTTGATTTATTGACAACAGCTTTAGCGGAAGAAATTAAAAAAGCTTCTTTTGCAAAAGCTATTATTGGTTTATCCGGGGGTGTTGACTCGGCTTTAAGTTTATCTTTAGCTGTACAAGCTTTAGGTAAGGAGAATGTGTTAGCTGTTTTTATGCCTTCACAGGAAAGTTCGTCGACGAGTCTTACAGATGTTGAAAGTATGGTGCATGAGTATGGTGTTGAGTTAATGGTTATTGATATTACAACTCAGATTAAATCATACTTTGATTCTTTAAAACTTAATGATGAAGAAATTCCACCGATTCGTAAAGGTAATAAAATGGCTCGTGAGAGAATGAGCATTCTTTATGATTTGTCTTATTCACATGATTCTTTAGTGATTGGGACATCTAACCGTACAGAATTATTACTAGGATACGGAACACACTATGGTGATTCAGCATCAGCGATAAATCCTTTAGGCGATCTTTACAAGACACAAATTTGGCAATTAGCTTCATACATTGGGGTACCCAAAAACATTTTAAATAAGCCGCCATCAGCTGATCTTTGGCCTGGTCAGACTGATGAACAAGAATTAGGTTTTTCTTATCATGATATTGATCGTTTGTTATATTATATGATTGATCTGCAATATTCACTTATTCAACTTCGTTCGTTAAAGTTTAAGGATGATTTTATTACCAAAGTTAGTAATATGATTATTAAAAATCAGTATAAACGCACTTTGCCAATTATTATCAAATTAACAAGACGTACCTTAGGTATTGATTTTCGCTATTTGCGTGATTGGGGTTTATAAAAGATAGTATATAAAGTGAGGTTTTTTATTATATGGCAGGTCATTCAAGATGGAAGAATATACAACATCGCAAAGGTCGTCAGGATGCTAAGAAAGGACAACTTTTCGCCAAGGTTTCCCGGCAATTGTATATAGCTGCTAAACAGGGAGATAAAAATCCTGAAAACAATCAAAAATTACGAGCTGTTATTTTAAAAGCTAAATCTTATAATATGCCGCAGAAAAATATCGATGCTGCTATTCAAAAAGCGGCGCATTGTAATGATGTCACATCCTTTGTAGAGATGACTTATGAAGGTAACGGACCTGGTGGTGCGTCCATTTTACTTGATGTTTTAACAGATAATAAAAATCGTATATCTGCGGAATTGCGTCAAATATTTGGCAAGTATGGTTGTAATTTATGCGATGCAGGTTCTATTTCTTGGATGTTTCATTGGAAGGGCATTATTATTATAGATAAGCATGAAATAGCCGAACCAGAAAAAATAATTAATTTTTTAGGCAATAACATCGAAGAGATGGAACTTCGTGATAATTTCTATGAAATTATCACTATGACAGAAAATTTTGATAAAACACTTGGGATGCTTGAGCAAAAACGTATACCTTTTAAACACGCGGATGTAACTATGCTGACACCACACATTTTAGAAATTGATCCACAATCATATCAAGCATTGGATAATTTAATTGAGGATCTTGATAATCATGATGATATACAAAACATATATACAAATGTTGAATTAGTTAAACAAATTGTTTCTTACTAAATTATTTTCAGAAAGATAATTATTGAAATAATTTTTTAATATATTTATAAATGAATAACAAATGAACAAAAGAGATCATCTATGATGGTCTCTTTTGTTATGGAGTTTTTTTAAAAACCTCTTTAAATAGAGTTTAAGAACCTAAAGGCACTAAAATATATGATAACGGCTACTTTTTTGTTTAAATTACATAGATAGTGTTAAAATATAAAAAACTAAATATATTGTATAAAATATAATTGTAATATTAATTTAAAAACACTATAAATATATATTTTAATATATTTTTTTAATAAAAATTTAAAGATAGCAATAAATAAAAAGTATCTTTGCTAGATTGTCTATATCAGTATTTATGTATATATTCATTTTTTAATAAAATGTATAATTTATTATATGTAAAAAATATAGTTAATAAATAAATGTATACAAATCTTACTCTTATTTATTAACTATATTTTTTTATATGTGTTACAATTCATTTATATTAATTTTATATAATTATAACGTTATTATATTAGAAGATAATTATATACGGGATTTCGGGATTATTTTATCAGATTTTGTTATTTAGATAGAAAAGGGGTCTGATTTAGTATGTTATCAAAAAATCTTTTGCATAGTTTTTTTGTTTCCATAATTTTAATATCAATTCCTTTTTATCATATAGGATTTTATTCTACAGCTATAGCTGCACCTATGTCACAACCTAGACCCGGTCCAGCACCTATGTCACAACCTAGACCCGGTCCAGCACCTATGTCACAACCTAGACCCGGTCCAGCACCTATGTCACAACCTAGACCCGGTCCAGCACCTATGCAACAACCTAGACCCGGTCCAGCACCTATTCAACAACCTCGACCCAGTCCAGCGCCTATTCAACAACCTCAACCCAGTCCAGCGCCTATTCAACAACCTCAACCAAGTCTAGCACCAGTTCAAAAACCTGGACAAAGTCTAGCAAATATACAACCCCGACTAACTCCTTTAGGTCAGCCTATACAAACTCAGCCAATTCCTACTGCTTCTCCTAGGCAACCTAATATAGGTTCAATAGCTTCTCCTCATCAACCGTTATTAAATAATAATATGATGAATAAACCTTCATTGCTTAATAATCAACTTAGTTCTTTGTCCAACATAGGGGGTGGTGTTAATCCATCTTTAAAGGGGTCAAATCATGGGGGTATATTACAGCAAATTAATAGCGTTACCCCTTCTGCTTTAAATAGTAAAAATACATTAGCAGGTGCTGTTGGGGGTGTTTCTGGATTAACAGGTGGATTAAATAGTCATATGGGTTCTGTTATTAATCAGCCTAATAATGATTTGAATAATTTGACGCATCATGATTTGAGTCCTATGAAATTACAACAAACAAAATCGCTTTATACGGATTTTATGAATAAAGGTTTTGTTAGTAATTCGCATGATATTTCTTTTTTAAAAAGTATGGGATTATCAACACCCGATGCGAATAAGGTTGTTGACCCTTCTTTCAGAACGATGAATGCTGCATCTGAAGCTCGTTGTATTCAAAAAGAATTAAGCGAAAAAGCAGGTGTGGGACATAATGCTGTTAGTGCAGCTTTAACAAATTCTGGTGCTATTTCTAATGAAAAAATATTAGAAGACCAGACGCATCATAGAGATGTTGATCAATCACAGAAAATGCATTTTAACTCCGAACAAGGCACAGCTGGACACGGATTAGATCGCTCGTCCAATCAAGTTTCGGGATTTACAAATCCTAATCAATCAATTTCGCACAGTGATAAGAGAAATGATTCTTTAAATCATCAAGTTGCACAAGAATCGGGTAAGTTGGAGCAATCTAAGTTAGATGATGCAGCTTCTATATTATTAGACAAAGGTCATTTGAATACGTCTCAAGCAGTTCGTGCATTACAAACTTTGCATGCAACTGATTCTCAAGTTTCCTCTTATCTGCAAGATAGAGGTGTTAGTAAACATGAAATTAATGACTCTATTTCTAAATCTCAATCTTTTGGCCATCTCAACAATGATCAGATTTCTAATATTATTCAATGCTCAAAAGACAAAGGTTTAAATGCGGGTACAATTTCACAAATTTTGTCTGGTTCTGGTGCTACAGAACATCAAATCTCGCAAGGATTCCAGCAGAATCATTTTAGTGGAAGTGAAATTCAACATGCTATGATGAATACGAATACGTGTCGTGATAAAGGATTCAATCAAAATAATACGCAAGGACATTCTAATTCTGGGGGTTCAGAAAAACTGGTTGATGCTGCTCAAATGTTGAAGGAGAATAAAATTAGCCCTAATAATATGGCCTGTGCATTAGTTTCAGGTCTGGGTGCTAATCATAGCGAAGCTATGAATGCTATGCAATCTGCTGGTGTTAGTCATCAAGAAGCTACAGAGGCTTTACATGTAGCGTCGCAATCACAGGTTAGTCATACAGTAAGTGATCAACAAGCGAATCATATTGTTGATACTTTAGCTGCCCAGCGTTGTGTTCCTGAACAAGTAGCACAATCATTGTATAATTGTGGCGCTAGTGATCAACAAATTGCTAATACAATGAATTCGCATGGATATAGCTCTGAGCAAATCTCAAGCTCGATAAATGAATGCAGCAATGGCCGTTCTTCTTGTTCTTGTCATAATAGTTCTTGTTCTTGTTCGCTAGGTCAAAGTGAAGGTTCATATTCTGGCCAAAGTCAAGGGTATACGAGCCAAGGCGGAGGAGGATATGCTAGTGGAGGTGAACAACAAAGCGGCGGGAGTAATTCGGATTCAACTCTTAATATGTTTATGCAACTTTTAAATAATTTTTCTAGTGGTTTAGGTAATTTGGGTTCTACTATGAATAGCAATACAAATAATTCAGTACAAACATCTAATCAATCAATTGATAACACAAATAACTCAGGACAAACATTGAATCAATCTACAGGTAATACAAATATTTTTGAACAAATATTAACTCAACCCAGTTCTGCTCTTGAATCGATTATTATGGATTCGAATGAAGATAAACCTGCAATGTTCATTACTAAGGATAATGAGATATCTAAACCAGAAGTTGCTCAGGATAAATTCACTACTGCTAGAAAATCAAAACATGATCATTTTGTTCCAGATAAAAATCATAAAGAAGACAAAGGTTATGAAAATAAGCGCTCAAGAACGCTTTTAGACATGTTTACGCCTAAAGAGGGATTACCGAAAACTGCTACCATTTATCCGCTAATGATTATGATTGCCTTGTCTATGATTTTAATTGGTGGTATATGTTTTGGTTTTGTTTATTTACGTAAGTTTGCAAAGAAGTAAGAGTTAAGTTATTTTTTAACATGAATAATTTTTATAGATATATTTAATATAATGATTAGAGCATAAGAGTATAGTCAATACTCTTATGCTCTTTTCTTTTTAATTATTACATTTTAATTATTACATTTATAATAATTAAAATAACTAGGATGGTTAATTATATATTTTAATCTTAAAATCAAAATAACAATAAAAAGATTTGAAATATATTTTTATTATAATACCAAAACATAAATTAATAAATAAATATTTTTATATTTATAATTAATTTATAATATAAATTAATTTTTTATTTATATTTTTGACTCGAACTAATACATGGTAAGTAATCATCAAGTTGCTTTTCGTTGTTATTTTTATTATAATTAAATTAATACTAGATATAATGAATGAAAGTAAAATAAAGATATTGTCCAAAAAAACGCTGTAAAGAGAGTTTGGGAACCTAATCAAAGGCACTAAAAGCTATGATAATGGCTGCTTTTGTGTTTGAATTCCATAAATAGTTTTAAAATATAAAAAATATGTTTTAATTCGAATCCAAACATATCTTAAATAAAAGAATTTTCCTTATATTTATTTTTTTTAATAAATTTAAAAATATTAATATAATAATGAAAATATTAGTGTTTATATATTAAAAGATTAACAAATATTTAAAATCTATTATTTTTTATTTTTAAGTTATTTTGAATAAAAGTTTAAAAATAACAATAAATACTAATCGCTTTGCTAATGGTCTATATTAGCATTTCTTAACGCATTCTGTGTCCATTTTAATACAATAAATATAATTTTAATTTTATATTTTTTAATTTAAATTAATAAAAAATTTATATAAATTATATAAATTATATAAATTATATAAATTATATAGGCGGTATGATTTGAATTTCATTAATTTATCTTATAATACTATTCGTCATAGGCCTAGTTTATACATTAGTTTTTCTTTAAATATTATTTTTTCTTTTGCCATTATTTTATCCGGTTTATGTTTATATAATAATCCTTCTATACAAGTATTTCGTTCTTTTCTACAAGGTGGATTAATCGATGATTATGTAGATAGGGGACCTTTTGTTATCATCTCTGTGGTAGGATTATTAACTTTGCTATTTATTATGGACTTGTCCGAGAATACTAATATATCCGATTAGTGCAGATTGTTGGTAGTTACTGTCAAATTTAAAATTTTATTAAAAAAGCTTAAAATAAACAATAAATCTTCCTTTTATATATTTTTTAAGATATATAAATAATAATGTTTTAATTATTTGAATATTAATAAAATATATCAAAATTCATATGTTTTATTAATATTTTTAAGTTCATGCTAAAAAAATAAGTTTATATAAAAAATAATTTTATCTCTTTATAATATTTTTGAATTTAATATTGTAATATATATTAAAAAAATCACAATATCAATATAACATTGTGATTTTTTTTTGATATATACTACTATAAAATTTGATATTTAAAAGAGAGGATTAAGCATATATGTATAAATCTAAAGTTAAATACTTAAATATGGAATATTCCAAAATAGCAGCATTTGATGAAGGTAAATTCATGTATGCTATCTGTGTAGATAAAATCATCTTTGAAAAAATATTTAATATAGTTAGAAAAATAGATTTAAAGACCAAAAGAAAGGGTGGAAGGCAAAATATACTCGACCCTGAAAATCAAGTATACTTATTTTTTCATAATTTTTTTCTTGGGTTTACAAATATAATGATTGCACAAATTTTTGGTATTAGTAAAAGCACGGTTAATAACATCATAAAAAAGATACAAGGTATCGCCAAGAAAGTATTATCCAAAAGATATCTTGCAAATCAGAGCCCATATTTTTCATCTCTCATATTTGGTTTGTTTATATTCGATTGTACTGAAGTGCGCATAGAAAGACCAAAAAAAGATAATAAAAAATATGAATCTGGAAGAAAAAAGCACCCAAAAATGAAGTCTTTACTTGCAATTTGTGCTGAAACATCTTCTATTGGCTACACAAATTTTGCAGCTGATAGTGTACATGATTTTAAGCTTTTTAAAGATTCGTACATTCCATGGTTATCTGAATATGCCACTTTAATCGCTGATTTAGGCTTTCAGGGCTTACAAAAGCTATTTCTTTTACCATATAAAAGAAGTAAGTTAAAGAATTTGACCCAGGAACAAAAGGAGTATAATCAAAAAATTTCTCGTAAAAGATCATTGGTAGAAAGAGTTATAGTTTGGTTAAAAAGATTTAAGATTATTTCTAATAGATATCGTAATAATCCTAAAAAATTTCCAGAAAAATTTGATTTAATATGCGCAATGTTTAATGCTCACCTAGCTTTAGGGAAATTCCAAGAATTTAAAGAAGATAAAAAAGCAAGCTAAATAGTAAAATTAAAAATTCTGACAATTTACATATGTATTACTTAGGTGCTTTTAATAGAATTTCATTGTTTATAACTACAAAAATGACAAATTAAACCTATTAATAAAATACCTAAAAAAAATCTTCGTTTTTTATATTTTAACACTATTTATGAAATTTAAACAAAAAAATAGCTATTATCATAGCTTTTAATGCCTTTGCTTAGACCCTTAAACTCCCTTCATATTGATTCTTGGACAAGTCCGAAGTTTAATTTTGCATTGCTCTATTATATATATAATCTAATTAAAATAATATATTTTCTGGAAAATTTAATATTTTTATGTATAATATGAGACATAATATCAACATAAAATTTAAAATATATTTTCTAAGATAATGAATATTAAATCTTATTTTTATTTTATAAATAAGATTGTTTACTATAAGTTTAGCTTTTATTTTATCTTACATTTAATTAAATATTTTTCATTGCATTTATTTTTTTAAATTATTTATCATTTTCATACTTTATACATTAAATGCTTATTATATTATGATTAAGATTTAATAAAAAATAATCTTTATTAAATATAATTACATTAATAAATATTTAAATTTATAAGCCAAGATATAAGACTATTAATAATATGTTAAAAATAACATATAAATCTTCTTGTAGAATAAAATTAATTATAATTAGCAGCATAGACAAATGAAAAAATCTAATTATTAAAAAGATAAAAGATAAAAGATAAAAGATAAAAGATAAAAGATAAAAGATAAAAGATAAAAGATAAAAAAATATAACATTAAAACCAACCAAAATATTAAATATCCTGGTTGGTTAATAAAAATAATATCATAAGTATTATACTGCCAACTAAAAGATAAAACTTAGATCTTATTATCTGATTCTCTTCTTAATAAACGTAAAATCCAATCCCTAGATATAAGATATAAACCAGCAATAAAACCAAAAAAGATTAATGCGGGTATTAAAAGTCTCTGGATTAAGGTATAATCAAAAATATTGAATACTTGGTCATAGTAGTTCATACGCATAATTAAAGCTAGCGGGAAACTAGCAAAAATAATTCCCAAAATAGCTGGACAAAAGAATAAAACACCTAATTGAAAAGACACAGAATTTCTAATAATTTTTGCAGATGTCCCAATACGATATAAACTATAAAGTTGTTTACTTTGATTATTAATATCTGAATATAAACGTGAAGAAACAAAAATTAATGCTATTAATAAGATGAAAAACAAAGCTATATATATATAAATCTTCACAACTATAAAAAGTTTGCCAAAATAATAATAAAAACTAGTCTGCAAATATCTATTTGCAAAAGAAAAATTGTTTTGTTTTATAGCATTATCTCGTAAATCTTCATAATAATATTTAATATCAGCTATATTTTTAAGCATCTCTTTATTAGGCAAAAGATTATTTGATGGGTAGATACTCATAATCCCTAAATAAGATCTAGATTTAAATTCATTGGCTGGCGATTCTTGGTTAACTAAAGATAGTTGTTCTTGAAAATCCTTAGGGCTTAAGATAACAAAAAAGGGCGTCGAAAAAGGATTGGCCTCCATATTAGTAATTTTATAATTATAAGTTATTTGTTTATCGGGAAACCTATTTTTTAAAAACTTATCAAAAGATCGGCAAATCCGATCCCCTAAAAGACAATTGGATAAAAACTGTCCATCTTGAACTTTAACTTTATTTTTCGCTACCTTATTATAATCGTCAACTGACATAAAATGGATAAAAATATTCTCATCAGCAAACATTTCTTTATCTTCCTCAAAAACATATCCTTTTTTCGGTGAATCATTCAATAGATACCTTATATAGGGAACTACAACCGTATCCGAAGCTAAAAAAGGATATTTTCGTTGCAAATGTTGCCACATAGCCCTTACCTGTGTTTTATCGCCGCTATGAAAATTAATCTTTGTTTTATCAAAATTTTCAAAACGTACATCATCGGCAAAAATACTTAAATCACCTTCACCTAGATAATAATTTAAATAAGGACCTACCTCCATCTGTGATAACTTATTATCAGATACCTCTTTATCATTATAATGCGTATCAATCTCTTGTATCCCAAAAAATAAGATAATAAAACTAAAAATCCCCGTCAAAATAGCAATAAAAAAAGAATTTTGTTTTAAACGCCCTGCTAATCCACCTAAATTTAAAATACGTGAACCTTTCCATGAAAAAAATATATTTTTGCGTAGATAGTAAACAATAAACAAACTACCTTGAACAATAAATAGATAAACACCTATAAATATAGATAAAATAATCATAATCAAAACGATAATTCCAGACAAATCATTTCGCAAAAAAACATCAATTAAATCCATTAAGTCTACATCAATGAAATAACAAAATAACGTTAAAAAAAGCATAATAATAAAAGAAAATATAGAACGTAAAATGGCGATTTTCGGTTCCAAATTAATTCTTTCTTGTCCTTTAAGTAAATAAATTACTTTTGATTTTTGTACCATAATTTGCACAATAAATGAGCTTGTAATAGCAACCAATAAAAAAATAGTAACAAAAATTAATATAGGAAACAAATTTAAATCAAAATCAAAAGTTAAAATATTCATCTTACTCTGTAATATGTATCTTAATAACACTTCCAATAAAAAAGCTGGTATAATACCAACAACAATAGCTACAAAACCAACAAGTGTAATCTCAAAAAAAAGCAATTTGCGAAATTGGATATGTGAAAAGCCATGAATTAAAAAAATACCTAAATCACGACGACGTTCTTGATATATAAAAATTAATGAATACACAATACTGAATAAAGATAATATGGCTAAGCTAACAAAAAGCCCCCTAGGAAATTGATTTAAAATTAAAGAAAAATTTGAGTCATACTTAAGCGTCTCCACTAAAAATTGATAACTAGGATTTAAATATAATAAAACACAGGCAAAAACAATTACAAAAGATAAAAAAATATTAAAACCTAAACTAATATATGCGCGTGGTTTACGTAAAATCGTCTTTAATGCTAAACTAGATAAATTCATCTCTTACTCTCCTCCAAACAAATATACTTAATGATGAATAAATAAACTTTAATATATCAAAATATAGGAAAACTATAAAATTAAATTTTAGTATCTAAACTCTCTTTGTAATAAAAGTAATATACCATCCCAAGATAAAAATAAAGAACATATATAAAAAGTAAAAAAAGTATATCTAAAATATCTAAATATTATTTAATAAAAATAGAAATCCTTATCTTTTTTTTTTGAAGGCGTACTAAGTATGAAACCGACTGTAAAGTTGTTTATTTCCATTATAATAAATAATATCGAAAAAATAAAAATAAACGCCATTAATTAGGGTTAAAAATAATTTTATGCAAATAAAAATTAACCAAAAAATGTTATCTAAAGCAATAACTACTACTAGTTATGGAATTAGGCTTAAGATCAATATATGTATCATTTTTATAAATGGTCTACTATGTCTCGATCAATCTTATTAGAAAAATAATTTGAAACACCTACTCATAATTTTAGCATTTCTTGATTCTATAAAAGATATTTTGATGGATATACAAACATACGTATTTAAAGAAAACAAATTTTAAAGATCTTTAGAAAAGGGATTTTCTTTATAAAATATTTATATATTAAAAAAATTTTACTAATTTCCTCTAATTTCGCTGGATAGTCATCTGGATTTAAAAACACCAAATATAGCAAAATCAGTATAGGCTCCCAACGTCGTTATTTTATGATTTTCCCAAATTTTTTATCTTAAAATTCCTTATACAATCTTTTGTAAAAAATCTTACAAGTAATATCATCTAGCAGATAATTAAATATAAAATTACCTTATTGAACCTAAAAAGAATTTTTATCTACATTATTTTAATCATCTGCGGAAAATTATTTAAAATCGACTATTTTTTGATCTTTGATTTCATCATTTTATGATTCATTACATCTGCACATGCAAAAAAACAAAAGGATGATAAAGGATGTCTATTAATTTTAGGTTAACAAATAAATCTAATTTGGTCAAATTTTTTCGTGAATTTGGGTAATATCCCAATTGACTGCATCTGTTTTCAATCATATTTTGCAGATTATTGATGGTATGTTGTCACATAACTTTAACGGAACTTTGTCGGATATTCATAAAAAAGCTTTTATAATCGGTGCCTTCAAAAGATAAGCCATATGATGACTAATTAAAAATAGAATGAAAAAATACTGAGTGACACGCTATAATAAATTTTACTTAGGAATAATTTATTCAGCAAGCTAAGTTAAAAATAAACCTTACTTTCTAAATTAATTGCTGATACTGTATGTCATAAGACAAAAAAATCATCAGCTGAATACACTATACAAGCAACGAGTTATCATTATTCTAATTTAGCTAAAAAGTGTATACGGACATTCTATTGTTCAAACTATGAGCTTGTCCAATAAACCGTGTTAAATAGTGTTTAAGACTCTAATTTAATGTAAAAAAAGCTATGATAATGTTTATTTTTGTGTTTAAATTACACCATTACTAATCGGCTATATTAATATTTCTGGACAAGTCCTATGTTACATACAGATGGGTGGAGCTATCGTATAAAAGTTAAACTTGCTAATAAAATAGAAAGAAATAAAATGGATATTGCTTGCGACATCATATCTAGTGCGCCTGATCAGAAAGCATATATTTGCGTAGATTCTTGGTATACTTCAAAAAAGATAATCGAAACAAGCTGAAAAAAGTATTTCATTTTATAGGAGCATCAAAAATTGATAACTAGGATTTAAATATAAAAAAAGCAAATAAAATTTAAGCTCAAACTGACCTAAAAAATGAAGCTTTCGATGGATAGCATTAAAAGCGAAATTGACTAGATGCATATATTTCTACTTTAAAATTAATCTTTTAGACATTAACGAGGACATTATACTATAAAGATAAAATAATATTTAAAAATTTATAAAAAATTACATATAATTATTTTCTATTACTAATATACTTAGCAATAAAAAAATAATCTAAAAATAACATAAACAGCCAAAAATAAAAAATTATATAAATAATTATTCTTATTAAAAAGAAAAAATAATTTAAAGCTAAAATATACATAAAAATATGATTATAATTATAAATTACCATCTGTAACAAATGGAAATTTATAATAGAGGACAATAATATCAAAAAACTACCTATAGATCATAAATAGAAGGTTTTTTCAAACCAAAAAGTAATGCTGGTAGCCGGGGTATAACGAAATCACAAATAACTACAGATATTAAAACTTGGTATGAAAATACATTAGAACAAATATAAGGTAATTGATTTATCAAATTAGGTATATCAAAAAATGAACTATAAATCATAGGAATTATAACACCACAGAAAATAAATATCTGGAATATCGTCTTATTTATAAAAGAACGATCAAATTGCACTTTATCTCCGCACCAAGAAATTTCATATAATTTCTGTATTTTAATCAATAAGCACCAGACCAAAATTCCTATACACATCACCAATAGCGGCTGAGATACCCAAAATAATAAAAACAAAGTAACCAATAGAACTAACAAGCTCAAAATATAGAAAAAGAAAAAACGAAATTTTGTTATTTTTTTCTTTTCATAAGCGAAATGGTAGCAATTTTCATAATATACAAAAAGTTGTTTCCAATATTCCACAGGAACCAAATTGGTATCTTGTCTATCGATAAACAAAAAAGAGTCTTTAAAAGATGTATCTTCTATAATCATAAAATCACTTTTTCTTTTCTTGTTATAAAAACCAAAAAATAATCCCGGCAAAAATAATAAAGCTAAAGTAGTCAAAATCATATTTGTATCCGAACACTTATCAATTAATGTAATTACATCCATCGCTTCATCAAATTTGAAATCAGTCACCGCACTTAAGATCAAAGGTAATAAAAATAGCAGCAAAGAAACAATGTAGTAAAAAAATCGAAAACTAAAGATCATGACTTGTTCATATCCAAAAATTTTAAATAACATATAACACCTCTTCTGTCTTGAAAAAATTAATAAACAATCTTACCCACCATCAAAAACATCTGAACATATGCCTTAAAGATAAGAGTTATACTAAAGCAATAATTATCCCAAATAATCCATAAATTGACATTTATAGTATATATCATGATATTAATATTAATTTAAGTAAAATGCAGAATGTAACTTACTCATATAACTTTATAATATAAAAAATAACTTAAAAAATCCATTTAATAATTTTTTATATCAAAAATATCTATCAAGTTCCTCTTTGTTAATAAAATTTTAAAATTAACAATAAATACCAATAATATGCACTAATCGGATGTATTAGTATTCTTGGACAAGTCCTTAATCTAAACAGACGTGCAATATATATTTTTTATTATTAGTTCATTGTTTTGTACTAATAATATATTTTTATCATAGACTTATTAAGCTTCAAATACTGAGTTTGTCTAATAACCCATGTTAAATAGTGTTTAAGACCCTAATTGAATCCAAAAAAAGCTATGATAATGGCTATTTTGGTGTTTAAATTACACGATTACTAATCATCTATATTAATATTTCTGGACCAGTCCACTAAAGTTTTTAAGAATGGCATACTTATTGATATTGAGGGGACTCGTATTTTAGATAATGATATTCAAATTGATTTTGATGTTATTCTTATTTAAGACTATATGGCTTGGATTTTAAATAATAATAAAGTTTAAATAAATTTTAGCATTCATTTTAACAATGATTAAATTGTTTATAGTTATAGCTTTAGAAACAAACTTGATGAACAATTTATTTATCCTTATAATCTTTTGTTCTCTTGGTGATATTATTGATTCTAATGGAATCGGAATTCTACCTTAGATAATACGTGTTTTTAAAGAATAAAATAATAATAATATAATTATTTATACTAATTTTAATTTTTATTCACTTATATTTATATTAATTTAACTAATTTTATCATTTTTTCTTATGAATGGAACATGTTTGCTTTTGGATTTAACACTTGTACTTAAGGATAATACAATCATTTTGCCTAGCTTTAAAATGATTTTTCATATTAGTAATCATATTTATCCTGCTTCTTCGGTCGATAAGCATGTTTATATTATCTATCATGATGGAACCAAAATTTCATCTGATGGTACAATTACTGATCCTTGTGGAGCTTAAATTCGACCTTATTTTATAAATCAGGATACTAGTTTTACAGATGGTAATGTTCTAGTGGGTATATTTACTGATATTGCAGATTATAATAAATTTTCTAAGAAAATCACCAATCTTAATCAGCATGAAAACAATAATGTAATTATTGATTTGAATATTATTAAAGGAGATGAAATTAATCAATATAGTTATTTGGGGGATTAAATCTAATTTATGAAAAAATTTGAACAAATTATATTTATTTATTAATCTATATTTAATATACATCCTTTATCCTGCTGTGTTTTTTTTACAACTTACATTTTATACGATGGATGATCGAAAAATGTATATTTTTTTTGTTAAAACTTAAAATATAAGATATTTAAAACTTTCGGAATGACATAATATTTTATGATTTTTATTAATAATTTACATTTTGTTTTTGTTTTTTTTGATCCTGTGCATTTTTTGTTCTTTTTATTCAACATATATTGTTATTTTTATCTATCTGATATATTTATGTATTTTATTCTTCTTTTGTATTTTTTAGTTTTTATTCTTTATTTTTTAGATTGTTTTTAATTAGTATTTGGATAATTTTATAAGTAGTATAAATGGCTTGTCCAGAAATATTAATATAGACGATTAGTAACGGTGTAATTTAAATACAAAAATAGCCATTACCATAGCTTTTTGTGCATTAAATTAGGTTCTTAAACACTATTTAACATGGGTTATTGTACAAGCTCAAAAAACCTGTTTGCGAACTAAGCTTTTTAGCAAATTTTGATGCCTAAAAATATTTTTTATACAATAACTGTCTAATGTATTAAAGTTTTTTAACAACTATATTGTTTTTTGATAGGTGTTATTTATATAATTACATATATGTAATAGGTGTATTTTTAGATATGTGTATTTTAGATTAGATGTTTTATCGTGGGAGGTTTTCTTGATGATTATTCTGCTTCCTAAAGCACAAGATCGTGATTTTAAAATATACACTGGCAGGGTTTCGATGAAATGTTTAGTCGATGAAATTGCTGAGATTGTAGATATAGATCCTATTGATGTAAATGTTAAAGGCTATCGTGAAAGAGATCTGTTTTTTGTAGAAGTTGAGCAAAAAGTTCTTCTTTCTTTATCTTGTGGACGTTGTATATCTAGATTTTCAAAAGAAATTTGTTCTTCATGGAAAGAAACATTTTCTATTAGTCAGTCAAGGATAGATTTGTCTGAAGCTATTCGCGAACATTTATTATTGGATTTACCTATGATTCCTATTTGTAATGATTATTGTCAAGGTATATGTGTCTTTTGTGGAGAAGCTAATCAATGTTTATGTGATCATACTAAGGGGACTGAGGATATACGTTGGAAGAAATTAAAGAATTGGAAGTGATGGTTTTTAGGTCATTAACGGCAAGTTATAAGTTTTATTTTTTATATATAAATATCATATAGTTGGCGTATATTTTATGATTATATTACTTTATATTAAGCTATTTTTATTTTTTCAAATCTTGTTGTTCTTTTATTTAATTTTTTAAACAGGTTTTTTGTTGATTTCTTTATATTTTTTCAATGCTTTTTAGGTGTTCATAAACGGTTTTTTGATTTGTTGAACGCTTCTTTAATGTTATTAGATGCTGTATAATGGTTTGGATGTTTGTCACTTGATTGTCAAATAACCATGATACATGGCTTACAGGGAGGTGAAATATTATGGCAGTACCTAAACAGAAGACCTCGCGGTCGCAGAAGAGAAAGAGACGGACCCATTGGAAGCTTAAATCACCAGCTTTGACTTTATGTGATTGTGGTTCATTGCGTCGACCGCATTGCATTTGTCCCATTTGTAATATGTATCGTGGACGTAATTATGCTTAGTTTATTGTTTATCGGCAATTGATAACGGAGGTTTTTTGTTTGCGCCTAGCTATTGATGTTCACGGTGGGGATCAAGCACCTGATGTAATTTTAGCAAGCGTTTTAGATTCTGCACAACGTTTTCCTTCTGTGACCTTTATATTGATAGGTCAAAAAACGATATCTGTTCCTAAATTGTCTAATATAAAACATGTTATAGCCGATGAATTAATTTTAGATACCGATGATCCTGTTATGGCTGTGCGCGAAAAATCAAATTCTTCTTTAGTTTTGGGATGTTTACTTTTAGCTGATGGTGAAGTAGATGTTTTTTTAAGTGCTGGTAATACGGGTGCTTTATTAGTTGCCGGTTTGTTAAAAGTAGGACGTATTAAAGGCGTCCTACGACCAGCACTTTCTATCTGGTATCCTTCACTGGCTGGTGGAAGGCCTAAATTGATTCTTGATGTTGGTGCCAATCCGGTTTCAAAATCTTCGCATATTATACAATATGCTTTGATGGGTAGCCTATATTATAAGCATTTTATTCAAAGTGATAATCCTCGTGTGGCTTTATTAAATATTGGTAAAGAAGCTAATAAAGGGACAGATGTTCTTAAACATTCTTATGAGCTTTTAAGCGATTTATCGGACAGCGGTTTAATTTCTTTCGTTGGTAATTTAGAGGCCCGTGATGCTATGACGGATATTTGTGATGTTTTGGTTACAGATGGTATGAGTGGGAATATTTTGCTCAAAACATCTGAAGGTGTTGCTACAGAAATATTTTTGTTGTTCAAAAAAATCTTCACAAAGAGTTTTTCGGGACGTTTGGCTGCTTTTTTGCTTCGCGAACGTTTGCAAAAAGTGCGTCAAACGATGAATTATCATTCATATGGTTGTGCTCCACTTTTAGGACTTGTGGCGCCTGTCTTAAAAGTTCATGGCAATGCTAATAAGTACGCCTGGATTGTTTCTTTAGAGCAGGCTCAAGTTATTGCTAAACAAGATATAATGCAGAAGATAGCTATATTTTTTCAAGATGAATATGCGAAATGGAAAAATCAATCATTCAAGGAAGGGATATAAATAATGCGCTCCGTAGGGATATTGGGTACAGGTTCTTATGTACCAGAAAGGATTATTACGAATGCTGATCTGGAGACATGGGTTGATACGACTGATGAATGGATTATCTCGCGAACTGGTATCCGAGAACGTCGTATGGCTCATCCAGCACAGGCTTCTTCTGACTTAGCTGTTGAAGCAGCATCTATAGCATTAAAGGCATCTAAATTGACACCTGATGAGATTGATCTTGTTATTGTTTGTACAGTTACTCCTGATCACATTTTTCCTGCGACATCTTGTTTGGTGCAAGCGAGTTTAGGGATCAATAAAGCAGCAACATTTGATTTATCAGTTGCTTGTACGGGTTTTTTGTATGGTGTAGCTACAGCAGAGCAATTTATTAAAACAGGTATGTATAATTATGCATTAGTGATAGGTGTTGATTGTCTGACGCGTCTTACCGATTTTACTGATCGCAATACTTGTGTACTTTTTGGTGATGGTGCTGGTGCGGTTGTTTTAGGACCTGTTGACCAAGGTTATGGTTTTTTAGGTCATAAATTGCGCGGTGATGGCACGCATAGCCATTTTCTTGAAATTCCGGCGGGTGGTTCGCGTCAACCTACCTCATTTGTTACTGTTGAAAAAGGATTGCATACGATTGATATGGATGGTAAGGCGGTTTTTCGATTTGCGGTTCAAGTGATGGTTGCTATTATTGAAGATGTTTTGGATTATACCAAAATTCATAAGGATGATATTAATTTTTTGGTTCCTCATCAAGCGAATATTCGTATTATTAAATCTGCTTTGCGTCGGTTTGGCTGGCAAGAAGATAAAACAATTATTAATTTAGATCGCTATGGCAATATGTCAGCTGCTTCAGTTCCTGTAGCTCTTGATGAGCTTATTCGTAGTAAGCGAGTTAAAGATGGACATAATATTGTGTTATGTGCTTTTGGTGCTGGTTTAACTTGGGGTGCTAGTGTTTTACGTTGGTTTGGATTAGAAGGTGATGATTAAAGATGAGTTGGGTTGCATGGCTTTTTCCTGGTCAAGGTGTGCAATGTTTAAATATGGGGTTAGCTGCTGCAAAAGAATTTCCTGAATCTAAAGCTATCTTTGAAGCAGCAGATGATCTTTTAAAGCGACCATTGAGCAAATTGATTGCTGAGGGTCCTGAAGAGGAATTAATGCGGACGACCAATGCGCAGCCAGCTATCCTTACTGCTAGCTATGCTTTAGCTCTTCCTCTTTTAAAGAGGTTACCCAGACCGCCTGATTGGTTAGCAGGTCATAGCTTAGGTGAATACACTGCCTTGGTTTTATCTCAAGCTTTAACTTTTGCGGATGCTTTGAAAATTGTTCAGATGCGTAGTCTTTTTATGGAGGAAGCCTCACCTAAAGGCACTGGAGGCATGACGGCTGTTATTGGTTTATCTAGGCGTAAGTTGAGTGTTGTTTGCAAAGAGATAAGTAAAGAAAATTATATTGTGGAAATTGCTAACTGTAATGCTGCAGAACAAATTGTTATAGGTGGACATACAGCTGCTGTTGCTGAAGCGGGACAAAAAGCACTTGAAGTGGGTGCTCGTCGTTTAATACCTTTACCGGTAGCTGGCCCATTTCATACATCTATTATGCATCCTGCAAAAGAAAAGTTGACCTGTTTTCTAAAAGGTATTCGTGTTAATTATGCTACGATTCCCGTAATTTCAAATGTCACGGGTAAACCCATGCGTGGAGCCCGGATTATTAAACAATATCTTTCTAGTCAGGTGTCATCACCTGTGCTTTGGGAACAAGGAATACGTTATCTTTTGCAACGCAATGTTCGTTGTTTTGTTGAAATGGGACCACGACCTGTTCTGTTACCATTAGTTTTGCGTATGGATAAAGAGGTAACAGCCTATCCTGTACATGATCCGGAGACTTTGTTAAAAACAGCGGAAAACTTGTACGAACCGATGTTGCAAGATATCGAAATGGATAAAACGATTAAACATATTAAAGATGGTCGTAAAAGACAAGAAGTTATCAATAGTGCGCTTTTTGCTTCCGCATTAATGGCTAGTACGACGATTTTTGATATAAATAAAAAGATAGGTAAAGAGTTAAAATTACCGCAAGATTATACAGATTCAAAAAAATTAAAAAAAGTGAAACAAATGGCTCAAAGACGTCGTGACTTAGCTGTTTTGCGCAAAGAAAAAGAAGAAAGAAGAGAAAAACATTTAGAAGCAGAAAGATTAAGTGCTTTAGCTAAAAAGAACAAAAAAGATTTTATTGATAAACTTTGCGATGGTAACGAGGAATAAAGTTTTTAAAAAAAATACATCACATGTTTTGCGTGAGGTTGCGCTTTGAAAAAATCAAACGCAATCTTCAGCATCTTCTGTTTATAATTTTTGAATATATTTCTATATGCTTTTTTTATTCATTTTGTTTATTTGCTTACTTCGTTTTTTATTTTTATTATCATGGATTATTTTTTTAAGTTAGGGGTATTTTTATGATGAACAGAGAAAAACCTTTGTTGGGTCAGGTTGCTTTAGTTACAGGTGGATCACGTGGATTAGGACAAGCTATCTGTCGCGAATTAGCTGTAGCCGGTGCGGATGTGGCATTTTTTTTCGTTAATAATCATGAATCGGCACAAAGTACAGTTAATCAGGTGTCACAACAAGGTCGTTTGGCTAAATCGTATGTTGTGGATATTACCAAATCGGATGATGTTAAAACAGCCATAGATGGTATTTTAGCTACTTTTGGTAAGATAGATATTCTAGTAAATAATGCAGGTTTAGTTCGTGATCAGTTATGTATGCGACTTCAGAAGCAGGATTGGCATGATGTTTTGGATGTAAACCTGCATGGTACTTTTTATACGACACAGGCTGTGTTGCGCCAAATGATTAAACGACGTTTTGGGCGCATTATTAATATAAGTTCAGTGGTTGGTTTAATGGGTAATGTTGGACAAGCTAATTATGCTACAGCCAAGGCGGGTTTATTTGGTTTTACCAAATCTTTGGCGCGTGAAGTTGCTCAGAGAGGTATTACGGTCAATGCTTTGGCTCCTGGATATATTAAAACTGATATGACGCGTGCTTTAACAAATGAGCAGCAAGAAGCGATTTTAGCGATGATTCCTATGAGGCGGTATGGGAATGCAGATGAAGTAGCTAAATTAGTAGTTTTTATTTCTACAGAGGGTGCTTCGTATATGACCGGGAATATTTTTCGTATTGATGGCGGTATGGCTATGGGTTGATTTTATATATTGCGTTAATTATACCTCGAAGATTGGGATGACCATTGAATTTTTTTCATCGTAAAGCTACAATACCGGAGGGAGGGATAAAGATTATGACAGATGAGGTTTTATTTGAGAAGATTAAAACAGTTATTGTTCAAAGTTTAGATGTTAAACCAGAAGCAGTTACCAGAGAGGCGCGTGTGCGCGAAGATTTAGGTGCTGATTCTTTGGATACTGTGGAATTGATGATGAGTCTTGAAGATGAATTTCAAATGAAAATTTCCGAAGAAGATGCAGAGAAAGTTGCAAAAGTACAAGACATTGTGGATTATATTTCTAAATCAGTTGATATTTCTTCTTTAAGTTGATCATTAAGTTGATCATTAAGTTGATCATCGATTTTTAATTTTTAAAATATTGGGTAAAGGAGAGAGTGATTTTGAGCTTCATGAAGCATCGCGTAGTGATAACCGGGTTGGGAGCTGTAACGCCTATCGGAAATGACTACGCGACCTTCTGGCGTCGTTTAAAAGAAGGTTATTCCGGCGTCGGACCAATAACACATTTTGATTCTAGTAATTTAAGTGTTCATTTTGCTGCTGAAGTTAAAGATTTTAATCCTTGTGATTTTATGAGCAAAAAAGATGCTCGCCGTAATGATCGTTTTACGCAATTAGCTATGGTAGCGGCTAAAGAAGTGCATATTAATTCAGGACTTGTCATCGATGAGGATAATAGTTCACGGATCGGCGTTATTATTGGGTCAGGTATTGGTGGTATTATTTCGATGACAAAATTTCATCAAATTCTTTTAGAAAACGGCCCTAGTCGTGTTAGTCCTTTTATGATTCCTTCGATGATTATTAATATGGCTGCGGGACAAGTATCGATCATGCTTGGTGCAAAGGGGCAGAGTAGTTCTATTGTATCTGCCTGTGCTACAGGTACAAATAATATTGGGGATGCTTTTAAAATCCTGCAACGCGGGGATGCTGATGCTATTTTTGCAGGTGGTGCAGAGGCGACGATTTGTCCTTTGGCTTTTGCTGGGTTTATCTCTATGGGAGCTCTTGCTAAAAATAATGAGGAACCACAAAAAGCTAGCTGCCCTTTTACGAAGCTGCGTGAAGGCTTTGTTATGGGTGAAGGAGCGGGCATTATTTTGTTAGAGACGCTGGAGCATGCCCAAAAAAGACGCGCTCATATTTATGCTGAAATTACTGGGTATGGATGCACGTCAGATGCTTATCATATTACACAGCCGATACCTGATGGCGAAGGTGCTTTATTGTGTATGAAGCGTGCTTTGCAAGATGCGCATATTTCTCCCACGGATGTTGATTATATAAATGCTCATGGAACTTCCACGTTGCATAATGATCTGGTTGAAACAGTGGCGATTAAAAGGTTGTTTGGTGACCATGCTTATAAATTGGCTTTAAGTTCAAACAAATCGATGGTGGGTCACCTGCTGGGAGCAGCGGGTGGTATCGAAGCGATTGCAACTGTGCTGACGTTGCACGAGCAGGTGATTCCGCCAACTATTAACTATGATATTCCTGATCCGGAATGTGATTTAGATTATGTGCCTCATAAATCGCGATGTGCAAAAGTTGATATAGCGCTAAGTAATTCATTTGGTTTCGGTGGACATAATGCGACATTAGTTTTTCAGCGTTTTATTGTTTGAAGATTATTTATGGTTTAGAAAAAGTATTATTGAACACTTTAATTAAGAAAATTTTTTATATTTTTTATATAAATAACTTTATTTTATTATACGGGGAGGAACTTATGAATTGGACAGATTTAGAAAGACAACTTGGGTTTCCCATTACCAATCGTCTTTTGTTTCAACAAGCTTTTACGCATGCCTCATATGCACATGAGCGTAAGCAAATGGTTCCAGACAATGAACGTTTAGAGTTTTTAGGTGATGCTGTTCTAGACTTAGCTGTATCTGAATATTTGTATCATCGGTATCCTCATATGAGTGAAGGCGAGTTGACACGTACCAGAGCACGTGTTGTTTGCGAAGCTTCTTTAGCTGCTTTTGCACGTGATTTGTCTCTTGGTCACTATGTACGTTTAGGTAAAGGTGAAGAATTGACAGGTGGTCGTCAACGTAATGCTCTTTTAGCGGATTTATTTGAAGCTTTTGTTGGTGCGCTTTACCTTGATCGTGGTTTAGGTGGTGTGCGTGGCTTTTTGCGTAAAGGTGTTTTTTGTCAGTTGAATGATGATTGGTTATCTCAAAGGATGGATGCGAAGAGCAAATTACAAGAGATGGTTCAACAAGAACATAATATTCCGCTTGAGTACAAGACGGTTGATATGCAAGGACCAGCCCATCAGCGCTATTTTGTTGTTGAAGTTTATCTAGAAGGCAGATGCTTAGGTAAAGGGACAGGTTATTCAAAAAAAGAGGCTGAACAACATGCTGCGACGGCTGCTGTTAAGGCTTGGGAACAAGATTCAGAACACGAACGTAGCAGTTTATAGGGCACAATTTGGACTTTGAGGAGTGGTTCTTTGTTATGGACTTCAACTTAGATACTTTCTTAATCATTGTTTTTAAGATATATGCTGTTATTAATTCACTCTTCATGTTTGTCTTCGGTTTCTTTGTCGTTAAGCTCCTGAGTCGTATAACGACTTCATTAGAAAACTTGGTCATTGTTTTGAAGGAAAAAAATGCTAAAAAATGATGATCAATGTTTAGCTAATTAATTGTAAATAGGGGGTGGATTATTTGTCTTTTGATGGTGTTGTCACTCGAGCAATGGTAAATGAATGTAATGTTCTTTTGTCAGGCCGGGTGGTACGCATATATCAACCTAGCGATTGGGAAATTATTTTATATATTCGTTCCCAGGGTACAAATTATGGCCTCTTGTTGTCCGTTCATCCCGTTTATGCACGCTTACAACTGCTGAAAGAAAAGCTTAACAATCCATCTTCACCGCCTCATTTTTGTATGCTTTTACGTAAACATTTAGAAAACTCCATAGTTAAATCCATTTCACAAAAAGGTTTAGAAAGGATTGTTACCTTTACCTTTATTTACAATGATATCTTAGGTAATCAGATCGAACGTCATTTGGTGTTGGAAATAATGGGAAAACATAGTAATTTAATCTTATTGACCGATGGAGAACCAAAAGTTATCGATGCTATTAAAAGAATACCGCTTTCAATTAGCCGGCATCGACAACTTTATCCCGGTTCTTTATACATCGAGCCTCCTGCACAAGATAAATTAAATCCATTGACAGTAGAACAAAATATTTTTTTAGCCGGTTTTGATTATTGTGCCGGTCATTTGCATAAACAAATTGTTCAGCGTTTTCAAGGTATTGGCCCCTTGTTGGCCCGATCAATGGTGGAGCAATTCGGGATAGGTTCTCGGTCATATTTATGGGAAGTATTTTCTAAATATATGATGATGGTCAATATTCATTTATATACACCTAACAAGGTCGTAGTTGATGGTAAAACATTTTTTCATGTTATGCCATTGATGCATCTTAAGGGTGACCATAAAACATTTGATACGGTTAGTGATTGCCTTGCTGACTGTTACGATCGTTCTTCCCAGAAAGAGCGATGTCGCCAGCAGGCGGCGTCTTTGTTGCAGGTGATTGAACAGCTTATTGCTCGTCAAGAACGCAAGATAATTAAATTATGTGATTTACTCCATCAGCGAGATGACTTAGACAAATATCGTATATACGGTGAGCTTTTAACGTCATATTTGCACCAAATAAAAAAAGGTGACAGTCACGCTACATTGCCAAATTACTATGAGCCTGAATCGCCAAAAATTGAGATTCCTTTAAAAATGCATTTAACAGCTACAGAGAATGCTACCTACTATTTTCAAAAATATCGCAAATTAAAGCGTTCTTTCAAGTGGCATGAACAGCAACTCGAGAAAGCTCAGATTGATAAAAATTATTTAGATTCTTTGGTAACACAATTAGAACAACACGGTGATGAACAAGTATCAAGCATCCGAGAAGAATTGAGTGATATGGGTTTTGTACGTAAGATTAAAGAAAAGCATAAGCTTAAAAAGGATGCATCCCATCACCCATTAGTACTTAATTTACCTGACGGTCAATTAATAAATATTGGACGTAATAATCGACAAAATGATTATCTCACCCATCGATTAGCTAAATCGTGGGATATTTGGTTTCATACCCAAAATATACCTGGGGCGCATGTTGTCCTAAGAAGACAAGGTTTAGCGGAAATTTCAGACGATGTTATTATAAAAGTTGCGCTGTTGGCAGCTTATTTTAGTAAAGCGCGTGACGGTAGCAATGTTCCGGTTGATTACACGAGGATTAAATATGTAAAAAAACCAAGCAATTTTCCGCCTGGTTTCGTAACTTATAGTAAGCATAAGACTGTTTTTGTGACACCTGCGGAAGATGAAGTTAAACAAATGCTTCATCAGCGTAAGATTTAACCGATTAAGACAAATAAATACAATGAAATTTATTATACCTTTATTTTTAAACATATTAAAGTTATTTTTGGGTATTTATTAAATACATTAATAGTGGCGTGTCGATAATTTATAGATTAATTTTAATATTTTATATATTTTTTCGTTATCTATTATCTTAATTCTATTTATAAGGTGTGATTTATATAGCTATCCGTGTTATCGTTGTTGGTGCCAGTGGTCGTATGGGTAAAGAAGTTGTATCGCTTATTCATCAAGATCCTAATTTTGAATTAGTAGCAGCTGTGTCTCCTTCTCGTGCTGGTAAAAAATTGCAATCTTTGTTTGATTTCCCCTCAGAGCTTTGTTTTTCGGGTAGTGTTGAACAAGTTTTATCAGAAACAAAGAGTGATGTGTTAGTTGATTTTACCAAGGGATCCGTTGTCGATAAACATGTTAATTTAGCCATCGATGCGGGTGTTCGGCCTGTTGTTGGTACATCAGGTATTTCCCATGATTCTGTGGAATATTTTCAAAGAGTTTCAAAGCAGAAAAAATTGGGTGGCATAATTGCGCCTAATTTTGCTATTGGTGCTGTTTTAATGATGGTGTTTGCGGCACGAGCTTCAAAGTATTTACCGCATGTGGAAATTATTGAGTCACATGGTGACCACAAAGAAGATGCTCCATCCGGTACAGCATCCAAGATGGCGGCATTGATTGCTGAACAGAGGAAGATTTTTAAACAAGGGCATCCGCATGAAGAAGAGATTATTCCTCATGTACGTGGAGCTGAATATGCTGGTTTCCGTATACATAGCATGCGTTTACCTGGATTATCTTCGCATCACGAAGTCTTTTTAGGTGATCAAGGACAATTGCTTACTATTCGTCACGATGCATTGAACTGGAAAGCAGCTTTTATGCCAGGTGTTAAAATGTCTATAGAGAAAGTAATGGATTTACAAGAACTAGTTTATGGCTTAGAGCACCTTTTGGATTTAAATTTTAATAAATGATCTATGATGATATATGATCATCGAATTTAAAAAACCATTATTGCAAACACTGGATTAATGGTTTTTATTTATCTCCAAAACAGAAGGTGATGTTTCTTGTCTCGTGAAGAAGAAATTGAATTTAAAAAAGAGGATTTTAAATTTGAAAAAGAAGATATTAAACATAAAGAAGACATTGAAGGATTAAAATTACCTATAGATGAATTTAAACTTGATTTTATGACAAAGACGGATTTGATTCACGAATCATATGATCGTATATTTCAACAAACAGAAGCAGAAACCATACCAGGTGTAAAGAAAGAAACCGAAGAATTGCCTTACTTAACATCACACTGGTTATGGATTGAAAATGAACAAGCATCACAAATGATTGGTCGAAAACAGGGTGTTTATCTTACCTTAGATGTTCCAGAAATGCGTGACTTAAATCCGGATATCGAATATAAGGTTACGAAGTATTTTTTAGAGCAGTTTAACCAGTTTTTGCAAGAATTAAATATTAAACCTGATGCAAGTTGTTTATTGGTTGGGCTTGGCAATAGTCATGTTACGCCTGATTCTTTTGGTCCTAGGGTGATTGATCATGCTGTTATTACCCGACACCTGTTTTCTATGTATGCAGATAGTGTAGCTAAAGGTTATCGTGATGTTAGTGCTTTATCACCTGGTGTTATGGGAATAACTGGTATTGAAACCAGCGAGATAATTCAAGGTGTAGTCCAGTATACCAAACCTGATTTTATCATTGCTTTCGATGCTTTAGCAGCGCGTGCTGTTAGTCGTGTTAATACAACAATACAAGTCTCTAGTACAGGAATTCATCCAGGTAGCGGAGTTGGTAATAAACGCAAAGCACTTGATAAAGAAACGATAGGTGTACCGGTTTTAGCGATAGGTGTACCAACAGTTGTTAATGCTGTGACGATAGCTTATGATTCGATGCAATCATTGCTAAATCATCTAAAGCAGCAAGACAAATCGATTGATTGGACTAATTTGATGGGTCAATTGAATCAAAAAGAGCAAACGCAGTTGCTCAGCGAAGTATTAACACCTTTAGGTCACGATTTTTTTGTGACACCCAAAGAAGTAGATTCTTTTATTAATTCTATCGCTAAAATGATCGCTAATAGTATTAATAGCTCCTTGCACGCTGCTGTATGCATTGATAATGTTGGTATTTCCCATGTTCATTAAATTTCCTAAACGCAATTGTCTAAACATTTTTGTCATATGCGTCTTCTATTAAGCGTAAATTTTTAAAAAGCTTATTGGAGGTATATGATCTTTGAACAAAAAATCTATCATCTTTCGGCATCATTGGTATAAAATAGGTTTGATTTTTTGCTTGATGTTGATTGTTACGTCTTTAATGATAGGTTTTTTTTTTTCATGGCGCGATAAAGCATCTAAACACAATCTTAAAAATACCTTGCTTCGCATGACAGACGAATTTATCCTATGGGGCATGGGAAGTACATTAGCTGCTTGGGATACATATGCGGATCATATAGGTCAAGGAAATCATTTAGCCCGGTTTATACCATCTTTAACTAATGAAATCGATTTATGGGACATGCGTACTTTTTTAGGACAAGGCCTGCCTTCTTTAGGTACGTCTATCAGTGCAATCGATGTTGCTAGCGGTGATATCGATTATACTTTTATACCGATCGAAAGGCCCCCTTCACAAGAGATTGAACAAGCTATTATAGATGAACTGAGTCGACAAAAACCCCAAACGATTATTCAAGACCCTAAATCACATGAAGATTTACCTAAAAAAGTACTTATTTACCATACCCATTTTTGGGAATCATATTTACCAGAAATAGGACAAGACCTTCCTGATAACGCAAGTGATTTAAATATAAACATTACTCAAGTAGGACGTTATCTAAATCATGCTCTACAGAAATTGCATATAGGGTCGCTGATGGTTAAAAATACCTATGTATACAAACAAGCTTACTCATCTTCAAAAAAAATGGTTCGAGAAGCTTGGGAGCGTTATGGCAACGTTCCATATTTAATTGACGTCCATCGTGATTCTCAACGTCGTTCGAAAACTACCATAACTTGTAATAATCAGTCATATGCGCGTTTTGCCTTTGTCGTCGGACGAGCGAGTAGTTATTTTGAACACAACCTCAGATTTGCCCGTTTTTTACATCAACGGATTAATAATGTTTGTCCAGGGTTATCTAAAGCTGTCTTCATTAAATCACGTGATGATAAGACAAACGGTGAATACAATCAATCCCTATCACCGCATAGCATTTTAGTGGAAGTTGGCGGTGTAGATAATCTTTACGAAGAAACATATCGTTCTATAGACATTTTGGCAAATTCATTGAAAGAGTATATTTTACAACAAGATTGATTATATGAATTAAAACAAACAATATAACAACATACAAACAATATAACAACACAACAACCAACCAATAACAAAACAACAATAAACAAATAAAACAACAACAATACATAAATAAAACAACAATATAACAACGAAAAAACTTATTTAACAGGCTTTCTTTCAAAAGGATGAATAATGATGGTTCGTTATTTCGGGCAAATTTTTTTGCTGATCGTTGTATTAATCATGTGTACGATTTGGGGTATGAAAATAACTGAAGATAATATGAATATTGTCCATGGTTTAGCTGGGGCACCTGGTTTTCTTGCTTTACCTATGCAAAAATTGTTAGAATTAAAACAAATAATTAATGATTTTCCTATTATGATTTTGGTTGATGATGCAAATTCTTGGTTAATAGGCATGAGTAATTTGTTAGGGCTTTTTATGCAAGAAATTACGCGCATAATTTTACAGTTTTTATTTTCATTCCAAAAAAATTAATTTTATTTATATTGTTTTTTATTATTTTATTAAGATTAAAAAATTTTTGATAATTTTTGTTTTTACGATTACTTCTTTTTTAGCGTTTTTTAAATTGTATTTATTGCTTATAGAATTCAATGAACGCGGCTTGAACATTACAAAAAGAAAGACTACAATTGCGCATAGCCCCTGTCGGGCAGGGGAGGAGAATTGATGATTAATAAAAAATGGGATCCTAAATATATACGTAATTTTTCTATTATTGCTCATATTGATCATGGTAAATCGACGCTTGCTGATCGTATCTTAGAAGAAACGGGTGCTATTTCGGAGCGTGAAAGACAGAATCAATTGCTTGATAGTATGGACTTGGAACGCGAGCGTGGTATTACTATTAAATTACAAACCGTGAGGTTAAATTATCAAGCTAAAGATGGTTGTTGGTATGTTTTTCATTTAATCGATACACCTGGACATGTCGATTTTGCTTATGAAGTTTCTCGTAGCTTGCAAGCTTGCGAAGGCGCTTTGTTAGTTGTCGATGCGGCACAAGGTGTTGAGGCGCAGACGTTGGCTAATGTTGATTTAGCTTTAAATAGTAAGTTGACGATTATACCTTTGATTAATAAAATTGACTTACCTAGTGCTGATCCCGAGATGGTTAAAGAAGAAATTGCCCAAATAGATGGTTTGGGAAATCATGAACCTGTTTGTATTTCAGCTAAAGAGGGTATTGGGATTGTTGATGTTCTTGAAAGTATTGTGCGTATTATCCCCCCTCCTAATGTGGTGCCTAATGCGACACTTCGAGCCTTAGTATTTGATTCTTCCTACGATCCATACAAAGGTGTTATCGTATCTGTGCGTATTGTTGATGGTCATATAGAACCAGGTATGCGTATTTTTTGTATGGGTACGGGTAAAAGTTTTACTGTGACAGAAGTTGGTACGCAAACGCCGCATGTTGTTTCTTTGCCTCGTTTACAAGCTGGTGAAGTTGGTTTTGTAATTGCTAATATCAAACGTGTTAAAGATATTCGTGTTGGCGATACCATGACTGATGAAGCTAATAAAGCAGAGGTTCCTTTAGCTGGATATAGGCGTATGCCACCTATGGTTTTCTGTGGTTTTTATCCTACGGATCATTCGGATTATGATCGTTTGCGTGAGGCTTTGGAGAAATTAGAACTTAATGATGCTTCGCTTACTTATGAACCAGAGACATCAATGGCTTTAGGGTTTGGTTTTCGTTGTGGTTTTTTGGGTCTGTTGCATATGGAAATTATTCAAGAGCGTGTTGAACGTGAATTTATTGTTCCTTTAATTACCACTGCTCCTAACGTTATCTACCGCGTTGTTTCTAAAAATGGCGATATACAAGAAATTTCTAATCCCACTAATTTGCCGGACATGCATCAGATCCAAAGTGTAGAAGAACCATACGTTCGTTCTTTTATCGTTGTGCCACAAGAAGGTATTGGTCCTGTTTTAGAGTTGTGTAAAGCTCGTCGTGGGATCTATGTTGATATGATTTGTTTAGAACGTAATCGGGTGCGTATCGTTTATGATTTGCCTTTGGCAGAAGTGGTATATGATTTTTTTGATCGTTTAAAATCGAGTACCAAGGGATATGCATCGTTTGATTATGAACCTAGTGGTTATCGAGCTTCAAAATTATCCAAATTAGATATTCTTTTAAATGGTGAAAAAGTTGATGCATTGTCGTGTATTGTACATAAAGACCAAGCTTATATGCGTGGTAAGTTATTGGTCGAAAGGTTAGCTAAATTAATTCCTCGCCAAATGTTTGAAGTTCCCGTACAAGCAGCAATTGGTGGCCGTGTGATTGCTCGTGAAACGATTAATGCTATTCGTAAAAATGTATTAGCTAAATGTTATGGTGGCGATATTAGTCGTAAGCGTAAGTTATTAGAAAAACAAAAAGAAGGTAAAAAGCGGATGAAAGCAATTGGTAATATTGAAATTCCTCAAGAAGCTTTTATGGCTGTTTTGAAACGTGATGAGAATAACTAATGGATTATTATCCACCTAGCTCTTTATATGTCCATATTCCTTTTTGTTTAAAGAGATGTCACTATTGTGATTTTGTTACATCTGCTAATAATAAAGATGATACACATAAATCTTATGTAGATGCTCTATTGCAAGAGGCTGCATTAATTTCACGTCTTTGCCCCCCTAAGCAATTACAAACGATTTTTTTTGGGGGTGGTACACCGACTATTCTTTCGCCAGCATTGTTTCAAAGATTAGGAGAAGGTCTCTTGAAACTTTTTCCCCTATCTTCGAATGTTGAATGGACGGTAGAAGCTAACCCAGAAACGCTTATTAACGATCAAGGTCTCGAGTTGTTAAATGTTTTACGTTCTCTTGGTGTCAATCGTCTAAGTTTAGGTGTACAGTCTTTTAAGTCGGATTTGCTTCATAAATTGGGCCGTATTCATCTTGCGGAGACGATTGATAAAAGTGTTGATCGGCTGATTAAAGCGAACTTTGATAATTTTTCTCTTGATTTAATGTTTGGGTTACCTGATCAAACCGAGCAAGATTGGTTGGATACCTTGAAAAAAGCAGTTTCTTTAGGACCCAAACATTTGTCCTGTTATCAGTTGACCATTGAACCGGGTACTAATTTTTATCAACGGCAAAAAATGGGTTCTTTACAGTTTCCGCCTTCATCATTGATGTATAATATGTATCAGATGGCGCGTGCTTTTTTAGTTGAAAAGTGTTATATGCAGTATGAGATAAGTAATTTTTCTTTAACTGGATATGAGTGTTATCATAATATAAATTATTGGTATAATTATTATTACTATGGATTAGGCTTAGGTGCTTGTTCTTATCACCTTGGCCAAAGAGTCACTAATACGCCTAAGTTAGATGTTTATATTCAAAAAATAGCAAAAGGTATTAGGCCTTTTGCTAGTGCTATTTCTGTTACCCGATCAGAGGATATGGAAAATTTTTTTATTCTGGGTTTACGCTGTTTAAAAGGCGTTTCAATCATTGAATTTGCTGATCGTTATGGTACAGAGCCGCATCTCATTTTCCCCGGTGTAATTGAAAAGTTAATCGATGATCGCTTATTATGCCAAAAAGATAATTGTTTGAAATTAACAGAAAAGGGTCTTTTACACGGTAATGATGTTTTTTTGCGCTTCTTAAGCTGAGATGACGAATATTGACATCGTATAATAACTTTTGGTAACTTAATAGTGGGCTAATTGGCACTCTGCTCATGTGAGTGCCAATTCGTAGAAAGCGAAAGGGAGGTATGCAGATGCTTACGGATCGGCAGAAGAATATTTTGTGGACCATTGTAGATTTTTATATTTTATCCGCAGAACCAATAAGTTCCCGAGCTGTAGCTAAAAAAAGCAACCTAGATGTTAGCGCTGCTACTGTTCGTAATGAGATGTCCGATTTGGAAGCGATGGGGTTTTTAAAGCAACCTCATACATCTGCAGGCCGCATCCCTTCGCAAAAAGGTTATCGTTTTTATGTTGACAATATTTTGCCTAACAAGCATTGGACTAGACAAGCGTATAGTGATTTGCAAGCAGATTGTTTTTCTACACTTGGTGATATGGAAGAAGTATTTAAACATTCAACGCTTGTGCTTTCTCGTTTAACGCAGTGTTTAACGATTTTATTAGGCCCTGATTGTAGCGAGAGTAGGATTGTTCATTTACAGCTTATTTTATTATCTAAAGCAAAAGCTTTATCGATTTTAGTAACTGACTGTGGTCAAGTTTATCAACAGCGTGTGCTTGTTCCGCAATTATTAGATGAAGCTATATTGTTGAAATTGGTCCATTTTCTCAATATGCGTTTAAAAGGTTTATTAGTGGTCCAACTCAATTCTTTGAATATAAGAGAATTAGCTGTTGATTTCACAGAAAAAATTTTATATATCGATATGATTGAGCATGTCATAAATCAAATGTTGTCTGAACAAAACCATGAACAATTTTATACAAGTGGTGCTAAGCAAATGCTATTACATCCCGAATTTCAAGATATATCTAAAATTAAGACCTTGTTGTATTTGATAGAAGAAGATAACCTTATCATGCGTTTACTTTCATCTTCTGAAAGAGGCATAAATGTACGGATTGGTTATGAAAATGATATATCTGAAGTGCAGGATTTTAGTGTTATTACAGCTTCATATCAAGTGAATGATGAAATTACTGGTACAATAGGTGTTATTGGTCCAATGCGTATGGACTATGGACGTATTATCAGCCTCATTGATTGGTGGGCTGAAGGTTTTTCGGTATGGTTAAAACAGACGACTTTTTGAGTTAGGAGGGCTATATGATAAATGAAAAAATCCAAAGAAGATAAGTTTTATGAAGAACAAGATAATCAAGAAAAAGATCACAAGATATATGAGGAACGACAAGATGTTATTTCTGATGATTTTCAAGGTGAAGATTTAGCAAAAACAGAAGATAATTTAGAAGCATCGATTGATTTTTATAAAAAAGAAGCCGATAAGTGGCAAGATCTTTACCTGCGTTCTTTAGCTGATATGGAGAATTTACGAAGACATAGTCGGCGAGAACAGGAAGAATTTGTTAATAGATCCGTAAGGCAATTATTAACAAATATTTTACCCTTTTTGGATAATTTGGAATTAGCCTTAGCTACACCCAATGATAAAGGTTTGCGTGAAGGTATTACTATGGTTAAAAAACAACTTTTAGATACCTTAAGCAAAGAAGGTTTGGATACCGTTTTGGCCGATAAAGGTACTGATTTTGACCCACATGTTCATTGTGCTATCGATTGTGTTTCTGATAAAGATGGTAAATCTAATACGATTTATGAAGAACTGCAAAAAGGTTATCTTTTTAAAGAACGTGTTTTGCGACCATCTACAGTAAGGTTGTACAAATAGCTAGCAAGTTTTAAAATAAAGACATAATTAACAAATAATGAACAAATATATAAAAATACCTAATAATCGAAATAAGTGAGCTTATAGGTGCTTATTATTAGATTTTTTCATATAATAAAGCTTATTATCATGGTTTTTAATTTTATGTATTGTTTAATTCTATATACTTATTGATTATATTTTTCAACTATACTATTAGATAATATTGTTTCATTTAATACTGTAATCTGTCCTATTATATTTTTCTTGAATCAATTTATATAAAACTTATTATTGTGTTTAATCTAAAGATATAGAGAGGAGGCCCTCTTATTTGTTCATCAATTAACTAGAACAAAAGGGGAAAATAAAAATGCGCAAAGTTGTAATTGGTATTGATTTAGGTACAACGAATTCTTGTTTAGCTTACATGGAGGGTAAAGAACCTACAGTTATTCCAAACGCTGAAGGTGGTCGTACCACGCCATCAGTTGTTGGTTTTTCGATCAATGGTGAGCGTTTAGTCGGAGATTCAGCTAAAAGGCAGTCGATTACGCATCCTGATAAAACGGTTATGTCTGCTAAAAGGTATATGGGTACAGATAAAAAGTTTGATATTAATGATGATAAAATGATTGCTCCGGAAATTTCTGCAATTATTTTACAAAAACTCAAAACAGATGCTGAAGCTTATTCAGGAGGCAAAGTTACGGATGCTGTTATTACCGTACCGGCATATTTTAATGATGCACAACGTCAAGCTACCAAAGATGCTGGTAAAATTGCTGGTTTAAACGTGCTTCGTATTATAAATGAACCTACAGCAGCAGCTTTAGCTTATGGTCTAGATAAGAAAGAGGATAAAACAGTCCTCGTCTTTGACCTTGGGGGAGGTACTTTTGACGTTTCCATTTTAGAAATGGATGAGGGTTTTTTCCAAGTTAAAGCAACAAGTGGTGACAATCGTTTAGGTGGAGATGATTTTGATCAAATTATTGTTGATCATGTCATAGCTGAGTTCAAGAAAGAACACGGGGTAGATCTTTCAAAAGATAATATGGCTCTACAGCGGATTAAAGATGCTGCAGAAAAAGCAAAAAAAGATCTTTCTGGTGTGCTTAAAACAACGATTTCTCTACCTTTCTTGACAGCAGATAGTAGTGGTCCTAAACATTTAGAAATGACTATTAATCGAGCACAATTCGAAAATATGGCTAGCGAACTTATTAAGAGAACAATTATTCCTACGAAGCAAGCTTTAAAGGATGCTAATCTTCAAGCCAAAGATATCGATGAAGTTTTATTAGTCGGTGGTTCTACACGGATTCCAGCTGTACAAATCGCTATTCGTGAGCTAATAGGTAAAGATCCTTGTAAGGGTGTTAATCCAGATGAAGTCGTAGCTATGGGTGCAGCTATTCAAGCTGGTATTTTATCAGGTGATGTTAAGGATGTTGTATTAGTTGATGTTACGCCGCTTTCTCTTGGTATTGAAACATTAGGCGGTGTTTTCACGCCGATCATCGAACGTAATACAGCTATCCCAACGGATAAATCCCAAGTTTTTTCTACGGCATCAGATAATCAAACTACAGTTGATATACATGTTTTGCAAGGTGAGCGACCAATGGCTTCTGATAACAAGACCTTAGGTCGTTTCCAATTACATGAAATTCCTCCTGCACCAAGAGGTATTCCGCAGATAGAAGTAACATTTAGTATCGATCGTAATGGTATCGTAAACGTTTCAGCTAATGATAAAGCTACCAATAAAAGTCAAAAAATTACGATTCAGTCTTCAGGTGGTTTAAGTAAAGAAGATATCGATCGTATGGTTCAAGAAGCAGAAGCGCATGCGGATGAAGATAAAAAACGTCGTGAATCAGTAGAGATTAAGAATAAAGCTGATCAGATGTTATTTATGTCACAAAAAACAGTCGACGATTTAGGTGACAAAATCGAAGAAGCGGATAAAAATAAAATCGAAGAATTGCAATCAGATCTTCGTAATTCACTCAAAGGCAGTGATTTAAAAGATATCGAAGATAAATCAGCTGCTTTAGAGAAACATGTACAAGAACTGTCTGTTAAATTGTACCAACAAGCTGCTAGTGAACAAGCTAAAGATGGTGAAACAGCTGATGGAACAAAAGAAAAGGCAGCTAATGATAAAAAAGTCGTAGATGCTGAATATGAAGAAGTTAAAGATGATCCAACCAAAAAAGAAGATGAATCAAACAAAGATAATAAAACAACAAAATAATTGATGTAAAAATACAAAGCATATAAGGCATCAAATCATATCAAAAAACATAAATAAAAAAAGCTTCAAACATACGTCTGAGATATCTTTCCAAAGAGGAGGGGTTTTGTCCTATCAAGCCTCTTCTCTTTTTATATTTTGGCATCCGAAAAGCATTTGAGGAGTGAAAAGTAGATGAATTCACCGCGTGACTATTATGAAGTTTTGGGTATACAGCGCGATGCTTCAGCTGATGAAATTCGTAAAGCATATCGTAAATTAGTTAAAACCAAACATCCTGATGTTAATAAAAGTCCCAACGCTGAGGAGCAGTTTAAAGAAATAAAAGAAGCATATGAAATCTTAAATGACACACAAAAACGAGGACAATATGACCAATTTGGTCATGCTGCATCTAACCAAGCTGGTGGTCAAGGTTTTGCAGGTGGTTTTTCGGGTGGCTTTGGACAACAAGATTTTGGTTTCGGCGATATTTTTGACATTTTTTTTGGTGGTGGAGGGCGTGTTAATCCGCGTGCCCCTAGAAAAGGTAATGATTTAGAATATAAATTGAGTATTGATTTTCGTGAAGCTGCTTTTGGTAAAACAGTGGATATTTTGCTACAACGTCCTGATAAATGCACAACGTGTGATGGTACTGGAGCGGCTCCTGGTAGTGAAGTAGAAACATGCGCTTCTTGTCGAGGTACCGGGCAGGCTGAAAATATACAAAACACACCTTTCGGACGAATTGTGAATCGACGCATTTGTAACGTTTGTAGTGGTACCGGTAAAAAGATTAGCAAACCTTGTACAGATTGTCGTGGTGAAGGTCGAGTTAATCGTAAAAAGAAAATCCAGGTTAAAATACCGGCAGGTATTCATGAATCAGCTCAATTGCGTATTAATGGCGAAGGTGAACCTGGGACTAATGGTGGTTTGCCAGGCGATTTATATATCTCTATTAACGTGAAGCCAGACCCCTACTTTAGTAGATCAGGAAATGATATTATATGCGAATTGCCTATTTCTTTTGCTCAAGCTACATTAGGTGATGAAATTACCGTCCCTACTCTAGATGGTAAAGCTAAATTACGCGTTCCTTCAGCTACACAACCAGGTACTGAATTACGTCTTGCTGGTAAAGGTATTCCCTTCCTTCAAGGATCTGGTTGTGGTGATATGCTTATTACCGTTCGTGTTGTTGTACCGTTAAAATTAACAGATGAACAAAAACAATCACTTCGTCATTTTAACCAACTTTGTGGTGAACAAGTTCAAGAACAACATGCTAATTTTTTTGACCGCGTCAAAAGAGCATTTAAAGGCGAATAGTTGATGCGTTTTTTTGTCGATCCTAAGCAACAAAACATAAAAATACTTAAAATATTAAAAAGACTCGATCATCAAGATCAAGAAAAATGTTTAAATATGCTCCAAGGCGAACAAATTATTATTGATGATAAACGCACAGTACACCATATCGTTCATGTGCGTCGCAAAAAGTTAGGTGATGAACTCTTATGTTGTTTTTGGTCACAAGGTCATCATGCTGCTCAGATGAACTATATAGTCAAAATAGTATTTATTGATCATCAAATCATCAAAGCAATCATCATTGGTGCCGAAACTTTGCTTACGGAGCCCAAAGTTAAAATTACTGTTGCACAAGCTTGGTTAAAAAATGATAAATGGGAATGGTTGCTTCAGAAGGGGACGGAAATAGGAGCTTTTGCATTCATTTCTTTTCCCGCTGAACGCAGTTTACCTTTGCCTAAAGGTATACTAAAACGTCAGCAGCGTTGGCAAGATATTATTCATGATGCTGCAGTTCAAGCTAAGCGAGGTATGGTCCCACAAGCATTAGTTATGCCGAATATCACAGCTTTTTTCACAAATGAAGATGATATACATAATAGGACCAGTAAAAAAATAACTAAATGGGATCAAATACTGATTGCTCATCCCCTAGATATACAAGATGTAAATATAAATAGATTGCAAACAAATTACATAAAAGAAACAAAAGATATTTTGCTCTTTATCGGTCCTCCGGGTGGTTTTACAGCGGAAGAGATTGCTTTTCTACAGGCACAAGGTGGCAAAATAGTTACGCTTGGTCCTAGGGTTTTGCGAGCAGAAACATCCTCCCTTGCTTTTTTGGTTTTACTAATTTATAGTACTTTTCATGGAAGATGATTTTTGTTAATAAATTTCGGTATTATATATATATTTTATATATCTTATATATTTTTTATTGGATATATAAGTTTAAAACCTTAAAATAGATGAAGGTTGTGAGCGTTATTGCCTACTGTTGCTTTTTATACCTTAGGATGTAAAGTTAATTCATATGAAACAGAAGCTATGTGGGCCATGTTTGAGCAAGCTAATTATCATCGGGTTAATGATACAGAAGTGGCGGATGTTTATATTATTCAAACTTGTACTGTGACCAATATTGGAGACCGTAAAAGCAGACAAGCTATTCGGAGAGTTATGCGTACAAATCCTTTAGCCGTTATTGTTGTTACAGGTTGTTATGCACAAACATCATCGCATGAATTAGCATCAATTCCCGAGATAGATATTATTATTGGCACACATGGCAGAGAGAAATTAGTAGATTATGTAGAAAAAGTACTTCATCGTAAAGGTTTGTGCAAACAAATTGTTGACGTTACAAATGTTCGCAAGCAGCGTAAGATGGAGGAATTACCGGTACCTGTTTCTCAGGGTAAGGTTCGTGCTTTTCTCAAAATACAAGATGGTTGTGATAATTTTTGCACCTTTTGTATTATACCTTGGTCTAAAGGTCGATCTCGTAGCCAGGATCCTAAATTGTTATTAAAGGCAGCGCATGATTTAGTGAATTTAGGGGGATATAAGGAAATTGTTTTGACGGGGATTCATACCGGAGGATATGGTGATGATTTTAAAGACTATAAGTTTTTTCATCTATTGGATGATCTTTCGCATATCGAAGGTATCAAAAGATTACGCATTAGTTCCATTGAAATAAATCAACTTACCCCTGATATACTGACCCTTATGCGTAATAAGGAGATTTTTTGTCATCATTTACACATACCTCTGCAAGCTGGTCATGATGATATTCTCAAAAAAATGCGTCGCCGGTATACTGTTGAGGAATATCGTGATAAAATAGCAGCTTTTTATCAAGCGATACCTGGATTAGCGATTACCACTGATGTGATTGTGGGTTTCCCTGGTGAAACAGATGATCATTTTATGTATACATATAATTTGATTAAAGAATTAAAATTTACTCGTCTACATGTTTTCCCTTATTCCATGAGACACGGCACGCCAGCTGCTAGGATGGAAAACCAGGTTGATCCTGCTATCAAGAAATCTCGTGTCAAGAAATTGATCGATCTTTCTCATCAACTTTCTTTACAGCGAGCGCAGGATGTAAACGGTAATGTTTACAATGTTATTCCGGAGATGCAATCTAAGGAAAATCAAAAGCACCTTATCGGGTACACTGATACATATTTAAAAGTTTCTTTTGAGGCACAAAAAGAACTCATTGGTCAAATTTGTCCTGTGAAAATTGAAAAACCTGATGCTATTTGTAGCTATGGCAGATTAGTTGATTGTTGTTAATTTATTTATATTTTTTGATCATATTTATAAAAAGTTAGCTCAAACAACAATTGAAACTAAACAAAGATTGAAACTAAACAACAATTGAAACTAAAATAAATTTATAAAGTGAATATTTATTATCGAAATATTGTTTATTAAAGGGAATTCTTTTAATCTAAAGGACCCGTAATTTAGATATAAATGTCTAAAGATGAAAATAGCTTGCGTACTTATTTTGCCAGGTGATAAAATGGTCTGGATAGGTTATTTAGATAAAGAGTGGGCCTTAGCCCACTCTTTCCATTTCCCAGAACTTATTATAATTTAAGCAATTTATCTACAAATATAGTTTTATAATTTATTTAACTTATAATTATGTACTTTTTGAATATAATCCCTAAAATATTTATTATATAAAAATATTTTATTATACTTTATCAGATAGATAAGTTTGTTATATATTTTAAATTTGCTTTATCTTCACATTATTTTTTAAAAATAAAAAATGTTGTAGTTTGAGGCTGATAGGGGAGGAATGGGACGGTTGAATGTGGAGTTTATCGAAGCACTACATCAATTAGAGCGTGAAAAAGGTATTAGTAAAGATATTTTGATTTTTGCGATAGAAGCTGCTTTGATATCCGGTTATAAGCGAAATTTTAATTCAGCGCAGAATGTACGGGTCGATATTAATCGTAAAACGGGCGTTGTGCGTGTTTTGGCACGTAAAGAGGTTGTAGATGATCAAAATGTTTTAGATGATCGGCTGGAGATTTCGTTGGATAGGGCACAAAAAGTTAGTCCTGCGCTTAAAATAGGGGATATTGTGGAAATTGAGATTACACCTGCTCATTTTGGTCGGATTGCTGCACAAACAGCTAAACAGGTTGTTACACAGCGTATTCGTGAGGCAGAGCGTAGTATTATTTATCAAAATTTTGTTGAAAGGGCCGAAGATATCGTCACTGGTATTATCCAGAGAGCGGATGCTCGGCACTATTACGTTGATTTAGGACGTATCGAAGCTCTGTTACCGCGTAACGAACTATTACCAGGTGAAAAATTTAACCACGGAGAACGTGTTAAAGCATTTATTACTCGCGTAGAAAGAGCTACCAAAGGTCCGCAAATTTTTATTTCTCGTACGCATACAGGCTTGTTAAAGCGTCTATTAGAAATCGAGGTCCCAGAAATTGCTGAAGGTCTTGTGCTTATTCATTCTGTCGCCCGTGAAGCAGGATATCGATCTAAAGTAGCCGTTTATTCTAAGCAAGAAGGCATCGATCCTGTTGGAGCTTGTGTAGGACAGAATGGTGCGCGTGTGAGAACGATTGTCCGTGAACTCCGAGGAGAGAAAATCGATATCGTCCGTTTTTCCGAAGATTTGGGCGTATGGATTTCCAATGCTCTTAGTCCAGCGCAAGTTATTTCTGTCACAACTGATGTCGATAATCGAATGGCGAATGTTCTTGTTTCTGATCAACAGCTTTCATTAGCCATAGGTAAAGAGGGTCAGAATGCGCGTTTAGCAGCTAAATTGACAAGTTGGAAAATTGATATTAAGAGCATTGCTGTACCTGATATAGAACCAATAATAGCTAATGAAAATGAAGTAAAGGAAGAAGCTGTTTTAGTAACACAAGAATGTATCTTGGTAGAAAATGAAGAAAATGCCGAAAAATTAGATATGAACTTGGTTAAAGAAGGTGAATATGGCGGATCATGAGTCGTTTTGGCACACAGTTACGTTGTTGTGTAGCTACACGTAAATTTTTACCAAAAGAAAAACTTTTTCGTGTGGTACGCACGCCTGATAATCAAGTTTATCTCGATCAAACAAATCAGGCTCCTGGTCGAGGTGCTTATATTTGTAAGACTGATAAATGTATCTCGCAAGCACAAAAAAAACGCTCTTTAGAACGTGCTTTACGTACCAATGTACCACAAACTATTTATACATTGCTATATGAAGAAGCTAAGCTTTTACCAAAAGCTTCGTCTTGTATGCATAGTGAAGATTAATTATGTGAGCTATAATATATAAAATAAACTTTTTTATTTAAAGGATAAAAGTGCTCATGATCAACCAACGACCTTTATATCAGATGTTAGGCATAGCAAAAAGAGCAGGGTTGCTGGTTGCTGGTAATGATGTTGTATTAAGAATGCTTCGTTCAGGTGCTGCAAAATTGATTATCATAGCTACCGATATTGCCCCTTACAGGTGCGAAAATATGCTTAAGATGTGTGAAGAACAAAATATTTTAGTTTTTTGTTTTGGTGTTAAGGTTGAATTGGGCAAAGCTATTGGAAAGCCATCATGTGTTTTGCTAGCTATTACTGATATGCGTTTTGCCGAAGCTATTTATAACAAGTGGCAAATAGCCAGAGATAATTTCTAATTTATTTTGTTTTATACTGATATTTTTTGAATAATAAGACATATTACATCTTGATTAATAGTAAGCGAGAGGGGAATGCCCGATTGACAAATTCATATAGTCGTTCTAATACAAATAATGTTTTTTCGGTTAGTTCTAATGATAATAAGCAGGGAGGAGCTGAAAATAAAAGTCCAACTAAGGATGAAGGTGCAAATAAAAATAATCTAGTTAATAGAAGTCCTAGGGTAAGTGGCGTCACAAATACTAAAGAGAGTAGTGCTTCTTCATCTAGTACACGTTCTCGTCGCGGACCAGCACCAAATCGTAAAGGTGGTGGCAGTGGTGGCGGTGGTAATAATTATAAATCTCGTATGGCACAACGTGGGCGGCGAGGACGGCCTAAATCTGCTTCATTCGCTAAACAACCACCTGTTCTACCAAAAGAAATTGTGGTTGCAGGGCCTTTAACAGTTGGTAATTTTTCTAAATTATTAAGACGTGAATCAGCTGCTGTGATCCGTTATTTAATTACCAATGGTAATATGGTGACAATTAACCAAGAGATTACCGTTGAGATAATGACGACCGTGGCAAAGCATTTTGGCGTTGCCTTGGTTTACGAACCATTAGTTGATGAAACTGATTTTAACAACTTAGAAATGCCTGATGATCCTCAAAAACTTATCTCCCGTCCTCCTGTTGTTACCATTATGGGACATGTTGATCACGGAAAAACGACGCTTTTGGATACAATACGCCATACGAAAGTAGCTGAATCTGAATCTGGAGGTATTACCCAACATATAGGTGCGTATCAGGTGTTTTTTAAAGACAAAAAAATTACTTTCCTTGATACACCTGGTCATGCTGCTTTTACGACGATGCGTGCTCGTGGTTCAAAAGTTACCGATATTACTATTTTGGTTGTTGCTGCTGATGATGGTGTTATGCCACAAACCATTGAAGCTATTAATCATGCTCGAGCAGCTAGTGTGCCGATCATTGTTGCTGTTAACAAAATGGATAAACCTGGGGCACAGCCTGAGCGTATTAAGCAACAATTGGCAGAACATGGATTGTTGTCTGAAGAATGGGGCGGAGATACGATCTTTGTAGAAATATCATCTAAAAACGGCGATGGTATCGATACTTTGCTCGAAATGCTTCTGCTTGTTGCAGAGATGCAAGAACTTGTTGCTGATCCAGTCAAACCAGCGCGTGGTGTTGTGATTGAAGCACAGCTTGATAAAGGTCGTGGACCTGTGGCTACTGTACTTGTGCAAAATGGCACTTTAAGGGTAGGCGACGGTGTTGTTGCAGGTGATTATTTTGGTAAAATTCGTGCTATGTTGGATGCATATGGTAAACGCGTAGTGAAAGCGTTGCCATCGACACCTGTTGCTATATTAGGTTTACCCGATGTACCTGGTGCTGGAGATCCATTTTTAGTTTTCAAAGATGAAAAAAAGGGTCGTGTTTTAGCTGGGAAAAAGTTTCTTAAAACAAGGGAATTAGAACGCCGTTCAACGAGGGAGCCTATTACATTAGATGATCTTTTCGAGCGCATTCAAGAGGGCGAATTAAAAGAATTGGCTATAATTATTAAAGCTGATGTACAAGGATCTGCAGAAGCATTACAAGAGTCTTTGGTCAAAATTACTGTTGAAGGTATTAATGTTCGTGTAATTCATGTAGGTGTTGGAGCTATCACAGAATCAGATGTTTTACTCGCTTCAGCCTCAAATGCGGTTATCATTGGTTTTAATGTTCGCCCAGAACCTAACGCTGCCTTAATCTCAGAAAGAGAGAAAGTTGATATGCGTCTCCATCGTATTATTTATGACGCTATCTCGGAAGTAGAGCAGGCTATGCGTGGTATGTTAGACCCTGAATTTCAAGAACAAATTACGGGTACTTTAACCGTACGTCAGATTTTTCGTGCGCCTAAAATTGGTACGATTGCTGGTTGTTATGTCAATAGCGGTAAAGTTAACCGTAATAGTAAACTTCGTTTAATCCGTGACAGTGTTGTTATTCATGAAGGTACTGTAGGTTCTCTGAGACGTTATAAAGAAGATATTCGTGAAGCTGTAGAAGGCCATGAGTGTGGTTTGTCGCTTGATGGATACCAAGATATTAAAGAGGGCGATGTGATTGAATCATTTGTGATTGAAGAAATACCTCGATCATAATGAAGAATTTAGCTTTCTAGGTAATGAAGGACGTGATGGTAAATGGTACATTTACGAGGGCAGCGGTTAGGTGAACTTATCAAAAAAGAATTGAGCGATTTGGTTCATCGGTTCATTAAAGATCCGCGTGTTGGTTTCGTTACCATCACAAATGTCGAGATGAGCGGTGATCTCCAATTAGCGAAAATTTATGTAAGTGCCCTTGGTGAACAAGAAGAAGGTGAAAAAGCCTTAATAGGTCTTAACAAAGCTAAAGGCTTTTTGCGCACAGAGCTAGGAAAACGTTTATCTGTACGTTATACACCTGATTTAGATTTTATTTTGGATGCTTCACTCATTCAAAGCAAACGCATCGGTGATTTGCTTGATAATTTGAAACAAGGATCAAAAAATCATAATAGCGTGGATGATAAATGAACATATCGTGCTTAGGCTATAAGGGGGCTATAAGTTGTGCAGATATTGCACACTGATATTTGGGATAAAATAATTTCCTTTGCACAAAAATGGCGCAAATCATCTGAACCTATCTTAATTTTATCCCACGCTAATCCAGATGGAGATGCCATTGGTTCCACATTAGCGGTTGACTATATTTTACAGATATTAGGTTGTATACCTGTCATGGTTAATACATCCATTTTACATGATCGTTTTATGAATGCTATGCCTGATGCTAACTTAATTCTTTTGGCAAGTAAACTAGTCTCATCTGGTACAATGTTTAAAGCTGCTTTTATCGTTGATTGTGCTGATAAATCGCGCATTGGTGATGGTGATCATTTATTAAACGAAGATGCATTTATCGTTAATATCGATCATCACGCCACAAATGATCATTTCGGCCACATTACGCTTGTTGATCCTATGGCAGCTTCGACCACTTTTTTATTAGCTCACTTTTGGTACTACTTAACACAGAAATATCCACAAGAATTTGCTTTGATAACAAAATCACTTATTAGATCACTATACGTTGGTATATTGACCGACACGGGCGGTTTTCGTTATCGTAATACCATGCCTGAAACCCTACGGATGGCTGCTTTGTTGATGGAAAATGAATCTACATTGAATTTACTATCAGAACAATTAATTGAACAAAAAACAGAACCACATCTTCGTTTATTAGGTCGTGCTTTATTATCTTTAGAAAGAGAAGACCAATTAGCTTGGTTACAGATATTGCCAAGTGATTTATCATCATGTCAAGCAAAAGAAAATGATATTGAAGGTATTATATCGCAAGTGCGTTGCATCAAAGGTGTTGAATTAGCCGTCCTTTTTTATCAACAAAGCCAAGAAATTATTCGGGTTAATTTTCGTTCCAAAGGCTGTATTCATGTAGGTAAATTAGCCGCTTATTTTGGTGGTGGTGGTCATACCAATGCAGCTGGATGTATTTATCGTGGTACTTTAACTGCAGCTCGTGATAATGTGCTAGCAATGGCTAAAAGCAAACTGTTATGCAAGAATAAAATAAGTTGATTATAAAAAGATAAAGCAAATCATGATAAAACTTAAGGAGGAAGAGAACGAAACTGAAACAATCCAAAAAAGATCCTGTTAGTGCTTCTGCAAATGATTACCATGGAATCTTATTAGTTGACAAACCCAGAGGATTTACATCACATGATGTTGTTTCTTTTGTACGCAAATTACTCCAACAAAAGCGTATCGGACATGCAGGTACACTCGATCCGGATGCTGAGGGTTTATTAGTTTTATGTCTTGGACAAGCGACGAAAATCAGTTCTTATTTGCAAGCATCTCATAAGACTTATGAAAGCGTTTTTACACTAGGCATCAGCACAAATACACTTGATAGTAGTGGTGAAATTACTGCATGGGAGCAATGTCCCTTGTTGAACATCGAAGATATACAAAACTTGTTGCACCAATTTATCGGTGAAACGATGCAACAAGTGCCCCATTATGCAGCCGTGAGTTTGTCAGGTCAACGTCTGTACAATTTAGCTCGCAAAGGTATTTCCTTCGAACCTCCAACGCGCAAAATTTTAGTTACGGATTTTATTCTTAAACATTTTTATGATACTTCTATACCAAAGATAGCTGTTTCTGTAACTTGCAGTGCTGGTACTTATATCCGTGGTTTAGCTAGAGATATTGGTAAATCCTTAGGCATACCATCTCATATGTCATTCCTAAGGCGAACAAAAAGTGGTTTCTTTAATCTCGAAGATGCATATACATTGGATAAATTAAAGACCATGACTGATGAGGAATTACGTGCTAGTCTTCTCCCGGTTTCCACGGCACTAGCTTTTTTGCCTGCAGCGATTATTGCTGATGAAGATGCCCAACATGTTTCTTCAGGTTGGTCGATCAAGTGGTCTGAAGATGATGATTTCGATAAAGAAATTATGCATCATATGCATGACAAACTTATACGCATACATACAGAGAGTGGTTTTTTTTGTGCCCTTTATAAGATAAATTCGGATGGTTTCGCTTACCCTAAAAGGGTATTTCCTGATTTTTTTAAAAAGGAATTATCATTATGTTAATACGCCTCAATTATCCATTAGAGCATACACTACATAAAGAGCCTTTAGTTTTAGCTTTGGGCAACTTTGATGGCGTTCATTGTGGGCATGCTGCTGTTATTAAAGCAGCTGTTACTTTGGCCCGACAAAAAGGTGCTATACCTGCGGTATTAACATTTGATCCGCTTCCTAAAGTTGTTTTATCGCAGCATAATTATGGTTCATTACAACATGCCAAAAGCACGTTGCTTACGCCTTTGGTATTTAAAATTGATCAAATGATTAAGCTTGGTATACACAAAGTTTATGTTCTTAATTTTGATCAGGCATTGGCTAAGTTATCAGCATTAGCTTTTTTAGAAAAAATCTTGTTTCGTTTCCATCTTCGAGGCATTGTGGTAGGATTTAATTTTTGCTTTGGCTACAAGAGGATGGGTAAGTCTGTACATCTACCATATATTTTCAAGCATCTTCTTGATAGCGGTGCTAATAAAAATCCTCATAAAATACCTGTAAAAATTATTGATCCTGTGGTCCAAGATCATACTGTTATTTCAAGCACGCATATTCGAGAATACATATTAAAAGGTGAGATAACCAAAGCTAATCATTGTTTAGGCAGACGGTATTTTATCCAAGGTGTTGTTGTAAAAGGCTTTGGTTTAGGTAGAAGTATGGGTTTTCCTACAGCGAACCTTAAGCTTTCAGACGCTTTTATTATGCCAAAGTATGGTGTTTATGCTTCAATAACGCGTATAAAAGGACAAGTCTGGCCTTCTGTGATAAATTTTGGTGTGCGACCTACATTGCATCATGAAAAACAGGAAGTTATAGAGATTCATTTGCTGAAATTTGACGGGAATCTTTACGGAGAGACACTTATCGTTGAATTTATTACTTTTATTCGTGAAGAACGAAAATTTGTTTCTGTAGAAGATCTGATTAACCAAATACATGTTGATGTTGCTTTATCTAGAACGCATCTAGAACCTTTATGTGGTTTGCATCTTTCTTAATGGTATCGTACAATGTTAGCAGTGTACTTTGACCGTTTATGCCATATTATAGAAGATGGAGTAATGAAAAGCTGAATTAGTAGAATTTATTACGGAAGAAATGATCAAATGTTTTGATGCTTCCATAATTAGTTTTAGCTTTGAGTTAATTTTATAAGTGTCAAAGGATAACTTAAAAGATTAGGAGGTGTTTTGATGGCTCTTACAACCCAAGATAAGCGTGAGATTATCTCTAAGCATTCCATTCATGAATGTGATACTGGATCACCAGAAGTACAGGTAGCCATATTAACGCAATCTATTAATAAATTAAACGATCATTTGCGTACGCATAATAAGGACCATCATTCTCGTCGTGGATTGCTCAAAAAAGTAGGTCAAAGACGCAGTTTGTTAAATTACCTTAAAGATAAGAATGAGCAGCGTTACATGAATTTAATTAAGGAATTAGGTTTACGCCATTGAGGAGCGGGGCGTATGTAGGCGCGCCCGTTTCGGCAATTTATTATGAAATAATGAATAATTCAATTTATAGAATTTATAGTTTTTGTAGAAAGGAGAAAGGAGTGTGCATGCGAATATTTTTACTACCAGCTGGGGTGGCAGAAAGCTCATTTTGGAAGTTGGAGCATTAGCTGGTTCTACCAATGGATCTGTTTTGGTTCGTTACGGTGATACAGTTGTTTTAGCTACTGCTGTTGCTTCTTCTAAGCCCAAGGATACTGATTTTTTTCCTTTAACTGTTCATTATGAAGAACGTCTTTATGCCGTCGGTAAGATTCCCGGTGGTTTTATTAAACGAGAAGGTCGACCGAGCGAAAAAGCTATTTTAGCTAGTCGTTTAATTGATCGCCCATTGCGACCGCTTTTTCCGGAGGATTTTCGTCATGAGGTTCAGGTTATTACAACTGTTTTATCAGTTGATCAAGATTGTTCAGCTGAAATGTCAGCTCTGTTAGGAGCTTCTTTAGCTCTTTCGATTTCTGATATACCTTTTGAGGGGCCATTGTGTGGTGTTATTGTCGGTCGTGTTGATGGACAATACGTACTTAATCCTACAGTTACCCAAATGGAAGATTGTGACTTGTATGTAGCTTTAGCAGGTACTGAACGTGGTGTTAACATGGTGGAAGCTCATGCCCATGAAGTATCTGAAGAAGTTATCCTTGAAGCTATTGCTTTTGGGTATGAATTTATCAAAGAAATGATCTTTTTTCAAAAAAAGATCATAGAACAATTTGGTTGTCCTAAAATGGTCTTTTTGCCACAAGAACCTGATCCTGAGTTCTCTGCTTCTATTGAGCTCTTGATTCAAGAACGCGTTTTACATTCTTTAAAACTTTTTGATCGCAATGAACGAAAATTAGCCAAAGATGATATTACGGCTCTTCTTGAGCAACATTTAGGTGAGGAAGTATTTTTAGAAAATAAGGCGATGTTGGAAAAAATCATTTATAAAATAACGCGTAATCTTGTGCGTAAAATGATTCTTCAAGATAATCTTCGTCCTGATGGTCGGTCACTAAATGAGACGCGTAATTTATCTAGTAGAACAGGCATTTTACCTCGAGCTCATGGTTCCGGTCTCTTTAAACGAGGTCAAACGCAAGTTTTGAGTGTTTGTACATTAGGTGCTTTGCGTGATGTGCAGATTTTAGATGGCTTGGATTTAGAAGAATCAAAGCGTTTTATGCATCATTATAATTTTCCTCCATTTTGTGTGGGTGAAACTAAACCACTTCGTGCTCCAGGTAGACGCGAGATAGGTCATGGATCTTTAGGTGAAAGAGCTTTAGAGCCTGTTATTCCGACGGAAGAAGATTTTCCATATACTATTCGTTTAGTATCAGAAGTTCTTGAATCTAATGGTTCAACTTCCCAAGCAAGTATTTGTGCTGCTAGCTTAGCTCTAATGGATGGTGGTGTGCCGATTCATTCCCACGTGGCAGGTGTGGCGATGGGATTGATCAAAGACGGCGATAATGTTTGTATTTTAACTGATATTCAAGGTTTAGAAGACCATATGGGTGATATGGATTTCAAAGTGGCAGGTACCTATAAAGGGATCACAGCTCTCCAAATGGATATAAAGATTACCAGTATTGATGGTGAAATTTTACGTGCATCTTTAATTCAGGCTAAAGAAGCTCGTTTAGAAATGCTTGCTAATATGGATCAGTCCATTAATCAACCACGACCGGAACTATCTTCTTATGCTCCGAAAATTCTCACTTTACGTATTCAGCCAGATAAGATTAGAGACGTTATTGGTCCTAGTGGTCGTGTTATTCATCGTATCATTGAGGAAACAGGGGTTAAGATTGATATTGAACAAGATGGTCGTGTATATATAGCTTCACCTGATAAACACAAAAATGAAAAAGCGCGTAAAATTGTTGAGAATTTGGTTCGTGATGTTGAAGTAGGCGAAATTTATGAGGGTTCGGTTAAAAGAATTGAAAAATACGGAGCTTTTGTGGAAATTTTGCCAGGTAAAGAAGGACTTGTTCATATATCTCAATTGTCGGCAGACAGGGTAGAACGGGTTAAAGATGCTGTTAATGTCGGAGATCAGATTATGGTCAAAGTTACAGAATTAGATGAACAAGGTCGTATTAACCTTTCGCGCAAAGCATTGATTAAACCTGATAAAGATGCGACAAAAAACAAAAAAGAAAAGGGGGAACGTCGTAAAAAAACAAAACGTCAGGATTAATGTTCAAAGATCCATATCTTCCTAACGTTTGCCGGAAAATATATAAATTTCAACATAAAACAAATTTCTTTTTAGGTAAACCGAAGAGGGGAGACTAAAAGATCTGCCCTTTTTTCTTATGCCTAAAATTTTTATCCCATACATAATTTATATAAATTTATCGAAATAATATATTTATGAATTTATAAAAAAGAGTTTAATATTTAATATTTAATATATAGTATTTAACATTAAATACTATATATTAAATAACAAAGGGATATTGTATAACTTTGTTATTTTTATATATAAAAAAATACGATATTAAACAGTTTATTACATATATTTTTTAATTTTTGATAACATATAAACAATTATAAATATTTTTTTATATTTTTGTTGATTTTTATATACTATATTAAATATATTTATATATTATTTATTGATATATCGATAATATTAAAATATATTAAATATTAAGTTGCATAATAAAAAAATTATGATATTATTTTCATTGTTCTAGTGTTGAACATGAGGTGTTTTCATAAATATATCTGCTAACACAAATAAAGGATTACTTTTATTTTACATAATTATAATATAATAATCATATTTTATTATCAATAACTAGCATTTAATATAAACAATCGGAATAAAGCTAATTGTTTATTTATTATCTATATATATTCAACCTCAAAAAAATATAATTTATGGAGTTGTTATTTATGTTTAAAAAATATATAGGTTATAAAATGTTAACGTTAGTAAGCTCCGTTTCTATGTTGATTTCTCCTGGATTTTTGAAGCAGCAGTAGCTCCTGATAATGCTTTTACAACACAAATTACTTCTACTTATAATAATCAGCAAACTTTAGTAGATGGCTTAGAAGAAAAATCATGTGTTTCTAATGGAGATAAAACAGATGTTTCTTTAGTTGAAAATGATGCAGTTAATAACAGGCGATCAAAAAGGTTAAGTTACTTGATGTGCTCAAAATTTGTTAAAAATCTTTGCAAGTATAGTGGAGGCAATTTTACTTCATGTGTCATTAAGTTTTGTGTAAGGTTTTTGCGTTTTTATTTTTAAGTATAAATAAGTTTAATTTATATATTGCCATAATTATAAATATTGGCAATTAATAGTTTTGAATCTTTATTATCAAATAAACATTAGATTTAAATATCTTGATTTATCTATATAAAATTAATTTTTAATCATATATTTTATTTCTAATCATAAATTTATAAAAAAAGAAAAAACCACTTTCATAAAGATTGTGTTTTTTTCTTTTTATAAATAATATATTAGCCTTATTTTTTTAAACCAAAAACTAATGAGGGGACGCGTGGGATTAAATAAGTCAAGACAATAGCAAAGATAAATACTCTAAATATTGATGCATTTGTATACAAAAATGGTAGCAATATATTAAAAAATGGACTATAGAAAGCAGGAATCGCGATGCCGTAGATAAATAACAAAAATAATATTGTCTTATTTAGCGAAGGATGATTAAAGCCTACTTTGTCTTTGCGCCAAGAAGTTTCAAGTAACTTCTGTGATTTAAGCATGAAAAACCATACAGAAATACCTATAAACATAAACAAGGCTGGATTATCAACAAAGAATAATGAAATAAAAGTACTAACTAAAACCACAAAGCTTAAAATATAAAGTGAGAAAAAGCGGAATTTTGTTATTTTTTGATTTTCATATGCATATTTATAGCAATTTTGAAAATAAACAAAAAGACGTAGCCAATAATCTTTTGGAATGAATAGATTAGTAAATACCGATTTTAAACTTGTTTTTATATGACTATCTTTTTTTGAAATACGTCTTCTTCTAATTTCGGTAAGTAATTTTTCAACAATAATCAAAAATAAAAGAGTGATGTATATAATGAATGACCACATTCTTTGTTTACAGTAAAAATCAGCTAAGTCTTGGGTTCGATCTAATATATTAGATGATTTAAAGCTCAGAAGCATTGGTAAACATAATAAAAAAGCAAAAGTTAAATAATAAAAAAGGCGAAATATCAAAATACTGCCTTTTTCATTTTCTAAAAAATTAGAATTAACTTTAGATAACATATAAATACCACTTCCTTATGAAGAATATAAAAGCAAACAAACACTAACAACAAATTATGAAATTATAACAACTATTTAAAATAATCATTATATTTCTATTGTTAAATTATCTATATCATAAATTTAATTTAAAGTACATATAAAGTAAAAAAAAATAAGGGCATAATTTTTTGTTTTATAAATTAACGCAAAAGGTTATTGTAATTTCAGTTTGAATATTATTTGTATATTTATATTATAATAATAGATTAATATCTAAAAAGACTAAACTTTAAGTTTTTTAGCATAAATATAAAGGTAAATTAAGGAAATATAGCTTTGAGAATTAGCTTATATTTTTGATACTTTAATATTAGATAAATTTTAAACGTAATAATAATTCATAGTAAAAACCTAAAAATTCTAGTTTTGGTTTTGGGCCATTCATAAATATAATGAAATTTATTATAACGATACAAATATATAAATACCCTTTTTAGAGCAATTAAACATAAAGCTGTTAAATTGCTCTAAAAATAAAAACGATCTTTTATATAACTGAATAATATTAAAACTAAAATTATAATAAACTTTTTACTTTAATTTTGAAAAATCAAAAATTATGGCCTGGTTTTTTTGTCAAGGACATTATATTTAATAAAATAGCATTTCTTTTATATATATATTTAGATCATTAATCAGATTTGATTTATATATATAAATAAAATTTAAACAAACAATATTAAAGAAAATTAAAGATCCAAGGAATTGGAAGATCTAACTTGATATCTATCCAGAGATAGATTAACTTTTACTGTTCTAAAATAAGTTTCAATTACTGTTCTAAAAGCAGTTCCAATTGACCATCTTTTTTCATAATAATTTAGTATTTGTTTATTACTCCATGTGATATCTGTGCTAATAAAAGCTCTGATTTTAGCAGGATCAAAACCTTTACCATCTTCTTGGGAAAGAAGAACGACAGCATTATCAATATTATTAAACTTTACCTCATAACGATATACCCTATAACGGCCATTTGTTATGTTCACAACATCAGTATCTGATTTTTGTATATGGGCAGCAAATTCAGTTAGGGATTGCTTAATTATTTTTGGATAAAAAAGACGATTGGTTTTTAATCCAGCAATAACATAACAACCTTTTTTAGCATTTGTTTCAAACATTGATTTTGAATCATACCTATAATAAATCAAAACATATATTTTTTGACATAATGAAGTCAGTTTTTTAATCATATTACATTCTATATTAAGTATTTGTCCAAGAATACTAATATATCCGATTAGTCCAGATTTTTGGGATTAATTGTCAATTTTAAAATTTTATTAAAAAAGCTTAAAATAAACAATAAATCTGCCTTTTATTAATATTTTTAAGTTTATGCTAAAAAAATAAGTTTATGATAAAAAAACTAAGTTTATATAAAATAATTTTATCTATTTTTATATTTTTAAATTTAATATTATAGTATATATATAAAAAAATCACAATGTCAATATAACATTTTGATTTTTTTATATATATACTACTATAAAATTTGATATTTAAAATAGAGGATTAAGTATATATGTATAAATCTAAAGTTAAATACTTAAATATGGAATATTCCAAAATAGCAACATTTGATGAAGGTAAATTCATGTCTGCTGTCGGTGTAGATAAAATCATCTTTGAAAAAATAGTTAATAGAGTTAGAAAAATAGATTTAAAGACCAAAAGAAGCGCTGGAAGGCAAAATATCCTTGACCCCGAAAATCCAGTATACTTATTTTTTCATAATTTTTTTCTTTTGCTTACTAGTAGAATGATTGCGCAAATTTTTGGTATTAGTAAAAGCACAGTTAATAACATCATACAAAATATACAAGGTATCGCCAAAAAAGTATTATCTAAAAGATATCCTGCAAATCAGAGTTCATATTTTTCATCTCTCATATTTGGTATGTTGATCTTCGATTGTACTGAAATACGCATAGAAAAACCAAAAAAGATAATAAAAAATATGAATCTTGTAGAAAAAAGTACCCTAAAATGAAGTCTTTACTTGCAATTTGTGCTGAAACAGCTGTTATTGGCTACACCAATTTTTCACCCGGGAGTGTACATGATTTTAAGCTTTTTAAAGATTCGTACATTCCATGGTTATCTGAATATGCCACTTTAATCGCTGATTTAGGCTTTCAGGGCTTACAAAAACTATTTCTATACGTGATTTTACCATATAAAAGAAGTAAGTTGAAGAATTTGACTCAGCAACAAAAGGAGTATAATCAAAAAAATTCTCGTAAAAGATCATTGGTAGAAAGAGTTATAGGTTGGTTAAAAAGATTTAAGATTATTTCTAATAGATATCGTAATAATCCTAAAAAATTTCCAGAACAATTTGATTTAATATGCGCAATGTTTAATGCTCACCTAGCTTTAGGGAAATTCCAAGAAGTTAAAGAAGATAAAAAAGCAAGCTAGATAGTAAAATTAAAAATTCCGACAATTCATATATGTATTAGTTAGGTGCTTTTAATAGGATTTCATTGTTTATAACTACAAAAATGACAAATTAAACCTATTAATAAAATCCCTAAAACAAAAATCTTCTTTTTTTATATTTTAACACTATTTATGGAATTTAAACACAAAAATAGCTTTTATCATGGTTTTTAGTACCTTTGATTAGACCCTTAGGCCTCCTTCGCATTGATTTTTGGACAAGTCCTAAGTTTATTATTTTCTTTTTTCCCAGGGACATGCCTTTCTGTAGCGAATGGATATATCAAATCACCAATAAGCAGAAGCGCTTGCACAAAATCATGACCATAAACTTGTTTTATATAAGGAAGAATATAGCATCTTATATAGAATTAACAGCCTGTGACGAGGGCTTTCTTTTTCTACAGACAGTATTATCAATTATAAAAAAGATTTGTTTGTTATTTTTCTTAGTTTGCGTCTGAATTTATTCATAAGAAACTTGTCTAACTATTATGTTTAAAAATCCTGCATCCCATTTACCTTTCGAAAGCATATCACTGATGCTGATTCTATCCCGATTGTGCAAGCTTTAACGATGAATATCTGTCAATGTACCTTTAAAACCATCAGATAATATTAAATTTACAATATGTGTAATATTATTTAAATAAGGATTGGTAAAATAGAGAGATAACTTTCATTATTTAAAACATTTGCTCAAAACCTCTTTTTGTGGTAAATTATTTGTATTAGACATCATTTGTCTCCGCCGTGTGGTTTATTTTTGTTACTTATATCTTACGCAGAGGAGAAAGGCATGTCTATTTTTTTAACTTTTTTCCTTCTTAAGATCTAATTTACAATTTTTTACTGTATTTTCCGGCACGTAAATGAGTTAGCCTAAATCTGCAAATGCCATTAAAAAGGATAAATATGGTAAAGAAACCTAAAAAGTCTAGGTTTGTTTTTTCAACATTAATAAATATAATTAAATTTATCATAAAAATATAAATACACAAAACCAATACACACATTATCTTTTTAGAGTAATTAAGCATAAAGCCCCTAAATGACTCTAAAAATACTCCCCTTTTTTTTATAAATAAATAATATTAAAACTTAAATCATAATAAACTTTTTAAGTTAATTTTTTAAAATCAAAAATTATGGCCTATTTTTTTGGCAAGTACAGATATTAGATTCTATTTTTATAAAAATGAACATAAAGGATTTTATTTAAAGAATGATTAGACGATATAAAAGACTAATAATAAACTCAGCATGTTTTTTTCTAGTATTTTCGCAGGTTATATTTATAGTCATAGCACAAGATCAATCTATCCAGACAGTTGCACCTGGCTCGCAAGACAAATATGTTTCTACAGTTGAATCTGGCTCGCAAGTTGCCCTTACACAGGAATTTAAATCTTACCCGCAAGTTGCACTTAGCTCAGAAAATAAAGAAACACTTTTGCTAGTGGCTAATATGGATAATAGGGTATATTCTGAATTTTATCCGAGAATGTCTTGGTATACTTATAATTTATCAAATTTAAAGAGAAAAGAAGCTGAATCATATCCAATTTATTATAATTCTTGGTATATAACTAAACTTAGTGCTAAAATCTATTATTTGGTTGACTTTACAAATACTTTAATAAAAAAAAATAGTAATAATAAATCAGTAAAAGATGATTTTGCGAATTTCAAGGCCGAAATCGCTAAATTATTAGATCAAAATGAACCTGGTATATGGAATTTGGGAGTTCTTTATGCAAAGGTTTATAATTCATATAAACCTTTGACTGACTATAAATTATCTCAAGGTAAATATTCAACTTCGAATGAATTTACAAAAAAATATAATAAAGGCCGTGATATTGTCTATGATCATAAATCTAGATATATTGAGACTAGATATGATGTATATGTAAGAATTATGGATAAACTAGACTTATTTTTAGATGATTTAAATCAAATTAAATTTGATCTTGACTTAAAATAACGCTAATTGCTTCAAAAGTAAAAGATGCAAATTATTAATAAAATCAGAAAATATGGCATTTATAAAGTTTTAAATATCTTATATTTTAAGATTTTACAAATAAAAATAGACATTCTTTGATATCCTGTGTAAAATATGATAAAAATAACAGGAGGATACAGAACGTCTATTAATTTTATGTTAACAAATGAATCTAATTTAGGCAAATTTTTTCATAAATGGGGTTAATATCTAAATTTGCTTCACCTGTTTTTAATCATCTTTTGCATGTTATTTTTTCACAAAAATTTAACGGAACTTTGTCCGCTATTTATAAAAATAGCAATAGTAGAGGACATTAAACTATGAGTCATATACTAGGTTGATATGGAATGAACAGATATTTTATAAAGTTTTAAAATGGTTTCTTTTGAATGGAATGATCTAAGAAGAACAATAATTTCCCAAGATAATAATAGCTTTTATTTATAAATATCTAGTTTTAAGTAATTAAGATATCTTTTAATTGCTATACAAAAATATTGATAATTGAAACATATTTTAAAATATCTGAATGTAAACTTGCTTTGCAAGGATATTGAGGCAGTTTAGATATATATTTAATTTTACAGGTTTTTTTAGCAATGTATACAGGTTATGGGGATTTTCTAAAGGACTTGTCCAGAAATATTAATATAGACGATTATTAATATTGTAATTTAAACACAAAAATAGCCATTATCATAGCTTTTTGTGTATTAAATTAGGTTCTTAAACACTCTTGAACATGGGTTATTGGACAAGCTCAAAGTTATCTTGTAAATATCAGGATAAAAAAAGCTGATCGAATTGAAGATATTTTCAATTAATAATTTAAAGAAATAATATCATATTTATATATTCCTGTTCATATCTTTTTTAAGCTTATTGTATCTCGTTCGCAAAAATTATTAATAGCATAGCTGAGGTCCTATTATCATCAATTAAAACAGGTATCTTAAATCTGCAAATGCATTTAAAAAGGATAAATATGGTGAAAAGTTAAAAAGGTTAGGTTTGTTTTGGGAGCATTTTAACATATAATTAAATTTATCATAAATATATAAATTATCTTTTTCAGGTAATTGAGTATAAGTATGCAAAATTACCTGAAAAATAAAAATAATTTTATATAAAAAAATATTAAAACTCAGATTATATTTTTTCGAGTAAATCATTTTAATAAATACTATATTTCTATTAATTTTATAAAACTTTATCATATTTTTTTTTAAGATTCCCGATTATGATATAAAGTATATACAACAGGTCTGTCAAAAGCAGGGTATATTTCAGATTTATGGGTAGCTGTAGCTATTTTTAAATCAGCACCTATATTTTTTTCCAAAAGTTTATCAAAAACACTTTTATTGTGATTTACCAAGGCGTTTTTATCGATATTGTTATCAATTTCTATAATTTTATAAGATAAAATTTCTAATAGATCCGTAATATCTTGGTATTTATTATAAGATAAAAGATCGAAGGTTTTTTCATCCCATATGCCTGGGAATTTGTCATTCATATTATAAAAATCATATTTAAGATTTACCATCTTTTTTAATTTAAATCTAGTTTTATTTGAATTGGAGGTATCATTATCATATATTGGCATATTATTGTTTTCTAATTTCAAAATGTATTCCTGTATCTTTTGATTTATTCTGATTCTTAAAGAATAAATTCTTGCAGCTACTGTACCTGCATAAGTTGAAAAGACATAGTAAGGATTCATTTTAACCTGGGATTTATTAAGGTGAGCGATACTGTAAGTATTTGGGTTGAATTTATAATTTAATTTTGAAGTTATAAATTCAGAAACCTTGGTTATTTTATCAATCGCATCCTTATCACTTTTGCTAATATCGCTATTTTCATTTATATTATTTTTATTTATATTATTTTTATTTATATTATTTTTATTATCTATTAATGTATTCGCAATAACTATATTAGAATTAATAAGTGATAATAATATAATCGTAGTTAAAAAATAACTCTTTATAGTTAGATTTTTAGATTTTTTTATCATTTACTTACCCCTTAGTGTGATTATTTTACATTATTTATGAGATTATGATTTATTTATATAATTGCATTTATTAAGATCGAAAAATAATTTATATAAAATTTATTATTAATTATATAATAAATAAAAACAATAAGATCATTTTTATTTTTGCTAATTTTTTCTTTATTTAATTATTGGACTTGTTCATAAATATTAATATAGCCGATTGGTAATGTTTTAATTTAAACACAAAAATAGCCATGATCATAGCTTTTTGTGCATTAAATTAGGTTCTTAAACACTATTTAACATTGGTTATTGGACAAGCTCATTATATTAAGAGATCTTTTTATAGAATTTATTAATATCTATATAAATTTTAAAAAAATAATAAATAATTATAAATTAATACCTAAAGTCTATTATAGTAAGATTTAAAAACAAATCTAATAATGACACTATTTTTGGAAAAAATAATATTTATTTGCGCCTCAATTTATATTAACAAATCATGCTAGATGGTTTAAACTTGAATAATTAGTTTTTGTTTGTTTTTTTGAGCATTAATATGTTTATTTAATTATTTTTTGCTATTAAATTAATAAAATTAATAAAATTAATAAAATTAATAAAATTAATAAAATTAATAAAATTAATAAAAAATACGAATATTAGCACAAGTTTTTTGCGTAAGCTTTTGTTGTGGAACTTTTTTGTTTTTTAACATAGTTTATTTTTTTTAATAAAAGGGGGTTTTTGTTTTGGTAAATGCTGTTGAAAAAAGTGAAATTGCTAATTTAGATTTGTTAGAATCTGGGATAAAGAAAATGCAATGGGCAAGTGATCATATGCCTGTTTTTGCTCATTTACGTGCGGGATTTTTGCGTATTAAACCATTAGAAAATATTCGTGTTGGTATTTGTCTGCATCTTGAGGCTAAAACGGCTTGTTTGGCAGAACTGTTTAAGGCAGCTGGTGCCGAAGTATATATTACGGGTTCAAATCCTTTATCTACGCAAGATGACGTGTGTGCGGCTTTGGTTAAATCGGGTGTTGTTGTTTATGCGCGTCATAATCCTCCGATGGATGTTTTTAAAGGATATCATGTGAAATTATTAGAGGCTAGGCCGCAAATTATTATCGATGATGGGGCAGATTTAATTGGTCTTTTACATGATTCTTGTGCAGATCTTTCTTTCGATGTTATAGGTGCTTGCGAAGAGACAACAACAGGTATTTTGCGGGCGAAAGTTTTACAAAAGACGGGTAAGCTTCGTTTTCCTGTTATCGCGGTTAATGATGCTAAATCAAAATGTTTATTTGATAATCGATATGGCACTGGTCAATCTGTATGGGACAATATTAATGTAATTGTTAATCTTATTTCAGCAGGTAAACAAGTGGTCGTTGTAGGTTATGGTTGGTGCGGTAAAGGTGTTGCTAAACGTGCGCGTGGTTTAGGGGCTAAGGTTATTATTTGTGAAGTTGATCCGATTCGTGCTGTTGAGGCCCATATGGAAGGATTTATGGTGTTACCAATGGTTGAAGCGGCTAAATATGGTGATATTTTCGTTACAGTTACAGGTAACAAAAATGTCATCGCTGAGGATCATTTTGCGGTTATGCGGGACGGGGCTATTTTGGCAAATGCGGGACATTTTGATATTGAAATTGATTTACCGGCTTTAGACAAATTATCTGTGCGTCAAGAAGATTCTCGTGATCATGTTAAAACATATTTCTTGGCTAACGGTAAACGCTTGCACCTCTTAGCTTCAGGACGATTAGTTAATTTAGCAGCTGGAGACGGACACCCTGCCGAGATTATGGATATGAGTTTTTCTTTACAGATGCTTAGTGCGCTTTATTTACTACAAGAGAAGGATAATTTGGAACATAAAGTTATTAATGTTCCTGATAATATAGATCAAAAAGTTTCGAGCTATTTTCTCTCTTCGGTTGGTATTACCATCGATACTTTAACGCCTGAGCAGCAGGAATATCTCAGTAGTTGGGTGTCGTCATATACTTGATTACATGTAAATACCGTGATAAAATTTTCTTAGTTTTAAGTTGCCACTTATTTCCCCTTGCATCTTAAATTATCGCTAGATTTTTAGCGATTGCATCTTATAACTGAGTTTGCAATTATAAAAAGATAACATTTTTCTACTTCTGTTTTCTTTTCCTGTTTTTGGATTTGTTTTTTACTTTTACTTTTTTATTATTTAATTTTATATATAACATTGATTTCGGGGAAGTGTTTTTGAATTGAAGGCAGACATTATTTTAGCTTTGTTTTTTCAGAAAATTAAAATCTTACGAAGAATAATTCAAAAAAAAATGATAATATTCACATCTATTTTTGCTGGTGAGTACGTTTGGTGATACATCAAACTGTTTTAAAACAGACGGCCATCGCTAGCTTGGCCATTAAACCTGAGGGTGTTTATGTTGATGGTACTGTGGGGTTAGGTGGTCATAGTTTAGCTATTGCTTGCCGATTAAAAGCGCAAGGATTATTGATTGGGATAGATAATGATGCTGCTTCATTGGGATTTGCGGAGCGTCGCCTTCATGGGGCGGCGTGCAGTGTGCGTTTTGTACAAGCTAATGCCTCTCTTTTAGAGAGCGTTCTTTTGGAGCATCAGCAGGAAGCTGTTGATGGTTGTTTATTTGATTTTGGTATTTCAAGTTGGCAACTAGATGCTTCGCAGCGAGGTTTTTCTTATCAGAGAGACGAGCCTTTGGACATGCGAACTGATGTTAAGCAAGAGTTAACAGCACATGAAATTGTAAATACTTATGATAAAAGGAAAATTGTAAATATTTTAACGAAGTATGCCGATGAGCGTCGCTGGGCGCATAGTATAGCGAATAATATTATACGTTCTAGACCTATTCAAACAACCATGCAATTAGCAGAAATCATCCAATCATCTGTACCATACCGCGAATCGGGTCATCCTGCGCGTAAAACATTTCAAGCTTTGCGTATTGAAGTAAATAATGAGTTGCAATCGATTGAAATGGCGCTTAAAACAATGATTAAACGATTACGCAAAGGAGGACGTTTGGTTGTTATTTCTTTTCATTCGCTTGAAGATCGTTTAGCAAAACATCTTTTTAGGGAAGCTGCTTGTGGTTGTAAATGTCCGCGCGGATTTCCTGTTTGTGTTTGTAATCATAAGCCTGTACTTAAGATTATCACCCCTAAACCTCTAAGACCCTCTGATGTTGAGATTAAAAATAATGCGCGGGCTCGTTCTGCTCTTTTACGTGTTGCAGAACGTTTGTAGTTTTTTATTTTACATTTATTATTCTAGCAGGATGATAACTTAAAAACAGCCTGCAAATGGCGTGGCTAAATATAAAGGAGACATTGTTATGAATGATCACTTAGCCAATGTAGCTGTTGCGCGTGTTTTAGAACCGACCCCATCTTATGAACAGAAACAACCGAAAAAGCCAAAAAAACACAAATTGACGTCATTGGAAAAAGCGTTGTATTTATTAAGTGTTTTTTTTGTCACTATCCTTGTTTCGGTTGTAATCTTACAAGCAGCTTTTATGAATAAGCTTAATCATAATTTAGCTAACATAGAACAACAAATTGGGCAATCTAAGCGTTTAAACCAGACGGTACAAGTTAACTTTCGTTCGTTAAGTGATCCTATGGTGATGGAGAAATATGCTAAAGAAAATGGTTTCTATAAAAAGCAATCTTCTGTTGCTAATATGAATTTATCTTCGGCTCCTTTATAATTTTTAAATATTTTTTGCAATTTAACCTGGCTACGTTGTTAACTTTTTGTTTTTAAGTTAATTTTAATTTTTCTATCATTACTTTGCTTGATATTTCTGGACTTGTCCAGAAATATTAATATATCGGATTAGTAATGGTGTAATTTAAACACAAAAATAGCCATTATCCTAGCTTTTTGTGCATTAAATTAGGTTCTTAAACACTCTTTAACATGGGTTATTGGACAAGCTCTCTTGTTTAATTTTTTGATTTTTCATCTTGTGAAATTGGATATTTTGATGGAGGTTCGTATGGCAAAACAACATAAGTACCGCTTGGTTTTGTGTGCACTTATTATGTTAATTGCCATTTTTTGCATTTTCGGGCGATTGATTTGGCTTCAGTTCTTAAAAAGCGGTCATTCACAGGATAAGTTGACAACTTTATCTCATGCTACGATGAAAACTAAACGTTTAAGAGCCAAAAGAGGGGAGATTGTCGATCGTTTTTTGAAGCATCGTTTTGCTTATGATGATGAAGTTTATGCACTAACTTTGGACAAGAAAGCTATAAATGATAAAGATTTTGATGGTGTTGTAGCTAAAATAGCTTTAAAGTTAGACGTTGATGCTGATCGTTTGCAAATTCGTTTACATAAAACACAACGTCATCTTCTTTTGCGTAATAAGGATGGCGTTGCTTATTTTCATAAAAATGAAGTCGAAGATTTATTACAGGATAAAGATCTAAAACCTATTTTACATGCTCAGTTGCAAATGAAGCGACAGTATGGTTCATATGCTACTCATACCATTGGCTATTTGGATGAAGATGGTCGTCCTCGCGGTGGTATTGAAGCTTACTATAATGATTTGTTACAAGGTAAAGATGGTTATATGGTTTACCCTAAAACGAAAAAAGGGATTATGATTTCTAATGAACCAATTGAGCAAGAAGAACCTTCCGATGGTGATCATGTGGTTTTGACGATCGATACCGGTGTACAACATGTGGTGGAAAAAATTTTAGGTGAGCATATTGAAAAAAGTGGTGCTAAAGGTGGTGCGGCTATTTTTATGGAACCACAAAATGGCGGTATTGTCGCTTTAGCTAGTTTGCCTTCTTTTGATAACAATAAATATGCTAGTACGGTTAATAACTATAATCAGCGCCATCGTGCTGTTAGTGCGATTTATGAACCTGGATCGATTTTTAAAATTTTTACTTTAGCAGCTGCTTTAGAAGAAAATTTGTTTGAAGATTCAAAAAAGTTCCGATCAGAAGCAATTAAAGTTGGTCATAATTTTATTAATGAATGGAAAAAAACTGGTTTTGGCCATATAACATATAAAGAAGGTTTCGAAAAATCGAGCAATATTTTATTCGTTTTATTAAATCAACAGCTACAGGAAGAACGCTTTTTGCAATACTTAACACGATTTGGACTTCGTGAAGATAAGCTTGGTTTAGGTACATACACAGGTATTGATTTACCGGGAGAGACCAGATCTTTTTTACCACGATCACCTATTCCTGAAGAACAGCTTGCAAGTATGTCTTTTGGACAAGGTATTGCTATTAATCTTTTGCATCAATTGGTTATGACCTCGGCTGTTACACAAGATGGTTTTATGTATACACCTCATGTGATGAAAGAGATTCGTACTGGCAGTATAAATGAATGTAGTAGCTCTGCACCGATTGATTATTCGAAATGCCCTATTAAGTCTACTTATCCGATTAAATCACGACAAGTTATGAGTGTTCGTACAGCTTCGCATATCAGCAATCTCCTCCAGGGCGTAGTTGAACGTGGGACAGGTAAAGCAGCTAGTGTTGATGGTTATTGTGTTTCTGGTAAGACTGGTACAGCGCAAAAGGCAGAAAATGGAAAGTATTTGGATGATAAGTATGTTGTGTCTTTTACCGGTTTTGCTCCTTGTACATATGCTGATTTATCTTTTATTGTTTTACTCGATGAACCACAAAAAATCGATATTGTACCTTCGATGATTAGCCAAATGTTAACTGAGATTTTGCCGCTCCGGGGGATTATGCCCCAAGAATGATTAGAAAAATGTCAAGGTAAAGTTAATTGTTGTTGACATAGCTATGTTTAGTTTAGCATAGGTTGTCATATATATGTCACTGATGTCTGGTGGTCAAATATCGTGCAACAATTAACCATTTTTATTAGGAGAAGGCTTTTTATCCTCTTACTCATTTTTGTGCTATTGATGGCCATTTTAATTTCCCGTATGTTTTTTGTTCAAATCATTAGAGGGCCGAAATTGACCAAAGGTGCTTATGAACTTTGGAATCGTGAAATTCCTTTTTCTCAGAAACGCGGGCGTATCTTAGATCGCAATGGTTATCCTTTAGTAGAAAATATAAGTGCTCCTAGCGTGATAGCTATTCCTATTCAAATTACAGATAAAAAGGCGACTGCAGCGGCCTTAGCGCATGTTTTAAATGCCCCTGTTGAGGCTATAGAGCGTCAATTTAAAAAGCGTCAGCTACTTGTGCGGATTATTCCTTTTGGCCGAAAAATTAATGAAAAACAAGCACAGGATATTATGGCTTTACGTTTACCGGGTATTTCATTAACAGACGATACAAAACGTGTTTATCCTCATCGATCCTTGGCTTCTCATGTTCTTGGGTTTACAGGGGTTGATAACCAAGGATTGGCCGGTCTTGAACGTGTTTATAATCATGAATTAAGTGGTTCCCCGGGTGCTGTTCAATTTACCGCTAATGCACGGGGTGAACCTTTACCAGGTGGAGAAGATCGTTTTAGGCCGCCTAAAGATGGTTGGGATTTCATTTCAACCATTGATACGACGATTCAATTAATTGTCGAACGAGCTTTATCGCAGACGATGGCTGAATATTCCCCTGATAGTGCTTGGGTGCTTGTGATGGATCCGCGTGACGGCGCTATTCTGGCTATGGGAAGTCGTCCGGCATTTGATCCTGGTGCTTATCAAAAGCATGATTCTTCTATTTTATTTCGTAATTTACCTATTTGGAAGATGTATGAACCTGGATCTACCTTTAAAATAGCTACTTTAGCCGCAGCTCTAGAAGAAAATAAAGTTTCTTTAGATGATCATTTTTTTGATCCAGGAGCAGTACATGTTGGTGGAGCGAGGCTACGTTGTTGGAAAGCTGGTGGGCATGGTGAGCAAACATTCCTTGAGGTGGTTGAAAATTCTTGCAACCCTGGTTTTGTCGAATTAGGTCAACGTTTAGGTAAAGATTTACTTTTTTCATATGTTCGGCGCTTAGGTTTTGGCAAAAAAACTGGGATTGATTTACCAGGCGAAGCGAGTGGGATATTATTTCAACTTGCACGTGTTGGACCTGTTGAATTGGCTACCACCTCTTTTGGCCAAGGTGTATCTGTTACACCTTTACAACAAGCAACGGCTGTTTCAAGTATCATAAATGGTGGTTTAAAAATTGTACCGCATATGGGTCGTTTTTGGTATGATCCACAAACAAGAAGATACCATTCTATACAAACATCTGGTAATTCTGAACGCTTGATTACAGAAGCGACCTCGCAAAAAGTACGTATGGCTTTGGAAAGTGTTGTTGCTCGCGGTACAGGACGGCGTGCTTTTTTAGATGGGTATCGTGTAGGTGGCAAGACAGGTACGGCTCAGAAAGTAGGACCTGATGGTCGTTATTTGACTAATAATCATATCGTATCTTTTTTAGGCTTTGCCCCTGCAGATCAACCACGTTTAATCGTTTATGTAGCTGTTGATAATCCAAAAGGTATTCAATTCGGTGGCGTAGTGGCTGCTCCTATTGCTGGTCGTATTTTGGGCGATAGTTTGCGTTATCTCCAGGTACCGCCGCGTGAAGAGCAGATTTTACCCGAAGATATGCCTCTTGTTGCCTCTTATCAAACAGTACCTAATGTTATGGATATGCCAATTGATAAATTAAAACTTAGTCTTTTTTCATTTCATTTAGATGTCATCGGTGAGGGTGATACTGTAATTAACCAGTTGCCAAAGCCGGGTTTAAGAGTAAAAAAAGGAACTTCTCTACGTGTTTATTTAGGATATGTTAATCAAAAAGCACCTGAATCTGGAACATAATTTAGCTAAATGATTAAATGATAGTTTTGATAGCTATCTTTAAGTTATACTGTAGATATAAGGTGTTTTAGGAGGCAAGAATATATTGCAAGTAGCTAGATTATTGGCATCATTATCTGTTTATGAATTATCTGGCCACCTAAGCGATGATTTATGTGTCCGGAGTTTGCAAACAAATTCGCAAAATGTACAGGAAGGCGATCTTTTTATTGCCCAAAGGGGTACAAAAATCGATAGTCATGATTTTGTCGCACAAGCTGTTTCTAAGGGAGCTTGTGCTATCCTTATAGAGCAGGGCGTTTTTTCTCAAGCATATCTCTCTTCTTTATGCATTCCCGTGATTCAAGTTCGTGATACAAGACGAGCTATGGCTTTACTAGCTACTTGTTTTTATAATTATCCTTCGGGAAAATTATCTTTAATTGGTGTGACGGGTACTAATGGGAAGACGTCGACTGTACAATTTTTATATCAATTATTATCTGCTGCCCATTACAAAATAGGTATAGTGGGTACACTTGGTCTACAATATGGTGATCAAGTTATTTCTTTAGAGAATACAACACCTGATATTATTCCTCTACAAAAATCCTTAGACCAGTTATATGGATATGGTGCTAAATATGTTGCCGTAGAAGTATCTTCGCATGCTTTAGCGATGGGCCGTGTTCGAGGTTGTTGTTTTCAGGTAGCTATTTTAACGAATATTAGCAGGGATCATTTAGATTATCATTTGACAATGGAAAATTACATAGAAGCAAAAAAAATGTTATTTTCGCAATTAGGAAGTAATATTTCTTCTAATATCGCAAATCGACCTACTGCTATTTTAAATGCCCATGTAACTGATATTGATACTTTCTTACCACATATTTCTGGCCCTGTGATCACTTATGCTGTTGAAAAAGAAGCTGATGTTCAAGCTATCAACTTAGAAGTTCTTTCATCTGGGACACAGTTTTTATTAAAAACGTGGCAAGGTGAGATGACGGTTACAGTGCCATTTATTGGTCGGTTTCATATTGAGAATATTTTAGCAGCTATCTCAGCGGCATTAGTTTTGGGCGTACCTTTGACAAGTTTAAAAAACCTTTTATGCCAACTACGATGTGTCACAGGTCGTTTAGAGCGTATTGATCGAAATTTGCCCTTTGCTGTGTGGTTGGATTATGCTCATACACCAGATGGTTTAGAGCAAGTTTTGAAAACCATCAGGCCTCAGATTAAAGGTAAATTGTATTGTTTAATCGGTTGTGGTGGTAACCGTGATCGTGGTAAAAGAGCACAAATGGCAAATGTTGCGGCTACTTTGAGTGATGAGGCAATTTTCACAAGTGATAATCCGCGTTTTGAAGATGCTTTAGCTATTTTGCAGGAAATGGAGATAGGTATGCGTATAACAGATAAAAGTAATTTTAAGATTATCGTTGATCGCAAGGCAGCTATTCATGATGTGATTAATTGCGCTCAAGCAGGCGACGGTGTATTAATAGCAGGCAAAGGACATGAGGAATATCAAGAAATTTCTGGTGAACGTATTCCTTTTTCTGATCGTTTGATCGCACAAGAAGCTATGAAAGAAGCATATAGATGATTAAGTGTTGTAGTACATGGGTGGCTAAAGTAACAAACGGTAAACATATTGGTTCTCCTATTGATATTGAAGGTGTCAGCATTGATACGCGATCTATTTTAGAAAAGCAATTATTTATTCCTTTGATTTCTGAACGAAATGGTCATAATTTCTATAAACAAGCTATAGAAAAAGGGGTTGTTTGTTTCCTATGGCAAGATAGTGAACCTTTACCATCTGAAGTTATGGGAATTGCTGAATGCACAGGATGTACTTTCATTGTCGTAAAGGATACAATGAAGGCTTTATGGGATTTAGCTCATATATATCGCCAAGAACATCGCGGTTTGGTTATTGCTATTACAGGTAGTCAAGGAAAAACAACGACTAAAGAATTAGTTGCCACAGTTTTAGGTGCTTCTTTTAAGGTGCATAAAACTGTGGGTAATTTTAATAATGAATTAGGTGTACCGTTATCACTTTTAGCTTGGCCAGAAGACGCTAATATTGCTGTTCTTGAACTTGGTATGCGTCATCAAGGTGAGATAAAAGCATTGACAGAATTGGTTAAACCAGATATTGCTATTATTACCCAAATAGGCGATGCTCATGGTGGCCTTTTAGGAGGTTCTTTGGGTATTTTAACAGCTAAATTAGAAATATTAAGTGGCCTTAAACAAGGTGGTGTTTTATTCTATGATGGTGAAACACCTATGCTTAAGCAAAGATTACTTGACTTGAAGAAAAAAAATTTCAACCTCGCATATAGTTCTGTAGGTCTTTATAATGGGGATGAATACGCTAAAAACGTACAGCATGAACCTTCTGGTTTAGTTTTTCAATCATTTCGGTTAGGTTCTAGTTTCCAACTTCCTTTGTTAGGGGAACATAATGTTAAGAATGCTTTATTTGCTATTGAAGTAGGTCGTTATCTTGGTTTAGATGATAATGATATAAATATTCGTTTAAAGATGAGTAAGGCTTTAGCTGGAAGGCTTTCTGTTATTAATGGTATTAATGGTTCGCTTTTATTAGATGATACTTATAATGCTAGTATGTTATCGATGCAAGCAGCTTTAAATGCTTTATGTTCATTTTGTTATACGATTAAGCGAGATCATCTAGGAGCTGTTTTAGGTGATATGGCTGAATTAGATGGTGATGAAGTGTTATTGCATCATCAATTAGGTATTTTAGCAGCTGAAAAAGATTTATGTTGTTTATTTGCGGTGGGTCATTATGCAGAGGTTATGGTTAAAGCCTATTTATCTGTGTTACCCGAAGCATGCGCTATGGCATTTTCAAATATCGAAGATGCTTTACCTTTTGTTTTGGACTATTTGACACATCGGTCTGTATTATTAATCAAAGGATCGCGTTTTTTGACATTAGATAAATTAGTTAAGAATTTATGTTCGAAAGGCAACTCAGATGAAAGGACAAAGTGTTGATGGAATCAGCAGAAAAGTTACTTTGGATACCTTTTGCAGCATCATTTTTGCTGGTAGTATTGCTTGGCCCGGTCATGATACCTATTTTGCGTCGTTTTCGTTTTGGGCAAAGTATTCGCGAAGAAGGACCAGAGCGTCACTATAAGAAATCAGGTACACCTACGATGGGTGGACTTATGATTTTATTAGCAATTATTATAACGTTGTTTCCTTTTAGTGGTTATTTTTTTATGCAAAGTGGTCGGTCTATGATAAATTCCGATCTTTTTTTCTTATTATTTGCTGTTATCGGCTATGGTGCCTTAGGTTTTATGGATGACTATATAAAAGTTGTTATGAAACGAAATCTTGGTTTAACGGCAGCACAAAAATTTATTGGTCAATTATTTATCGGTTTAATTTTATTTGTTGTATTGTTACATGTAAGAACTTATGAACCGGGTAAATATATATTTAATGTTTTAGTTCCTTGGACGAATTGGTCAGTTCAATTAAATTTTCTTTATTTACCTTTTTTGCTCTTAATTATGACTGGTTCTGCTAATGCAACTAATCTTACCGATGGTTTAGATGGTTTGTTATCAGGTACTGCTGCGTGTGCATATAGTGCTTATGCGATCATCAGTGTATCTATTGGTAACTATACTGCCGCTATTTTTTCTCTGGTGATGGTTGGAGCATTATCTGGTTTTTTGATTTTCAATGCTCATCCGGCCAAAGTATTTATGGGTGATACCGGTTCATTATCTTTAGGCGCAGGCATTGCTGCCTTGTCTGTGATTACAAATACCGAACTTTTATTGCCGATTATAGGCGGAGTTTTTGTGATTGAAACATTATCAGTTATTTTGCAAGTTTTATCCTTTCGTTTAAGAGGGAAGCGTATTTTTCGTATGAGCCCGATACATCATCATTTTGAATTGATGGGTTGGTCGGAATGGCGTGTAGTTATGACATTTTGGACAACTTCGCTTTTTTTAGCGGCGGCTGGAGTTCTATTAAAGGTGGGATCTTATACATGAAACAGATGGATTATGATCAACATTTAGCTGCTAAGTGGCGGAATCGGCGTGTTTTAATCATTGGTTTATCACAAAGTGGTTTAGCGGCAGCCAAATTATTGGTAAGACTAGGGGCAAAAGTTCGTGTGACAGAACAAAAACCACAAATGGCTTGTCCTGAAGTTAAATCTTTAAAAGAACAAGGTGTGGAGGTCCTATGCGGCGGGCACCCCTTATCGGTATTAGATGATATTGAAATTATTGTTAAAAATCCAGGTGTTACTTATCGTATCGCGTTGATTAAAACTGCCTTAGAACGTAGTTTAGAGGTTATCACTGAATTAGAAGTTGGGTCTAGTTTATTGAGAGATATACAGACAGTTCAAGATGAGCAACAAAAATTTAAAATCATTTCTGTCACAGGTAGCAATGGTAAAACGACCACCTCTGTATGGTTAACATACATCTTAGAAAATGCCGGGTATAAAGTTGTTTTGGCCGGTAACATTGGTCGGCCGCTAGCTGATGTTATCTTAGAAATACTTGATACGGGGGTTTGGCCTGATTTTGTTGTTATCGAAGCGAGTAGTTTTCAACTTAAAGGTATCAAACATTTTCGGCCAGATATTGCGGTTTTATTAAATATTGTATCAGCACATCTCGATTATCATGGTACGATGGCTGATTATTTATTAAGTAAAAATCGTATTTTTATGAATCAACAACCAAAAGATCGTGCTATTTTACCCGCTTTACCTGAGCTGTGTAAGCCGTTTCCTAACCTTGCTGCTGATATGAAAGCCCCGATTATTTGGTTTGGTGCAGATGTTGATATTGCCGGGTCATTTACACGTGGTGAAGCTATCTGGTTGCGTGATGAACAGGGTAAAGAGACAAAACTGTTGAAAAATGATCAGATTAAATTAGCTGGTAAGTTCAATTTACATAATGCACAAGCTGCGGCTGCTGCGGCCATGGCTGCAGGTTGTGATTATGATGCTATTGCAACTTCGTTGGCTACCTTTGAAGGTGTACCTCACCGCCTCAAGTTAATTGCTGTGATTAATGGCATCCGCTACTATGATGATTCAAAAGCCACAAATATGACTGCTGTCAAAAATGCTATTAAAGCACTTGACGGACCGATCTTATTAATTGCTGGTGGGGTTGATCGTGGAGAGGATTTTACAGGATTAGTTTCAATTTTTAAAAAGCGTTTACGTTGTATTTTTGCTTATGGACAGGCACAAGCAATTTTGATGAAACGTGCTGAATACGCCAATTGCCAAGCTTATGCGGTGCGTGACGTTGTTGAAGCTGTGGAAAAATCTGTGGAAATAGCATGTTCTGGAGATGTTGTATTACTCTCACCTGGATGTGCTAGTTGGGATCGCTACAGTTCATATATTGAACGTGGAAAAGTTTTTCAAAGTACGGTGCATCGGTTACAGCAGTAATGCATACATTATTATCGTATGACGTAATTGTTTACCGTACCCGGGGTGACTAAATTTGTTTGTACAACATAAACGAACAGATTTTGACCATGTTTTGTTATGTTCTGTTTTTCTCTTACTTCTTGTAGGTATTGTGATTGTTTACAGTGCTAGTGCTACACTTTCGCTACATAAATATGGGGATGCTTTATATTTTGCGAAACGCCAAGCGATGTTTGCTATCTTAGGAATTATTTGTATGTTCATTGTTTCGCATCTTAAACCCTCTATTATCCATCGGCTAACTCTACCCGCCTTAATTATTTGTCTTATTTTACTCATGATTGTTTGGATACCAGGTGTGGGCATCTTACGCAACGGTGCTCGTAGTTGGTTAGGGATTGGATCTTTTAGTATTCAGCCCTCGGAATTTGCTAAATTGGCCATGATTGTTTTTTTAGCTTACTATATGTCTAAAGAAGGTAAACATATTTTCACGTTTAAACGAGGTTTCTTACCTTGTCTAACCGCAATTGTTTTTACCTTTGGTTTAATATTGTTACAACCTGACCTTGGTACAGGTACCGTTTTAGTAGGAACTAGTTTTTTAATTTTGTTTGCTGCCGGAACTCGTATGGCGTATTTAGGAGGTTGTATTTCTCTAGGTATACTTGCTTTTATTGGCTTAGTTTTAGCTGCACCATATCGCCTTAAACGAATTGCCGCTTTCTTAGATCCTTGGGAAGATCCACTTGGTGCTGGATATCATTTAATTCAATCCTTGTATGCGATGGGTCCGGGGGGTCTATTAGGCTTAGGTTTAGGTATGAGCAAACAAAAACATCTATATTTACCTGAACCCCATACAGATTTTGTATTCTCTATCTTGGCCGAAGAGCTTGGTTTTTTAGGTGCAGCTTTTGTTTTATTATTGCTCGTTATTTTTGGTTGGCGAGGTTTTAAAATTGCCATTGAACAAAAAGATGTTTTTTGTAGTTTATTGGCTGCTGGGATTACAATGATGATTCTTCTGCAATCACTTATTAATATAGGTGTTGTTTCCGGTATGTTCCCTGTTACGGGTATTACATTGCCTTTTCTCAGTTATGGTGGTTCATCTCTTACGCTTAATTTGATCGCTGTAGGGGTCTTGTTAAGTTTGTCTAAGAAGACAACGAGGTATTGAAGAGGAAAGGAGTTTTAATGAAATCAATTGAATATTAAAAGAATTGCTTTCGCGGGCGGAGGTACAGGAGGGCACATATATCCTTTATTGGCTTTAGCTCGTGAACTTTATAAGATGGATCGCAACATAAAAATGCTATATTTTGGTAGCAGACGAGGCTTGGAGCATAAATTAATTAAGCAAGAAATCATTCCCATGTCTATTCAGTCATTAGATATTCAAGGTTTAACTAGACCGCGTTCCTTAACTTCGATTATACCTGCTATATGGAAAAATACACAGACCATGTACAAGTTTTGGAAATCAGTTGGTTTAGCAAAAGCCAAATTAAAAGTTTTTAATCCACAGGTTATTGTGGGTACAGGGGGTTATGTAAGCGCGCCACCTATATATGCTGCACATAAGATGCGTATTCCTATACTAATTCATGAACAAAATATTGATATTGGTATTACAACTCGTTTTCTTTCGCGATATGCTGATACGATAGCTGTTAGTTTTAAAGAAACTAGCAAATTTTTTCCTGTCAAAAATGTTATTTGGACAGGAAATCCTAGAGCTACAGAAGTATTTGGTGTTCATCAACAACAATTGCGCCAGTTGCATATATTGGAGCATAGTTTAAAGATTCCGTTGTCAAGAGCCCAAATATCTGACAAATCAATTGATTTGTTGAAAAAACAGCGCATTATTCCGCCGATTGTGGTTATCGTTGGAGGAAGTCAAGGTGCTTTGCGTATTCATCAAGCTGTTAAAGGCATGTTTGAGTTATTTAAGACAAAAAATCATATAACCTTTGTGTATATTTCTGGTGATAAATACTACGAAGAAGCGATGAAATATAAAGGAAATATTGACAAATTAGAAAATGTCCATATTATACCTTATGCATATGATATGCCTGCCATTTTATCCTTAGCGACACTATGTGTTTCTCGTGCTGGAGCAACAACATTAGCTGAAATAACATCCCTTGGACTACCTTCTATCTTAATTCCTTCACCATATGCTACAGGAAATCATCAAATGCATAATGCTCGTCTATTAGCGCAAGCGGGTGCGGCGGTATTGTTAGCTGATGAGGATTGTTCATCAGAAAATCTCTTTGCTAAAATTCATGATATAATTGACCAATCATTAAAACACAAACAGATGCATGAGGCAGCTAAAGAGTTGGGTAAGCCGCAGGCAACGCCTGAGTTAATCAAAGCTTTATTGCATTTAGTGGAGAGGGTGTGATTTATCCTGTCTTTTACTAATGTAAGTGGTCTAAATAATAGCTTAAATGACTTCCTAAAATATGTAGCGGAAACTGATATCGAACTTCGACAACAGGAGCTGCTGTCTAAACATACGACCTGGAAAGTTGGCGGACCCGCAGATGCGCTTGTTATTATCAGGAATGAAGTACAATTAAGGACTATTTTAAAACTCGCTCATCTTTATAACATTAAGTGGCAAATGATTGGCCGCGGTTCCAATCTATTAGCTCTAGATGCTGGGTTTAGAGGCTTGATTATTAAGCTTACCGACCTATTTACAAATATCGAATTCAATGACACACAAGTCATCGCTGGATCTGCCTGTTCGATGGTTAATTTAGCAACTTCTACGGTCAAAAAACAACTCACGGGTTTAGAATTTGCTGTCGGTATACCTGGCAATGTAGGCGGAGCGGTCTTTATGAATGCAGGTGCGCATGGATCTGAAATCGCAAATGTGTTTATTAGTGCTGATTTAATGAGTCCAAAGGGTGATCTATTTACATGGACAAAATCACAATTTGCCTTTAAATATCGCTATTCGCTCCTTCAAGAACAACCAGCAATAGTGCTTAAAGCTAAATTTATGCTTTATGACGCTATTAAAGATGAACACAAAGCAAAAATTTCTCATTATCGTGAACATAGGCGGACTACGCAACCTGTTTCATACCCTTGTGCTGGGAGTGTTTTTCGTAACCCCAAAGGCCATTATGCTGGAAAACTGATTGAACAAGCTGGATTAAAAGGATATAAATATGGTGATGCCGAGATATCATTGATCCATGGTAATTTTCTCGTCAATAGAGGCCAAGCAAAAGCTTCTGATATTTTAAACTTAATTTTCCATATTCAGCAAACAGTTAAAGAACGCTTTAACATCGAACTTATACCTGAAATTCGAATTTTAGAGCCTTGATTATAGCTCAATGTATGCCGATTTATGCTAATTTACAATTAAGGGAATTATTTCAAATAAGCAACTTTAATCAATTTAAATAACATAAAGGTACAAGTTGTGGCATAAAGCTTTTTTTGGATTTTTAAAATTGTTTTTCTTCATTTATATTAATCATATAAATGTTTATGATTCGATAAGTTGTTATTTATAAGTTATGTTTATTATCGTTACTAGTTTTAAAAAGATTTTTAATATTTATGGTATAATTTTATATATCAAAATTACAATAATCCCTCATATGTGGTATAATATGTTTAAATTTTTTTTGTACTTTTTCTTTCTATATTTTTTAAATTTTACATTTTTTGTGTTAATCTACTTATTAATATTTTTTTGGGGTATGTTAATTTGGATCATAAACGAAAAGATAAAACGCATTTTGTTTGTCAAGATTGCGAGTATTTGTCACCTAAATGGGTCGGTCGTTGTCCGGGGTGTTCTTCCTGGAACACTATGATGGAAAAGAAAGTTCAGAAAGTTACATCATCTTCTCGGGGTGTTTTTGAACAACCGTCAGCTATCTCAATTGCGCAAGTTCAACAACAAAAGATGATCGTTGATCGTTGGATGACTAATTTACCTGAACTTGATCGTGTTTTAGGAGGAGGCTTAGTACCAGGATCATTGGTGCTTGTAGGCGGCGATCCTGGTGTGGGTAAATCAACCTTGTGGCTTCAAGTAGCTAGTGGATTAGTTAGCAATGATAAAGTTGTTTTATATGTTTCTGGTGAAGAATCGGTTACTCAGTTGAGCGGGCGTGCAGAACGTTTAAAAGCTATACATGAACGCTTACTTGTTGCTGCAGAAGTTGAAATGGATCGTATTAATGCTCTGGTAGAGCGATATAAGCCGCATGTTTTAATTATTGATTCGATCCAAACGATGCTTATGGCAGATATAGGTGGTTTACCAGGTAGTATTATTCAAATACGTGCTTGTACAGGTGCTTTATTGCGCTTAGCTAAGAAATCAGATATGGCAACGATTATCGTTGGACATGTTACAAAAGCTGGTGAACTAGCTGGGCCTCGTTTACTTGAACATATGGTTGATGCTGTTTTGTATTTAGAAGGTGATAGGCATCATAATGATCGTTTATTGCGATCGGTTAAAAATCGTTTTGGTTCCACTTGTGAGTTAGGTATTTTTGCTTTGCAAAACAAAGGGTTTGTGGGTGTTACCAATCCTTCGCAGCGCTTTTTAGCTGATCGTCCTTTAGGTACAGCGGGTACAGCTATTGTGGCTACTTTAGAAGGAACGCGTCCTTTACTTATTGAAATACAAGCTTTAGTTGCTAAGACCCGTTTAGCAGCACCTCGGCGTACAGTTTCAGGGATGGATATTCAACGACTTCATTTACTCATAGCTGTTTTAGAAAAACGTTTGGGTATTTCTTTACAACAAGCGGATATTTTTTTAAATGTCGTTGGGGGATTAATGTTATCAGAGCCAGCATCTGATTTAGGTGCAGCAGTTGCTTTAGTCTCTAGTATGAGAGAAATCGCTGTTAAACCTTATGATGCTTTTGTAGGTGAGATTGGTTTGACGGGTGAAGTTAGAGGAGTAGGACGTATTGAGAATCGGGTTGCTGAATTAGCTCAGATGGGTTTTAAACGAGCAATTATTCCTTCGGCAAATCTAAAAGGTTTATCGACGAATAAGGGTCATAATAATTTAGAAATTATTGGTATTGATACATTGGACAAGGCTATTAAGGTGGCACTTGTGAGGTGAATGATATTTTGGATGAGACAAATAAAGATGTTAGTGATATTTTAAGATGTGTTGCTCCGGGTACTTTTCTTCGTTCGGGTTTAGATAATGTTTTAGGTGCACGTACAGGTGCATTAATCGTTGTTGGTTATGATGAGAGAGTTAAAGAAATTATCGATGGTGGTTTTTTGATTGATTGTCCTTTTTCGCCTTCTCATCTTTATGAACTAGTAAAAATGGATGGAGCTATTATCTTAGATGCAGAAATCAAACGTATTTTATATGCTAATGCGCAATTAGTACCCCATTTCTCTATTTTATCGACAGAGACCGGCATTCGTCATAAAACAGCACAAAGAACGGCCAAACAAACAGGTCATTTAGTTATCTCTATTTCACAAAGGCGTAGTGTGATTACCCTTTATAAAGGGATATTCCGTTACTCTTTGAATGCACTTAGTGTTATTTTAGCTAAGGCGCATCAAGCTTTGCAGACATTAGAAAAATATACTTTTGTTTTGCATAGTGCTAGTGTGCGTTTAACAGCTTTAGAATTAGAAGAACTTGTGACAGTTAACGATGTTGCCAAAGTTTTACAGCGCGTCGAGATGGTTTTAAGGGTTAAGCGTGAGATTGAAGTTTATATTTCTGAATTAGGAATCGAAGGACGTTTAATCAGCATGCAGCTCGAAGAATTAGTAGCGGGTATTGAAGAAGAATCTATTTTGCTAATTCGGGATTATGGATTGCATAATTGTCAGGATGAGCCTCAGCGTGCTTTTGATCGTTTATACCGTTTAACAGCGGATGAGTTGTTAGAACGTGATCAAGTTGCCAGGATACTTGGTTTTGATACAAGTTCCAACTTGAAAGAACAAACAGCTATGCCAAGAGGATATCGGTTATTAAATCGTATTCCTAGACTACCTGCGCATATTATTAAAAAACTCGTTGATGCTTTTGGGCATTTAAACTGCATTTTAAAAGCAAATGTAGATGAATTAGATGCTGTCGAAGGCATAGGATCCTTACGAGCTCGTGCTGTTAAAGAGGGATTGCGTCGTATCCAAGAACAGGTTTCATTAGATTAATTTAGAAAAAACACAAGCTTTTATTTAAATTTAATAATATTGTTTTAACTAAAAAATGCAACTAAAAAATTTATAATGAAATTTGCTTGAAAAGAGGGCTATGTATAAATCGACTGATTTATATATAAACTTAACTAGGGCATCTTTCTTGATTTTTGCCGTTAGGTTATGAAGTTGTAACCTAGTTAAACCTAAGTTCACCATATTTTTATATTAGTTGTATCTTTGTTCTTGTGTTAGTTATTATGCACGATATTTGTGTTATAATAAGGATGATATTTGATTTATTTTCCAGTTTTTTTAATGTTTTATGATCTCTGATATGTGTACTTCAAGATCGCAGCCGAAAAAATATATATCCAGAAAATACTGTATGGCTTTGTTATGATATTTTCATTTACTTTGTTATAATAAATTACTTTGTTATAATAAATTTTATTTGGCCAGCGTTTTTGAAAAGAGGTGATAAGATGTTTTCGATGGTTGGGCGTAATAGTTTTTTACAGCGTTTATTTAAATCTTTACCAAATATTTTGACTCTGAGTGGTTTTTTTCTTGGCCTTGCCTCTATTATGCTTGTAATGAATGACGAACATGTTATGGCCGTTTTATTGATTTTGGCAGGTATGTTAGTCGATGGGTTAGATGGTAGCGTAGCTAGGATGTTGAAGACAGAGAGTGAGATGGGTGAACAACTCGATTCCTTATCCGATGTGGTCACCTTTGGTGTTGCTCCAGCACTTATTTTATATAAGACGAGTTTTATATCCTTTGGGATTGTTGGAGCTCTTATTTCTATCATTTTTGCTGCTTGTGGTGCTTTGCGTTTAGCTCGTTTCAATGCTCAGAGTAATCTTGTGCCTAGTGGTCATTTTGTTGGTTTACCCATAACCGCTGCTGGGGGCGCATTAGCTGTTTTATCTTTAGAGAACCAGCATAATTCTAGTTTAATCTTTTTAACTTTTTGTACCTTATTTTTATCTTCATTGATGGTTAGTCGTGTTTTTTATCCTAAAATACGTCGTTTTCGTAGTCGGTTTTTACTTGATCGGACTAATCTTATTCTTGTCATCATTTCTATTATGTTATTAGCGTTTTTTGCCACCAATTATCCCTATATTTTACCTCGTATTATGGCTATACCACTCTTATTTTATATCATATATGGCTTTACCACGCATTTACTTCGTCGTCGTCGTTTGCGCAAACAGGACGAAGAGCCCGGTTAAGGCTTTTAATTAGACCCCAGGTTTAGCGTGAGTAATTGGTACGCGACTTGGGTTTTTTATTTACTTAGCTTTTTATCACCGATCGCATTTGTATACATTTTGCTGTATTTTGTATTTGTTTGAAGTTATTTTGGGATTTGCTTTTATTTTTTAACTTGTTACCGGTTTCAAGTGCATTGTTTTTATGCATAGTAAACATTGACTTAACTTTATCGAATATGCTAAAATATTCGTTTTGTATTAATTGACAGTTTGGTTGTTCGCATGTTAACCTGAGGTGTGCGTCCTGTTCCTTAATTTATTTAATGAGAAGGAATCGGGGAGGGGTGTTTTATATTGTTCAAAGTGGGCGATAAGGTGGTTTATCCTATGCATGGTGCTGGTGTGATCGAATCTATCGAAGAGACGGAAATTTTAGGTGAGATGCGCCAGTATTATGTTGTTCATATGCCTATAGGTGATATGAAAGTAATGGTACCCACACAGAATGTGTCTAGTATTGGATTGCGTTGTGTGGTCGATAAAGATACGGTCGATCAAGTTTTAGACCGTTTGCGTGTACGGCAAGATTTTGATACTAGCAATTGGAATCGCCGTTATCGTGCTAATTTGGACAAAATGAAGAGCGGTGATATTTATGATGTAGCGGATGTTGTCCAGACATTGATGGTTCGCGATGGAGAGAAAGGACTTTCTACTGGTGAGCGTAAAATGTTGGATAATGCTAAGCAAATTTTAGCTAGTGAATTAGTTTTGGTAAGTGATTTAGAAAAAGAGCAGGTTTTTTCACTTATTAATGATGGGGTAGCTGCTTTAAAAGCAGAGTAAAGAGGAATAATTATATGATAGCTTATGATTTGAATTTTTTGACCCAATTTTAATTGGCTGTTGCGATTGATCAGTAAAATCTAAATTATTTGATTATATTTAGTTTGAAAATTTAACTTACTACCAAATTACTTTATATATTAGGGTTGGGTTGTGGAAAGTTTGTCTATACTGGAAGAGCGTGGTTGTATAAGAAACACGAGGGGAGGTGAGGACCCCGTGTTAAAACGTTTTGTTCAGGCGGCTTGTGTTCTCATAGGTGCATCTATTGGTTATTACACGGGACCTAAGTTATTCTCACTATTACAGAATTCTTTTTTACAAATAGGCGAAGTTACAAATCCAGAATTATTCGGGGCCATAATAATAGGTTTATTGGCGTTTTTGATAAATATTTTCTGTGCTCATCGTATGTTGAATTGGATTTCTTGGGGCGAAGAAAGATTGGTTCGCATTCCAGCTATCGAGGGTTTGTTTGGTTTGTTTGGTTTGATCTTAGGTTTGATTGTTTCCTTATTAGTTGTGACTATTTTGCAGGAACTCCCTATTTCGGGTTTTGATTATATTTTTAGACCCTTATCTATGTTTTTGCTTGCTTATCTTGGTTGGTGTGTTGGTTATAAGAAGAGTGGAGAACTTTTATCTATTATTAGTGTAAATAAGTATAATAAAGATGCTATCAAACTAGATGAACCTTCGTCAGAAGAGCACAAAATTCTTGATACTAGTGTGGTTATCGATGGACGTATTGCCGACATTTGTCGAACAGGTTTTCTGGATGGCACACTTGTTATACCTAGTTTTGTATTAGAGGAGTTGCAGCACATAGCAGATTCATCGGATGTGCTAAAACGCAATCGAGGTCGACGAGGACTTGATATTCTTAATCGTATTCAAAAGGAATTGAATGTTAAAGTACTAATCTACGAAGGTGATTTTGAAGATGTTGTTGAGGTAGATAGTAAACTTATTAAATTAGCCAAAGTTTTAAGTGGTAAAGTTGTTACGAATGATTTTAATTTAAACAAAGTTTGTGAACTTCAAGGCGTTAATGTTCTCAATATTAATGATTTAGCTAATGCCGTAAAGCCTATTGTTTTACCCGGAGAAGAGATTAATGTGCAGGTTATTAAAGACGGTAAAGAACACGGTCAAGGGGTTGCTTATCTTGATGATGGCACAATGATTGTGATCGAAGGTGGCCGTGAATATATCGGCGATCGTATTGAAGTTCTTGTAACAAGTGTTCTACAGACATCAGCTGGGCGGATGATTTTCGCTCGACCTAAATTGCTGGAGAAAGCTTTGTGAATGGTACTGTAGCTATTGTTCCAGCCGCGGGTTCGGGTTCACGAATGCAGTCTGCAATACCCAAAAATTTTTTACTACTTAATGAAAAACCATTATTTCTCCATACATTATATCGTTTGGCTAGCTGTGTTCATATAAATAGGATTATTATTGCTATTAGACCTGAAGATGAGCATAAAATTATTGATTTTTGTGCTCCTTTATCCAATATGATTGACTTACAATATGTGTACGGTGGACCATCTAGACAACATAGTGTGGCATCTGCTTTATCACAAGTCACAACACAGAAAGTTTTAATTCATGATGCTGCGCGTCCTTTTATCTCTCAAGAAGTTTTAAATCGCTTGTTTTTGGCTGCAAAAGACAAGCCCGCTGTTACCTTAGCTGTACCAATGGTTGATACATTAAAGGAAGTAGATCATCAGGGGTGGGTCAAGCGTACCTTACCCCGTAATTGTTTTTGTTCTGTACAAACCCCGCAAATATTTGATACCACTTTGTTGAAAAAAGCCCATCAAACCGCTATAATTAATCACGATTGTACATATACGGATGATGCTTCTTTGCTAGAAGCGATAGGCATATCTGTTTATACTGTTTTAGGTGATACGCGTAATTTTAAGTTAACTTCACCGCATGATTTTTGGCTAGCGCAACTTATGATCGATAAGAGTTTGTAGCCAGGTTGGATACATAGTTTAGATAGATTTAACTTGGGCGATCTTATATAATTAAAATTATTTTAATTTTGGCAATTGGTATAATTGTACTACCTTATGCATGCAGAAAGGATTTAATGCCATGATTAGAATAGGACAAGGTTTTGATGTTCATGCCTTTGCTGACGATAAGAAATTGTTTTTAGGTGGCCTTTTAATTCCTCATGTCCAGGGATTAGAAGGCCATTCTGATGCTGATGTGGTTATTCATGCGCTTATTGACGCTATTTTGGGCGCCTTAGCTTTAGGTGATATTGGTACCCATTTTCCACCTACTGACCCCATTTACAAAGATTGTGATAGTGCAATCTTGCTCTCTAAGGTTAATCAATTAATGATAGATAGAAAATATAAAATAAATAATATTGATCTTACAATTATAGCTCAAAAGCCTTTCTTGAAACCTTTTATTACACCTATGGTTTCTCGTTTAGCAACTATTTTATCTATAAATCATACCGCCATCAGCATTAAAGCTACAACGACTGAAAAGCTTGGGTTTATCGGTCGCAAAGAGGGTATTGCCGTTCTTTGCGTTGTTTTATTAAATAAAAATAACCATGAATAATAGGCGCAGAAAATAATCTTTGAGGAGTTGGCTCCGATGTTAAAAGTTTATAATAGCGCGACAAAACAACGTGAAGTTTTTATACCTCAGGCTCCTGCGCCGCTTAATATGTATGTTTGCGGGCCGACAGTTTATAATTATATTCATATTGGCAATGCTCGTGTTTTTATTGTTTTCGATGTTATCAGGCGGTACTTAAATTCTTTAGGATATAAAGTTAAATATGTGCAGAATTTCACTGATTTTGATGATAAACTTTTACTTGCAGCAAAAGAAAAACAAATAGATGTTTTGGCTTTATCTCAGATGTATATCGATAGCTATTTTGCTGATATGGATGCTTTAGGTGTGCATCGGGCAGACGTTCATCCGAAAGCATCTGAGCATATTGGTGATATGGTTGATGCTATTTCAGCTCTTTTAGCTAAAGGTGTAGCCTATCAAGTTAATGGTGATGTTTATTTTCGTGCACATACTTATAAAGGGTATGGACAACTTGCTCATCAATCTCTAGATGAATTAATGTTGGGTTCGCGCATACCTGTTGGTGACAAGAAAGAACATCCTTTAGACTTTGCTCTTTGGAAAAGTACGCCATCGACATCATTTGGTTGGCAAACGCCTTTTGGCTATGGTCGACCAGGTTGGCATATTGAATGTTCTGTTATGATTAAACGGCATTTAGGTGATACAATTGATTTTCATGGTGGAGGGGAAGATTTATGTTTTCCGCATCATGAAAATGAACGTGTACAAAGTGAAGCTTGGCTAGAGAAACCTTTTGTGCGTTACTGGTTACATAATGCTTTTGTTGTTATTAAAGGTTGCAAGATGTCTAAATCGTTGCAAAACACTTTAGATGTTGTTTCTTTGCGTAAAAAATATGATCCTTGTGTTCTTCGTTATTTGCTCTTAAATGTTCATTATCGTCGTCCATTAAATATCGACGATGAAACGATAGAACAAGCCAAGGCTGGTTTAAAAAGATTACAAGATGCATTTCATCATTTGCAATTAAGATCGAAAAATGCCGTAAAAACAGCTGATGAAAATCAACAGCTTAAAGATGCACTTAATCAACTGACTGCTGATTTTCAACAAGCTATGAACGATGATTTTAATACATCAAATGCTATTAGTGTAATGTTTTCAGCGATGAAATTGACCAATGATTTTTTAACTAAAGATCAATTAATGCTTCAGGATTTTGATTTATTGAATAATTGGTGGTTGCATCACGGGGTGGCTATTTTAGGTTTAGTGCAATCTAAACAAGAGCTTGATTTATCAGACGATATTAGTAAGCTTATAGCCAAAAGAGAAGACGCTCGTAAAAGCGGTGACTTTAAATTAGCAGATCACATTAGAAGTTCATTACTTAAACAGGGCATTATTTTAGAAGATACACCGCAGGGTATCCGTTGGAAAAGGATATAGATATCACGATGAATAGTAGAGAAAAATTATTGCGTAGCTTATCTCCGCGCGTACTAGCTTATATTGGCGATGCGGTTTATGAGTTGCATATGCGTAAATATATTTTACAGCTACATAATGCTCCTGTTGCATCGCTCCAGCCTAATGTTGTACAAAGAGTATCTGCTGTTGGGCAGATGAAAGCTTTACAGCGAATAGAAAATTTGTTGACTGAAGATGAGCTTGATATTGTAAGGAGGGGTTGTAATATTAAACATAAAACAAAGACAGATAAAGCTACGCGTTGTAGTACTGGGATTGAAGCTTTGATAGGTTATTTGCATCTTCTGGGATATGAAGAGCGGTTGTGTTTTTTATTACAAGCTATTGAAAAAAACGATAACAATATGTATGTTTCTAGCAATATATGAATGGAACAAAAAATATGCCAAATCATGTTTACAAGTATTCTTCTAAAGAACTAACCTATAAATTAGATAATAGGGATACATCTCAATCGGAGAATGATCATCAGGATTGGATTGTCGGCAAAAATGCTGTTCATGAAGCTATATTAGGTAATTTAAAAGTTGAAAAATTGATTCTTTGCGCTGATATTCCACCTATGCGTAGACGTAAATGGGAGATATTAGCTGCTAGTAAAGGTATTGTTTGGCAAACAGCGCCACGTATTTGGTTCGATAAGTTGACGCCTTTAAAAAAACATCAAGGTATTGCTGTACGTATTTCGCAAATTAAGGATACTGAGATTGATGCCATGTTAAATACAGCAAAGGCACAGAACAGATTACCTTTGTTACTTATGTTAGATGGTATACAGGATCCATATAATCTAGGTGCTATTTTACGTACATCTTTAGGTGTTGGTATACATGGTGTTATCTTGCCTAAACGGCGTACGGCAGGATTAACAAGTGCTGCTATAGCGACTTCATCAGGTGCGGCTTATCATGTATCAATTGCGCGTGTAAATAATTTAGGCCAAGAAATAGCTAAACTTAAAAAACAACAATTTTGGGTTATCGGTGCAGATCCTAAGGCCCAAGATACATATGAAAATATTTCACAACATAAAGTGCCTATAATTATTTTAATGAGTGGGGAAGGTCATGGATTGCGTCCTTCTTTAAAAAATGCTTGCGACTATTTATATAGTATCCCTATGCAGCAGCCTTTAAATTCGCTCAATGTTTCCGTAGCTACTGCTCTATTTTTATATACTGCTTTTAAAAGATAACCAAGGAGGCTATGTAGCTTTCTTGGTTATCTTTTATATCATTATCAATATATAATAATAAAAGTATTTATCTATAATTATCTAATATTATTTTTTTATCATTAGCTCAAAAGAATAAAGCATTTTTCTTATTGTATATATTTTGTATATATTTTGTATATATTTTGTATATATTTTGTATATATTTTGTATATATTTTGTATATATTTAATAAGGGATCTAAAAGGTGAAAATTATTAGAAATTGTAATTCGGGTGTCATATTATTTTCGTAATATAATGAATTTATCAAAAAACATTTAAAGAGAACTTTATAACCTAATACACTAAAAGCTATAATAATTACTATTTTTGTTTTTAAATTAAATACTTATTAATAATGTATATTAGTTTTTTTGGTAAAATCCTTAAATTATCTTGTACAATAACCCATGTTAAATAGTGTTTAAGAACCTAATTTAATGCACAAAAAGCTATAATAATGGCTATTTTTGTTTTTAAATTACACCATTACTAATCGTCTATATTAATATTTTTGGATAATTTTTATACATATTTTTCAAGCTTTCAGGGTAAATATCTGTCAATGGTTTTGTAAATCCCTTATACAATATCCAATCCACTATATTTGTAATATGATTTAAAACTAGCTTGTTAAAATAACATGTTAGCTTCTATTCTTTAAAATATTTTTTCCAACATTCTTTTTGTGGTAAAATAGCTAAGGTAGACATCCTCTGCCTCCTCCGTGTGGTTTATTTTGGTTCTTGTATCTTATACAAAGGAGGAAGGTATGTCTATTTTCAGAACTATTTTCCTGTCAAAAATATAATTTGCAATTTTTAATTTAATTTTTAATCACGTAAAGATTTAATTATAAAAAAAGGACACTAATATCTATGAACACAAAAAAAAATAGAAAAATAATATATTCCTTATTATCATTTTCGACATTAACTACATTTGGATCAATAATAGATATGACAAATAATCAAACTTTTGCACATAATGATAACGCAAGAAATGAACAAAAAAAAACAGCCGCAGCAAATAAGTTTTTTTTAGAATCTCTTCTTAATAATAATCAATGGCATGAACTTTATCACCGTATTTTGTCTATTAGTATACCTAATTTGCATAAAGAAAATGTTTCTTTTAACGACATGAGTTACATACAAGAACTTTTACAAAAAAATATCGATTTTTTCGGATTAAATAATTTTCAGGATCAGGTAAATAATTTAAATAATAATAAATATACAAAAGATGTTTTTGATTTTTTAAACGAATTTAAACGTCAACTTCCAGAAAAAGTCCTATTATATCTAGAAGAACAGAATAAAAAATTCCCCGAAGCATCTATTTATAGTACAGAGAAATTAAAAAGTTTTTTAGGAGATACATTACAAGATGGTAACACCAGGGTTAATAAAGAAATATCACATCAAAATGACATGATACAAATATCTTCTTTACCATTAAAAACAGAGGATAATCAACAATTTATTAAACAAACAAAGAAAAAACACAAAATTATACCCCTAAGTAACATGATAGATAAAAATTCTTTAGATAATTTTGACAGTGTAAAATTGAATTATCTTTATAATAGTATAAAAGACATTTATATTCCTAAACCAATTACCGATATCGCTAAAGAACAATTAAATGATAATCTTTCCTATAATATTAAAAAAATAATTATGTACAAATTATATCCTTACCTAGAGAATTATGGTTTGGAAGAACGACTTGAAGCTATATCTAAAAAAATGGCTCATGATCACAATGAAAATGATATAGCAAAACCCCAATATAACCAAAATGATTATGATATCCTTGTATCAGCTCAAAAAGATATCCTAAAAAGGATTGACAGCATTTTAATTAAACAACTCCCAGATAAGACTAACGATATCGGCTTAGAGAGGGAACACAGAGATGTGATGACCAAAATATTAAATTATGATATAGATACAGCGATTAAAAATAGCGATGATTTTTTAAATAGCATGAACCCGGTTTATTTAAGAAGATATAATCAACTAATGCTACGCTTGCATCAAATAGATTCCAATATGATTATAACGGCTTTTTCAGCTTTTATAGACAATTTAGCAGATGACCCTAAAGATGTAGATTTTAAAATTTATAACAAGTCTGATAAAAAACTCATTGAGGATGATTTTACCAAATTCGCTATGAAGTATTTCGGTTTAGACACAGCATATGAAAGTAAAATTAAGGAATATTTTGCTTATGAAAATTATAAACCAATGTATGACTACATAATCCCTGATTATTATAAAAAACGTTATCAAGCTGCAAAAGCACGTCAATATCCTCAAGATTTTATAAAATCAAATATCAAAAGATATGCATATATACAAGAACTTAATAACATGTCTGAGACAGATTTTATAGAACATGTCAATAAGTTCAATCATCATCTAGAGTATAACCATGACCACCATCAAGGTAAGCAAGCACTTATCGATAGAATGAATCTTTCAGATAAATTGAAAATTATATCTGAGATTTCTTTAGACGAACATAAAAAGCAATATACTTGGGGAAAGTTTATTCAATGGTTTATGAGTATGAACGCCGAAATACTTAATGTTGAAACAACACAAGATAGACTTGAAAATGATTTTAATCAGATAACCGAGAAAAAAATCTCTGCTGTCTTAGGGAAATTTTCTAGTATCTTTGATCAATTTAATACCATTACAGGTAATCCGAGTCAGATAATATCCTATAAAACTTCAGATAATGAATTTATTTCTAAGATACAATTTGATGACTTAGTTGGCTTATTTATAAAATCAGATAATTATAAACCAGACACATATAAGTATTCTCTAAATTATAATTTTCCGGATATATGGAATGATTTCTTGGGATTTGCAATAAAAAAAAATAAAACATCGGAAGACAAAAAATCTTCATATGTAACTATTTTATCTACATATAAGAACAGATTTAAAAATTTAATTTTACGACCATCAGAAAAACACGGCATTTTAAATACTGAAGATAAGTATAAACCATATTTTTTCTCTAATCGGAATATAGATCCGTATAATAGTAGCTTCTTTTATGAACAAGCTCTGCATTTTATAAAAAAAATCCAAATTTCTGATTATATTCAACTACCTGAGAATAAAAACCCAGACATAGAAGATAGATATTTCGATAATTTATGGGATAATTTTTATAAATATATAATACCTGAATATCATAATTATTATCCTTTAGATTTAGATAAAAATAAAAAAATTCTAAATAGCTTCAAACCAAAATTAAACAGTTTTTTAAAACATATTATTAATCAGGTTATTCAGCGCACCAACCATGAATTAGATACCATAAATCACAGCAATCTTTTCAATACTAGAGATAAATATTTTAATGAATATAAAAAAGTTTTTCAAAATAACTTCCTTGATATTGTTCAAGCTGAAGCAACATTATTAGCATATCCACCCGATCAATCAGAAAAAACATATATAACTAATATACCTATACAAATGACTAGGAAAAATAAAAATCAATTAGATAAATACGTGGAAATACACAAAAATATTTTAACGGAGCTCGCCGATAAAGAACTAGCATTATCACAATTAAATATTTTTTTGAAAAATCCTGACGATAATCCTCCTTTAGATGAAAGTTTGTTTAAGAAATTAGAAGGCATGGCAATTACTTTCTCTTATCATGATAAAAATAGTTATCGTCTATACTTAAAAGAAAATGCAGAGTATCTTGTCAATGAAATTATTAGATTAAAAGAAGATAAAGAAAAATTACATAAAGAAATACAGAGATTAAGATCATTATCATCAGTTGAAATTGAATATAAAAAAACTGTAGAAAATGATTCTGAACATGAAAGTGATGATTATAAATTACCAAATGAATATAAATCAATCCTATATAGCGAATTAAAAAGGCAATTATTAAGATCTTTATTGCCAAACGGCCGAGAAAGTTCTAGAAAAATATTAGAGAAAAAAATAGATGATTATTTATCTCAACAAGCTAATCCGATATTAAAGATCAGAAATTTATATGATAACGTGAGGGCCATCCCTGAAGCCATTAAAGAATATAGAAATTCTTTAATTTATTTGTTTAGCGATATAATTTTAAAATCATCTGATGGCGAGAGCTTGGAAAAATCCATAATTAATCTAAGCGCTGATATTCCAAATAATCCTAAGATCGATAATAAAAATTATGAAAATATTAGAAATAAATTACTGGAATCATTACGTAGAGCGAATATAAATATAGGGAAAAATCAATCAGAATTAATAAAATTTATTTTAGATAAAGCCGCTAGTGCAGCAGAAGATCCTGTGGCGTATATTATATCTTTACTTGATATTTTTGATCAAATGAATACTAATTACCATAATTCGAAGAAAGAAGAAAATGATATTTTTACCAAGTCATTGAATTATTTAAAAAAATATCAAGATTATCTTAATGAATTACAAAAAGAAAACGATGAAAAAGATAATATGAGCGCAGCACTATTAACAGGATTAGCCTTGGGAGGTCCTGTAGGTCCCGCGACAATAATTAGCGAATTAGTAAGCAGTGCATTAGGAGGATTAGCAGGATATGTTTCAAATTCATTGGTTTTCCTAGCTGGTGTCGAGGCAAGTGTAATTGAAGCAGGTGCAATTGAAGCTTCAGAAACAACGATAATTGAAAATATAGAAACGAGTACAATCGAAGTTGAAGAAACAACTACAAATATAGCGCCTAAATCTACAGAAACAATTGAAGCAAAATTACCTTTACAACCTTCTGAACCTAATTTGGTGAATGATAGATTATTAAAAAATCCAGAACTAAATCCTAATCTCGCTCCTCAAGAAATACCAGAACCAAATCCTAATCTCGCTCCTCAAGAAATACCAGAACCAAATCCTAATCTCGCTCCTCAAGAAATACCAGAACCAAATCCTAATCTCGCTCCTCAAGAAATACCAGAACCAAATCCTAATCCCGCTCCTCAAGAAATACCAGAACCAAATCCTAATCCCGCTCCTCAAGAAATACCAGAGCCAAATCTTAACCCCGCTCCTCAAGAAATACCAGAACCAAATCCTCCAAATCAGGATATGCTAGAAGAAGAACCAGAAGAAGGTTATGGAACTGAGGATGATGAAAGTGATGAAGGTGATGATGCAGCATCAGATATTAGTGATGAAAATTATAATTATCCCGACTTAGGGTTTGAGGATTTAGAACCAATAATAAATCTTCCGGAAAACACTCCTCCTATAATTAGCGACACAGCAAAATGGAAATCTTGGTATAATATAATAAAATTACGTTATAGTCTAAACGCAAATATTAAGGGATATAAATCATATAAATCTGCATTACATAATGAATTGAAACTATTTTTGCCATCTCTAGAAATTCAAGTTCATGAAATGATTAAAAAACCATCCCTATGGCGTGAATTTTTAATCAAATATAGTAAAGATAAACCAGCATATATTATCAAAAGAATTAATACATTTAGAGACCGTGCCCGTTATTATTACTATAATTCATGTTATGAAGATTACAAATTAAAAGAACTTGAAAGAATGTTTAAAAAAAGTTAATTTTATTTAAATATTAAGCAATATCAAATTTATTTGTATAAATAATCAACTATAATCTAGTTGGTTATTTATACTTAAATTAGCTTATCGGAATAACAAACGAATTATTCAAACTTTTTAATATGTGGTATTCACTAAACTACTTTCTAACTCCCCCTTAACACGTTGATCTTATCCAATAAACCGTGTTAAAGCCGCGTTTAAGAATCTAATTTAATTTACAAAAAGCTATGATAATGGCTATTTTTATGCATTAAATTAGACCATTACTAATCGCCTATATTAGTATTTCTGGACAAGTCCGTTATAAAGCATTATCAATTGATTTGACATTCCTATTTAAATATACAGCAATCACTTGATAATATTTACCATATAAATAAAGGATAAGCACTTTTTGCTCAAGTTTACTCAAAATATGACTTATTTTGTATTCAATATCCGAATATTCATCTTTATGAATATATATTTCTTCAGGATTCATTTTTATTGTGGACATGCTATTGGACTTTTCCAAGAAGAGTACTAATATATCCTATTAGCACTGATTATTGGGATTCATTGTTAATTTTAAAATTTTATAAAAAAGCTTAAAATTAACAACGAAATTGCCTTGTATCTATTTTTTAAAAAATATAAATGCTAATCTTGCAATTATTTGGATATTAATAATTATGTATTGGAATTCATATTTTTTATTAATATTTTTAATTTTATGCTAAAAAATCAGTTTATGTAAAATTATTTCATCTCTTTTTAATGTTTTTAAATTATAATTATAATATATCAAAAAACACAATATAAGTATAACATTGTGTTTTTTGATATATTATAATTATAAAATTTTATATTTAAAAGATAGTATTAAGCCTATATGTATAAATCTAAAGGTAAATACTTAAATATGGAATATTCCAAAATAGCAGAATTAGATGAAAGTAAATGCATGTCTGCTATCGATGTAGATAAAATCATTTTCATAACATTTTCTTTTTTATTAAAAATTTAAATTTTTGATTTTTTTATCAAGAATAATATTTATATATTAGACAAGCCATCTAGTTGAATATCTTTCAAGATTTATCCAATATTTATTTTTAAAAAAACAAAATAAATATTGGATAAAAAAGACAAAAAATTGACCTTTTTGTTTTTATTCATATATAATAAATTTAGTGTATTATGACGGTTTTTGAAGTGATAAATGTGGAGGTGAGAGAGGTACAATGACGAAAGCCACCGTTGTCCGATTCGAGTCTTTAATATCCGAATCTAAGGAGGACGAAGGTGTCGTAGAGCAGGCCCGTCAAGGTGATTTATCGGCCTTAGAGTACCTCATTCACAAATATCGCAATTTTGTACGTGCTAAAGCTCGTTCTTATTTTTTGATAGGAGCTGATCATGAAGATATTGTACAAGAAGGTATGATTGGACTCTATAAAGCTATCCGTGATTTTCGTGGTGATAAATTAGCATCATTTAAAGCTTTTGCTGAATTGTGTATTACGCGTCAAATTATTACAGCGATTAAAACAGCGACAAGACAAAAACATATTCCGTTAAATTCATATGTTTCTTTGGACAAGCCGATGTATGATGATGATGCTGACCGGACACTTTATGATACCCTTTCCACGATACGCATGAATCCTGAAGAAATATATATTCATCAAGAAGAATATTCGGATATTGAATGCAAAATAAGTCATATTTTGAGTGAACTGGAGCGAAAAGTTCTTACACTTTATTTAGATGGTAAATCTTATCAAGAGATTGCCGTTGATTTAAATAGGCATGTTAAATCAATTGATAATGCTTTGCAACGTGTTAAGAGAAAGTTAGAACGTTGTTTGGTGCATACCACATATTGAAAAGTTTGAATAATTAGTTTTTTATACCAATAGGCTCATTTAACTATATAAATAACCAACTATTAATAGTTGGTTATTTATACTGTATGTGTTAGGAAATTCAGTAAAAAATGCGCATTAGATTTTAATAAGAAAAAAATCTATGAAAATAGACATATATACCTAATATGTGTAAGATATAAATACCATCGACTGGCCTGGGAATATTAATATAACCTATGAGTAATGATGTAATTTAAACACAAAATAACTATTATCATAGTTTTTAGTGCCTGGAATTAAGTTCTGAGACTCTTGTTAAATATTTTTTTTGACAATCTCCACAAATAAACCGCATGGAGGATAAAAAGATGTTGAATACAAATAATTTATCGCTTACACATTTTATCGATGAATGTCTATGTTTTTAAAAGCTTAAAATATAATATATCTTATAACTTTGGAAATAAAATAATATTTTCTGTTTTTTATTAATAATTAATAATTTATATTTTTGTTTTTTTCATGTAAAGTAATATTATATATATTTTTTATTTATTAATAGATAACTAATTTCATATAAATAGCATTGCAATAAACGATAATGGTTGTGATATTTAATTATTTTTTTTAGTTTATAATTATTTTTATATTTCTATTTATTTTCTGCGATATTTTGTTTTATAAACATTTTTTCGATTTTATTTTTAAACATAAATCTTTCTAGAGATTTATCTTGGTTAAAACGTTCTTGTGTAGTCAGATTGATTTTTATTTTATTAAATATTTCACCAGGACTACTTTTTAAGCAGTATATAGTATCAGCTATGATGATGGCTTCTTCAATGCTGTGTGTGACTAAAAAAGAGGTTATTTTGTTTTCTTTTAATAATTTACGTAACCATATTTGTAATTCTTTTCTTTGGAAAGAATCTAACGCTGAAAAAGGTTCGTCTATACAGAGTAATTTATGGTTGCCGGCTAAAGATCTAACCAATGCAATCCTTTGTTGCATACCACCCGATAGTTCATGGGGATAAGCATTTATATATTTAATCATTCCGGTATCTTTTAATAGTTTTTTCACAGATATCTCTTTATTCTTTGTATTTCCAGTGCCTAATATATGGCCTAAGTTTATATTTTGTATGACCGTTTTCCATGGTAAAAGTGATATGTTTTGAGGAAAATAACCAATCATACCATTTTTTTTTTAAACAATTTATTTTCTAAATAAATCGAACCTGAAGTGGGTTGATAAAGCCCACCCAGTAGATATAATAAGGTACTTTTACCACATCCTGATGGACCTAGAAAAGCTACAATTTCGGTTTCTTCTACCTCAAAAGATATATTTTTTAATATCATATCTTTCATTCTTTTATTATTAGCTATTGTGTGTATATTTTTTTTTGTTTCTTTATTATGTATATTGTTTTTATAATGTATTTTTTCATTATATTCAAAGCATAAATTATCAACTTTTAAAATACTTTTTGTCATAATACAATTCTCCATTTTTTTAGTATATAGCTTGCTGATATTCGAATTAAAAAAGAAAATAATAGGCTCAAAAAGATAATTAATAAGGTTGCGGTGAAGAGATAATCTGTACGAAAAGTATTAAAAGCTTCTTTTAAAACAATACCTAAACCATGGCTAGAACCTGCATTTTCACCCCACACCGCACCAAAAATACTATATGTTGCTGCAATTTGGGCTCCACTTAAGCATGAGGTTAAGCTACTAGGACCTGCTAAGTGAATTAGTTTTTGCCAACGAGATGCTCCCATGATATTGAAATATGTTTTTAATTCAGGGCGAGGATTATTGTACAGGCCGCGATTGGTTGCAACCATTACAGGAAAAAAAGTAATCAATATGACCACAATTAAGCGTGTTTTAAAACTAAAACCGAATAGTAAAGTTAGTAAAGGTATTAAAACAGGTAAGGGTAGATTTTGTGTTATGGTAAATAGAGGTTGCAAAAATTTGTCTAAAAAAGGACACATATATATGGCTATAGAGCATAAACAACCCGCAATAAAACCTAACATAAAACCTAAAAAAGCTAAAATTGCTGTTTCTTTCGTTGCTTGAAACCAAAATAGTTTTTTTTCTGTTAAAATTTTTATTATGTCGGATGGAGAAGGCAATTTTTGCATATCTATATTATAAAATTTAACAATTATTTCCCATAAAGAAACCAAACATATTATATAAAATAAAAATAAAAAAAAATTATATAAAAAATCTTTTTTATTAAAGATCATTTAAAATAAACATCCTTTGACAAATATTATTATAACATTATATCAAAAAAACTTCTGAAATTTAAATTTTCTATTTGAAAAATAATTAATTATTAATTACAAGATCTTCTTTTTGCTTATCTTAATTTTGATATAGGATTTGCTTCATAATTATAACTTTGCTTAAATTTTTTATTCTAAGGATATTAATCTTTAAATTTTCTATTTTTATTTTGTTTATTGATCTAAATTATACATATATTTTAACTATAGTTTATATTATGAGCTTTTCAAAAAAATCTATCAATAGAGTTTAAGAACCTAATCAAAAGCAATAAAATCTATGATAATCGCTATTTTTATGTTTAAATTACATCATTACTAATCTGCTATATTAATATTTACGTACAAGTCTTATGATTAGGCATCTTAAATTATGATACAGAAAGGTTCTCTAGAACATAGGTTTTTATTAAAACCTATGTTCTTAATTAGAAATATTATTATAAGCAAACTTTTTATAAATAATTATATAATTAGATGCATAATTTTTTTAAACACCAATGTTACATATTAAATATATTATACAATAAAATTAATTTTATTGTATAATATATTTTTCAAAAATATTCTATACATTAAAGACAAAAACTAAGAAGAGTTTTTGCTTCTTATGTTTTGTGTATGATATTTTATTGAGTTTTATTCTTTATATTGAATCCGATTGAATTTTTCGGATTATTGCGAGATTTATATTAGCTTATTTTAATATTAGTCGATTTTATAATTAATATAGGATAATAAATATCATCTATCGATTGATAATGAATAACATATATTTGTTGATAAATAAATTATATTTTTGATATAAATTGAAAACCACAAAAAATATTGTAATGTTAATATTTTATTTTTCATTATCTTTATTATTATTTTGGTATTTTTTATTAATTTTATAAAAATATTAATTATTTTGTCCGTTTTATCAGATATTTATATTTTTTTACCTTGTAAATGATTTTGCAATTTTTGCTTTATATTTGCGATACTTGCTTTATAAACGTAATCTTTTAAATCTTGACCATTTACATGTATATTCCCTGGGCATTTGGTTGTATTTAAATCATTGTGATTTAGAATAGGTATGGCATATATATTTTCTATATTACCTTGACTATCTACAGTGTATTTTAATTTATTTTCTGGACGTGTAAGGATAAATGTTGTTAATTCTACTAGTTCTTTCACCATCGGATCGTTTTCATCTAAATTATATTCGCGTTGATCATCATAGCTAAATTTCCCAACAATGGCGATGCCAAAAGATCCTTTATTATTTGTGCTGGCATGTGCTCCTTTAGCAGGATCGATGAATGCTTTGCTGGGGTCATTATCGTGGATAGGATTTCGGTAACCTTCAACGATGTGTGATTTGTAATCATTTGTATCATGACCACGATTATTTGGTAAAATATAAGCGTGGTAAGGAGCGCCTGGGGTGCTTTGTTTTAAATCTGTATTTTCTATCTTTGTTTTATTTATCTTTCTGATATGTTCTAGAAAGCTTTGGTTTTTTGATATCTCAGTTCCAGTATGATGAAGAATAATTGCTTTAGTAGAAGAATTTGGAATAGAATTGATTATATCTGAATGCTTGGCTTTTGGTCTTTGATGACCTTGGTACAATTCTTCTTGTAAGATGGCTTGATTTAGAGTAAAGATATGCGATGTATCTTCGGATATTGTTATAGCTTTTTCGCTAGGGACAGGCCTATTGTTTTGCTTTGACCACTTTAGAAGAAAGTTGTCGAGCTGCGTACCCAGTTTGCCTGTTTTTAGCTTGGCTTTTTCTTCTAGCGCTTGAACAATATCATTATAAGTTGTTTGATCAATATTTCCTATATCTTTACCATTCGCTATTGCAGATATAATCTCATAAATATTTTGATTTTGTTGATTATCAATTACTTGTTCGTTTCCTAACTCTTGTCCTTGAGCTATGTAAAACGAACTCGATATCATTAAAAAACATAAATTAGGTAGTAATATTTTATAATTTAGACTTTCGAAAATTTTTTTATACTTTTTTTGGTTATATTTTTTTTCTATCATGATATTTTCTGTATCTCCTTGTGAGGAATATTTTGTTTTAACTGATTTATTTAATCAAATAATTATAAAGATTCTGTCTCTTAAATTATATATTTTTAAATATATAAAGTGATTTTAACTGTGATTTATTATATATAAAATACTAGATATAACATGCAAAATATAGCGTATAACATATAAAACATAACACATAACACATAACATACAACATCTGGTATATAAATATTATATTCCGATTTAATTTAAAGTATTCTATGTTATTATATATTTATTGATATGATTATGCACTAGTTTATATTTATTGGAATTTTTAAGATAATATTTTTACCTTTAGGACTCGTGTCTGAACTTTAATTGTTTATATTTTAACCTATAATTAATATATATTGTATTTTACATATGTTAAAAATAAAATACATATAATTTAAGACAATAAAAAATCTAAGAGGGCTAGCACCCCTTAGATTTTTTCCATAATTCCCAAGGCATAATATCTTTCTGGACTTTAGTAACATTAACGAGCATTTAATATCATTTTCTTAATGCGTTTATAAACTTCTTCTTTGACATAGGGCAATATTTTACTTACAGAACTCCCTGGACAACTGGTATTTGATCTTCCTGTTTCGTTATGACCGATGATTTTTATCATATTGATTTGAAGATTCCCTTTATCATCATATTTTACTTTTAAGCGATTTTGGCGTGTGGCAACATAAACGATTGTTTTAATCAAAGACTGAATGACGGGGCTTTTAAGATCCAATGAACTAATTTTGCTATAGTCTCCTATTAAGGCAATACCGAAACTTCCGCAATTAAAGTTACGTGCATGTGTAGAGGCTGCGCCTCCTTCTAAAACCATAGAAGGTCCAAAACGCTTTCTTCTGAATCCTTCATACAAATCGCCATTATTATCAATTAAGACACGATAAGCAATACTTGGAAAATTCCGACTTTTTACATGAAAATTCTCTATACCTCTTAATAAATTACTAGTAGATTGTGTTCTTTGATTAGGTGTTACTGTGTGATGCACAACAATATGGGTAATCTTACACTCTTGAACACGATTCGTTTTTTCAGGAGGAATACCTGAACCCCAATTTTCTCGTGTTATAATAAATGGTTTTGGAAATAAATCATGTATATCTTTATTTGATGAAATAGCTGTTTTAGTGGTTTTTTTAAATTGTTTGATATCTGGTGGTGTTTGTTTAGGGGAACGAATTATTTTAGGTGTAATAGTTTCATATTTAGGTTGTTTAATGATACGTATGATTGTAGGTACAATAGCTTCATATTTAGGTTGTTTAGTGATACGTATGATCGTAGGTACGATCGTTTCATTTATATTTTTTTGATCAGTATTCATTATGCTAGGGTATATCGTTGGATTACTTGTTGAATAGTTTAAATTTATTGGTATATTTTCTTTATTATAATTATATAATAAATATTCTTGTGAATAATCAGTATTTTTTCCAGTTAAAGTCTGATTCATTTTATCCCCATCTGTATATTTTATTTCCTGTTTGCTAGATAGCAAAAGTTTTTTGCTCGCTACGACACCTCCATTGTTTGTGGTTAAGGGTATTAGATGATTAACGTCTATGTTTTGTTTGATGATCGATAACGGTTTATTGGTTTTCTGTATTACTTCTGCAAGGCTTGTCAGAAGTAATAAGAGAACACAAATTATGGCCCATAATTTGTGTAATAAATATTTGCAAGCCATTTTTTTGCACCGCGCTTTGTGCGTACCTTTGCTTGGCGCATTGTTTCCGTTTTCGATCATTTACACACCCCCACATTGTTGTACATGCTTCCCAAGAGATATGCGGTTGACCGTCATTAAGAGATAAATCTTTTTTTGTAGTATTTATTATTTCAATTATTTTTCGGTTTTGATTTAAATTATGTTTTATGTTTTATTTTTTAAAAAATAACTTCAGTATAACTTCAGCTTTAGATTAATTTTGTTGTTATCAGACCATATAATTTAGAACGTCCTGAGGTTAATTTCAAGGATGTATCTCATCGGCATTATAGCTCATTAGGGTTAATTATTACAATAAATATAAATTAATATTTAGAATTTTGTAACTAATCCATTAATGGTTTTTATTATTTTTAATAATATATTTTTTATTAAATGATTGTATCTCCTGAATATTTATAATAATATTTTTTAGATTGTTTTTTGATTTTTTTTTAAAATTAATTATTTAGATTTTATCTTTGATCCATATTTCATTGTTTAATTTCTTGTACTCGTCACTTTATGTCTGTTTTTTTATAAAAAATAAGCATTGTTGCCGCTGGGAATTAAACTTGCTAATATCACTAGATTGCTGTTACGATTATAATTGATGGTTTGGTTTTGCTTATTTAATTTAAACGTCTTATTTTATATTTGGAATATTTAAGTCTTTTTTCATGCATTAATTTAAAAAGAATTAAATAATTAGTGTAATTTAATATAAATGAAAATATCTTTATTTTATAAAATTCTTTCCTTTGACTTAGGAAATATTATAGATAAATTTAAATATAAAGGGAGTGTGGTTGCTGTGTTGTGTCCCGAGTGTGGTAAACGGCCGGCAACACTGCATTATACAAAGGTGATTAATGGTAGTAAATCAGAATTTCATCTTTGTGAAGTATGCGCACAAGCGCGTGGTGAAAATGTACCTGGTTGGGAAGATGGTTTTTCTTTTCATCAGTTGTTATCTGGGTTATTGAACATGGATTTATCACCTGCGGGTGGAGGGAGTAGTTTTGAGCTCGATTCAGTGCCTCAGAGGTGTCCTATGTGTGGTATTACATATCAGCAATTTTGTAAAATTGGTCGTTTAGGATGTGCTGGATGTTATAAAGCTTTTCGTGATTCCTTAGAACCTTTACTACGTCGTGTTCATGGTAATATTACACATCGTGGCAAAATACCTGAGCGAACACAAGGCGAACTTAGAGTTCGGAATGAGTTAGAGCAGTTAAAGAAAAAGTTGCATGTTAAGATTCAAGAGGAAGCATTTGAAGATGCGGCTATTTTGCGTGATAAGATACGTTCATTAGAAGAAATATTGCGTAAAAACAAAGGTAAAGATTTGGACAGTATCTAAAATGTTTTTGTTGATTTTATCTTCAATACCTATCTATTTTGACAGCTATATGTTTATAGGAGGGGTGATTGGATGTCTTTGGAAGAATTTATGAAGAGGGCAATGAGTAGTTGGATGCAGTCAGAAGGCCCTCAATCGGAAATTGTTTTTAGCAGTCGGGTTCGTTTAGCGCGTAATTTAGCTGATTTACCTTTTCCGATGATCAGTCCTCCTTCGCAATCAGAGCTGGTTATTAAACGTATTAAGGATCTTTTAGAGCATAAAAAAGCACCTTCTGTTCTTAAAGGTGCTAAGTTGCTACTTATGCGTGATCTGAGTAGTTTAGAGAAACAAGTTTTGGTTGAGAAACACTTAGTTAGTCCGATGCTAATAGAAGAATCTCAGCAAGGAGCAGTGATTATAAGTCGCAATGATGCTGTTAGTATTATGATAAATGAAGAAGATCATCTGCGAATTCAATGTCTATTTTCAGGCTTGCAATTGAGAGAGGTTTGGCATTTAGCCAACCAACTTGATGATTGGTTAGAACATTATCTTTCTTTTGCTTTTGCCGAACCTTGTGGCTATTTAACAAGTTGTCCTACGAATGTAGGGACGGGTGTTCGAGCTTCTGTGATGGTCCATTTACCTGCTTTAGCGATCGCGCAGCAGCTGAATCGTTTATTACCTGTTATTACCCAGGTAGGATTAGCTGTTCGGGGTATGTATGGTGAAGGTAGTGAAGCTTTAGGTCATTTATATCAGGTTTCTAATCAGGTGACATTGGGACAATCAGAAAACGAAATTTTAGAAAAATTATTAAGCGTGGTAAAACAGATCATTGAACATGAACGTTTGGCACGGAATCGCTTGATGCAAACATCATCTGTTCGTTTAAAAGATCGTATTTATCGTTCATATGGCCTCTTGTCACATGCTTATGTTATGGATTCAAAGGAGACCATGCGTCGTTTATCCGATGTTCGTTTAGGTATTGACATCGGTTTATTAGAAAATGTTTCCGCTAATATTATGAATGAGATGATGGTTATGATTCAACCTGGATTTCTTCAACAATATGCCAGGGAGAAATTAGATCCTCAAGAGCGCGATATACGTCGTGCTCATTTGCTAAAAGAGCGTTTGCGTATGGATGATATGTGATTTTAAACTTTAAATATATATTTTTCTCAAGATTATATCTTTAAGACTTGTTTTTTCTTTTTGTGTTTTGTTATTTTTGATTTTGTTTTTAGTTAGGTTGTATTCGATGCTGTTTTTAATCTTTATGTTTTACTTTATATTTACTTTTGCTATTTCTGTAAATTTAATTTTTTTTCTATAAGTATATTTACTTTTGTTGTTTCTATATATTTCCTTTTTTTATTTTGATAAATGAACATTAGCGGAGGGATTTAAACGTGATGTTTGGTCGATTCACAGAAAGGGCCCAAAAGGTATTATCTTTAGCTCAGGAAGAAGCTGTTCGTTTAACGCATGCTAATATTGGCACTGAGCATATTTTGCTTGGTTTGTTACACGAAGGAGAAGGGATTGCTTCTAAATCTTTACTTTCTTTTAATCTTAGTTTAGATAAGATTCGTAATGAAGTGGAGAAATTAATCGGTAAAGGACGTTCACAACCTTCTAATATTACTTACACGCCGCGAGCGAAAAAGGTTATCGAGCTTTCTATGGATGAAGCTCGTCGGTTAGGTCACACCTATGTGGGTACGGAACATATCTTATTAGGTTTGATTAGAGAAGGCGAGGGTGTTGCCGCGCGTGTATTGAATAATTTGGGTGTGAGTTTAAATAAAGCGCGTCAACAAGTTTTACAGTTACTCGGTAGTGAATCAACGACTAGTGTTAGTACTGGATCTGGGAGTAATGTTAATACACCTACTTTAGATGGTTTGGCGCGGGATTTAACAGCAGCAGCTCGTGATAATAATCTTGATCCGGTTATTGGTCGCACCAAAGAGATTGAACGTGTGATTCAAGTATTATCTCGACGCACAAAGAACAACCCGGTTCTCATAGGTGATCCAGGTGTTGGTAAAACAGCGGTTGTTGAAGGGTTAGCTCAACGTATCGTGGCGGGTGAGATTCCAGAAACTTTGCGTGGTAAAAGGGTTATGACTTTAGATATGGGGACAGTTGTTGCTGGTACAAAATATCGTGGTGAATTTGAAGATCGTTTAAAAAAAATCATGGATGAAATTTTACAAGCTGGTAATATGATTTTGTTTATCGATGAACTTCATACTCTCATAGGTGCTGGCGGTGCTGAAGGAGCCATTGATGCTTCAAATATTCTTAAACCTGCTCTAGCGAGAGGTGAGTTACAATGTGTTGGTGCAACGACAGTTGATGAATATCGCCGATACATAGAGAAAGATGCTGCTTTAGAGCGTCGATTCCAACGCATTTTAGTAAATGAGCCATCATCTGATGAAACAATTGCTATTTTAAACGGTTTGCGTGATCGCTATGAGGCGCATCATTGTGTCAAAATTTTAGATGAGTCTATTAAAGAAGCTGTTAATCTATCTTTTCGCTATATTAATGATCGTTATTTACCGGATAAAGCTATTGATCTTATTGATGAAGCTGCTTCTAAGGTTCGCCTGCGCTCCTATGTTGTGCCTCCCGAATTGAAAGAATTAGAGATAAGGATGAAAAAAGTTAAGAAAGAAAAAGATGCGGCTGTACAAGGTCAAGAATTTGAAAAAGCGGCTTCTTTACGTGATAATGAGCAACGTTTGCGTGAAAAATGGGAGTTAACATCTAAAAAATGGCGTGAAGATAAAGGTAAAACTAATACATCTGTTACAGCTGAAGATATAGCAGATGTTGTGTCTAGCTGGACGGGCATTCCTGTAAGTAAGATTGCGGCAGAGGAATCTGAGCGTCTCTTAAACATGGAAAAAATTCTTTATAAACGTGTTGTTGGTCAAGAAGAAGCTGTGAAATCGATTGCTAGATCGGTACGCCGTGCTCGTGCTGGGTTAAAAGATCCTAAAAGGCCCATTGGTTCCTTTATTTTCCTTGGACCTACAGGTGTTGGTAAGACAGAGCTAGCTCGTGCTTTAGCTGAAGCAATTTTTGGTGACGATGATGCGATGATTAGGGTAGATATGTCTGAATACATGGAGAAACATGCTACCAGTCGACTGATCGGGTCTCCGCCTGGATATGTTGGTTATGAAGAAGGTGGTCAGCTAACGGAAAAAGTGCGTCGTAAACCTTATTCCGTTGTTTTATTTGATGAGTTAGAAAAAGCTCATCCGGAAGTTTTTAATATTCTTTTACAAGTACTAGAAGATGGTCGATTGACAGATGGCAAAGGTCGTATTGTTTATATGCGAAATACCATTATCATTATGACGTCCAATGTAGGTGCTTCCTTAATACGTAAAAGTAGCAGCTTAGGATTTACCGATAATAGTAATGAGCAAGATTATGAACATATGAAAAAAACAGTTATGGAAGAACTGAAAAAGAGTTTTCGACCTGAATTTTTAAATCGTGTTGATGATCTCATTGTGTTCAAGTCTTTAACAGAAAAACAATTAGAAAAAATAGTTGTATTAATCATCAGACGCTTAAGTAAAAGATTACAGGAACAAGAAATAGAGATGGATCTGACAGCTGAAGCGATCAAATATCTAGCTAAAAAAGGTTATGACCCAGCATATGGTGCACGTCCTTTATTAAGGACTATACAACGTAGTATTGAGGACAAACTTTCTGAAGAGATGTTGCGAGGTAATATTAAAAAAGGCCATAAGATTAAAATTGATGTTGAAAATGATGAATTAACGGTTAGTAAATAGTTGGTGACATTAAATGGATTTTGCATTAATATTTATTATTATGTTTGGCAATATAAAAAAACAATCCTTTTATTTTGGCTAAGGATTGTTTTTGTTTTGTATAATGAATTAAAATAGGGATAAAGGCTGTAGGGATAATATTTTGAAAATAATAACTAAAATATGATAATACAATTATGTATTAGTAAAAACCGTATCCGTAAACAGTTCAAATACAAAATTTTATGGTACTATGTAGTTGGTCACCTAAGTTAACTTCTTTGATATTTTTTGCTATTTTTAGAGATGGATAATTATGATTATGGTTATTATAATAATTTAAATCCTGTTTATTGTTTTTTGATTATTATCTATCTATATGTTTATTATGCATTTATTATATATTTAATATTTAATTTACATCCTCAATATCGTGATAATTACATTAATATCAAATTATATAGCTATAGTTTTTTTTATAGATTACGTTTTAAAAAAGTTTTATGTGCCTGGCGCTTTAGAGGATAATAGTAATTATACGGCGAAGAATACTGGCTGTATCTAGCTTTTATTCAGAAATCAATTATCATTTAGAGCAATTTTTTATTGAGGGGAGGATTACAGATGTGAGTGCTGTGGATATTATCACCAGTATAGATATTGGTTCCTCGCAGATTCGTGTTGTGGTGGCTGAGACTTCTTCGGATGGTTCAGGTCAAATTTTAGGTATTGGTACAGCTATATCGCGTGGGATAAAAAAAGGGATGATTGTGCAGATCGATCAGGTTGTTAGCTCTATTCGCGAAGCTATTGATAATGCTGCTGATATGGTTGGTATGTCTCTTTCAGAGGTTTACCTAGGTATAAATGGTTCGTATATCTCCCTTATGGATAGTCATGGTGTGCGCGATATTTCCGAAGATAGGCGTGAAATTACGGCAAGTGATGTTGAAAGTGTATTAGATGCTGCTCGGGTTGTGCAGTTACCCCCAGAACGTTTTATTTTAGATATCATACCTAAGCAATTTATTATAGATGGTTCAGATGAAATTGTAGATCCTCATGGCATGATGGGTATGCGTTTAGAAGTCGATGCTTCCCTTATAACAGCATCAAAAGCTATCTTGCAAAATTTAGTGCATTGTGTAGAGCGAGCCGATCTAATCGTGAAAGGTACCGTTTTCCTTCCATTAGCTGAAGGTGAGCTTTGTTTGTCAGAAAGCGAACGTAATTCTGGTGTCGTTTTAATCGATTTAGGAGGAGGTACTTCAACAGTTTCTATTTTTGAAAACGGTTATCTAGCTTTCACCGATATTTTGCCTTTAGGTGGCGAATATATTACAAATGATATTGCTATTGGTTTGCGCATCAAGACAGAATTAGCGGAGTCTGTCAAGTTAAAATACGGTATTGCTAGTAGGGAATATGCATCCGACAAAGATTCATTTTCTTTGCGTCCTTTGGGTTCATACAAAGATATTGATATTACACCTAACGAGTTATCTCATATTATCGAACCTCGTGTAGAGGAAATTTTTCAGCTTATTAAAGAGCGTATCAAAAGTTTAGGATTTAGTACTGATCCTCCAGGGGGTTATGTTTTAACGGGTGGGTGTGCTTCCTTATCCTATATCGATCATATGGCTAAGAAACAACTAGGATCGATGATCAGGATAGCTATACCGACTGATGTAGGCCTTCGTGAACCTTCATACATAGGCAGCATTAGTATTATCCATTGGTTGCGTAGGTATGCTATTTTACCTGTTACAGCTGCTTCTGCGAAAAAAAATCGTGCTAAAAATGATTTAATAAATTCGCCCCTACAGCGTGTGAGAAACTGGTTGAGTGAGTTTATTTAATTTTCGAAAGAGATTAACATTACATTGTCACTTTAATAACTAACAATAGTTATTTAGCTACGAAAGGTCGTGTATGCTATTTTGAATTTTGGGCATCAAAGTGAGGGAGGGGCTAAGGGTGCTTAATTTAGTCTTAGATCGAGAACGTATCGCTTGTATAAAAGTTATTGGTGTTGGTGGTGGTGGTAGTAATGCTGTCGATCGTATGATTGAGAGCGGTGTACAAGGTGTAGAATTTATATGTGTTAATACAGATGCCCAGGCTTTAGGTGGTTCGAAAGCTCCTCATCGTATTCAAATCGGAGAAAAATTAACGCGAGGATTAGGTGCTGGTGCTAATCCGGATATTGGTAAAAAGGCAGCAGAAGAGAGTAAAGAGCAATTGCAAAGCGTCTTAAAAGGAGCCGATATGGTCTTTGTCACCTCAGGTATGGGTGGTGGTACAGGCACTGGAGCAGCTCCAGAAATTGCTATGGTGGCCCGCGAATTAGGTGCTTTGACTGTCGGTGTTGTGACAAAACCTTTTACTTTTGAAGGGCGTAAACGTTCTAATCAAGCAGAACAAGGTGTTGGACAACTTAAGGAGAATGTAGATACCCTGATTGTTATTCCTAACGATCGCTTACTAGAAATAGTTGATAAAAATACACCTATGTTAGAAGCTTTTCGTGAGGCAGATAACGTGCTTCGTCAAGGTGTACAAGGTATATCTGATTTAATTACCGAGCAAGGTTTGATTAACCTTGATTTTGCGGATGTTCGTACGATTATGCAAGAAAGAGGATCAGCTCTTATGGGTATTGGTTCTGCATCTGGCGAAAACAGAGCAATTGAAGCGGCCAAAAAAGCTATTTGCAGTCCTTTATTGGAAACATCAATTAATGGTGCGCGTGGTGTCTTGATGAATATTACCGGAGGTCGTGATTTAAGCTTATATGAAGTACATGAAGCGGCTGAAATTATCTCTGCAGAATGTGACGAGAATGTAAATATGATCTTTGGTGCAGCTTGTAATGACGAATTGAAAAAAGAGACAATTGTCACTGTTATCGCTACAGGCTTTGATCATCAACAAGAAAATAAAGTTAAAGCTAAACCGCGTTTTAAAAGGAACCATAGCGTTGTCGAAGACGAATTTTTACAGTCTCCGAAAGGAAAAGCAAAAGGATCAATCGATGAAGGATTGCGGAATGTCTCAAGTTATGACGACAAACTTCTGGAAGTTCCTACTTTCTTAAGGAAAAAGTATGGTCGCAATAAATAAACATATATTTTAATTATATTTTTATAAATTTAGATTTGTTTTTATCTGTTTAAACAGCGAAGATTTCTCTATTTTAATATAATTATGTTTTACATAAGTTATATTTCATAAAATTATATAGATAAAGTCAATAAGACGTGGATACAAAGAAACAAGCATAACCAAGCATCAGGATGCATAACCATAGAAACCAATAGCTTTTTTCTTAGAGCTCGGGCTAAGCAATAAGTCCGAGCTTTTATGATGGACAACATAGATAGGCAAAATAGGTGGACAACATCATGCTAGCTAAGGAGGGATGTATTCCTTGATTGTCTATGCTGACCTCATCTTTTTATTAAATGGGGTTATTGATTACTTCCTCTTATGGTTAACAGCCGCTTTGCGTTATATTCGTTTTTCACCCTTACGTACCATCATGGCTGCTATATTAGGTGGTTTATATACAATTATCCCTCTGTTGGGATATATATCGTTTAGTTATAGCTTATTAGGTAAGATACTGGTGTCTCTGCTTATGATATTACTTGCTTTTGATTTTCTCACATGGAAAAATTACTTAGCCAATATATTGCTTTTTTATTTGCTTTGTCTCTTATCCGGAGGGACCTTACTTGCTTTACACTATGCATTGGCCGATGAATTAACTGACAACATGGACATTTTTCGCATACCTCTGGAAATTTGGTTAATTGGGATTATTGCGATACCTGCTATTGGTTGGTACATTCGTTTCTCTATCTTGCGTCTTCGTGATATCAAACAGCTTCATACCTGGCTTTTACCCATACGTGTTACCATCAATCAGCACACCATTGAATGCAAAGGTCTTTTAGATACAGGTAATAGGTTAAGAGACCCTATATCGCAAAGACCTGTTATTATCATGGAATATAACCTATGGCGTCATAAATTGCCTAGTGATGATTTATTGTTTGAAATCATACATATGGATAAAGTGGACAAATTGACCAAACTGCCTTTTATCGCCAAAAGAAATAAAAAATGGCGGACAAAAATAGGCCTTTTGCCATATCGGACAGCCGGACATGACAAAGATTGGATGGTCACGATTGTTCCTGATGCTGTTTCCTTGCATAAGGAAGGTAGATGGTATAATATTCCAGGTATGCTCATAGGTATAGATGGATCGCAACTTACGCCGGATGGGCTATATAAAGCTATCTTGCCTTCTTGTGTAATTGAAGCCAAAAATCAATTTTTCGCGTAGGAGGACTGCACTGCATGGTGAAAAAATGGCGGGACATACTTTACTTCGTCCTTTATCGATTTTTGTTATTATGCGTGCGTGATTCTGCTCGAGAAGTTCATTATATCGGCGGTAGCGAAACATTGCCTCCGCCGTTAAAACGTGAAGAAGAAGAAGAACTACTAGCTAAACTTCCTGCTGGGATGCCTTTGGTTCGAGCTTGTTTAATTGAGCGAAATTTGCGTCTTGTTGTTTATATCGCGCGCAAATTTGAAAATACAGGTATTCATATTGAAGATTTAGTTTCTACGGGAACGATAGGGTTGATAAAGGCTGTTAATACCTTTGATCCTGAGAAAAAAATCAAATTAGCTACATATGCTTCTCGTTGTATTGAAAATGAGATACTTATGTTTTTACGTCGTAATAATAAAATTCGTTCTGAGATCTCTTTTGATGAACCGCTTAATATCGATTGGGATGGCAATGAGTTACTATTATCTGATGTTTTGGGTACCGAAAATGATACTATTTATCGCGATATCGAAGATGAAGTTGATAAAGAAATTCTACGAACAGCCCTATCTATGCTTTCTGATAGAGAGAGACGTATTGTTATTTTGCGATTTGGCTTAGGTGGCGGTGAAGAGAAAACACAAAAAGATGTAGCTGACCTCTTAGGTATCTCTCAATCATATATTTCTAGATTAGAAAAAAAGGTTATTGGTCGTTTAAGAAAAGAATTTAACAAGATGGCTTAAGGTTGAATAGTCAAAATATTTGATTTATTCTAAATAGCATGGCGATTCACTGGAGGATCATAATACCTATATGAAAGTTTCTGACCTTCAAACAAAAGATGTGGTCAATATCTCTGATGGGCGTATTCTCGGCCAAGTACGTGATATTAAACTTAAAGTACCAGAAGGTACCGTAGAGTCATTAATTGTCCCAGGTGAATCTCGTTGGTTTGGCTTAAAAGTGAGCGGGCCTGTTTTTACCATTTCATGGCGACAAATAGAACGTATTGGTACGGATGTGATATTAGTGCGTCTAGTTCTTGAAGATCAAGAAATTTTACCTCTGCAGGATGAAATTGATTCATGGGAGGCTTCAGCATCATTAAAAGGTCGCAAAAATAATGATGTAACTAAGATTTAAGGAAACTCATATATTATGGACAGCACAATATATATAAAGAATGGTTATAAAACAAACTTAAAACAAACTTAAAACAAACTTAAAACCAGACATTAATTTAAATGGGTAGCAATAAATAAAACATTAGATAAAATCAAATAAACAGTCATAAAATACACACAAAGTACTAAAATAAAGAAATTAACAAATTTTGATAATATTTCTAAACGCATTTTTTGATTTGTACCCTTATGATATCTCGTATGAAGCTGTCAATTCACCATAATAAATTCTGGTAAATAATAAAAGATAACTAATTTATATTATTATCTTCGTTAAAACTTATACCAGCGCTTTACAAGGGGATACTATTTGTATTATCCGGTTTTTGTATAGCGGAGGTGACGGGCGCTATCGTTCGTAACAGAGTTGAAATATGTGGTGTAGATACTTCGAAATTACCTATATTTAAAAATCAAGAAATGCGTCAACTTTTTTCGCGACTACAATCGGGTGAGGTATTTGTCCGCGAAACACTAGTTCATGGCAACCTTCGTCTTGTGCTCAGTGTCATCCAACGATTTCACAATCGTGGTGAGTGTGTCGATGATCTATTTCAAGTCGGTTGTATTGGTCTCATGAAAGCAATTGACAATTTCGATTTAGGCCAAAATGTACGCTTTTCGACCTACGCTGTTCCGATGATTATTGGTGAAATTCGTCGTTACTTAAGAGATAATAATCCTATCCGTGTTTCTCGTTCGTTGCGTGACATTGCGTATAAGGCTCTTCAAATGCGTGATTCTTTAATGGGTCAAAATGCACGTGAACCCACCATAGCTGAAGTATCAAAGGCTTTAGGTGCGGAAAAAGAAGAAGTTGTTTTTGCTTTAGATGCTATACAGGATCCTATTTCTTTATTCGAACCTGTTTATCAAGACGGTGGCGATCCGATCTTTGTCTTGGATCAGCTGAGTGATGATAAAATCAAAGATGTGCAATGGCTAGAAAAAATTGCCCTTAAAGAAGCGATGAATCGTTTAAATGATCGAGAGCAATCGATTCTTGCTATGCGTTTTTTTGAGGGAAAAACACAGATGGAAGTTGCTGATGAAATAGGTATTTCGCAAGCCCAGGTTTCTCGTTTAGAAAAGACCGCTATAAGTCATATGTATAAATTCATTAAACATTAATCAAAATGATTGATGTTTAATGAAAATAAATATCATAAAAAACCAGCAGGATAATAAAGATATGTAAAGTCCATAAACAAAAGATAACAAAGATAACAAAGATAACAAAGATAACAAAGATACTTTTTATTATTAGTCTATACACTTTTATCGCATTAGGAATGGACTAATAATATCATTTTAACAACACTCAATAAAAAACATTCGAAAAAGCAGTTGACATTATTCTCTGCTTAGGTTTATAATTACTAAAATTATTTCGATATAATGTTTATGAAAATAAATGTCATAAAAATCGAACGTGATAATAAAGATATGTAGAGGATATAAACTAAGATAACAACGATTAAAAAGATAACGAACGATAATTTTTATTAAGTCTGTACCCTTGTTATTACATGAGGAATGGACTAAAAATATCATTTGAACAAAACCTTAATCAAAAAACATCCAAAAAAGCTGTTGACATTATTCTCCGCTTAGTTTTATAATTACTAAAATAATTTCGATATAATTTTTATGAAAATAAATGTCATAAAAATCGAACGTGATAATAAAGATATATAGAGGATATAAACTAAGATAAAAACGATCATAAAGATAATGAAAGATAATTTTTGTTAACTCTGTACCCTTGTTATTACATGAGCAATGGACTAAAGATATCATTTGAACAAAACCTTAATCAAAAAACATCTGAAAAAGCTGTTGACATTATTCTCCGCTTAGGTTTATAATTGCCAATGTTGGTCTTGGAACGCACATGCATCTAAAGTGATTTGGATAGATTACTTGTTAGATTGCTGGGCAGATGGTCGTTAGGATCTTTTGAAAAAAAGATGAAATTGGCTGTTGACAACGCAGGTTAAGATGCTTTATACTTGGCAAAGTATGGTTGATATGGTTTATCAGATGAATTTCATTCATTCGATTCTATTGAATCATTCCGAAAGAAGATTTTTTAAAAAAGTTTAGACTGGTTATATGTGTTCCTTGACAACCGAAGAGCAGTGTTTTTGTAAATTATCACGAAAGTGTTGATAACTTGTTTTATAGCAAGTATCAAGCGCGATTGTTTTAAGTTTTGTAGTTATCATGACGAGTTTGATCCTGGCTCAGGACGAACGCTGGCGGCGTGCCTACTACATGCAAGTCGAGCGCGCGCTCATTTATGAGTGGCGAGCGGCGGACGGGTGAGTAACACGTGGGCAACCTACCCAAAAGACGGGGATCACCCTTGGAAACGAGGGTCAATACCGGATAAGCCTCTTTGGTCGCATGGCTAGAGAGGGAAAGGTGCTTTGCACTGTTTTTGGAAGGGCCCGCGGCGCATTAGCTAGTTGGTGGGGTAATGGCTCACCAAGGCTACGATGCGTAACCGGCCTGAGAGGGTGGACGGTCACACTGGGACTGAGACACGGCCCAGACTCCTACGGGAGGCAGCAGTAGGGAATTTTCCGCAATGGGCGAAAGCCTGACGGAGCGACGCCGCGTGAGCGAAGACGGCCTTTGGGTTGTAAAGCTCTGTCCATCGGGAAGAAGAAATGACGGTACCGATGAAGAAAGCCCCGGCTAACTACGTGCCAGCAGCCGCGGTAATACGTAGGGGGCGAGCGTTGTCCGGAATAATTGGGCGTAAAGGGCGTGTAGGCGGGCTTATCAGTCGGGCGTGAAAGGCATAGGCTCAACCTGTGTAAGCGTCCGAAACAGTAGGTCTTTGAGTGTAGTAGAGGGAAGCGGAATTTCTGGTGTAGCGGTGGAATGCGTAGATATCAGAAGGAACACCGGTGGCGAAGGCGGCTTCCTGGACTATCACTGACGCTGAGGCGCGAAGGCGTGGGTAGCAAACAGGATTAGATACCCTGGTAGTCCACGCGGTAAACGATGAGTGCTAGGTGTAGGGATGCTAAGCATCTTTGTGCCGAAGGAAACCCATTAAGCACTCCGCCTGGGGAGTACGGTCGCAAGGCTGAAACTCAAAGGAATTGACGGGGGCCCGCACAAGCGGTGGAGCATGTGGTTTAATTCGACGCAACGCGAAGAACCTTACCAGGGCTTGACATCCCGCTGAACAGGTCTGAGAAGATCTGGGCCCTTCGGGGACAGCGGTGACAGGTGGTGCATGGTTGTCGTCAGCTCGTGTCGTGAGATGTTGGGTTCAGTCCCGCAACGAGCGCAACCCTTATCTTCGGTTGCCAGCATGTAATGATGGGCACTTTGGAGAAACAGCCGGCGAAAGCCGGAGGAAGGCGGGGATGACGTCAAATCATCATGCCCCTTATGTCCTGGGCTACACACGTGCTACAATGGCCGTTACAGAGGGAAGCGAAACCGCGAGGTGGAGCCAATCTCAGAAAAGCGGTCTCAGTTCGGATCGCAGGCTGCAACTCGCCTGCGTGAAGTAGGAATCGCTAGTAATCGCGGATCAGCATGCCGCGGTGAATACGTTCCCGGGCCTTGTACACACCGCCCGTCACACCACGAGAGTGGGTCATACCCGAAGTCGGTGAGGGAACCCGGTTTACCGGGACCCAGCTGCCGAAGGTAGGGCTCGCGATTGGGGTGAAGTCGTAACAAGGTATCCCTACCGGAAGGTGGGGATGGATCACCTCCTTTCTGGAGTTATATGTGATAATTTACATTTACTGTTCTGCTCTTCGGTTGTGAGGGAATACTTACTCAAATTCAATTCTATCTCTTTAGGGATTGGTTGTTTTTGTGTCTTGTATTGATCTCTTTAATTGTTGTTTTTTATTGATTGGGGGCTATAGCTCAGATGGGAGAGCGCCTGCCTTGCAAGCAGGAGGTCAGCGGTTCGATCCCGCTTAGCTCCACCAATATGTGTACCTTGCCAACTGAATAGAGATTAAGTGAAATTTTCTGTAAAAACAGGTCAAGCGAATAAGGGCACACGGAGGAAGCCTAGGAGTCAAGTGCCTATGAAGGACGGGGCTAACACCGAAATGCCCCGGGGAGCCGCAAGCAGGCTGTGATCCGGGGGTATCCGAATGGGGAAACCCACCTGTGAGGAGCACAGGTACTCATATACCGAAGTGAGTAGGTTGTATGAGAGGCAAGCGGGGGAAGTGAAACATCTCAGTACCCCGAGTAGAAGAAAGCAAGTGCGATTTTCTGAGTAGAGGCGATCGAAAGGGAAAGGGCCCAAACCATATGTGAATGCATATGGGGTTGTAGGACATATTCAATAAGGTTGTTGTAGTTCCATAGGAGAAGTGGACCTGGGAAGGCCTGCCAGAGAAGGTGAAAGCCCTGTAGCCGAAATGGAACATGAACGATCTGGATGTGATCCTGAGTACGTCTTGGCACGAGAAACCGAGACGGAAGCAGGGAGGACCACCTCCCAAGGCTAAACACGCTTGACTACCGATAGTGAAGTAGTACCGTGAGGGAAAGGTGAAAAGCACCCCAAAAGGGGAGTGAAAGAGAACCTGAAACCGTGTGCTTAACGGACGGTCGGAGCTTGTGGTGGATTTATCCATCAGCGAGTGACGGCGTGCCTTTTGAAGAAGGAACCGGCGAGTGTAAGTAGCATGCAAGGTTAAGGTCTGCTAAGGACCGGAGCCGAAGCGAAAGCGAGTCGATTAAGGGCGCATAGTATGTTGTTTACGACCCGAAGCCGGGTGAGCTACCCATGTCCAGGATGAAGTGGCGGTAAGACGCTATGGAGGTCCGAACCCAAGGGTGTTGCAAAACCCTGGGATGAGGTGTGGGTAGGGGTGAAATGCCAATCGAACCCGGTGATAGCTGGTTCTCCCCGAAATGGCTTTAGGGTCAGCCTGCAGTGTTGCTCAATAGGAGGTAGAGCTCTGGATGCGCGAGGGGCCCGCGAGGGTTACCAAGTGCAACTAAACTACGAATGCCTATAGAGAAAGCTGTGGAGTGAGACTGTGTGCGCTAAGGTACATGGTCAAGAGGGAAACAGCCCAGACCATCAGCTAAGGTCCCAAAGTCACAGCTAAGTGGTGAAGGAAGTGAATTTGCGAAGACAGCCAGGATGTTGGCTTGGAAGCAGCCATCATGGAAGGAGTGCGTAACAGCTCACTGGTCGAGTGGATTTGCGCCGAAAATGTAACGGGGCTAAGCTGTGCACCGAAGCTATGGATATTATGTAAATAATGTGGTAGGGGAGCGTTCTGTGTTGCAAAGAAGCCGAACTGAGAAGTGAGGTGGAGTACACAGAAGTGAGAATGCCGGTATGAGTAGCAAAAGAGGGGTTAGAATCCCCTCCACCGAAAGCCTAAGGGTTCCTGGGGAAGGATTAACCACCCAGGGTTAGTCGGGGCCTAAGCCGAGGCGTAAGAGCGTAGGCGATGGACAACAGGTTTATATTCCTGTACCGGTTACACGCGTTAAAACGAAGGGGAGACGCAGGTGGTTGACTGTGGCGCGCGGATGGAAGTGCGCGTTCAAGCGGCAAGCGAGTGTAGGGAGGGAAATCCCCCTATGCGATGAGGGAGCCGTGATGAGGACGGGTTGAAACCCGGAAGAGCAGAAGATCGTGCTGCCAAGAAAAGCCTCTAGGAGTGTGTAAGCGCCCGTACCGTAAACCGACACAGGTGGGCAAGGAGAGTATCTAAAGGTGAGCGGGAGAACGTTTGTTAAGGAACTCGGCAACATAGCCCCGTAACTTCGGGAGAAGGGGTGCTCCTTTCTATAAAAGGAGAGGAGCCGCAGTGAAGAGGTCCAGGCGACTGTTTACCAAAAACACAGGTCTCTGCAAAGCCGAAAGGCGAAGTATAGGGGCTGACGCCTGCCCGGTGCTGGAAGGTAAAGGGGAAGAGTTGGCGCTCAGAACCGAAGCCCCAGTAAACGGCGGCCGTAACCGTAACGGTCCTAAGGTAGCGAAATTCCTTGTCGGGTAAATTCCGACCTGCACGAAAGGCGTAACGATCTGGACAGTGTCTCAACAAGCGACCCGGTGAAATTGCAATGTCTGTGAAGATGCAGACGACCCGCGGCAAGACGGAAAGACCCCGTGGAGCTTTACTGCAGCTTGGTATTGAGCTGATGGCGTGCATGTACAGGATAGGTGGGAATCAGTGAAACATATGCGCTAGCATGTGTGGAGATAACCGTGGGATACCACCCTTGTACGTTGTTGGTTCTCACTGATATTCCTAGACGGGATACAGGAAAGTGCCAGGTGGGCAGTTTGACTGGGGCGGTCGCCTCCCAAAAGGTAACGGAGGCGTTCAAAGGTTCTCTCAGCGCGGATGGAAATCGTGCTAATGAGTGCAAAGGCATAAGAGAGCCTGACTGCGAGACGTACATGTCAAGCAGGGACGAAAGTCGGACTTAGTGATCCGGTGGTACCGAGTGGAAGGGCCATCGCGCAACGGATAAAAGCTACCCCGGGGATAACAGGCTAATCTCCCCCGAGAGTTCACATCGGCGGGGAGGTTTGGCACCTCGATGTCGGCTCATCGCATCCTGGGGCTGAAGGAGGTCCCAAGGGTTGGGCTGTTCGCCCATTAAAGCGGTACGCGAGCTGGGTTCAGAACGTCGTGAGACAGTTCGGTCCCTATCTGCCGCGGGCGTAGGAGGCTTGCAGGGGTCTGTTCCTAGTACGAGAGGACCGGAATGGGCATGCCAATGGTGTACCTGTTGCTTCGCCAGGAGCACAGCAGGGTAGCTAAGCATGATAGGAGAAGCGCTGAAAGCATCTAAGCGCGAAGCCTGCCCTAAGATTAGGCCTCCCGCCGCAGCAAAGCGGGTAAGACACCTTGGAGAATACGAGGTTGATCGGTCTGATGTGAAAGCGTCGTGAGACGTGAAGCTGACAGATACGAATTGTACGAGGGCTTGACCTGATATTTAAGTTAATTTCACTTACTTTCTGTATTCAGTTGATGAGGGCAACATATATTCCTCAATAGCTCAATTGGTAGAGCGTCCGGCTGTTAACCGGCAGGTTGCAGGTTCGAGTCCTGCTTGAGGAGCCATGCTTCCATAGCTCAGTTAGGTAGAGCGCTTCCATGGTAAGGAAGAGGTCACCAGTTCGAACCTGGTTGGAAGCTTATGCGGCCCGGTTTTTATATTTTGCTTTTTGTACTTGGAGGGATACCAAAGTGGCTAAATGGGGCGGACTGTAAATCCGTTGGCTCTGCCTTCGTAGGTTCGAATCCTACTCCCTCCATATTTTTGACTTTTTTTAAACTCTCGTGTTTTGGGGAGTAGCCAAGTGGTAAGGCAACGGGTTTTGATCCCGTGATACGGAGGTTCAAACCCTCCCTCCTCAGTTCTTATTTTATGCGGAAGTGGCTCAGTGGTAGAGCATCGCCTTGCCAAGGCGAGGGTCGCGGGTTCGAATCCCGTCTTCCGCTTTTTGTTTTTGTTTTTAATGTAGGAAAGTATATGTTCTTTTTTTCTTGATTTTAAGAGAATAAAAAGGACATTTTTTTGCTTAAGATCTTTTTTCTATTCTATAAATAAGGATGAAATATATGGGGGAATTCTATGTTATTCCTCCCAATGTCTTGGAGTTGGGATTGGTTTTCTTATAGCAAAATCTTTTTTTATGGTCAAATTGTATTAGATATAGGTATTACGACTTTAGCTTTTTTCTATTTTTTTCGTTTTATGTTGCGTGGAACACGTGCAATTGAGCTATTGAAGGGCATTCTTTTGGTTAGTTTGATTTTTTATGTAAGTGATATTTTTGGTTTAGATACTTTGAAAATTTTTGTGCAACATATTTTTTCTTTTGTAACGGTTATTGTTTTTGTTATTTTCCAACCCGAAATACGTCGTGGTTTAGGGCGTTTAGGACAAACAGGTATTTTGGGCTGGTTAGATCCATTGAATGATGACAACTTGGATGCTAAAATTGTGCGTTTTATTGTCCAAGCTACTGCTCGTATGGCTGAAAAGCGTATAGGTGCTTTGATGGCTATTGAGTGTAAAACTGGTTTAAGTGACTATGTTGAAACCGGTGTTTCAATTAATGGGAGTATTAGTCCCGAACTCTTACATACTATTTTTATCCCGACCACGCCTTTACATGATGGTGCTGCTATTTTAAGAGGCCATACTTTAGTGGCTGTTGGATGTTACTTACCTTTGTCAAAAAGCATGAATTTGGATAAGACAATGGGTACAAGACATCGTGCTGGGCTAGGATTATCCGAAGTTTCTGATGCTATTGTTGTTATTGTTTCTGAAGAGACAGGAGCTATATCTTTGGCTATTCACGGTAATTTATACCGCGATCTTGATGAAGAAAAACTACGTAGTAAGCTTTATAATATGCTGGTTTCCCAACCTGCAGGCAAGTTTCAATTTTTACAATTCAAAAGAAAAAATCATAAATTCAAGGTTTTTCTTTTAAAAAAATTCAAATTTATAAAAAAAATAAAGCTATATAAAGATAGAAACCATGAAGATAAATGAAATTTATATATAAATTTTTATACGATAATAAAAATAGCCCGTGTTAATATACTCTATTTTAGATCATAAAAACTGAGTACTATTTTCAGGGCTTATATTTTTTTAAGAACTTATATTTTAAGAATTAATTAGGTACATGATTATAGCAAGAAAGGAGAATGAGGCAGGATTGATTGAACGTTTGTTAAAAAATGTTTGGGGTAGTTGGATTATGGCCTTATTAATTTCTATCGTTTTTTGGGTTTTTAATTCAAGTAAATCACCTTTGCAAAATAGAGAAAGGATTTCTGAAAAAGTTTCCTTAAATGTAAAGCCTATTTATAATCAACAACAATTCCGTTTAAAATATCTTTCAAATAATAAAGTTGATTTTTATTTATTCATAGATAAAAAAAATGATCAAAGTGTTTCTTATTTAGAAAATAATTTAGAAGCGAAAATTTTTTTAGCAGATCGATCAGGTCAACAGTCTGCTGTTATTTTACATCCTTCTTTCCCTGGCGGGATTACGGTCGAAAAGGCAAATCCGAATCTTATCTATGTCCTGTTAGAGAAAAAAATTAGTAAAACGCTTAATATAAGGCCTGATATTTTACAATTACCTCAGGATTATGAAGTTTTAAGTAACGAGATAAAACCTTCTGATAAAGTGATGATCACGGGATCAGAGTCTGATGTTAATAAAGTATCGATGATCAAAGCAGAGGTGCTTTTTCCATATACGGAAAGAAGTTTTAATGATGAACAGCAGTTAATTTTACATCAGGAAGTGCAACTTTATCCATTAGATGGTAACGGTAAAGTCATAGATGATCTAGATCTAAATCCATCTACGGTTAATGTTGAATTTCGCTTAAATGTTCCTGGTCAAACTATGCCTTTAAAAATTAATATTACCAAATTACCGATGCCTGAGTTTGCGGTTGATAAAGTTATTTCAAGTGTTCAAAATGTGACAGCATATGCATCTAAAGATAAATTTTTTAATTTACCAAATGAATTCACCATAGATATTGATGCGAGTTCGATGCGTGAAGATACCCCTTTATTTTTACCTATTGTTCTTTCGTCAAATGATACAGACATTCATTTGTCACCAAATATGACTAAGGTAGAAGTTAAAATTGTCAAATCCAAGCAGAAAACAATTCATAATCTTGATGTCAATCTTGTAGGTAATCCTATAGGTAAATTAGCTAGTAATTTCTTCATTAATAATCGTGCGGTTGCACGGATACCTGTTATCGTAAGTGGTTCACCGTCAGTATTAAAAAATTTAGATACTAAAAAAATCGTAGCTAGTGCTAATATTTCTAATTTAGGCGTTGGTACGCATGACGTACCAGTTGTCATTAATATCGAAGATAAGCGCGTAAGATTAGTATTAGATAATTATGTCAGAGTGAAAATTTTACCATAAAGTTTGGTGAACGAAAGTGGTGTGATGATAATTAATTTTGGTACTGATGGTGTACGAGGTATAGCCAATAAAGATTTAACACCTGATTTTATTTTTCGTTTTGCACAGATTGTGACGCAATATTTAGCTGAGGAACAACAAAAAACAAAGACCGTTAAAATACCATCTTTTGTTATCGGTTGCGACACCAGATGGTCAGGTCCGTTGTTTGAACATGCATTAATCGCAGGCATTTTATCTGTAGGCGGTAATGTTTTTAAATTAGGTGTAACAACCACACCAGCTGTTGCTTTTGCTAGCAATTATTTTCAAGCGGCAGGTGGATTTATGTTATCTGCTTCACATAATCCCTTTTTTGATAATGGCTTAAAAGTTTTTGACGCTAGAGGTGGTAAATTATCCAATAAATCAGAAGAGATAATTTCCCAAGCAATGAAAGATTCCGGATATAAGCTTAATCAACCAACGGGTAGTCAAATTGGTCGTGTATTCAATAAAAATATTAATGGCCTATATCTAGAGCATATATATAATTTATGTCCAGTCAACCTACGAAATTGGCGGATTGTTTTAGATGCGGCTAATGGATCTGCTAGTCATATCGGTCCCAAATTATTAGAAATGTGTGGTGCTGAAGTAATACCACTTGGCGTTTCACCAAATGGTATTAATATAAATGACAATATTGGTTCAACACATCCTAAAAAAATACAACAAATGGTTAAACAAACACAAGCCGATTTAGGCTTAGCTTTAGATGGCGATGGTGATCGTTTAATAGCTATTGACGATGCAGGTAATATTGTTGATGGTGATATTATAATTGCGATATGTGCCTCTGTTTTAGCCCATAAAAGACAACTAACTGGCGATACAGTTGTTTTAACGGTTATGAGTAATAGAGGGGTCATTGATTGGTTAAATAAACAAAAGATAAAGACCGAGATTACTGGCGTCGGTGACCGTAACGTTTCAGCACTTATGATTGAGAAAGGTTATAGTTTGGGGGGTGAGCCGTCAGGGCATATTATTTTTGCCAACTGTGCTTTAAATGGTGATGGATTATTAACTAGTTTGCAATTTTTGCGTGCTATTGTTGAACATAAGCAGACTTTACGCGAGCTTTGCTCTCAGATTGAGATGCGTGTACAAAAAATGGTTAATTTACCTTTGCCCTTATCGATTGATAAAAAAGTTTGGCACGACGATCCTTTGTTTATCGCATGTGTAAAAAATATTGAACAACAACTAGCTCATAAAGGCCGTTTATTAATACGTCCTTCAGGTACAGAGCCTTTGTTGCGTCTTATGATCGAAGCATCATCTGATAAGGAAGCAACTGTTTGTATGGAGCAGTTAACATGTACATTAAAACGGCTTCTAGCAAAAAAAACGTGATTAAATACACATAAGGAGGTCGGTAGTTTATATGTGTGGTATTTATGCATATGTAGGTTACGCTGATGCGCAGAAATTATTATGGAACGGTTTGAAATGCTTAGAATATCGAGGTTATGACTCGGCTGGTATGGCCATACACGATGGTCATAGGATACATTTTTCTCGTGTGAAGGGCAAGCTTAATAATCTTAGTGATTCTTTGCAGCAAAATCCTCTTCAAGGAACTTGTGGTATCGGTCATACAAGATGGGCTACACATGGCAAACCATCTTGGGAAAACGCGCATCCTCAATTGGATAAAGATCAGCGTATTGCTGTTGTGCATAACGGTGTTTTAGAAAATGAAGATGAGTTACGTCAAAAATTAATTAAAAAAGGCTATACTTTTTCCTCTGAAACGGATACAGAAATTATCGTTTATTTGTTAATCGATAATTTGTGCAATGATTTTTTAGAAACCGTTTCCAAAGCAGCAAGCTATCTTAAAGGATCTTATGCTTTTGTTGTTATCACAGAAAACGAACCACAGCGCGTAATAGCTGTACGTTGTAAGAGTCCGTTAATTGTCGGTATAGGTGAAAACGAACATTGGTTAGCTTCTGATATACCGGCATTGTTACCTCATACCAAGCATATTCAAGTTCTTGAGGATAACGAAATGATTGATGTAAGACCTGATAAAATAGCTTTATATGGTTTATTCGATCGTAAAATTATCCTGAGGAAAACAAATACGATTTCTTGGTCCACAAAAGCAGCTGACAAAGGGGACCATCCACATTTTATGCATAAGGAATTATACGAGCAGCCTGAATCTATACGAAATACCTTAAAAGAGCGACTTTTTAAAAATAAGATTGATCTTACAAACGAACTTTCTACAAAATTTGCCCATGGTAAACAATGGGATAATGTTCATTTAATCGGATGTGGTACCGCTTATCATTCCTGTTTATATGGTCAAACATTTTGCGAACAAATATTACATTTACCTTCCCGAGCTTATATCGCTTCGGAATATGCATTGTACGATCCTTTAATTACTAATCAGACATGTGTCATCGCAATTAGTCAATCAGGTGAAACTGCTGATACATTGGCGGCTATGCGTTTAGCTAAAAGTAAAGGCGGTCATGTTTTAGCTATCACCAATGTTGCAGAGTCAAGTATTGCTCGAGAAGCAGATGAAGTTTTATTAACACATGCTGGTCCAGAAATAGCTGTTGCTTCAACCAAAGCTTATACAGCACAATTAATTTCGCTGATGCTTGTGATCATGTCATGGTCAGAACATCGATCAGCCACAAAAAAAACGGGACTTTCCTTAGAGATGTTGCATAATTTTCCTGATCAAGTTGCTTATGTTTTACAACAAACTAATGGTGTAGTTAAAGAATGGGCTATACGTTTAACAAACGTTAAAACCTGCTTCTTTTTAGGCAGAGGACTTGATGTATATTTATCTTCTGAAGGTGCGCTTAAGCTTAAAGAACTAGCTTATATACATGCATCATCATATCCTGCTGGCGAGCTTAAACATGGCAGTTTAGCGCTTTTAGAAGAAGGTTTGCCGGTTTTTGCTTTACTTACACAGCCTAAGGTGAAAATGAAAATGATGGTTAATATTAGAGAAACAATGACCAGAGGAGCAATGGTTTTTGCTGTCATCATACCAGAGGCTGAATCTTTAATATCAGGGATTGTTAAACCAGAAAATATGATTGTTTTACCTAAAAGCAATCCTTGGTTAGCACCTATCTTGGCCGTACTACCGTTACAATGGTTAGCTTATCATTCCTGCTTGTTAAGAGGTAACGATGTTGATCAACCACGAAATTTGGCTAAAAGTGTTACGGTCGAATAGTTTATACAGACGCATATTGATACAGTTTATTTTATGCTATTATTGATGATTTTGGAGCTAAATAACTTTTACTACCAAATCTTACATAGTGCTTTTAATAATTTTCCTGTACGATCATTTCTAATAGTCCAAATTGCTAAACCGCCTAAATTATAGTTTTTCGCAAATTTTGCTTTAGCTGTTAATGATTCTGGATCATCAAAAGAAATAAACAGGCCATTCTTCTCATTCCAAGCAAAAGGTACCATGGCTTTTTGATTGAAATATTTTTTTATATAACCACTTTTAAGCAATTTATCAATTTCGGTATAATTAAAAGCGCCTTGCTGCTTCCTGTTAGGGATATCTGGACAATTTTGATATTCTCCATTACGGACTTTTGGGCAGTGATTCCAGCCCCGTCCATAAAAAGCAATACCCATATTTATTTTGGCTGCAGGTACTCCTGCAGCCAAAGCTCTTTTTATGCTGGAAGATACATTTTCTCTTTTCATATATGGATAATAAGGGGAATTTGGATCGGCATATAAAGGTGTATTATGTCCATTATTTGTATCCCAGGGTCCTTTATAGTCATATGTCATAATTGTTATCCAATCGAGAATATTGGCAATTTTTTGCATTTCAACATTTTTCATATGTTCTTTATTAGCCCCTAAAGCAATGCTTAAAGAATAAGACCTATTTTGCATATTCAAATGCTGGCGTATTTTTCCTAATAATAGCGTGTAATTTTTTTTATCCTTAGGTCCGCCGCCTTGGCTACTTTTTACGGGATATTCCCAATCTAGATCAATACCATCAAACATTGACCACTTATTTAAAAACTTTACAACACTTTTAGCGAAATGCTCACGATTTTCCTCTGAGGATGCAGCTATAGTGAATCCCTTCTCATTGGTCCACGCTCCTACGGATATTACCACTTTTAAATTAGGATGACTTTTCTTCAAAAGAGCTAATTGACCGTAGTTACCTTTAAAATTTTTTTTCTTATCCGGATCAAAAGGATATTCTGTTTCCATGTATGCGTCCATAGGTTTTACCTTTCCTTCGATGATTGTAGCGAAGGCATATATTATATGTGTTAGGCATTTTGGATTAAGATCAACAATATCTTTACGCTTTTTATACGTGGACCAGCCGGGATAATATGCTACCATACGCTTGGGATTACTTTGAGTATCCCATATATTGAATTTTTTCTGTAAAACTTTTCGATATATATGATTTGGATAGTTAGACAATTGAGGATCAAGAGACTTGGTTTGCTTGTAATTATGTAGTATAGACATTCTCACTTTTCCTTCTTTATATATAATAGGTTATTATTTAAAAGGCATAAAACAAAAAATAAACAAATCTAAAACAGATCAATCAAAAAATCTGGCAAAAAAATATAAATAAACTCTATATAAAAATTTCTATATAAAAAAAGAATATAAATCAATCCATAAATTTCATCACAGTAAACAAAATAAACAAAAATAATATATGGAATAAACAAAAATAGTATATGGAATAAACAAAAATAGTATATGGAATAAACAAAAATAGTATATGGAATAAACAAAAATAGTATATGGAATAAACAAAAATAGTATATGGAATAAACAAAAATAGTATATGGAATAAACAAAAATAGTATATGGAATAAACAAAAATAGTATATGGAATAAATAAAGATGGTTTAGGGACAAAATATATAGAAATAAAAGCGGAGATGTTATTAAATGATAAAATAAACTATTAATAAATTTATTTCCGTTAAATAAGAGAATAGATTTATATCATTTATCGCTTTTTTTATGAAAAAATAAATATTTGAATTTTATTTGGTTTATTTTTTAGTTTGCCAATTATTTTTTTATTAAATTATTTTTCATAACTACTAGCTTGCTCGAAAACTTAATCTAAATAGAGTTTAAGCACCTAATTGAAAGCACTAAAATCAATTATAATGTCTATTTTTTTAAATTAAATCATTAATAATTGGCTATATTAATATTTACAGGCAAGTTCAAAAAACATTAAAGGTAGTGAATTAATCTTTTTCCACCACCTTTTTCCAATCAAAACGTTGTTGACGAAAACCGCCGTTATAAAATAGGAGTTCTTTGATCCCTTGGGGTGTTTCGTAAAGGATGCCAGGTTTGTCATCTATGCGGTATTTTTCGGCCATTAAACGAACATTTGACTTGTATTTACTGGCCATTGTTTTATAAAAGCTTATTTTCATAATATAACCAAAACGGTGTAAATTGCTTACATTATGAGCTAGGCGATAATAGTTATATATTGTTTCTATTTCAGTGTTATAGGATTGCAAAATTGTATAATCATCTTTTGATACTAGATAAGGCCGATGTAATATTTTCCATAATTTTGTGCTGGGATTTATTTTAATAGCTTCTAATTTGAATAACTTTGCTGCCCAAACAGTATGAGGCAAAGATAGACGACAAGGATCATAAGGTTTATGCGGATGTTTAGGGACAGAGATATCGTAGCCTAAAAAGCGTATCTTTTTAATAGCATGTTGAATTGTGATATCCTCAGATGTAATAGGTAGTTTAAGTGTTTCTGTTAAAAAGATGAGCAATTTTTCCTTAAAATAGATAGCATCATTTTTATTTCCTCTTAAGCCAGCTAACCATTCTTCTCCATGACGTACGTATACAAGTTTTTTATGTTGTTGTTTAGCGTAGTGTTCTTGAAATCTTCTCATCCAAAGATCTAACTCATTTAAATAAATATTGGCTAATAACGGGCCAATAATGCTACCTTTGGCGGTATTGTGATAACCTGTCTGGGGATAGTACCATGCTATTAAATAATTAGCTTTTAACATTTTTCTTATTAATTTTAACAAAGATTGATCATCGATTTTTTTTTGTAAAATTGATAACATTACTATATGATCTAAATGGCAAAGGATTGGTTTTTTACATGTCAAAAACCAGACGACATTTGTAAATTTTGCTTGAATTTGTCCAAGTGCTGTATGACATCCTAAACGGCCTCTAAATGCATGGGAGCACTCTAGCATGTTAGGTTCATAACATGCCTCTAAGATCGAACGTACGACCTCTTGAAGCAATAAATCTTCCCAACGCAGTTTATATATTGCCTTAGGTATAAGTTTTCGTTTATGGCGGTGTTTTCCACGTAATTTGGGCAATGGTAACTCTTCCCAAATCATTTTGTGCGGTTTATATTTTTTTTGGCGTAAAACGCTAATTAGGTGGTCAATATCTGCATGTGATGGTTGTATCATCAATGACAAGCATCTTTTTGAAACATGATCATTATTATAAAGGCTATATTTCAATATTGGATAATTAGACGCTTGTAAGCGTGCCCAAGCAATCCTGTACCATTTCGGGTTATATAATAAGCGATATAAACGGCGAAACTGGTATTCTTCGTTCTTGTTGATCAACTGACCCAGAATGATTACGGGATCGCGCATTGCTTAAGATACACCCCCTTTGCATATAAACCAGATTATATAAAAATTAATTTTCAAACCACTATATATTGCGATAAAATATGCGTCATCATATTTAGATGTTACCATAATTTGAGGAAACTTCGTCAATTATACAAAAGCAAGATGAGCTGGGTGAGCGATTTGTGATACAATAATGCCAGCGTGGATGCAATAATAAGCGGGTGATTTTCCAAGGGAGGAAGTGGCGTGCGGTTCGTTGATTGTATTTATACACTATATCGAGAACAACTCCATGATGAAGAGGCAGCGTGCGCTGTTGTATTGAGTCTTTTGGAAGAACATACGCGTGATCATGTCATGAAGCTAATCGCTGAAATGAGTGACGAAGAAATCATGCAGATGATGGGTATTTATTTGATCGAGATGCTTAAGGTGAAAATGATGCAAGAAGGTAAGCTGAATAAGCGCTCTCGTGATTTAGTTCGGTCATATGTTCATTAGAACTAACTACCTCTATATTACATATATATGTTATAGATCACCAATTTGAGATTTTATGCAATTGAGTTGGTGATGATTGTTTTTTTAAATACGATTGCGTACAAATATTTTGTTTTGCGAATAAATCACAGAATATATTGATAAATTAAATACGAGTTTATTACTCATCTTAGATCTAAATAAACATAAAAAAACTCCAGGATAAGTTTGTTCCTGGAGTTTTTTAAAATCTAAACTAACCTTGACGCTTTCTTCTTACATTTGCTGCTTGAGGACCGCGCTCACCTTCTACGATATCAAACATAACAGGTTCGCCCTCTTCTAAAGTTCTGAAACCTTCACTATTGATTTCTGTGTAATGAACAAATACGTCGTTACCAGTACCTGGTTCAATGAAGCCATAACCTTTTTCGGCATTGAACCATTTTACTTTTCCTTCGACATCTTTTTGTTTTACAACATTGTTATTTGGACGTTTTCCTTCTCCGGACAAACCGTCACGATCACGGCCTCTGCTACCAACAAATTGGTCTTTCTCAAAAGTATTTAGGTCTTTCACAAACATATCCTCCTTGAATTCAACGTCGGGAAGGCTGTGTTCCATATAAAGTAATGCTTACATAAAATGGATTGCCGCCGGTGCATAAATTCCGTACGCCCACTTCCTCCCGCGACCTTACACCATCTTACGATACCTAGTCCCTAGATACAAGCGTTTCTGTATTTTCAGTCCAATCATTTTTGCTATTACAGAGCATCAATGTTTAAATAGATGTTTATAAAGCTGGATATCAATTCCCATACGTACTAAAGTTCGCTTTAAAAACCACTGATCTCGACGAGGCGTAGCGATAATATATCCCTCTATTAACAACGATTTATCAATTTTTTTCACTTCTTTTGCCAAGGCTAGCTTTCCTATGCAACCCATGATCGTTTGTTTGGCTGCAGGACGAAATGGTTTGGGTACGGGCATAATAAGTTTTTCCAATAATTCTTTTTCATCGTCATGCCATAAATGTTGCGTTTGTTTAATTATGTCTATCTCTCTATCTATCAATGAGTGACCGTCTTTCATAGGCAAAGATTTTAAAAATTTACGAAACATGAATTTACCACCGATACCTAAAAATATGATTAGACCAAACCAGAATGGTAAATATAGCCAAAACCAATCGACAATATGGTTTCCTAGCAAAATATCCTACTCCTTTAAGTTTATAAAATTTATTTTTGTAAAAATATCAAGTATATTAATCGTCTTTTTGTATCTTTATGTATAAAAAATAAAATTAACTATCAAAGACAAATAATTTTTTATGCAACTCAATTATCGGAAAGACAAAGATCATAACAGATGGTAAAATAATGATACTATAAATTAAGGAGGATCTAATGCTTGAAAATACAAGGACATTAAAAAAAATTAGTTCTTCTTTTGATCCATGGGATCCTTTCTTAACACGTGCTAAATATACAAAACACGTTTTAACGAGTATTGAAGTTACCGTTACACAGCGATGTAATTTGCGTTGTGCACATTGTGCTGTGGGAGAATCCCTTTTGTATCAAGAAGAACCTTTAGTAGCAAGATTAGATCAACTATTTCGTAAGTTAGATGAAATTGAGACATTAGAAACGATTAGTTTGACAGGTGGAGAACCTTTATTATCAGTCGAAACAATTAATAAAGTAATAAAACCTTTATTGAGATATGCTAAAAAAAGAGGACTATATACCCAAGTTAATACTAATCTTACGTTACCTGCGAGTAGATATCAAGATGATTTGATATCCGACATTGACATTTTACACATATCATACAATGCTTGGGATGAAATATCATTTGGTAAATTAGTTTTTTCTAATTTAAAAAAAATAAGTGATGATCATATTAGGTATCAACAAAAAAAAATATGGAATTTATTACAAACAAATATTTATAACTTGGCTCAACAAGGCTGTTTTATATCAGCCGAAACCTTTGTTAGTCCTTTGACAAGAGAAAACTTAATTAACTTGCATCAGCAGATTGATGATCTTGGTTGCTTGCGTCATGAAATACATCCTTTATATCCTAGTGATTTTGCTAAAGATGCTGATTTGTTAACAAAAAATATATATCGAGATACAGTACTTGAACTATTAAACAAACGCAGACATAACATATGGTTATTATTTGGCACACTTCCCATTTTTCCTTGTAGCGAAGATATAAGAGATCAAGAATTATGGCTAAAGCTACATGACACACCAAATACGACTGTCAGACAAGATCCCGATGGGCGTAATAGATTAAATATTAACCTTTTCGATGGAGCTGTGCGTATAACAGACTTTGGAAAACCCATATCTTTAGGGGAGTGGACACAGGAATCTATACTACATATTTTTGAACGTTTATTAATGAGCAAAAAAATTGCTCAATACCATTGTTTTTGTAAGCAAGCTCGTTGTACAGGTCCAAATTCTTTTGTGAAAGAAGTCTATTACAAGGATGTTGATTTTACCCAAAGAAAATCTTTCGTCTCCATAACATGAGCGATATCTTCACATTAAAGCTATATTGTGAATCGAAAAGAATAAAAGAATAAAAGAATAAAAAAACATCTTTATATTAAAGATGTTTTTTATTAAAATATAAACAATATTAAATAATTATATCAAAGATGCATAAAAACCCTTTTAAGAGCATTTTAGAATCTAAAGCACTAAAATATATGATAATGTCTACCTTTTTATTACATAAATAGTATTAAAATATAAAAAATAAATATTATTTTCATTTTAATCTAAATATATTATAAATAACAGAATTCCCATTAATTTTTTAAAATAAATTTAAAATTATTAATAATGTATATGTATAACGAAAGTATTAGTGTTTATATATTAAAAAAACATAAAATCTATTACTTTTTAATTTTAAGTTTTTTAGTAAAAATTTAAACATTGCAATAAATACCAAGCGTTTTTGCTAATTTTGTATATAAGTATTTCTGAACATATTCGAAAAAATAAACAAATAAAAAGACATGGAATAATAATAAAAAAAATTAAAAAATGTGTTTTTATTTTATTATTATTTTTATTACTGTACATGCAAAAAAAGCAAAAAAATGTAAATTATTAATAAAAATAATAAAATTTTATTATATTTCCAAAGTTTACAATATATTACATTTTAATATTTTACAAACAAAAATAGACATTCCTCTATCACCTGTGTAGAATGTAAGTGTTAAGCAAACACACAACAGGGGGATAGCGAATGTCTATTAATTGTAGGTTAACAAATAAATCTCATTTGGTCAAATTTTTTCGTAAATTGGGGTTAATATCCCAATTTACTTCATCTGTTTTTAATCATATTTTGCAAATTATTGATGGTATGTTGTCACAAAACTTTAACGGAACTTTGTCAGATATTCATAAAAAAAGCTTTTATAACAGGTGCCGACAAACGATAAGCCATATGATGACTAATTCAAAATGGGATGAAAAAATACTTAGTGACGCCATTAAAAATGTTTCTTATGAAGAAGTTATCCATCAAGCTAAGAGAAAAAATAAACCTTACTTTCTTATAATTGACGATACAGTATGCCATAAGACAAAGCCATCATCATTAGCTGAACACCCTATGCAAGCAGCGGGTTATCATTATTCTAATCTAGATAAAAGAAGTGTATATGGTCATTCTATTGTTCAAGCTATGTTACATACAGATGGTTTAAGCTATCCTATAGAAGTTAAACGTGCTAATAAAACAGAAAGTAATAAAATGGATACTGCTTGCGATATCATATCTAGTGCTCCTGAGCCAGATCACAAAGCATATGTTTGTGTAGATTCTTGGTATATTTCAAAAAAGATCATCGAAACAAGCTTAAAAAAAGGATTTCATTTTATAGGTGCATTAAGAATCGATATTGTTATTTGTCCTTTAGGCATTAAAAATCAAATAAAAATGTTTTTAAATTTTATAAAAAATAAAGATACAAAAGTTGTTACCATTAAAAAACAAAAGTATCGTGTTTATAGATATGAAGGTAATCTTAATTTTATTGACAATGCAGTTGTCCTTATTTGTCTTAAGGAAGGTCAAGATATATCTAAAGCAAAAGCTTTTATTTGCACAGATATGGAGCTAAGTAATGAAGAAATTCTAAATTATTATTCGAAAAGATGGGAAATCGAAACCTATTTTAGAACAGCTAAAAATTATCTTGCTTTACAAGGATACCAAGTCAGATCCATCAAATCTTTAGATAGATACTTAATTTTACAAATGTTTGTAGCAATGTATTGTATACATACAGGTAATGGTAATCTCCTAAAGGGATTACGTAAATATCAGGCTAAAAAAGAAGCTGATCGAATAGAAGATATGATTGATATATTAATTTCATCCCTTAAAGAGGTAATATCATATTTAGATGTTCCTACGCATATATCTGTGAAGCTTATTTTATCACGTGCCAAAAAAGGATTAAGAGCAGCACTAAGGTCCTACTGTTATCAATTTAAAGAGGTAGCCTAAATCTGCAAATACAATTAAAAAGGATAGATATGGTAAAAAAACTAAAAAAGCTAGATTTGTTTTTTGACCATTTATAAATATAATTAAATTTATTATAAAAATACAAATATATAAATTCTCTTTTTAGAGTAATTAAACATAAGGATGCTAAATTAATCTAAAAATAAAAACGATCTTTTGTATAAACAAATAATGTTCAAACTTAGATTATAATAAACTTTTTAAGTTAATTTTTGAAAATCAAAAATTATGGCCTATTTTTTTTGGCAAGTACAGTTATTACTTGAATTTGATATTTTCATGCATATAAACTGGAAAACAAAAAAATAACCCTAAGTTTCCAGGTTATTTTTATATACCGATACTTATATTTAATTTATATTTTATAATTCAAAACACGAGATAATATAGACTATAATTAAGTTATGAAAGTAATGATATCGTATAAATGCAACTATACACAATAAAGATAAAAATTTTATATAATATATAAATGTATTTTATCAACATAGTATTTTTATATCAATAAAATATTGCCTATAATAATTATTTTTTAGCAATCTTTATATTTACCATGATTATAATTTCTCTATTTAGAATTACATTGTTTATATCTATTTCTACTATTATTAGTGCAACCTTGATTACAGCAATTCTTATTATAGTTATTAGTGGTACAAGTATTAGATGTGGTATGGCATGCTTGTGTATTTGTATTAGCAACAAGAGTTCCTATAGATATAGTAGCAATACAGATTAAACCCGCTATAATTTTTTCATTGTATGTTTAAACATAATAGATCAAATCCTTTCAGGGTTTTTATTTTTATATTATGAAGTATAAATTCAAGATAAAAATTATAAAACCATAAGGTATTCGATATAATGTTTTGATTTAAAACTAAGATAAATGGGTTTTATTTGTTATACAACAACTATATTTATAGGGTTATTATTTTCTAGTAGTTACCATTGTAAATATATTCGGAGTAGTTATTTTCGTATCTGTTATAATAGAAATAATTGTCATATCTTCCATTATTGTAATAGTTGTATCTTCCGTTATTGTAATAGTTGTATCTTCCGTTATTGTAATAGTTATATCTTCCATTATTATAGCAACCATTATTATAGCAACCATTATTATAGCAACCATTATTATAGCAACCATTATTAGCACAACCATTGTTATAGCAACCATTATTAGAACAACCATTGTTATAGCAACCATTATTACAGCAACCATTATTATTAACACAAGTATTAGATGTGGTATGGCATGCTTGTGTATTTGTATTAGCAACAAGAGTTCCTATAGATATAGTAGAAATACAGATTAAACCCGCTATAATTTTTTTCATTGTATGTTTAAACATAATAGATCAAATCCTTTCAGGTTTTTTATTTTTATATTATGAAGTACAAATTCAAGATAAAAATTATAAAACCATAAGGTATTCGATATAATGTTTTGATTTAAAACTAAGATAAATGGGGTTTATTTGTTATACAACAACTATATTTATAGGGTTATTATTTTCTAGTAGTTACCGTTGTAACTATATTCGGAGTAGTTATTTTCGTATCTGTTATAATAGAAATCATTGTCATATCTTCTGTTATTTTAATAGTAGAATCTTCCGTTATTATAGTAACCATTATTATAGTAACCATTATTATAGTAACCATTGCTATAGTAACCATTGTTATAGCAACCATTGTTATAGCAACCATTGTTATAGCAACCATTGTTATAGCAGCTGTTATTAGCACAACCATTGTTATAGCAACCATTATTAGCACAACCATTGTTATAGCAACCATTATTAGCACAACCATTGTTATAGCAGTTAGTATTAACACAAGCATTATTACAGCAACCATTATTAGTGGTACAAGTATTAGATGTGGTATGGCATGCTTGTGTATTTGTATTAGCAACAAGAGTTCCTATAGATATAGTAGAAATACAGATTAAACCCGCTATAATTTTTTTCATTGTATGTTTAAACATAATAGATCAAATCCTTTCAGGTTTTTTATTTTTATATTATGAAGTACAAATTCAAGATAAAAATTATAAAACCATAAGGTATTCGATATAATGTTTTGATTTAAAACTAAGATAAATGGGGTTTATTTGTTATACAACAACTATATTTATAGGGTTATTATTTTCTAGTAGTTACCGTTGTAACTATATTCGGAGTAGTTATTTTCGTATCTGTTATAATAGAAATCATTGTCATATCTTCTGTTATTTTAATAGTAGAATCTTCCGTTATTATAGTAACCATTATTATAGTAACCATTATTATAGTAACCATTGCTATAGTAACCATTGTTATAGCAACCATTGTTATAGCAACCATTGTTATAGCAACCATTGTTATAGCAGCTGTTATTAGCACAACCATTGTTATAGCAACCATTATTAGCACAACCATTGTTATAGCAGTTAGTATTAACACAAGCATTATTACAGCAACCATTATTAGTGGTACAAGTATTAGATGTGGTATGGCATGCTTGTGTATTTGTATTAGCAACAAGAGTTCCTATAGATATAGTAGAAATACAGATTAAACCCGCTATCATTTTTTTCATTGTATGTTTAAACATAATAGATCAAATCCTTTCAGGTTTTTTATTTTTATATTATGAAGTACAAATTCAAGATAAAAATTATAAAACCATAAGGTATTCGATATAATGTTTTGATTTAAAACTAAGATAAATGGGGTTTATTTGTTATACAACAACTATATTTATAGGGTTATTATTTTCTAGTAGTTACCGTTGTAACTATATTCGGAGTAGTTATTTTCGTATCTGTTATAATAGAAATCATTGTCATATCTTCTGTTATTTTAATAGTAGAATCTTCCGTTATTATAGTAACCATTATTATAGTAACCATTATTATAGTAACCATTATTATAGTAACCATTGCTATAGTAACCATTGTTATAGCAACCATTGTTATAGCAACCATTGTTATAGCAGCTATTATTAGCACAACCATTGTTATAGCAACCATTATTAGCACAACCATTGTTATAGCAGTTATTATTAACACAAGCATTATTACAGCAACCGTTATTAGTGGTACAAGTATTAGATGTGGTATGGCATGCTTGTGTATTTGTATTAGCAACAAGAGTTCCTATAGATATAGTAGAAATACAGATTAAACCCGCTATAATTTTTTTCATTGTATGTTTAAACATAATAGATCAAATCCTTTCAGGTTTTTTATTTTTATATTATGAAGTACAAATTCAAGATAAAAATTATAAAACCATAAGGTATTCGATATAATGTTTTGATTTAAAACTAAGATAAATGGGGTTTATTTGTTATACAATAACTATATTTATAGGGTTATTATTTTCTAGTAGTAACATATCGCAATTATGGTTATAGCAAAAATTTACTTATTGTATATACCCATACGGATTATTGCTGTATCCATTATTTAAACCACCTAATATTCCACCTGCAGTATTTCCGACAATACTTAAAGCACCTCCTGCGACAGATCCGACAATACCTAAAGCATTGCCTGCGACAGATCCGACAAGTCCTGCAGCGGATCCGACAATACCTAAAGCACCGCCTAATATGCCTCCTGCTACATTCGCTATAGGCATGTTATTTTCATAGTATGCTGCTTTAGTAGGTGTCATGGTAGTTATATTAAAGGCAGCTATAACAGATAAACATGTTAAGGATATAATTATTTTTTTTGCAATTGATTTTAACATTTAGAATCATACCCTTCTGTTTTTGGATGTTATCATCTTCAATAGCTATATTAATACTTATTGTTGATTAAATAAATATATAATTAAAGTCATTTATGGAATTTTTATATATAAAACAATTATTTATAGATTTATTATCTTTCATTATATATTATTAAATATCAACAGTTTTTGCGCGAGCATTTTAAATTCTAATTAGCTATATATATTTTTTGATAATCTTTACAATGTATTAGATTTTTTATTTTTTTATCTTACAAGAGTTATATTACTCTTATTAGAATACAAAAGATATATATAATTAAAGGAAATTATTTTTATATAATTAAATATATTTTTTATCGATATAATCTCCCGCCATTTTGTTTATTTATATTTAATATGCAGATAATAATTTAAATAAATTTTCAAAAACAAAAGCTGTAAAGAGATTTTAAGAATCCAATCGAATGCATTCAAAGCTATGACAATGGCTACATTTTGATTTAAATGACATAAACAGTTTTATTATATACTTAGATTATAATTTTAATCTAAGTATATAATAAATAAAATAATTTGACCTTGATTTATTTTTTAAAATTAATTTAAAACTAGTGATAATATATATTTATAATAAAAACCTTATTTATATATTTTTAAACATATAACTGTACTTGCCAAAAAAAATAGGCCATAATTTTTCATTTTCAAAAATTAACTTAAAAAGTGTATTATAATCTAAGTTTGAACATTATTTGTTTATACAAAAGATCGTTTTTATTTTTAGAATAATTTAGCATCCTTATGTTTAATTACTCTAAAAAGAGAATTTATATATTTGTATTGTTATAATAAATTTAATTATATTTATAAATGGTCAAAAAACAAACCTAGCTTTTTTAGTTTTTTTACCATATCTATCCTTTTTAATTGTATTTGCAGATTTAGGCTACCTCTTTAAATTGATAACAGTAGGACCTTAGTGCTGCTCTTAATCCTTTTTTGGCACGTGATAAAATAAGCTTCACAGATATATGCGTAGGAACATCTAAATATGATATTACCTCTTTAAGGGATGAAATTAATATATCAATCATATCTTCTATTCGATCAGCTTCTTTTTTAGCCTGATATTTACGTAATCCCTTTAGGAGATTACCATTACCTGTATGTATACAATACATTGCTACAAACATTTGTAAAATTAAGTATCTATCTAAAGATTTGCTTGATCTGACTTGGTATCCTTGTAAAGCAAGATAATTTTTAGCTGTTCTAAAATAGGTTTCGATTTCCCATCTTTTCGAATAATAATTTAGAATTTCTTCATTACTTAGCTCCATATCTGTGCAAATAAAAGCTTTTGCTTTAGATATATCTTGACCTTCCTTAAGACAAATAAGGACAACTGCATTGTCAATAAAATTAAGATTACCTTCATATCTATAAACACGATACTTTTGTTTTTTAATGGTAACAACTTTTGTATCTTTATTTTTTATAAAATTTAAAAACATTTTTATTTGATTTTTAATGCCTAAAGGACAAATAACAATATCGATTCTTAATGCACCTATAAAATGAAATCCTTTTTTTAAGCTTGTTTCGATGATCTTTTTTGAAATATACCAAGAATCTACACAAACATATGCTTTGTGATCTGGCTCAGGAGCACTAGATATGATATCGCAAGCAGTATCCATTTTATTACTTTCTGTTTTATTAGCACGTGTAACTTCTATAGGATAGCTTAAACCATCTGTATGTAACATAGCTTGAACAATAGAATGACCATATACACTTCTTTTATCTAGATTAGAATAATGGTAACCTGCTGCTTGTATAGGGTGTTCAGCTAATGATGATGGCTTTGTCTTATGGCATACTGTGTCGTCAATTATCAGAAAGTAAGGTTTATTTTTTCTCTTAGCTTAATTGATAACTTCTTCATAAGCAACATTGTGTATGGCGTCACTAAGTATTTTTTCATCCCATTTTGAATTAGTCATCATATGGCTTATCGTTTGGCGGCACCTGTTATAAAAGCTTTTTTTATGAATATCTGACAAAGTTCCGTTAAAGTTTTGTGACAACATACCATCAATAATCTGCAAAATATGATTAAAAACAGATGAAGTAAATTGGGATATTAACCCCAATTTACGAAAAAATTTGACCAAATGAGATTTATTTGTTAACCTACAATTAATAGACATTCTCTATCCTCCTGTTGGTTTTTTATTAACACTTACATTCTACACAGGTGATAGTGGAATGTCTATTTTTGTTTGTAAAATATTAAAATGTAATATATTGTAAACTTTGGAAATATAATAAAATTTTATTATTTTTATTAATAATTTAAATTTTGTTTCTTTTTTTGCATGTACAGCATATAAACTTCATTTTAAAAATGTTTAATTAATAAAATTAGTTTTTTAAATCAATATACTTTTTGCAAAACATATATTATAGAGAGATAAGATATAGGCAAAAGACGCCAAAAAGATAATAAGAACAATAGACTTGTCCAGAAATATTAATGTAGACGATTAGTAATGCTTTAATTTAAACACAAAAATAGATATTATCATAGCTTTTTGTGCATTAAATTAGTTTCTTAAACACTATTTAACATGGTTTATTGGACAAGCTCTGTTAATTACTTATAATTTTCAAAATATATAATATTTATTTTTGTATTTTTGTTATATATTAATTGATTATATGCTAATTTTATACAAGTAATTATTTTGATACTAAGATTAAAATAATCATTTTAGTCATATTATTTTATATGTATAATATCCACAAAATATAAATAATTATATTATATATCTATCATATATTTTAGATCCTAAAATAGCAAGGATGCCCAATCTATAAATGATAGATTGGGCATAAATTATTATTAATTATATATTTTTTATTTTACACGTTATTAATTAAAATAAAAGAATTATTGCCTAAAATATTAGTGATTATTTTTAGTGAATATAATTATTTGGGAAAGGTTTTAATATACCTCTAAATCCGAAGTAATTAGGTGCAAAAGATAGACATCTTTTTAGATGAGGGTAATAATATCTAGCAGTTAATCCGAATCTTTCGTATTGATTTCCGTAATCATAGTAAGGTATTTTACCATACATTTGTGACATTCTTAAAAAATCATTGTAATAATTATTGGTGTGATAATTATTTGGAAAAGGTTTTAATATACCACGAAATCCGAAGTAATTAGGTGCAAAAGATAGACATATTTTTAAATGAGGGTAATAATATCTAGCAGTTAATCCGAATCTTTCATATTGATTTCCGTAATCATAGTAAGGTATTTTACCATACATTTGTGACATTCTTAAAAAATCATTGTAATAATTATAATTATAGCTGTATTTATAGCTGAAATTAACAGCTTCTGTTTTTTCCGATGCCAAATTACCTATGGTTCCAAAAATAGATAAAGCTAGTGAGCTGGCTAAAGTTATTTTTGCTATTTTTTTTAATCCTTTTTTTGACATATTTAATCAATCCTTTTCTATTTGATTTATATTATAATTTAAAATTTATTTCTTTATATCAATAGAATATATTTATTTAGCTAATATTTTAATGCAGTTCTAGTTATTAGCTAATTATTTTTATGATATCTATTATAAAATTCTCTTTTATGATTTTTTAATATTTATATGGAGTATATTATAATTTTACTGCGATTATTTTTGTTATTTATCGGATTATCATTATAAAATTGTATAACTAATTTAAATTAAACATTTTTATAAATTTTATAGTCAATGCATATTTATATATTCAAAAATATGTGGATTGATTATTATTTAATTTATCATCCTACATATCCATAACTAATATTTTTAATGCTTTGTTTCCCTTTATTTATAGGATTTTTTATTACATTATTTTCTTCTAAGCCACTATATAAAATAACCGCTGCCTCCGCCGCTGATGTTATAACTACTGCTGCCTCCGCCGCTTATGCTATAACCTCCGCTTATGCTATAACTACTGCTGCCTCCGCCGCTTATGCTATAACCACCGCCGCCATAACCGCCGCCGCCATAACCGCCGCCGCCATAACCACCGCCGCCATAACCACCGCCGCCATAACCGCCGCTTATGCTATAACCACCGTTACCTCCGCCGCTTATGCCATAACCACCGTTACCTCCGCCGCTTATGCCATAACCACCGTTACCTCCGCCGCTTATGCTATAACTACCGCTGCCTCCGCCGCCATAACCACCGTTGCCTCCTCGGTATCCACCAAATGCTTTAATTAAACAACAAGCATTAGCTGATGAACTTACAACAACGGAACTTAAAGCAGATAGACATAGTAGGCTAGCGATAGCTGTTTTTGTTATTTTTTTAAACATAATAATTCAACCCCTTTATTTTTTTAAATAAAAAATATCTTTCTCCAATTTTTAACACAATAAAATATTTTATAATTATAATATGATTACAAAACAACATTTTTTATCTAATTCACAGAAATAAAAGTTAAAAGGATTAAAAAATCACATCAAATTTTTTATTATTTTTATATCATAAATACTTTTATTTATGTGAACCGTGATTATGTGAACAATGATGTTTTTTCATGTGACATGCTTTATGAAGACCGTTATAATTAGCTTTTGCTGAGATTAGAGAACAGGATAGCATCGGTAGAGATAATATACATATAAGAGAATTTTTCACTATTGTTTCAACATAATAATCCAATCCCTTTGATGGTTTGTTGTTTTTATAATGCTGAGTTAAATGACATTTCCATCCAAGTTATAATTATTAATTATAATGATATAAATATAAATCAACAATCTATATTAAATCAAAGAATAATTACTGGTAAATCAAGATAAAAAATACTATATAGATGATATTACTTTTTTTATATAGTATTTTTCGATATATATTAAAATTTATGATGAGTATAATAACAATCATAATAATTTTTATTTACATGACCATTATTTTGATACCCGTTATAATTAGTGTTATTTAAGTTATCGTGATGTTGGTATCCATGATATTTATCTCTGTGATAATAATAGTTATTTCTATAATAATGATAACCTTACTAATTATCCTTAACTAAAATTAGCTAACAAGAAAAAATTGTAGACACATTATACCTATCAGAGCTGTTGGGGCTATTTTTGTAATTATAATAACTCAGATCTTTTCAAATTTAATATAGTTATCATTTGATATTTTGTTAATTATATATAATTAAAATCATATTATTGAGCATTCAGGTATGCATAACTATATTATGTTAATATTTTCTTATAAATATATAATTTGTAAAATAATCTAAAAGGATAAAATTTTGTTATTTTTTATATATAATTATTAGAATAGTTTACACATGAATATTTTAAAAAAAATATTACAAATCCCTATCATGGTTTTATTATTAAACAACCATGATAGAGATGCTTTTTTATTATAAATATTTTAATCTTTATAATCAATTATAATATCAACTATAAATATATTTACGCATTAATTATATTATTTTCATACAATTCATATTATCAAAAGTTAATTTACATTAATGACCATAAACATAACCATAAACATGACCATGATGACCATAACCATGATGTTTATAATGTCTATGATGTCTATGATGTTTATGACCACCATAACTACTATAACCACCATAATGATCGTCATTAATATAATGAGCACTAGCAGAATTTATAGCCAAGGCACTGAAAGCAGATAGACATAGTAGGCTAGCGATAGCTGTTTTTGTTATTTTTTTTCACATATTGATCAAATCCCTTTTGTTTTTTTATTTTGATAATGTTTTTTAAAAAACATTATATCTGTTTAGATTAAAAATATAATAAGATGATTGATTATGATATTATTATAAATCAAAATTCTATATTTAATCAAAGGTAATTTTATGGGAATTATTTAAAAATAATTGTGTTTTAAATTAACTTTTATTTAAATTTAGCCAGATAGGTGATCTAGATCTTAAATTTATAAAATTTTTTGATATTTTTATTTATAATAATTATGTCGACTATCGTATACATATAAAATATCTATCTTTAATATTTTATATCCTGTTTATCTGAATTAGTCTTTATTTATAATGGTTTTTAAATGCATTTGTTTATTACATGCTTAGTATATTATAAATAATATTTTTTTTATATGATTTGTTTATGGCTAATATGGTTTATAACTAATAATTTAATAAATAAAATACAAATAATCTATTATTTAATTTTATATTAATTATTTAGGTTGATTTTAATATTAATTTAGTATTTTTTATATTATGACAAAGTAATTTTGAGTTAATTTTTTATATATGATTGAACCATAGTATTTTACTTTTAATGATTCAATCATATATATAGTTTTTATATTTAATATATAATATATATATTAATTAAAAGATTTAGGAAAATACTTGTGCCAATTATCATCGACTTTTTTTACAGTTTTCATATCAGGCATAACTTCTGATGGGTGGTGCTTTTTATGGCGTGCATCGATGATCATGGGATAGCTATATGATATGTGGTGTTTGATTAATTTTTTTTCTATATGTACATCTAGATATGGATCAAACCTTACGAATATACTCCATAGAAAGTTTGTAGTATCTGCGGCCATTGAGATATCATCTATTAAAATAATCATAGGCCATTTTAGTAGCTCTGCGTTTTTGGTAGCAAGTAAATGATTTGCTTGATCAGGATTTTCTTGATGGGATGTGGTTTGTAACACTAAGACACCTGGACAGAACATTGCTTGTTTTTTAATCGCCGGATGATCAAAAGTAGGTAGTGTCTTGGGTAAATCTCTTATTTTTTGTTTTCCTGTACCTAAAAGGATCATTTTACTTCCACGATTTAACTTTCCGTCTGCGTAGTCTAGTGTATCTGCTGAGGTATTAGGAAAAATAATAAGATCTATCTCTGGTTGCCATCGTTCTAAAATCGTTGTTAAACATTTTTTGATATTATTTAATTCAATACATTGATCAGTTACTAATAAGCACTTTGTTAACGACAATTGCCCTTCGCCTAAAATGCGCAAAGCGTGTGTTAATGCTTCTCTTTCGTAGCGTTCTTTGACAATTGCTGATGCTAGTGCATGAAAACCACTTTCTCCATATGTGAATATTTCTTTTACACCAGGCATAACTCGTGGAAAAAGTGGAGACAGTAATTGTTGTAAAAATTCACCTAAATAAAAGTCTTCTTGGCGAGGTTTACCCACTATGGTGGCAGGGTAGATAGCGTTTTTACGAAAATAAATATTTTTTACGTTAAATACGGGGAAATTATGTGCTAATGAGTAAAAGCCATAATGATCGCCAAAAGGACCTTCTATAGCTCTTTCAAAAGGTTTTACAATGCCCTCTAATATGAATTCAGCTTCAGCTGGACCAATAAAATTACCTTGTTTATCATATGTAATAGGTACTTTTTCTCCTAATAAAAAAGATGTTAACAATAACTCTGATATAGCTTCAGGAAGGGGGGCTATAGCAGAGACGATTAAAGCAGGTGGTCCTCCTAAGAATACTTTAACATTCAAATCCTTGCTTTGTTGTTCTGCTAAATGATAGTGAAAACCACCACCTTTTTGAATTTGCCAATGCATACCAGTAGTAGTTTTGCTTAATCTTTGCATCCGGTACATACCTATATTAGGTTTACTATCATGTAAAGATTCCGTGTACACAATAGGTAGTGTGATAAAAGCGCCTCCATCTTCAGGCCAGCTAGTTAATAAGGGCATCTTATCTAGATCGACCTCATCCATTTTGTATGATAAAACAGGCGAATTATGGGGTGCCATTTTTTTTAAACCGAAACTCAGCATTGATTTGAACAATTCCCGATTTTGCCAGATAGTTGGCCATTTAATCGGAAACATTTGATCGATTAATTTTAAACCTTCATTGATTAACTTTTCTGGTCGATGTCCAAAAGCTAAATCAATCCTTTTTTTGGTACCGAAAATATTTGTAATTACAGGGAATTTACTACCAATGACATTGATAAACAATAATGCAGGTCCTTCTTGTTGAATAACACGTCTATGAATTTCAGCTAATTCTAAATAAGGATCTACAGGTTCTGTAACAACAACGACATCTTTTTCTTTTGTTAATATTTGCAGGAAACTATTCAAATTTTTATGCATATACGTCTTCCTTTTTTAGAAAATATATTAAAAAGCATGTTAAAAATCATATTAAAAACAAAAATTTATAAATATCCATTTGATAAAAATCTCTTTTTAACTATAATATGATATTTATAAAAATAATAAAAATTTTTTGTGTTTTAAATCTTGTTCTTGTTCATTATTCAGAGCTGTTTTTTATCAAGATTATAATTTGTTGGACTGTTTGTCCATTGTAGCGATTAGGTTATAATGTAAAATGTAATCTTTATTTGTTTTATGCTTCTAAACTGATTTTAAACAATGTAATGTGTGTTTAGGGATTTAAATAGCCATTTTTTTGTTAAATAGCCATTTTTTTATTTTTATTATAAGTATATTCACATTTTTGTGTTTTTTATATCTCAGACTATATAGGAATTATTTTAGATAATTATTTTAGATAATTATTTTAGCTGATGCCTTTTCACCAGGTTATTTTGATGAAAAGGCATGTTAAAATATATTTCATATGCTGATCTTGATGTTAAGAATTTATTTTCAGAGCTTGTTTCTTGGTTTTTTTGCTAGAATTTTTAATTATTGTTTTTAGTATTTTTCTATTTTAGTATTTTTTCTGCTTTTTTTAATTTGGTATTGTATATATTTTAATTAAATAAAAAATTTTTATTTATATATAATCTGATTTTAATTTCTAATTCAAAATTACTTTTTTAATTCATATTGTATTTTAGGAGGATATTAAAATTATGAATGCAGGACATGAAATATCCGCTAGAAAGCCATCTTGGCTTAAAGTTCGTTTGCATAATAGTGAGGAATATAATGAATTGAAGAACCTTATGAGGAGTAAATCACTAAATACTGTTTGTGAGGAAGCTCGTTGTCCTAATATACATACATGTTGGTCACAAGGAACAGCTACTTTTATGATTTTGGGTAAAGTTTGTACGCGTGCTTGTCGATTTTGTGCAGTTAATACAGGATTACCAAATGAATTAGATCTCAATGAACCGATGTCTGTAGCTGAAGCTGTGAATAGAATGGGGTTGCTATATGCGGTGGTTACATCTGTTGCTAGGGATGACCTTAAAGACGGAGGAGCTAGCGTTTTTGCTGCTACTATAGATGCTATTAGGGAGCTTAATCCTAAAACGCGTGTTGAAGTTCTTATCCCGGATTTTAAACATTGTATTTCATCTTTAAAAGTTGTTCTTGATAAAATGCCTGATGTTTTAAATCACAATCTAGAGACAGTAAGACGCTTAACACCTAACCTTAGGGCCAAAGCTACTTATGATGGTTCTTTAAACCTTTTACGTCAATCTAAGCATTTTGCGCCTATGATACCGACAAAAACCAGTTTGATGTTGGGAGTTGGTGAAACCGAAGATGAAGTTCTGGATACGATGAGGGATTTGCGTGAATGTCAGGTCGATATTTTAACGCTAGGGCAGTATTTGCCACCTACGAAACATCATTTTAAATTAGACAGGTATATATTACCAAGTGAATTTGATAACATTAAAAATAAGGGTATTGCGATGGGATTTGCTCATATTGAAGCAGGTCCGCTTGTTAGAAGTTCTTATTTAGCTCATAAACAAGCTGATGCAGCTGAGATAGCCTTGTCTAAATATTGAATATTTCCTGTTAACTATATTTTTTCCTGTATTTTTAATTAACTTTAATTGTTTTCTTTCTCTAGGATAAATCTTTGTTTTTCGGATGGTATTGCAGGAGAATAAAAATGTGGTGGATTTTTATCGCCTAATTCTCGTAAAGATTTTTCTAACGTATTAGTGGGATCTTCAACACTATTATTACCGTGGATTTTTAAGTATTTAATATCTTTGGTTTTATTCTTAAGATATTTTTCCGGTAAAACCACAATATTGAAATAACGGGGTGTGATATTTTTAATCAAGGTATCAACATTTTCGCTTGTTTCATCGCCCAATGTTTCATTTTCACCTGTCCCGATACCCGCAAAAATATAATCATCTGTTACAATAATTGTATTACTTTCAACCTCATCTATATTTTTGAGTAAATAAGACAAGCCTTCGGCTAATGTTTGTCTATCTATATAAATCAGAGGCATGCTATTACCTTGCGTATTTTTCTCATAAAGTTCGGGGTTATAACTAAAATAACCGATTTGATTTTGCCCTGGACTTTTTTCAGGATTTTTTTCTTTATTATTACCGTTATCAAAACGTGAAGGTCTGTCAGATAATTGATATAAGGGTATTTTTGCATTTTGCCCTTCATTTTGATTGGGTAGAGGATTGCAACGGTTGCAACCTGTCAGAGAAATTGCTATTAGGCTATAAATGGTTATGATACTATAATATAGTTTTTTTTTGATTCGCTTATTATTTTGTTGGTGCAAATAATGTACCCTCCTTCCTAGGCACAGTTTATCCTAATAAGACAAAAGTCTGCCTGGCATGTTATGTATTTTAATTATTTTTTAATAATCTTTTTCATAATTTATCCGAAGAATGGAAGTTAGAAAATGCGAGCATCTATTCGTTTGCACGGTATTTTATATTATTTGATTGCAGAAAATAGCTCGGGATGGAAACCGGATGTTTTTCGTAAATGTTTTTGTAATGTATTACATAAGTATGACTATATTGTTGGTGACTGGGGATACGGTCAACTTCGTTTAAAGGGCTTTTTTGCTGATTATAGACATAGATATTGGAAAGGCGAACGTTTTAAAAACATTCAAGACTATTTATTCGAATTTTGTAATTTCGGATGCCCATATTTTGTACTTAAAAGAATACAATGGAATGGCAAGCATATTTCTCAATCTTCCACTAGGATATAGTGTTTTCATAGCTTGGGATTTACCATTTTGTTATTTTGTTTACAAATAATCATAAAAAATTATTTGACATATTTTGAACATTTAAATGCGAGGATGAATAAAGTGCATCATTAACTGTATTTAGGGGGCTAAATATTGTCTAGATTAGCTGTATATAAATCGATCGTAGATGCACTTAACGATATTATCAAACGACGCGTTATTACTGTTTCTGGTTTTCAAACCCTCCTACAGGAATGTTTACACGTAAGAACAGTTCATGGTAGTAAAGGTCTTATGCATTTTGCTAAAGGGATACCTTGTCGATTTCTATCTCCATTGGAGATAGCTTTATTTCAACATGACGAGCGTTTTTTAACCCTGTCTACTAAGTTGGTTCATCTGCTTTATGAAGAAGGCATTATTAGTTTTCGTGAATCGCGTATTCTTTATCGTGTTCTGACCTCTAAAATGCCAAAGAAAGCTAATGGTAAACTACGCTTACGTTGGTAAATTTTTATTTTTTCTCATAAACGAGGAGGATTTTGATGTCTAAAATTAGACGTGATCTGTCCATAAAAAATCCTAGAGATCAAGAATTACGAGCTCTTATCCGTGAGGAAGTAATCGATCAATTAAATAAATATGGCTTAATACCGCCTAGTGATGATTCTTTTTCCAAACGTTCGGATAATTCATGGTTGTCTCCTTTTGAAGATGAGCTAGAAAATATACCAAAAGATGATTATTTATATTCTTCAACGCGATCATCGATATCATTTCAAGAAGAAGAAAAAAAGACCAAAAAAAAGAAAAATTTACCGGTTGTACCATCTTTGCGCAAAAAAGTGAAAACGGTTTCACCTAAGCCTAAAATTAAAACGCCTAAAATAGTGACAAGTTCACGTAAAGATAAAATGCGGCCTAAACGGCCTTTAATGTCTTAATTTTAAACACCAAGCTTTTTGAATAGCTGGTGTTTTTTCTTTATGTTTTTGTTTTGTTTTTTTGTTTTCTTTTCTTTTATAAAAATAACAGGTTAATGTGCCTCTTCCATAAAAGGCTTTTTTGCATAAATTGCTATATAAAATAAACAAATATATATTTATTTTTATTTAAATTTATATAATTTTTATCTATATGATTTGGATATAGACATTTCATATATTTAAATTTAGGGGGTTTTGTGATTATGGCGGAGGCACCAAAAGATATGGCCATAAATGATGTGAATAAGACGTCAAATGATGATTTGCCTACCACGAATCAAATTAGAAAGAATAATGTTAATTTTGCTGAAAAAAAAGAATATGCAGCCAAAGGTAAAGCTTCGCTGAGAGATTTAAGTGAGGTTAATTCAATGGAGGAAAATAAAAGAAGATATCCACCTCATGGTTGTGGGCATATACCTTTTCTTTCTTTGCCATTGAGACGACGAGGTCGAGGTTATCGTTCTTATCATAATGGTAATAGATTATTAAACATTTCTAATGTTAATAAATTAGATTGGCTTTTAATGTTGCTCTATGCTACGATAATCAACGATAGTGAAATGCCATTTAGTAGGAGGGGTGCGTATCCGCATCGTAGCCGGTATCGCCAAGGGTATGCGCCTCCGTTGCCCGCCCCGCGTGCGCCCTACATCCGATCGAGTCAAAGAAGCACTCTTTCAGATGATTGGTCCCTTTTTCAACAGTGGCGACGCGCTAGATCTTTGCGCCGGAAGTGGAGCCCTAGGTTTGGAGGCATTAAGCAGAGGTATATCAAGGGTAGTATTTATTGAGCGAGATCCTTTGGTATATCGTGTTTTAAAAGATAATATTCAATATGTTAAATTTTCTGACAAAGCTAAGATTTATTGCAAAGATGCTAAACATGTTTTTCCTCTTCTAAACAAATTAAATAAGCAGTTTACTTTTATTTTTATGGATCCACCTTATAAATCTGATTTATCCTTAATCTTACTTAAGAGAATCGCCGATAGTTTTTTATTAGCATCCAAAGGTCAGTTAATTGTTGAGCATTTACATACGATGACTTTGCCACATCAAATAAATACCTTAAGCATATACAAAAGCCGTTCCTATGGTTTAACACAGATTACCATTTATCAAAATGATCTTGATTAAGGAGAATCATAATTGCAGATTGCCATTTATCCAGGTAGTTTTGATCCTATTACATATGGTCATATAGATATTATGGTTCGAGGATCGCAGATATTTCCTAAACTTATTGTAGCGATACTCATTAACAGTGTTAAGAAACCGCTCTTTTCGGTCGAAGAACGTATGCAAATGATTAAAGAGACCACAGCTAAATTAGTAGATGTTGAGGTTGACAGTTTTGATGGCTTACTTGTCGATTATGTACGTCGTAAAAAAGCTAATGTTATCTTAAGAGGGTTAAGAGCGACATCTGATTTTGAATATGAACTACAAATTTCTGCGCTTAATCGTAAAATTGGTCCGGAAATTGAAACGCTTTTTTTAATGAGTGATAGTCGGCATTCATATATAAGTTCTGGGATGGTTAAGGAAGTGGCCCAGCATGGAGCACCGCTTGAAGCATTAGTACCTGATTATGTTTCTTTTATGTTGAAAAAAAAATTCCCTTAATTTATTATGAAAGGGAATTTCGTAATGCAGGACATTTAATGTTATGTCCTGCATTTTATTTTACATTTTATACTTTTTTATTTTGTTCAAATTGTATTTTTGGAATATCCAGATAATAAAAAATATTATAATAAATATGTGGCTAGGTCTTATATAACTAGACAGCACAACGCTAGTCATTAATACCGGAATATCAGTTATATATTGCGTAAGCGGTTGTACTAGAATAAAAGTTATTATTGATGACAAAACAGCATGTACTAATCTTGCTAAAAAGTATTTAGAGTAACGCAAATCGGTTTTAGAGATAAAACTTGCTATCTGCATGTGGATGCATATGCCTCCGAAAGCTGCAATGCCTGAAATTATCATTAATTTTATAAAAAGTTGTAAGTTTTGTTCTGTTATTAATTGGCTTCCTAAAGTTGCTTCTATTATACCTGTAATTGTCGCGCCTATTATTTTGGTATTTTCTGCCCAAAAAGGGATATTTTTTAGATAATCATTTATCGAGGTTAGTAATTGTAGTTGGCTTATGATATTTATTAATGAGGAAAACGAAATAATAAATCCTAACAATAGAAACATATTTTGCATTGCTTTATCAATAGATTCTCTTACCGTGATATTCCAGGGTTTTTGATCGATTATTTGATTGATGGTACTGGTCATTTCTTTACTTTTACTTATATTGCTGATTTGACTAAAATTTTTATTATTGTTTTTATTATTATTGTTTTTATTATTATTGTTTTTATTATTAAAATCAAAAACTTTGTATATAATGCGTAAAAAAATCATAAGGCATATATTGCCTAAATGATGTGCTGATATAATAAGCCAAGCTAGATCAGCGCGTTGCAAAAAACCTGTGGCAATGGCGCCACTTAGAAAAATAGGGCTCATGGTGCAACCGGTCATTAAGATGCGTTCTCCTTCATGACGCGAAATAAGATTATTCTTCCTTAGATGAGCAGCTATAATAGCTCCAGTTGGATTACCAGCTAACCAACCTAAAATACATGCGAGTTGTCCTTGGGACGAAATATTTAATAATGGCTGCATGATAGGTGTGACTAATTTACCTATTTTATTCAACATTCCCGTTCTGAGCATAAATTCGGTTATTAACATAAAAGGAAACAAAGATGGCATCACGATTTGCCACCATATATTCATGCCCCTTTTTGCACCTACAATGGCTGATTGTGGATCAATTATAATATTTAATAATAATAGAATTAATAAAATATTTAAAATTATATTTTTAACCAATCATTATCCTCCGGAAATATCTTTTAAATTTTGCTCACAATTAATATTGTCCTAAATAGCTAGATCAGTATTTTTTGCACAATATTGCAACTTACGATCATAAGGTCTAAAATGATGGCGGAGATGGTTTGTTTAACCTTGGATACAATATATGCTTTTTGGATTAAATTTAGGCATTTTTCAGCTAGCGCTTTTTTGTATCTTTTGTTTTTTATAGTTTATTTTATTTAAGTAGTTATAATATGATTTTTAATCCAAAACTTTGGTTCTCAGGAATATTTTTTTATATAAAAAGATTTGGATTTTTGCTATGATTGGTAGCTCATTTTTTGCTTTTTATTCTGTGGAATATTCATTATTTTGATTTTTAATTTAGATGACTTTTATTATGCGTGAGGTGGAAACGTGCACAAGAAAGATAAGTTAAAGAGTGAGCGCGAACAAATGGCTTATATTAGGATCCATCCGGTTAAACCTTTTACTATCCTAGATGAAAACGGACAACTATTGACAACTGATTTACCTTTAACCGACGATGAGATGCGGTTGCTTATGCAAAGAATGGTTTTTGTACGAGCGTGGGATAAACTTGCTGTTGCTTTATCAATCCAGCGTGAGATAGGTTTTTATGCGCCTGTATCGGGTCAAGAAGCTACGATGGTAGCAAGTCAATATGCTTTAAAAAAACAAGATTGGATTTTACCTGGCTATCGAGATTTCCCACAATTATATTTCCATGGATATAAAATGTATCAAGCGTTCCTCTGGTCTGCGGGCCATCAACATGGGGGACAAATACCTGATGATTTAAATATTTTAATGCCACAGATTATTATTGGAGCTCAGTTTGTACAAGCAATTGGCGTGGCTATGGGTATTAAATTACGCAAAGAACTTGATCGTGTTGTTGTTACTTATACAGGTGATGGTGGCACCTCTCAAGGTGATTTTTATGAAGCTTTGAATTTCGCCGGTGTATATAATTTGCCAATTGTATTTATTGTACAAAACAATCACTATGCTATTTCGACACCTGTAAGTAAACAAACCTCCGCGGCAACTTTGGCTCAGAAAGGTATTGCTGCGGGTATTCCTTGTATGCAGGTAGATGGTATGGATGCCTTAGCTGTTTATAAAGCTGTTGCTGATGCACGTGAACGAGCTATTTCAGATCGTAAACCGACCTTGATTGAAATGTTAAATTATCGTATTGGACCTCATTCGATGTCAGGTGACGATACAAAACGTTATCGTACGGATGACGATGTTTCGCCTTACAATCAAAAAGAACCTTTAATAAGGATGCGTAATTATCTTACACAAAAACAACTTTGGTCCCAAGATGAAGAAGAAACAATAATGCAAAAAGCGAAACAAGAAGTTACAGAAGCATTGAAACAGGCTAAGGAATATCCTCCGATGGAAATTGCTCAGTTGATAAATGCGATGTATGATCAACCAACTTATAGCCTCAAAGAACAGCAACAATGGTTTTTGGAAGCAGAGGAGGTTTAAAAATGGAAAGAATCACGATGGTTAAAGCTTTAAATAGTGCGCTTAATATTGCTTTATCTGAGGATGAAAATGTTGTCCTATTTGGTGAAGATGTAGGTAGAAATGGTGGTGTTTATCGCGTTAGTGATGGTCTCCAAAAACAATTTGGTGAAGACCGCGTGTTCGATACGCCTTTAGCTGAATCAGGTATCTGTGGAATGGCGGTTGGATTAGGTATCCAAGGATTCCATCCTGTAGCAGAAATTCAATTTATCGGCTTTATCTTTGAAGCACTTGATTCCATCATCGCCCAAGCCGCTAGAATGCGTTATCGGTCAGGAGGTAAGTATACTTGTCCCATTGTTTTTCGTGCACCCTATGGCGCTGGGATTAAATCCCCAGAATTGCATAGTGATAGCTTAGAAGGTCTTTTAACGCAAACACCAGGTCTGAAGGTCGTAGTACCTTCAAACCCTTATGATGCCAAAGGTTTATTACTAGCTGCAATTCAAGACCCTGACCCTGTGTTTTTTCTTGAACATATCAAACTCTACTTTTCCAAAGGCGAAGTACCGCATAACCGGTATACCATCCCTCTAGGTAAAGCTCATGTTGTATCTGAAGGAACTGATATAACATTTATCGCTTATGGCGCCATGGTCAATATGGCGAAATCAGCTGTTGATGTTTTAGCAGAAAAAGGTATCTCTGCGGAATTAATTGATTTGCGCACCTTATCTCCATTAGACATAGAAACCATTTTAACATCAGTACACAAAACAGGCCGTGCGATTGTCATCCAAGAAGCACAGCAGATGGCAGGCATTGCCTCCTATGTTATAGCTCAGATACAAGAAAAAGCGATTTTGTCATTAAATGCCCCGGTCTTAAGCGTTACGGCTCCGGATACAATTCTTGCTTTTCCCATGATTGAAGCTGAATGGTTACCATCAGTGGAACGTATTTTAGCCACAGCACATAAAGTTTTGGCTTTTTAAATGCATACCGATAATTTTTATTTGGTAATAAATAAAAATAATGATTTAATAAATTTATAAATATATCTCTATATATAAAATTATCTATCTTTTAAGCATATATAATTTAAAAAAACTAAGATGTTAGGAGGTGATGGTTTTGGCTTATGAATTCAAGCTACCTGATATAGGTGAAGGATTACAGGAGGCTGAAGTTGTCAAGATACATGCTTGTGAGCAGGCCAAAATCGATATTTTTGCACCATTTATGGAAGTGCAGACCGATAAAGCGATCGTTGAAATACCATCACCCGTATCAGGTGTGGTAAAAACATTGTACATTAAGGAAGGACAAGTTGTTCCTGTGCACAGTTTGGTGGCTATTATCGAAGAGGAAGGAAAAGAAGCACATAATTCTATAGATATTTCAGTTGATATTTCACCAACGACTTGTGAGATTGCACCTCCGATTGAGAACATAACGCGTGTATCAGACGTGAAGAAAAATGTTATTGGTATTCAAGCCATGCCTTCTGTGCGGCAGCTAGCACGTCGTTTAGGCGTTGATTTAACTAGTATAGAAGGCACGGGTAGAAGTGGACGTATTTTAGCTTCAGATGTCGAAAGATCGGTACATGATAAAGATACGGTTAAGGAACAGACTGTCCATCATAAAACAGCTTTATCCGAAAATATATCGATAGAACCAGTGGCCCTTATAGATGGTGAAATCGAACGTAGACCTTTAAAGGGCATTCGGAAAGTTATTGCACGGCGCATGGTTGAAAGTAAACAAATGATACCACATGTTACCCTAATGGATGAATGGGATGTAGAAGAACTATTTTCTTTACGTAAAGAACTGCAATCATTGTCCGGTCTGAAAATAACTTATTTACCTTTCTTTATGAAAGCGGCCCTTACAGCTTTGCGTACATTTCCATTATTTAATTCTATGATTCAAAATGATGAAATCATAACTTATAAAAAGGAAAACATCGGCATTGCCGTGGCTACAGAGCAAGGACTAATGGTACCTGTCATTAAAAATGTTGCTACAAAAACCTTGACAGAACTTGCGCATGAAATACGTCAAGTCACCGAAAAAGCGCGTGAAATGAAATTGGCAGCTAACGATTTAAGCGGAGGTACGTTTACTATTACCAGCTTAGGCAACATCGGCGGTAGTTTTTTTACACCGATCATCGCTTATCCTGAAGTGTCAATTTTAGGTATTGGTGCTATTAAGGATAAACCGGTTGCTGTTGATCATAAAGTTGTCATTCGTAAACAGATACCGATAAGTTTAAGCTTTGATCATCGTTTAATTGATGGTGATATAGCAGCACTTTTTCTCATGCACATTAAAGAGCGTATTGAGCGGCCGAAAAGATTGATTATGGAGATGAGATAAATGGTAGTAGGTGATATTGCCCACGACGTAGATTTACTCGTTATCGGTGCAGGACCTGGTGGGTATGTTGCAGCAATTAAAGCAGCGCAATTAGGTCGGAAAGTCGTTATTGTTGATCGTGCGGTTGGTGATAAAGGAAAAGCTTTATTGGGCGGTGTTTGTTTACATAGGGGTTGTATTCCATCTAAAGCATTGATTAGTGCATCCAAACACTATGAACATATTAAAGAATCTGCTAAATTCGGCTTTGGTGTACCGAATAATATACCAATTGATTGGCAAAAACTCTTGCATTGGAAAGATGAACTTATTAACCGTTTGACTCAAGGGATTTATAGTTTGCTTAAAAAACATAAAATTGAAATCGTCACCGGTGACGTCAGATTTATAAACAAGAAATCAGTGGTCGTTGTCGGGGATGAAGCAGGTCAAACTTATAATTTTCGCCAAGCCATTGTTGCTACAGGATCGCGACCGATAGCTATCCCTACCTTGCCATTTAAACCGGGAGGGCGGATTATTTCCTCAACAGAAGCACTGAACTTACCTGATTTACCTAAAAGTTTAGTTATTATCGGCGGAGGATATATAGGACTAGAATTAGGCACTGCTTATCAAAAATTTGGGACGAAAGTTACTATTTTAGAAGGGTCAAACACCTTATTGCCTGGTGTAGATTCCAAACTTGTTGATATAGTACACAAATGTTTTATCGAAAAAGGTGGTCAAATTGTTTTAAACGCATATGTTGAACGCGGTATCGCTCAGAGTGATAACGTCCAAATATTTGCTAAAGTTACTGGTGAAACCAGGACATATGAGGCTGAATACGGCTTAGTTGCTGTTGGGCGGATACCTAATACCGATGAAATATATTTGAAGAGTGCTGGTATTGAGGTTGATGATAAAGGTTTTATTAAAACAAACAACCAATGTCTAACAACAAACCCTTATGTATATGCTATAGGTGATTGTACCCAAGGACCACTTTTAGCGCATAAGGCTAGTTTTGAAGCAAAAATTGCCGTAGATGCTGCTTGTAAAATTGAAGCGAATAAAGATAGGATCGCTGCTATGCCTTATGTCATTTTCAGTGATCCAGAAATCGCCTACACAGGATTAACTGCTGTTGAAGCTAAAAAAGCACAATTTTCACCAGAAATAGCTCGATATCCTTTTTCTGCTAATGGTAGGGCTTTATCCATGCAACAACCTATGGGATTTGTACAATTAGTCTTTGATCAAAAGACGAAACAAATCTTAGGGGCGCAAATGGTTGGTTATAATGTTTCTGAGCTTTTACCTATAACTGTATTTGGTATTGAGATGGGAGCTGTATTGGACGAATTTAAACTAATTGTTTTTCCCCATCCAACATTATCAGAAGTTATACAAGAAGCTGCTGAAACAGTTTTTTAAAGAGCATAAAAGGAGGGGTTATCCCCTCCTTTTTATTACAATAAAATTTATAAAATTAACAAATAATAAATTCCTAAAAATTATAAATATAAATTTATGATGATTTATTTAGTTTTTAAGATATTATTTTTTCATAAATAAAGGAGATATATATGTTTTTTTCACATACCATTCCTTTATCAGATCTTGATCACATGGGTCATGTGAATCATGCCAAATATTTGAACTATCTGGAAAAAGCAAGAGGGATGTGGTTTGAAAAGCAATGTAATTTAACAGCCGATAAATTTACTTATTTGGGTGTAGGTATTGTTGTAGTGCGTTTGACGATAAATTATTATCACGAACTATTTGCTAAGCAGAATATTAAAATATTTACTTATCCTTTAAAAAAAGGCAATGCTAGCTTTATGCTTAAACAACAAATTTTTGATCATGAACATAAAATGATTTCCGAAGCTGAACTTACCTTAGTTTTATTAGATCTTAAATTTCGTCGTGCGATAAGCTTATTACCCGAAGTTGCAGCTGAATTTTTGGATAAATCAGACATATAATCTGAATTTAACAGACAATTTAGCTGGCAGCATATTTATTTTTGAATTTTCTTGTCTTTAAATTTATTTATTTTTTTATGTACAATTTGAAGCTGATAGTTATTTTTGTTACAATTTTTTTGTTATAATGTCAAATAAAACAAATAATATTTTGAGATCTATTTTATAAATTTATTCTACTGATTTACATATAATTTTTCGTTTATGATCTTTCTGACAATTGATAGAATAGATTTGCTTAATGTTATCTTAAAACATAAAAATTTACGTATGGAGAGGGGTAAATTCATTGCCATATATGCCATTATATACTGAGTTTATTTTTCATTTCAATCACACAAAAGATTATTTTGAATGTCATGAATTATTAGAAAAATTATGGTTAGAAACTGCCCGAGATATTTATTACCATGGTTTGCTTCAAGTTGCTGTTGGTTTATATCATCATAGAAATGAAAATATAGGAGGAGCAAAGAAATTATTTTCTTCTGCCTTGGATAAATTATCTCTTTACCACGAAGAACACTTTAGGGGAATTAATTTGCGTAATTTTAAATATTTATCATTGGAATACAAAGATAATTTATATCGTTTTGAGAATGAATTTAAATTCACCCCTTTTTTGATTGATATTACCGATACTACTTTAGATGCGCTAGTTAAAAAATATGTTCAAGGGCATATTAAACCTTAAAATATAAAAAAATATATAAAAATTATTTAATTTTTATATATTTTAACAAACCGACTATACAGTATTGATCCTATATTTAATTTTTTTATACATAGAGAGGCTATATTGTTTGGATCAATCTAAAGTATCAAAGAATAAAAAAACGCGCAACAGTTTATCTGTAATTTTTTTTTATAAATAAATTATTCCAAATACTTAATTAGTGTAAATTTTATTTGATATTTTGAATTTCAAAAAATGAACATCAAAAGATATAGAATATATTGTAATGTATTGCTATAAACAAATCCTTATATATAAGATTTTTTTGTTACAAATAAGCTATTAGTCAATTCGTTTTCATCCTTTTTTGGCATTTTCTCATTTGATTAGAATATCAAAAAATGCTACAATTCGTTTTATAGTATCTTAAAAATAATATTTTTTATATTATCTTTAGAATTTAACAAAAATATTCCAATTGTATATTTATAAAAAAAATTTATTATTTATTATTTTAAATGTTAGTTCTAATAAATTCGTATCAAATAGGAGGTATGAGTATGTATTTAACGACAACAGATAGGGTTTATTTATATAATTCTAAAAACATTTTTTTATATATGCTTTTTTGGTTTCTCATGTCTGGGTGTTTATATTTATCTCCTGCTAATATTTTAAATAATTTTAAAGATACGCGCCTTGTGCATTTTATTATTTTTCCGACACGCGAAGATTGTGAAATTTCTTATGCTATTGAGCCACCTAGATTATTAGGTGTAGGATATAATCCAGGAGATAAAGCGTTAAATGCGATTGTTTTAGGCTTCGTAAGTCCTATTCTCTTTAGAAGACGTTTTCGTCAAGAACAAGAAAAGCTTATTTCTTTTGAAAGTAATAAAGAAGTTCGTAGTGCTCTCAGGATGTTGTATAAAGAATTAGAACTTAATATGGATCATTGTTTACATGCCAAAGAAGGTTTTATCGAGGCTTTAACCAGTGTTGCTCGTAGGTGGTCTAATCGTTTTACCCGTACTTATAACGATAGTTTACGTTTTCGTGTTCTTGATTTCTATGCATTGTTTAGACATGCACAACTAGCAAATTGCGTTCATTATCGTTCGATATGGAATTATATTCAGCAGTCTTTGTTAATTGAGCGAAAACACAAAAAATATCTTCGACAAAGAGCTATCTTTCGTACCGTTATGATCTATGAAATTCAATTTTCATCACTTCAGGAAAAAAGCGAAGATTGGTCTGATGTCCATGCTTCTAATTGCTTATCGCATCACTTTTTTGGGATACCATATCTTATGCTTAGTGAAAAATCGCGCGAACAAGTTGATTATTATGTATGCATTCTGGAAAAATATTGGTGCGAGTATGTAGAAAATGATAGATTACGTGTAGTGGCACCTTATCTAGCTTAGATCATTATTTCATCTTCATATTTATTAAATCATTTCATCTTAATATTATTATATTAATTTATAAATTTTGCAGCAATGGTATTATTGGCATAATATTTAAAATTTAATTCTTATTTTCTTTTAAAAATTCACGAGGTAATAGTTGATGTTATCTAAATTGGACTGTTACAATTGATGATGTGTTTGTTTTTTCTTTCTTAAATTGCAGAACGCTGATTAGCAGCGCAAATATTTTTTATACAAGTTTTTCGGTTCATTTTTGCTTAGTAGTGATGTTTTTATATTTTTGCTTAAATTTGTTTTAAATTGAAGGAGATGTCACATTATATATGGATTTTTTGTTTTCGGAAAAAACGTTAACGATCGGTTGTAAAACATATAAATATTATGATTTAGAAACGATTGCCGATTATATGGGCTATGATTTAAATAAGTTACCTTATGCATTACGTATTTTGCTGGAAGCTATAGCTAGACAATGTGATGGTAAAGTTATTACTAAAGAACACGTTAGACGTCTATTTAATAAGCAAGATGTTGGAAAAGAGATCGCTTTTCATCCGGCTCGTATTATCTTACAAGACTTTACTGGGGTGCCTTCTGTGGTCGATTTAGCCGCACTGCGTTCAGCTGTACATCGTAAAGGGGGTAATCCGGAAGATGTCAATCCTGCTATCCCTGTTGATTTAGTTATTGATCACTCTGTCATGGTAGATCGCGCTGGATTAGCTGATGCTTTAGCTTTCAATGTAGACAAAGAGTTCTCTCGTAATGAAGAACGTTACCGTTTGTTGCGCTGGTCTGCAGAATCTTTTAAAAACTTTCGCGTAGTACCGCCGTCCGCAGGTATTGTTCATCAAGTTAATCTCGAGTATTTATCACAAGTGGTGAGGGTAAAAGAGATAGGTAATAAAACGATTTTAATTCCCGATTCATTAGTTGGTACTGATTCACACACAACAATGATCAATGGACTTGGTGTTGTTGGATGGGGTGTTGGTGGTATCGAAGCTGAAGCATGTATGTTAGGTCATCCTTTATTTTTAGGTATGCCAGAAGTGGTTGGTTTGCGTTTATCAGGCAAATTAGCTACAGGTGCAACCGCAACTGATTTAGCTTTAACTGTTACGAATTTTTTACGTGGAGAGAATGTTGTTGGGAAATTTGTTGAGTTTTATGGCTCAGGATTGCAAGATCTTAGCTTAGCTGATCGTGCTACAATTGCCAATATGGCACCGGAATATGGTGCAACGGTAGGCTTCTTTCCGGTCGATGATGAAGCGATTAATTATTTAAGAAATACAGGGCGCTCTTTTGAACATGTTGATATAGTAGATCGCTATTGTCGTGCACAAAAGCTATTTTGCAGTACAGATTCTCCTGAGCCTGAATATACGACTAATTTGCATTTAAATCTATCTGATATTGTACCTAGTCTAGCTGGTCCTAAACGTCCACAAGACCTTGTACCTTTAACTGAAATGAAAAAATCGTGGAGAATTGTTTCAGAAAAAGCAACTACAGAGGGTGGATTTGCTTTAGATAAGGCTAAGATTAAACAAGAAGTTTCCATTGAATTGAATAAGAAGCCGGTAAAATTAAAAAATGGTTCAGTTGTTATCGCTGCTATTACCAGCTGCACAAATACGAGCAATCCTGCTGTTATGTTAGGTGCTGGTCTTTTAGCGCAGAAGGCAGTTTCTAAGGGTTTGCAAGTTCCATTATATGTAAAATGTAGTCTTACACCTGGTTCTCGTGTTGTAACATCATATTTGCATAAAACACATCTATTGTCGCACCTTGAAAAGTTAGGTTTTTATTTAGCGGGCTATGGCTGTGCAACGTGTATTGGTAATAGTGGTCCCTTGCATCAAAAAATTGAACAGGCCATTATCGATGAAGAATTAACTGTCGTATCTGTACTTTCTGGTAATCGTAACTTTGAAGGACGTATTCATCCGCTTGTCAAAGCGAATTATTTGGCTTCACCTTTATTAGTTGTTGCTTATGCTTTGGCTGGGACAATAGATATTGACTTTAAAACGGATCCTATTGGATATGATGAGAAAAATAAACCTGTTTATTTAAAAGATATTTGGCCATGTTCAGATGAAATTAGATCTATAATGGCAGAAGCTATTGATTCTAAGCAATTTTCGGATCAATATGAAAAAATATTTACATCTAATGAACGTTGGAATAAATTAACCACCCCTAAGGGATTACTCTATGAATGGAATGAACATTCCACATATATTCAGGAACCACCTTTTTTTACTTCAGATGACGCTGCTAAAGAAAGCAACAAATCAATTGATGATGCTCATATTTTAGCAATTTTGGGTGATTCCGTGACGACAGATCATATTTCACCTGCGGGTAGTATTCCTTTAAATAGCCCTGCTGGTAAATATTTGCAATCACAAGGTGTCCCTGCAGCTGAATTTAACTCTTATGGTTCACGTCGTGGTAATGATCGCGTTATGGTTCGTGGTACATTCGCTAATGTTCGCATAAGGAATCAAATGGTTCCAGGTACAGAAGGTGGATATACGCTTTACATGCCTACAGATGAAGTTACGACTATCTATGAAGCGGCTATGCGTTATCGCGAACGAGGTGTTCCTTTAGTTGTAATTGCGGGTAAGGAATATGGTACAGGTAGTTCACGTGATTGGGCGGCCAAAGGTACTAATTTACTAGGTATACGTGCTGTAATAGCGCATAGTTTTGAACGTATTCATCGGAGTAACCTTGTTGGTATGGGCGTAATGCCATTGCAATTTTTGTCTGAAGAATTACCTAAGAAAAAGCTTAAAGGCAATGAAAAATTATCAATTCCTTCTGTGCCAAAACAATTCGCAACTAGACAACATTTATCTGTTATTGTAAAAGAAGATGATGGTTTAACATGGTCATTTAATGTTTTATTACGTTTAGATAGTGAAATTGAGTTTGAATATTATCTTGCTGGCGGTATTTTACCCACAGTTTTACGGAAAATGTTAAATTAGATTTTACTAAGCAGTTTGAACATAAATAGCCACAAAGAACAATCCAAGAGTTTTCTTTTAGAAGGAGAGGTGTGGCTTTATGGATTGGTTTTCTGATTTATATACTAGTGTTTTGGGATCTTTTGATATTTTAATTTATAAAATAATTTCTTTTGTTGTAGCTATCGTTATTCATGAATTTGCACATGTTTTTGTAGCATATCAGCTAGGAGATTCGACAGCTCGTGACCAAGGTAGGTTAAGTTTAAATCCGGCGCGCCATTTAACAATTTTTGGTACATTGATGATTCTTTTGATTGGATTAGGCTGGGCAAAACCTGTTCCTGTTGACAGTAGTCGTATGCATTCACCTCGCTTAGGTAGTATTTCAGTTAGTTTAGCTGGACCTTTAAGCAATTTTATTATGGCTGCCATAGCGTGTTTTTTAATTCCCTTTTTTGCGACTAACATTGAGATGCAAAAGATGCTTTATATATTCGCCAGTATTAATAGCATATTATTTGTTTTTAATTTATTACCTATACCACCCCTTGATGGGTACCGTGTAATTGAAGTTTTCTTACCAAGGGCAGCTAGGCGTGTTCTTGATCCCATACTCCCTTTTGTGGGTATCATGATTTTCATTATGTTTTTTACCGTTAAAGAAGCAAAAGACTTTTTAATAGATATACAAACACATGTTTTATCTTCAATTTTTGAAAAAGTTTCACCTCTTGCAGATGCTTTAAGGAACTAATAAAGATCATTAATTATTTTTTACAGATATTTTATAGTTCATTTTTGCGTTTGATTATTGTTAAAGTAAAATCTTTAGAAATTCATTTCCAAATATTTTAGCTATACTATTTGCTATTACAAGCTATTTTTGTATGATGATAGTACCAAGATTTTAAGTTGCCTCCAGGGATAGAAGAAATCAAATCTTTTTTGTCTCCTTGGGATGAACATATACCTTGATCAAGCAAAATTAAATAATCTGCTTGTTCGGCTAATAGTAGATCATAGGTCGTAGATAGTACTGTTATGCTGTTTTTCGGCCTTCTCTTTAGAGCTTCATTCAATAATTGTCTACCTACAGCATCTAAGTTGTACGATGGTTCCTCAAGTAGCCAAAAAGTAGGTTCTAAGATCATAGCGTAGACGATCATGAAGCGCTTCCATATTTGTCCCATAAGTGTATAAGCAGGTTGATGTCGATAGCTATGCAAACCAAAACGAGTCATTTCTTTTCGACATAATAAATAAGGATTCTTAATTTTTTTCATTTGTGCTGTATGTAAGAGGATATTTTCGATCTTTTGGGATGAAGACAAACGACCTCTTATAGGTAGATAGCTCAAATGTTGATAGAGATGAAGTAATTTTTTATCATTTGAACATTCATTTTTTTTGCCCCAAATAAATGGTTCATCTAAGATGCCGTTATACATTATTTTTCCTGAATTTGGTTTGTTTTCTAATGCTGTCCATCTTATAAGTGTTGATTTACCAGCTCCATAGTTTCCTAACAAGACTGTAATTCCTGGAAGGGCCTGACTTGATAATTTCAAGTTTGTTTTTTTTGTTTTCTGACTAGATTCTTCTTTTGTTTTGGTATTATTTATAATGGGTCCTTTTACCTGTAACCACACAATAGAAAGCATGTTTATAAACCCTCCTTCTTAGTTGACAGTGTTTGGTCAACCGGGCTATAGCATGCAGTGCAGATTTTGCCAAATCCAATTTGATGATACATAAAATATTTAAATAGGTATTTAAGCTAGTAGCATCTTTTAAAAAAATACAAAAAAAGAATAAATAAAAAAATACAAAAAAAGAATATAAAAAAGAACGCAAAATAATTAAATTAGTGCAATTTTTTTGTTTTTTTATATTAGCTATAACTTAATTTTTTGTTTACTGATGTTGATGTTTTTGTTTTTTTTTTTTGTGATAAAAAATGTTTTTTATTTATTTAACTTTTTTATCGTGCAACTTCGTAGTATCATATAAGGATATTATTAGAGGGTTTATTGATTGTTCAATAATTTATATTCTATCACTTGTTTTTGCTATCAATAAAGGGGAACAGTTTTTGCGTATTTGTCTTTTTTAAAACATATATGTTTTTTGTTTTTTCTCATTAAGTTAAAAGGCATCTTTAAATAATTGAAATATTATTTATTTTTATTGTTGATATATTTTGATTTTTTAACTTGATGTTACATTTATTTCCTCGATTTTTATTTTTGACGCTTGCTATACTTTAAGCTTTATTTCTAGGTTAATAAGTTAATTTATATGTTATTTTGGTTTTCAATTTAGCTATCTTTGGTTTTCCATTCATTGGTTTTCCGCTCATCTATTTTTTTTATTATTAATTTAATTATTTATTCATCATTAATGATTAGAAAATTTTTATATTTCTTTTAATATTGTGTTGTTTTTTTAATTTTCTAGTTTATTTTGGTATAAGGAATATTAATAGGTTATAATTTTTGGTTAATTTAGACACATATGTTAATTTATACACATATGATCGATACATTTTATGAAATATATTAAGGACAAAATCAGTAAATGATATTTAGTCATAAATAAATAATATAGAAAGTGCGAAATATATTTCTCATACAAAATATATTTGTTATTGTGATATTTGGTAGATGATTTTTATCATATTAGGTTATATTAGGGTTTGTGAAATGCATTATTTAAGCTTAAAACTTCATGTTTTCTGCTATAATTAAACTCATGGGTTTAAATTTAAACTGCAAAGTGATGAATTTTGTTGCCTCAAAGGTACTTGAGTATGAAATTATTATTTTTTTGTTATTTATCTTAATCTTTTAGCATTTTTCTTTAAAGACATTACAAAAAAACTTGCATAATTCGGGATTCAATACCTGATACTATGTTGGTGAGTGCTTCTACAAGGTATTTTGTTAACATTTGATAAAAGCTTCATCACGAAAGTGAGGTAACGCACGCCATGAAAGCAACCGGCATTGTGCGCCGGATCGATGATTTGGGTAGGGTAGTTATCCCTAAGGAAATACGCCGAACCCTTCGAATCCGGGAAGGTGACCCCTTGGAGATCTTCGTCGATCGTGATGGGGAGGTCATTCTTAAGAAATACTCTCCAATTGGAGAACTAGGGGATTTTGCGCAAGAATATGCTGAAGCCCTGTATGAAAGTTTGCGACATGTAACATTAATATGTGATCGTGATTCTGTTGTTTCTGTGGCGGGTGCTACAAAAAAGGAATATGCTGAGAAGCCTGTGAGTGCACTTTTAGAGTCTTGTATGGATCAAAGACGTGTTAGTCTTGAGACAGGAACAAGTTCTGTTGAAATTGTCAAAGATTTAAATGAGGAGTATCATTCTTACGTTATTGTGCCAATTATTTCAGGTGGAGATCCTATTGGGGCAGTTGTACTTCTTTCAAAACAAGAAGGCGTTAAAATGGGCGATACCGAATCTAAATTGGCAAGTACAGCAGCTGCTTTTCTAGGAAAACAAATGGAGCATTAAAATTTTACTCGAAACAAATTGGACAATTACCAACTTGTTTCGAGTTTATCTTTTTCAACTCGAAAAATGTATATTTTGTTTATATAAAGGGGTAGTGGAACAAGTGCGCTTGTTTCGAGGTGCTATAGTTTTAACTATAGCTGCTTTTTTAAGTAAAATGTTAGGAATCATCTATCGACTTAACTATGCAAATTTAGTAGGGGATAAAGGTATGTTTATATATCACCAAGTTTATCCCATATATACGACATTGATCGCCTTTTCTCTTACAGGATTCCCCTTAGCTATCTCTAAATTAATTGCTGAAAGTCGCGTTAATAATGACATACCCTCCTTATTAAGGATTTTGCGTTTATCACTCATTTTCCTAATTGGATTTGGTTTTGTTTGCTTCTTATTTTTATTTTTTGCAGCACCTTTGATTGCTAAGTGGATGCATAGTAGTTCACTATTAACGATGCCTATCCAAGCAATTGCCTTTGCTTTTCTTGTTGTTCCGGCAGCATCTGCTTTAAGAGGTTTTTTTCAAGGTTATGAAAAGATGTTTCCTATTGCTATTTCTCAGGTACTAGAACAGTTGATACGTGTAACCTTGATTTTATTTTTTGCTATCACCTATAGTCAAGAAGTCGTTTATGCAGGATCTGGAACAATGTTTGCTAATTTTATCGGTGGTACTGTGGCATTTATTTATTTATTACTTACTTATTTTTATCAAAAACGTTTTTTATTCCAAACACATCCATTAGCCGAAAAAAAAGAGATTATTAAAACTCAGAAAAAAATTACATGGACTACTTTATTTAAAATAGCTTGGCCGATGAGTTTAATTGCTTTATTCCATCCGCTACACGCTTTAATTGAAGCTTTTGGAGTAGCAAATATGCTTTCTTTTTTAGGACAAGACGAGTCCGAGGTAGCAATCCAAAAAGGCATTTTTGATCGCCCACAACCTATTTTACACGTAGCTTCTATCTTATTTACAGCTCTTACAACATCATCTATACCTAGTATAACTTCTGCGCTTTCTTCAGGACAAAATCTATTGGCAAAAACGCAAATAGAACGTGTTTTACGCCTTACATTTGTTGTGGGGTTAATAGCTACATTTGGTTTGATAATTTTATCCTATCCTGCTAACTTGGTATTATATCCAGATAGCCAAGCTAGTTCTTACTTAGTTATTTTAAGCTTCACGGTTTTTTTCTCTGGCTTGGCTTCGGTTGCTCCGGTTCTATTACAAGCTTCTGGTTTTATGTATGATTCTGTACGTTATTTAGTTTTAGGATTGCTCATTCGTATCATAGGATATATATCATTTATGCCATTTTTGGGTCTTTATGGTGCTGCTTTGGCGAGTTGTCTTTCTTATGCTTTCCCAGCTTACTTCAGTATGCGTTTTTTGATGCAAAAATTTGCTTTATGGGACGCTATAGGCGATTGGCTCAAAAAAGGTATTTTGGCGTCATTATCTATGACGATCATAGGAAGTTCTGTTTTATATCTAATCCAAGAAAATATTTTATGGTCACATACCAAATTAGGCGCCGTTGTAGATATTTTAATTGTTGGATGTTTATCTTTATTTGTTTTTATTTTTGTCTGCCATAAAACAAAACTTTTTCCCTGGCAAGATTTTCGCGCTCTTCTATCTAAATCTAAAGCTTAATTATGAAGCTTGTCCAATAACCCATGTTAAAGGGAGTTTAAGAACCTAATTTAAATTTAATGCACAAAAAGCTATGATAATGGCTATTTTTGTGTTTAAATTATATCATTACTAATCGGCTATATTAATATTTCTGTACAAGTCCATGGGTATAATCATTCTACAGGTAAAAAATATTCCTCAGCTAGGCTACTAATATTAAAACCTTGTATTTTAGTTTTTTTATTTTTACACCAATAATAAAGAGGTGAATCCTTGGCATCCCTCGTATGCTGTGTTACATAAATCATCTTAGGGTAGTTGATACCTGATGCTTTATTTTCATAGGGCCCTTTCATCGTTACCGTGGCCGAATGTTCAAAATCACCATCTCCAGACCAGTCACCAAATACAGGGTCCCCCACATTTAGTACGTTGTATAATTCGTTAATGGTTTTTTGGGCATCACTGCAATCAAACATAGGCGATGTTTTCGTACGACGATAAATCAAATGTTGATGCAATGAGTTGGCGACACTCCATGTTATAGATGTCATTAATGGCTTATCTTGTGTTTTAGGTGCCCACGTTCTTACATCATTACGATGGCCATGGATGAACATTAAGCCACCCGCTCGTAAAACTTGAGAAGTGAAATTAGTGCAATCTTTCCAGCAATTTTCACATTTTCTTTCACGTGCATGGGTGTTATAGATGAGGTTATTGCGTTTAAAAGCCCACTCGTGGGCATACCTCACAGCTGCTTGGCGATTATAAAAACGTTTTTCGCGTTTCCTTGGTATATGTTTGAAGACATCGCGGTTATCTGTTATCATATTGGTCGATTCATCAATGGCTTGTCTTATTAAGAGGCTTTTTTGATGGTTGGGTTGTAGGGTTTGTAATGTTAGCAAGTCGTCCATTGTGGCTGTGTTTTGTTTTATTTTGTGCATTAAATTTCCTATTTTTTGATTTTTGTTGATATTTTCTGATAAATCTGTCAAATTTGCTAAATCTTCTAATTTTTTGTAATTATTTTCATGAATATTTTTTGTTAGCTTGTTTGGTGCATTAAACAAAGTTTCAAACAACATCTGATGATCTACATCTTCAGTAGCCCATGTTTTTAGGCCTCTAATTGTTTTGGGTAAGTTTTCTAATGTAGGGAGAATAGGTTTCAAACTTTTAATTGAAGATATCGTTTTTTTATCCACAGAATAAGTGATAGGTTCAGATGATTTTTCATAAAAAGAAATTTTTGTTGTAATGTTTTTTTGTTGCTTATGATTTAGTATCAACTGCTCATCTTGCTTTGTACTTATTTTATCAACATTCCTATTTATAATTTTAGCCATATTTTTTTCCATAAGATTTATATTCACATTATTTTCTTCTCTGGCTTTTTTGTGTGTTTGATCATTTTGTTTGTTATTTTCTTTTTTTATTTTTAGTTTTAGATCTTGATTTTTATCTTGTTGTAGGTCTTTAGCTGTTTCTTTCTGTAGTTCTTTTTTTATTTTTGTTTTATTTTCTTTTGACGATTCACGTGGGTTTTCATATTCAATGGGATTTAATTCATATCCCTGGGGTTGTTTTAAATCATCTTTGAATAATTGTTTATTTTTTATAATAAATTGTTGTTTTTTGCGCGCATAATCTAGATTACCCTCCGTTTTATAAAATTTATTGTATGCTAAAAAAGCTGCACTACATATAGAGATGGTAAGAAAAAAAAACAAATAATGCGCATATTTTTTTATAAACAACTCCTTTAGCCTTATTTATTTTGAACAATTAATTTTTGTTGAAAACTTTTTCATTTTAGCAAATTTTTTTTTTTTATTCAGGTGTTATAATCTTGCTTTCAACTCTTTAAGGAGGTATATCTACTGAGAATAGATCGTTTTCTTAAAATTGCTTATTTAATCAAACGCCGCAGCATAGCTAGAGAAGCCTGTTTACAAAAAAGGATATTTATCAACGATAAATTAGCTAAGCCAGGGACATTACTTAAAATTGGTGATATTGTTAAATTAATTTTTGGTCAAAGGACGATTATCGTTGAAGTATTGACCTTGAATGATAAGGTACAGAAAAAAGATGCTCCCTCTACATATAGATTAATTTCTAATCAACGCGACATATTAGGACAAAGCACGCAAGGTGTAGATCATTTGTTAGAATAAAAAAGTATTCTAAATGAGAGGTTCTATCTGACTGGAAACCACATAGTTTGTACCAATAAGCGAAATTAACTTTTTACTTTTATTTCAACATTTTTTATGAGGAAGGAGATATATGTGTGGAGGATATTCGCACGCGTCGGCCTCATGAAGTTATTATCACAAATCGCGGTATTTTACGTGTGACAGGTGTGGTTAGCATTGAAAGCTTTGATAGTGAAGGTTTTCTTTTACAGACCGACTATGGACATTTAGGTATTAGAGGTAGTGATTTGCAGCTACGAGGCCTTGATCTTGATCAAGGCCTCGTAGAGATGGATGGTTGTTTACTTGATGTTAGTTACTTAGATGAATCATCTACCTCTTCGGTTAATCTTCGTTCATCGCGCGGCTTTTGGAGTCGACTTTTTGCATGAACCTTTCTTTACAGATAGAGGCCTTGTTTAGTATGGTTTTTACAGGTATGGTATTGGGTGTTTTACTTGATTTCCATAAAGTGATCCTTAAAGTCTTCTCTTTAAGAGGTATATGCATAGCGATTGCAGATATTTTTTATTGGCTTATTTCTTCTTTTATTGTTTTTTATGTTTTCTTATTAGTTACTACCGGACAGTTAAGATTTGTTCTGTTTTTGCTAATATTAGTTGGTTTTGGTTTATATCGGCTTACTTTTCGTCAAAAATGCTTATATTTAATTACAAAGATTGTTAATTTATTATCCCTAGTGGTAGAATTTGTAGGCTATATTTTGAAAATTAATATTATTTTCATTGCGGCTTTGATTAAAAAAATTTTTATGATTATTCTCAAACCATTTTTATGGATAGGTAATTTGCTCATCCCTTTTTTTATCAGAATATATCGCAAATTTTTTCCGGCAAGGAGTAAGCATAAAGAAGAATCAGGCCAACAAATCGAAGAATCAAATAGAAAAAAAGAAGGAATTTAATATTTTTAAAAATAATATATAATAAATAACAATAAAAAATATTAAAATAAAAATAAACATAAAAAGCAAAAAAAATAAACATAAAAAGCAAAAAAAATAAACATAAAAAGCAAAAAACAAGTTAGAATCTAGTTACTTAGAGTCTAGCTTTTTTCCACGTGTTGAGGAGCCTATTTCTTATTGCTTCTATCATTTGTGATGATATGATTAAATTAAAGTATCCATATATACATAAATATTATCAAAAGTAATCAAATTTATAAAAAAGTAAAAAACAGAGTTTTCTGGGAGGTTTCGTATGCTAGGTCCTCTAACACAAAAGTTTCGTCGTAATTTATGGCTATTAATACTTGCGTTTGTTATTTGTTGGGCGCTTTTGCAAATCATTATTCAGCAAATTCATATCCACGATCGAGAAATAAATCTAAATATGAAAAAACAACTTTTGGCTCAAGAACAAGATAAGACGCATAAATTACAACAACAATTGAAGGATTATGGGACAACAGAGTCATGGCGCGACAGGCTTCATAATATGGGCTACGTTCGGGATGAGAAATCAAACTAGGGGTTTTGTTCATAAACCAATGCATAAAAGATTTAGATCGATATTTAATTTTACAGTTGAGTGGAGTAATGTTTATATATACAGGTATTGACCAACTTATCAACGGACTAATTATGTCAATATTATAGAAATAATAGAAAATTTGAATATCATTTCCCATATACCTTTTGAATACATTTTATCCCATAACCAAAAAAACATTAAAATTATATATAATGAACTATTCCCATCAATTTAAACAGTTATCCTAAATCTGTAAATACACTTTAAAAGAATGAATTTGTTAAACAAACCTAACCTTTAGGTTTGTTTGTTGATCATTTATAAATTCTCATTTTAATGTAATTAAGCACAAAGCTTCTTAAATCACCTTAAAAATCAAAACCATTTTTTCAAAAAAAGTATAATATCCAAACATAGATTATAATAATCTTTTTAAGTAACTAAAATTTTTAAGTAAATAACCTTTTCAAGTTGATTTTTAAAAATCAAAAATTATGTCCTTATTTTGTTGAAAGTACAGAATATTTGTTTAAACCTTCTTTTTTGATAAAATGGCTTAATTAGACATTTAGTGTTTTTTGCTGGATTCTATTTTTTTTAATCACAATTTGCATTTGATAAATAAGAATATAGAATGTCTATTTTGATGCTTTTTCCTATCAAAATTTAGAATTACATTTTTCGCACCTATTTTTAGTTTTTACAGTAAAAATTTAAAAATAACAAAGGTCAATTATCTTTACTAATCGGCTATATTAGTCTTTTTGGGCAAGGATTAGAAGATGCTAGGCTGTTAAGGAACGCAAATTATTTAAATTATGGGCAATTATTTTTTCTTGTTAATAAGTGGTTGACTAATGCAAAAAATTCCTCTATAATCATCATTAGTGGTGTTGGTTACACTTAATGTTTTTTAATACGCCGCGGGGTGGAGCAGCTTGGTAGCTCGTCGGGCTCATAACCCGGAGGTCGCAGGTTCAAATCCTGTCCCCGCAATAGTTTTTGTTTTATAGTATTTACTTTTTGGTTTTTAATCTTTAATACGCCGCGGGGTGGAGCAGCTTGGTAGCTCGTCGGGCTCATAACCCGGAGGTCGCAGGTTCAAATCCTGTCCCCGCAATAGTTTTTGTTTTTTCTTTTTTTCTTTTTTTTTGGCGGTGTAGCTCAGTTGGCTAGAGCGTACGGTTCATACCCGTGAGGTCGGGGGTTCGAGGCCCTCCGCCGCTATTGCGTTTTTATGACAAGGTGCATATTAGCAGTAGAAATAATTTATATATCAAAGATATTTATCAGTGATAGTCTAAGTAAGAAATTTATAAAAAACATAATTCGATATCAATTCTGAATTATGTTTTTTGCTATATAAAATTTAAATTATTCGACTATAAATTAGCTTGTTTTAGTTTTATATTTTGGGATTATTAATTTTTTACATGGACTTGTGCCTAAACTTTAATACATGTGATTAAGACGAACAATTGTCATTTATGGATATTTTTAAATTTTTTTAAAAATATAAAATTTCAATATCTATTCTTATTTATGAGCTATATTGTTATAATAATCTGAATAAACTAAAAAATATTATATATATTATTATTTTTTTGGAATTTCATTAAGATATGAAAAAAGATAAATTTTTGTGTTTTGATATCTTTAAATTAAAATGCTATTTCTTTATATACATAAAAAAAACAACACTATTATTAAATTGTGTTGTTTTTTTTATGTATATATACTACTATTAATATGGAATTTAACACTAAAAGAAAAGAGCAGATAACTATGTCTAATATTAACAAGAGATATGTAAATATGGAATATGCAAAAATAGCAAAATTAACAGAAAAAGAATTTATGTCCGCCGTAGGCGTCGATAAAATAACCTTTTCAATTATAGTAGAAAGTGTGCGAAAATATGACTTGAAAAACCATGAAAAAGGGGGTAGACCAAACATACTTGACCCGGAAAATCAAGTGTTATTGTTTTTTCATAATTTTTTCTTTGGTCGTACTTATAGAAGTATTGCAAAAACTTTCGATGTTACTAGCAGTACTGTTAATAAAACTATAAAAAAGGTACAAGCTGTCGCAATAAAAGTACTTAATAAAGAAAATCCTAAAAATATGAAAAAATATCTACCTAGCTTAACATATGGCAGATTCATTATAGATGGTACAGAAATATGCATTCAACGTCCTAAGGTGAATTACAAACCCTATTTATCTGGACGTAAAAAACAAACAAGTAAGAAATCCTTAATTTTAATTTGCTCTAAAACTGCCAAGATTTATTTTACAAATTACGCTCCTGGTAGCGTACATGATTTTAATCTTTACAAAAAATCACGTATTCCATTATCAGAAAACGCAACGTTGCTAGGTGATTCAGGTTTTAAAGGCCTAAACCAATATCATTTGTATGCCATTATACCTTATCAAAACAGTAAATACAAGGTTTTAAGCCAAGAAGAAAAAGAATATAACCATATTTTATCCCAAGAAAGATCCTTAGTTGAAAGAGTTATAGGATGGCTCAAAAGATTCAAGCTTATTGCTAATAGATATCGTAATAAACTGAAAAATTTCTCAAAGCAATTTGATCTAATCTCAGCAATATTCAATCATCATTTATCTTTAGATAAATTCAAAAAATTTATATAAAATCCAAAAATATAAATTAAAAAATTCAGACAATTTACACGAACAATCAATTGTATCAAATCAATATAATTTTAGCTATTGTTTAAATTTAAATAATTAAATTAAACATATAAGAGGAATAAGTAAAACTTAGTTTCCTTATTAAAACATGTTTATTGATATTTTAACACTTATGATAAAATATAATCATGAAAGTAATGATAATAACATCTTTGAAAACACTTTATTAGTCTCAAATACACATTGCATTAAAGTTTAGGCACAAGTCCCATGTCAAATTATATAAGGCTTAGGCTTAGGATATCAAAATATTTTTAAACATCTCCCAAAAAACTCGGATTATAGTTTGCTTAATTACCTAAAAAATAAAAATCATCTTTTGTATAAACAAATAATATTTAAATCTTAGATTCTAATAACCTTTTTAAGTTAATTTCCAAAAAAAATAAATGATATTGATAAAATATTAATCAACTTAAATATGTGTTAATATAAATTAATAATAACATATAAATTATTTTTTATAAATTAAGAATTTTAAATTAAAACCAGATTATATTCTTGGCAATTTTTATGGATTTAGATATAAACAGAATAATCAGTAATAAGCAATTTGATTTATTTTATGTTTTTAAATAATATTAATATATAAATAAAAGATAAATATAATACTTTGGGTTTTATCGTTCTTTTTTATTAGAGATCTATTTTTGCTTTCTTAATTATTTAATTTGATTACTAATATCTTGAGATGAACATCATTAGGTTAATTTTTTGAATACTTCAATTTTAATTATTATATATAAAGATTTTTTTAGATTTAAAAAAACATATTAAAAATCAAAATAATAGATTAGTATATTTTTTTATAGTTATTTTTATGTAAATATTATCATTAATTAACAGATACAGCAATTTATACTGATATTCCCATTAGTTATTTTTTAAAAATATATAAAAAACCATTTAAAATAGGTGATATATGATGGCTACAGATAAAATGCAAATTGATTTAAAAAAAATCGCACTATTCTCATTATTTATGAGTGGTTCCTTATTTTGTAACAATAATATTTTTTTATCACAGCCTGCAGAATCTGAAGCCGAAAATTATAAACCTAATGAGAATCATATTTATTCTGATACTCATTCGATTGATGGCGATGATTCTGTTAACGTTAAAGGTATAATTTCGCGTAAGGGTTCTCAATATAAGTTTTATTATAAGTTAGAGGAGGGTGAATTGAAAATTCATTTCGACGGTTCTAAAACTGATTTAGATAGAAGTGGTATTGAGATTGTTGGTGCGCGTCATATAAAATTAAAGGATAAAGATATAAGAGTAGGTTTTCATCCCAAGGCAGACTTGAGTATAGAGAACGTTAGTATCCTGTTTCCTAAGAAGGATAATATTATGCAGGATAAGATTATAATTCATCCTTATTCACCTTATAGTCAAGGCAGTTGGGGCAGTCCGCTGTCAGGCAGTGCAATTGGTTCTGGTAATGCAAGTGGTATAGGTATTAAAAGTGGTTCTGGTAATGCAAGTAGTTCTGGTAATGCAAGTAGTTCTGGTAATGCAAGTGGTTCTGGTAATGCAAGTAGTTCTGGTAATGCAAGTGGTATAGGTATTAAAAGTAGTTCTGGTAATGCAAGTAGTTCTGGTAATGCAAGTGGTATAGGTATTAAAAGTGGTTCTGGTAATGCAAGTAGTTCTGGTAATGCAAGTGGTATAGGTATTAAAAGTGGTTCTGGTAATGCAAGTAGTTCTGTTAATGCAAGTGGTACAGGTATTAAAAGTGGTTCTGGTAATGCAAGTAGTTCTGTTAATGCAAGTGGTACAGGTATTAAAAGTAGTTCTGGTAATGCAAGTGGTATAGGTAGTGCAGAGGATTCAAAGAGTTTTTCACCTTTATCTAGTCCTATAAAGGAAGATCAAAATGCACATCAGTATGAATGGATAAATTTGATTCCAGCTATACTAGCATATGGTCAGACTGATAAACAAACTCAGGATGCTCTTACTGATACTCAAAAAACGGATTATGGATCTGAGATTGATTCTGATAAAAATGGCATCTATATGAAAAGTTTAAATGGTCCGATTTATAAACAAACTCAGGATGCTCTTACTTATACTCTAAAAGAGGATTATAAATTAGAGGTTTATTTATCTAAAAATATAATCAATATGAAAAGTTCAAATATTTTATTAAGTGATCAAATATTTGAACTTATAAAAAATGGACAAAGTTGTGAATTACGTAATTTAAGATGTCTTTTGGCAAAAAACAAAATCACGTGGGATCAATTATATAACTTTCTTAAGAAAAAATATGGATAATTATATTCAGTAAATATTCAATATGTATTTTATGCCTAATATTTAACTTCAATCTATACTAATTTAAATGTATCATTTTCTTAATTTTATAAAAAGTAATTTTTTCATAGATATTCTAAATAAGTAAAACTTAGTTCCCTGATCAAAACATGTTTATTTAGATTTTAACAATTATGATAAAATATAATCATGAAAGTAATGATAATAACATCTTTTAAGACACTTTATTATTCTTAAATACACCCTGCATTAAAGTTTAGGCACAACTTCTCTGTACTTACCTGATGAAAATGCATTAAAAAATTGTAAATTAGATTTTAAGAAGGAAAAAATGAGAAAAAATAGCCATAATACCTTTCTCCTCTGTGTCAGATATAAGTAACAAAAATAAACTACACGGAGGAGATAAAATATGTCTACTATAAATCTTTTATCACAAAATAAAGAAGTTTTTAACAAATGTTTTAAAAAATGGAAGCTATCACTCTATTTTACCAAGCCAGTTTTAAATCATATCACGCATATAGTAGGAGGAATGATATCGAATAGTTTTAAAGGTATATTGGCAGATATGCATCGATAAAGCTTTTACGATATTTATGAAAGAAGCATCAGTTATATGATTTAAAATTGCATAAAAAATTTTTAAATAGAATAGACTTGTTTTTATGTTTAAAATTTATCGATAATATTAAATTATCAAATAAACATAAAATAAAGGTCAGAATCGGCTATATCATTCTTTGAGGACACGATCTATAAGCGACTTGGTTGTTCAGGCGCGCAAATAATTTTTGATTTTCAAAAATTAACTTGAAAAGTTTATTATAATCTAAGTTTGAACATTATTTGTTTATACAAAAGATAGTTTTTATTTTTAGAGTAATTTAACATCATTATGTTTAATTACTCTAAAAAGAGAATTTATATATTTGTATTGTTATAATAAATTTAATTATATTTATAAATGGTCAAAAAACAAACCTAGCTTTTTTAGGTTTTTTACCATATTTATCCTTTTTAATTTTATTTGCAGATTTAGGCTACCTCTTTAAATTGATAACAGTAGGACCTTAGTGCTGCTCTTAATCCTTTTTTGGCACGTGATAAAATAAACTTCACAGATATATGCTTAGGAATATCTAAATATGATATTATCTCTTCCGAGTATGAAATGAATATATCAATCATATCTTCTATTCGAGTAGCTTCTTTTTTAGCCTGATATTTACGTAATCCCTTTAGGAGATTACCATTACCTGTATGTATACAATACATTGCTACAAAAATTTGTAAAATTAAGTATCAATCTAAAGTTTTTTGGATATGAATTGGTATCCTTGCAAAGAAAGATAATTTTTAGCTTTTCTAAAATAGGTTTCGATTTCCCATCTTTTCGAATAATAATTTAGAATTTCTTCATTACTTAGCTCCATATCTGTGCAAATAAAAGCTTTTGCTTTAGATATATCTTGACTTTCCTTAACGCAAATAAGGACAACCGCATTGTCGATAAAATTAAGATTACCTTCATATCTATAAACACTATACTTTTGTTTTTTAATGGTAAAAACTTTTTTTATCTGTATTTTTTATAAAATTTAAAAACATTTTATTTGATTTTTAATGCCTAAAGGACAAATCACAATATCGATTCTTAATGCACCTATAAAATTAAATCCTTTTTTAAGCTTGTTTCGATGATCTTTTTTGAAATATACCAGTAATCTACGCAAACATATGCTTTACTATCTGGCTCGGGCGCACTAGATATGATATTGCAAGAAGTATCCATTTTATTGATTTCTGTTTTATTAGCACGTTTAACTTCTATAGGATAGCTTAAACCATCTGTATGTAACATAGCTTGAACAATAGAATGACCATATACACTTCTTTTATCTAGATTAGAATAATGATAACCCGATGCTTGTATAGGTTATTCAGCTGATGATGACGGCTTTGTCTTATCGCATACTGTATCGTCAATTATCAGAAAGTAAGGTTTTTTATCTTAGCTTGATGTATAAATTATTCATAAGCAATATTTTTCGTGGCGTCACTAAGTGTTTTTTCATCCCATTTTGAATTAATCATCATATTACTTATCGTTTGTTGGCACCTGTTATAAAAGCTTTTTTTATGAATATCTGACAAAGTTCCGTTAAAGTTTTGTGACAACATACCATCAATAATCTGTAAAATATTATTAAAAACAGATGAAGTAAATTGGGATATTAACCCCAATTTAAGAAAAAATTTGACCAAATTAGATTTATTTGTTAAACTACAATTAATATACATTTGCTATCCCCCTGTTGGTTTTTGTTAGGGCACTTATATTTTACACAGGTGATAGAGGAATGTCTATTTTTGTTTGTAAAATCGGAAAATAAAATATAATATATTGTAAACTTTGGAAATATAATCATATTTTATTATTTTTATTAATAATTTACATGTTTTTTCTTTTTTTGCATTTACAGTTAATAATCTGATATGCAGAAGAAATCAAAAGAGCTAAAGTAGCGTATAATTTTTTTGATCTATATTTGGTTATTTTCTTATATTTTTCCATTAATCAGATTAACCTCTTTTACTTCTTTGATAAAGTATATTTAGAACTATAATATACATAATAAGTTTCAAGACAAGATTTTCCATTTAGAAACTTATATTAATATTATATTTTATAAAAATAATTAAAAATTTAAACTATTTTCCGTATATTATTACCAGAAAGATTTTAAAAATAATACAAATGTTATATTAATATTTTTAAACAATATTTTCAAGTAAATTAATATGCTACTAATATAGTTTAAATATTTTATATTTTTATATTTTTATATTTTTATAATTTATATTTTTATATAAATTATAAAATAAAAATTAATTTTATATAAAAAGATTAGAGATAAGATTTTCATCTTTGATACTTTATAAGTTTTCCATAGAGCTGGTCCAAAAAACCACGTTGAGATTGTCCAATAACCTATATTAAATAGTGTTTAAGAACCTAATTTAAACACAAAAAGCTATGATGATATCTATTTGTTTTTTTTAAATTACACCATAGATTTTTTTAAAATATTTTGCTTGCGGAAAAAATTAGGCCGTAATTTTTGATTTTTAAAAATTAACTTAAAAAGTTTATTATAAATTTACATGAAGAAATCAAAAAATTTAAATTATTAATAAAAACAAGAAAATATCAGGGCATTTCTTTACAATATATTATATCTTAAGGTTTTAAAAACAAAAACAGACATTATCAAGTTATATCTATAAAGTTATTTTATCTTTACTTTTCTGTAATATTATTTTTTCCCATATTATATCTATATATAGATTTAGTAAATCTACTTAATAATCTTAATATATATAGAAAGAAAAATAAATGCTTTTTTATGATATATACTAACAAGCTTAATTGTGGGTTTATCTTAGTCAAATTCAAAAACAGCTAAGAGTTTCATAGGGGAATTGCGTCCAAAATTAATTTACAATTTTTTGTTACATTTTCTGGCATGTACAGAAACTTTATTGAGTTCGTTTTTAAAAATACAAAATTATGTCCTTATTTTTTTGTCAAGTACAGATTTCGTATTTTATAATTTTATTGTTTCCCATTAAATATATTATGAGGTTTTTTATGTTTAATAAACTTTGATTTAAATGTTTGATGATTAGTCTAATGATAGTTATGTTTCCTTTATCTGTGCTGGCTTCGCCACCAGAAATATCATCTGAGACTTGTAGTTAAGTTACACAAAGTATTGATCATAATTTTTTGGAAGGTGTTAAAGTTTCATATCGTAATAAGGGCAGGGCTAAAAAAATCTTCATAAATATTCGGAATATTTAAAATATATTGTCTATAAATTAGAAGAAGATGGTTTTTATATAAGTAGTGGCTCTAAGAGTTTACAAGCTATTAACGTTGATTTTACTGATAATAATTTACCAGAGTCCGCTAAGGATAAGATTCAAGCAAAGTTAGGTCCTAGTATGAGTCAAACTTTTATGATCAAAGATATTCAGGATAAAAATACGAAATCTAAGGTAGGTCAGATATTACATACAAGGTCTAAGTTTTTTGATGGATCTTTTATATCTGTTGCTAAAGTGCAGACCGAAAGTGGTAGTTATTTTTATTTTTCTGATCTTAATGGTACAGAAAAACAAGTTATAGATGCAGAAAAAAGCTCACGGATTAAAAGAGATTTGGCTTGTGATATTTGTCAAGGTTCTGTGAATTTTGTTTATGGAGTAATTGGGATGAGAGTAGGTTGTCTAGCCGCTTGTATTGTTACAGGAGGACCGCTTACAGTGGCTGTTATTGTATGTTTGGTATATTGACTACAGATATCTGTAAGGACTATGCAAAGAGTCTTAAGGTTTGTAACAGATTTTGTTGAAGATAGAAAAGGGTGAGCTTTTTTGTTTTCTAATATAGATAGATATACTTTATTTTCTAAAATTTATTTCAGAATTATGGGTTTATTGTTTTTAATATTAGGATTTTTGAATATCTGTCTTTTTATAAAACGGGTTCGTATTTTTCCGTATGATCGACCAACTAGTTCTTTTGCTGATTTAGATCTACAAGCTTTTCTTTTAGATTTACCTATAATAAATAGCGTATTTTCTTTTGATTCAATTTATAAATTTTTTGTTCTCTTAGCTATAGTGATAACGATATATAATACAATTGGTTTTTCGGGATATCTTAAGTATAATATTAAAGATAAAAATGTTTTTGTTTTTAAAAACAAAAATAAATTTCCTAATTGGTTTTGTTCGATATATTTATTTTTAGCTAAATTTGTATTTAATTATATTAACTACATTATTTATGTAAATTATGATTATTGGTCAAAGGTTTCTAGTAATATAAAGAAAGCAACTGATAAAGCTTATAATGAAAACAAAGTACGACCTTCTCGCTTTTTTTTAATCTATATGATAGGCATGGGTTTGCTTTTATTCTCACTTGCTTCTTTCTTTGGACTTGTACATAAATATTAATATAGCAGATTAGTAATGGTGTAATTTAAACACAAAAATAGACATTATCATAGCTTTTCGTGCATTAAATTAGAGTCTTAAAAACTATTTAACACGGGTTATTGGACAAGCTCTTTATTAATTTCCCTTATTTTTTGTTTACGAGTATTTGTTTAGCTTTATGGTGTATATTAATTAAAATTCAGAAGTATTTTGAAAATTCGTGGGGCATAAAAAACGATGTTACGGAATGTTATATAAATAAGACATTGCTGTTTATTTTTTTATCTACGGTGTTTTATTACCCAATATGTATGATATATTTCATTGTCTTTATCTTTTTACAGACCAATTTTTTATATTAGCGAGTTTATCTATTATTGCCATTATGTTTAATTTTGGGGTCGTTTTTAGTATGCCAAGAAGGCTTATATATCTTTTCTCTGGGATAAAATACAATAAGATTTTTTAAAATTGTATTTAATAAGATGCTTATTATATATTTATATACTTATTAAATATATAATATATGATATACTTAATAATTTTTTTTAAAATATAAAGCCCAAAACACTATATATTATGTAATGGTGTTGTTTTGGGCTTTATACATTTTTTATGCTTTTTTTTCTTAAAATTTAATTTGTATTTTTAGATATATTTACCTGTATTTGGAATTTATTTTTATTTTGATAATGCATATGAAAAATAGATAAAGAGTTTGTTTAATAAATGGAGCAAAATGGAGGACCAGAGACCATAGCTTTTATATGACCAACCCCCTATAAGAGAATTCATAAATATAATAAATACAGTTATTATATTGTGCTGATTATGCATAATTGAGAATAATAAACTAGTCCAAAAAATACCTATTTTAGGTTGTAAAACTCCTCTGAATATAAGTTCTTCGCCAATAGCCGGTATTAGACACATAGATAAAATTTCAGACCACACAGAGAGGTTAGGGGTGATTATACTATTATTTAAAGACCACCCAAGTTTTTCATTTACTAAAGTTAGCAAACCAAACATTATTGGAGATGCAAATTTACTTAAAATAGTTATTAATATTATTAAAAATAAAATTTTCCATGAAAATTTACGAATAAATCCTAAGCGGGTGAAAATGTGTTTTGGTGTGCGATAACATCCTAATACGGATAGTGTAACCAATATATTTAAAATCAAAATCTTTATTTGAGACCATAAAAAACTAGATTCAGACCCTGTGATTTCTATTTCCTTGATCATTTCTGAAGAGTGAGAAAAAGAATATCTATAAATGAAAATCACAAATAAAATTACTGTTAAAATATGTGCATATTTATTATGCTTTAAACTAAATTTATCTATGATTTTCTTTCTTAATGTCGGAATAAACAAACTAAAACCTATGCTAATTATAATTATGCATATTATATGGGATATAATAACAGGTATTTATAACTTTGTATAGTTAGCTTTATCATTAATATATCTATTATATTCTTTGAAACACATAAATAACAAAACTGATAACCAAGATAAATACATGACAAATTTGGAGTATTTTAAAATATAAATGCGATTTTTATTTAAAAATTTATTATTAGAATTAGTTAGATTCCACCTTAAACGGACGTGATCTAATTTTAAAATAAATATAACAAATAAAGGGAACGAATAGATTAAAATTAGGAATATATTTTCAAATACGATAAAAAATCCGCCAACTAAATTAACAATTTATAGTTTATTATCTATTAAATATTATTATAAGCTAATTTAAATACAAATATATCCAATAAAATTCCCTGTTGATTTTTTAACTTAATAAATAACGAAAAACATTATTATTCAATATATACGAGTGATAATATTTTATAAAATATATATTTATTTCAAATCTGTTGGCTTGACCATAAACCGGTATAGATTAAATATTTAAATTTTGCCTATAATTATTTTGCATTTCTTACTAATGCAGGACTTTTCCAGAAACGTTAAATAGCTAATTAGTCATGAGGTAATTCAAAACCCAAAATAGCTGTTATTATAAGCCTTTAGTGTTTTCCATTAGGTTTTGCAACTCGCTGTTACATAGGTTTTTGGACAAGCTCGTACTATACTTGTACAGTAAAGTTATTTATTGGATTTTAGCTAGTTGACTTGTTAAGAAATATTAATATAGCAAATTAGTAATTTAAACAAAAATAGCCATTTACATATCTTTTAGTAAATACGATTAGGTTCTTGAACTCTCTTGGAAATGGTTTTTTGGACAAGCTTAGTGTTTATTTTTTATGGATTGTATGTTGTTTTGTTTTTTTTGATTTATGTTTTTTTGTTTTTTTGTTTTTTCTATAAATATTAATATAGGTGATTATTAATGATGTAATTTAAATACAAGCATAGATATTAACATATCTTTTAATCATTCGATTAGGTCCTTAAACGCTTTTTAACATGTGTTTTTGGATAATTTTTTTGGGTTTTTTATTAACCAATTTTATGAAAAAAAGATTGAAATACCATGATATGCGTCGGAAATTGTTTTTGATTTTAAACAATCTTTTGACAAATTTTCCATTCTCCAACTGCTACAATAACCTATGCAGTTTAGTGTCGTGTAGTTGGGGAGGCGTATTTCTATGAATTTATTCAATATGGTCGGAGGATTAGCTCGCGGAAGGTTGCACGGGCCATGGACCATTTTATGCCTTTTCCTTGTAGGGGTGAGTTTGGGACGCGCGGAGCTATTGGGAGTGCTGTCACCTTTTTCATTGCCTTATATTGTTTCCGTTTTTTGGGGAGCTCGCTTTGCTTTTTGGTATGCTGTTTCAGGCGTTTTAATTGGTTCTTGCTTTTTATCCTTTTTTTGGTTAAAATTATTAACTTTGCTTTTTTTGCTTTTATTTCTTTTTATTTGTGATAATTTAACAAAAGGAAATCTTCGTTTTTATGCTTTGTGGATAGCCTTAGCTTCTTTCTTATCCATTATTGTCGGTTGGTTTTGTGGTTACCCTTTAACCTTTATGTCTTTTTGTATCAAGATTATGGAAATAGTAGCATCTATCTTGATTACAAGCGTTTTTTTCAAAACTTTACCGCTCTTTGTAGCAAAACGTAATCGTTTTGTCATGCGATTAGAATTAACGACAGCTTGTCTTTTAACCCTATCTTTTATCATTATAGGTACTTCATCATTTATTTTTTGGGGTATATCATTATCTAAGTTACTCGCTTATTTTTGTGCAATGATGATCACTTGGATAGGCGGCGGGTTATGGGGGAGTATCTTTGGTCTGCTTGTAGTTTCTTTTTCGTTTTTAGTTAATGATTATACTAACATAATGCAACCGACGATTTTCCCATACTTACCTTTGGCTAGTTTGATTACTTTTATTTTTTGGTCTAATAATAAAAAGCGAGGCGTTTTGATAAGTTTCACTTTTTGTGCAGCTAGTTTTATATCATTAAATTTCCAACCAGCTTTATTTTGGATTGATGTGTTCAATGTTGCACTACCAATATGTTTTGTGTTTTTATTTCCTTATAAACGGGCTCAAAAACTAGCTATGTTTTTACCACGTCTTGATGCTAATGAGACTGGACAGCAAAGTTATTTTAATCGTTTGCGTGATGTTACAGCTGAAAGAGTTGAGCGTTTTGTAGCTGTTTTTGAGGAATTATCTTTGAATTTTGATCCCAAGTATACATATAAGGAAGGCAATGAACGACCTGTTTTCGCTGATTTAGCTTCTTCTATGGCTGAACGTATTTGCTCTGGATGTCCTAAGAAAGCTTTATGTTGGGATAAGTATATTGATGTTACATGTCAAGAACTAGCTAAGATGATCGATAGCTTGGATCAAAAAGAGCGTAATTTACCGCCAGCTTCTTGGATACGTCATTGTGTTCGTTCTAAATCGACGACGAAGTTTCTTTGTGATGCTTATGAACATCGTTTTCCGCTTAAAAACGAAGATATACGTATTAATGCTGTCCATAGTTTGTTGAGTGATCAATTAAATAGCATGTCGGAAGTAATGCGTAACTTAGCATATGAAATTCGCCAAGAAATTTGTGTCGCAGAGGCATGTGGAGGGCAATTGTATGATTCTTTGTCTTCTCTGGGGATTCCCTTAGAGCGTGTTGATGCAATCAGTTTACATGCGGGTAGGATGGAAGTAGAAGTAACGTTAGCTAAACTAGAACATCAGGATAGTGCTTGTCGTTTGATGACACCGCTTTTAAGTCAAATTTTAGGTGAACCGGTTAATGTTTTACGTCATACAAGTGCTATGGACAAGCAAGGTGTGATGTTAACATTTGGTTCGGCACAAAAATACCGTTTACGTGTAGGACAAGCTACAGTGGTTAAAGATGGCCAATTGGTTTCAGGTGATAGTTCATGTGCACTTGATTTAGGTACGGGAAAATTTGCTTTTGCTGTTAGTGATGGTATGGGTAATGGTCATCGCGCTCAGGAGGAGAGTCAATCTGCTTTAAGGTTATTGAAGCGTTTACTACAGGTAGGTACTTCCCCTTTAGCTGCTGTTAGGACAGTTAACACTGTTTTACGCCTAAAGGCGAATGATGATGAGATGTTTTCAACCGTTGATCTTGTTTTAGTGGATTTATATACCGCACAAAGCCAATTTTTAAAAATAGGTTCAGCTCCTGGTTTTATCAAAAAAGGTAAGAATATTAGACGTATCCGTTCTTCACATCCACCGATAGGTATTTTGCCACAACTCGATATTGAACCTTTGCAATTATCACTAACTTCAGGTGACTTAGTAATTTTAATGACAGATGGCGTTTATGAAGCTTTTAATGACGAAGCTTGGTTTGCTTATTTAAAACAAATTACCACATTTGATCCAAAATGTTTTGCTGATGAGCTTTTAGATCTTGCTTGGCAAAAACGAGGTAAAAAGGCTTGTGATGATATGACAGTAGTTGTGGCTAAGATAGAAAGACGTATAGCGGAATGGTCAACAGTTCGTTTGCCACGAGTTAATTCTTTTCCACAGCCTATACAGCGTTAGAAGATATGGAGGGTTATGCGTGCTTTCGCATTTAAATGATTTACTAAGAAGACACGGCTGGCTCCCCCGTGGCAATAGGTTATTGGTAGCTGTGTCGGGAGGCGTTGATTCTGTGTCTCTTTTACATGCACTTTATAAGTTGCAACATCTATATGAATGGACATTAGTTGTAGCGCATATTCATCATGGATTGCGAGGCAAAGAAAGTGATCAAGCAGAACAATATGTTTGTTCTTTAGCTGCGTCTTTGCGTATACCATATGTTGTTGATTATTTACACTTTGAACAACCTTTAGCTAAAGTACGTCCAGCTTTAACAAGGATAAAACGTTATAATGCCTTGCGTCGCTTAGCAAATGCTTGGAATATTGATCGTATTGTTTTAGCACATCATGCGGATGATCAAGTGGAGACAATTATTATGCATTTATTGCGTGGATCAGGACCTAAAGGTTTAGCGGGTATGCGATCGCTCAGTTTTTCGCATAATTGTACTTTAGTACGTCCGTTGCTTACGATTAAAAAGGATAAATTAGTTTCATATCTGGAAAAAGTTGATTTAAAAGTTTGTTACGATGCTAGCAATGATAAATTGGATCAATTACGAAATCGTTTGAGGCATGAAATTTTACCCCAATTTTCTTCGTACAATCCACGTTATTGTGATGCTATTTTACGTCTATCAGATGTTATTAGCAGCGAAGAAGAACTATGGGAAGGTATGGTTAAAGCTGCTTTTGATTTGGTTATGAAAAAAAAATTATCCCATACATGGATTTTAGATCAGATGCTTTATGCTAAATTGCCCATAGCTTTGCAGAGGAGATTATTACGTCAAATTTTGGCTGATTTTTTACCTTTTATGTGTGAATTGCCATTATCCTTGATTGAACCCCTTCGGAAGGTTGCTATTGGTCGTTTTCCTGCTAAAATAGTTAATCTACCTTATAATGGTGTGTTCGAACGTTCTTATAAAGAATTAATGTTTAAAAGGGCGTATAATCAGCACAATAAACCCTTTGCTTTTCAACCGTCACAGGATACAATTATTTTACCTGTGCCAGGTAGGATTGATGATCCTAGTTGGTCAGGTGTGATCGAAGCAAAGGTTTTGGTTGTTGATGAAGCAGCAAAATATCCGATTTATGCTGGCGTAGAAGCGGTTGTTTTTGATCGAGATGCTTTATCTGGACCTTTACAAGTACGAACACGTCGTCCCGGGGATAGGATGCAATGTAGTGGTATGGATGGAACTAAGAAGCTTAAGAAATTATTTATGGAAGCACGTATTCCTCAAGCACTACGTAATAGATTACCTATTGTTTGTGATGGTAAACAAGTTCTATGGGTTCCCGGGATTCGTTATTCGAAACAGGCTAATGTAGGTATAGGAACAAAAAGTTGTTTGCTCTTACTATATCAACAGCGTATTTGTATTGAAATTGCCAATTTTGAACAAAGAAGATTAAGGTATTGAATTTTGATCATAAAAGGGTGATGATGGAAGCATGTCAGATAGGAGCAATTCGACAATAATTCGGGATAAAATTCCGCCTCAGCATAGCGATGTAGCTAAGATTTTGTTTACACCTGCCCAAATTCATCATAGAGTAAGTGAGTTGGGATCTTGGTTAGCAAGTAATTATAAAGGAAAAAAACCTCTGCTTGTGGGTATCTTAAAGGGTGTTATTATTTTTTTAGCTGATTTGATACGTGCTGTAGATGAAGATTTAGAGATTGATTTTATGGTCGTTTCAAGTTATGCTGATAAGTCTTATTCATCTAGCAAGGTAAATATTTTACGCGATTTAGATATATCTGTTAAGGATCGTCATGTTATTTTAGTTGAAGATATCGTTGATTCAGGTAATACTTTACGCCATCTAACAACTGTTTTTAAAACAAGACAGGTTGCTTCACTTCAAGTATTACCTTTACTTTTAAGGAATAAAGATTTTTTAATCGATGGATTAATTGATAATTATGGTTTTTTATTGTCTACTGATGATTTTATTGTTGGTTATGGTTTAGATTATGCTGAAAAATATCGAAATCTTTCCTATATAGGTGCACTGAAGACCTCCGTGTATAAATAGATGGTTGATAATGGAGCGTAAAATATAGCATTATATGCCATACTTGTTCATCAAACTAAAATGACTATATAAATTTTATGTATTACAATTAAGTAGTTATCAATCATTGTGGGGGAAATAGTCCTATGATACAATGGATCCAGCTGTTGGAAGGGGGCCAGAGATGAAGAATTATTTTATCAGGAATATAATTCTTTACGTTGTTCTTCTTTTAGTCATAATAGCTGTAATAAGTATCGTTGTGGGTTCCAAAAAGTCTGATCCTAAACCTATAAGTTATAGTGAGTTTAATAAAGAATTTGATAATCAGGCTATCAAAGAGATTGAGATAAGACCTGATGCTGGTACATATGCTATTAAAGGTAAGTATACTGATGTTTCACGCGGTGCTTTCGAAACACGTGGGCCTCTGGATGCTACTTTAACCAAAAAATTGGCTGACTATAATGAGCGGATGGGACCATCTGGAGCTTCGTTAAAGTTTAATGAAGCTAAGGGAGAATCTGTTTGGTTAACGATCATCACGAGTGTTCTTCCTATGGTGCTGATTTTGGGTGTATTGATCTTTTTCCTTACGCAACAAGGTGGAGGTAATCGTGTTATGAGCTTTGGGCGTAGCAGGGCACGCCTTTATAGCGGGGATAAGAAGCGAGTTACTTTTTCTGATGTAGCGGGAGCTGATGAAGAAAAAGCTGAATTGGTGGAAGTTGTCGATTTTTTGAAGGACAGCCGAAAATTCACAGCTATGGGTGCTCGTATTCCTAGAGGTGTTCTTTTAATGGGACCTCCTGGTACAGGTAAGACCTTGTTGGCCCGGGCTGTTGCTGGAGAAGCTCGTGTACCTTTTTTCAGCATTAGTGGTTCTGACTTTGTTGAGATGTTTGTAGGTGTCGGTGCTTCACGTGTGCGTGATTTATTTAGAGAGGCGAAAGATAAATCACCTTGCATTATTTTTGTTGATGAAATCGATGCTGTTGGTCGACATCGTGGTGCTGGTTTAGGTGGTGGTCACGATGAGCGTGAACAGACCCTGAATCAGTTATTAGTTGAGATGGATGGTTTTGATGTTAATACGGGTATTATTGTTATCGCCGCTACAAACCGTGCTGATATTTTAGATCCCGCTTTATTAAGACCTGGTCGTTTTGATCGCCAAGTTTTAGTTAATCGACCTGATGTACGTGGTCGTAAGGCCATTTTACAAGTTCACTCTAAAAATAAACCATTGATGGAAGATGTTAAGCTAGACGTTATTGCTAGATTAACCACAGGTTTTTCCGGTGCGGACTTAGCAAACGTTCTTAACGAAGCAGCTTTATTGGCAGCTAGAAACAAAAAGACAAAAATTTCTATGTATGAAGTCGCTGAAGCTGTTGATCGCGTATTAGCCGGACCTCAGAAGCGTAGCCGCGTGATAAGTACAAAAGAACGTTTAATTGTTGCTTACCACGAATCAGGGCATGCTATTGTTGGTTTTTATTGTAAAAATGCTTATACAGTTCATAAAGTTACCATTGTTCCGCGTGGAAATGCAGGTGGTTATGCAATGATGACACCTCAGGAAGATCGTAATATTGCTACATCATCTGAATTATTTGATCAATTAACAGGATTGCTAGCAGGTATGGCAGCTGAAGAGATCATTTTTGAAGAAATTAGTACAGGTGCAAGTAATGACTTGGAGAGATCAACGACTATTGCTCGTTCAATGATTACCAAGTATGGTATGAGTAAAAAATTAGCTACCATGCAATTCGGTCAGTCGCAAGGTCAGGTGTTTTTAGGACGCGACTTAGGACAAGAACCTAGCTATAGTGATGCTGTTGCTTATGAAATAGATTGTGAAATGCAAGATATTATTCGTAAAGCTTATGCAAGGGCTAAAGACATGCTTTTAAGTCGTCGTGATAAATTAGAGTTAATGGCTAAGACACTTTTAGAGTGTGAAACACTTGATGGACAACAGATAGATGATTTATTAGAAAAAGGAATTGTTCCTGATATAGAAGCTATTTTAAAAAACAGCAAATCTTTTCATAAAACAGTTGATGAAACTGAACAAAAAGTAAAAACAGCAGATGAGAAGGAAGAAAAAACAGCTGATAAGATCAAAGATATAAAAGAATATAAAAAAGACGAATAAATAAAAAAGCGCCCAATCCTAAAGGCGCTTTTTTATTTATTTGTATTAAAATATTATAATTTATTTAGGGCATATAGGTGCGCCAAATAATAACTTTTCTAAGAATTGATCTGTTTTTTTACTAGCATCTGTATCATTAAGTTTCTGGGCTAAATAATGATTTTTTAAATTTTCCTGTAATAGTGTTAGAAAATCACATTCCGATGATTTAGAATTAGAATTCTTAGCTTTTATTACAAGTTGTTTTATAATTTCTACTACTTTATTCACATCACCTAATTCTTTTCCTGTATGCCATGCTATAGCTAAATAATAGCCATATTTAACTTGATATAGTAGGGATTCATCATTTGTTTCATTTTCCAGGTCCCTAATCTTTTTTTCATCTTTTTTATTAGATTTTAAAAGGTTTATATTATGATTTTTATAAAGATTGTGCATTTTATTCAAAAAATATGGTTTGAGATAGTTTTTTTCAGCATTTAGAAATTGATTATTATCTCCTTTTATTTCTTCATAATATAAAAGCTCTATAAAAGTAGTTAGACCTTCCTTTAAATAATTATTATCCGTAATATAATTTGATCCTAAAAAACTATGGGTTAATTCATGTACATTTATACGATATTTTAAGTTTAAAAGATCATCTTTTGTTACATTTTGGGAAGGTAAGACATGAAATATTGTTCCTTTGTTATTTTTTCCTCCAGCTGATCCAGAGAAATATCGTTTATCAGATAAAATAATATCGATCTTTTTAGACTTAGAAGGGTAGAAGCCGAATTTTTTATTTAAAAATTTGATAGCATGAATATAAGATTCATATATAAATTCTTTAGCTAGAGCATCTGATATTTTTATATTTGTTGAAAACCAAAAGTTTAATATATATTCTTCATTATTCAATTGTATACGTTCAGACCATCTATTTTTCAGTCCAGATTTAGAGTTTATTAATAAATTTATATCATATAGGTTTTTTATATTAAAATTAAAATTAGTAAATGTACTATTATTATCAATCGTTGGTTTTTCGGTATAGTAGTTATTTCCGATTAGAACAACTGATGTTTCTTTAGGTACCATTAAATTTAGATTAATTTCGGGATTTAAACCATATCCTTTGTTTTGACTTGTTTTTGCAACCATAAATTTTATAGATGGAAATGATAACCTAATCGAACCATCATTTTCTGCATTTTTTTCTAAATCATTTTCTTTTATTTGATAATTGTATAATATATTAATCATTAATTTATTAGTTGTTTGTATTTCTGTTAATAGATCGTTAGTTAAAATTATTTTTAATAAATTATTATTTAGATCAATAGCTTGTTTTACAACTTTTCCATTTACTTCAATTTTTTTGAAATCATAATTTTTTTTATAATTTAAATCAAAATATATATAATTATCCGAAATTATAGGGCGTGCATTAGATAAATCTAAAGACATTTTTACATCTTCAAACCATTTTTTTTCAGTTATATATTTAGCCGTTATATCAACCTTAGCTTTGGCTATATCAAAAATATGTTGCATATAACCTTTGTTATCATATGCTTTATTGTTTAATTTTTTATTTTCAGTATCTGATTTTGCTGTTTCAGTATCTGATTTTGCTGTTTCAGTATCTGATTTTGCTGTTTCAGTATCTGATTTTGCTGTTTCAGTATCTGATTTTGCTGTTTCAGTATCTGATTTTGCTGTTTCAGTATCTGATTTTGCTGTTTCAGTATCTGATTTTGCTGTTTCAGTATCTGATTTTGTTTTTTCAGTATCTGATTTTGCTGTTTCAGTATCTGATTTTGCTGTTTCAGTATCTGATTTTGTTTTTTCATCATCTATTCTTTTATTTTCAGCATTTAATTTTTCGTTTTCTGGCAATTTATTTTTTACTTCTGATGAGTTATTAATTAAAAGATTGATATTATCAATAAATTGACCGCTAAAATTATGAAAAGATTCTTCTTTATTATCAATATTAGGTTTTGTAGGAGAGTCATCGCCTACCTTAACAACGGCTGTTCCTTTGGGAACCATTAAATTTAGATTAATTTTTAATGCTTGTTTGGAATTTAAACTATAACCTGTATTTGTACTTGTTCTATCAATCATAAATTCGGGATATGGCAGTTTTACACGAATTGAACTATCCTGCTTTACTAAATCATTTTCTTTTAATGTATAATCATAAGATATTTTGATTATTAATTTATTAGTAGTTTGTATTTCTTTTAACAAAGGAGGTGTTAAAGCTATTTTTAATAAATCATACTTATTTAGTTTATAAGTAGTTGTTTGTATCCTCTTTCCGTTTACGATAATTTTTTTGAAAGTATAATCTGTTTTATCTAATTTTAAATATATATGATTATTCTTAATTATAGGCTTTGCATTAGATAAATCTAAAGACATTTCGACATCTTCGAACATTTGTTTTTCAGGTGTATATTTAGCTTTTATATCATGCTTTACGTTTTCTATATCCAAAACGTGCTGCTCGTAATCTTTGTTATTATCGTTTGCAAAAGTATTTTCCGATAATCCTTGTGTAGTAGAAAAAATCATTAGTATAGTTGCTATAAAAAATTGGAATAATGTTGTCATTATTAATAGTTTGCCTCCTAGAATTTTGTTGAAATATTATTACTAATAATTTTTTTATGATTTTATTCAAATATTAATTATTCCAATTATTTTGATAAAAAGATATATTGAGGATATTTATTTTAGTTTTAAAAGTTACTTCATTGATTAGATAAAAAGAATATAAAATTTGATTATTTTAATTCTTGATTTTAAAATTATATATAAACCTTTTTTATTATTTATATCAAATAATTATTTTGCTATTTTATTAATTTAGCATTATAATTTTATCTCAAAATCAAATATATAGATTAAAATATTGATTGCATAACTTATTATAATTTGACTTGAATTAAACCTTGATATAATTTTATATTAACATTTGTATACTATAACAATCTATTATATTATTGTCAATATCATTATTTATATAATTAGAAAAATTCGCGATTTTTTAGTAAGCCAAGTTGCCAAAAATAATATTTATATTTTAAAAAAATATGAAATAGAATTAAAATTTTGTATTTATTTTGATTTCGATTAATGAACATGGCTGGAAATATTTATGAAGACCATTAGCAAAGATACGTGGTACTTATTTTTATTTTTAAAATTTTATTTAAAAAAATTAAAAAATAATACTTAGTATATATATAATAATATATATATTTTCTAATATATATATTATTAATTATTTAAAATTTATTTTATTAATTATTCCAATAAAAAATAAATCTAAGGAAAATTCTTTTATTTATGGTACGTTTTTATTTAAATTTTAATATATTTTAACACTATTTATGGGATTTAAACGCAAATTTAGCCATTATCATAAATTTTAGTGCATTCGATTAGTTTCTGAAACTCTTTTTACAGTAGTTTTTTGACAAGATCAATATATTTTTTGGATTACAAATATATAATTTTTTATATTCTCAATCTCTAGATAGATATTATGTAATACTAAGAAAATATCTTTATATAAAATTTGTTTAATATTAGTCATAAATAAAAAAGCACCTTTCTATTGAGCGCTTTTTTATTTATGTATTTATTTATAATATCTATCATATATAATTTTCAAACCTTTAACAGTCAAATCATAATCTACTATATCAAATAATTTTTCTTCATGTTCAAATATTTTCGATAATCCACCGGTTATAATAACTTTAGCGGGGGTTGATAGGGTTTCTTGTAGACGTTTGATAATACCCTCAAATGTACCTAAAGCGCTATAATAGATACCTGATTGTAAAGATTCCTCCGTTGTGTTTCCTAAAATATTTTGCGGTTTAATAATATTGACATTTGTTAAACGTGCTGCCTGCTTAAACAATGCTTGTGCGGATATATGGATTCCTGGTGCGATGACTGTTCCTAGGTAATTACCCGTTAGTTCTATCATTGTAAATGTGGTTGCTGTTCCTAAATCAATGATAATAGCTGGACCGCCATAGATTCCTTTAGCAGCTACTGCATTAGCTATGAGGTCACTACCAATTGTTTCTTTAGCTTGTTTTGTTATAAAATGTTGATTCGGTAAATGCATTTTATGGACAAAATTGATTTTTATCGATAAATATTTTTTGCCTAGTCTTTCAAATATATGATTTAAATTAGGTACAACAGATGATATGATACAACCACTAATATCTGATAAATATATATTGTAATCCGTCAAAAAATTTTTTAATAATATGGCTAATTCATCCTCTGTATATCTAGTGTGCGTTTGTATGCGCCAACTTTGTAGTAAATTATTTTCTTTATATATACCAATTACAATGTTTGTATTACCTATATCAACTACTAATAATGCCATATTTATGATGCACATCCTATCTTAAGTTTTAATTATATGAACATTTTTTAAAATATATTTTAACATAATATTATCAGACAGAGATTTTTTCATGTTTTGTTTTATATAAAAAACTTTATTTACAAAAAAATAAGGATACAATTTTTTATTTTTAAAAATTAACTTATCATTTGCCAGGGGATACAAATATAGCCCCTTATTACGGATGATTAGTATTTATTGTTATTTTTAGATTTTATATAATTAATATTTAAATATAAATATAAATATAAATATAAATATAAATATAAATATAAATATAAATATAAATATAAATATAAATATAAATATAAATATATAATTATTAAAATAGTAATATTTTTATCAAAACCTTGCCTTGGCGATTAATGGCTTGGCATGCTTGATATAAAAAAATGAATAAACGGAAAAATGATTCTATTTAATTAGATTTTATTTAATATTTTAAATAAATATTTTTAAAAAGAACAGCTTGGTTAGCTGTTCTTTTTAATATAAAATTAATCCTTATTTTTCATGTGAGGGAATAATAGAACGTCCCTAATAGAAGGTGCATCGGTTAATAACATAATCAAACGATCAATACCAATACCTAAACCTCCAGTTGGAGGTAATCCATATTCCAGAGCTTCTAAGAAATCTTCATCTAGTGGGTGAGCCTCGTCATCACCTTTTTCTTTAGCTGCTAGTTGTTCTACAAAACGCTCCCTTTGATCTAACGGATCGTTTAACTCAGTAAAAGCATTGGCATATTCCCTGCCATGGATAAATAGTTCAAAACGATCTGTGAAAAGTGGATCATCCGAACATCTCTTGGCTAAAGGTGATATCTCCACCGGATATTTGTAGATAAAAGTTGGATTAATTAGTTTTTCTTCTACCTTTTCATTAAAAAAAGCTTCTATAATTTGACCTAAATTTGCTTTAGGTGAAACTGGGATTTTATGTTTTTTTGCTAATTCTTGCGCTTGTTTTACATCAGTTATATTTTTAAAATCAACATCTGTGTACTGTTTAATTATATCAGTCATTTCATAACGCTTCCAAGGAGATGTTAAATCTATATCCTGATTTTGGTATGAAATTTTTGTCGAATGGCATATAGAATTTGCGCAATGGATGAATAAGTTCTCTGTGATAGCCATCATATCTTGATAATCGGTATATGCTGCATATAATTCTAATAGTGTAAACTCAGGATTATGTTTCGTGGATACACCTTCATTTCGATAAACGCGTCCTAATTCATAGACACGTTCTAAGCCACCAATAACTAATTTTTTCAGTGGTAATTCTAAGGCTATGCGTAGATAGAAAGGCATGTCTAAAGCATTATGGTGGGTTTTAAAAGGTTTCGCCATAGCGCCACCCGCTAAATTATGTAAAGTGGGTGTTTCTACTTCTAAAAAATTATTTTTGTTTAAAAATGCCCGTATTTCTTGGATGATCTTTGTTCTTTTTATAAAAACATTTTTTACTTGAGGATCCATAATCAAGTCAAGATATCTTTTACGATATCGCTGTTCGATATTTTTTAAGCCATGATACTTTTCTGGCAATGGACGAATTGATTTACTTAATAACGTTAATTCAGTTACCCTAAGGCTTAATTCACCACGTTTAGTGCGGAACATTTTGCCGCTTAAATATAAGAAATCACCACGATCGCATTGCTTAAATAATTCATATTGCTCATCTCCGATAGCATCTTTGCGCAAATATATTTGGAGTAAACCACTACCATCTTGTAATTGTGCAAAAGAAGCTTGTCCTTGTAGCCTCTTTGCCATTAATCTACCTGTGATTTTAATTGTTGATTCATCAGGCTCAATATTTTGATATTGGTTAATAACATCTTCGATCATATGTGTGCGATCTATCTTAATATTAGTAAATGGATCATAACCTTTATCTCTTAATAATGTTAATTTAGCTCTGCGTGCTTTTTGTTCATCTGCCAGCGGTAATAAAGTATCGTCATTTTCTTTATCCATGGTTTTCTCCTCTAAATATTTATTTATGGTTCAAGAGGGCATTTACATGCCTGTAATATAAAAATATTTTCATATATAATTACTACATATGATTGCATTTTATTTAAATATTGCATTCAATGATAAACAAAACAGTTAGTTACTGTTTTGCATTTTTTGATATCATTATTTTAACTTAAGCTGTGAGCTTATTGTATAGCTTAATCCTTACTCAATTACTTTGCTAATTTTGTTAACGTTTTCATTAAAATAATTATTTAATTAATCACTAATAACTGTATATAATTTTTTATGTTTAACTTTATATGATCACAATAATATCGTAATTATATAAATAACTAGATTTTTTTTAAGGTTTAAATTATATTTATCATAATATGTTTATATATGATCAATATTACATAGATGTATTTTATTAAGTTGTTTAATAAATAAGGGCATTATTTCTTTATCTATTTTAGCACAGGCAACTTATATCCCGAATTTTTTAACATTTAGCTTGATCAAAAACTTAATCTAAAGAAAGTTTAAGAACCTAATTGAAAGCACTAAAAGCGATGATCATGGCTACTTGTGAGTTTAAATTACATCATTACTAATCGGCTATATTAATATTTACGGCAAGTTCATTATAACAAAGGCTAAATTTGTTTATATAAATTTATAGGGTTAATTTTCAATGACCAATATTAAGTTATATTTTTATTATTATTAAGATTGTTTTTATTATCTAGATATTTATATTATTTATCTCTTTTGATAAATAATATAAATAAGGTATAAAATATCATTTTATACCTTATTTATATTTTAGGAATTTAAAAATATATTTTGTCAAGGGATATTTTGGATTAATAAATATGATTAATATATTTTTATTATCATTAATATTACTTAGTTTTATAAAATATACTTTAGGATATAATTTGAAATTTCGTTACTATTAATCCATATGAATTGTTTTAAAAAATAATTTTATATTTAGTCCTTGGGAGTAATTGTATTTAATATGCCAATAAATTATAATAAATACATTGATTTGTATTTTAAATTACCAGATATTTCTTTTTAATTTATTTTTTAAATATAAATAAAGGTGATGCTATTTAATGGACAAAAATCTATTTGATTATAAAAATAAGGTTGATTCTAATAAATTATTTAAAAAATCAAAACCACTGGCAAGAAATATATCTTTGCTGCAAAAAGATCATACGGTTTTATCTCGATTATATTTAGAATTGTCGTCTATACGCAATTTAATAATCGAGAAAGAGAAGCATGATAAGGTTATAGAGGAAAAACTGGATTGTATATTGCCTAAAGGGACGCCTTTATCTGATGATCATCCGCATGGCCTGATGAGTTTGATTTTGTTTTTTGATAAAATTGATCAATTATATAGAGAATCAGAAACTTATGCTAAAAAAATGAACTCTAAAAAAATGGATTTAATACAAGAAGAGCATAAAAAATATATTATAATGATATTACAAGATCTTTGTGACGAGTTTGTTAAAACATTATCTTCTTATGGTATAGAGCCTATGTGTAATACTGACCTTTATTTTAATCCAAATTACCAAAAAATGATTGATACAATCGAAACAAATGATAAAGAAAAAGATAATTTAGTAATGGGTATTTCAAAGCATGGTTTTTTTTATAACAAAGGTATACTAAGATATGAAGAAGTAATTGTCCTGCGTTATACAGAAGGATCACATGATAAATTTAAATCATTATAAATATTAACTTTACTTGAAACAACTACATTGTAGGGATGTTATTGTTTCAAGCTAACTAATATTATTTTAAATAATATATTTTTTTGGTATTTTTTTTATATAATTAACTATATGTAATTAATTTATCATCATTTAATTACCATAATATTTTTAATTATTAATTTTAAATATAATCCAGAATAGAGGATGGTATTTATTCATAAATTTAGACACATTATTGTATTACCAATGATTTTGTCATGCGCCATATATATGGCTAATATTATATCCTTTGCTCATATTTTACACAAGCATGCGATTATTGCTCCAAAATAATTAGATAATCATAATAAGAATTCTTTTCATTTTATTCGTAATACTGAAATAAATAGACAAGCTATAAACAAATTGTTTTCATCATTTGCGAATAAGGGTATTTTTGGATTTAATTTTGACAAACAAGCTATTACTTGACTTGTCCAGAAATATTAATATATCCAATTCGTAATGGTGTAATTTAAACACAAAAATAGGCATTATAATAGCTTTTTGTGCATTAAATTAGGTTCTTAAGCACTTTTATTGGACAAGCTCACTGAATAAGATGTTGTTGTGGATTCCGAGGTGTTTGATAGTTATGTGCATAATATTAATATTTGTAGGTAATTATTAGAAGATATTTCAGCTTATCACAATAGTATTAACCAAAATGATGAAACCAAAACATCGCGCTTATTATTTGCTATTATGAAAAAATTAAATTATATCCGAATAAACCTATTATAAAAAATAGGATAAAAGATTGATTAGATTAAAATGAGTCAACATGTTTTTCAAAGATTTATAGTTATAAGGGATGTAATTATCATAATGAAAAAAATAATTACCATGATTCTAATAAAAAAAGATTAAAATTCGAAGCCTTAAGTTTATAATAAATTAGATAATAGTGATATGAATTTTAACAATTTTTCTACTTTTATTAATATTTTTTGATATAAATTTTATTTCTGGACTTTCCTGGAAATATTAATATAACCGATTAGGCATAATGTACTTTAAACACAAAAATAACCATTACCATCGCTTTTAGTGAATTCGATTAGGTTCTTAAACGCTATTTACAAGTGTTTTTGGAGAAACTCTTCGATTTTTTGGGTTTTTATTCATAAATTGATCAACTAATTAATTTCTTATTATTGAATTTTAGGATTAAATTAATAAATAATGTTAAGGTAAGGATATTTGGGGATTTTCATGATAATTACCCTTTTTATTGAACTGAAATTAATTTAATTATAAATATAATAATGCTTAGTTTTTTTACCTATATGCTCTTTTTTATAGTAATCAATGATATAATTTGTTGCAAATTGTTGCCGAGTTTTTTGTTTTTATATTTTAATGTTATATTTAAGTTGTTAATTTAAACTAATTGGATTTATATATTCATTTTAATAAATGGGGGATATTTTTGCATTTTTTTAAACAATTACAAGATAAAATTAAAAATTTTCAACAATCAACGGTAGATAAATTTAGGACACGTTTATCCGGTACGCGTGAGTGGTTTATGTCATCTTTTGATGATATTTTATCTCATAATAAGATTGATGATGATTTATATGAACAACTTGAAATGATGTTACTTACTGCGGATGTAGGTATTAATATGACGCAAAAGCTGTTGGATGATTTAAAAAATAGCCTTTCCAAAGATAGTGAAGTTGATCAGATACCCCTTTTATTAGCTGAAATAGTGCGTAAAAGACTTATTACGTACATACCTTCTGAGAAAGTTTTACCTTCACCCCTTATTTATTTATTTGTAGGAGTTAATGGTGTTGGTAAAACGACTACGATTGGTAAGATGGCGCATCTTTTCAAGTCTGAAGGTAAGAAAGTTATTTTAGCTGCAGGAGATACGTTTCGCGCAGGTGCTGTAGATCAACTTATAGTTTGGGGTGATCGAGTAGGCGTTGCAGTTATTTCACAAACAACAACTACTGATCCTTCTGCAGTGATTTATGATAGTGTGAAAGCAGCTAAAGCTCGCAAAGCGGATATTTTACTTTGTGATACTGCAGGACGTTTGCAGACTAAAGTCAATCTTATGCAAGAATTAGTTAAAATAAAACGTACTGTACAGCAGATTATACCAGAAGCACCACATGAGATTTTATTGGTTTTAGATGCTACTACTGGTCAGAATGCTTTGCAACAAGCTTTGCAATTTTCAAAAGCTGTTGATATTACAGGGATTGTATTGACTAAATTGGATGGTACAGCTAAAGGTGGCATTGTGCTTTCGATCCAAGAAGCTTTAAAAGTACCTATTTGGTTTATTGGTCTTGGTGAAAAAGCAGATGATTTAATACCTTTTGATGCTGATTTATTTGTGCATGCCTTGTTTAATTTAGAAGAAGATTTGGATAATAAAAAAATAACTTCCTCGAATCAAGATTAGGCCTAGAGTTTATTTGATATAGCTTTAGACTTGTTCCGTAGAGTGATTTCGCCATTTATGATAGAAAATTTAAAAGATCATTTATTTTTTAGAATTGATAAATAAGGTACAAAAATTTAATACTTTTTTGTACCTTATTTTTGTATTTTAGTATATCTTATATAATAAAAATATAGGTATTTATATATATATGAAATTATGAAGATTGAAGAAATTGGTCTTTGCAGGATAAAATATATTTGGTCGTTACTATATTTTTACATTATATTTCATTAATGTAGGATATTATCTTAATATAAAAAAACATTGTTATAAACCTAATTAAATGAACTACAAGCTATGATAATGGCTATTTTTATTTTTAAAGTATAATCTTATAAATTATTTATTAGACTATTTCGTAAATTATCTTTAATTTTATAATATGCGTCTATTTTTTGATCTAAAAGGGTATTTAAAAATATCATCTCTAAATTACATTTATATATTTAATTGTATAATGTTAATTATACAATTAAATATCATTTATATTAAAGTTTTGTCTTGATCAGGACGATATGGTTGTTTCTTTTTTATAGAAAGGACTTGTCCAGAAATATTAATATAACCGATTAGTAATTTTATAATTTAAACACAAAAATAGCCATTACCATAGCTTTTTGTGTATTAAATTAGGTTCTTAAACACTATTTAACATGGGTTATTGGACAAGCTCAAAGAAACAACCATTTTTATGTACATGGCTAGAGCATTTGACACAAGTAGGATTTGAAATTGTTATTATTTAAAATAATCATCGCGAACGCGTTGGTAATTTTTTTCGTTCATTATCTATTCCGTATGTTTATAAAGCTTATAAGTCTTTGTGTTTTTATTTTATTAAATCATTGTAAATATTTAATATTAATGCTTAATAGATCTGTTATTATTAATTATTTGGATAATTAAGCTGGATTTTTATGAAATGATCGTGAAAATAAATTTGCTGATATGTTTTTTTCAGCTTTCGCTTGCTTGACGCTAACTTATGGAATGCTTTATAGTTACAAGAGGTGTTTGGTCACGTTTGTATTTTAAAAAGCAATGTTATTAATTTTCATGTTTTTTATTTACTGTATGTATTAATGTGTGGGTACAAAGTAGGGGGAACGCCCTATGTTTTCCAAGTTGTCAGACAGGTTACAAGGTGTTGTGCGGAATCTTCGCAGCAAAGGTAAAATAGATCCTGTTGATGTTAAAGAAGCTATGCGTCAGGTAAGGATGTCTCTTCTAGAGGCTGATGTGCATTTTTCGATTGTTAAGGAATTTGTCGAACGTGTTACAGAGCGTGCTGTTGGTCAAGATGTTTTTAAAGGGTTAAATCCTGGTCAACAGGTTATAAAAATTGTGCACGATGAGTTAATTACCCTAATGGGTGGAGAAGCAACGCCGTTGGTTAATACCAGTAAGCTACGTGTTATTGTGCTGGTTGGGCTCCAGGGTTCTGGTAAGACGACGACGGTAAGTAAATTAGGTTTCCATCTTAAGAAGCTTTCACGACGTACTTTGTTGGTTGCGGCTGATATTCATCGGCCTGCTGCTGTGCAACAGTTAGCTTCTCTAGCAAAAGGGTTAGCATTAGAATGTGTTACGCCTCTAGAAAAGGAAAGTGCACCTTCTGTTGTTAAAAGAGGTTATGATCAGGCTATTGAACAAGGTTTTGAGGATTTTATTATCGATACAGCAGGTAGGTTGCATATTGATCAAGATATGATGGACGAGTTGCAACAGATTTTAGCTGTTGCTAAACCCACTGAGATATTGTTGGTTGTTGATGCTATGACAGGTCAGGATGCAGTACGTGTAGCGAAAGAATTTCATCAACAACTTTCTTTGACAGGTATTGTTTTAACAAAATTAGATGGCGATGCTCGTGGTGGAGCTGTTTTATCTGTTCGTAATGTAACCGGTTGTCCTGTAAAGTTTGTAGGTATGGGTGAGAAAGTCGATGCCTTAGAGCCATTTTTTCCTGATCGGATGGCTTCTCGCATTTTAGGTATGGGTGATGTGATGACTTTAATCGAAAAGGCTCAAGCTACCGTAGATGAAGATGAGATGCGGATGATGGAGTCTCGATTAAAGAGTGATAATTTTACCCTAGAGGATTTGGTTGTACAGATTGAGCGTATTAAGAAGATGGGCCCGATGGAAAATATTTTAGCTATGTTACCTGGTGCGAATAAGTTTATGAAATCTATTCCTAATGTTTCTGGTGGAGATCATCAATTAAATCGCATCAAAGCAATTATTTATTCGATGACTAAACAAGAACGTCATCATCCTGATATTATAAATGCTAGTCGTAGAAGGCGTATTGCTCAAGGTAGTGGTACATCTGTATCGGAGATTAATCGATTGCTTAAAATGTTTGTTGAAATTCGTAAAATATTTCGCGGTATGGGTAAAGAGATGCTAGGTGGTCGTGATAAAATGAGTCGTTTTTCTTTTGGTTCGATGTTTAAAGGAAAAAGCGGTCGTAAAAGGAGGTAATTTATTTTGGTAAGAATTCGTTTGCGTAGAATGGGAGATAAGAAAAGTCCTTTCTACAGAATTGTTATTGCTGATATACGTAGTCCCCGTGATGGGCGTTTTATTGAAGAGGTTGGTTATTATGATCCTCTTAAGGAGCCATCTGCTGTTAAAGTTAAGGCTGAACGTATTAAATTGTGGCTTGATCGTGGGGCTAAACCATCAGATACTGTTGCGGGTATTTTGCGTAGAGAAGGTTTGATGGAAAAAGTAAAAAAAGCCTAGGTTATCTTTTAAGTAGAACGGAATTTTTTAATGAAGACATTAACTGTAGGATATATCACTAAGCCTAAAGGTTTGGATGGTAAGGTCAGAGTTTTTACAATTACTGATAGACCTGATTTGCGTTTCCAATTTGGAAAATTGCTTTTTTTAGATGTCCGGGAACATAAAAATGATCATGAATATCTTGAATTGATCATTAATTATGTCAGGCCACATAAATCGCTTTTTATCCTTGGTTTTGATAGTTGGACACATATCGACGATGCGCAACCTTTTTTAGGTTGCCGTCTTGTTGTGTCTCCTGATCAAGATAAGGAAATGTTGGCAAGCGATGAATATTATCATATGGATATTATCGGCTGCCGTATTAAGACGATTTTAGGACAAGATATTGGTTATGTTCACAAGATCCTTTCTTTACCTGCGCATGATGTTTGGGTTATCCGAGAATCTGATGGTAAAGAATGGATGTTACCTTATAACGATGTTTTTGTTAAGCGTATTGATATAGCTAAAAAACTGATCTATATTGATTTGTTGAAAGGATTACGTGAATGATTTCGTTTGATGTTATTACACTATTTGAAGAATCATTTACTGGTTTTTTAACAAGTAGCATTATTAAAAGGGCACAAATTAAGCAACAAATTCATTTGAAATTTACTAATCCTCGTCGTTTTACAAGCGATAAACATCAAATGGTGGATGATACACCTTATGGTGGTGGGGGAGGGATGGTATTAAAGCCCGAACCTATTTTTGCGGCTATAGAAGATGTGGTACAAAATAGACCATGGCCTGTGATCATGTTTTCTCCGCAAGGTAAACTTTTAACGCAAAAAAAAGTACGCTCGCTTGCTCTTTATGAAAATATTGTTTTATTATGTGGTCATTATGAAGGATTTGATGAACGTATTCGTTCTGTTGTTACACACGAATTGTCTATAGGTGATTATGTGTTAACGAATGGTACATTGCCAGCCATGGTCCTTATCGATGCTGTTAGTCGATGTATACCAGGTGTCTTGGGTGCTCAAAATGCTGTGGATGAAGATTCTTTTGGTGATTGGGGTTTATTAGAATATCCCCAATATACTAAACCATTGATATTTCAACAGCAGGAGGTTCCGTCTGTATTATTATCTGGACATCATCAAGAAATAGCTCTTTGGCGTCGTCGACAAGCTTTAAAAAGGACATTAGCTCGAAGACCTGATCTCCTCCGTAATGCTTCATTGACTTCTGAAGATTATCAATTTTTAGTATCTTTATCACAAGATGAAATAAAAAAGGAGATTTTATAGATGCAGGAGACGATTAGACAGTTTACTCAGTCGCAAATGAAAGAAAATTTACCACCACTACGTCCTGGGGATACATTACGTGTACACGTTAAAGTTAAGGAAGGTCAACGTGAAAGAGTCCAAATTTTTGAAGGTGTGCTTTTGCAGAAAAGGGGTTCTGGTATAAGTACAACTTTTACTGTTCGTAAAACATCAGGCGGCATTGGTGTTGAAAGAATTTTCCAATTACATTCTCCTAAAATTGCTGATATTGAGGTTGTGCGTCGTGGTCAAGTACGTCGTGCTAAATTATTTTATCTGCGTAAATTACAAGGGAAAGCTGCGCGTATTAAGGCGGTTAGTGTTTCTAGAATACAGTCGCAAGAAAATAAAAAGCGCTCATAAGCGCTTATGATTAGCTATGGTTTATTGTATTTGCTTTTTAATATCAAAAAAAAGGGGTTTATTCCCTTTTTTTTTGATATTAAATACTTTTTTGTTTTTAGAATAATATCGATTATATGTGTATTTATATGAAGAAAAGAAAATATTTTTCAAAAACACATAGTAATGATATAAATGTTTTTTTTATAACTCGTCGACAGAGAATTAAAGAGCAGAGATCTCTTAAGAAGAAATCTTTTCGATTTCTTCTCTTTTTATTATTAATATTAATATTGCTTTTATTCATATTTGTTATATTGCGTGCCTTTGTCCTAGATTATTTTACAGTCTTTGGTAATTCAATGCGTGAAACTTTCCATACCGGGAATCGTGTTATTGTTTACAAACTAGCCTATGAATCAAAAAAACCATCAAGAGGGGATATTATTGTTTTTCGATCCGAAAAAATTGATAACAAGCGTACAAAATTAGTTAAACGCGTGATAGCTATAGCAGGAGATACGATTACTTCATCAAACGGAAAAGTTTTTATCAACGGGAGTCCTTTACGAGAAAAATATCTTTGTCAACAAATTTTAACTGATAATTTATCACCGACATTGGTACCTGAGGGATATATTTATGTGATGGGAGATAATCGTTTTAACAGTGAGGATAGCCGTGATATAGGGTCTATTAATATTAAAGATATCCATGGTCTAGTAGTTATGGTTGTATGGCCTTTTGATGAGTTGCGCATTTTAGAGGATAGTCAGGATGCTCAACAAAAGCCATGTTCCAAAGACATTTGGAATGATAAATAAACATATCTATATATGGATATGTTTAACATCACTTTATTCTTTATTAGTCTATATAAAGGCAAATATAGCAATTATTAATGAAGTATATTTAATGAACAAAACGATGGATAAACAATAAATAGTCCTAATCTAGTTTTAAAATTTCCATATTAGCTAGATTAGGATTATTTGTGACAGATAAATTAACCACTGCTTTATCTGTTTGAAAATTTAAATTATCAATACATCGTACTGATTGCAAAGTTATTTTTTTGCTGGATTCATAATGATTTATTCTTCATCACCAAAATGAGTACCGTCAGGGTTTTGGGCATTATTAAAGATAAAACTACCCTATTTCAGTTGTATTTTCATCTTTTATAAGTTGGTATGATGCGATCTTAAACGCATTTTTGGAATTGCTAACTATACATTTGTCGATAGATTAAACACCTGGACTTAAAGTAACAGTATCTGGTGCTGTTAATGAAATTCCTAGGCCATACGTTTTTTAAAAGAATTTAATGTTATAGGTTGATTAATAGCAACTCTAATCGGCTCTGTTGCTACAAAACCATAATAACCAGCTCGTGAAATAACTGATGTTTGACCTGTATCTTCTGTTGACTCTGTATATCCTGTATCTTCTTTTTTACCTTTATGACTTTTTGTTTCAGGTAAACTAAGACCTGGTTTGCAAGTATAATCTGTGATAATTAAACCTTTTTGGATTCCATCGGACTCAAATTTGCAATTATTATTGACGAACCTCTAGGTATTATATTGCTTGTTTTACTATATGGTCATATTGTATTTATTTGGTAAACTGTTACATTTGCTAAAGTAGGTTTATATGGTAAAACTCCGTTGATAACATCTGATGGCACAGTAAATATTAAATCAGATAACCTTGGTACAATATTTATTGTCGTTGGTGAACTCACGCTTATTTGAATTTGATTTGTTATGCGTAAGTAACTATTATTTGGCTGAGGTTGTGAGTTTGCATAGATAAAACTACTGTTAAATGATTGGCCATTTAACAGTATATCAACAGCGGTTGTGTTGTTAGCATTATTCGATTTGCTAACTATTGAATAGTCTATCATATAATTACCTGGAGCAACCAATATAGAGTTATCTGTTATTAAACTTATTTTATCACCGATAGTATTTTGAAAAGAATTTAAAGGTATAGGGGTGTTAACAGGTAAGGTGGTTGTATTCGTTGCTATATAACCGAAGGAACCAGCTGCTAATTTGTCATAAGGCCCAGTAGGACCAGTTGGGCCAGTAGCACCTGTTGGACCATTAGGTCCTATATTACCGGTTGGACCAGTAAATGAAGGTCCAGTATCACCAATAGTTGTCGCACCAGTTGGTCCAATTGGTCCAGTATCTCCAGTAGGACCAGTAAAACCTGTTTCTCCTATAAAGTCTGCACCAGTAGGACCGGTAGGACCAGTATGACCTCTATTTTTACAGCAGCAGTAACGATGCTTTATGTATCTTTCGATGCACTCTTGGCATTTAGTTTTTCTTCGATGATGGCATGGGTGTTCTGGTATATACATTTAACTTTGACACCTCATAAAAACATAAAGCTTGCTTAATATAAAGTTCATGTTTTTAAATATTTTATTTCTTTATTCTTTGATCTTTTTTCCCTTTATTGTTTTATCTTTTTCAACATAACGTGAAAAGTTAGCTTAAAGGAACATATATATTTTAAACAAATTATTAAGAAGCATATGTTTCGCTTTTTCTATATCATACATAGAATATATTTTTTTATTTTCCTTAATTATCATAATCTTTAAATTAACCTATTTTACGAATTTATATATAATCATTAATTGGGATATAATGAAGTTATATTTTTATTATCTATGCTAATTTTTGTATATTTAAAATAAGTCCTTTACGCAAATGTCGATGCTGTATCATGAGCACGTAATTTTTCTGGTGGGGTTGTATATGGAGACGAGTTAAAGTAACTATAAAAGGTCCCGCCAGAAAGAGGATTGTTATTTAACAAAATTTTTACAAGTGAAAGATTTAAATCATTTATCATGGGTTTAGTGGAATTTATATATCTGAGCTAAAACCACCAACTTTATAAGACGTTTTTGATAAGTTTAATTTTTGTATGATCAGAATATATTGTAATATTTGGTGTTGATTTGTTATGTATAAAATTATTCCGAGATAAATAAAATATACGATTACTCTTTTTTGATTCGTCAATAATAGTTACCATAATATATTTGTGAATTATAAAGATTAATAGTATAAAAGGTCCCGTTTACTACTGTTTTACCCTTATATTCATTAGTTCCTTGATTTATTGTTGACCATTAATTACATTTATCGGTATTTTGCCTAGGGTTCCTTGAGTACCTGCATTCCTGATTGATACCAAGATCCTTTTCTTCTTAGTATCGACAGTAGTAAATTATTTAAGCTCAAAGCCTAATTTCTCGGATATTGCTGCTTCTTTAGTTGATATATCTTTTAAATTGTATTATGTATAGGATTTATTTAAAAAATATTTTTATAATTAACAGGGTGTATTATAAAAAAGCTAAAAATTAAAAATAATTATCAATTTAATATTAGTTTAATATTGTTAGTTAAACATAAATAATAAGTTGAAACTGAATTTAAAGGAAATCTAAATCAATATTTATATAGGTGATTAATGCTTAATTTATCTACATTACTATATTGATGATTTAACGATCTGGGAATGGATGCGAAACCATTTTTGTATTTTGAATTAAATTTTATGTTTTTTAGCCTGTAAAAGTTAAAAATTCTAAAATAATGGTCTCAAATGGTTTGGTTTATAATTGTTCACTTATTTGTATTAACTGATTTTAAAAGCTTTTTTTATGCAGGGCCTGAACAAAGAAACTAATATAGACTATTAGTACAGATGGTTGGTATTTTTTTATTTTGAAAATTTTATAAAAAACTAGAAATCAAAAAATAGTACTGTTTATATATTAAAAAATGAGTTTGTCCAATAAACCATGTTAAATAGTTTTTAAGAACCTAATTTAATGCACAAAAAGCTATTATAATGGCTATTTTTGTGTTTAAATTACACCATTACTAATTTTCTATATTAATATTTCTAGACAAGTCCAATATATAAACACTATTTTTTTATTTTTATATATATATATATATTATTAAAAATAATACAAGGACAATTCTTTTATTTTTTTATATTTTAAAACTATTCATAGAATTTAAACATCGACATAGTATCGACATAGTGATGAACATAGTTTTTCATGCATTAGATTAGGTTTGTAAACGCTCTTGACACCGGTTTTTGGACAAGTGTTTGCATTTGTCAAATATTTAAATAGACTTTTTCATTTGATTTTGTGGCTATAATGGAGTTTTTTATTAGATAATTTTATTATATTATATTGTATATTATTTTTCCTTTTACCATTCCTTTTCGCTTCGCCTTAATATATATTAGTGGTAGTTGCAATTATATAAAATGCTTACCTTATCCATAAGTTAAAAAAATATATATTTAAATATTTTTTTATTAATTATTCTGGACTTTTACCTATCTATGTTTTGGGTGTTTATATTAATAAATGACTATATTATAATTTTATTTTATATAATTAATGAAATATTTTATTAAAAAGGTGGGCTTGAAGATTCGGAAAATTCAATGGTTTCCTGGGCATATGAACAAAGCTTGTAAACAAATCAAACAAAATCTTAGGCAAGTAGATTTAGTTTGGGAGCTTATGGATGCCCGCTTACCTCAAGCAAGTCGTAATCCGCTTATTGAAGCTATGTGTCATCAAAAACCCCGTTTATTAATCATGACAAAAAAAGATTTGGCTTATCCTGATATTACAACGCAATGGTTAAAAAAAATGCCTTTTTCTATTGCTTTAGCTAAAAATGACAAAAAAGGGTTAAGTTTTGCTATTAAATTAAGCAAAAAAATTGTTGAAGAGAAGAAAAAAAAATATACTTTTGATGTTCATCGGCGGATAAAAATCATGGTTGTTGGCATACCTAATGTTGGTAAATCATCTTTAATAAATTATTTTTCACAAAAATCAGGTGCTCCCACAGGAAAATTGCCTGGTGTTACAAAAGCTACACAATGGTTACGTGTTGATGATAATTTTCTATTAATGGATACCCCGGGTATACTTTGGCCATCTTTTGCGAAACCCGCTATAGGTAAAATATTAGCTGCTTCAGGTGCTATTCGTGATACTGTTTTTTCTCAAGAAGAAGTTGCTCGCTTCTTATTGCGATGCTGCTGTACAGAGCAATATTTCCCGCTTTTAAAGAAAAGATATGATTTTTTAGATCTCCAACGGCAACAAGATTGGTTAACTCAGATAGGTGCTAAAAGGGGATGTATAGCTCAAAAGGGTATTATTGATCTCCATAAAGCTGCTACGCATGTTATTAATGATTTTCGTGCTGGTAAATTAGGCGGTATTACTTTACAAAAACCTACAGCATCTAAAGAGGAAATATTAACTGATGATCCTCATTAATCATAGAGATACCTTATTATCCTCTTACAAATGTCACCATGAACTAGCCTGGTTAGCATGTGGTTATCAAAATATTGTAGGTATTGATGAAGTGGGTAGAGGTTCTTGGGCTGGACCAATTGTTGCTGCTGCTGTAGTTTTGGCTGATTTTCGTGGGTTAGAATTACTCTCTGATTCTAAAAAACTCACACCTCATAAGAGGCAAGATATTTTAACAAAAATCAAAGCTCAATCGATGGATATAGGTATATGTTCTGTTTCTTCTGAAACGATAGACAGCATGGGTATTTTAAAGGCTACACAACAAGCGATGCGTGGTTCATTAGCAAAGTTGAAATGCAAGGTAGAAGTTATTCTAGTAGATGGCTCATATTTACCAGATGTTCCTTTTATGCAGACATCCATGATCAAAGGCGATTGTCGAAGTGTATCTATTGCAGCAGCTTCTATTGTGGCTAAAGTATACAGGGATCAACTAATGGAAGAATTGGCAATAAAATTTCCATTGTATGATTTTGAGAATAATAAAGGTTATGGAACAAGAAAACATCGACAGAGCCTTCATGAGTATGGACCATCTGAATATCATCGATTTAGCTTTGAACCGTTAAAAAGTATTTTTAAGATAAACAACAATTAATATTCTTTAATTATGAAAAATATAAATTATTACTAAAAATCAGACAATATGATTATATTTCCAAAGTTTGTAACATCTTATATTTTAAGGTGTTACAAACAAAAATCTATTTTGTTTGTAACACCTATATTATGATATAACTATTTTTTAAAAATACATATATTGGTCTATAAACCACAATGCACAGTTTAGGAAATGTTGATATATACAATTAACAGATATGCTTTGTATCTGTATCTGTATCTGTATCTGTATCTGTATCTGTATCTGTATCTGTATCTGTATCTATTTTTATAAAAACCTCAAAATTAAAAAAATGATTTTGTTTATATGTTGGACTTGTCCAGAAATATTAATATAGCCGATTAATAATGGTGTAATTTAAACACCAAAATAGCTATTACCATAGCTTTTTGTGCATTAAATTAAGTTCTTAAACACTATTTAACATGGGTTATTGGACAAGCTCGTTAAAAAATATATAAAAAATAAGACAAAGAAAAATAATTTTATTTGTTATGATACGGCTTGTTTAAAATTACAATATATTTTATTTTTTATATTTTAACACTATTTATGGAATTTAAACATAAAAATAGGCATTATCATAGCTTTTATAGTATCTTTGATTAGGTTATTCAACTTTATGTAAAGATTTTTTTCGACAAGATATATAAGGATTAATTATTAGATTTTTATTTATTTATAAAATTAAAATAGAATCATTAGTTTAGATTTAGGGTTACTTAATTTATGTTTAATTTATGTTTAATTTATATATTAGTCCTTCCGTCTTATGGTTTTTTATTTGATTTTATATCAATTTTCCAAAGCTATTAATAGATATAAATATATTTAATTAAAAAATATTATTAATTTTATAATTATCTTATTTAAATTTATATGCCAAGGTGAATTATCATAAATTTTTATGTTTATTAATTTATTTATCAAATGATAATAATAGGGTACCATAGTCTATATTATATTTTTACAACAAGTCTATCGAAATAAATTGAAAAATTAAAAAAAAATAAGATAAATTATGCATTTTATTTAGCTAGATAAAAAAGATATGATTTTAGTTTTTTATATTTAAATATATGCATTAGAGATAAATTAAGGTAGATTAAGTTTAAGAATTAGCTTATATTTTTTTATACTTTAATATTATAAATAAATTTTAAACATAGAAATTGCCCAATAACAAATTTAAATATAATTTAATAACCTAATTGAATTAACTAGAAGCTATTATAATGGCTATTTTTTTGTTCAAATTATATCATCACTAAGTGGCTATATTAATATTTTCCATGCAAGTTCAAAATTTTAAAAATAACAATCATCTGTAACTAATCGTCTATGTTAGCCTTTTTGATGATTACATTTAATTTCACATTTCGTTGACTTTAGTTAAATATATTTTTTATAATGATATTGTCTATAATATGACATATTTTTGATTTTTATCATTTAGTCAGTTTTAAAGATTTTTTACTATTAATTCTATATTATAGATTATTTATTTTTATATTATTTAAATTAATTATCAAGTGATATTATTTATTAAATATCGTATGATCATGAATGTCGTCTTTTATAAAATATAATTATTTACCATAAAAGGAGTATAAGATATGGATTTAAAAAAGAATAAAAAGCTATATTTATCTTTTTTTCTTTCCTTTTTTGCCATATTTTCTATGTCGCCTGTTGTTGATGCAGGAATATTAGATAATATTCGTAAAATTGCCGCAAATATTTTTCGCAATATTAAGAAAAATAATTCTGACCGTTCTATATACGCAATTCTTAATATTACTGATAGCTTAGCAAGCGATCGTATTTCAGATCTTTCTGGACGTACATTATCGATGCGAGGTTTAGCTGGTATTATAAATTCGAAATTAGATAGTAGTGCCGATTTTTTAGTAGGTAGCCTTAATTCAGAATCTTCGATTTTAATTGATAATTCATCTTTAGATAGTCATTTAGAGTCTGAAAAATCTATTACATTTAATGTTGTAGGTGATAGTGAAGGCATTACCTTAAATGATCCTATTATAGATGTTAATATATATTTAGAAGCCAGCAGAGGTAATAATCAAAGATTAGCAGAAGAGGTATTGGTAGAACTTAATCCTGATGATTTTAGATTGAGATCTAAAATTGAGAAAGTAAGGGCAGATGATCCTGAATTACAAGCCGCGATAGATAGATTGAATGTGTATAATCAGCTTCTAGTTAATGCATCTACCACTTATGATATGGAAATTATTAAGCTTAGTATTGAGAGAGATGAATACTTTGTTCAAATGAAATTTTCTGAATGGGATTTTAAAAATATCATAGATGATATTAATAATGCTTATAGTTTATACATGGAACAATTAAAGGTCGATCATTTTCGTAGTGTCGAATACGAAGTTAGATGGAAAGAACTAGAGTTTAAGAAAGTGGAGTTTTTAATTCAGTTTAATCAACATAAATTATCTTATCATCAAAAAGATATGCAATTACTTAGCAAAAAAATGTGTCATAATTCAAATCAAGAGTTTTTTGATCAGACTAAATCGATTGAATTACAATCAGTGAAAGCACAACTAGAGTCCTGGCAGAGTAGATTAGTTGATCTTAATCAGGAATTGAATTATGCTAAAGAGCTTTTAGCTGATACGAGGATTGGATTATCTAACCCTACAGATGTTATAAGTTTAGTATGGAATAATTAGAGGGCTTGTTTCTGGATTTCTTAATAGATTCACTTTATATAATTATTATATTCAACAAAAACATACCATTAAAACAAGCATAAAAACCCATTTTAGTGGTTGTTTATGCTTGTTTTTGATTTATTATATTAATATCTAAAAATAATCACAGGTATTCATAATTAAGAGCATTTTTATAAGTTATAGAGCTTGGACAAAAAACTGTTATAAAGATAGTTTAAGAATATAATAGCATTCACTAAAAGCCGTTATAATAACTATTTTTTTGTTTGAATCAAATCAATATTTTTAAAATATAAAAAATAAAATACATTGTAATTTTAATCCAAACAAATTATAAAGAAATAAAAGAATTTGCTTTAATTTATCTTTATTTATAAGGGGCATATTAGAATTTTAAAGATAATAAAATTAAATTAATTATCTGATTTTTTAAGTTTTTGCTCTTAGATGATTGACAAGTCGCGATTATAAATATCAATTATAATATTGAGTTGTTTTGTAATCTCCATTTATTATATATAGGACTGGTTCAGCAATATCAATATAGACGATTAGTAATGGTTTAATTTAAACACAAAAATAGCCATTATTATAGCTTTTTATGCGTTAAATTAGATTTTTAAAAACTATTTAACATTTGGTTATTGGACAAGCTCATAATAATAAAGATTTTTAAACAAAACTATAACCTGTCCTACAGGTATTCTGATTCGCAGAAAGTTTATATTGAACTTGACCGGAAATATTAATATAGCTTATTAGTAATAATTTAATTTAAACACAAAAATAGTCATTAGCATCAATTTTAGTGCATTCGATTAGGTTCTGAAACTTTATGGATATCGTTTTGCAGACAAGTATATCTAAGTAGCTGAGTTTGCTCTTTTTATCTTTGTAATTGAATTAAAATGATACTTATGTATACCTTGACATCCAGAAGCACTTATTAAATCTATGAATTATGTGAGATTAATTATAATAAAAATTCATAATAACTGTAATAATGAATATATTTTTAAAATTAAATAAAATTTGAACTATTATTTAAAAATACCGCTACTAGCCTTTAGTAACTTTTTTAATTGGACAACATAATAATTTGAGACTTGTGACTAAACTTTTTGGTCTAAAGAAAGATCATCAGCAGAAATATTTATAGAATTGCTCAAAAAATCAATCTTATTTATAATATATATCGCAATAAATTTAAAAATTAAGATAATTTATATTTATTATAATATAGTATTAATATAAAAAAACAAAAAATTTATTTAATATATTTTTTGTAAATATTTATGTTATTTACTATAGATAAAATGAAATATATAATTATGATGGTTTTAATTATAATATTTTTTTAAAACTCATTTTTCAACTAAAATTTTATTTTAATTTATTTTATTGTTTTTTAATTAAATCAAAATAAATATTTCTATTTTTAATATTCAAACCTTTATTTTTTTATATTAATTATTATTAAATGAACATATTTTATTTCAAATTAATATATTTGATCAAGTTGCTTAGTTACGATTCGCCAAAAAATAACAAAGGATTTATATATTAAACTTATGAAAAAAAAATCAAAAAAACGATACATAGCTTTGATGTTCGGTGCTTTTATGGTTACAGCTAGTGATTCAAATCATGCGGGAGCTGTTATTGGAAAATATGGCAGAATTATTAGTTCAAGTCGCCAATCTTTATTAAGTTCATCATCTACGAGTAGCCATAGTGCAAGTACCCCATCTTTGTTAAGTTCATCATCGACGAGTAATCTTGCTGCAAGTACCCCATCTTTGTTAAGTTCATCATCTACGAGTAGTCTTGGTTCAAGTACCCGAAATTTACCAGTCAGATCACCGTTGATTAGCCGTAGTGTAAGCACCTCTAATTTTTTAAGTTCATCTAATGGTGGAGGTAGTAGAAGTTCATCCTCAATTCCTTCTCTTATTAGTGAGACTAGTGGTACAACATCAGTAGCTAATGCTATTGATAGATTTTTAAGGGGTTCTGAATTAGGAGCAGGCGTTTTGGAGGCTACTGATAATGCTGTACAAACATTAGATTTAAATGATCTTATGAATCAAGAGATTATACCACTTACTGATCTTCCTCTTACAGAAGATGCAAGTACAGTTGATTTTGCTTTTAGGGATGCTGATGGGTTTGATGAATTATCAACTAGTTTGCAGGATAATATCCGATTAAGAGTATTTGATAACGAAGATTTAATGAGAATGCCTTCGGAGATCAGACCTTTAGAGGGTGACCCTAATATAACAGATGTTTCTACATTAGCTGCTGTGGAAGCTTTTGATGAGATAAATAATCCCATTAGATTTAGATCTCATATGAATCATAAATTAAGATCACAAGATCAAGATCTGAATGACGCTGTAGATAGACTTGCTGCTCTTAAAGATAATGGTAGTTTTCCTGTTAATTATCGTACTAGCCTGAGTATAAGTAAAGATGAAAATTTTATTAGCATGAAAACAAATGAACTTTATATAGATCAGATGATTGAGGATTATGATTATTATAACTCTAATTATCAAGATCTTTTAAATGAATATAATACATATTATGAAGATTATATTCAGAAATCCCATATTAGACAAAATAATTTAGGATCTTCTGAAGCACAATTACAGCACAAAGAGTCTGAATCAGCATATTATAAAAAGATGTTTGAAATTAATCAAGCTGGGGTAACTACACTGGAAATGCAAATAAAACTTAAGGGATTAGAGTTTGCTTTTTCTAAAGATAAATTACAATGGCTTAAAGATCAAGTTTCTTTATCTAGATTAAATTTAATAAGTGAAGGCTTAACGTCATTTGGATTGATTGAACATAATTTAGATGATTTGACGGCTATTAATAGTTATCTAGATGATCTTAAGATATTTGAAGATAATATAAGATCAATGGAGCTTGCAATGCCGGATATTGATATTAGTCGAAAAATTGATTTTTTACCCGATATAGCATGGATTAAAGATCAATTGTATGATATGAAGGTTATAATCACTTATTTAGATAATCACGAAGCTGTTATTAGCCAGATAAAAGATAATTTAGATGTGATTAATAAAGATTTAACTTTTTTTAATAATCTACAATTAGAGTCAAATATTAATCTAGCTGAAGAGAGACTTAAATTGGCTCGTGAAACAAAAATTAAGGCAATTGATATCGTAACTACTAATCAGTCTCAATTAGATATATATAGATATAAGTCAGATATGTATGATTCAAAGGCCTTATTAGCAGGTGTTGAGATTGAGATATTAGAGAAAGATCTTCAGGCTTTAGATTCTGCTAATACTCATAATTTAGGTTCTTCTAATACAGATTGGGAATATCTTGGTATTAGATATAATTTACAAATAAATAAATTAAAAAGCGAGAAATTTATTTATTTGTTTAAATCTTTACAAAATAGGATCAATCTTTATAATATGGAAATCAAATTAGGCAATTTGACCCCTGATGAAGTAATTATTTATAACGATGAATTAAAGATTTTTAAAAATAAGTTGAAACAAGTTCAACAAGAATTATATTCATTTCATGAGCGGCAGCGCCAATTTGCTGGTAAATTAGTGGAATTATCTACATCGAAAGTTCAGCTTAAGAAAGATGCTAACATAGCAGTTTTTTCACAAGCTTCTGCTAATTCATGGGATATGCGTTTGGGATTAGCTAAAGCTTATGTTGATTTAGCAGAGGATAAGATTGAATTAGCTGATGTTGAAGTTTCATTACATAAGATATTTAAAAATAACATATTAAAGCAGGGAGAAGAAGTTAATTTTTGGCAATCCAGAGTTATCCTAAGTGAAAAAAAATTGGCTTCGTTGGCAGCGCGTGTTGAATTAGCAGAAGCTAATCGGGTATTAGTACAAATTAAATCTGAGATACAAAACAATACTAATTTAGTTTTTAAGAATAGAGATATGGGAGAATTAGAAAGAGCTAAATTTTTATTTGCCAAAGCACGAGTAAGATTATTTGAAAACAAATACCAGCTGGCTAAATTAACCAAAGAAAATATTTTGCAAGTTTCCGATGATTTACTTAATGCCAAACACGAGTTAGTAGCTGCGGAAAACGTTATTTCAGACCTGGATAAATGGAAAGAAACTTATTTTGTAAATCACTAATTTAATTTTTTGATATTTGCCTTTGGGATGGAATTTTATTATATTATTGATGCAATATGTTTTTTTAAAGTAGATAATTTATTATTAAATAAATTTCAAAATACAAAGATTTATATATCTTTGTATTTTTCATATTTGATTAATTATTGGATTTTATCATGCTAAATGATTTTATCAAGCTTATCAATATTTGTCCTGTAAAAAACCTTATATATATTATTTATTTGCATATAATTTTTGGATAAAAATTTATATTTATTGCTATTTATAATATGATATATATAATTGTATCGATATAAATTATCGCATTTTTTCTCAAAAAAAAATTTTATCCAAAGGATAAATTGCCAGAACAGCAAGTATATTTACATTGAAAACAGCAAGTATATTTACATTGAAAACAGCAAGTATATTTACATTGAAAACAGCAAGTATATCTATCTTTCTATTTATTCTTAAATTAATACGAATAGGTGTGATTGATTTTTATGATGAAAAAAAGCACAAAAAGATTATTTTTAATTTTAAATATTTTTACATCCATTTATATTGGAGAACATAGCGGTCTTTTTCATCCTAAGACTAGTGAAGCAAAACAGCTCGCTGATCCACCTAGTTCGATACGTAATATGTTGTCTCAGATTTCAGCAGATAAAGAGGAATTGAGGAATAAAAAGTTAGCGTGTGAACGTCTTGGACGTTCTAATTATATATCACAAAAAAATTGGGAACTCTACAAAGATGCGGTTAAGGGAAAAAATACAGAAGCACCAGCTGTTGACAAAATATTAGCGTCTATTTTTTATTCGCAATACCTGGATTATTCCTTTAAATTTAAGACTTGTATGTTAGAATTAGTTGAACAAGCTGATAAGTCAGATATTTTGATAACTTATTGGCATAAATTGATGGATAATCATAAGGATAAAGATAGTACATTTTCTTCAATAAAAGAGAAGTACCACAAAGCATATATGGATATTTATAAAGTAGTTAAACCATATATGTTGATAATAACAGATAGATTGAATAGATATTATCATGATTTTCTAAAAAATATAGATCATAAATTGCTTTCTCTTACAGATTCGATTGCTTTTAAAGATTTATTATCTAATGTAACAGATAAGACTGATTTAGAACTTTTTAACAATTTTTTACAATTGCAAAAAAATAATGAATTTAAATTATTAGATTATGACATTAAAAAAATCCCGGATTTAGTACAAATATTAAATATATTTGAACAAATATATTTAGATTTAATCAATGATTCATTTCAGGAGCCTGCTTTTGCTTGGAAAAAATATAGTGAAGATATACATCGTTTCTCTAATCTAGTTGAATATATATATATTTATATTTACGGTGTAACATCTGATGTTTTTAAAAGGATAAAAAATATTTCGGAAGAATATGATCAGTTATCTGAACAAGTATATGAATTAGATGAAGACTTAAAAGCAGCAGAAGAAAAAGATATATATATGTCTATAATAAAAGATTATTTAGAATATCTAAGCGATACAATGGTTATTAAAATAAAAAAAGATCTTTATACAGATAAACAGACTATTTTAGAGGATAAAAAATCGAAGATAGATCGTATGAAAGAGCTTGAAAAAAATATGAATGATTTACTCCAATTGAGGGGTGTAGCTAAAAAGCATCTTGCTAATTTAGGGTTACATTTTTTTTCTAGTGATAATAATTATTTAAAAGATTTACCTACTATCGATAGAGTCAAACAAAATAATAAACAATCTAATATTATCAAAAGAGATACTAAAAATGCTATTAGAAAATATCAATCTAAAGAGATTTCCCGCGATATTAGCGAAAAGAAGATATTGGCTTCAAATTTAAGAAATTTAAATTTTATCCAAAAAAATTAATTCAATGATTCTGAATGCACAAATATATTTTATTGTATTAAAATTTACATATGAGACTAAAATATAAATTTATAAAGTAAGATTAACTTTTAATTAAGAAATTGCCCAGAGGATAATTGACAATGATTTTTGTTTTTCTAGGATATATTTTTATGGGTTTTGATCAAAATTCATAAAATTCGTTTTTATTGCTAAATTATTGCGATAAAAACAATTGATATAGCAGCCTATATAGATATATTTATACCATTAGATTGTAATTAAAAATATATTTTAGCCTGCTCTGGATTTTGTATATCGCTCTTTATTTTTAATGTATACATAAGTTTTGTATTTATTAAGAATAAATTATTATATAAAAATTACTTTTTATCTTAAATCACAAAAATATCTTTTATGGATTAGAATTCATAAATAAATATTATATTTTTATAATTCGGAGTTTTTTATAAAATGTTCAAAATTACAATAAACAAAAATTATTTGAACTGATTTTTTAAGCTAGTGTTTTCGATCGAGTCTATGTAATAAGAAATGAATAAATAAACAAGGTGCATATTTTTATAAATAATGTACCTTGATATAAATATGATATGTAATTTTTTGATTTAATAAACATATAAAGATATTTTATATATTTTGTATGTTTTGTATAATTCATATATTTGATTTTTATTTCAATGTTTTTAATTGGCCAGAAGATGAAAAGGAAAACTTATGCAAACAAGATAATTCCACTTTATTTACATTTGAGAAACTATGCAAACGCTTCATAATAAAATCTAAATCTTCCGAAGTAACATATAGAAAAACATATTTGAATCTTTTGGATACATAATAAACTTTTCCGATTTTATACAGAAATTTCATATCATTGATATCTATTAACCAAACAACTAAGCCTGTTCTTCTAATTAACATTTTAAATGTTCAGCAACAAAATGCCGAACTACACCTCCAAAATGTTATTTTTAAATAAAAAATAACATATCATAAAAATAATTTCTGCTTATATATCTATTTAAAATAAACCATAATCCTAAATAATATTTTTATCATTATTTTAAGATATAATATTCGATTTTAAAAGTATGAATTTAAGATAGTAAATATAATTGAATAACTAAATTTTTGTGGATAAGAGTCAACTTATCAATAACATCTTAACGTATTTTGGCATTTATACAAGCAAAAAAATCGCATATAAGATCAAGTAATTAAAGACGCTTTTTTAGTTTATATAACACAGTTAAGTTTTAATACTTAACATTATGATGTTATTTCTTTATACAAATATATCCTAATAACATTAAAAAAAATAAAAAATTATGTATTTTTAAACAATTAGCTTGCCCCAAAACCCTTATAAATATAGGACTTGTCAAAAAAAATACGTTAAAGAGCATTTAAGAACCTAATTTAATTCATAAAAATCTATAATGGTTGCTATTTTTTAGTTTAAATTACATTGTTACTAATCGACTATATTAATATTCCTGTTAAATTACAATTTATTTTGATTTTTTATTTTTAAAATTAAATATTTATACAAATAAAAAGAATCGTTATTTATTTCCTTTCATTAAAAATATTTTTCTACACTTTCAACAAAAAATAAAAAATAAGGTTATAATTTTTGATTTTTAAAAATGAACTTACAAAGTTTATTATAATTTAAGGGTTAAGATTATTTGTTTAGACCAAAGATAATTTTTATTTTTTTGATAATTTAAGCTTTTTTATGCTGAATTAACTTAAAATGACCATTTATATATCTATTATAAATTTAATTATTTTTAATTGGCAAAAAAACTAACATTTTTAGTTTTTTTTGCCATATTTATTTTTAGTATAACTGTTTTTGAATATGATCTTAACGATGTTCTTAATACTTTTTTTAGCACAGGATAAAATAATTTCACAGAGATATGAACAGCCATATTAAAATGTAATATTATTTCTTTGGAGTATGAAAAGAATATATCAATCTTACCTTACTTTTGATTAGCTTCTTTTTTATACTGATATTTATGCAATCTCTTTAGAAGATTACCATCATCCAGATCTATAATTAGCTTGCTTTGTAATATTAATATGTCCAATGAATAATGATGTAATTTAAACACAAAAATGGCTATCATGAGTGCATTCTATTATATTTTTAAACTCCCTTTATATTATTTTTTTACATGCTAATATTATTTATAAAATGATTTTGATTTAAAAGATTCGATATAAGTGTTTTATGCTAATGTTTTTTTTATTTTGATTTTTATATCTAAAGTTAATTGAATTTGATTCACTTTAGATATATGTTACAATATGTTTGTTATTAATTTTTATGTTTTTAATATATTATTATAGTTATATAGTGGTTTTTGTTTTTATTTTTATATTAAAATTTATAATTCGAATCTTTGTTGGATTTTTTATCTTTTCGATATTGTTTATATTTTTTTATATTATAATTATTTTAAATTTTTTTAATTAGATTTAGAGAGAGGTGTTAGTTTTGTTTTTTGTGAGGGCTGGTAAATTATTTCTTGCTTTTACTTGTTTTTTTTCTTTTTTTGGTAGTACAGTGATTTCTGTATCCGCTACCGATGCTAAGTTTCTAAAAAATAATGATGCTAAGTTAGACGGCGAAAAGTATCAGCCAACATGGAGTGATTTTGTTAATTTATTGAAATTGGCTATGAAACATCCACAGGCTTCAGCCGCAGTTTTACAGTCTTCGGGATTTACATCTTTGGCAGAAGATATTGGTTTTAAGACTTTTTTTTTGGCGACGACGATTGTTTTTCCTTGGATGGGCGCTTTAGGTGCAATTACGAGCATTATTGTTCCTTTAGGCATGGCGTCATTTCATGCCTTAGATGTTTTGGTTCAGGAAGCTCGAAATAAGGCTATCCCTAGAGATAGAGATGAAGTTTTAATTTCATTTTTACAGACTAAGCTACGCGATAATAGTGGGCATATTTTGTTGCAGTATCTTTTAGCCGTTATAGTTGCTGCTGCTATAGAGAAAAATTCATTTGCTGATCAGCGTTTTGATCAAGTTGGACCCATGAAATCTTTAGCTGAATTGCTAGAAGAAGTTCAGCAGAAGCCTATTTTTGATCAATTAAGTAATAAATTTCAGCAAACAACTGCATATGAGAATTTATTACTTAAATTTGGTAAGCCGCAATTGTATATTGCTTCCAGAGAAAAGTTGTTGCGTAATAAAGAATTTAAGAATTGGTTTGAGTCAGTTAAGCGATATTCAGCTGCGGAGAAAGCAGTTTCGGTGGCTCAAAATCCATCTGATGCTTTACTTAAGACTAAGGAAGATGCCCGTAATTTTATGGATGATGCATCCAATCAATTTTTGAAGTCAGATTCATATAAAGAATTTACTAGTGTTGAGATAGCTCATTATCAAAAGACATATCAATTATTTGCTGATCAACTAGGTGTTGATAAGCAATTAAATTCATTTTTGCATGATTTTGTTAACACAATTGAGTTTAAGGAATTTGTTGTTCAATTTAGACAGACGAAAGAGTTTAAGGACTTGATATCTAAATTTTATAATATGAATGTTAATAATATGTCAAGTGAAGATTTGCAATCTTTACGAACCAATAATACGATACTTATGAATGAAATTAGTAATATCTCAGATAATCATTCATCATCCTTTTTAGATAAATATTTAATTTTCTTGCAATTTATTTTTTCTATACCAGCTAATAAAATGTGGGATATAGCGTTTAAAAATGGTTTAGTTAAGGATATGGTCTATGATATTGCTTTAAACTTAATGGCTTCACGAAGTCATTGGTTTACTCCTGTGGTTAATAAAGTTGGCAATTTTATTGGCAAATTAGGTTCGAAAAAGCTACCCTTGATAGAAGGTTATCAATTACAGACTGCCATACCTAAAGTAGCTAGTACTTTAGCAGTCTCTTCTTCCGATATACCTGAATATATTAATTCAATGAATAATTATACTAAATTTTTAGAAGATACTGATGAATTGAATAAAACATACGATATGAGTTTGTCTCAGGATCATACATCATCTGAGATACATATGATTAATCTTAATAGAGAAGCTGCTTTAATTAATTTAAAGAAATCATTTTATACAAATGAACATTTAGACTATAAGAATATTAAACAACAGATCGAATTTGATAAACAAGCAGTTTTAGACGAAATACGTGCTAATAATACACAAACCATTGATCTTGCTATCCAAGGCGGATACACAGAGGGTAGTTTAGCTAAAGAAAAAGAACTAGAAGAACAATTAGCTAGTTTGGATGAACGAAAGTTACGTTTGGAAGTTGATCAAAAAGGGCTTGAAATTAAGATTGTTGAATTAGAACTTTCTTCTTTAGAAAATAAATTCCAACATGAGAGATTAAAAAATGATGCTCTTCCTCAAACATTAGATATGCATACATCGCAGGCTGATTTATTAAAAACCGATTTTGATAGATTGAAATCAGAATTAGCTAAATTAGAACATGATGTACAAAATTCGCAACAGCGTTTGGCTCAGTATATGGAAATGCATCAAATATCTCCAGTGACTGCAAATCCTAATCTTGATCCTGATGCGATTGGAATTTTTATTTATACTTAGCATTTTTATTATGATTAAATTTTAAGAAAATTCAAAAAGCCTTTATTTCATGATTTTTTTGACAAAGCAAGCTTTTTATCTATTTTTATTGTTTATATTAAATTTATTTTTTATACTAGTTATTTTTTCTATATTAATTATATTTTTGATAAATATTATTTATATATTCTATTTTTTTATTTAATTTTTTATAAATAAAATTTTTTTATCTTTACTATAAATATCAAATTAATTATCATTTTTTTGATATTTATAGTATTTTTTTTGACATCTTTTTGACATCTATTATAAATTATCATTTTAGCTAAGCTTCTTTTTTTTATGGTATTCCTAGAATTGATGGGATATAATTGTTGAACCGTGACACTTTTTGCTGTTATTTTTTCTTTTGTAGATAATTAGTAGTTTCCTAGGAGGTATGTTTTGGGCAATGCGATTATGATAAATGTATAGGGGAGTTTTCTGCTAAATGGGTATGCATATTAAACGTCATTTTACTAAAAATCATTTAGATCCTTGGTCAACGGTAACTTATGAAAGACGTGACTGTTATTTGAATAATCCTGATGGTTCATCGGCTTTTGTGATGAAAGATATCGAAGTTCCTACTCATTGGTCCCAAGTAGCTTCAGATATTCTTATTTCAAAATATCTTCGTAAAGCTGGGGTTCCTCAGAGTGATGATCCATCTATTTTAGGACCTGAACGTAGTGTTAAGGATGTTATAAAACGCCTAGTAAATTGTTGGTGTTTTTTTGGGCAAAAATATGGTTATTTTTCATCCGAGGAAGATATTTCTGCTTTTCGAGATGAATTAATTTATATGCTTTTGCATCAAATGGCAGCGCCTAATTCACCTCAGTGGTTTAATACCGGATTATATACAGAGTATGGTATTAAGGGACAACCCCAAGGTCATTGGTATGTTGATCCAGAAAATGCCAAATTACAGCAATCGACGAATGCTTATGAATTCCCGCAACCTCATGCATGTTTTATCCAATCGATTAACGATGATCTAGTTGGTCTAAATGGTATTATGGACCTCTTAACGCGTGAAGCTCGTTTGTTCAAATATGGTAGCGGTACAGGTACGAATTTTTCATGTATCAGAGGTAAAGGAGAACCTTTATCAGGCGGTGGTACGTCATCTGGTTTACTTTCTTTTTTAAAAATAGGTGATTGTTCGGCAGGTGCGATTAAATCTGGTGGTACCACTAGACGAGCTGCTAAAATGGTTTGTTTAGATTTAGATCACCCCGATATTGAAGATTTTATTGATTGGAAGGCCAAGGAGGAGAAAAAAGCAGCTGCTTTAATCGCCAATGGATATAGCAGTTCAATCGATGGTGAGGCATATGAGACTGTCTCTGGACAAAATTCCAACAATTCCATTCGTATACCTAATGACTTTTTTTATAAATTGGCTGCCGATGAACAATGGACTTTAAAGTACCGTACAGATAGTAACGTGGCGAAAGAAATACCTGCTGCTCAGTTATGGGATAAGATCGGTGAAGCTGCTTTTTTATGTGGTGATCCTGGTTTACAGTATGATACTACAATTAATGAATGGCATACGACACCTGCTGGTTCAGATGGAAAATTAGGTGCGAAGCATAATCGTATTAATGCTTCTAATCCATGTTCGGAATATATGTTTCTTGATGATACCGCTTGCAATTTAGCTTCACTTAACCTTGTCGCTTTTATAGATGGATCAGGTAAGAAAATTGACATTACTGCCTTTAAACATGCTTGTCGGATCTGGACTATTGTTCTTGAAATATCTGTTGCTATGGCTCAGTATCCATCACGTGAGATCGCGCAAAATTCATATGATTTTCGTTCACTTGGGTTAGGTTATGCGAACCTAGGTAGTCTTTTAATGCGTTTTGGTTTAGCATACGACAGTTCAAAAGCACGTGCTATAACAGGTGCTATTACAGCGATTATGACAGGTACTGCTTATCAAACATCAGCTGAGTTGGCCAAACATCTTCAGCCTTTTTCTGCGTTCAAACTTAACCGTGAAGAGATGCTTCGCGTAATTAGAAATCATCGTCGCGCAGCGTATTGTAAGGATAAAGATGAATATGAAGGATTAACGATTATCCCACAAGGTATCGACCAAGATTTGTGTCCGTCATATCTTTTGAAGGAAGCTAAGAGAAGTTTTGACGATGCTTTAACTTGGGGTAAAAAATATGGTTACCGTAATGCACAAGTAACTGTTTTAGCCCCTACAGGTACGATTGGTTTGTTGATGGATTGTGATACAACTGGTATTGAACCTGATTTTGCCTTGATTAAGTGGAAAAAGTTAATCGGTGGTGGTTATTTTAAAATTATTAACCGTTCCATAGGTACGTCTTTAAGAAATCTTGGCTATCATGACGAAGCTTGTGATACAATCGAAAAACATATTTTAGGGACTTTTTCTTTCCAAAATTCACCATATATTAATACACAAACCTTAATGCAAAAAGGTTTTACAGAAAAAGATATTAAAGTTTTAGAAGAGCGTTTGCCAACTGCTTTTTCTTTAAAAGATCTTTTTTATTGCCAGGCTTTTTCGGCACAATGTTTACATAGTTTAAAATTGACTGATCAAGTTAAAAAAGATCCTTCTTTGAATGTCTTAATAGCTTTAGGATTTAAAGAACAAGAAATTACAGTTGCTAATCACTTTATTTGTGGTCATGGTACAGTTGAGGGTGCACCCCATATGGATCCAGAGCATTATCCTATTTTTGATACAGCACAACCACCCACACAAAATAGCAAGCGTTTTTTAGCATCTACAGCGCATATTAAAATCATGTCAGCAGCACAACCTTTTATAAGTGGTGCTATCTCCAAAACGGTCAATTTACCCAGGAATGCGCTGGTTAAAGATATTCTAGATATTTATGAACAAAGTTGGCATTTAGGCCTTAAAGCTGTAGCTCTTTATCGCGATGGTTGTAAACAATCACAACCGTTGAGTTCGGCAAATGATGAAGAATTAGCTCCAGAAAATACTACAATGTCTAATGGACGTAGTGAACGTTTAAAATTAAGACCTAAAAGAGATGGATTCACACAAGAAGCACTGATTTCTGGACAAAAAATCTTTGTTCGTACAGGCGAATATGAAGATGGTACTTTAGGCGAAATTTTTATCGATATGCATAAAGCTGGTAGCACTATGCGTGGGATGCTAGATGCCTTTGCTGTTGCTGTATCTTTAGGTCTGCAATATGGTGTTCCGCTTAAAAAATATGTTAATTCCATGACTTTTACGAGATTTGAACCTGCAGGAAATGTTAATCATCCTAATATTAAGATGGCTACATCAGTGATCGACTATATTTTCAGATTACTTGGTATGGAGTATCTTGAACGGATGGATTTTGTGCATGTTAAACCTGCACTTTCATCCTTACGGGTTAATCGTCTCAAACAAACAAATAAGCAAGTTGAAACAGAACATGATCACTTATCTTTACCGATTGCGGATGTACCCAAACGCTCAGGTAGTAATGGAGCACCTCTATGTATTGAATGCGGAGGCATTATGAGCAGGAATGGTTCATGCCATGTTTGTCTTGATTGTGGTGCAACTACTGGTTGTTCATAATAGTTTATCAAGGAGTTATAACGGATAAGTGAGTATTTATGCCATAAGTGATCTCCATCTTTCGTTTCGTCGTTTTGTTTCTATATACGATTGGGATGAAACCTTAGATCGTTTTAAACCCATGGATATATTTGGATGGCATAATCATGAGCGCAAAATACGTGATCATTGGTTATCTAAGATTAAGCCAGAAGATACGATTCTGATTCCCGGAGATATTAGTTGGGCTAAAAAACTGGACGAGGTATACTATGATTTAGCCTGGTTAGCACAACTTCCTGGATGCAAGATTTTGTCGCCTGGTAATCACTGCTATTACTACAAAAGCAAAAAAAAAATACGTTCTATTCTACCAACGCAAATGATATGGTTAGAAGCTGATTCTACTGTTATCGAAAACAAAATTGTCGTTGCTGTTCGTGGGTGGAAGTTACCTGGGGACCCTTTATTTGATGAATCCACAGATCGACATATTTATACTCGGCAAGTTAGTCGTTTAAAGATGGCTTTACAAAATGCCAAAAAAACTTTTCCTAGTTTACCTATAATTGTTATGATGCATTTTCCTCCAATAACTAAAGATATTCAGACATCTGATTTTGTCCAACTATTGCAGGAATATAACGTTCATACTTGCATATATGGTCATTTGCATGGTAAATCATCTGAGATAGCAATAGAGGGATTTTTTACAAAAATATGTTTTAAATTGGTTTCTTGTGATACAATGAATTTTATTCCTTATTGCCTTTTTAATTAAATATTAAGATGCGATCATGAGGAAGGTTATTTTAACATAAATTAACAAAGTGTTTTTGTTTAAAGCTCTTCCAAACTATTGTTAAAGGAGTGTTAAACTATGATGGATTGCAGTAAAAATAGCTGTTGTAATACGAATCATGAGGATCAAACTAAGCGCGTTGAGGAAGTTTTAAATAGATTGCGCCCTTACATTCAAAGTGATGGCGGAGATGTTGAATTGGTAGGTATTGTTGATGGTATTGTTAAGGTTAGATTGGCAGGAGCTTGTCGTTCTTGCCCTAGTTCAACAGTTACCTTAAAATCGGGTATTGAAAGGGGTATTTTGGAAGCTGAAATACCTGGAATTGTTGCTGTCGAACAGGTACCATAGGTTGATCAATAAGGATTCCTTAGCAGGAGTCCTTATTTTTTTATATAAAAAAACTTAGTATTTAATACCAATTGATTTAATTATATTATTTTATTATAATTTAAAATAATTATAATAAAAAAGGAAGGAAGAATGCCGTGGGATATACAGATGTTTTAGAAAAGGACAATATAAAAGTTCATATTAAATATCTTTTTTCATGTGGGGCATATCGTTTACTTACACAAAACCTAGGTTATCAATTATGGCATGATGATAATTGTCATATGACTTCTATCGATTGCCAGAAGCGAGAAATTATTGTCAATACCGATTATCTTAATATGAATCGTTCTGCTAGGATTTTTTTTCGCGATATCAAAGATAGAAACAGTGGAATTACTAATTTAGTTCATAAATCATACGTTCTTTTAACAGAAACAGAAGCACGTAAAGCAGAAGCACGTAAAGCAGAAGAGCGTAAAGCAGAAGCACGTAAAGCAGAAGCACGTAAAGCAGAAGAGCGTAAAGCAGAAGAGCGTAAAGCAGAAGAGCGTAAAGCAGAAGAGCGTAAAGCAGAAGAGCGTAAAGCAGAAGAGCGTAAAGCAGAAGAGCGTAAAGCAGAAGAGCGTAAAGCAGAAGAGCGTAAAGCAGAAGAGCGTAAAATAGAATCACGTAAAACAGAAGCACGTAAAACAGCAGCAAATAAAATATCAGCGCGTAAAACAGAAGCACGTAAAATAGAAGCACGTAAAATAGAAGCACGTAAAATAGAAGCACGTAAAACAGCAGCAAATAAAATATCAGCGCGTAAAACAGAAGCACGTAAAACAGCAGCAAATAAAATATCAGCGCGTAAAACAGAATCACTTAAAATAGAAGCACGTAAAACAGCAGCAAATAAAATATCAGCGCGTAAAACAGAAGCACGTAAAACAGCAGCAAATAAAATATCAGCGCGTAAAACAGAATCACTTAAAATAGAAGCACGTAAAACAGCAGCAAATAAAATATCAGCGCGTAAAACAGAATCACGTAAAACAGAAGCACGTAAAACAGCAGCAAATAAAATATCAGCGTGTAAAACAGAATCACGTAAAATAGAAGCACGTAAAACAGCAGCAAATAAAATATCAGCGCGTAAAACAGAAGCGCATAAAATAGAAGCACGTAAAACAGCAGCAAATAAAATATCAGCGCGTAAAACAGAATCACGTAAAATAGAAGCACGTAAAACAGAAGTACGTAAAGCAGAAGTACGTAAAGCAGAAGCACGTAAAACAGAAGCACGTAAAACAGAAGCAAATAAAATAGAAGCAAATAAAATAGAATCACGTAAAACAGAAGCGCGTAAAACATCAGCTCGTCAAATAGAAATTAAAAAAACAGATGATAAATATAGGCAATATAAAAAAGATAAAAATATAAAGAATGACGGTGTAGAAGAGATATCTAAAAAAAATAAAAAGCTCGTTAAGAGCAATTATTAGATTGTCCGAAAACTTAATCTACAGGGCGTTTAAGAACTTAATCGGATACACTAAAAGATATGATAATGGCTATTTTTATTTTTAAATTGCGTTATTATTAATTTGCTATATTAATATTTATGGACAAGTATAGTAAAGCATTAGATTTTAAGTATTTCTAATTTTTCTTAGATAATATTTTTATGTAATTTAATTTTAAAAAATAAACTATTTTTAAAATTAAATTACCATGATAAAAATGAAAGCTAGCTTTTTTCTTAGATGTGTTTTTTAGAATTATATAAAAAAATAATCATAATATATGTATTCATACAAGAGCGTTATCATTATCTCAACATGCTATACTAGAAGATGGTTCCCGTCATTATAATATAGGTAAAAATTGTATATAAGAATGCTATCATTAAATATAAATTTCGCACTTATGGATTAAGCTAGCTTTGGGTAGTTAACCATTTTTATAAATTAAGAAAGTAAAATTGATATGGGTCGCAATATCATATCTAGCAAACCATATTTTTATAAAAAAACATAATTTTTTAATATAAGTCAGAAGAATTAATAGAAACAATTTTAAAAAACGACTGTATATGCTGGAAAATGCAGTAAAAAATTGTAAATTCATTTTGGGCGCAGTTTTCCTATGCAACTCTTAGTTGTTTTTGAATTTGGCTAAGAGAAACACCTTCTTGAGCTTGTTCATATATATATTTAATAAAACAGCGTTTCTTTTCTTTTCTGTTATATATATATTTATAACATTAAACAGATTTACTTTAAACAGATTTCCTTAGCCTATATATACACATAACATTGAAACAAACAATATCAAAGAAAAGTAACGATCCAAGGACATTGTTGATCTAACTTGATATCTATCGAGATATAGATTAATTTTTACTGTTCTAAAATAAGTTTCAATTGACCATCTTTTTTCATAATAATTTAGTATCTTTTCATTACTCAACGTTATATCTGTGCTAATAAAAGCTCTCATTTTAGCAGGATCAAAACCTTTAACATCTTCTAGAGAAAGAAGAACAACAGCATTATCAATGTTATTAATAAGCTTTCCCTCATAACGATATACCATATAATGGCCATTTTTGATGGTCACAACATCAGTATCTGACTTTTGGATATATGCAGCAAATTTAGTTAGAGATTGCTTAATTCCTTGTGGATAAAAAATGCGATTGGTTTTTAAACCAGCAATAACATAACAACCTTTTTGAGCATTTGTGTCAAACATTGATTTTAAAGCATACCAAGAATCAATCAAAAAATATATTTTTTGACCTAATTCAGGTAATCGTTTAATCATATTACCTGCTATATTAAGTTTATTATTTTCTTTTTTCTCAGGGACATATCTTTCTGTAGCGAATGGATATATCGAATCACCATTACGCAGCATCGCTTGAACAACAGCATGACCATAAACTTGTTTTTTATCTAATGGACTTGTCTAGAAAAGTTAAATAGCTAATTAGTCATGAGGTAATTCAAAACCCAAAATAGCCGTTATTATAAGCTTTTAGTGTTTTCCATTAGGTTTTGCAACTCGCTGTTACATAGGTTTTTGGACAAGCTCACCGTTAAAAAACAAAAGTATCATGTGTATAAGTATGAGGGGAAGCTTAATTTTATCGATAATTCCAGTGACCTTATTTGCGTCAAGGAATTTAAAGATATATCTAGAGCAAAAGATTTTATTTGCAAAGATATGGAGCTAAGTAATGAATAAATTCTAAATTATTATTTGAACAGATGGGAAAATGAAACCTATTTTAGAAAATATAAAAATTATCTTTCTTCGCAATGATACCAAGTCTGATCCGAAAAAGCTTTAGATCGATACTTAATTTTACAAATGTTTGTAGCAATGTATTTTATACATACAGGTAATTTTAATCTTCTAAAGGGATTACTACGTAAATATCAGGCTAAAAAAGAAGCTGATCAAGTATAAGATATGATTTATATATTAATTTAATAATTGAAAGGGATAATATCATATTTAGATATTCCTATGCATATATCTGTGAAGCTTATTTGATCACGTGCCAAAAAAATAATTAAGAGCAGCATGAAGATCCTACTGTTATCAATTTAAAGAGGTACCTAAATCTGCAAATGCAATTAAAAAGGATAAATACGGTAAAAGCCTAAAAAAGCTAGGTTGGTTTTTTGACCATTCATAAATATGATTAAATTTATTATAACAATACAAATATATGAATTCTCTTTTTAGAGTAATTAAACATAAGGCTGCTAAATTACTCTAAAAATAAAAACTCTCTTTTGTATAAACAAATAATGTTCAAACTTAGATTATAATAAAATTTTTAAGTTAATTTTTGGAAATTAAAAATTATGGCCTATTTTTTTTGGCAAGCACAGTAATAAATTTGTTTTTTTAAAGCCATATATAGCAGAGTTTACGATTTCTATTTTACACAGGAGCACAGAGAATGTCTATTTTTGTATTTTTCTATCAAAATTTTAATTGTATTGAAATATATTTTATGATATTATCAGCGTAAGATTTTTATGAATCAACAGCCGTGGTTTTTACATGAATTAAAAAATTAAAATTATACATTTATTTATTAATATACAATCTTTAAAGAGTTATTATATTAACATCAATTATGAAATAAGCACAAAATTTAATATAATTATTTTATGTAATAATTCGCATAAATATAATTGGGGGAGTGTGATATTTTGTTTTCAAAATATATCAGTCATAAAATTTTGATAATAGTAAGCTAGATGTCTATGTTTATTTCACCTGTATTTAATAGTTTCGGACAAGCTATAAATATGGATAACATTTCTATAGATAAGGTTAAATATTTCAATATAAAATCAAATCAAGAAGTTAGTCTACCCACTGCGTGTTCATTTGATAATCTTATGGAAGGTTTTCAAATAAAGCATTTGTCTAAGTCGAGGATAGCCAAAAATATAGATAAAGATTCTGATAATTTAAAATATCTAGAATATAATTTGGCTCAAAATGGTTTGGAAATAAAACGCAATATAGATGATACAAGTGGTTTTAGAATTAATTGGAACAATAAAAATTTACCTGAAGAAGTAAAACAAAAGCTAATACAAAAATTTGGATCTGATATGAGTCATGGTTATATGGTCCGTGGTTTATATAATAAGATTACACAGGAAAAAGTCGGACAAGTTATACATTCTAGAGGACAATTTTCGGATGGTACTTTTACATCTATCGCACAAGTCGGTGAAGGTGCGGACAAAAAATTATATTTTTCCGATGGACATACATCAGAATCTGTTTTAATTAATGATTCCTCGGACAATAAGACCCGCCACCAAAGATCGGCATGTGATTCTTGTCCACGTGTTGTTAATATGATTTGCTCAGTAGCTTCTTCAAATCCTTTTACATGTTTCCTGAAAGCTTGTAGAAATTTCCTTGGTAATCCACCTGGTTTCACTGCCTGCGAAGCTTTATGTGCTTTATTTGGGTTTCTTGTATGTGATTATGCTACAGAAGATGTATGTTCTCGTTTTTGTTGATTTTTTAAGTTCTGATTAGATCTTTTAATGACGATTATAACCAGCTATTATAGAAATAAAAATGTATAAAATAAACAAAATTAAGATTTATGATAATTTTTTTTTATAAAGTTTAAAATTATCATTATGTTGATTTACATTAACTTTTAATGGATTTGCCTGAAAAATAATGTGAAGAGAGTTTAGGAATATAATTGAATATCCTAAAAGATATTATAATTAATCTTTTTGATTTTGAATTACATCGAAATATTAAAATATAAAAAACTAAGATTTTGGATGCGGAAATTTTGCTACGGAGAGCTTGTCCAAAAACCTATGTAAAAGCGAGTTGCAAAACCTAATGGAAAACACTAAAAGCTTATATATAATAACGTCTATTTGGGGTTTTAAATTATCCCACGACTAATTAGCTATTTAACTTTTCTGGACAAGTCCTTAATTTAATTTATCATTTCAGCGTTTATAATCAATAAAATTCTGTCTAAGTTAACCGAATGATATATATGATCCAATTAAATAAAAACATATCATAAAAGCGCATATTTATTTTAATTTCAATTTTTTATATAAAATTTTAAAAATAGCAATGAAACTAAATAAACTGTACTAATCGGCTATATTAGTATTTTCGGGCAAATAACATATCTTTAATGATAATTAGTTATATTTGATCAAAATATCTTATTTAGACCATTGTTATTTAGCATCTATATATTATATATAGATGCTAAATAATTACTTAATATTTTATATATAAGGAGAATTTATATTATGCGCGGATTTAACATGCATCTTAAAAATATAATGCTATTTTTAAGATATTTTTACTATACAACTTGTATTTTTTTTATTATTTTACCTATGATTCTTAATTATATGTCATTTATAAAACTGGATCTTGGATCTTTAGATAGTGATGCATCTAAATTTAATATTTTGTTAACAAATATAGTTATAATTTGTGCAATATTTTTATTTTTTGGTTATTACAATAAAAAAACAAGAAGCGATTTTATAGCAGAAAAAGATAAAAATACGAATATTAAAAATTATATAATGTCAAGATCAGGCGCAATATTAGTTTCTAAAGAATACTGGGAAAGTCTTTTTATTTATTTTCAGAATTGCTATGCATATGCTTATGATAATAAAAGAATAACAAAATTCCGCTTTTTCTTTTTTTATATTTTAAGTTTATGTGTTTTATTTAGCACTTTTTTGTTATTATTTTTAGCTTCTCGGCCATCTTTGGCAATGTTCATAGGTATATTTATATGGTGTTTAATTATTAAATCTCAGAAATTATATGAAAATTATTGGTGTGGTGATAAAGTTAAATCTAATCATTCTTTCGTAAATAAAACATTATCTTCTGTATTTCTTTTCTATGGGATTATCGTGCCTTTTATATATAGTTCAGATTTTAATATAATTAATTGGATAAATAAATTGCCATTTATCCTCTTAGGTCCAAATTCGTATTTGTTTATTGTAATGATAATTACATATGATTTTTTTATTACGAGGATACCAGTATTAATTTTTGGTTTAAAAAAACCAGCTTTGCATCATTTTTGATTAGACTTTTTTCAAAACAGATATTATAGGAAGATAAACTATAGGCCAAATACATCGTTTATCCAATGCAAAATCAAAAATCCTAAAAGAAATATGTGAATTCAATCTTAACCGTTCAATACATTGCTTAGGTGTACGATAAGAATAAATACCTAATAAAATAAAGGTACACACTATGGATAATAAACAAGTTTCTATCAAAGGGAAAAATATAAATTGTTAAACTCATAATTAAATATATTAGTCAAAATTTTGAAATATTTTGGTGATCTTGAAGTAACCAAAGTACTCATATTTCTTATAAATACAACAAATAATTAAATATGAACAAATTTTTAAGGATCAAGATTTAATATTTTAATAATCTTATTTCTTTAATAAGAAAAATTAGGCTAATTAATACAAGAGTAAAGATTAAAAAAAATATAATTTATAAATGGGATATATAAATTTTGTCATAGCTGGTTAGATTAATAACACCAGAATTAAAAATAGCAATATGAATACAAATTAAAATTATATATTAGGAAAAAACAACCTTTTATTTATTGGTTATTTTAATAAAAAACTTTTTTCATCATATTTTGAAATAATGGACTTGTCCAAAAATCAATGCGAAGGGAGTTTAAAGGTCTAATCAAAGTCACTAAAAGCTATGATAAAAGCTATTTTTGTGTTTAAATTCCATAAATAGTGTTAAAATATAAAGGAAAGAAGATTTTTGTTTTAGATATTTTATTAATAGGTTTAATTTGTCATTTTTTCAGTTATAAAAAATGAAATTCTATGAAAAGCACCTAACTAATAAATATGTAAATTGTCAGAATTTTTAATTTTACTATCTAGCTTGCTTTTTTATCTTCTTTAACTTCTTGGAATTTCCCTAAAGCTAGGTGAGCATTAAACATTGCGCATATTAAATTAAATTTTTCTGGAAATTTTTTAGGATTATTACGATATCTATTAGAAATAATCTTAAATATTTTTAACCAACCTATAACTCTTTCTACCAATGATCTTTTACGAGAAATTTTTTGATTATACTCCTTTTGTTCCTGAGTCAAATTCTTTAACTTAATTCTTTTATATGGTAAAATCACGTATAGAAATAGCTTTTGTAAGCCCTGAAAGACTAAATCAGCGATTCAAGTGGCATATTCATATAACCATGGAATGTACGAATCTTTAAAAAACTTAAAATCATGTACACTACCAGGTGCGAAATTTGTGTAGCCAATAGAAGCTGTTTCATCACAAATTGCAAGGACAGACTTCATTGTTGGATACTTTTTTCTTCCAGATTCATATTTTTTATTATCTTTTTTTGGTCTTTATATGCGCACTTCAGTACAATCGAATATAAACAAACCAAATATGAGCGATGAAAAATATGGGCTCTGATTTGCAGGATATCTTTTGGATAATACTTTATTTGCGATACTTTGTATCTTTTTTATGATGTTATTAACCGTGCTTTTACTAATATCAAAAATTTGTGCAATCATTCTATTCGTAAGCCCCAGAAAAAAATTATGAAAAAATAAGTATACTTAATTTTCATGGTCGAGGATATTTTGCCTTCCACCCTTTCTTTGGTCTTTAAATCTATTTTTCTAACTCTATTAACTATTTTTTCAAAGATGATTTTATCTACAACGACAGCAGACATGAATTTACCTTCATCAAATGCTGCTATTTTTGTATATATTACAATATTAAATTCAAAAATATTAGAAAGAGATAAAAATATTTTATATAAACTTATTTTTTAGCATGAACTTAAAAATATTAATAAAATGTATGCATTTCGATATATAATTATCAATATTCAAATAATTAAAACATTATGATTTATATATCTTAAAAAATATATAAAAGGCAGCTTTATTGTTTAGTTTAAGCTTTTTTAATAAAATTTTAAAATTGACAATAACTACCAATAATCTGCACTAATCGGATATATTAGCATTCTTGGACAAGTCCTAAGTATTTTTTCATCCCATTTTGAATTAGTCATCATATGGCTTATCGTTTGTAGGCACCTATTATAAAAGCTTTTTTTATGAATATCTGACAAAGTTCCGTTAAAGTTTTGTGACAACATACCGTCAATAATTTGCAAAATATGATTAAAAACAGATGAAGTAAATTGGGATATTAACCCCAATTTACGAAAAAATTTGACCAAATGAGCTTTATTTGTTAACCTACAATTAATAGACATTATCTATTCGCCTGTTGTGTTTTGTTTTAACACTTACATTCTACACAGGTGATATAGGAATGTCTATTTTTTTGTAAACTCTTAAGATATAATATATTTTAAACTTTGGAAATATAATAACATTTTATTATTTTAATTAATAATTTACATTTTTTTGCTTTTTTTGCATGTGCAGCACTTAATTGAATTTGCTAACAGCTATTAGCCTGCTTTTTAAGTGCATGCGATTAGATTCTTAAACTTTCTTTACAACGTTATTTTGGGATAAGCTTATGAAAGATTAATTAATCAACACAAGTTATTTAAATTACTTGTGTTGATTAATCTCTAGCTATTTTTAGAATTATTTTCTAATGGTTCACAAGAAGATTGCTCTAAAGAAAAAATATTACCTTTATTCACATAATCATTTCCAGATAAACGTCCAACAGGATCTAATTTTTTGATATCTATTTTACCGTTAGTATATATGTCATCATCAATGTGAAAATTTACTACTTCCCCGATAAATAAATCGGCTTGTATTTCATCTTTCATCCCGGCTAATTCCATATGATTTTGCAATTTGCATTCCATTTGGATTTTAGCTGACGAGATACGTGGTACCTTTATGAAAGAACTTTTAGCTAATTTAATAGCAAAAGCTGTTGCTTCACTTTTATCTGGAGGTAAAGGAATAGCTGTATTATTCATTAATTCCGCATGCTTTGTATCTACGATATGGACAACAAATTCTTTTTGGCTGACAATATTAGCTGCGGTATCTTTCATTGTACCATCACGTTTACGACCACAGCTGAAAGTGAGTAAAGGTGGGTTTGATCCGATGGCATTGAAATAACTAAAAGGTGCTATATTTACTAAACCATCTTTATTATGTGAAGATACCCAAGCTATAGGTCTAGGTACAATACAACTGATCATCAAATTATAATTCTCAAACTTTGTTTGTTCGCAGGGTTTTATTTTCATTAATATCACCTTCCTTAAACACTAATTTTGGAATTTGTTATTCAACATGATATTTATCATAACAGAAGTTTATCTTAAAAGATGCTTATCAAAAAGATTTTTTAATGACAGCATCAATTGTTAATAAATATAATTTATTTATATTTTATGTTTCTTGTGGATTGATATCAACTTTGTTTTAAATAATAATGACATTTATATTATATATATTGCTTTTAATAGCTAATTTATATATAAATTACAAAAAATAATATATATTTTTGTTTAAGTATTTTAAAACTGAGATCTTACTTTTATCTTGTGCCTAAATCTTAAAAACACCATATAATACAGGCATGATTATATTATATGATGTAGGCGGTTTGAATATTATGTATGAATCAATATAAAAATATTACTAGTTTTATCATAATAAATATATTTTTCATTTTGATGTTCTTGTTATTTTTGGGTTTTAATAAAATTATATTTATTTTATCCCTCAAAAAACAATAGAATTTTTTATTAGAATAATGTTATTTGCTTTCGATTTATTTATGAGTAAATTTTGATATTTTAATTATAAAAAGTTTTGATTAGAAATATTTTTATATTTGATTTATAAGTTACGGAATAGTTTTTTTATACTTTTTTTGGTATATTTTTTATAATCATTAAAACATTTCAATGGGCCGCGAGGTATTTCTTTTTAATTATCATGTCTTATTAATTATCATTTATGATGAACTTAATTTAAAATATCAATATAGCCGATTATTAATGATGTAATTTAAACATAAAAATATCCATGATCATCTATTTTAGTTCATTATATTGGGTTATTAAATGATATTTATATGGATGTGAGGGCAATTTATATATAAAAAATAATCTAGTGCTAATTATTAGATAATTATTTATTTTTAACCTTAAAGTTTATACAATTTTTTTCTTTGGTCTATAATGGTTGTTTATAAAGCTAGAGATTTGGGAGCAGATAATTTTGAAATACTTGTCAGAGCGTTTAGGTTGTATAGCTTCTTTTATTGATGAAAAGGATCTTGTGGCAGATATTGGTTGTGATCATGCTAAATTATTGCTATATCTTGTTGATAAATATGATATGTCTTGCATTGGTATTGATATTAATGAAGAGCCATTGCGTAATGCGCAAATAAATATTGATCAACAATCCAAATCATTTCGCATTGATCTTCGTCAAGGTTTTGGTCTACAAAGGTTATGTAAAGAAGATAACGTAAATACGATTGTCATTGCTGGTGTGGGTGGAAAGTTAATGGTTGATATTTTGGCTGCTGATTTATCGAGATTAACAACCATAAAAAAAATTATTTTACAACCAAATGTCGGTGGTTATAAATTGCGTAAATGGCTATACGTAAATCATTGGTCTTTGGTAGCTGAAGAGCTATTATTAGATAAGGGGTATCTTTATGAGATCATGGTAGCTAGTTCATCTTGTTGTCCTAATCCTTACCATGATTTATCATTAGTAGACTTAGACCAAGATTTATTATTTATGTTTGGGCCCTTATTATTGAAACAAAAACATCCGTTGTTGCGTAACCGTTGGCAAATAATTTGGGAACTAAATCAGCGTATTTTATTAGCTTTAACTGAGAAACCTGCTCATCCTGTGAGGCTGAGTTGTTTGAACTTTCGGTCTAAACTTTTATCTTTAAAGGATAAATTTTTTTCTTAAGCTAAATCAAAAAAAATTAGTATCTTATTTTTATTATCAACCTTATATATTTTGAAATTTAAAAGGTTTAAATTTACAAGGAGTGTTACGAGATGTTAAAAGGTAAAGAATTAATATATTTTTTAGATAATTTAGTACCTCGTAGCTATGCTATACCAGATGATCCAATAGGTTTGCAAATAGGTGATTCAGATGAACCTGTTCTTGGGATTTGCTTAGCTTTAGATTTAACACAAGAAGTTATTGATTTAGCTAAGGATAAAGGTGCGAATTGGTTGCTTCTACATCATGCTCCTTTATATCGGCCATTGAAAAACCTTAATAAGAAGTTGCCTATGGAACGTTTAATCGCGCAAGCGCTTGCGCATAATCTTAATATTTTTGTTTTGCATACTAATTTAGATATTGTACCATGGGGTGTAAATGGCGTTTTAGCTGCCAAATTAAAGCTTATTGAGCAAAAGACGCTTTGTTTTGATGAACAAGTTTTATTTTATAAATTGATTGTTTATGTTCCTAAAGAATCCCTAGCCAAAGTTCGTGCGGCTATTTTTGCGGCTGGTGCAGGTAGTATAGGTAATTATCGTAATTGCTCCTTTAGTATCCAAGGAGAAGGTTCTTTCACGGCGTGTGCAGAAGCACATCCTGCTATTGGTGAGCCGGGTGAAAGTACATTTGTTACGGAAGAGCGTTTAGAAACAATTGTACCTTTTCATAAATGGCATAATGTTTATACTGCTATGGTTGCTAATCATCCTTATGAAGAGGTTGCTTATGATTTATATAAACTGCAAAATCATAATTTATACCAAGGGTTAGGCATTATTGGTCAATTATCGCAATCGTGTACGTTAGCTGATCTTGTCCAACATGTTTGCCAGCATTATAAAATAGATCATGTTCGGTATGTAGGTGATGAAAAACACCAAATACGTAAAGTAGCGATTCTTGGTGGTTCTGGAGGTAGGTTTTGGCAAAAAGCATGGCGTATGGGTGCGGATGTATATATTACAGGAGATATTGATTATCATACGGCGATGTTGGCGCGTGAAGCTGCTTTTCCACTCATTGATCCTGGTCACTACGTGGAAAATTTGGTTTTGCCGTTATTAGAGAAGAAATTAAAGAAGCAATTTCCTCATATATCTTTTTATTTACATATACCTGATAATATTTTTTCTATTTTTAACAGAAAAAAATGAAAGAGCGATTTTCGGTCGCTTTTTCTATTGTAATTATTTTGAGTTATTTAAAATAATTTACTCAAAACACATAAAAATTAACATAAAAAGAAATTAATTACAAAATAAATGAATTACAAAATAAATGAATTAGAATTGTAACAATAGGATTGAGAAAGAAAACGTTGATGTAGTTTGATTATAAGAAATACCTGCACCTGTATGCGTATAATGAGTTGTGAGAATTTCTTGTTTGTGTTTTGCGTCTTTTAAAATATCTTGCCAGATTTTTTCGGCTTTTTCATAACCTATTGCTGATATTTCTGTGGCATTTTCAAAATTTAATTGGATATCGGTTAACATATTAAACGTGTGTCGTTTAATAATCTGACCATCTGATAATTTTATCATCCAATGGTAGTTTAGTTCAGTTTCTTTAGATAGTAAATTAGCGCGACAACTAGCTAAATCGTTTAATAATTGATACACACTTAACTTATGGAGACCTTCTTGGGAACGATAATTATTTATTTCATCAATAGCTGATTTAACATTTTTCTGACCTTCTGTGTAGTTGCTGTTAGTGTGATTGGCGCATAAGTGATGATAAGAAGCGAAAGGAATATCATTGGTCGGTATAAGTTTTTCATGGTCTAACTTAGCTGAAAAAGATAGTGTATTACGGTTTTCGCCATTTTTCGATTGATATAATGAATGGATAATATGATTTCTAACTTGATTATTACGTTGGTTTTTTCGTTCACCACAACAAGGAGGTCTTTGGTTATTTTTGTTATAGTTTTTATTAATCTTATCTGGATTCATGTTATAATCCTCTCATTAGTACATTTGAAAATGCATGCCAAGTATTTGTTTTAAATATATTTTTTTATTTTTCATTCATTTCTGAAATATAAATGCAAAAATAAATATTTTGCATTTATATAAAATATTTATTTTTCTTCAAATTGATTATGCTTATTGCAAAAATCCACTAAGTTTAAACACAGGCCCTTTATAAGGATTTTGGATTCCTGAGAAGTATATATTGGTTTGTTTGATCAAAATTGTTACAATTGATATACATCATTTGATCAAGCTCTTTTTTATCCATTTTAGTTTTGTTATAATTACCTTTTAATTTTCCTTTATTTGCTTTTTTATTGTAATGATCGAGGTTTGTTAGTACTGATTTTATTTTTGGCAAAATTTTTTATTGTATTTTTTGATATTTTTATTTTTGGGCCATTGTGTTTAAATCAATGTTATAATTACTTTTATTATTATCTAGCTTATTTTTGTTTTGGTTAAGTTTTTTCATAGTTTAAACATCAGTACTAGTCTTGAATTATCTAAATTAGCATATAAACTTTTTATATTCGATTGATTTATGCAATTTTTAAATTTTGCCCACTTCTTGGCAAGTAGCTGGCTTGGGAAAGGGGTAATATTGATGGAGATGGTACAGCGAACTGACATTGGGCATGTAAGGAGTCATAATGAGGATCGAACAGGTTTAACGCGTGCTAAATGTGGCATAACCTTAGCTATCGTTGCCGATGGTATGGGTGGGCACAAAGCGGGCGAATTAGCTAGTAGGTATGCGGTGGAAAAAATACAAGAGATGCTTATTTCGACCACTTTACGTGTAACGACTGATGAGAAGCGTAATTTGCTTTTTAAAGCCGTGCAAGCTGCTAATCAAACGATTTATGATTTAGCGCAAACAGATCCTAATTTACGTGATATGGGTACTACAGTTTTAACTGCTATTGTAGATGAACGTGAGATTGTTTTGGCGCATGTAGGAGATAGTAGGTCTTATTTGTTACACGAGGGACGTTTGTATCGTTTGACAGTTGATCATACCTATGTAGAAATTTTGAAGCAACATGGTCAAATCACAGAAGAGGAAGCTAAGAGTCATCCGCAACGCCATTGGATTTTGCATGCTGTAGGTACGAAAAAAGAAGATGTAAAGGTTGATATTATTAATACTCCTTGGCAGGAGGGAGACGTTCTGCTTCTTTGTACTGATGGTCTTACCACAATGGTGGAAGATAGGGAGATTGGTCTATTGCTCGCTTCTCGTACGATGCAGTTAGAGGAAAAAGCTGATTCCCTTTTACAACGTGCTTTAAATGCCGGTGGCACAGATAACGTTTCCTTAATCCTTTTGCGACATACAGGAACATCTTCTTCATCATAAAAGGGATGCGAAGGGGGAACGAGAGGTGGCCATGCAGATGATAGGTAAGAAGCTGGGAGGACGTTACGAGATCATCACCCGTGTTGGCGGCGGGGGCATGGCTGCGGTATACAAAGCTCGGGATGCGATGCTTCAGAGATATGTTGCTATTAAAGTTTTGAATGAGTCACTGAGCAACGATGCCGAATTTGTAAGCCGATTCAGCCGTGAAGCCCAATCTGCTGCTAGTTTGTCGCATGCTAATATTGTGAATGTTTATGATGTAGGCTGTGACAAAAATACACATTATATTGTGATGGAGTTAATCGAAGGTCCCACCTTGAAGCAATATGTTAGATCCAGGGCACCTTTGCCTATAGAAGAGACAGTTGCTATTGCAGTACAGATATGCGATGGATTACGCAATGCACACGAGAATCAAATTGTACATCGTGATATTAAGCCCCATAATATTCTTTTAGGTAGTCTTGGTAGAGTTAAAGTGACTGATTTTGGAATTGCTCGCGCTGTAAGTTCATCTACTATTACCCAAACAGGTGCAGTGATGGGTTCTGTGCATTATTTTTCACCCGAACAAGCGCGTGGAGGATCTATTGATCATAAATCAGATCTATATTCTTTGGGTATTGTGTTATATGAGATGTTGACGGGCAAGCTACCTTTTACGGGTGATGCTGCGATTAGCATTGCTTTAAAGCATTTACAAGAACCTGTTCCTGATCCACGCGATTCTAATAAGGATATACCGGAATCATTAGTATCTGTGTTACTAAGTTCTTTAGAAAAGGATTCTAAATTGCGCCTTGCGTCAGCCTTTGATTTTAAAACAGCTTTACTTAAGGCGGTACCTATTGATCGCCAGCAAGAGATTCATTGGCAATATTGTGAACTTGAGCATCAGCCATCAAAACAAATAATGGAAAATCAGTTGGATGCGACTAAAAAAGCTTCTTCGGATATACCTTTTAAAAAGAAGGTGTTCAAGAGGCAAGAACGTGCTGCAGAAGCTACTTTTTTACAAAAAAATACAGCATGGTTAAAAGAAGGCACCCAAAAAGCTCCTTTCTGGCAACGGGCATTGTTTGTTATTTTCACAATAATTTTAATTATTGTTTTGAGTATGTGGGGTGTTATGACACTATTAGGATGGATAAAATCTTCTAAGGATAATAAAATTGATCAAATAGGTGAACAAATTAAAGATGGAAATTTGAATAACAGAAATGATGCTGGTCAAATTATTGTGCCCGAATTTCAAAATGAAGAGCAGGCGCGTCAGTTTGCTCGTTCATATGGCTTGCTTGATCCTGTATTAACGACCATGTATAGACCGGGTGTTGAGGAAGGTACGCTTCTTAAGCAATACCCAGCTGCAAATAAGCCCCTTTTACCTAATCAGCCGATTCGTTTATTCATTGCTTCATCATTTAGTAGGGATAATAGCAGTACGTCGGGAATGATTTCCTATTCAGGTCAATATGTAGGTCAATTCGAATCCCGTATTGATGCTTTAGGTTTACATCCCCACAAAATATATTGTAATTTATCGAATAGCAATTTACAGCGCGGTAAAATCATTGCTCAATCACCTCGACAACATACTATGGGTGAACCGTTAAAATTATGGATTTATGTTAAAGATAGGCCAGAATGCGATTTTTCATCTACAGAAGAAAATTAAAAGATTTAAAATCAAACTATTTAAATGGAGGAATATTTGGAAGGGCAAATTGTAAAGGCGATTAGTAATTTTTATATCGTTAAGGATAAAACAGGGCGTTATATAAACTGTCAAGCACGTGGTTTTTTTCGGTTTGAAGGCAAAAAAGTTCACCCTTTAGTTGGAGACTATGTTATATATGAGTCTTGGGAAACCTCTAAAGGGTTAGAAGGACGTATTTTGTCTCTCTTAGAGCGTCGTAATGCTTTAATCAGGCCGCCGATTGCTAATGTTGATCAAGCGATACTCGTTGTTTCTCTAGACGCGCCTTCTTTGCGTCTGTTAACCATTGATCGTTTGCTTGTACAAGCAAAGCTCGTTTCTACAGAAGCTATTTTGGTTTTAACTAAAGATGATTTAGTAACTATTGATTTTAAACATAGTATTGCTAAGATATATACCGATATTGGATACTCGGTTTTTATCTCTAGCTATGGTAAGATAGCCAATCTTGATATATTGGAACATAAATTAAAAGATAAAACATCTGTTATGGTAGGAGAATCAGGTGTTGGTAAATCGACATGGATGAATCAGTTATTACCCCAAGAAAAAATTAAAACAGATATTGTAAGTTTTAAGACATCTCGTGGTCGTCATACAACGCGGGTTGTTCAGTTATTTCCTTTACCTAAAGGCGGTCAATTAGCGGATACACCGGGATTTAGTCGTTTATCATTACCTCTTAAAGAACCTTATAAATTATCTTTTTGTTTTCCTGAATTTCAAGAATTACCACCATGCTATTTTCGGGCCTGTTTGCATGAAAATGAACCTGATTGTTCTGTGAAAAAGGCTTTGGAGAAAGGGATTATCGTTTCCAGTCGTTATCATAGTTATTTATTTATTTTAAAAGAATGTAGGTCATGCACTAAAAGACATAGGGGGCATTGATAATTTTGTGTAAGATTTTACCTTCTTTGTTAGCCGCCAATTTCGCTTGTCTTGAACAAGAAATAAAAGATATTGAAAGTTTTGCAGATGGCTTGCATTTAGATGTTATGGATGGGCATTTTGTGCCTAATTTAACATTTGGTCCACCCATTATTAAAGCTTTACGTAAAACTACGAACTTGTTTTTTGACGTGCATCTTATGGTACAAAATCCCGATGCTTTACTTTTGGAATATATTGAAGCAGGTGCTGATCGAATTACGATTCACCAGGAGACATCGCCGCATTTGCATAAACTTGTCCAATATATCCAACAAAAAGGTAAACAAGCTTCAATTGCACTGAATCCAGCATCTCCTATTCATTTGATTGAACCCTTGCTTCCGATGTTGGATGCTGTTTTGCTTATGACGGTGAATCCAGGTTTTGGTGGACAAGCTTTTCTTCCTTTTGTACTGGAGAAAATCACACAATTACGTGCTTTAGTCGGACCAAATTTACCGCTCATTGTCGATGGGGGTATCGACAATGAGACATCTCAACTTGTTATCGAAGCAGGTGCTAATGTTTTAGTAGCAGGATCAGCTATTTTTTCCCAAGCTGATCGTCGTAAAGCTATTTTATCTTTAAGACCGCATTGAAAAGGGTTTTTATTGTAACAGGGGGCAGTTGTTCTTGGCATAATTTACACAAATATCTGTCGCAAGCAACAACTGTTATCGGTGTTGATGGTGGTTTGCAAATTTTAAGCGATGCTAATATTATGCCTGATGCTGTTATAGGGGATTTTGATACGGTTGATCCAGCTACGCTGAATATTTTTTTAAACAACCCAAAACAAAATATACGACCATTCTTTAAAAAATTGGATACTTCAAAAGATTTGACAGATACACAAGCTGCTTGTCAATTAGCCATCGATGTATATCGAGCTCAAGAAATTTGGCTTTTCGGTGCTTTAGGTGGATCGCGCTATGATCATGTTTTGGCTAATATTATGCTTCTTGAATGGTTAGAACATAAAAATGTCAAAGGTTTTATTGTTAATGAAACCAATTTGATCCAATTACTGAGGGGACCACTTACCATAGAGATAAAAAAAGGTGAATATAAATATTGTTCTTTATTGCCTATTACGCCTAAACTCCATGGTATTACCTTAAAAGGCTTCTTATATCCTTTAGATGACGATACCCTTTTGCGTATTTATCCCGCAATCAGTAATCAAATAACTTCTAACAGCGGTTTATTATCTTTTATAAAAGGAAAAAGTTTGCTGGTACAGAGCAATGATTTTGCAAGATGAAGGTTAAAAGCACATTTATAGCATATAAGGAATATAATGCAGTATTTCTCCCCCTGTATCCTTATAAATGTACTAAATCAGGTATGGTGAATTTTTCTAAATATACTTAGGATATTAAACTGCGGAAGAAGGAGTGGATTTTAAATGCGATTTTACACCTTCAAGTTACCAAAATTTATCGGCGGCTTTATCAAAACATTTTTAAGTGCTTTGAAGAAAAAAAATGATAATCAATAATGACGAATGAAAGCAAGGCACCTAAAAAGGTGCCTACTTCTTTATGACAAAAAGCCATTTTACAACTATGTATGATTAAGAGATAATCCATACAAAGGAAATTATCATATCTATCATCTTATAATTCCAGATAGGATGGTGTTATATGCCAGCAAAATCTTTATTCAATAAAGCAGCATTATATCTAGAAGAAAAAGATATGGATATCTTACATGAGGCCTACGCTTTTGCTAACAAAGCTCACTTTGAACAATTTCGGCGTTCAGGCGATCCATATATTTGGCATCCGATTGCTGTAACAGAAATTGTAGCTGGACTACAACTAGACGTCTATGCACTTATATCAGCTTTGTTACATGATGTTGTCGAAGACACAGCTGTTAATCTGGACGATATTGAAGCTAAATTTGGTGCAACAGTTCGCGAATTGGTTGATGGCGTAACTAAATTAAAACGAGTTCAATATCATTCGCGTGCGGACCATCAAGCAGAAAATTATCGTAAAATGTTTCTAGCAATGGCCAAAGATTTACGCGTAGTCATTATTAAATTAGCGGACCGGTTACATAATTTGCGGACACTTTTTCATATGCCAGCTTATAAACAGAAACGCATTGCTGAAGAAACATTGGAGATCTTTGCGCCTTTAGCTCGTCGTTTAGGTATATCGAAATTTCGTTGGGAATTAGAAGATATTTCTTTACGTTATTTAGATCCAAATAAATATTATTCTATTGCTAATCTTATGAAAACAAATCGTAAGGACCGAGAAAAATATTTAGATGAAATTATTAGTATCTTGAGAACGAAATTTCAGAACTTAAAACTAAATATTATTGAGATCTCTGGCCGACCGAAACATATCTATAGTATTTATTGTAAAATGAAAGAACAAAACAAACCATTCCATGAAATATATGATCTTATGGCTATACGCATTTTATTAAAAAATGTACGTGACTGTTATTCCGTCCTTGGTGTAGTACATACTGTTTGGAAACCCATGCCTAGTCGATTTAAAGACTACATTGCTGTGCCTAAAGCTAATATGTATCAATCGCTGCATACCACTGTGATGGGGCCAAGGGCTGAACCACTAGAAGTGCAAATTAGAACAGAAGAAATGCACCTTACAGCTGAATATGGTATTGCTGCGCATTGGGCCTATAAAGAAAAAACTAATGTTCCCACACAGGGTATAGCTAATAAATTACAATTTTGCAAAGAGATGTTAAGTTTGCAACAACATACACGCAATGCCCAAGAATTTGTCGAATGTTTAAAAATGGATTGGTTTACGGCCTCGGTTTTTGTTTTCACACCCAATGGTGATGTGCTTGAATTACCTGTAGGGTCTTATCCATTAGATTTTGCTTTTCGTATTCATACGGAAGTTGGTTTTGGTTGCATAGGCGCAAAAGTAAACGGTAACATTGTAGCGCTTGATTACAAGCTGCACACAGGTGATATTGTAGAAATTCTAACTTCTAAAAATAATATGGGACCTAAACGTGATTGGTTAAACATTGTACAATCTTCTTTAGCTCGCAATCGTATACGAAACTTTTTTCGCCGCCAATGGCGAGACGAAAACATTGCTAAAGGTCGTGATATATTAGAAGAGGTTATGCGCAAGCATAATTTAAATGTTACAGCAGCTTATTTAACATCTGCAGCTAAAGAACTTAATTTTAATAATGCCGATGATCTTTTTGCTAGTATAGGTGTAGGTAGCTTTCTACCAGCTCAAATTATTGCTATACTAAAAAAAGAAGAACAGTCGGTAAAAGTTAAAGGTAATCAGACAACTGATAAACATGATTACCGTTTGCGAAAAAATGTGAATCGTACAAGCGATGTCGAAGTAGCTAATTTAACCAATATGCTTATTCGTATGTCAAGATGTTGCTATCCCCTACCTGGTGATGACATCTTAGGTCATGTGACTAAAGGCAGGGGCATTGCTGTTCATCGAGTGTCATGTGCCAATTTGTTAAAGATCGTCGATGAGCGTAAAGTACCTGTTTCTTGGGTTGATGATGCAAATGAACCTTCTAAAGCTAACTCTTATATGTCAGAAATTGAAATTACAGGTTCTGATCGAGGCGGTCTTCTGCATAGTGTTCTACAAACTATATATAGTGAAAAAGCTACTTTAGTTTCTGTGCATGCTCGAAAAACAGCCAAATGTATGGCGGTTATTGACCTGCAGCTCAATGTTTCAAACAAACAACATATGCTTTATATTTTGCAGAAAATAAAACAAATGCCGGATATAGACAGCGTTAAAAGGCATAAGGCATAAAGGGGTTATTAAAGTGCGCGTGCTTCTTCAGCGCGTTAAAGCTGCGTCTGTAACCATTGATGATCTTTTTGTGGCACAAATAAAGCAAGGACTGCTATTATTTGTAGCCATGGGTAAAAACGATAATAAGGCTACATTTAGCTGGATGGCTAATAAAATCAAAAATTTACGCGTTTTCCCTGATCATACAGGTCTTTTAGCAAAAAATATCCAAGATATTGCAGGAAGCCTTTTAATTGTTTCTCAATTCACTTTATATGCTGAAACAAAAAAAGGCACCAGACCATCACTAACAGGTGATGCTGCTCCTAAAGAAATTGCTTTATTATTATTCCAACAATTTTGTCAACATATGTTAGAAACAAACATCCCGTTACAAATGGGACATTTTGGTGCTGATATGGATGTATCTTTAACCAATGATGGACCATTCACATTATGGCTTGATCATGTATAAATCAATAAAGTAATAGAGCAATAGAGTAATAAAGCAATAAAGCAATAAAGCAATAAAGTAATAAAGTAATAAAGTAATAAAGCAATAAAGTAATAAAGCAATAAAGTAATAAAGTAATAAAGTAATAAAGTAATAAATCAACATCGAGAAATGAATATAAACTTAGGAGGTATTTAAGATAAAAGATATCCTTTCTATACAAGATGACGCGATTAATACACTTCGTATATTTTCTATAGAGCAAGTTGAACATGCTAAATCAGGACATCCAGGGTTACCTATGGGTGCTGCTGCGATGGCTTATGCGCTTTTTGCTAATATTAGAAGGCATAGTCCTCAAAATCCTACGTGGTTTAATCGTGATCGTTTTGTCTTATCGGCTGGTCATGGTTCGGCTTTGTTATATAGTTTGCTTCATCTTTTCGGTTATGGGGTTACTGAAGATGATTTGCGTGCTTTCCGTCAAGCTGGCAGTATTACGCCAGGTCATCCTGAATATGGTCACACACCTGGTGTTGATGCCACAACGGGACCTTTAGGGCAGGGTATTGCTAATGGTGTGGGTATGGCGATTGCGGAAGCTAATCTAGCTACTTTATATAATCGGCCAGATTTCAAGATTATTGATCATTATACATATGTTTTATGTGGCGATGGCGATCTGATGGAAGGCGTTTCATACGAGGCTTGTTCTTTGGCGGGACATTTAGGGTTAGGTAAATTGATTGTTCTTTATGATGCTAATGATGTTATTCTCGATGGACCTTTAAATCAGACTTATTCAGAGGACACCGTGATGCGTTTTAAGGCGCAAAATTGGCATGTTTTAACTGTTGAAGATGGTAACGATGTGGATAAAATTACAGCTGCTTTAAAAGAAGCGCAAAAAGTTACGCAAAAGCCATCGTTGATTATTGTTAAAACGACTATTGGTTATGGTAGTCCTAATCGTTCTGGCACATCAGAAGCTCACGGTAAACCATTGGGTGAAGCTGAGTTTGACCTTGTGAAAAAAGCTTATAAATGGGATCATAAAACACCTTTTTATATCGCACCTGATGTAAAAAACCATTTTTGGCATATACAGCAAAAAATAGAACTTTCATATAATAAATGGTTAAAAATTTGGCAAGCATATGAAGCGAAATTCCCAAAGCTAGCATCAGCTTTACTATCAGCCATGGAAGGTACTTTTCCTCATATAGAGCTTTCATTAAAGTTTCCTGATAAATTTTCTACACGTGAGGCTTCTGGTGCTTTTTTGACCAAAATAACGCCAATAACACCTTGGTTGATCGGTGGATCTGCGGATTTAGCTTCATCTAACAACACAACGTTGCCAAATGCTGGGCATTTTAATCAAAATAATCACGAAGGAAGAAATATTTACTTTGGTGTTCGTGAACATGCCATGGGTTCAATCATCAATGGTATCATGTTGCATAAAGGCTTATTAGCTTTCTGTTCGACTTTTTTTGTTTTTTCTGATTATTTAAGACCCGCAATTCGTCTAGCTGCGCTTAGCAAATTACCAGCTATATATGTTTTCACCCATGATAGTTTAGCTGTTGGTGAAGATGGACCTACACATCAACCAGTTGAACACTTAGCTTCTTTAAGGAGCATACCAAACTTAACCGTTATACGCCCCGCTGATGCTTATGAAACTGTTATAGCATGGCAATATGCGTTAACCAAAAGAGAAGGACCCGTGGCTTTAATTTTAAGCCGGCAAGCACTACCTGTTTTGTCCGAGACACATAGTTGTTTAAAAGATGTAATAAAAGGCGGGTATACGCTGTTGAAGAGCGATCAACCCCAAGGTATTTTTATAGCCACAGGATCTGAAGTTTCCTTAGCTCTGGACGCTGCTAAAAAATTAGCTCAACAAGCGATTTTTGTAAATGTTGTTAGTATGCCTAGTTGGGAACTTTTCCTTTCGCAAGATGATGCTTATCAAGAAGAAGTTTTACCTGCTCATTTAACAAAACGGATTGCCATTGAAGCTTCTTCATCCCAAGGTTGGGAGCGATTTGTCGGTTCAAAGGGTTGTGTTATTGGTGTGGATAACTTTGGTGCTTCTGCACCGGGAAGTTTATTATTGCAACAAAGAGGTTTTACGGTGGATAATGTTATAGAAAAATGGCTAAAAATACAGGATTAATAGAAGTCGTTTTTGTAATGATTTTTAAATTCATTTATTTTTTTGGTGCTTTTTCTGTATTTTCAACCCTTTAATTGCTAAACTCTTAGGGATGCTCATTTTTTTTCCCTGATGTTTTCCCTGGACTAGAATGAAAATGTTGCTGAGGTATAGGTCCGATATTTTCTCCTTTCGGTACTTTATTACTACTGTTTGGTCGATGATTCGTTTTACGAAAACTATGAGGTGAAGTTCTACCTGCATCTTTCATGGTATTAAAACATCCTTTCATTTTTTAAAAACATATTATTTTAGTTTATTTTATAATTTTAATAAAACATATAATTTTAGGAAATAATTTTATACTTTATTGATACCAGCATGTAAATTACGGATAATCGCTTCTTGTTCTGTCTTGTCACTATTTTCCCAGACTAAAGAAAATAATACACCTAACCCTGGCAACATTTTCTCTTCTTGAGAATTTCTAGCATCTTCAACTAAAGAGGATAATTCTTGAGGTGATAATTTTTGGACCTTCTTTTTTACGGCTTCTTTAATTGGTATCATAAAATTTATGACAACTCCTTTTTATCTAAAGCATGTGTTAAAAGATAGCTGTTTATACAGAAAGGTGTTGAGGATTCTATAGGTCGCTTTACCAATACATATTTGGTACCAACACAAAAACAGATCAGGATTTGGCAAAAATTACAAACTAAAAAAGGTCGTATCGCATATGGTTTATTTATCGTAGAAGGACCTAATGTTATCCAAGAACTTTGTCAGGATATGGATGATGTCCACGTCCTTGTAGATCAAGATTACAAAGAATCTTTGGTGTTTGCTGATTATTTCAGTTATAAAAAAATCATTTTTTATAAAGTGCCTTCTTTTGTCATTAAGAAACTTTCAATGACCAAAACACCGCAGCATATGATAGCTATTGCGCCTTTACCGCGCTGGGAATTTACGTCATTGGAGGGAAATTTTGCAAAACGCGCTTTTTTTCTTTGTCTTGATGAAGTACAAGATCCTGGTAATGTAGGTACTTTGATTAGAACAGCTTTTGCTTTTGGTGTAACAGCTATTTTTATAGGTCATGGTACAGCGGATCCATTTCAATCCAAAACCATTCGTGCTGCTAGGCGTGCTATATGGCGTTTACCCCTTTTTATCGTCAATCTACCTGATATATACCGTCAATTGCATGAACAAGGCGTTGTTTTTTGGTTAGCAAAGGCGCTTGGTGAGCAAACGTTACCTAATGTTACATGGTCATCAAAAGTTGCTTTGGTATTAGGAAATGAAGCGCACGGTATTTCAGCTGATTTAGCTTCTTTGGCACATAAAAGTGTTCGGATACCGATGACAAAAGATACGGAATCATTAAATGTGGCTGTAGCAGGTTCATTATGCATAGCTTCTTATAATTGGCAATATTCAATGGAGAAATGATAAAAGGCTGAAATGCTAAAAATTTTTTATGATTCGAGGGGGTTTTACGCATTAAGGAACAACTTCATGAACTTCGTTCAAAGGCTTTGTCGTTTTTAGTAGATATAACCACGGTAAAAGAATTACAGGCATGGAAGACACTTTATTTAGGCAAAAAGGGACATTTGACGCAGCAATTACAGCATATGTCTAAACTAGATCCAGCAGTGAGGCCTCAGGTAGGACAGATAGCTAATGAGGTGCGTAAAGAACTTACGGATGCGTTTAATTCATGTATGAAACAATTGACTGAAATTGCTTTAGAGCAGAAATTACAACAAGAACAAATTGATATTACGGTCCCGGGTCATCAACCAATCATTGCAGTTTATCATCCGATCACAGCGATGATAGAGGAATTAGAAGATTTTTTCCTGGGTATCGGTTATCAAGTTGAAGATGGTCCGGAGATTGAAAATGATAACTACAATTTTAATCTATTAAATATTCCTAAAGAACATCCTGCGAGAGATATGCAAGATTCTTTTTATCTTGAAGACGACTTATTGCTTCGTACACATACTTCTCCAGCACAGATTCGCTGTATGCAAAGAAAAGCAGGACAAGTATTGCGGATGATATCACCAGGACGTGTTTATCGACGTGATCGTGATGATGCAACACATTCGCATCAATTTCATCAATTTGAAGTTATGGCTATTGATAAGGAGCTTACTATTGGTGACTTACATGGCCTCTTAGATCACTTCTTAAGACAATTATTGGGACCACAAATTCAACTTCGTTTTCGTGCGAGCTATTTTCCTTTTACGGAACCTAGTCTTGAAGTTGATATTAAACATCCCCAAAAAGGTTTTGTAGAAGTTCTAGGTGCTGGAATGATCCATCCCTATGTTTTACAAAAAACACATGCCCAATTTACAGGCTTTGCGATCGGAGTAGGTGTTGATCGCCTTGTCATGTTACGCCATGGAATTGAAGATATACGAGTCATATATGAAAACGATTTACGCCTGCTAACGCAGTTGCGTTCTAAATAGGGGGAATTTTAATTATGCGTGTTTCTTACAAATGGCTAGCTGAATATGTTGATTTGAAAGACACGACCCCTATCGCTTTGGCTGAAAAACTAACTTTAGCGGGTATCGAAGTAGAAGAAATTATTGCTTATCAGGAAATAATCCAGCATGTTGTAGTGGGATATGTACAAGATGTACAACCACATCCTCAAGCAGATCGTTTGAAAATATGTACGGTTATTATCGATAAAAATGATGAACCATTAAATATTGTTTGTGGTGCAAAAAATGTCAAAAAAGGGCAGCATGTTCCTGTAGCTAAGATAGGTGCAACGTTACCAGGTGGTATAAAAATTAAAAAAACTTCTTTGCGCGGTATTACTTCATACGGAATGATTTGTTCGGCGAAAGAACTTGGTTTGCCTATGGATACATCTGCTGAAGGGGGTATCATGGTCCTAGATGAAGCTTCTTCACTAGGTGAAGATATTTTACAACATCTAGCTTTGCTCGATACAGTTTTGGTACTTGCCCCTACCGCTAATCGTACTGATATCCTCGGTATACATGGATTAGCTATTGAAGTAGGTGCTATTTTATCACGTGAAGTTTATTTGCCACATCTAAAACCTTTTCCTATGCTTGGATCACAACACCTTGAGGTAACGACCGAAAAAAAGGATCTTTGTGCTTTTTATGCTTGTCAGCGTTTAATTGATGTTAAAATACAGCCCACACCTATGTGGATTAAAAATCGTTTGATCATGTCTGGTATTAGGCCTCATTCATTACTTGTTGATATTACACAACTTGTTTTTTTAGAAACTGGATATCCTATGCATATTTTTGATATGCATAAAATCAATGGTAATTTGCAACTCCATACGACGAAAAACCAGACCAAATTTATTGATTTACACGACCAACAAAAAACGTTACCTTTGGGATCATTAGTTTTAAGCGATGACAAACAAATACTTGCTTTAGCTGGTATAATTGGCGGTAAAGCAGCAAGTATTGATCATCAAACAACGGATATTTTGCTTGAATCAGCGTGTTTTCCTTCTTTTCTTTTACGTCAAACGGCTCGTCATTTACAATATAAAACATCTTCAGCCATGCGCTTTGCTAAAGGTGGTTGTACGCCTGTCTTGGCAATGAAAGCATTAACGCGTGCTATCCAATTGTTAACTGAATTGGCTGATGCTAATACGACTGGTCCTGTTGTGTTGCTTGCTGATTCACAGATAAGTCGTAATGAACGGGTTATAACTTTACAGCAACAACATTTAACAAAAACATTAGGTTACGAATTAGCTACTTCAACAGTCGAAAATATTTTACAACGCTTAAGATTGACTACAAACGTACAACATGGTAAATACGAAATTGTGGTTGATGATTTTCGACCTGATTTACAGACAGAAATCGATATTATCGAAGAAATCGTAAGGATACACGGGTGGCACCGCGTTCCTAAAACATTTCCCACCTTTATTCAACAATATAAAGGTTTAACTTTAGCGCAAAAACAAAGACGTCAAGTACGCTCTTTATTAGTTCATTGGGGTTTTCAAGAGGCTTGTACATATAGCTTATTAAGTAAAAAAGAAATCCTGAAATGGCAAGACCCTAAATTGCAAGACAATGATAAAATCATGTGGTCATTAACGAACCCGATGAGTAGTGAATATAACGTTTTAAGAACAACCTTATTACCTTCACTATTGTCTGTTGCAGCACATAATTGGCGTCATGGTCATCATGTACAACGTTGGTTTGAATTAGCCCGTACATATCATAAAGGGCCAAATAATACAGCGATTGAGAAATGGGAACTCGTACTCTTGGGTGTAGGGAATAAAATGACTGCTCTTTCACACCAGCATTTACCTTCACCAGGTAATTTTTATGCTTTAAAAGGTATTCTAACTTCTTTAGCAGATTATTTAGGCATGAAATTCACATATGAACAGATCCGTACACATAACTTTCATCCCTTTAGAACTTCTGCTATTAAACAAGCAGACGGACAAGAAATTATGGGATATTTAGGTGAATTGCGGCAAAATATTTGTCAAGATTATGATTTAGCTACTAATGTGTCAGCAGCTGTTTTGCAATGGGATAACATACAGACACATCCGGCGCTTAATATTAAACCTTGGGCGATTTTTCCTTGTATTCGCCGTGATATCGCGCTTGTTGCTGATGAAGATATTTCCCATGCTCAAATCATCGAGGTTATTAAAAAAAATGCGGGACCATTACTGGTTGATGTTACGCTGTTCGATGTTTTTAAAGCGGGCAATTTAGCGTCAAATCATAAAAGCTTAGCTTATGCTCTTGTTTTTCAAAGTGCTGAAAGAACGCTCCAAGACACCGAATTAAAAGAAATTATAAATAACCTATTGAACTGTTTAGCAAAAGAGCTTGGCATAACGCTTCGTGATTAAATACATATCTTAAGGGAGCGTTTTTTTTGCAAAATAAACTCATGATTGAAATTTATGGTCAGCAATACCATATTATGGGAGAAGAACAAGAAGATGATATTATTAAAACAGCCCAATATGTTGATCAAATGATGAAAAAATTAGCTAAGGCTGATCCGCGTTTAGATTTCACGAAACTTGCCATCCTTTCTGCAATTAACATAGCGGGTGATTATTTGAAATTGACACAAAAACATGAAGAATTGGTAACATTAATTGAAGATAAAACACCATAAGTGAGGTGGACATAAGCTATGATCGATCTTTTTCTTATGCTCTTTTTATTGCTATCTGCCTTTTATGGTTATCAACGTGGTATCGTTGCTCAATTTCTCAGCATCTTTGGTTTTATCATCGCAATAAGTTTGATCTTCCTTATGTGGCAAAATATTGAGAGCATGACATCATTACCTTTGATCATTATCATTAGTTTGTTCGTCTTCTTTTTCTTCGGTAAGATGATATCATCATTTCTGCTAATGATTTTAAAACCAATTATAAGATTGCCATTATTACGTCAAGTAGATGGTCTTTTAGGTACGATATTTGGTTTAGCGAAAGCTATCCTTATATCTTTATTTTTATTATCTATTTTCAGATTATTTCCGCATGAAACTAAAGAGGATTTATTTCAAAATTCGGTTATCGCTAAAAAAATGCTTGAAAATTGGTCATGGGATATATACAACAAACCAGGCAATAACACTTATGATGCTAATAACACCGATAAATTCTTTTTACAAAATAAACCATATAAAGGATAGCACAAATACTGCATGCATCAACATTATTATCATGTGGTATTCTAAAACGAATCCCTGTAACCTTCCTTGCTGGAAGTAGGGAGGTATATGTTGATGTCTTATCGTTGGCTTTATCCTGGTTTATTAATTTTGCTAACTATTCCTTTATTTTTTCAACCACCAGTCACCTCAGCACACCCTTATATCCAAACACAGCGTATTCAATTTGGTGCTGCTTTACAATTTATGGCTCACATGTTTAGGCAGAGAGGATTCACAACCAACGAATCTGATCATGGGTATGTTAGAAGACAATACAAACAAAAATATCAACATCACCATAAGCATCATAAAAACCATAAAAAATCTACACATCACAAAAAAGAACCACCATATAAATATAAGGCGCATCATAAACATCATACGTTAGACAACAACTTAGAATATGATAAAAAAGATGCAGCTAATGATCGAGATATGCGCTTAACCAAAGATTATAAATATGATAAACCTTATAAATCAGAAATTTCTTCTGATGACGAACAAAATGATCACAAATATATACCTTACCGTGATCACACTCTTGAAGAACGTCAACAATATGACCAACAAAACACACCATCAAATCCACCTTTATTACATGACGAACTCCCAGATGTTCCCTATCATACACCTGACAATCTAGAAAATGATCATTTGTCACATCGTCATCATCATACACATGATATGAAACAAAAGCTTATACCGCATGATGCACCTCACAAAAAGCTTATCCCGCATGATGCACCTCACAAAAAGCTTATCCCGCATGATGAACCTCACAAAAAGCTTATCCCGCATGATGCACCTCACAAAAAGCTTATCCCGCATGATGAACCTCACAAAAAGCTTATCCCGCATGATGCACCTTACAAAAAGCTTATCCCGCATGATGCACCTCACAAAAAGCTTATCCCGCATGATGCACCTTACAAAAAGCTTATCCCGCATGATGAACCTCACAAAAAGCTTATCCCGCATGATGCACCTCACAAAAAGCTTATCCCAAAAGAGCTGAATCGTCATAAATCAGGGTATGATGAGCTAGATGAGAGAAAAGAAAGACCAAGAAATAAATCATTAAATCAAAAAATGCGTCAGGATAAAGAAAATGATGTTAAGAATGAATTGCAAAAAGAACCTACGAAGCCTAAATATATCTCTATTAGAGGCAAACAACGTATTCCTATTACAGAGCGCGAAATTGATTTAATCGCTCATACGGTATATGCCGAGGCCCGTGGTGAACCATATATCGGTCAAGTAGCTGTTGCTGCTGTGATTCTTAATCGTATGATCGATCATAATTTTCCTAAAACGATTACAGGTATCATTTTTCAACATCGTGCTTTTGAAGCGGTAGCCGATGGTCAAATTTGGTTGAAACCTGATGAAACTTCACGTAAAGCCGTTGAAGATGCTTTACGTGGATGGGATCCTGTAAATAATGCTATTTATTACTATAATCCTGATTCAGCTACATCTAAATGGATTAAACATAGACCTCAGATAAAAAAAATTGGCAATCATATTTTTTGTCGATGACGTTAAAGTTTTTCTTTATATAATTCATTTAAGCTTTTTGTTAATATTTAGTAGCTTATTTTTGCTTTCTTTTTCTTTATTTCTTTTTTTCGTTTTATTTTTTGACTTTTATATTTATATTATTTTGTCTAAGCTTAATATTAGTAGGGAGGCTCTAGACAATGAAATTTTGGAGCTTAGCTTCTTTGGAATACGGGGCAGTTAAAGCAAAAATTTTACCAGAGACTCCTATAGGTAAAAAATGCTTAGCAGATCTAAAGCCGAGCAATGATTATGATCAAGTAGCTTATCGTTTAGCTGTTTCGAATGAAACAATGGTTCTTTTTAGATTGTCTGTTCAACATATATCTTTAGATGGTATCCAAGATATATCGGATGCTTTGAAACGTTCTAAAGTTGGTGGGACCCTATCTGTGCAGCAATTATTAGCTGTTAAGAATATAATTCTTATCGGTACGAAAGTTAAACGCTTAAGCATGCGTGTTATGGATACCCAAAAAACTATTTTTCCTGAGCTTTATCTAATATTTGATAAGTTTGCCGAACTTAAAGAACTTTTAGCTGATTTAGTAAGATGTTTGAATGATGACGGAAAAGTAGAAGATGCTGCAAGTGCTGATTTAGCACGTTTGCGTAAACAGACAAAACATATTCAAGCTAATATACGTGATCACTTACGACTTTTTGTACGTGATCCTAAAAATAGTTCTCTGCTACAAGAGCCCATTGTTACAATGCGCAATGGGCGTTATTGTGTGCCTATTAAAACTAACTTGCGTCAAGTAGTACCTGGTATTGTGCATGATCGTTCTACATCGGGATCTACACTTTTTATTGAACCATCTTTTATTGTAGAGCAAAATAATCACCTACAGGAACTCTTAAAAGAAGAGTCTTTAGAAATAGAGCGTATTTTAAGACAATTAAGCCAAATAGTTACCGAAGAGCATACAACTTTAACTGAACATCAACAAGCCGTAGGTAAATTTGACCTATTACTAGCTATTGCGCGTTTTGCTCATAAAACCAAATCTGTTTTACCGCTAATAACAGATAATTGGGATTTATGTTTAAAAAATATTAAGCATCCTCTTTTATCTATGGACAAAGCTGTTGCCTTTAATATTTCCTTAAACGAACAACAGCGGGGATTAATTATTACCGGTCCTAATACAGGCGGCAAGACGGTTTCCTTAAAAACCGTCGGTTTGTGTGCTTTACTTGTCCAATCAGGTATCCCCATACCCGTTGATGAAGGTAGTTACATCCCCTTATATCGCTGTATTTTAGCTGATATTGGAGATGAGCAAAATCTCGTTCAAAATCTTAGTACTTTTTCAGGACACTTGAATAATATTTTAAATATAATTAAAATGGTAGAAAATACCCCAACAAATGGACCGGCTCTTTTGATTTTGGACGAGCTAGGAGCAGGTACTGATCCTTCTGAAGGATCTGCTTTAGCGGTTGCCTTGTTAGAAAAATTCTTAGAATTGAAAAGTCATCTGTTAGTTTCCACCCATTTTGAAGCTTTGAAAATATTTGCTTATAAGCATCATCAATTGCAAAATGCCGGGATGGAATTTAACGTTAAAACATTGTCTCCGACCTATCGCTTACAAATAGGTTTGCCTGGAAAAAGTCATGCTTTAACTATTGCGCAAAGGTTAGGATTACGAAATACAATTGTCCAGCGTGCTAAACAATATTTAACCAAATCTTCCGAGGATTTAGATTCAATGCTTGAGTCTTTAGAAACAAAATCTAAACAACTAGAAGAACAAAAATTACACCTTCAACGTCAATATGCCAAAATGCTTGAAGATCAGCATGTTCATTTAAAAGATAAAGAGCAATGGCATATTAATGTACAGAAACAACAAAAACAAATGGAAGAAGAAGCTTTGAAGATCGTTGAACGTACTGAAAAAGCAGCTGCCTCTTTATTGAAGCAATTACAGGGTACAAATTTAAAAGATCACCATATTAGTGATGCTAAGTATCAATTACGCCAAGCTGCTAATGTCAAAGAATTTGTTCCTTTAAAAAATGAGCATAACAAAAAAGTTTTTCAAATTGGTGACCGTATTTTCATTGATTACTTGAATCGCGAAGGCCGTATCGTTAGTATGAGTAAGGGTCGTTTTAATGTTGAAGTTGACGGTATAGGCAAAAATGTTTTTGTTACTGATGCGCAGATTGAGAAAGTAGTTAGTAAGCAGACTACGAAGACAAAACAGACACAAAAAGCTTTTTTTAAAATCGATAAGCGAGCTTATGTATCACCTGAATTGAATCTCCGAGGTGATACGGTTGAAGAAGCATTAAATTCTTTAGATTCATATATTGATGCTGCGCTGTTGGCTAATTATGCGCAAATCACCGTTATTCATGGTAAAGGAGCTGGTGTTTTGCGGCAAGCTGTACATAAATTTTTGTCACAGCATCGCCATGTAAGTAAATTTCGTTTAGGACGGCAAGGCGAAGGTGATATTGGGGTAACTATTGTTTCTTTATTTTAAAAAGGATATCATTAAAGAAAATGGCGGGCGATTTACAGCTCAAAATGACAAGCCCCTTACGGGCTTGTACATCGTAAAAAAATATTTTTTAATCTTTTTTAGATTGATTACCTATATTATTTTGTCCAAGCTCTTTATTTTCTTTAGCTTTTTTCTTCTTCTCTAGCCAAACAGTTAAGATATAACCGAATAGTTTTTCAATTAACAGCCGTTTTAAATTAGAAAATAAAGAGCTAACATTATTGATGATGATTATATTTTCATTTGTTTTATCATAACAATGATCAATATAAACATTATTTTGACGACTGTTTGCACTGATTCTTTTATTGCAAATCATTGTTTGTACATGAGCAACTTTCTTATTTTTATCAATGATATGCATGCCTTCTAAGACAGCTAGCGAGAGAATTGTACCAGCCCATAACAAAAATAAATTATTCTTCATTGTTATTGCTCCTATGAATAATTTATTGCGCCTTTTTGTAACGGGGAATGGCTGACGATTTATAAGTTTTTATAAATAAAAAGGATAAAATTTATTATCCGATTTTAGTTACATTATATTTCCAATCTGATTAAATGTTAACTTAAAATGAGGATAGCTTGTCTGATTAATGTATTTATATTTTATTTTTAAAAGATTATAGGGCATAAATTTCAGAAGTTTTTTGTTATGATTGGAGGGATCTTTCATGAAATTACAGGCTGTACAAAATATGAGTGTTATTAATCGTCGTTTACACTCTTTGTTAGGTGTAATTCCTGTGGGTGCTTTTCTATTAAACCATTTATGGACCAATTGGAAGGCTACTAAAGGGATAGGTTCATTTATTGAACAGGTTGAGATGCTAAATAGTTTACCTTATGTGATGATGTTAGAGATCTTTTTCATCTTCATTCCTATTTTGTACCATGGTTTTTATGGTATGTACATTGCTTTTCAAGCTAAAAACAATCTTCCAAGCTATGGTACAACGCGTAATATGATGTTTGTTTTACAACGTATTACTGGTGTTATTACACTCATTTTTATTTTTTGGCATCTATGGGAGACGCGTGTACAAGTTTTTATACATAATTATGACGCGGAAGATATAGCTATGCTTATGCAACAAATTTTAACCAATGATCTCACGATGTGGTTATACATGATAGGTGTTATAGCTTCTGTTTTTCATTTTAGTAATGGTATGTGGTCTTTTTGTGTTAGTTGGGGTATTACCGTAGGTAAACGAGCTCAGATGTATTCCTCGATTTTATGGATGATTGTCTTCGTTGTGATTTCCATTATGGGTATTCAGTCTATATTAGCTTTTAGATCAGATAATTTTTTAGATCCGATCCAAGATTATTTGTAGTTATTTGAGTAAGGAGTGTGATTTGCATGTCTCAAGGTAAGGCCAAGGTATTAGTTGTAGGAGGTGGCTTAGCTGGTTTAATGACCACCCTTCGTGTGGCGGAAAATGGCGTTCAGGTCGATCTTTTTTCTTTAGTTGCCGTCAGACGTTCACATTCTGTTTGTGCCCAAGGTGGTATCAATGGAGCTGTTAATACCAAAGGTGAAGGTGATTCACCATGGGAACATTTCGATGACACAATTTATGGTGGTGATTTTTTAGCCAATCAACCTCCAGTTAAAAATATGTGTGAAGCGGCTCCGGGTATCATTTACTTAATGGACCGGATGGGTGTACCTTTTAATCGTACACCTGAAGGATTGATCGATTTTAGACGTTTTGGTGGTACTAAACACCATCGAACTGCTTTTGCTGGTGCGACCACAGGGCAACAACTCTTATATGCTTTAGATGAACAAGTAAGACGATATGAGAGTGAAGGTATCGTGACCAAATATGAATATTGGGATTTCTTGTCTATTTTACGTGATGAGACAACTGGTCAAACAATTGGTTTATTAGCAGAAAATTTACGTAGCGGTGAAGTTCGTTCTTTCCTAGGTGACAGCGTTGTTTTAGCTACTGGTGGTCCTGGGATCATTTTTGGTAAATCCACGAATTCAACGATAAATACAGGTTCTGCCGTAGCCTCTGTATATCAACAGGGCGCATATTATGCTAATGGTGAATTTATCCAAGTACATCCTACAGCGATACCAGGTGAAGACAAACTGCGCTTGATGTCAGAATCAGCACGTGGTGAGGGTGGTCGTGTTTTTACATATAAGGATGGTAAACCATGGTACTTTTTAGAAGAAATGTATCCAGCATACGGCAATTTAGTGCCGCGTGATATTGCTACCCGAGCTATTTTTAAAGTTTGTGTCGATATGAAATTAGGCATCGATGGTAAAAATATGGTTTATCTAGACCTAAGCCATAAAGATCCTAAGCTATTGGATATTAAACTGGGTGGTATCCTGGAAATATATGAAAAATTTATGGGCGAAGATCCACGTAAAGTTCCCATGAAAATCTTCCCCGCTGTTCATTATTCCATGGGTGGATTATGGGTTGATTTTGATCAAATGACCAATATACCTGGGTTATTTGCAGCAGGTGAGTGCGAATACCAATATCATGGGGCAAATCGCTTAGGTGCCAACTCATTACTTTCATGTATTTATGCGGGTACCATAGCGGGACCTAATGCTGCGAAATATGCGAAGGATATGTCTTCTATCTCCAAAGATGAACATCTTAAGACAGCAGAAGAAGCCAAAAAAGAATATGAATTGCAGCGACAAAAATTGTCTAATTCGCGTGGAAATGAAAATCCCTACCTATTACATCAAGAGTTAGGTGAATGGATGACCGATAATGTGACAGTTGTACGATATAATGATCGTTTAGCTAAAACAGAAGAAAAAATTAGTGAATTATTGGAACGCTATGAAAATATTGATATGAGTATTGATACTAGCAAGTATAGTAACCAGCCTCTTATTTTTACAAGACAACTAAAAGGCATGCTCCATCTAGCTAAAGCAATTACCGTTGGAGCTCTTAAAAGAAATGAAAGCCGCGGTAGTCATTATAAGCCTGAATTTCCAGATCGTAATGACGAAGAATTTTTATGTACCACCAAAGCTGAATTTTCCCCCTCAGGACCTATTTTAAGCTATGAACCCGTCGATACTTCTCTTATTAAACCAAGACCTCGTCGTTATGATGTGGCTAAGAAGGGAGAGTAGCAAAATGAGCGCAAAAAAAATAACCGAAGTGCATTTGCGTATTATTAGACAAGACAAACCAGATTCACCTTCATATACGGAAGAATTTGTTGTTCCTTATAGGCAAAATATGAATGTTATATCAGCATTGATGGAAATACAAAAAAATCCAGTTAATAAACAAGGAAAAAAAGTAGCACCTGTGGTATGGGATGCAGGTTGTTTAGAACAAATTTGTGGAGCTTGCTCCATGGTTATAAATGGTAAGCCACAACAAGCGTGTGCTGCTTTAATCGTGAATTTAAAACAACCAATAACGATTAAACCCATGAAAACATTTCCCATCTTGCGTGATCTAATCATCGAACGCCGTGGTATGTTTGAATCTCTGAAAAAAGTACGTGCATGGATTCCCATTGATGGTACACATGAACTTGGTTCTGGTCCCAGACAATCAGAAAAAGAACAACAATGGCGTTATGCATTATCAAAATGTATGACATGTGGTGTTTGCTTAGAAGCTTGCCCCAATGTTAATAGCAATACTAACTTTATGGGACCTTTCGTTGCTGGACAAGTAGCTTTGCATAATTCACATCCTACAGGTAAGATGAACAAAGGTGAACGTCTAGACGCTTTAAGTGGTAAAGGCGGTTTACAAGAATGTGGCAATGCCCAAAACTGTGTCTTAGCCTGTCCAAAAGAAGTACCCCTAACAGATGCTATTGCAGAAATGAATCGTGAAACAACAAAACATTTTATAAAGAAGATATTAAAAAATTAACCCCATTTACAGGGGTTAATTTTTTTTATTTAAATTATATCGTTTATATTAATATTTTCTATAACGTCCTATATTGGGATCTTCGTCTATTGATATTTAATTTTATATAATTTATAATCTAGCTTTACCTAGGTACTTTACATCCCATAAAATTTTAAATTAGATTTAAATAATGCATAGTAGACATACTTTTTACTATTTAAAAATATATATTTGAATTTATTGTTCTTTCATTTTAAAAACAGTTTTTTAAATTAGCAATGAACAAGTTTTTGTTAGCTGTAGCTGGTGTCTAAATATTAGATCCACAATAAATTATTATAGAGACATCAATATTAATTGATTTTTTTAGTATTATAATCACAATACAGCTAAAAGAAATCTCTTATATAATCATTTTAAGCTTTTTTAATAAAATTTTAAAATTGACAATAACTACCAATAATCTGCACTAATTGGATATATTAGCATTCTTGGACAAGTCCTACCAATAGGATAGTTACAAGAGAAGTTAGATCTACTCATCTAGATCTTTGGGTAACCGTTATACATCTAATCCTCTTCGCAGGAGGCCGTTTAACAGCGACTACCAATAGGCCAGTTACCAGCGTAGGGGAATCTAATACACTTAGATAGGGTCGGTCGCTCATAATAGACTTGTTGCAAAAAAGATATTATAGTAATATAAATGATAGGACAAATACATTTTTTAGCCTATAATTTACAATAAGTACTTGTTATTACGTTTAAAATTTTTTGATAATATTAAATTATCAAAAAATATAAGCTAATTCTTAAATTTAGTTTCCCTTAATTTCCCTTTTTGTTCGATGTATATATTTAAATATCAAAAATAATAAAATTATATCTTTGGCGTTGAACTAAATAAGACACTTTAATTATCTGATTTTTCAAATCTTAAATTTATTTTTATTGATAAATTATAATTATAAATACCAAGGACTTTTGCCTAAACTTTAATACAATGTGTATTTGAGACTAATAAAGGGTCTTAAAAGATATATTATCACTACTTCCATTATTATATTTTAACACTTATGATAAAATATAAATAAAAATGTTTTAATAAGGAAACTAAGTTTTACTTATTCCTCTGATATGTTTAATTTAATTATTTAAATTTAAATAATAGCTAAAATTATATTAATTTGATCCAACTGATTGTTCGTGTAAATTGTCTGAATTTTTTAATTTATACTTTTGGATTTTATATAGATTTTTTGAATTTATCTAAAGATAAATGATGATTGAATATTGCTGAGATTAGATCAAATTGCTTTGAGAAATTTTTAAGTTTATTACGATATCTATTAGCAATAAGCTTGAATCTTTTGAGCCATCCTATAACTCTTTCAACTAAGTATCTTTCTTTGGATAAAATATGGTTATAGTCTTTTTCTTCTTGGTTTAAAACCTTGTATTTACTGTTTTGATAAGGTATTATGGAATACAAATGATATTGGTTTAGGCCTTTAAAACCTGAATCACCTAGCAACGTTGCGTTTTCTGATAATGGTATACGTGATTTTTTTTAAAGATTAAAATCATGTACGCTACCAGGAGCGTAGTTTGTAAAATAAATCTTGGCAGTTTTAGAGCAAATTAAAATTAAGGATTTCTTACTTGTTTGTTTTTTACGTCCAGATAAATAGGGTTTGTAATTCACCTTAGGACGTTGAATGCATATTTCTGTACCATCTATAATTAATCTGCCATATGTTAAGCTAGGTAGATATTTTTTCATATTTTTAGGATTTTCTTTATTAAGTACTTTTGTTGCGACAGCTTGTACCTTTTTTATAGTTTTATTAACAGTACTGCTAGTAACATCGAAAGTGTGTGCAATACTTCTATAAGTACGACCAAAGAAAAAATTATGAAAAAACAATAACACTTGATTTTCCGGGTCAAGTATGTTTGGTCTACCACCTTTTTCATGGTTTTTCAAGTCATATTTTCGCACACTTTCTACTATAATTGAAAAGGTTATTTTATCGATGCCTACGGCGGACATAAATTCTTTTTCTGTTAATTTTGCTATTTTTGCATATTCCATATTTACATATCTCTTGTTAATATTAGACATAGTTATCTGATCTTTTCTTTTAGTGTTAAATTCCATATTAATAGTAGTATATATACATAAAAAAACAACACAATTTAATAATTGTGTTGTTTTTTTATGTATATAAAGAAATTGCATTTTAATTTAAAGATATCAAAACACAAAAATTTATCTTTTTTCATATCTTAATGAAATTCCAAAAAAAATAATAATATATATAATATTTTTTAGTTTATTCAGATTATTATAACAATATAGCTCATAAATAAGAATAGATATTGAAATTTTATTTTTTAAAAAAATTTAAAAATATCCATAAATGACAATTGTTCGTCTTAATCACATGTATTAAAGTTTAGGCACAAGTCCCAATTATAACATTAAACTGTTTTCAAAACCTTTCTACCCTGTTTCCATATATATTATAGAAAATACTAAATCTTTTCAAAACATCTATAACATGTTATATAGCCATTCTAAGTCACGAAACGTTGAAATTGCATATCGAATTTTCTATGGTTAAAAGGTTAGAGCTTGTTTTTTTTATAGGTATAATTTAATTGCCATGATGCTGAGTCATGCCTTTTAATCCAGAATCACCTATTAAATTTACGTATTAGGTTAGATTAATAGGTGATTTCTGGAATGTGTTGCAATTACCCATCTATTTGAATAATAATTTAGAATTTCGTCATTACTTCGCTCCATATCTTTGCAAATAAAAGCTTTTGCTTTAGATATATCTGGAACTCACTTAAAAGAAATAAGGACCACGGCATTGTCTATAAAATTAAGATTACCTTCATATCTATACACATTATACTTTTATTTTTTAATGGTAAAAACTGTTTTATCTGTTTTATTTATATTCTCCACAATTTTTTTATTGATTTTTTATATCTAAAGGATAAATAATAATATCGATTTTTAATTCTCCTATAAAATTAAATCATTTTTTAAACTTTTTTCGATTATCTTTTTTGAAGTATACCAAGAATCTATGCAAACATATGCTTTCTGACCAGGCGCACTAGATATGATATCGCCAGCAATATCCATTTTATTTCTTTCTATTTTATTATTGCTTTTAACTTTTATAGGATAGCTTAAACCATCTGTATGTAGCATAGCGTGAACAATAGAATGACCATATACACTTCTTTTATCTAGATTATAATAATGATAACCAGCTGCTTGTATAGAGTATTCAGATGATGGCTTTGTCTTATGACATGCTGGACTTGTCCAGAAATATTAATATAGCCTATTAGTAATGTTGCAATTTAAACACAAAAATAGCCATTACCATAGATTTTTGTGCATGAAATTGGGTTCTTAAACACCATTTAAAATGGGTTATTGGATATCATAAATTATCAGAAAGTAAGTTTTATTTTTTATCTTAGCTTTCCGGATAACTTCTTCGTAAGTAACGGTTTTTATTGCTTCACTAAGTATTTTTTTATCTCATTTTTAATTATTGATCATATGACTTATATTTTGATGGCACCGATTATAAAAGCTTTTTTTATGAATATGCGACACAGTTCCATTCACGTTTTTTGATAACATACCATCAATAATCTGCAAAATATGATTAAAAAAAGATGAAGTAAATTGAGATATTAACCCCCATTTAGAAAAAATTTTACCAAATGAGATTTATTTTTTAACCTAAAGTTAATAGACATTCTCTATCCACCTGTTGTGTTTTATTGGAAAACTTACATTTTACACAGGGGATTGATGAATGTCTATTTTATGGTTGTAAAATCTTAAGATATAATATATTGCAAACTTTGGAAATGCTATAATATTTTCTTGGTGTTATTAAAAATTTACATTTTTTGTTTTTTTGCATGTACAGTTATAATATATAAACATATGTTTTTATGCTTATTTTTGAATGATATTTATTTTTTAAAAACTAGATTTTTATTTTAAATATTCTTTTGGCATAAAAAATATTCCCTAGAAAGCCGCCTAAAATGCCTAAACATAAAGCGAAAATCATAAAAATTAATAATTGCCAAGTATCTGGTATGTATATTTGTTTTTGTAAGCTGCCTATAAGCCAAAAAATAAATAAATAAAGCAAACTTTGCTGGCTACCTGTAAATAAACCCATGTATTTAGCTTTGCTTTGATAACCAGCTAGAAAGCTGCTGCAAAACAATGCCAAGATGTGCATTAAACATAAAAACAAAGGCAAATAATAGTAAGGGAAAATATTTTTTTGTAATAAAGTAGCTAACAACATGGTGCCTAATAAAAAAATGGCCCAAGCAATCAATTGCGCTGTTAATAAAGGGAATAATAAATTTGGCGCGTAAGAAGCTATTTTTTGTTTATAACGCATTAACTATTCCACTCCATTATGATTTTTTTGGATCATTATTTTTTAGATCTTTTATATTTTATTACTATATTTTGTTTACCTAAATTGATTGTATTATTTCATTTTGTATTATTTCATTTTGTATTATTTCGTTTTTTGAATGGAGTTTTATTTTTTACAACTATAAAGTATAATTTTCTTGTTTTATGGTTAATCTAATGCGCAACACTAGGGATATACAGCAAAGAGTAGTTATGTGGGGGGGGACCTAGGTGGGCGTAATTATTTTGTTCTTGGTCTATCTTTTTATATATACAATAATTTGTCTATTAGGAAAGCCAAAAATAAGTGAGATGAAGGTAAGCGATTTTATTAATATTATCTTATTTATTGAACTATGCAGTATACTTAGTCAAAAACTTGATTTACCAACAAATACGTATTTGGTTTTATTAATTCTGTTAAGTATCGTTGTTATTGCTTCAAAGCTATTTAAAGATTTTGAATACTGTTTTAAATTTCTTTCATTGTTTAAAAATGTCTTCACAAAAGATAAAGCTCTAGATAATAGTTCTTATATGGATAAAAATTGGTCTTCTAGTATACCAATTGTTTATCCTGAAGTCATTAATACGACCTATGAACGTGTTATTATAGATGGGAAAGTTCAAGATAAAGTTTTACAAAGACATGGCTTAACAAGATTTTGGTTAAAAAATGCTATCCAAAGATGTGGTTTTAATTGTTTTCGTGAAATTGCCATGGCTAGATTAGATTCCCAAGGTGGTTTACTTGTTCAAAGAAGACAAACAGATGAGTGTTTTCATTAACAAAATTAAGTTCTATATTTATTGAAATATATTTTCTAAGCCTGTATTTTTTTGCGATCTTCATGTTTATTGATCCGATTTTTTGGAAAAACGGCCAACATGGTTGATATATCTTCTTTATGTAATAACTTTGTTTTCCATAAACAACCCAGATATATAAATATACTAATTGTGGAGCTTAAGATTAAATTCAAGCTTATTGGTATATTGACACCTAATTCCCAAAGTAAAATTGTTAAAAGATATGTTATTAACGAAATACCTAGTAAAATTAAACCATTTTTTATAGGTAAATTTAAACTGGGTATTTTTTTCATAACATCTTTTAAATTAAGTACAAAGATACACATAATATAGCAGGCAATAGCTATAGCAGCACCAATGATGCCTAAGTCTGTGTAACCAATGAATAATATTATAAGACTAAATTTGATGATTGTACCTATAATAACATTCCTAAAAGTTACCCTTGCTTTGCCTAATGCTTGTAAAATAGCGGCTAGAGGATTAGATAAATAATATAAAAAGCCATAAGGGAAGGCCATTATTTGAAACAAAATGGTCATTTGTTCAACATCTTTTGTAGGATAAAGAAATATAGCAAATGGTTCAGCTAAAGCAAATATGAGCAAAAAACAAGGTATACCGACAATTGTTCCTATTCTTAAAGCTTTTTTAATCAGGTTTTTTAATAATGTATGATCTTGCTGGGTACATGCTTTACTTATTTCAGGTATTAAAGATGTATATATAGCCATCGATATAATAAATGAAGGTGCCATCAATGTGATACAAGCAGCTGCTAGTTGTCCGATTAAGATATTTGTGTTTTGAGTACTTATGAGCGTTATAAGCAGCATCTGTTCAATAACAAATGGTTCAATAAAATATGACAATCTGGTTAAAAGATTTATATTACTTATAGGTATGGCTATTTTTGAGATATAATGATAACATTTTTTTAATTGATGACGCTCTTTTTTATGCATATGGTGATGAAAAAAAGTTTTCAATGACCAAATTTTGCTATCTGGCGTCTTTTTAAAAGATAAATGTAGATAAAATAAACTTGCTAATTCACCTATAATAATGCTGACCATTAATCCTGTTACGGCAGTTATGACGCCATTGTTAAGCCATAAATAATAAGTAATAGCGATCGATATACAAAAACGTACGCTTTGTTCAATCATTTGTGCTAAAGCAAATTTTTTCATTTTATAACCTTGGAAATATCCTCGATAGACATATGATAAAGGCATAAAAAAAACGACCAACATACATACATAGATAGATGGCCAAATGTTATCATTAATTTCGCGGATTATACCTAAATTAATCAACCAATTTAACAAACGATCAGGAAAGCAAAAAATCAAGACGAATCCAATAATGGACCCTATACATCCTAAACCAAGGGTTGCTGATAACATTTTAGCAGTATTAGAAATTTTTTTTGCAATAGTTTGAGAGAGTGCAGGCACTAAACCTAGACCAATAAAGGCTGCTAAGAGCAGGAATAGCGGAAAAATTTTGCGATATAATCCTAAACCTTCCATGCCTATTATATTGGGCACAAAATATACCAATAAAAGCGTACCCAATATTTTATTGAATAACCCAATCCATGATAAAATCGAAGCATTGTATAGGAAAGATACATTTTCTTGTTCATTTTCTTTATATAAGCTATTATTTTTCAATTTTTGTCTCTCCTCTTAAAACCCTTAAATTTTTGTGATATGAAATCAATATCTTCTTTATGGATAAATTTAGTTATTAAAACGAGTAAAATATATACAATTAATCCTAACATAGCTACAATAGCTAAGATTAACCCTTGATGCATATCATTTTTCCAGGTATTGTAGAATAAATCCCATAAAAAGACCATTGCTATGTGAGTGCTTAGGCTGATGATACTCAAAACACTTAGTCTTTTCCAAGGCCAATAAAACCCGGGTAATCTTTTACTTATACTCAGGGTATGCAATAGCCCTACGATTAAAACATAAATACTAGTTGCTAGAGCAGCTCCTAGAATATCTAGTTTCATATAACCAATGAATATGATTATAAGTAAAAATTTGATCAATGTTCCGAGAAGCGAGTTATAAAAAGTTATTTTAGCAGCATTTAATGCTTGTAAAATCGAAGCAATAGGACTAATCAGATAGTAACCTAAACCATACGGGAAAGCCATTATTTTCAAGAATAAAACGATATTTTTACTATCACTTTCCGGATACATCATGTCCACAATAGGTTCAGCTAAGGCGAAGATAATAATAAAATACGGTAGTCCAATAGCCAGGGATAAGCGGAAAGCTTTTTTAGTTCGATAAATAATTAAGTTAAATTTTTGTTTTGCTGCCGCTTCACTAACGGCGGGTATAAGTGAAGTATATAAGGCTAAGGTAATAAAAGAAGGTGCCATCAATAAATTACTTGCGGTCATTAATTGGCCATACAGCGTGGTTGAAACAACGATTGTCATACCTATTGTTGTATAATGGAGCATTTTTTCAATTAAAAATGGTTCTATTGCATAAGCTAACTTACCAAAAATATTACCACTAGTGATCGGAAATGCTGTGCGCCAAATTTTTTGAAAAGCTTGCTTGAAATTTTTCTTATTGTCGGTATTTATTTTCCATAATTTTTCCTGAGTATTTTGTTTTTTAAAGATATACCGCATGTACCATAAACCACACAGTTCACCTAAAAAAAGACAACCAATCATACCTGCCACAGCCCATGTCAAATTATAGTTAGTATATAAATATTGGGCAACAATAAAGCTTGCTGTGACACGGACAAATTGTTCAATGACTGTTGATATGGCATATGTGTCTATTTTTTGTAAGCCGATAAAATAACCTCTATACACATAAGATAGCGGTAGAATAGGTATGATGAATAAACACATATAAATCGATGGCATGATACGATGATCTATTTGGGTTAACCATTTATTGTTATACAATAAATCTATAAAATTTGGTAGAATAAGAAAGCTAACGATTAACACAATCAGGCCACCTAAACATCCCATAAATAATGATGCATTAAGATAAGGTGTATATCTGTAGGATTTGTTGCTTTTTGATGTTTGTAATGCTGCTACTTCCTTTGATAAAGCCGTTATAATACCTAAACCAACACATGAAGTGATCAATAAAAAAATAGGGAAAATTTTTCGGTATAGGCCAATACCTTCTGTGCCGATGATATTTGGTAAATAGTATGCTGTTAGAATAAAGACCAATAACTTATTTATAAATCCTGTCCAAGATAAAATGAATGTGCTTTTAAGAAATTGACTTTGCCCCATATTATGACCCTCTTTCCTTATGGTTGTCTCCAAGTTATTAATATGTACGCCAATTAAAGGGACATCATGCATGATGTCCCTTTAATGCTAATTTTGGGAGTCAGAACATATAGCAGGAAAGAATATTCTACAAAATGATTCTGCTTAAAATAAATAGGTCGAAGTTTTTAATATTATTAAAAAACTTATTAAAATTAGCTCTAAATTATTAAAAACTACCTTTTATACATAACACCTAGGAGGTTATTATTTTGTCAAGAATACACACAACTTTAGAATTACTATGTCAAAAATTATGTCAAAGTGGTAATGTAGAGATATCAACAAGTGCTATGAAACATCGGATCTTAGCACTTTGTGAGAGTAAAGTCGTTGAATTTCGACGTTGTGGATATAGGAATGTAACAGCAGTACAAATTATTGCATGTGTTTTTGCTAATTATCGTGATAAAGCTTTAAGTTTACATTGTTTTTTTCATTCTATTCTGTCTCTTAGGGCGAGTCATTTTATTAACTGGATGATGTTGTCTATATATAAAAAACCAGAAGCTATGCTTGCTGATGCGCAATCATATATAAATAGGCCTAATTAAGGAGGCATGGGTAAGAAGTGCAAATGATGTTCAAAATCTATCGGAGTAGTTGGCTTAAACTACTAAGTTTTTCTTTGATTATTATTGGGGTCTTAGCTGTTGTGGGTATGACGACAAAAGATCTTGTGCAAAAAATTAATCTTGGTTTAGATTTAAAAGGTGGGTTTGAGCTTTTGTATGAGCCTCAATTAGAAGGCGGTAAGGTATTAGATACGAAAATGATGCAAGCTGCTGTTGATACGATGCGTAAAAGAGTCGATGTTTTGGGTGTGAGTGAACCTGAAATTAGCAGTGAAGGTAATCGTATTCGTGTTGCTTTAGCTGGTGTCAAAGATCAAAATGAGGCCCGTGAAATTATCGGTTCCCCATCATATATAACTTTTCGTGAAGAGGATCGTAAAACGGTTGTGATTAAAGGTGAAGACCTTGATGAAGGTGCGTCTCAGATTACCCAAGATGGTAATGGTTTGCCAGCTATTTCTTTAAAAATGAAAGATCCAAAGAAATTAGAAGATGTTACGACAAGATTACTTAGAAAACCAATGGTTATTTTTTTGGATGAAACCGAACTTAGTGCGCCAATTATTAACGATGTTATTCGTAACGGTAGTGCAATTATTTCCGGTAATTTTACGAAAAAAGAAGCTCGTGAATTAAGTAACCGATTAAATGCGGGCTCTATGCCTTTTAAGTTGAAAGAGGTGCAAAGCTCTGCTGTTGATGCAAGTTTAGGTGCTGATTCTTTAAAAGAAAGTGCTTTAGCGGGTATATATGCTATTTTAGCTATCTTTATATTTATGATTGGTTACTACCGTTTGCCTGGATTTATTGCTGTTATTGCCTTAATCGCTTATTCCTATCTTGTGCTCTTTACTTTTAGTTTGCTCCAAGTTACCTTAACTCTCCCAGGAATTGCCGCTTATATTCTCGGTATTGGGATTGCTGTTGATGCCAATATCATTATGAGTGAACGGGTGAAAGAAGAAATTAGACTGGGTAAGTCGATTGCTTTGGCCACGAGAGCTGGTTCAAAACGTTCATTTTTAACTATTTTGGATGCTCATATAACGACCCTTATTGCTGGTGGTGCGCTCTTTTTTATGGGTAAGGGTTCGATTAAGGGTTTCTCGGTTGCGCTTATCACTGGTATTCTAGTTAGTTTTTTAACAGCTGTTGCTCTTTCGCGGATTATGATGACCTTGCTTATGCGTTCGCGCATTTCAATCAAACCAAGCTGGTTAGGTGTTAAACTTGATGAAATAAAGAGTATTTCATAGACGTGTATTTTTATATAAACTGTTTATCTCTAAGCCTTAACTTGATTTGATCGAAGGGAGAAGTTCTTTTGTCATATAAGTTTGATTTTGTAAATAAACGCAAATATTATTTTATTATTTTTATGATCATTGCTATCCTTTCCGCGGCTTCGCTTTTAACTAAAGGATTAAACTTGAGTATCGATTTTAAAGGCGGTACAAGGTTAGATATTGATACACCGAAATCGGTAGAGTTAACCCATGTGAATACTTTACTTAAAGATATGGGATATGAAAACTTTAATTTACTTAAATCAGGTGGTAAAGAGGGCAATCGTGTTACGATCAGAATCAATAAAGCATTGGATAAAGAGGATGTTAACAAAATTAAAGTAGCATACGATAATGCGTTTCAGCAGCAATCGATGATCAATGAAAGTAAAGTAGATCCGATTGTAGGACAAGAAATCGCTTTCACAGCGTTAAAGGCGATTTTAATTGCTTCGCTCGGGATTATCTTATACGTGACCATCCGTTTTGAATATCGCTTTGCTATCTCAGCTATTTTATCCCTTATATATAATGCTTTTTTTACGACAAGTGTTTTTTCCTTTTTTAACATCGAAGTTGACTTGTTATTTATCACAGCTATTTTGACCATCATTGGTTACGATGTAAACGATACCATTGTTATCTTTGACCGTATCCGTGAAAACTTAAAACGTTGTCCGCCTCGTACATGGTTTGATCTTTCGAATTTGGTCAATGAAAGTATTAATCAGACTCTAATTAGGTCAATCAATACGGTTTTAACAGTTGTTTTCGCGGCCGTAGCTTTACTTATCTTTGGTAGCAAGAGTATTCATGATTTTTCACTTTCCTTACTTATTGGTTTATTAACAGGTACATTTACATCTATTTTCTTAGCTAGCCAAGTTTGGGTAGGTTGGAAGTGGCATCATATGAAAAAACAGGCACAATATTTAAAAAAAGGATCATTAGGAGTGAAATGATAAGGTGTTGTGTTCTAAATACAATTGGATTTTAGCTCAAACAGGTAATATTTCTCAAGCACATCTTTGGTCTAAAGAACTAAATATTACAGTTTTAGCTGCTAAAATGTTAATACAAAGAGGTTGTTTGACGCTTGAACAAGCTAAAAAATGGTTAAATCCCTGCATAAGCGATTTGCATGATCCCTTTTCTATGAAAGATATGTCTAAGGCTGTTCAACGGATTAAAAAAGCCGTTGAACAGCATGAAAAGGTGCTAATTTATGGGGATTATGATGTGGATGGTATATCAAGTACAGCAATTTTATATTTAACCCTAAAGGAACTAGGTTTAACCTATGTATCTACTTATTTACCCCATCGGTTACAACAAGGATATGGTTTAAAAGAAGATCCTTTACATTCATTTATCGCTGACGGTGTATCGCTCATCATCACAGTTGACAACGGTATAGCTGCTGTAGAGACAGCTAACTTTATAGCAGCTTTAGGTGTTGACTTGATTATTACAGACCACCATCAATGTCCTGAAATATTACCCAAGGCATACGCTATCTTGAATCCACGACAACCGTTATGTACATATAAAGATAAAGAACTTTGTGGCGCAGGAGTTGTTTTTAAATTAGCAACCGCGCTCAAAAATAGTGTCCCAATGTCATTAATTTATTTAGCTGCCCTAGGTACAATTGCTGATGTTGTACCATTACGGGGTGAAAATAGGATACTGGTTAAACATGGATTGCCGCTTCTCAAAAGTCACATAGGGATAAATGCGCTTTTAGAAGATTCATTTAGAAATGATCCTAAAGTATCAGCCGAACAAGTTGCTTTTCAACTGGCCCCTCGGTTAAATGCCGCCGGACGTTTAGCTCATTCCTCTACAGCTTTAGAACTTTTATTAACAAATGACCGAGGAAAGTCTTATGCACTTGCAGCAGAACTAAACCTTCTAAATCATAAACGTAAAGAATATGTAAACATTGGTTTTGATGAAGCTATGGAAGCATCGTTTGATCCAAACAACGGTATTGTTGTTGCCAGTCCAAATTTTCATTTTGGTGTTGTTGGTATCATTGCTTCGCGATTAGTCGAAAAATATTTTTGTCCTGCGATTGTGCTAACCATTGAAGATGGTATCGCTAAAGGATCAGCGCGTAGCATTGATGGTTTTAATTTATACCAAGCTTTATCACCAAAAGATAAGGAGCAAGACTTTTTTATCAATTTTGGGGGGCATCAAAAAGCAGCAGGCATGACCTTGCATATGGAAAATTTACCCCAACTAAAGCAAAAATTAGCTGATGCTTTTAACTTTGCGAAAGAACATCTACCTACAAAACCAGTATTACAAGTAGATGATATTGTTTCATTAAAAGATTTAAACAAGAAATTTTGGGATGATTTACAATCTTTAGCTCCATACGGTGAAGGTAACCCTCAACCAAAGTTTATTATTCAAAATACCTCTTTAGATGAATATAAATTAATGGGTAACGAAAATCAGCATGCACGCTTAACACTTAGTCAAAATGACAAAAACAAAAAAGCCATTTTCTTCAATTTTGACAATAGAAGCCATGAAATTTCCGAAGATGCGGATATAAATATTTTGGCACACTGGACACGTAATTTTTATTTACGTAGTGCTAGTTATCAACTAAACATCTTAGATATAGCGATTAACCATCTACAAGTATTTTTTATAAATAAGCAAATAAAAAAAGCGTTCAATGCTCAAAAAAATAAATTAATTATTTATTCTACGAGAAGAAATACCCCAAATACCACTTATTGGAATGATCCAGAACTAGAAATGCATATAAACAAAGCACATTGGATCTTGCTCATATCACCTCCACCTACTTATCGACTTTGGCAAATGCTATTCAAAACAGCTAAAGACCTTGAACGTATATATTTAAGATTTAATAAGATGATCATAGAAGGTCGTATATTTAACAATCAACGTGATATTTTAAAAAGTATCTATGGATTAATACCAATAGACAAACGACCTGGTAGAAACAGCATATTTAACAAAGAATTGATTGAAGTATGATATGATCTCTGCATAATAAATTCACTTTGAACTTTCTATTTAACCAACTTCTTTTTCAATTTGCAATTATGTATAATATATTTATTTTAAAAAAATCAAAATATCCATTTTATAGATATTAATAAAAAACGTTATTTAATTTAACTTAAATAAATGAGCAAACTATAAACACACTAAGATCTTAGTATTAGTGTGTGTTTTACTTATTATAAAAATTAAAAAATCGAAATTAAAAAAATATATCTATACCAGCTTTTTCTATAAATATACTTTATATATATTTTTTATCAAAATAACAGTTTTTTTAAATTAGATCAAATTAAGTTCATAAATAATATTTTTAAATGAAAACTAATTTTATATATTGTATTTTTGTTTAATCAAAATGAAATTTATATTCAATATTATTCTTGATTAAAACTTATTTGTTATTATTAACTTCATTAAGAAGCATATTAATCGATTCAAATGAGCTACTATATTTGACTTGTCCAGAAATGTTAAATATCCCATTAGTTATGGGTTAATTCGAACCCTAAAATAGCCGTTTTTATAAGCTTTTAGTGTTTTCCATTAGGTTTTTAAACTCCCTTTTAAATGGGTTTCTGGACAAGTCCATTGGATTTTTTCAACTTATATATTTTTAAAATAGTCATAATTCAATATAAACAAGGTTTGATTTTTTATAAGTAATTAAGTAACTTATAAATTTATAGTCACATCTTTATTATTAAAAGAATATATTTGACAATAGAGATAATACACAAAGAGGTGCATGATAATCAATTACTATTTAGAACATATTTTTGGCACACACAGTTTGGTTATGGATTGCGTTTATAATTTTTGTTATTCTAATTTTGATTTTCTTCTTATTTAGTCATCATCATGTTACCCATAGACCATCCCTGCTCATCTGTTGAAGATGAACACATATAAAAAATATTCAAACATAATAAAAAGCATGAAACTCATAATATAATGTACTTAATAAGACAAATGAAAAACTAATAAATAAGCTTTGAAATATAATATAAGATGCTATTAAAATTTCCTATATTCACAAATAATAAAAAACAAATTAATTTTTCTCTTTTATTTATGAATCACGTAAAATATATATGATTTATTCATTTATATAAATTTTTAGTTTATAATTTATATTATTTAATTTTAAAAAAATAACATATAAATATAATTATTCAAATAAATAACAATATAATTAATTTTATGATATTGATTTTATTTTTACTATCGTGTCATGACCTCTATACAGTATGATAAATGGACTTTTGTCTAAACATTAAATATAAGTTAAAAATATAGATTTAAAAGATTATTATTTTTAAATATCGCAATTTATCCATTATATATATTGTGAATTTATATCTATATATTATATTTTTATATCTATTCTTAATATATAAATGGGTTTTATATATTAAGAATAGATATAAAAATTTTTAGAAATAAAATTCAATAAAAAAACCCCTTAAAAAACACATTATTTATTTTTTTAGTGTATTCAAAGATTTTATGTTATCTGTTTACATTAGATAATAATAGGACCTTATCCTGATTTTTGTAAATAAAAGCTTTTACTTTAATTAGAATATATATCTTTACCTTTCTGGACAAGTCCCCATATATTATAATTAAAGACAACCCGAATACGCCTGCAAATACATACTATTAGCTTGTCCAAAAACCTATGTAACGGCGAGTTGCAAAATCTAACATAAAACACTAAAAGCTTATAATAACGGCTGTTTTGGGGTTCGAAATATCCCATGAATAATGGGATATTTAACATTTCTGGACAAGTACCATATTTGTAATATGATTTAAAGCTGGATTTTTAAAATGGAGTGATAACTTCCATTGTTTAAAACATTTGATCAAACTTTCTTTTTGTGGTAAATTATTTGTATTAGACATCCTTTTTCTCCTTCGTGTATTTTGTGTTGGATACTTACACAGATGGTAAAGGCATGTCTATTTTTATACCTATTTTCCTTCTTAAAATCAAATTTGTAATACTATTAATAAATAATCTAATAAGAGGTGATAAGTATGCCACCATTCTTAATAATAAGCACGCTTCTAATTGCTTTAAATATAGCTTTAGGAGCTTTCGGTCAACATTTGCTTAAAGATCGCTTGTCAGAAACCATGATGTCTAGTTGGGATACAGGAAATACTTATCATATGATTCAAGGTCTGGGCCTTTTAGCTATTTCAGCTTTTTTATACAATAACTATGATAAGTTTAATTTTATGATCCCGGGTACTTATATTTCTTTAATAGGAACGTTGTTATTCTCAGGTAGTTTGTACATATATGCTTTAACAAATTTTCGTCTTTTAGTTTTTGTCACACCAATAGGGGGTGTTTTAATGATTATTGGATGGGTTTGGATTGCTATAGGTTCATATCGAAATTTATAAGCTTATCCAAAAGCCCATTTTAAAGAGCGATTAAGAACCTAATTAAATTCATCAAAAGATTATGGTAATAGCTATTTTTGTGTTTAAATTCCATCGTTACTAAATTGCTGAGCTTGTCTGAAAACCATATGTGAAAGCAAGTTGCAAAACCTCGAGTTTGTCCAAAAACCCACGTAAAAGATAGTTGTAAAACCTAATCGAAAACAATAAAATCTGATAATAACGGCTATTTAAAGGTTTAAACTACCCCCTTAATAATTTCTTTCTTAACGAATCTTATAAACAAACAATGTGTAGATTTTATGAAAATAAATGTAAAATTAATAGATATTGTTTGAAAATTTAATAGACATTCTTTTATCCTTTATGTAAAATAAAATTTTTACAAACAAATACAATAGGGGATAAAGGATGTCTATTTTTTTTTAAAATCTTAAAATACAATACATTGCATACTTTAGAAAAATAATAACATTTTATTATTTTTATTAATAATTTATATTTTTTGCATGTACAGTTATATAGGTTAAAAAATATATAAAATATATACTATTCACCTTGAATAATATTAAGATATATGTTTCTTATTGGATAAGTTCATTATATTTTCTGTATCTTTTATATATATATTATGAGCTTAGCAAAAAATATTTAAAAGCGAGTTTCAAGATCTAATAGAAAACACTAAAAGCTTATAGTAACGGCCATTTTTGGGTTTAAATTATCCTAGACTAATTGTGTATTTAATATTTATGAACAAGTCCTATATTAATATCAGAAAAATAATACTTTCCAGTTTAGGTAAATTTTGCTATAATCAACAAAGTAATTTCATAAGAATAAAAATTTAAAATCATACATATTAGTTTAAAATCAAGGTGATATCAAAATAATGTTTAATAATAGTAACATAAAATTATTATCAGCAGCTATATTACTCTCTGGACCTATTATAGTTAATACTGGACCTATTATGGAGAATACTAGTATAGCTAGTGAAAGCTATGTAGAGCGTACTTATGTACAGCGTACATTCAATTCTCATACTAATCTTAATTTTAATCAGCTGATAGCTAGGGTGTGGCAAATGGGAAAATTTTTTGATAAAATCCCGTATGACATTACAAAACTCCTGGCAAGTTATCATCCAGACTATTCACCTCCTAGTTGGTTTGGTTGGCTTAGCTCGACAAATCAAGGATTAACAACAGCCAACATAGTTCATTTATCCAGCTTGGTATTACAGTCTTTTGGACAAAAATGAAGGAAATGATAAAAAATTGGTGAAATAGCATTATTGGCTGAAGAACTTATAAGTATGGAGTGGCAGCATACTTTCTATAATATTTTTATTTTAAACAAAAAAACAAAATACATATTTTATAGATATTAATAAAAATTTTTAATTTAGTTTGATTTATATATAAAGTAGATAACTGTAAGCACACTAAGATTTTGGCATTAGTGTGTAATTTTTGCATTTTAATATTTATAAATATGAAAAATAAATTGCCCAGAAATAATAATATAGCCTATTATTAATTATGCAATTTAAACACAAAAATAGCCATTATCATATTTTTTAGGACATTTGATTAGGGTTTTAAGCTTTCTTTAGATTAGTTTTTGGCAAAGCTAAAAATATATTTTTATACATATACCATAAATATATTTTTTTATCCAAATAAACCATATTTTTAAATTAGATCAAATTATAAAATGAATTTTATGCTTAGTTCAGAAATCATGACTTATTAGTTTTAATTGGTAAATATTTATAACATTTTATATAAAAATTATTTTACATATTACGTTTTTGTTTATTTAAAATAAAATTGATATTTCATATTATTTAAAATAAAATTGATATTTCATATTATTTATATTATAATTAATTTTATATTATTTTAATATATTTATTATTTTTAAAAATAATATTAATGCCATCAAATTATATATATTAATAGGGGTTTTATAATGACATATATTAAAAAAATTTTATTTCTCTTAATTTCTACTACCAGCAGCTTTTATTTTTTAAGCAATTTATCAAATAGTCAATTATCATTAGCAGCAGAAAAATTTAATATAACAAGAGATGAAAGAGAGTCAGAAAAAACAATAGTAAACACAGAAAAAGAAGCAGTTGCCACATTAAGATCCAAAGAAGACATACTAATAAAAAAAGCGGCAAATTTCAGAAAAGAATCATTACAATTGTTGGAACAGGAATTGTATATATTAAGAGAAACTAAGAGATTGATAAAAAATGATATTATATATGGCAGGATTTCGACAAAATCGATAATATCAGATAGAATATCACGTCTAAAAAGATATATAGAATCATCTAGAATTTACTCAGAAAAAGCGTCATTAACAGAAACAGAAGCATTTAAAATATCAAAATTACTAATGGAAAGAGAAATTTCAGCATTAAAAATAGCACGAGAGGCAGCATCAAAAGCAGGAGAAAGAGAGGTTTTTGCGGCAAGATCAGTAGCTATAACAGCCAAAGTAACATCTGTAGAAAGAGAGATAGAAGCTGTAAGAAAAGAAGAAGCTGTAGAAGCAAGAGCTCAAGCCTTAGAATTAGCAAGAGGATCAGAAAAATCTTCATCCTCCAGGTTATTGGCCTCTAGAGTAGCTACAGAACAATTAGTCAAAGAAGTAGAGCTAAAAGAACAAATAGCTAGAGAGGCCGAATTAATAAACCCAGGTGAAGAAGAATATACCATATTTAAACCATATATAGGAAGAGAGACAATAATATTATCAAGAGAAGCATTAAAAAAAATATCGGAATTAAAAATAGAATTTGAACAATCAGAAAAATCAACTAAAGAATTACTTGGAAAAATAGAAATCGAATTATCAGAAGAAGTAACAAAGGCAGAGAGATTTGTAAATCACGAAAGAAGATTACAAGAATCAAAATCAAGATTAGCAACCGAATCATCCAAAGTATCATTTATGGATAAAGCAAAAGCAGTACGAGAAGCACAAGATGCGATAGCTAGATCAGAATCAGCAAAGGAATTTTTTAGAGCTAAATCAAAAGCAGAACGAGAAGCGAGAGATTCAGTAGCTAGATCAGAATTAGCAAAGGAATTTTTTAGAGCTAAAGCCAAAGTAGAACGAGAAGCGAGAGATTCAGTAGCTAGATCAGAATCATCTAAAGGACTTGTCCAGAAATATTAATATAGCCGATTAGTAATGGTGTAATTTAAACACAAAAATAGCTATTATCATAGCTTTTTGGTCATTAAATTAGGTTCTTAAACACTATTTAACATGGGTTATTGGACAAGCTCAAAGTACTACAGCCTAATTAAGGACTTGTCCAGAAATATTAATATATCCGATTAATAATGATTTAATTTAAACATAAAAATAGCTATTATCATAGGGGGTAAGGCATGCGATTAGGTTCTGAACACGGATTTTTGGACAAGCTTTAATATAAGACTACCTTATTTATAAAAAATTAATTTTTAAAATAAATAATAATAATGATTTCATCTAAGATCATATATGGGATTTTTTCAACTTTCCTATTTTTTAAAATAACCTATATTTGCCAAAAATAGAATATAAATTTTTATTTTTAAACATGAACTTAAAAAGTGTATTATAATCTAAGTTTTAATATTATTTGTTTATACAAAAGAGCTTTTTTATTTATAGAGTAATTTAGTAGCTTTATGAGTAATTACTATAAAAATAGAATTTATATATATGCACTATTTATATATGCACTATTTATATATGCACTATTTATATATGCACTATTATAATAAATTTAATTATATTTATTAATTTCTAAAAAACAAACCTAGATTTTTTAGGTTTTTTACCATTTCTTTTTTTTATTAAAAATTTACATTTTTTTGCTTTTTTTGCATGTACAGTATATATTGTTTTTTTGCAACTTTTATATTTTTTAAAATATCCATAATTGAATATCGACACATTTTTTATAAATCAATAATTACGAAAATAAATAACAAAATTTGTAGTAACACCTTTTATGATCACAGAATATATTGGACAATAGAGTTAATAAAAAGAGGTGCATGATAATAAATTACTATTTAGAACATATTTTTGGCACACACAGTTGGTTATGGATGGCGTTTATAATTTTGGTTATTCTAATTTTGTTTTTCTTCTTATTTAGTCATCACCACCATGGAAGTCATCATAATTTTAACCATAGGCCATCTCGCTCAATATGTTGAATATGAAAAAACACACAAAAAATGCAAAATTACAAAAAACATCAAATGGATAACATAAGGTACTTAATAAAATAATGAAAATACAATACACCAGTTTTTAATATGATATAAGATGCTACATCAATTGGTCTATTTTAATTAATAAACGATAATTTAATATTTAAAATTCATTAATTACAGAAAACATAAACAGTTACATTTATTGTCAATTCATTTTATTAAACTAAAAAAATATATAGATAAAAAACAAATAACCATCATCAAGAAAAAATAACCATTTAATTAATTTTATGATACTTATTTTATTGCAGCTATCATGTTATGACCTCTATAAAATATTATAAATATAAATTCATAAGATTCTTGCATTTCAAGATTATTTTATATTTATTTATATTAAGAATAACACAAACATGCCTTTTATTAAAAAAAGCTTGTTTGTGTATTTTTTATGTTAAAATTATGTCTTTTTTTATTTCTTAAAATATTAAAAATGGTATAACAAACCTCATGAGAAATAAATAACATTTGTAATTATATCAATTTATATTTATAAATAAAAAAATGATACCTTTGGAAATAAAAATATATTATTTATCTTTATTTATTATAGATTTATATATGAGCCTACAGCAATCCAAATCCAGCCAATCATCATTAAAATACCTCCGATTGGTGTTAAAAATACTAAACGACGAAAATTTGTTAAAGAATATATGTACAAACTACCAGAGAATAACATAGTTCCTATCAAAGAAATATAAGTACCAGGGATCATAAAATTAAACTTATCATAGTTATTGTATAAAAAAGCTGAAATAGCTAACAGTCCAAGACCTTGAATCATATGATAAGTATTTCCTGTATTCCAACGAAACATCATGGTTTCTGATAGGCGATCTTTAAGAACATGATGACCAAAAGCGCCTAAAGCTATATTTAAAGCAATCAGAATAGTGCTTAATATTAAAAAAGGGGGCATACTTATCACCTCGTATATATTATTTTTTAATTGTTGGTTGTTTTTTTTATTTTTTTTATTTTTATTATTTAAATTTTGATGATTTTAATAAACTATGTATTTAATAAACAATCATAAAAATATTATACAAGTTTATATAATCATAAATTATATAAAATGTCAATCCAAAAGCTATTTTTTAAAATATTTATTAATATATAAGATGATATATTATTTTATTTTAATATATAATATAAATCAATTACTAAATTTTTTATATATTATTTAAATTTTATTTTATCGTACAAACGTTTTTGGCAATATTGATATATATAATTAGTAAAGATACTTAGAATTTATTGCTATCTTTTTAATTTTATTTAAAAATATCAGTGTTTATATATTTTTATTATATACATTAATATCTTTAAATTTATTTTAAATAAATAGATGATAATTTTTCGATTTATTTATGATATGTTTTATTTCGAATGAAGATATTTTGGGGTTTATATATTTTCACACTATTTATGCAATTTAAATACAAAAGTAGCTATTATAGTATTTTTTAGTGTATTCGATTAGATTCTTAAACTCCCTTTACAGCGGTTTTTGGGACAAGCTCTACAAATTATATCGATGGATTCAATTATCCTAATTTAATTACACGCATTTTGTCTGAAATATAATTAATAGACATAATTTATATATACTAAGATATCAAATATATAATAATGATTTGATAAATCTAAATGATAGGAATAAATATTATTTAGATTTATATCTTGAAATATTTCAAGATATAAATACCATTATTAAAAGAATTAATAGGTAATGGTATATCGACAGGAAATGAAATAGGTTGCGTGTCGACAAAACCAAAAGAACCTGAACCAACTGAACTAAACGTGGGTCCTGTTGCACCAGTAATACCTTTTGCACCTGTGATACCATCAATACCAGTTGCACCAGTAATGCTAACACCGTATACTTATTTTTTCATAATTTTTTCTTGGGCTTACAAATAGAATGATTGCACAAATTTTTGGTATTAGTAAAAGCACGGTTAATAACATCATACAAAAGATACAAGGTATCGCCAAGAAAGTATTATCCAAAAGATATCCTACAAATCAGAGCCCATATTTTTCATCTCTCATATTTGGTTTGTTTACATTCGATTGTACTGAAGTGCGCATAGAAAGACCAAAAAAAGATAATAAAAAATATGAATCTGGAAGAAAAAAGTATCCAACAATGAAGTCTTTCCTTGCAATTTTTGCTGAAACAGCTTCTATTGGCTACACAAATTTCGCAGCTGGTAGTGTACATTATTTTAAGCTTTTTAAAGATTCGTACATTCCATGGTTATCTGAATATGCCACTTGAATCTCTGATTTAGTCTTTCAGGGCTTACAAAAGCTATTTCTATACCTGATTTTACCATATAAAAGAATTAAGTTAAAGACTGCACATGCAAAAAAAGCAAAAAAATGTAAATTATTAATAAAAATAATAAAATATGATTATATTTCCAAAGTTTACAATATATTATATTTTATTTTCCGATTTTACAAACAAAAATAGACATTCCTCTATCACCTGTGTAAAATATAAGTGTCCTAACAAAAACCAACAGGAGGATAAAGAATGTATATTAATTGTAGTTTAACAAATAAATCTCATTTGGTCAAATTTTTTCTTAAATTGGGGTTAATATCCCAATTTACTTCATCTGTTTTTAATCATATTTTACAGATTATTGATGGTATGTTGTCACAAAACTTTAACGGAACTTTGTCAGATATTCATAAAAAAAGCTTTTATAACAGGTGCCGACAAACGATAAGTAATATGATGATTAATTCAAAATGGGATGAAAAAACACTTAGTGACGCCACGGAAAATGTTGCTTATGAATAATTTATACATCAAGCTAAGATAAAAAACCTTACTTTCTGATAATTGACGATACAGTATGCGATAAGACAAAGCCGTCATCATCAGCTGAATAACCTATACAAGCATCGGGTTATCATTATTCTAATCTAGATAAAAGAAGTGTATATGGTCATTCTATTGTTCAAGCTATGTTACATACAGATGGTTTAAGCTATCCTATAGAAGTTAAACGTGCTAATAAAACAGAAATCAATAAAATGGATACTTCTTGCAATATCATATCTAGTGCGCCCGAGCCAGATAGTAAAGCATATGTTTGCGTAGATTCCTGGTATATTTCAAAAAAGATCATCGAAACAAGCTTAAAAAAGGATTTAATTTTATAGGTGCATTAAGAATCGATATTGTGATTTGTCCTTTAGGCATTAAAAATCAAATAAAATGTTTTTAAATTTTATAAAAAATACAGATAAAAAAAGTTTTTACCATTAAAAAACAAAAGTATAGTGTTTATAGATATGAAGGTAATCTTAATTTTATTGACAATGCGGTTGTCCTTATTTTTGTTAAGGAAGGTCAAGATATATCTAAAGCAAAAGCTTTTATTTGCACAGATATGGAGCTAAGTAATGAAGAAATTCTAAATTATTATTCTAAAAGATGGGAAATCGAAACCTATTTTAGAAAAGCTAAAAATTATCTTTCTTTGCAAGGATACCAAGTCATAGCCAGCAAAGCTTTAGATAGATACTTAATTTTACAAATGTTTGTAGCAATGTACTGTATACATACAGGTAATGTTAACCTCCTAAAGGAATTACGTAAATATCAGGCTAAAAAAGAAGCTACTCGAATATAAGATATGATTGATATATTCATTTCATACTCGGAAGAGATAATATCATATTTAGATATTCCTAAGCATATATCTGTGAAGTTTATTTTATCACGTGCCAAAAAAGGATTAAGAGCAGCACTAAGGTCCTACTGTTATCAATTTAAATAGGTAGCCTAAATATGCAAATACAATTAAAAAGGATAAATATGGTAAAAGCCTAAAAAGGCTAGGTTTGTTTTTTGGCCATTCATAAATATAATTAAATTTATTATAACAATACAAATATATAAATTCTCTTTTTAGAGTAATTTAGCATACTTATGCTTAATTACTCTAAAAATAAAAACGCTCTTTTGTATAAATAAATAATGTTCAAACTTAGATTACAATAAATTTTTCAAGTTAATTTTTGAAAATCAAAAATTATGGCCTATTTTTTTTGGCAAGTACAGTAAATACACCCTGCATTAAAGTTTAGGCATAAGTCCAACTTATCGATACCATATTTTTAAACAAAATCTAATTTTAAATAAGCTGGGTTCCTAATATTTCGTATGCTTGGATATTGGGTATTTTGTTGTATGAAGCACATGTGCGTGTTAAAATTATCCCATTCGTTTGAGGTTACTGGTGTATTTAGATGTTATATCTTTGTATTAATCAAAGCGGGGGATGACACATTCTTTATCGCAGGCCACGAGGTACAGCTGATATATTGCCAAAGGAAATGGTTAATTGGCATTTTTTAGAGAACTGCATTCGCCGTGTTTGTGAAAAATATTTTTTTTCTGAAATTAGGACCCCTTTTTTTGAAGATATTAATTTGTTTTCTCATGGCTTAGGTGATGCAACGGATATTGTAAATAAGGAAATGTATTGTGTAACCAATCAACATAACACAGGTAAACAAAAGCTTGTTTTAAGACCGGAAGGTACGGCTAGTGTTATTAGGGCTTTGATACAGCATAAAATTTATCAAGAAGCATTACCTATCCGTTTATATTATCTTGGGCCGATGTTTCGTTATGAAAACCCGCAGGCAGGTCGATATAGGCAGTTTCATCAATTTGGTGTTGAGGCTTTTGGGGAATCTGATCCATCTATTGATGTTGATATTCTTGCGCTTGGGTTTTCTTGTATTAAAGATTGGGGTTTGTCTAATGTTAAACTTTTGCTTAATACGGTTGGGGATTTAGAAAGCAGAGTTGCTTATAGGTGTCAGTTAGTTTCGTATCTTGAAAAATATCAAAATGATTTACCATCAATTGATAAACATCGACTTTTGCATAATCCATTGCGTATTTTAGACAGTAAAGAGCCGATAACACAAGATATTTTAACGGATTCACCTCAGATTATAGACTATTTAACCAAAGAGGCTAAACAATTTTGGGAAGATGTCTTGTTTCAATTAAATTCTTTGCATATATCTTATCAAATTACGCCTCGGCTTGTGCGAGGTTTAGACTATTATACACATACGGTTTTTGAATGGGTGATGGAGCCAGACGATAATCGTCGTACAGGTACACTCGGAGGAGGAGGACGTTATGATAACTTAGTCCAAAATTTAGGTGGGCCATCTTTAACAGGGATTGGTTTTGCTTTTGGTTTAGAGCGCATTTTATTGGCTCTTTCTGAGCTTGATAAGTTCGAACATCCTCCACAAGTACTTGTACTTGTTTGGCAAAAACAATTATATGGTATAGCAGCAAAGATGTTAGCTGATTTTCGTGAAGCTGGATTGGTTTGTGACCGATTATATGGTGCACGAACTTTAAGATCGCAACTTAAAACAGCTAACAAGCGTAAGGCTTTATACGTTATTATTTTAGGTGAAGAAGAATACGCAGAAGGTCATGTTTTAGTTCGTAATATGTCGTCTAAGCAACAGTATACGATGTCTTTCTTGGAAGTAATACCTCATTTAAAGCAAGAACTTTCCGTTGGAGTTTAAGTCATTTGTTGATATTTTTATATGATTTTAGTTTTATATTTTTATTATATTTTTTACGTTTATGGTTTTTTTGTTACATTTTTATTTTGTTTATTGTGAGTATTTTTTCAGGTTTTTTCTTGGAACAATTTCATGTTAAAAATTTATTTATTACTTAATTGCAGTGTAGAGAGAGAGGTGTTTTAGTATGACTGAAAGTAAATGGCAAAGAACAATCTTGATATCGGATACACCTGATAAATTGGGTTGTGAAGTTATTATCAATGGTTGGTTACATAGAAAACGTGATCTAGGTGGTTTGCTGTTCTTAGAAATACGTGATGCTTCGGGTATTGTTCAGGTGGTATTCCAAGCTGATCAAAAAGTTTTACAAGCTGAAGCGTCGCAGTTGCCCTTGGAAACGGTGGTTTCTATTAAAGGTTCGATTGTGAAACGCGAACCTGATACTGTACATAAAACATTATACACGGGTGCAATTGAGCTTAAGGCTTTTGATATGTATTGTTTTAACAAAGCTCAAATGTTGCCTTTTTCTGTTTCGGATGATGAATATGTTGATGAGAAAGTGCGTTTGCAATATCGTTATTTAGATCTAAGGCGTGATAAATGGCAGAAACGTTTACGTTTTCGTCATCAGATAACGCGTGTTATCCGTTCTATTTTAGATAAAAAGAATTTTTGTGAAGTTGAAACACCTATATTAACTAAAAGCACACCTGAAGGGGCGCGTGATTATTTAGTTCCCAGCAGAGTACATGGGGGTTCATTTTATGCTTTACCTCAATCTCCGCAATTATTTAAACAAATTTTGATGGTTGCCGGTTTAGAACGTTATTATCAATTTGCGCGTTGTTTCCGTGATGAAGATTTACGCGCTGATCGTCAACCAGAATTTACCCAACTTGATTTAGAGATGTCTTTTTCAAGTATACATATTTTACAGACACTTTTAGAAAAGATATTACTTTCTTGTCTGGAACAAACAGATCAACATATACCGAAAGCGCCTTTTTTACGCCTTACATACCGAGAGGCGATGGATAAGTATGGTACTGACAAACCAGACTTGCGTATTGCTTTGACAATAGAAGATATTTCTTCTGTTTTTAATGGTAGTAAAATTGCTATTTTTCAGCAAATGCAAAATGAAGACAGTAGTATCAGGGCGATTAAAATTCCTGGTCAGGCTTCGATCGGGCGTAAACAATTACAACTTTGGGAAGCAAAGGCTAAAATTTTAGGTGCGCAAGGCTTGATGTGGTTTGCTTTTTCCGGGGATAATGTTAAAGGTCCATTAGCTAATCGTTTAAGCGAGGCAGAGATAGTGCGTTTAAAAAGCACCTTATCGATTTGTGATGGGGATCTAATGGTTGCTTTGGCTGGTAAGACAGCAGATATTTTACCTATCTTGGGTGCTATGAGATTGGAAATTGCTAAAGTAGTTGATGATGTTAAGGTTAATAAAAATATACCGCTTTTTATCGTCAACTTTCCTATGTGGGAAAAAAATCCACTTACAGGGAAATTAGATTTTCTCCATCATCCTTTTACCAGTCCTGTATTAGAAGATATGGTTTATTGGGATACCGATCCTACACGCGTTCGTGCTGAAACATTTGATTTGGTACTTAATGGATGTGAATTAGGTAGTGGGGGTAAACGTATTCATGATGTTGAGTTGCAGAAGCGGGTATTTGCTAAATTAGGTTTTTCTGATCATGAAATGACAGAGCAATTCGGTTTTTTGATCAATGCTCTTTCGCATGGTGCGCCTCCCCATCTAGGATTTGGACTTGGTTTAGATCGGTTGATTTCTCTACTTACTGGGGAGGCTAATTTACGTGAGTGTATCGCTTTTCCCAAAACAGCATCCGGAACATGTCCTTTGACACAAGCACCATCTGTTGTTACAAAAGAACAACTAGATATTTTGCATCTTAAAGTACAAAATTAAGTTGAAAATAATTTAAATCACTTAAATTTATTTACATTATTCGTAGCAACTCTTAATTGGTGTATAAATAACAGTTTTTGTTTTTCGTGATAATACGATTGAAATATGAAAATACTTTTGATAAGATTAAACTGTGAAAGAAAGATCCGACCGTGTTTGTATTATCTCTAGGCATTTTGGAATCTAACATTGCTAGAACCTTCGGGAGCTTTATATGATTCGGCGTATTGTGGTGTCCCTTTCCTTTGGATGCGGGAATAACAAACACGTCGACTGCGAGCACCCACTTAATTGGCGCAGGTTCTAAATCCAGGATGTACGGCACGGTGGGATCTTTTGTTTGTTAATAATCGTAAATTAGTTTTATGATATATAATGTTTAGTTGTCATTAACTAATGTCAGCCGGAAAAGAAATAAAAAAGAAATAAAAAAGAAATAAATAATGAGATAATAGTGATTTAATAATCAAAATTATGCAAAGGAGGATAAAGATTGCGTATCGGTGTGGATTTAGATGGTACAGTGAAAAATACACATGAAACAGCTATTGATTTTCTTAATAAAGTTTACAATAAAAACATTTCTTTAAAGAATCTAAATGTTCCGGATGTTCCACATTTGTATGGTGTTGCTTACAAAGAATTTGGGCTCGATCCTAAAGGATTTCAGGAGATGTGGAAAAAGTGGGAAGCAAGTATATATAAAGCCACGAAGCCATTTGATCATGCTTCTTTTACTTTAAATGATTTGGCGAAGGAGCATGATATTTTTTTTGTAACGGCGCGACCTGATGTCGATAGTGTGCGTAAGGTAACAAAAGAGTGGTTACAGAAGTACGATTTCCCTTATAAAGAGGAAAACATGTACTTTGATTCACTTGTAAAGGGGGAATTAGCTCAAAAATTACAACTAGATGTTTTTTTTGAGGACGATCCTATTCATTTACAAAATTTATTTGATCATAGGATACCGACAATTATTTTTGATGCTTGTTATAATCATCATTTTACGCTACCGTTACAGCGTATGCGGCATTGGTCAGAAGCATATAATTTAATTGCAAAGGCATCTGCTCATTTTGGGAATCTTTTTCCTGAAAAGTGATTTTTTTTATTCGCCATTAATTAACATAAAATATATATAAATTCCATATAATTATTTTTTAGAACCAACCAAAAAACATAGGAATCTTCCCCCGCTTGAAGCGCTCTATTCGCATAAGATCTTGAGCAGGGGTTTTACCTGTATGGATTATTTGGATCATAATCAGGTGGGTATTGATTATAGTTATTTCTTGGTTGGCGAGGATTGTTTTGTTGTTGTCGTAAATGTTGGTGAGAAGATCTATTAGGTCTATTTTTATGAGTATAGTTAGGATTATAAAAACGAGCTTTAGGCACTTGATTATATGCTGGCGTTGCTGGTTGTGAAGGTAATTGTTGAGGATTTTGTTGTGGAGGCAATTGTTGAGGATTTTGTTGTGGAGGCAATTGTTGAGGATTTTGTTGAGGTGGCAATTGTTGAGGATTTTGTTGTGGAGGTAATTGTTGAGGATTTTGTTGTGGAGGCAATTGTTGAGGATTTTGTTGAGGTGGCAATTGTTGAGGATTTTGTTGTGGAGGTAATTGTTGAGGATTTTGTTGTGGAGGTAATTGTTGAGGATTTTGTTGTGGAGGTAATTGTTGAGTTTGTATGCGTGATAAATGTGCTTGTATAATACCGGGCAATTGACCTATTTGTTGTCTTAGATGGTAATTTTCTTCTTTTAATTGGTGCGTTTCTTGTAACAATTGATGTAGCATTTGCAACATCTGTTTTGTTTCATTATTTGTTTCTTGTGATACTTTATCTTGGTCTTTATCTTGTTTTTTCTTTTCTCGTTCAAAATCGATATAATCTTTTATTACAAGATCTAAAAAGTCATTAACTTCATTTACATCATAACCTCTTAGGCCTACTTTGAAATCTTTGTTATGGATATCTTGAGCTGATAAGCGCTTTGAGATATTTAATCCCTCCTTAACAAGGAGAAGGTATCTATCTTGTCTATCGGATTTTTATTTCGTTGATTATTATTTATCTTTATTTTTTATTAACGCTTATTTTTTAATATTAATTTATACTTAATTTTTGTGTTAGAGCATAGAGGGGAAGATCTAAGGTTGCCGACGCCGAGTATGGAAGATTACCTGGAGTATATTTTTAAATTAATTGATAGCAAGGGATATGCTCGTGTTTCTGATATTGCTGAAGTTCTGTCTGTCCATCCTTCTTCTGTTACCAAAATGGTGCAGAAATTGGCTAAAAATGGTTACCTTTCTTATGAAAAATATAGAGGTTTGATTTTGACAGACAAAGGTAACGAAATTGCTGAGAGATTAGTTTGGCGGCATGCTTTGTTAGAACGATTTTTGCAAATGATAGGTGTTCCTAAAGAAATTATTCATCAAGAAGTTGAAGGTATGGAGCATCATTTAAGTTGGCCAACCTTACAACAAATTGAACTTTTAATTACTTACTTAAAAGATCGTCAAGATTGGCCGCCTAAAATTGACCATGCGCCATAAGTTATTTTCGTTAGGCTATCCTAAGTGATAGCTGTTAATACATATTTTAGAGTTGGTTTTTACCCCAGTGTTTTATTTTTTTCTTTAGGAGGAGTTAAATGACTTGTGCAGATGCTGTTTTTGAGGGTGGTGGTGTAAAAGTAATTGGTTTGGTAGGTGCTTTATCGGTAGCGGAACGTAGAGGTTATGTTTTTCGTCGTTTAGCGGGTACTTCGGCAGGAGCTATTTTAGCATCACTCTTAGCTGCGGGTTACAAAACACATGAATTACATGATATCATGATGTCAAAAGATTTTTCTGCTTTTTTACCACCTGCTTGGTATGATAAATTATCTATTTTTGGTTGCCGTTTAGGTCGTTTCTTGCGGTTTTGTTTTTATAATGGTCTTTATCGGTCTGCTTATCTAGAAACATGGATAGAAAATCTATTGTTTGCTAAAGGAGTTCGTTTTTTCTCTGATTTACCATCTCATATATCATTATCGATAATTGCTTCCGATATAACTAGGGGTAAGTTATTGGTTTTACCTAAAGATTTAATTGAATATGGTCTCAAACCACATGAAATGAGCATAGCTAGAGCTGTGCGGATGAGTTGTAATATTCCATTTTTATTTGATCCTGTATCTTTGAAACATAAACCGACAAACACTACAAGTTATATCGTGGATGGTGGTTTATTAAGTAATTTTCCGATCTGGTTGTTTGATCGCCATCCGCCTCGTTGGCCTACCTTTGGCTTTCGTATTATGTCATCCTCAAAAGACCCAGTTAGTGTTTCTGATAGTCCACTATCTTTCCTTCGTTCTGTAGTTTACACAATGATTAATGCACATGATTACTACTTTGCGCTCCAACAGGAACAACTTCGAACGATTGAGGTCCCTAGTTTAAATATTAAGGTTACTGATTTTGATTTATCCCGTTCGAGTAAAAATGAACTATATTTAGCTGGGGTAGATGCTGCAGAAAGTTTTTTTAAAAGTTGGAATTTTTTGAATTATGTGTCTATTAGAAACCAAACCAAATCTGCCCATAAATCATCCAAAGATAAGTTACGTTTAAACGTAAATAATTAAAAGAGCTTTTGGCGATCAGCTCTTTTAATTATTTACTGAATCAACTTAACTCATTTACCTTTTTTGCATCGCATGTTTTTTGGTCTAACTCTTGCAAACGCTTAAACGCTGCAATGGCTACTTCTACATGTTCGTTTTTCGGTTCGCGGGTTGTTAATTTTTGTAACCATAAACCAGGATAACCAAGATATTTTAGAATAGGTACTTTACGTACCATATTGGTGAGATGAAGTGCTTCAAAAGAAAGGCCTATGACCGTAGGTATTAGCCAAATGCGCGTTATAATGCGGTCCCATATATTATCGTAACTGAAAAAAGAATAAACGATAATACCAACCAGAATCGTAAAAATAATAAAACTACTACCACAGCGATAGTGTAGAGTTGAATGACGTTGTACGTTTGTTACATTTAATTCATCCCCAGCCTCATACGCGCTTATAACCTTATGTTCTGCACCATGATATTGTAATAAGCGTTTCATCAGAGGTGTTCGCGTCACGGTAATAAAAATTATTAATAGCATTAGGACTTTTATGCCGCCTTCAATGAAATTTTGTGCGATATTATTCTTTACAATATCATCGAAAAAATAGCTTGATAAAGCGGCTGGTACAGATGAGAAAATAATTTTGGAAATAATAAAACCAGCTATATTTACAATGATAATTATTCCCCACATCCACCAATCCAGATCAGAAAAGATAGATGCTTTTTCTTCATCCCGCTGGCTTTTTTTAGCTGCTAGGATACTTTTTTCATCCATTGGTTCACTCGATGACAGTTTTTCATCCGACGCGTCTTGGTATTTGTCATTGTAATATACTTCTTTAGCAAACATCATATGTTTAATATTATCTATACTCGTATAAAATATGGCGCATACACCTCGTATTAAAGGTATCTTACTTATATACTGGCGTAAAACAGATTTCTTCTTTTCCACCTCATACATATCAATTTCGCCATTTTTGCGCCGTACGGCTGTCACTTGATTATGTTGACTACCTAACATGACTCCCTCGGTAACTGCTAAACCGCCATATGTTGCTTTTTTAGCCAAAGAATTCACCACCTTTATTTATAAAAAAGAAATTATAAATATATTTTTTATAAGTCAAACTATAAAGATTTAATTTTAACATAATTTGTTTATATTACCTATTTATCTTATAGAATTAGAGTAATCTAAAAGCAAAAAGTTAGTATTTATATTACAAATTATACACTTAAAAAGCCAGCTTGTAATTTGTAAACTTTAGAGATAAAAAATATAATATTTAATATTAGATTTTGCTTTTAATAATTTACGAGGTCTCTCACTTTATGATAACACAAATATCAAGAGACAAATTTACATATGGTCAATATATATGACGACTGTTACTTAGTATATCGTTTTAATATTAATTAGACATTTGGATATAACAGAAAAAGATAATATGCTGTATAAAAGATATCTTAGTAACTTTATGTGCATTTAAAATTTCTATTTGTGATTGTTAAAAAATTATTTAAAGGAATTTCTTAAAAAGTGTAAATGGCTAAAAAAGCATCAAAGTAATTAAAATTGTTCAAAAGCATGTGTATTTAAACCTTGCTTTGCATTGTATTGTATGAAAAGATAAAATTGGTTGGTAATCTTGGAATTGGTTAATTATTCATGTATATTTATCGGGTAAAATCATAAAGCTGGTTCTTAGTGTATTTATATTTTTTTAATGACAGATTTTTTTCAATAGGGGGGTTATGTATGTCTTGCACTTCTTTTGTAACATTGCCTATACCTAATGGCAAGCTGCATGTTTCCGTTACGGATAAATTTAAAACGACGACAATGATGATCTTCCTTACATATCCTTTATCAGAGCATACCGCCACGGCAGGTGCTTTGCTACCTTATGTGCTTAAAAGAGGTACTGCTTCTCATCCAACAACTTTAGAGTTAAACAGAAAATTGGAGTATATGTATGGGGCTAGTTTGTCTTCTAATATTGCTAAAGCGGGCGAAAATCATATTATAGAGCTTAGTTTATCTGTACCTCATGACGATTATTTGCCTGGGGCTAGTAATTTGCTGCAGGATGCTATTCTTTTATTAAACGAGTTGCTTTTGGCGCCTAAAATAGAGAATGGGGCTTTTGATCGCAACTTTGTCCAATCAGAAAAGCAGAATTTGCGTCAAAAAATAGAAAGTTTAAAAAATGACAAAGGTGCATATTGTTCCCAGAAGTTATTGGAGAAGATGTATCCTAATGAACCATTTTCGTTGTTTGTTTTAGGTAAAGAGAGCGATTTAGACCAGTTAACAGAAAAAAAATTATATGAATATTATTTAAGTTTAATGAAGAAATATTCAATTGACTTCTATATCGTGGGTAACGTCAAGCCTGATAAAGTTGCTGAAGAAATAAATGCGATTGCCAAAAAAATGTTACTAGCTTCTCTTAAGATTGACAATACTTCAAAGACTGCTGTTGACAACAAAGCTTATACATCAGTTTCACCTATGCGTCCTAAAGGCCAAGTTAATCGTTTCACAGAAAAAATGGATGTACAACAGTGCCGTTTGCATATGGGTTTTCATACGGTTACTAAATCAACGGATAAGGACTATCCTGCTTTGTTGTTTTTTAATGGTATCTTAGGTGCTTTTCCGCATTCGAAACTTTTCTTAGAAGTGCGTGAACGATTTAGCTTGGCTTATTTTTGTTCATCTCGTTTAGAAGCCCAAAAAGGTTTTCTGGGTATTCAGGCCGGTATTGAATATGCTAATTGTGAAAAAGCGGAAAAAATTATTTTGCAGCAGCTAGAGGCTGTGCAAAAAGGCAAGTTTGATGAAGATGAATTCCATAAAACTAAGGTTGTGCTCTCTAATCAAATCCGTTCTTCACAAGACAATGCATTTGGTATGATTCAATTTCATTATAAATGTTTGATTAATGGAACGCCTTTGACCCCAGAGTCATTGATTGATGATATAAGTCGTTTAGAAAAAACTGCTATTTGTGCCATAGCTGAAAAAATACAATTAGACACCATTTATATTTTGCAGCCAGAGGGGTGATATTTTTGGAAAAAATAACATGTAATGTTTTAAAAGAAGAGATGTTCTGTGAGAAATTACCTAATGGCTTATGCGTTTATGTTTTACCTAAAAAAGGATACCATAAGACATATGCTGCTTTTACAACTAACTATGGTGCTAATAATAGTATTTTTCGTATTGGTAATGGCGAGCCTATTAGTACACCAGATGGTGTAGCGCATTTTTTGGAGCATAAATTATTCGAAGAACCAGGTGGAGGCGATGCTTTTAATCGTTTTTCTGTACAAGGTGCTACAGCTAATGCTTTCACAACATATACACATACGACGTATTTATTTTCTTGTACCCAGAATCTGTACAAAAATTTACAAACGCTAGTTTCTTTTGTGCAGCAACCATATTTCACAGATGAAAATGTAGCTAAAGAACAAGGTATTATTGGTCAAGAAATCAGTATGTATGATGATGATCCTGATTGGAATGCTTACTTAGGCTTAACCAATTGTTTATATAATTATCATCCGGTTAAAGGTAATATCTTGGGTACAGTCGAATCAATCTCCGGTATTACAAAAGAAATCCTTTATAAATGCTATGAAACATTTTATCATCCTAGCAACATGATTCTTTTTATTGTAGGAGCAGTTGATCCGCAAAAAGCTTTTGATGTGGTACGTTCAGATCAACAGAAACGTGTTTTTCCTAAGTTGCCCAAGATCGAGCATATTTTACCTGACGAACCTGATCATATTGCTTCCGCGGCGTTTGACCAAAAACTTAGCATTGGTATACCGAAATGCTTGTTAGGTTTTAAAGAGTCTGCTTCGTTTTTAAATTTGCGTGGGATAGATATATTGCAACAGGATTTGCTGACATCTTTAGCTGTAGAAGTTGTTTTAGGTAATAGTTCTGATTTATATCAAGAATTATATGATCAAGGTCTACTTGATAGTTCCTTCTCAGCGGGATACGTTTTAGAAGAAACTTATGGTTACGTTATTTTGGGTGGCCATACACCAAAACCTGACGAACTTGTTAAACGTTTGAAGCAAGGTATATATGATGCATGTGAACGAGGGATCAACTTAGATGATTTCAAACGTTTACAACGTCAGAAACTTGGTGTTATGCTGCAAAATTTAAATATCTTAGAGTGGATTGCTAACTCCTTTACACCTTGGCAGTTTATGGACATAAATCCTTTTTCTGTTGCAGATGTTTTAGCTAAGTTACAACCAGAAAAAGCTCATCAACGTCTAAAAGAGCTATTTAATCCTAAGATGATGGCTACATCGATCATTCGTCCGAGGATGAATGGCTAATGATTGGGCAATGATTGATGGGGGGAGCGGAGGTATTGGGCATGCGATTTCCTTGCTATTTGCAGAAAAAGGCTACAACATTGCTTTTACATATGGTCAAGATCAAAATAAAGCAGAAAATGTTGTTGCTTCATGTGAGGATTTAGGGGTAAAAGCTTTAGCTATCAAGGCATCCGATAATCATATGCATGCTTTTTCAGCTTACGATATAGATCCTATTTTTTATATTCATGCGGCTGGGGATACGCGTATTGGTTTATGCCAAGAACTTGATAGTGACGATTTGGATCATTTATTTAACGTACATGTTAAATTACCTTTTCTTGCTATACGATGCATTTTGCCTAAGATGCTTAAAGCTCGTAAAGGTAGAATCATTATCGTAACCTCTATCTTTGTCCAAGCATGCGGTGGTTCGCTTGAGACGCTTTATACCTCAGCTAAGGGAGCTCAAGAGGGCCTGATACGTTCCCTTGCTCAAGAAGTTGCTCCTATGGGTATAACGGTTAATGCTGTTGCTCCAGGTGTTATTGATACACCACTGATGAGTAAGCAGTTACAAGAACAAGATATTGACATAGATGCATTATTAGCTGATATACCAGCAGGTCGTATCGGTTCCCCACAAGAGGTAGCTTCTTTAATATTTTATCTATGTTCCGATGAAGCTAGTTATATTACCGGACAAGTTATTGGTATAAGTGGTGGTTTTCGTGGTTAAGATAGTTCGCGAATCAAGTTTTTTAATATAACAAAGAGAGAGGGTTTTTGCATCTTGTCTACATTAGAAGAATTCGGTCAATGGAAACAATTTTTACATTCACGTCTTCAACAAGCACGTTCTATTGGTATTGATGATCAACATGTTTGTGATTTAGCCTGCCAATTAGGTGATTATTTAGCTACCAATGTTAACCCTGAAAATGTTCAAGAAAAACTATTGAAAGATTTATGGGAAGTCGCTGATAGGGATCAGCAACAAACGATCGCTAAATTGATGGTAAAATTTGTTGATCATGAACAACCAACAGCAAATATGTAATAAAAACTTAGTTCATTAAACCGCTCCTTATGCTAAAACGGGGCGGTGTTATCATTTTATCAGCCTGCTAATTTGAAGAAGGAGGTCCGTTTAATATACAATGTATCAAGTGATCGGGGGTATCTTTTATGCATGATCGTGAGTGGTATTTGGAATATGAGATACACCAAAATCGACCGGGTTTACTTGGTAACATTGCCTCTGCTTTAGGACTTTTATCGATCAATATTGTCGCTATTAGTGGCATGGGACCTCAGAGACGAGGGGTACTATGTTGTGTTAAAAATGAGGCTAAAATTGCCCTTTTAGAGCAAATTATATCGCAAGTTGATGATATTACAATGACCGCTTTTCGTCTGCCGACTTTAGTTGATCGTATGGCTATTCGTCATGGGCGTGCTGTTGATAGTTGTCCGCAAGGGAAAACATATCGCTTTACGCGTGAAGAAATTGGCTTGCTTGTCGATTTTCTTGGGTCTATGTTGCAACAAAAAGGTCATCAGCTAATTGGCTTGCGTGGTATGCCTAGGGTTGGCAAAACAGAATCTATTGTTGCTGCAAGTGTTTGTGCTAATAAACGTTGGGTTTTAATCTCGTCCACGTTGCTCAATCAAACCTTGTCGACTAACTTGGATGAAGGTATGATATCGGAGGACTTTGTTTATATCCTTGATGGTGTGGTTTCAACACGTCGTTATGATGAACGACATCAAGAAGTTTTAAGAAAAATTTTCAATCTTGATACAGCTAAAATTATTGAGCATCCTGATATTTTTGTACAAGGTACACGACATACATTAGCAGATTTTCAATGCCTAATCGAGCTTCGTAGCAATCCGGATGAAGTTATTACATATGATTCTTTAGAATCATTATATGAATAATACATAAATAGTAGTTGATTAATTATGCATAGAATGTTAACTTCTTAGAAAGGAGTGATAATATGGTAGATGTGGGAGAGCGGCTGAGAAGAGCACGTGAAAGTAAGGGTATGTCATTTTCTAATATCGAACGTTTAACCGGTATACCTATCAGATATTTAAAAGCAATGGAAAACTCGCGGTTTGATTTATTGCCTAGCCCAATGTATATCCGTTCTTACATTCGTACATATGCTAAAGTTGTCAATGAAGATGCCGAATTATTAGCAAATAGCTATAATATAAAAGATAATCGACAAGGAATGCAAAAAGAAATTAAACAAGAAACACCAAAAGCAAAAACCAGAGAAAATTTTTTACAGAAAGATCCTATGAGTGGGTCGCCTAATATGGATTCTCGTCATAAAGTTGGTAAAAGTCCTAATAATCCTTTATCTAATAAAAATTATCAAGATTCATCCGGAATATTACCGAATAAAAATTTACGTCCTCATTCTAGGCCCCCTTCTTATACGAAAGATCTTCCTCGAGAAGCCACTACTCCAAGGCATAATCTCGATCAAAGTCTATCAACGAATAAGCCATCAACCAATACACCACCAAACCAAACTCATACACCACGAACCCCAACCAATACACCACCAAACCAAACTCATATACCACGAACCCCAACCAATACACCACGAACCCCAACCAATACACCACCAAATCAAACTCATACACCACGAACCCCAACCAGTACACCACCAAATCAAACTCATACACCACGAACCCCAACCAGTACACCACCAACTTTTATCGATAATAATAGACCTCGTATTAAGCCATCATTCACCGATAAAAGACGTTCTTTTAATCCCGCTCAACCTATGACTTCAAAACCTATTGCTCAAAAACCTAACCCTAAAAAAATGGCCAAGCCAGGCGCTGGACAGACACCGGGGAATAGATTTGGAAAAGGATCATTACAAGGACCGTCTCAGAGACCTGCATTACCGACACAACTACCTCGTACAAAATCTCATTCAACAAGAGATCTTTTGCAGCCGCGATCACCTAAGCCATCCGCAAGAATGCCTTCTCAGCAGAATCCTATGCCACCTATCGCTGAGGTTAATTCTAATTTAGAGCCATCAGTTGAAAAAAATTTATACTTCAATGATAAAGTATTATCACATCTAACATCTGAACGTACCTTTTCACAAGATACAATGTCTATGCCAAATCGGAAAGTTATCTATGCTCGTTGGATTAAACGTCCTAAAATGGCACTTCAGGTTGATGTAGCATCAGATGCCTTGAACGATGATGTTACCCTTAAACATATCCCTGAAAGCGATGAGCAACCAGCCTCTCGTCATGCTAAAACCTTGAATGAAGACACGAGTACGAGGGTTTTAACAAGACGTGAAAGGTCTGATTCGCTTTTGGATAAGAAAGATACCATGACCAGTAATTTTAGTCGTGTTTATAAAATTATGCTAATTTGTGGCACAGCTTTGTTAATTATTTGTGCTTCAGTTTATATGTTTTATCGTACTCAACAACCCAAAAAAATGATTATGATTACAAACAAAGTATTGGAAAATCTATAAAACAATAACACAAAGAAAATAAAACAATAAAAATAACTTTGAAATTGTCTCTAACTTGTATTTTATCTTTGTGAATCATTTTGCTATAGAAGAACTGAAATAAATTTTATATGGAAGGAGTGTTTTTTTGACACGTTCATATGACGTATGCTATCCTGTAAAAGAGAATGATGATCCAATTTCTGCTGTAGGACAGGTTTTACAACGAACGCGTCGTTGTCGTGGTATTTCGCTTGAAGAGATCCAAGAGAAGACGCGATTTAGTAAAGAGCACCTACTTCTTATGGAACAAGGTGCTTTCGATAAGCTTCCGGGTCCTTTTTATGTAAGATCGCTTTTGCGTACTTATGCTAAGTGTGTAGGTATTGATCCACATCGGTTTTTACGTCGTTATCGACGTTATGAACAAGAAAAACGTGGTCTAACAGGGAAATTCCAGGCAGTACGAGATTATAATTTGACAACAGAAAAAGGATTAAATGGTGATACGATTATGGCCAAAGCTTCTTTTTCAGAGGATAAATTTTCGCAAGAAATAGCCCGAGGTAATGATTTCCATGCAAAATCCATATCTGAGGGATTTTATAGTCAAAATGAGTTGGATCAAACGAAAATATTTAAAATAAAGGGTCGCAGAGAACAACTTGTTGCTCGTAAACGAGCCGATGTTTTTTTGATAATGTCTGTTATATTATTTATTTTTTCTGTGATAATGATAGGGTTAGCTGTGTGGTCTATTGTTTAGAAAATAATGAGAATATAGTAATTTTTTTATTAAATAATGCCATCGCTAGCCCTGGGCTAGGTTTTTGTTGTGTCTAAGTTTTGCTTCTTTTCAAGGAGGTGGGTGGATGCTTTGAACCTAAGGCAGGAACGTTTGCGCCAAAAAAGACGTATTGAAGAAGTAGCGCGTCTTTTAAGTGTTCACCCAGCTGACATATGGGCTTTGGAAGAAAATAACTTAGGATATTTTGGTTCTCGTGAAAATGCTCTTAAATTTCTTAAGGCATATGAAGAATTATTAAATCAAAAAGACGTACCAACCACTCAATCTCCAAAACCCCAGATGTTAAATCAAGAACAAAAGATGCTAGATAAAGAGCAACAAATAATAAAAAAAAAAATGGTGACATTATTTTGGATGAATCGATGTCGCGTGCTAATGAATTAGAAGATCATGATGAAATGAGTATTGATAGCAGCAGATATGATTTTTCTACCATGAATGGTACTAGCTTTTTTCCTCGTCGTCGTAAGGTGATATTTTTTGATCGTAAAAGGTTTTTCTGGGTTTTGTTTATAACTTTTGGCGCATTTATACTTATCGCTTCAGCGATCATATTTTATGTTTTTAAGTATAAAAATGCTAAAGACGCTAAATTTCATAATAAAAATAATTCGCAAAGTATACAGGATGAGCATATGTATGCAGATCCTGTACAGGTTAATTATTTAGGTCAGCAAAATGGAACAGATAAATACATGGTTTTAGGAGGCAAAAATATTGATGTTTTTGTCGAAACATCAAAGGAGAATAAGATTGATATATATGCCTTTCCTACACCGCGTCTTTTAGCTACTGGTGATGTTAAGCCAGGATATCCATTGTCTGCTAATGATACATATGGTCTTTATTTACGTATGGATGATGTATCTTCTGTTAAAATTGTTGTCAATGGGACATTTGTTTTAATGGGCTTGAGTAATCGTCAAGGATCTGGTAATTACCTGTTTTGTCGCAATGAGGTTTGTCCGAAGTAGAGATCTTAATGGTAATCAATCGATGATGTGTGACAAATTTATTATAACGAGGATATTGAATTTCAGCGAGCTAATGGTTAAACTGGGCCTGAATTATACTTTTTTGATTCCACAAAACACCCTAATAGTTTTTTAAGGTAGTTTTCTATTTTTGGTTGTATTTTTTTCTATGTTATTACCTGTCGTATTTTTTTTAAAAAAATCAGAAAACTACCTTAGGGGGTCGGTCGAAGTGAATTTGGCCAACAAAATCACGCTGGCCCGTATTTTTTTGGTACCTATCATTATGTTTTTTTTGCTGTTAAGACTTCATTTAGGATCAGTTGCCATCGGGGGCACATTGCTCAGCATCGGTGAGTTGTTGGCCACATTTGTCTTTTTGGCAGCTGCTTGTACAGATGGGTTAGATGGATATATTGCTCGTCGTCGAGATACGGTTACGAGGTTAGGGAAATTTTTAGATCCTTTGGCGGATAAGCTTTTAATAACAGCTGCTCTTATCTTTTTAGTGGAGATGGGTCGATTAGAAGCCTGGATGTCTATATTGATTATAAGTCGTGAATTTGCTGTCACTGGTTTGCGTCTCCTAGCAGCAGCGGATGGTTTGATTATCACTCCTAATTCACTAGGAAGATTAAAGACTTGTTCGCAAGTCGTGGCCATTGTCTCCCTGATGCTGGCCAATGTCCCCTTTCCCATGATTTTATTTCCTTTTACAAAGATTGCGATTTGGTTTGCTGTTATAATTACGATTTTATCGGGTTTTTATTATTTCTTTAAAAATAGGCATCTCATCACGTTAAAGACATCGACGGATAATGAATAAGATGAACAAAATTGCTCGTGAAAATAACTTAGAATTTAGAACATAATAATATTTTCTTGAGAGGAGCTACTTCTTCTTGCGTGTAGCGATCTTAACGGTAGGATCGGAATTAACTACGGGTTTTACACTGGATAGTCATGCACAATATTTAGCCAATTTATGTACAGAGCTAGGTTTTGTTGTTAATTTTCATATGACAGTGCCGGATCAAGATGCTATATTACGGAATGCTTTAGCTTTTTTGATCCAGCGAGTTGATTTGATTATCTTGACAGGTGGTTTAGGTTCAACACATGATGATGTTACCAAAGAAACCCTGGCGTCTTTTTTAGATGAACCACTTGTACGCGATCACAATATTTATCATATGCTGATGAGATTTTTTCAAAGTCGTGGTATGTCGTTACCTAAAGGTAATGAGAAACAAGCAGATGTTTTTAAAAATGGCCATATTTTAGATAATTCACATGGTACGGCGCCGGGATTTGTACTTCATAAAGATGATATAACCTATGCCTTGTTGCCTGGACCGATCAATGAGTTGAAACCTATGGTTATGAATTATTTAATTCCTTATCTAAAGAAAATGCCTGGTGCAGAGAAGTTATATGTATGGAAAGAGCTATCTTTTGGTTATATAGGCGAAACCTCTTTGGTGGCTCAGATAGAAGATTTGATCGGTCTTTATCCTAATGTTACCTTTTTTCCTTATTCCCAAAAAAATGGAGGCATGGTTTTACGCTTAAGAGCTTTTGCTGATGAAAAAAGCGTGGCTATGATCGCTTTGGATCAATTGTGTCAGAAAATTTTGGAACGTGTAGGCTATTGGTGTTATGATAAAGACAACATGTCTTTGGCCGAAGCGGTAATCCGTGCTTTAGCTTCTCGAGGTCAGACTTTATCTTTAATCGAGAGTTGTACGGGTGGACAAGTTGCGCAAGAGCTTACTTCTGTTCCTGGGAGTAGTGTTACATTTAAAGGTGGTCTTGTAGCTTACAGTAGTGAGAGCAAAAAGACAATTGCTGGTATTTCTGAAGAACTTTTACGTGATAAAGGACTTGTTAGCGCTGAAGTAGCTTGCGCTTTAGCTACTAAAGCCAGAACGTTGTTTGGTTCCACGATCGGTTTATCTATTACGGGATCAGCAGGACCTTCAGCACATGATGGTGTTTTACCGGGAAATGTGTTTATCGGCTTAGCTGCGGGCAAACAGAGTTTTGCCTGTTTTTTTAAGTGGCCTAATTTAAATAGAGCATTGATTCAATCTTTATCTACGCATAATACATTATTTTGTCTATGGAAGTACCTGAACCATAATGATAAGATTTCCCCGCATGGTTTTCAACCGGTACACTAAAAACAGCTTTAAATTTTATTCATTCAAGTAAGCCGAGCGGGGAAGGGTTGAGGAAAGGTGAAACGACAATTATGAAATCTTTTGAACATTTTAAACTAAGTAACGAAATTATGATGGGGATTAAAGACCTCGGTTTTGAGGAACCATCTCCGATCCAAATGGAGTGCATACCCTTTGTCCTAAATGATGAAGATGTAATCGGACAGGCTCAGACAGGAACTGGTAAAACAGCTGCTTTCGGTATTCCCGTTTTGGAAAAAATTGATCCACGTTCTTTACGTGTACAGGCAATTATTTTAGCACCTACACGTGAACTGGCTATTCAAGTTTCTGAAGAATTAAGGCGCATAGGTCGTCCGAAACGCTTGCGTACATTACCTATATATGGTGGCCAAGCGATTGCTAGACAGATCAAAGCACTTCAGCAAGGGGTCCATGTTGTTATAGGGACACCAGGCCGTTTATTGGATCATTTAAGACGTGGTACATTAAAAGTTGATCAAGTTAAAACTTTTGTTTTAGATGAAGCAGATGAAATGCTGGATATGGGGTTCATTGATGACATCGAGGCTTTGATGCGTTATGTACCCGATAAAAGACAACTATTATTATTCTCTGCTACCATGCCGCCAGCTATCAGACAATTAGCTCAACGTTATATGAAAAGTCCACGTTACATCACAGTTAATCGTGGCGAAGTTACCGTACCTATTATCAGTCAATACTATTATCGCGTCTTGGAAAACTTGAAACCGGATGCTTTGTGCCGTATTTTGGATAGCGAAGAGATTACCTTGTCAATTGTATTTTGTCGCACAAAAAAAGGTGTCGATGAATTGACTGATTCATTACAAGCGCGTGGTTATTTGGCTAGTGGTTTGCATGGTGATTTAGCGCAACAACAAAGAGATCGTGTTATGCAGTCTTTTCGTAATAACGACATTGACGTCTTAATCGCTACAGACGTTGCTGCTAGAGGAATTGACGTAGGTAATATCTCACATGTTATTAACTTTGATATTCCTCAAGATGTCGAAAGCTATGTCCACCGTATAGGGCGTACAGGGCGTGCAGGAAGAGGCGGGGTAGCTTTAACACTGGTTACACCTCGTGAAATGAAGCAACTCAAAATTATCGAACGTGAAACACGTTTGCGCTTAAAACCACGTGATTTGCCAACTTTGAAAGAGGTAGCTGCGAAACAACAACGTGGTTGGATGTTACAAATTGAAGAAGTTCTTAAATCAGATAAAGATTTTTCCTTAATTGCAGATATGATGGAAAAATTACGCGAAAAATTTTCCGAAGAAAATATAGCTACAGCTGCTCTTTACTTGGCATTTTTTGATCATTTTTCAAAAAGCATGGAAAAATCTTGCCGTTTTGGTGAAACAGGAGCTTCTCCTGGTATGGTGCGTTTCTTTATTAACATAGGTAAAAACGTGTACGTAAAGCAACATGAATTAGCTAAATGCATTGCCGATTATGCCGGTATTAACATCGCTCAAATTCATAGTGTTCACATATACGAGCGTTTTTCCTTTGTCGAAGTCGAGGAAGAAATTGCTGCTTTCCTATGGGAATCACTTCGCCAGTCACGCATTAAAGGTATACGTGTTAATATGGAGCCAGCTAGACCACGCAATCGTAACTAATAAATTTATTTTTTAATTATAAATATTATTAAATCATAACCAGGTGTGCTCGTCAGAACACACCTGGTTCAAATTAACATCAACAAATATATATCTATATAATCGATATATAAAGATAAAAAATATATAAAGATAAAACAAAACGTAGTATTAATTATTTTTTTAAATATAATTAATTTAATAATCATAAGTAATAGGTGTGCTTAGATAAATCAAGCACACCTATTTTAATATTTAATTATATCGAAACAATGTAAATTCCGGATGCTGATTAAAATCAAAATCCTTCCAAAAATCGTTTATAAACTCATCATAAAACATAAAATCATTACCAAAAATATATTGTTTAGAACTTGTTGCTTTATTAACCTTGTTTAAATCTGTAATATCATACTTAGTTTGGCCATTAATAGTTTTTTGGCATTTTACTTGATTACCGTTAATGGATTCGCATTGTTGTTTTGCAATATGTTGAACACCATTATCATTGACACGAACTACTTCGCTGCTACTGTAATGAGAGAAATTTTCTGCAATAGCTATGCTACTAAAGGCACAGCTACCAGCTATAATGGTTAGGCATAATATTTTTTGAAAAGATAGCATTTTATATACTCCTTTTATAGGTTATTTGGTTTTTTGTTAAAAAAGAATACACAAATATAAATTTCAGCAAAAATATTTGCGTAATTATTAATATATTTTCTGTTATCTTTTTATTTTTGTCAATATAATCAACATAAAAAACATGTTTTTTAAGATAAATAAACCAATTCTTTCTATTTTAGAATATATATAAAATGAGATATAAAACAAGATATAAAACAAGATATAAAACAAGATATAAAACAAGATATAAAACAAGATATAAAACAAGATATAAAACAAGATATAAAACAAGATATAAAACAAGATATAAAACAAGATATAAAACAAGATATAAAAAATATTGAAAACAAGATATATTTTAAAAAAAATTAAAATCAACGTATACCGGGATGTTTTTGCATAACATTTTTAAAGTCACCAATTTTGGCATTAGGTTTATTTTTAAGCATTTTTAAAATATCTTCCATATATTTATATAAAATCTGTTTTTTATCTAAGTTTTTTTTTACAATCTATAAAAAGTGGGCATTTAGGCACAACTTCTTTTATGTGATATTCGCTTTGATTTGTGTACTGAGCATTTTCTTGGCCATAAGTTGCGCCTATCATTATAAAATTACAAGATACAATAGTTATACATAACAATTTTTTGAAATATCTCATTAAAAATCCCCTTTTTAATTAAGAAGTTATGAAAAACCTATATTTGATTTTTTTAAAAATATTTTTTTGATTTTATAGATATATTTTATTATATGTTTTTTTAAATAAATGATTAGTACTTATTTAAATAAATGATTAGTACTTATTTATTAGAATATCTATAAAAAAATATAGATCAATTATATTCGTTTTATTTATAAAAATATTTTTACTTCGTTTGGTTTTTTGCACATATAATTATATTTGAGTTATATTTATATATGTTTATTTTTATAAAAAAGTTCATGATGGGTTTTTAATAATTTTTAAGCATGACTTTTATTTATAATTTTTGGTTTTTTTATCAAGTGCCATTCTTATATGGCTTGTCCTATAATATTTTATATGTTATGATTTTTTTGTTTATTATTAAAAATTTAGGGGTGTTTTTTATTTTTAGAAAACTTGTATTTAAATTTACGGTTGTATGCCTTAGTATTGTAATGTCTCCTATAGCTGCATTGTCTGCAACGCCCGAAGTACCTGAGCAAACTTGTAAAGCACCTAATTCACTTGAAGGTGTTAAATTTTTACATTGGAAGAAAGGTAAGGCTAAGAAAGAATTACATAAAGATTCCGAATATTTGAAATCTATTGCTAATAAATTAGAAGAAGACGGTTTTTATATAAGTAGGGGCTCGAAGAATTTAAAAGCTATCGATGTTGATTTTACTGATAATAATTTACCAGAGGCTGCTAAGGATAAGATTCAAGCAAAATTAGGTCCTAGTATGAGTCAAACTTTTATGATCAAAGATATTCTGGATAAAAATACGAAATCTAAGGTAGGTCAGATAGTACATACAAGGTCTAATTTTTTTGATGGATCTTTTATAGCCGTTGCTAAAGTGCAGACCGACAGTGGTAGTTATGTTTATTTTTCTGATCTTAATGGTACAGAAAAACAAGTTATAGATGTGTTAAATAGCCCACGGATTAAAAGAGATTTGGCTTGTGATATTTGTCAAGGTTCTGTGAATTTTGTTTGTGGAGTAATTGGGATGAGAGTAGGTTGTCGAGCCGCTTGTATTGTTACAGGAGGACCGCTTACAGTGGCTGGTATTGTATGTTTGGTATTATGCGAGACATTGACTACAGATATCTGTAAGGACTATGCAAAGAGTCTTAAGGCTTGTAACGGATTTTGTTGAAGATAGAAAAGGGTGAGCTTTTTTGTTTTCTAATATAGATAGGTATACTTTATTTTCTAAAATTTATTTCAGAATTACGGGTTTATTGTTTTTAATATTAGGATTTTTGAATATCTGTCTTTTTATAAAACGGGGTCGTATTTCTCCTTATGATCGACCAACTAGTTCTTTTGCTGATTTAGATCTACAAGCTTTTCTTTTAGATTTACCTATAATAAATAGCTTATTTTCTTTTGATTCAATTTATAAATTTGTTTTTCTCTTAGCTATAGTGATAACGATATATAATACAATTGGTTTTTCGAGATATCTTAAGTATAATATTAAAGATCAAAATTTTTTTGTTTTTAAAAACAAAAATAAATTTCCTAATTGGTTTTGTTCGATATATTTATTTTTAGCTAAATTTGTATTTAATTATATTAACTACATTATTTATGTAAATTATGATTATTGGTCAAGGGTTTCTAGTAATATAAAGAAAGGAACTGATAAAGCTTATAATGAAAACAAAGTACGACCCTCACGCTTTTTTTTAATCTATATGATATGCATGGGTTTGCTTTTATTATCTTTTGCTTCTTTCTTTATTAATTTCCCTTATTTTTTGTTTACGAGTATTTGTTTAGCTGTATGGTGTATATTAATTAAAATTCAGAAGTATTTTGAAAATTCGTGGGGCATAAAAAACGATGTTACGGAATGTTATATAAATAAGACATTGCTGTTTATTTTTTTTATCTACGGTGTTTTATTACCCAATATGTATGATATATTTCATTGGCTTTATCTTTTTACAGACCAATTTGTCATAGTAGCGAGTTTATCTATTATTGCCATTATGTTTAATTTTGGGGCTGTTTTTAGTATGCCAAGAAGGCTTATATATCTTTTCTCTGGGATAAAATACAATAAGATTTTTTAAAATTGTATTTAATAAGATGCTTATTATATATTTATATGCCTATTAAATATATAATGCATGATATACTTAATAATTTTTTTTAAAATATAAAGCCCAAAACACTATATATTATGTAATGGTGTTGTTTTGGGCTTTATATATTTTGTATGCTTTTTTCTTACAAATTTAATTTTTATTTTTAGATATATTTACCTGCATTTGAAATTTATTTTTATTTTGATAATACATATGTAAAATAGATAAAGGGGTTGTTTAATAAATGGAGCAAAATGTAGGACTAGAGACCATAGCGTTTATATGACGAGCTTATCCAAAAACCCATGTAAAATAGAGTTTTAAAACCTAACAGAAAACACTAAAAGCTCATAATAACGGCTATTTTGGTGTTCGAATTAAATAGGCTATTTAACATTTCTGGACAATTTTTCAAAATATTTCATTGAAATTCCTTTTTTTAATTAAAAAATGATGAAAAACATATACTGAATTTCTTTAAAAATATTTTTCTGATTTGATATATTATTTTTTTGATAAATGATTAGTACTTATTACTTTTGACATATATAAATTTATTTATATATGTTTTGGTTTTTGAAAAAGGTATTTTCTCTGAATTTGGTTTTTAATAAATATAATTATAAATATTTTATATTTGTTCATGTTGGTTTTATAAAAAGTACAGGGTTTTTTTAAACAATTTTTAAACATGTATTTTATTAATAGGACTTGTCCAGAAATATTAAATAGCCGATTAGTCATAAATCAAAAATCGCCGTTATTATAAGCTTTTAGGGATTTTGATTAGTTACCGGAACTCCCTTTTCAGTGTATTTTTGGACGAGCTCATAATTTTTTGTTTTTTTATCAATTGCAATACTTATATAGCTTGTTTCATAATATTTTATATGTTATGATTTTTTTGTTTATTATTAAAAATGCAGTGTGGTTTTTGTGTTTAGAAAACTTGTATTTAAATTTACGGTTGTATGTCTTAGTATTGTAATGTCCCCTATAGCTGCATTGTCTGCAACGCCCGAAGTACCTGAGCAAACTTGTAAAGTATCTAATTCGCTTGAAGGTGTTAAATTTTTACATTGGAAGAAAGGTAAGGCTAAGAAAGAATTACATAAAGATTCCGAATATTTGAAATATATTGCTAATAAATTAGAAGAAGACGGTTTTTATATAAGTAGTGGCTCTAAGAATTTAAAAGCTATCGATGTTGATTTTACTGATAATAATTTACCAGAGGCTGCTAAGGATAATATTCAAGCAAAATTAGGTTCTAGTATGAGTCAAACTTTTATGATAAAAGATATTCATGATAAAAATACGAAATCTAAGGTAGGTCAGATAGTACATACACGGGCGCAATATTTTGATGGATCTTTTATAGCTGTTGCTAAAGTGCAGAAAAATGTTAGTAATTATGTGTATTCTTCCAATAGTCAGATTACCGAAAAACAAGCTATAGACGAGGGAAATAGCTCACGTGTTAAAAGAGATTTGGCTTGTGATATTTGTCAAGGATCTATTAATGTCGTTTGTGGTGTGATGGCCACAAGAATAGGTTGCTTACCTGCTTGTTTTTCTGGAACAGGAGCTGTGCCACCTGCCGCTATTGTATGTATTGTATTATGCGAAACACTTTATGCATATGGTCGTAGTGAGTATGTCATGGCCGGGGCTTGTCGTAAGTTTTGCTAGCTCTAATTTCTATTTCTTCTGATTAGTTTTCATATTAATTTATTTTTAGAGAAAAAATTGAAATTTGGTGAATTTTTTGTTTTCTGGTATAGATATACATGCTCTATTTTTTAAAATTTACCTTAGAATCACCGGGCTGCTTTTTTTTACATTAGGATTTTTGTTTATATGTCTTTTTCTGGTTAAAGGGAGTATTTCTCTATATGATAATCATGCATCTTTTAATAATTTAGATTTAGAAACATTTATATTATATTCGCCACTCGCGCAAATAATTTCTATAGATTCGATATCTGAATTTTTTATTATCCTCTTCATGTTTATCGTTTTATATAATTTTATGGACTTTATGGGATATCGTAAGCATAAACTTAAAGATAAAGTAGAATTAGATAAGAAATTTATATGTGAAAATGAAAAGAAGTTTCCTAAGTGGCTCTGGTCTATATATACTTTTTTTGCCAAATGCGTGTTTAATTATATTTATTATGTTATTTCCTCAAACTATGATTACTGGTCGGATATTTCTAATAAGATAAAAAAAGCAAAGACTGAAGCTTATAATAAGCAAAAAGTTCAATCTTTATGGTTTTTTTTAATATATACTATAAGTTTTATTATTTTATTTTTAACCACCACATTGTTTTTCATTTGTTTTCCTGATTTTCGTTTGATAAGTTTAGGCGTGTTGATTTGGTGCATATTAATCAAAATACAGAAATATTTTGAAGCTTCATGGTCGAAACAAAGTTTAGATGTTCATAAGTCGTATATAAACAAGACCTCAATTTTCATTTTTGTACTATACGGTTTATTCTTACCTAACATGTATGAGATATTTCAGTTGCTTTATGACTTAACAGGACAAATAGAGATTATTTCAGTGGCTTCTTTTGTCATCATGATGTGTTCTTTTTTTATTGTTTTTCATATGTCTAAAAGGCTTATTTACCTTTTAACAGGCGTTAAGTATGAAAAGCATTTTTCATTAAATAAATGATATAAAAAAGAAATTAATTTAATATTTTCGATTAAGCAAAAAGGTCAAAATATGCAATATTTTGACCTTTTTGTGTTTAAATTACATCATTAATAGGCGACTATGAGCTTGTCCAAAAACCTATGTAACAGCGAGTTGCAAAACCTAATGGAAAACACTAAAGGCTTATAATAACGGCTATTTTGGGTTTTGAATTACCCCACGACTAATTAGCTATTTAACGTTTCTGGACAAGTTCTATATTAATATTTATGGACAAGTGCTATATATCAGAATATCAGAAATTTATATCTATTTTTTCTGAAAAACTAATTTGCAATTTTTGCTTAGGTTTCCCAATTATTTTCTGTACATGCAAAAAAAGCAAAAAAATGTAAATTATTAATAAAAATAATAAAATTTTATTATATTTCCAAAGTTTACAATATATTACATTTTAATATTTTACAAACAAAAATAGACATTCCTCTATCACCTGTGTAGAATGTAAGTGTTAAGCAAACACACAACAGGGGGATAGCGAATGTCTATTAATTGTAGGTTAACAAATAAATCTCATTTGGTCAAATTTTTTCGTAAATTGGGGTTAATATCCCAATTTACTTCATCTGTTTTTAATCATATTTTGCAAATTATTGATGGTATGTTGTCACAAAACTTTAACGGAACTTTGTCAGATATTCATAAAAAAAGCTTTTATAACAGGTGCCGACAAACGATAAGCCATATGATGACTAATTCAAAATGGGATGAAAAAATACTTAGTGACGCCATTAAAAATGTTTCTTATGAAGAAGTTATCCATCAAGCTAAGAGAAAAAATAAACCTTACTTTCTTATAATTGACGATACAGTATGCCATAAGACAAAGCCATCATCATTAGCTGAACACCCTATGCAAGCAGCGGGTTATCATTATTCTAATCTAGATAAAAGAAGTGTATATGGTCATTCTATTGTTCAAGCTATGTTACATACAGATGGTTTAAGCTATCCTATAGAAGTTAAACGTGCTAATAAAACAGAAAGTAATAAAATGGATACTGCTTGCGATATCATATCTAGTGCTCCTGAGCCAGATCACAAAGCATATGTTTGTGTAGATTCTTGGTATATTTCAAAAAAGATCATCGAAACAAGCTTAAAAAAAGGATTTCATTTTATAGGTGCATTAAGAATCGATATTGTTATTTGTCCTTTAGGCATTAAAAATCAAATAAAAATGTTTTTAAATTTTATAAAAAATAAAGATACAAAAGTTGTTACCATTAAAAAACAAAAGTATCGTGTTTATAGATATGAAGGTAATCTTAATTTTATTGACAATGCAGTTGTCCTTATTTGTCTTAAGGAAGGTCAAGATATATCTAAAGCAAAAGCTTTTATTTGCACAGATATGGAGCTAAGTAATGAAGAAATTCTAAATTATTATTCGAAAAGATGGGAAATCGAAACCTATTTTAGAACAGCTAAAAATTATCTTGCTTTACAAGGATACCAAGTCAGATCCAGCAAATCTTTAGATAGATACTTAATTTTACAAATGTTTGTAGCAATGTATTGTATACATACAGGTAATGGTAATCTCCTAAAGGGATTACGTAAATATCAGGCTAAAAAAGAAGCTGATCGAATAGAAGATATGATTGATATATTAATTTCATCCCTTAAAGAGGTAATATCATATTTAGATGTTCCTACGCATATATCTGTGAAGCTTATTTTATCACGTGCCAAAAAAGGATTAAGAGCAGCACTAAGGTCCTACTGTTATCAATTTAAAGAGGTAGCCTAAATCTGCAAATACAATTAAAAAGGATAGATATGGTAAAAAAACTAAAAAAGCTAGATTTGTTTTTTGACCATTTATAAATATAATTAAATTTATTATAAAAATACAAATATATAAATTCTCTTTTTAGAGTAATTAAACATAAGGATGCTAAATTACTCTAAAAATAAAAACGATCTTTTGTATAAACAAATAATGTTCAAACTTAGATTATAATAAACTTTTTAAGTTAATTTTTGAAAATCAAAAATTATGGCCTATTTTTTTTGGCAAGTACAGTTATTTTGTTTGTTCTTTAAACTTCATCGAGGATTAACTTGGCAGTTTATGTGAAAAGAGATATGATTGATATTGTGAAAAAGTAGGGAGTGAGAGAATGTCCGAGAAGCAACGTGCGCTTGATATGGCTTTACGTCAAATTGAGAAACAATTTGGTAAAGGTGCTGTTATGCAGTTAGGTACAGCAGATTTAGCAGCTGTAGAAGTTGTTTCTTCAGGGGCTTTAGGTTTAGATATCGCTTTAGGTGTAGGTGGTTTTCCTAGAGGTCGTATTATTGAAATCTATGGACCAGAATCTTCAGGTAAAACAACCGTAGCCTTACATGCTATTGCTGAAGTGCAAAGAGGGGGTGGTGAAGCTGCTTTTATTGATGCTGAGCATGCTTTAGATCCTATATATGCGCGTAATTTAGGTGTTAAAGTTGATACCTTACTTGTGTCACAGCCTGATACGGGAGAACAAGGATTAGAAATTGCTGAAGCTTTAGTGCGTAGTGGTGCAATCGAGATGTTAGTCATTGACTCTGTAGCTGCTTTAGTACCTAAAGCCGAAATTGAGGGTGAAATGGGTGATTCTCACGTCGGCTTACAAGCACGTTTGATGTCACAAGCGTTACGTAAGTTGTCAGGAGCAATTAATAAATCACAAACGATAGCTATATTTATTAATCAAATTCGTGAAAAAGTCGGTATAATGTTTGGTAACCCAGAAGTTACACCAGGAGGACGAGCTTTAAAATTTTATGCTACGATACGTTTAGATGTACGTCGAGCAGAAACATTGAAATTAGATAATGAGATTGTTGGTAACAAGATGCGTGTTAAAGTTGTTAAAAACAAAGTTGCGCCTCCTTTTAGACAAACAGAACTTGATGTATTGTATGGTAAAGGTGTGTCAAAGGAAGGAAGTATCTTAGACTTAGCTGTAGATAAAGATATTGTTGCTAAAAGCGGGGTTTGGTATGCTTTCGAAGGTGAACGCTTAGGTCAAGGGCGTGAAAATGCTAAACAATATTTGCGCAATAATCCAGAAATTTTAGCTAAGATTGAACAACGCGTGCGTGCACATTACAATCTGTTGCCGCCAACAAAACAAAAACCAGAAGAGAATCATAAACCTAAAATATCTGAGGAAAATTTAAAGAAAACAAAAAAGAATATCTAAACACATAGCTTGTACGACAATGAAAAAATAACAACAATTATACATAAAATAACAATAAAAAATATAAACATATGTTATTTTATGGACGTTTATTTATTTTAATTAATGTTTTTAGTTAATTAAAAGCAACATTATAATGAAAAGCGATATAAATGAGTTAAAATAAATATCAAAATTATATGAATTTTTAATAATCAACACATAAAAAAGCAATATATTTATATCTGAAAATGACTTAATTCATATTATTTAAACAATATATTGTTTTTATTATATTATTAGGCTGATTTTTAATATTAAAACCTGTTTTTCAAAAAAAAAAATAGGCACATGTTGTATTTTTTTTTGAATTATACACATGTTGGTTTTATTATGGCATTGTGTTTTGTTCTGTTTTTTATTTAAAAAATATAAACTTTATTTAAAAAGTATAGACAAAAGTGTGTTTTTTCTTACAAAGAACACACTTTTGTCTATTAATATAACATTTGAATAAAATTTTATAAAATATAGATTTATAAATATATATTAAGATAATTTAGTAACATCAACCCGGGCTAAAGTTGGATTGGTACCAACGACTAAATTTACGACAGCGGTATCTGTTATAAAATCAAGAGGTGAAATAACAGGTACTAATTGGATATTTGTAACCGTTGCTGTGTTAATGACAATAGCTGCAAAAAGCCAACTAGCGACATTAGTCGTATAAGTTCCATTGGTATTTTGTGAATTGTTAAAGATAAAGCTACCTTTAATAGGGGTGCCATCTTGAAGAAGTTGACAAGCTGATACTCTATATTGATTTTGGGAATTACTGATAATTCCGTATTCAACTAAATAAATACCGGGACTTAACGTTATTGTATCTACGGCTGATAATGAAATACCCGTACCAAAAATATTATTGCTTAAAGAATTGAGAGGTATAGGTGCATCTACAGGAAAAGAAATAGCTTGTGTTGCTACATAAGCAAATGAACCTAAACCAACAGCTAAAGCACCTGTAGCACCTGTGGTACCAGTTATTCCTGTAGCCCCTGTATTACCGGTTGCTCCCGTATTTCCAGTTAGACCAGTATCACCAGTTATACCAATAATACCCATAGTGCCGGTAGGACCGGTAGCCCCTGTATTACCGGTTGGCCCAATATTACCCATAGCTCCCATAGCACCCTTAGCCGTTGTTGTACCAATAGGTCCGGTAGGTCCTGTAGCACCAGTAACACCCGTATTACCAGTAGCACCAATAATACCAGTCGGACCAGTAATAATTTCTCCTGCAGGACCAGTAGGACCCGTTGCTCCGTGTGGTCCTAAAGGACCATCTAATCCTGCATCACCCATTAAACCCGTTGGTCCTGTAGGCCCAGTAGCTCCTTGTATAACATAACCTGTAGGCCCGGTTGGTCCAGTTGCTCCAGTAGAGGGGCCGATTGGACCTGTAGGTCCAGTCGCTCCAGGTTGTGAAATTGTATTAATAACAGCTTTAGTTTGATTATTTAACGCCATATTTTTCGTAGCAGAACTTTGCAAGATCGAACTTATACTATCACTAACGGATAATATATCCCTTATAGAAGGAGGTTTCATATTTGTAACACCTGGTAAAGTGCCTAAGATGTATTGCATTTTCTCTGCTTCAGCATTTAAAAGGTGACTTAAACCCAAATCATTCATTGCTGTAGATACTAAAAGGAGGTTTAAGGCATCTTTCTGATTGATAGAAATTTGCGGAGATATGCCTGGTATATTTGCTTGAGACATTGCTTTTTATCTCCTTAGATCTAGTTTGATATTTTTAATATTGCGAATATTCACCCTATTTTACGGAAAACGATACTTGCGTTAAGAGGACTATATGGTAGTGCAGTTTGTATTGCTGGATAACTGAGAGAATTTTCAGTATTCCAATATATAATCATAGATATATTAGCCTTAGAAGTTACACTGCAGAAGAAGGTTAAATATTGATTTTGCCATCCTGCAATAGGTAGAGTACTACTACCTGAATGTAATGAATAAAACTTGTTAGAGTCAGGGAAGTTATTTCCATACATACCAGCACTTCCTGAATTTACTACTAACCATGAATCCCCCCCGAAGTGTTTTTGGTTGGTGTTGTAGTAAATTATATAAACACCGGGATTTAGGCTTATTTGTGTTGCATTAGCTAATGATATATTAGCGCTAGTGTTTATCTGATAATTCCAAGATATAGTTTGATTGAAAACAGTACTTGACGTTATGATTGATCCAAAATATACAATATCTGCGGGTGCAGGCGAACCTGTACTTCCTGTATTTCCTATTATACCGACTGGACCAACAGCACCTTGTGCATTTTTTAAACCCTGGTTTCCTATAGAACCTGTACTTCCTGTGTTTCCTATAACGCCAGTTATACCTGTTAAACCAACAGGTCCCATAGGACCTGTAATACCAGTAGGGCCTATGATTACAGAGATATTTCCTGCAGGACCAGTATTGCCTGCACTACCTGTAGGTCCGATAGGTCCCGTATTTCCTTGGTTACCTTGAGGGCCTGTAATAGATTCACCGGCTATACCTGTTATTCCAGTTATACCAGTAGTCCCCATAGGCCCATCTTTTCCAGCAGGCCCTAGATGTCCTTGAGGACCAGTTTCGCCAGTTACACCCAAAATATTTGGGCCTGTGGTCCCTGTTATACCTTTTTGACCACCAGGATTTCCTTTTGTTCCTGTAGGGCCAGTAGGACCAGTTTCGCCTATTAATATGCTCATAGTATTAAATCCTTCCGGTGGTGTAGATTAATCATTTTTATCTCCTGTATTACATTAACTTTTGTAAAAAGAAGACAAAATCCTGTCTTGAATTGCTAGTAGTATAAGGGCTTAGTAATCCTGATATTTGTAAATTTGAAGTGTTTGTTATGGGCACGATAGCTTTAATCACACCTACCGCAGTTAAAGAATTTGCAGGATTAGAAGTATGATATGAAGCATAAGAGGTCCCGCCTGGGAAAGGTGCACTATTTACCATTAATTGAAATGCCATTAGATTTAAATTGGCTATACTGGTGTTTGTAGGTGTTAAAAAACCTGCAGTACAGAAAACAGAGTAGACGCCTGGGGATGAGATAGTCAAAGTAGTTAGATCGCTTGATATAGTTATACCGTTTGAGTAAGTAGCATTTATGAAGTTATTAATAGATAGTATAAACATACCGCTTGCAGCGGTTGCTGGGTTTGCCTTGTTACCACTATTATAAACCATTATACTACCGGTATAACCGCCAGTAATTCCTGTAGAACCAGTAGACCCAGTATTACCAGTAGCTCCCGTATTTCCTAACGGTCCTATTGCTCCAGTAGGCCCAGTAGCGCCAGTAATACCAGTGGCGCCTGTAGATCCAATAGGTCCATTAGGTCCAGTTTCACCAGTTGGTCCGGTCGGACCAGTCGCTCCTATTACAGTTATTCCTGTGGGACCTGTAATACCTAGGGGTCCAGTAGGACCAGTAGGGCCTGTAGGTCCTGTATTACCATTTGGCCCTGTAGGTCCTATAACTGTTGCTCCTTTGGGACCTTGTTCACCAACGTTACCTTGGAATCCTGTGATACCTGAAGGTCCAGTAGGTCCAGTAGGTCCAGTAGGTCCTGTTGGCCCCGTATTGTTATTACCAGAAATGGCAGCAGGACCAGTAGGGCCTTGAGGACCTCTAGGACCAATTGTTCCTGTTTTACCTTGAGGACCAGTAGGACCAGTAGGTCCTGCAGATTCTGTGTTTAATTCATCTAAAACAAAGCTTAGTTGAGAAGTTATAGCTGTTTCTTGAGAGGCAATAGATTGGAGATTTGTTTGGATGTTTTTATTAAGTGCAATTAAGTCAGCAATGGTTGGTGAATTTGGATTTGTAATGCCAGCTAATGTACCGAGAACGTATTGGAGTTTATAGCAATTAAATACAATTTTTATAAAATTAAAATATTTTTTTTGCTTTACACCGTACATGAAACTATTAGCATAAATAATTATAAGTAAATATTTAATTATTTATAAATCAATATTATTAATATTAATATATTTGCCTATAAATATTTTTTGCATAAATACCATGCATGAAGCTTTAACTTCACATGGCATGAGGTAATATTTTTAATATTCATAAAATCAAATTATTACCAAAAATCTATCCCTTAGTATTTATTAGATACATCATAGGTCAGGTGATTTTTCTCTCGCAATGGATTGATATATTTTTATATAAATTTTATTTTAATGTTGAAATTATATTTCTGAATTATATTTTTAAATTCAAAATATTTTTTATATAGATATATTTTATCATTGTTTTCCGCGTTCCAAATAAATGAAGTTCATATATGTTTAGGCAGAAACTATAGGTAGGGAAAATAAGAAGTTTGATTTTCATACAGGATGTTTTTCATAAAATCAATATAAGATTTTATGAAAAAATTTTTAAACCGTATAATAAACCATACAACGTTATTTTTAATCAATGAAATAATTAAAAATAACTTTTTCCTTAAACCGTAAACCTGTAAATTCGTTTCTTTGTCCATACTTGTCATACATATAGCCTCTTTTTCCTGGCTTTTTACATTATGCTATGCAAACAGGTAGAAGAGCTTAAAATAATTTAAGTTCAATATTTGGTTCATTAACACTATATAATGCTAATGCCTGGTTTTAACAGGAACGTGTCGCACTTCATTTCATACGGCGTTTCTTACAAGGTGTCCTTTTTTAAACATCTATCTGTCTAATATAGTTAAATATTGTCTTACATAAAGATATGTTGCTTTCATAGTAATCAAATTACTACTTACCACGTTCCAAAGTGTTATTTAGTTAAGCTTAAACATTAGGCGGATATATAAAGGTTAAATAAAAACAAACATAATTAAAACTTTTAGAATTATGTTAATTGCTTACTTAGGTGAAAAAAATGAGCAATTGTTTACTTTAACCTTGAAATCTTTGTGAACCTCGCCTTAGTCTATTTATTAATCCATACCAGGCTCCCTACACTTAATAATGCAGGCTGGAGTAGGTTACTAACACCTGTACTTGCCAAAAAAAATAGGCCATAATTTTTGATTTTCAAAAATTAACTTGAAAAGTTTATTATAATCTAAGTTTGAACATTATTTGTTTATACAAAAGATCGTTTTTATTTTTAGAGTAATTTAGCATCCTTATGTTTAATTAATCTAAAAAGAGAATTTATATATTTGTATTGTTATAATAAATTTAATTATATTTATAAATGGTCAAAAAACAAACCTAGCTTTTTTAGGTTTTTACCATATTTATCCTTTTTAATTGCATTTGCAGATTTAGGCTACCTCTTTAAATTGATAACAGTAGGACCTTAGTGCTGCTCTTAATCCTTTTTTGGCACGTGATAAAATAAGCTTCACAGATATATGCGTAGGAACATCTAAATATGATATTACCTCTTTAAGGGATGAAATTAATATATCAATCATATCTTCTATTCGATCAGCTTCTTTTTTAGCCTGATATTTACGTAATCCCTTTAGGAGATTACCATTACCTGTATGTATACAATACATTGCTACAAACATTTGTAAAATTAAGTATCTATCTAAAGATTTGCTTGATCTGACTTGGTATCCTTGTAAAGCAAGATAATTTTTAGCTGTTCTAAAATAGGTTTCGATTTCCCATCTTTTCGAATAATAATTTAGAATTTCTTCATTACTTAGCTCCATATCTGTGCAAATAAAAGCTTTTGCTTTAGATATATCTTGACCTTCCTTAAGACAAATAAGGACAACTGCATTGTCAATAAAATTAAGATTACCTTCATATCTATAAACACGATACTTTTGTTTTTTAATGGTAACAACTTTTGTATCTTTATTTTTTATAAAATTTAAAAACATTTTTATTTGATTTTTAATGCCTAAAGGACAAATAACAATATCGATTCTTAATGCACCTATAAAATGAAATCCTTTTTTTAAGCTTGTTTCGATGATCTTTTTTGAAATATACCAAGAATCTACACAAACATATGCTTTGTGATCTGGCTCAGGAGCACTAGATATGATATCGCAAGCAGTATCCATTTTATTACTTTCTGTTTTATTAGCACGTGTAACTTCTATAGGATAGCTTAAACCATCTGTATGTAACATAGCTTGAACAATAGAATGACCATATACACTTCTTTTATCTAGATTAGAATAATGGTAACCTGCTGCTTGTATAGGGTGTTCAGCTAATGATGATGGCTTTGTCTTATGGCATACTGTATCGTCAATTATAAGAAAGTAAGGTTTATTTTTTCTCTTAGCTTGATGGATAACTTCTTCATAAGAAACATTTTTAATGGCGTCACTAAGTATTTTTTCATCCCATTTTGAATTAGTCATCATATGGCTTATCGTTTGTCGGCACCTGTTATAAAAGCTTTTTTTATGAATATCTGACAAAGTTCCGTTAAAGTTTTGTGACAACATACCATCAATAATTTGCAAAATATGATTAAAAACAGATGAAGTAAATTGGGATATTAACCCCAATTTACGAAAAAATTTGACCAAATGAGATTTATTTGTTAACCTACAATTAATAGACATTCGCTATCCCCCTGTTGTGTGTTTGCTTAACACTTACATTCTACACAGGTGATAGAGGAATGTCTATTTTTGTTTGTAAAATATTAAAATATAATATATTGTAAACTTTGGAAATACCATAACATTTTCTTGTTTTTATTAATAATTTACATTTTTTTGCTTTCTAATCAAGCAAAGTTATAAAATAAAGATAAAGATTGATCTTATCTTAAATCAATAACGTGTCGCCCCTCACCTTCGGTATTAATAATACGAGGTAGCTCTATTTAGCCCCTCCCAAACCGTACAAGCATTTTACAATACATACGGCTTTCCAGTTGTTGTCATAGCTAATAAAATTCAACAATGTATTTTGCATTATACAAGAAATCCAAAAGCTAAGAAACAACCTATTCTCTTTTGCCATGTAGTTGTAATTATCAACTGCTAACTTTAGAGAATTCGGGATTATATTTAAAGATCAAAATTTTAAATTAATTTTTGATCTTTAAATCATGCAAAAATACATAAAATTCATGGATGCGATATTTTAGCTTGTTATCACAAATATAGCTTTAGCCACATAAAAGCTATATACAAGTTGCTGTATTTATTATCACTTAAACATAATAATCAAATTATCTTAAATTATATTAATTAATAAAAAGGACATTTTTCAAAATCGTTCACATTATTCATCCATGTAATTTTCTTGTATCCAATAAACATTTTTTGTGATATACGTTTATTGGTGCATCATATTAAATAACGTGGCTAAGTCCTAATTCCTCCATGGCAATAGCAGCGATCATTAGTTTAAGAGCATCAGATCGATTAACATTAATCGGAGGTGTAATATTTGGTATATTGGGTTGCGACACTTTATCACATACCTTTAAAATTTTATTTACTTACCATTGGGAAAATATACATTAAAAGATGAGGTTGGCGCCTTATATTTTTATTAATAAACCCCTTTTCTTTTATTTTATATAGATAAATTTTATATATTTATAAAAAGTATATTATTATTATTATTGACCCGGATAAAAGACCATTTATGCTTACGTAATTATATAGTGATTTATAAAAGATAAATTTATTTATTTTATTAAAATTCTCTTTTGATGATTTTTATAATAAAAGCATTTGTGATTATAAAAATCCATAATATGATGATTGGATCTTTAGACTTGTCCAGAAATATTAATATAGCCGATTATTAATGGTGTAATTTAAACACAAAAATAGCCATTATCATAGCTTTTTGTGCATTAAATTAGGTTCTTAAACACTGGACTTATATCTAAACTTTAATGCAGGGTTTATTTAAGACTAATAAAGTATTTTCAAAGATGTTATTATTACTACATTTATGATTATCTTTTATCATAAATTTTAAAAGATAAATAAACCTTGTTTAATAATTGAACTAAGTTTTAATTATTTTCTCTTTATGTTTTATTTAGTTATTTAGATTTAAATAATGACTAAAATCATATTAATTTCATCTATTTGAATATAATAAAAACCAAAGAAAAACAACTTTGGTTTTTATATTTTATCAGCTTCTATTTTTTAATTTTTCAATGCTTGTTTTCAATTCATCCGTAATATTATCGTCTTTAACTGCAACTTTATTGTTTTTATACTTGATTTTCCAACCCAAGTTAGATTTCCATCCGTTGGTAGTTAAAGTTTGATTTAAGGCTTTGGTTTCTTTTTTAAAGGTTTTTTTGATTTTTATTATTTTATTAATATTTTCATTTTTATTAATATCTTCATTGAATAAAGATTCGTATTCTTTGTTTTTGGAGATTATATTAAGCCAATGTTTATTTTCTATAATTATGAAAATTAGTTCTGCTAATGTTGCCGAATATTTTTTATATAATTTTTTTATTGATTTTGGTGTATTATAGGTAGTACTATCTGTTTTTGTTTGTTGTATCTTTGCGTCAAATTTCTCAAATTGTTTTATATAATCTTGAGTTTTTATTAATAATAACTTCATTGTTTCTATATATTTTGTTTCATCGATATTTTTTGGATCCTTTGTTTGTTCCATATTGTTTATATAAAATAGAAAATCACTGATAAGATCATTGAATTTATTATCTAAGGCACCATTTTTAGTGTTTGGGTTATTTATATCCAAGGAAATAGGATAATTATCTTTAGAATCTACATCTACAGAGATATAGAATAAATATATTACTAAAATTGCATAGTCTGATTTAAGCTCTTCTGTTAAAAAATCAGAATAAGATTTATTTCCATATTGTTCTTTATATCTTTCTTCATAATCATTAAATTTAGCAATGGACAGACTTTTTAGAAAGTTTATTTGATCTTTTAATGAATAATCATTTGGATTATCAGAGGTTTTTCGATCACATGACTCCCTTACCTTGTTATGATTTTCTATATTTCCCGATAATTTTTCCTGATCTATGTATTTACTGTTGTCGTATAATTTTTTAAAATCATAACATTTTTCATTTATTTTAGCAATAATCATTTCGGCTTTTTGTATTTTTTTATTTTTTGTAGTTTCATCTATTTTATTTTGGTTTTTAACAGGTATAACAGTTTTGGCATATGATCCTATGGCAGATATTCCAGTTAAGGATATACAAAATGCTAGAAATATTGATATTCTTTTTTTGCTATATGATATTTTTTTCATCCTAAATTTCCTTTTCTAGTATGATTTTTAATGTTTTTTCTATTTTTTATAGTTAATACGGTATTTAAATAATTTTTATAAATTAATTTATCTGAATATTAAGCCTTAATGACAATTGTATTTAAGACTAATAAAGTTTTTTAAAAGATATTATTATCGTTACTTTCATTCTATAATTAATATCCCGAGTATCAATCTATTTTCAATTTCATTTATCTATGTTAACAATTATATCCATTTATGTCAATAGATTTTATTTTTTGATAGAAAATTAAAAGTATATATTTATATATATTTTTATGTTCATCGGTTTATGTTTAAATATGGTATATGATTTTAGCCAAAGTACTTGTTATAAAAGATTAATAGGGATAATTAGTATTTACTGTATATGCGAAAAAGTAAATTATTAATCAAAATAATAAAATATTATTATATTTCTAAAGTTTACAATGTATTATATTTTAAGATTTTACAAAAAAAATAGACATGCCCCTATCACTTGTGTAGAATGTAAGTGTTAAAACAAAACAGTAGGATAGGGAATGTCTATCAATTGTAGGTTAACAAATAAATCTCATTTGGTCAAATTTTTTCTTAAATTGGGGTTAATATCCCAATTTACTTCATCTGGTTTTAATCATATTTTGCAGATTATTGATGGTATGTTGGCACAAAGATTTAACGGAACTTTTTCATATATTCATAAAAAAAGCTTTTATAATAGGTGCCGTAAAGCTATAAGCCATATTATTACTAATTCGAAATGGAATGAAAAAACACTTAATGAAGCCATTTGCTATATCATATCTAGTGCGCCCGAGCCAGATTATAAACCATATTTTTTGCGTAGATTCTCGGTATATTTCAAAAAAGATAATCGAAACAAGCTTAAAAAAGTATTTTATTTTATAGTTGCATTAAAAATCGATATTGTTATTTGTCCTTTAGGAATTAAAAATCAAATAAAAATGTTTTTAAATTTTATAAAAAATACAGATACAAAAGTTGTTACCATTAAAAAATAAAAGTATCGTGTTTACAGATATGAAGGTAATCTTAATTTTATTGACAATGCGTTTGCCCTTAAATTAGGTTCTTAAACACTATTTAACATGGGTTATTGGACAAGCTCACAGTAAGAACCTAGTAAATATTGTTTTATATGACGAAAAAAATAAAATATATTGAATATTTTGTTGAATTTGAATTTATATTTTGGTAATATGTTTATAGTATTCTTGTGGACTGTTATGAGTTATTTTTACATAAATGATTTCAATAATTAATTTTATCATATTAAATTTACCAATTATCATAAGATGAATAAGTGAAAATTTGATATTATTATTTTTTCTAGAAAAAATAATAATAAATGGAGTTGAGGTTTTTGTTTAAAAAATATATATTTTCGAAAGTTGTGGTTTTAGCAAGCACTGTTTCTATGTTGATTTCACCTTTATCTTTGAATTTAGGACAAGCATCAGCTATAGATAATATTTCAATAGATCAGATAGAAGATGTAAATATCAAAGAAAATACAGACAATATGGTATCCCCTGCGTGTTCAGGTAATGATCCTTTAAACGGTGTTAAAGTAAGTAATTTGTCTAAGTCAAGAATCGAGAAAAATCTCTATAAAGATTCAGATAATTTAAAATCTTTAGAAGATACTTTGGATCGAGATGGTATTGGGATTAAACGTGATTTCAATGACACAAAGGGTTTTAGAATTAATTTGACCAATAAGGATATATCCGAAGAAGCAAAAAACAAGCTTAAAGAGAAATTAGGATCTGATATGAGTCATGGTTATATGGTCCGTAGTTTGTATAACAAGATAACAAAAGAAAAAGTGGGTCAAGTTATACATTCGCGAGGGAAATTTTCTGATGGCACTTTTTCGGCTACGGCTAAAGTAGGAGAAGGTGCGGAGGAAAAACTATATTTTTCTGATGGACAGATATCAAAAGTTTTTTTAGCCCCAGATTTTGAAGAAAATCAGCATCGTGGTAAGAGGTCGTTTTTATGTGATATTTGTCCTGAAATGGTTAGCTTTATTTGTGGAGTGGCTGCAGATAGTCCTTTAGCATGTTTCTATAAAGCTTGTAGGGCTTTTATTGGTAATCCACCAGGTTTTACGGTTTGTAATCTTTTATGTCCAGCAGTTGGTGCTCTTTTATGTACAGTTTCATCTATTGCTGCATGTTCGCCGGTTTGTTAATGATTTTCTTCTTGTATATTAATCGGAAAATAATTATATAATTTTTGCAAATTAACTTATTTGATAAATTTCTATACATGATGTTTTTGTAATCATGTATTTTTTTATTTTTATTAAATAAATTGTTTTTATATGCAGGCGATTACAGTTTTCAATGTTAGTAATTGAATTTTATATAGTTGATCTGCCTAGAAATATTAATATAGATTATTATTGATGATGTAATTTAAACACAAAAATAGCTATTAAATATAGCTATTTTAATAGCTTTTGATGCATTCAATTAGGGTTTTAACGTTCTTGAATATAGTTTTTGGACAAGTTCATTTATTATATTTATTTCTAAAATATACTTTTATTTATAAATAATAATATGAGAGGTGATAAGGTGTTTAATTTTGCATTTTTGAAAAATAAAAAAATAACTATTTTTACTTTTAGATCTTTTTATTATCTAACCCTGATTATATTGGTTTTATTTCCTGTTCTTCTTAATTTTATGATAAATGGAACTAATGAGGGTGTTTATGCATATGATATAAATTTTATAATAATATATATCTTGATATTATTTTTAATTTGGAGATTTTTCACCTTCTATAACAATAAAACAAAAGATGATTTTATTGTTATAGAAAATATAGATATTTCAGAAAGGGTTGAATCAATTTATGGATTAAGTTGTGGGGTAGTGCCCAAAGAATACTGGATAAGACTGTTTTTATATTTTGGAAATTGTTATAAACATGCTTATGATAACAAAAAAATAACAAAATTACGCTTTTTCTTGTTTTATATTTTTAGTTTATGCGTATTAGTCATTACTTTTATTTTATTGTTTTTTGTTTCTTATCCAGCATTGGTTGTATTTTTTGGTATTTTTATATGGATTTTATTAATTAAATTACAGAAATTGTACGAAACTTATTGGTGTGGACATCAAGTTAAATTTGATAATTTTTTGATAAATACGATAATCTTATTAGCTTTTTGTTTCTACGGGATTGTTATTCCTGGTTTTTATGGTTTATTGAATATACCTATTTTAATAAATAAACTACCATTTATTTTCTTCAATTCATCACCTTTTATGCTTATCATATTTACCATCACTAATTTTTTTTTCAGGCCGAGGCTTCCTTTATTAATTTTTGGTTTAAAAAAATAAACTTAGATGGAATGTACGAATCTTTAAAAATCTTAAAATCATGTACACTACCAGGTGCGAAATTTGTGTAGCCAATAGAAGCTGTTTCAGCACAAATTACAAGGAAAGAATTCGTTTTTGAATACTTTTTCTTCTGGATTCATATTTTTTATTATCTTTTTTTGGTCTTTCTATGCGCACTTCAGTACAATCGAATATACACAAACAAAATATGAGAGATGAAAAATAGGGGCTCTGATTTTCAGGATATCTTTTGGATAATACTTTATTTTCGATACCTTGTATCTTTTGTATGGTGTTATTAACCGTGCTTTTACTAATACCAAAAATTTGTGCAATCATTCTATTTTTAAACCCAAGAAAAAAATTATGAAAAAATAAGTATAATTGATTTTCAGGGTCGAGTATATTTTGCCTTCCACCCTTTCTTTTGGTCTTTAAATCTATTTTTCTAACTCTATTAACTATTTTTTCAAAGATTATTTTATGGACTTGTCCAAAAATATTAATATAGCCGATTAGTAATTTGGTAATTTAAACACTATTTAACATGGTTTTCTGGACAAGCTCATTATGGACTTGTCCAGAAACGTTAAATAGCTAATTAGTCGTGAGGTAATTCAAAACCCAAAATAGCCGTTATTATAAGCCTTTAGTTTTTTCCATTAGGTTTTGCAACTCGCTGTTACATAGGTTTTTGGACAAGCTCTATGTATATTGTATTTCCGTCATAGTGGACTTGCCAGGAAATAGGATTAGTAACTTTGTAATTTAAACACCACTATAGCTATTACCATCGCTTTTTATGCATTTTATTAGGGATTTGTCTAGAAATATTGATATAGACACTTGTTGACGGTGTAATTTAAACACCACCATAGCTATTACCATCGCTTTTTATGCATTTTATTAGGGATTTGTCTGGAAATATTAATATAGACTCTTATTAACTATGTAATTTAAACATAAAAATAGTTATTATCATAGTTTTTATGCATTCAATTAGGTTTTTAAACGCTCTTAAATATGGTTTTTTGGACAAGCTTAGTATATCCGTATTTCCAGACAGGTTTTAGGAGCATAATTTTTATCTGAAAAAATTACCTTTGAACTTGTCCAGAAATATTAATATAGCTGATTAGTAATGATGTAATTTAATCACAAAAATAGCTATTATCATAGCTTTGGGTGCATTAGATTAGGTTCTTAAACTTTCTTTGAATCCGTTTTTTGACAAGCGCGGTGCTTTGTAAAAGATTAAACAAATAATTTAAAATATTTTAGAACATGGTAAATAAACCATTTAATTAAAAATGGTTTATCAGCTTAAAATTATCTGTATGAAGTAAAGTGATTAATTCTACGTTATAAATTGCTGGCCGACGATAGATAATGATAAGATCAGTTATATTGGAATATATAAAAACTTAAATAAGATGCAAAACATAACCACATTAAATACGGTATCATCAGTAAAGACACAGTCTTATTCCATTGATAAGCAAAATAAATTAGCATAGCGACTAAAATATCCATTACCAAGATACAAACAAGTGATATGCCAATTAAGTGATAGGAAAAAAATAAAGGTGACCAAAGCCAATTTAAAATTAACTGAGCAATGTATAAAGTTTTAATTATCTTTAATGATGGCTTACTAAAGATCATCCAACCAGCGATAGCAATAATGGTATACAAAATCGACCATGCAATGCCAAAAACATAACCTGGTGGTGTAAGAGGCGATTTATTTAAAGTATCATACCATGTGTCCAACTCAGGTTTAACCAAAAAACCAATTGCCGATCCTATAGAGACTAATGCAACAATCCATATGATTAATGATACATAGTGCTTATATTTATTTGCCATACTTACCCCCTGTTTAAAAATTTTTATGACCTAACTCAACTTAACGAAACTAAATTTTACTTTAAGAGTATATGTAGATATCATAAAAATAGGTTACATAAAAGAAAAAAGATCAATTTTATTTATATAAAATGTTAATTGTACACGTTCTGTTTTCTGATTCCATTATAGATATATTAAAAATAATACAAAAATTTATATATTGATACATAAACTTTTGTATTATTTTTATTGAATATTTTATTTTATACTATTTTAAATTGATATCTTGAGTACTAATTTTTAGAAACAAAAAATGCTAATATTTTAATAGCAAAATTTGATATAATGTACCTATATTTATATATATTTTAACTTTTATTCCTAACAAACTATTGTTGATAAATATGGAATAAAATTGTCTGAATATTATAATATTTTTAATTTATTTATTATATTTATTATGACAAATGTTTAATATATAGATATGTGATAATAAAATAAATATACTAATTAATACTATAAAAGAGATACAAATTAGTAGTATGTAATTCCTGCTTTTTAATTATTTAATAGTATACAAGTTATTAAATCTATATTCTATTAATCGCAATAATTATTAATTAATAATTAAAATATTATTTTTAGAATAAAAATTATATAAATAAACAAAACACCTCGGAGGTAGTAAAATGGGAACTAAGGATAATTCCAATGAATGCCATATTTTTGAATATGACTTTTCGGATGAACCGGACAATGATAGCTCACATAATAGCGTTATAATGTTAAATATGCCTTTTGAAGAAATAAAAAAACCACTGACTGAAATGGAAGACTGTGAGGCTATTTTGCCCCGAGTTTCAGTCTATTTAAAGGAGCTTAAATTGAATGCTTCAAAGGAGTAATTATATAATTTTAAGATAGATTCATTATATGCAAAATTTCATGAATGGATAGATAGATGAAGTTCCTAGACCATATTCAAAATGTAACCTATTGTACAAAAATTTAGCTAAAGCACAAAATATAAAATTAAAAAATAATAGACTTGTATCATTTAGGGGATATTATACAATAAGTCAAACGCCTGTGGTAAAGAAGATAAAAGAAATTCTTTTTAAAGATATTAGGGATAAGCTAGTAATGGAGGGTGATGATATAGTTATAGATATATATCTATAACTGATATTAATAATGCATATAAAAATTTATTAGAATTTATTAAAAATTTTCGCCATGGAAAAAGCTGTGCCGAGCCTATATTATCCCTATACAGACCATATCTTCTCCTGCTATCCTCAGAAGTATTTAAAGCCGTCCTCACACCAGTTTCAAGAATAAATGAAATAGAAAAAGCGCAAATGAACGAAATATGAGAAAGTATAGATTACATGATTTTTCATGGTAATATAACTGAAAATAGAGTACATGAAATAGTTAATGATTTAAATAAACTACCGGATAGCGAAAAAACGATTAAAATATTTATACAAGTTTTTGAAATAGAAATCCAATCAAACATCAATGAATTTAATATTGATAATTTTATCAGTAAATGTACGCAAAAATATAATATTGGACATAGTATATATATAGACAGAGAAGAACTTTGGTTCATCTCAGATGCAGCTTGAAGACCATGGAGCAAGTGTGTGTCTTCCAGGGATAAAAATTTTATATTTGATGAAAGTGTTAACTATGGACTTGTCCAGAAATGTTAAATATCCATTATTCATGGGATATTTCGAACCCCAAAATAGCCGTTATTATAAGCTTTTAGTGTTTTATGTTAGATTTTGCAGCTCTCTTTTACATGGGTTTTTGGACAAGTTCTATATAGCTGAAAGGCCTAAATTAGATACAGAAAAGATTATCATGTCAATGGATGACATAGGACATCTTCTAAAATTATATAAAAATTTACACAAAAAATAAGGGTGCAATTTTTGGTTATTAAAAACAAACCCAAAAATGTACTTAGTTATAAAAGCCATTAGAGGATACTCATTTAAGTATTGGCTAAAGGTTGATTTTTAAATTTTTATCCAAAGAAATAAATTTAAAATGAACTTATTTATATAAATTAATACCTGGTATTTTAAATCAATTTAATATCGAACAAAACCCAACATGAGTGTTAAATTTTGTGTTGGGTTTTGGTGAGCTTGTCCAAAAAAAACTTATATCAAAAGAAGCTAAGAATCTAATAAAATTAAATAAAAGCTTTTGCAATTGTTTTTATATTTAAATTATATCAATAGTTTTAAAATATAAAAAAATAAGATTTTTATATCTATTTTATTTTTCAAGTTTAATTGGCTATCAAGTTTAATTGGCTATGTGGTTATTTGTGGAAACCATTTTTAAGTTGAATACCACCTGAGTATATAATTAATATTATTATTTATCATAATATTAATTATATACTTTTTCATTATAACATAAAGTTAATAATTTTTACATATTAATGGCATTATATGAAAGTGAATTCAATATATCTTGTGTTTTTTTATATATTAAATTCAATGATTCATCCAATTTTTCTATGTAAGTATTTGGCAAACCTTGCTTTAACTGCTGAGTTAACTCTTTATATCTATCATTAAGATTTTTTGCTTCTTTTTGTAGTTTTTTGATTTTTAAAATCGAGATTTTTATTTCATCACTATAACTGTACGAGTTTTGTTTATCTAAATTATTTAGAATATTAATTTCTTGTTTATGCAAGATTAAATTTTTGTTTAAAGCTTCAATTTCCAGATCATATAATTTTTCGAGATCTTCCGATAATTTATCAAAATTAATATGGTGTAAAATATTATTTCTATTCTTATACCATTCATTTAAATTCAATCTTGTAGTTAGTAAATGTGATGATAAATCGCTCATTACTTTGTCGAAATCTTTTATATATTTTTCTCTATTACTACTATAGCTATTATAATCAAAAGTCATTATATTATATTTAGCCTTAGATTCATCGTTTCTTATATTACTTTTATTAATATTGTTATGGTGTTTAACTATATCAGCTATATGACGAATATGGTTTAATATATTAGAATGATTATTTTTTCTTTTTTGATTAATATTTTTAGCTAACTTTTCCATATCTGTATTATATTTTTTTAAATCAACTGCTAAATATTGCGCAAAAACAAGCAGTAATTTATATGTTATTTTTGTTTCTAGGGATAAAGTTGAGTTTTCAAATCCCGATTTTGTTTTTAAATAATCTTCATAATCATGAAATTTTTTTTGTATTTGATTATCAGATAATGCTAAGATATCAAATTTGGTTTTATCATCTTTTTTGAGCCCTGGATCATTCTTTATAAAAGAGCAAAAATCAAAAAAAGATTGCAAATTTGTTTCGAAATTTGATGAAAGAATTAATATTTTTAATAACATACGTAATTTAGAAATTTCTTCTAGAGATTTTACATCTGAAATTTTCTTTAGAGGTTGTTTTATTCTAGTTTGTATAAATTTTTTCATAGAATTTGCTATTTGGTTTTTATCACTTATATTAGGATTGGAAAAATAAGCTTGCAATTCTTTTTTAGTATCTTTCAAATCATCGTTTGAATAATTTAAGAAATCCATAAATGATCTTATGTCGAATTTTTCAGCAAAGGATTTCAAGAATATCGAATATTTGGCGCTGGATATCAATGGATATGTTTTTATATCATTTGGTAACAATTCATTACTAATGTAGTTATTATCTATATCTTCAAGATGTTTTTCCATCATTGAAATTTTATTCTTAATTTCTTCTTCAGAAGATAAAGAAGATAGCTTTTTTAAGTTATCATGATATGATTCGACGGAATTGTTTAAAGATTTAAGTTCATCATTTGAATTATTATGTATATTTTTATACTCAATTATATTTTTGGAATCTTGTTCGCGATCTTCGGCTAAAACAATAGTAGCTCCCGGACATGTAGCGATACTAGAAATGAAAAAAAGCTTAAATAAATTTTGATATTTAGCCATGATTATTAATACATCCTTTGTTGAATTTTATTTTATATTAGATATAGGAAATAATATAAACTTAGCTTTAAATAGATGAGAAAAGGATACGATATTTATGTGGTAGATTATACCATAAAATAATAAGTATTCATATTTTATATTGGGAATTTTTTTATATTTATTCACAAAAGTGGTATCTTTGGATTTATATTATTGGACTTGTTCAGAAATATCAAATAGACGATTATTCATAATTCAAAAATTGCCGTTATTATAAGTTTTTATTGATTTAGGTTAGTTCCCGTAACTTCCTTTTCCATGTTTTTTTGGACAAGCTTATTATTTATATTATTAAATTTTATTGTCTAGCTTAAATTAAAATTCATTATAATATAATTTTTAATTTATGCATGGATTAAATAACTTTAAATCTTAAGTAAACATTTATATCTTTTTAATTTTCATTATTTATGTTTAAGATTCTATACATAATTTTATTTATATAGAGCGCGTTAAGTATATCATTGATATTTTCCTAAAGATTCACTTGGAATTTCCTGTTCAAAGATATACAATTATTAATATTGAATTCGATCAATGTTCAAATATTTTTATATTAATTTTTTTAATTCATTTTCATGACTTTATTTAAAATATTATTATAGACGATTAGTCATAATGCAATTTAAAGACAAAAATATGCATTATAATAGCTTTTATTTCATCCGATGAGATTATTAACAAGTTTTTTGGACAAGCTTCTGAATACATCAAGGATATATTTTTAAAGTGATATTTTTATTTTTTATAAATACGGTAGATTTTAAGGTATTGTATTGCTTTTTTTGAGACTGTTAATGCTAGATTAATTTATTTTTTCTTAGTCTATTTATAAATTTTTTATAAATAATTTTCTGATATAAAGTTATGTGATTTTTGGAGGTAGTTTATTATGCTCCGTTTGCTTTATCTTACGGATACGCATATGCGTGGTACGACGCCTAGGATGCGTTTGGATGATTTTACTGAAACTTTATTAAAAAAGATGGATGAAGTAAAGGGTATTATTCGTGAGCATGAAGTTACAGCTGTTTTGCATGGAGGCGATGTTTTTGATCGGCCATCGCTTTCTCCTGCTGTGGTTAGTTCTTTTGCGCGTTCTTTGATGGCATGGGGTGTGCCGATTTATGCTGTGGCTGGAAATCATGATCTATATGGTCATAATTTATCAACTTTAAATCGTACGATGTTGGGGCTACTTGATGCTTTGAAGATTATTCATGTTATACCTCAGCAGGAAGCTGTTTATTTAATTAAAGATGATTTGCGTGTCCAAATAACGGGTACATCTTTTCATCCTGAGCTTGATCGTCGTGATCCACAGGATGACTATGATCTTCCGGTTGATGATGCTTTAGCGACGCATAAGATTCATCTTGTTCATGGGATGCTTTGTGATCATTCTTTGCCTCCTGGGGTGCCTTTTACTAATGTTAGTAATGTTATATCAATGACAAAAGCTGATATTTTATTAACAGGTCATGAACATAGTGGTTTCCCCTTGCATTTTAAAGATGGTAGATATGCACTTAATCCAGGTGCCCTTGTTCGTTTAAGTGGTAATAAGAAGGAACTTAAGCGCCATCCTCAAGTTGTTTTGATCACATTAGATATGCCGAAAAAGATTGAAATATCTTTAATAAAATTAAAGACAGCTTTGCGTGGTGATAAAGTTTTTGATAAGAGTACTGTAATGGAGAATGTATATCGTCAAGAACAGTTGGCCTCTTTTGTGCAAACCGTTAAAGGTGTTTCTGATCTAGGTACCATAGATATAACGGCTTTGATTAATGAACTCGTATCTTTACACGATATTAAGGCCGATATACGTGATTTAGCCCTGTCTTATCTCAAAGATGCTTTAGCGCATGGAGATGATTTTTTATCATGACAATTTTTAAGAGTTTGCATTTGGAGAATTTTCAATCACATGTAGATACGGAAATAAAGTTTGTAAAAGGTTGTAATATTTTTATCGGTCCATCAGATAGTGGTAAAAGTGCGATTCTTCGCGCTATTAGATGGGTTTTGTGGAATATACCACGTGGTGCCCATTTTATACGAACTGGTGCTAAACGTTGCGTTGTGACTTTAGTTTTTGAAAATGGTATATCAATTACACGACTACGTACATCGTCACTTAATCGATATATAAAAAAGACCCCGGATGGGGAGGAAGAAATTTTTGAAGGGTTTGGCGCTTCGGTACCTTTAGAGATTATTAATTGCCATCAAATTACTTCTTTAACATTAGATGACAAAGAACTTTATCTACAACTTAGCAACCAACTAGATCCTCCTTTTTTGCTTATGGAATCAGAACGTTTTAAAGCAAAGATCTTAGGTAAAATTGGTCATACACATGTTTTTGATTATGCTATGCGTCAATTAGGCCATGATAGACAAGCTTTGATGCAAGAAATTAAAATGTTAGCACATCAAGAAAAAGATATTACCAAAGAATTAGCGCCATTTGCTAACTTAGATCAACAGGCATTGTTATTAGACAAAGCTAATTTGGCGCAGCAAAAGAGCGAGCATATATTTTTGCTGGCTAATAAAGTTTATATATTGAACCAAAAATTTTCTTTAAACACGTTTGAACAGCAAAAACTTCTAGTTTATGTAAAATATAAACCGTTAATTGATCAAGCACTTGTGGATTGTGAGCTTTTCTTTACTTTGTTTCACCGGTTACTTAAACTACAAAAATTAAAAGATCAACATCATAAATTGCTTAAAGAACAACGAATACAAAAGCAATTTTTAGCTAATAGATTAATTATTGTACAAGCATTATCTCAAATCAGCGAATTAGAAGGTTATAAAATGGTCTACATAGATATATATCGTTTAAAGCAAAAATTTGCTTTAAACAAGAAGGAACAGCAAAAACTTCTTGTTTATGTTAAATGTAAACCGTTAATTAATAAAGCACTCGTTAACTGTGAACAGTTTTTTTCATCAACACAGCGATTGCTTAAACTACAGAAAGCAAAAGATCAACATCATAAATTAGTTGACGAGCAATTAATTTATAAGCGTTTATTGGATAAACGATTGATGCTCTCGCAAACATTGTGTCAAATAAACAAATTAGAAGATCACAAAATCATTTACCTTAAATTTTTTAGGATATATAATGATATTTCGAGTTGTCGGAAATATAAAAAAGCCGAAGAACATCTAGTAAAGTTACTTCATCCTTTACAACAAAGCCATGGAGAACTTGAGATGCTCGTTACAAAGTTTATACCTATACAAAAACTTAGGCAACAAATTCAAAAGTTACGTGAACGACAACAAAAAGGTTGTGCCTTTTTAAGTGATTGTCAAGAAGCAGAGCAAAAATTAAGTATTATGTGGCAGCAATTATTAAAAAAGTTAGCTTTTTGTCCGACTTGTGGACAAGCTTTGACCGAGCTTGATTTACATAAACCTCATCATGAATAGGAGGCTTCTTAAAAATGAATAATTCAGTTAAATTTGATTTAAAAGAAAAAACCTTTGATATGGAATTATTAGAAGGACAAGTTCGTGATATAAAAAAAAGACTTGAAAAAGCACAAAATGATGCTTTAAAGGCAGAAGCGCGTTTAGAAAGTTTAAGGCAGCAGGAACTAGAATTATTGGCTGAGGTTCGTTCTTTAGGTGTTTCGCCAGAAGAGATGGATGTAGAGTTAAAGAATTTACAGCAAAAATTGGAAGAATGTTTGCAAAATGCTCAAAATTGTTTAAAGGCTGTTGATGTATCTTTCAAAGAAGAGATATCATGGAAATAAATTCCTTGGCTAAATGGGGGAGTGTTTTAAAAGAAAATAATATATTGTTGCAGAAACAACAGGATAAATTTCATAAACGAGCAATTACCCATAATTTATTAAAAGAACGTTTAGAGCATGTCCGGGAATTAAAACGGCTAGCTGAACAAAAAATCCATACTTTAGAACGTGTGCAAATCTTATTTAAGCTAGCTACAGAGAGAGCTAGAGAACAAGCTCGTAATTTACTGCAAGATTTGGTTACGCGTGCTCTAAGATATATTTTTGGACCTTCATTTAGCTGTGTGATTGAGATAGCTGAAAAAGGTGGACATCCATCGGCGGAGATTTATGTGATGACAAAAGAAGATGATTGGGAAGTGCGTAACTTGCCGCATGAATCGCGCGGTGGTGGCGTTGTAGATGCAGTATCTTTAGCTTTGCGGATAGCTTTATTAGAAACAATCAAACCTTATCAAAAAGGACCCTTATTATTAGATGAACCTGGTAAGCATATGAGTGCGGAATATATTAATCCTTTAGTTTCTTTACTTACATCACTTAGTCAGATGTACCAAAGGCAAGTTATTGTTATTTCACATAATCCTGATTTTATCGCTTCTGCAGATGCTGCTTATGAAGTTACGCAAAGATCAGGCGTTTCTTTTGTTAAAAAAACAGACCTTAAATAGGTGATTTTTGCTTAAGACATTATTCATCGATATATGTTGTTGGCTTGACACCTTTTCTACCCACCCTCTACAATGGAGATGCATGAAAAAAGCTTCGTGTGTTTTTTTATATCATATCTGTTTTCGGCTTTACATGTGATAATGTTATTTTTAAAGATTTCGCAGTTTTTTAGTATCGATAATATTTTAAATTGATTATTTGCTTTAAGATTAAAATCAATGTTTTATGCTATTTATCGAATTTGCTATATTGAAATTCCGTGTGTGTTACATCGGATGAGCTCCCGTTATGCTGGAAGGGGGTGGGTGCTTTGTGGACGGATCTGTCATAGGTTTTGTCTTGTTAGCGATATGTATGGGTATATCTATTGGTTATTTTCTCAACTATATCATCGAAAAAGCCCGTTTAGAAAGTGTTAAACAGAAAGCGGAACGCTTAATCTATGTAGCTAAACATGATGCGGAAGCAATCAGGAAAGAAAAAGTATTAGAGGCAAAAGAGCATATTCATAATATGCGTATGGAGACGGAACAAGAATTAAGAGCACAAAAAGCAGATTTACAAATTTTAGAACAGCGTTTGATTCATAAAGAAGAATCACTTATTGGCAAAAAAGAATTTATGCTAAAACAGGAACAAAAATTATCTTATGATGAACAAGAATTACAAAAACGCGAAGAAGTTGTTTCTAAGCTACAGCTAGAACGCGTACGTGAAATTGAGCGGGTAGCTAATCTTTCTTTGGATGAAGCGAAAAAAATCTTGTTTAAACTTGCTAAACAAGATATGCATCGTGAATTAACGCAGATGATGCGTACGATGGAACAACAAGCCATGGAGGAGAGCAACCAAAAGGCAAGGCGTATTTTATCTTTGGCGATACAGCGCTTATCTGCTGATCATGTAGCTGAAACCACTGTGTCTGTTGTAGCCTTGCCTAATGATGAAATGAAGGGCCGTATTATTGGACGTGAAGGTCGTAATATCCGTACGCTTGAAACCTTGACTGGTGTTGATTTGATTATTGATGATACACCTGAAGCTGTTATTTTGTCTGGTTTTGACCCTATAAGACGTGAAATTGCTCGCATTGCTTTGGAAAATCTTGTGATGGATGGACGTATTCATCCTGCTCGTATTGAAGAGACGGTCGAAAAAGCTTGCCGTATGGTTGATGAAAGAATACGTGATTATGGTGAACAGGCTGTTTTTGAATTAGGTGTCCATGGGCTTCATCCTGATTTAATTAAAATTATTGGACGTTTACGTTTTCGTACTAGCTATGGTCAAAATGTTTTGCGTCATTCATTAGAAGTGGCCCATCTTTCTGGATTATTGGCAGCAGAATTAGGAGAAGACGTACGTCTGGCTAAAAGATCAGGTTTATTACATGATGTTGGTAAGGCGATCGACCATGAGGTTGAAGGTTCCCACGTTGATATTGGTGTTGAACTAGCCAAAAAATATGGAGAACATCCTGTTGTAATTAATAGTATCGCTTCGCATCATGGTGACGTTGAAGCCGAAAGCGTTATTGCTGTGCTGGTGCGTGCTGCTGATACTTTATCAGCTTCTCGTCCTGGTGCGCGTAGAGAGACTCTAGAGGCCTATATTAAGCGTTTAGAGAAATTAGAAGGTATTTGTGAATCTTTCGGAGGCGTGGCTAAATCATATGTTATTCAAGCCGGTCGCGAGTGTCGTATTATTGTTAAACCAGAAGAAATAGACGATGCTGAATCATACACCTTAGCTCGTGAAATAAGTCAGCAAATTCGTAATCAGCTCGATTATCCAGGTTCTATTAAAGTAACGGTAATCAGAGAAACCAGAGCTGTCGAATATGCGCGTTAAACTGCTAATAGGCTATAGGATGTTACATGATCAATATACCCCGCTTGCTCCTTAAAGATTTTAGTTTATAAATATTTTTTCCTTCATTTGCATGGCGTGTAAAAGGGATAAACCCCTTTTACACGCTTTATCATTAGTGCTTTGGATAGCCTTATTATTAAATTTGTTTTTTAGCTTTTGTTAAATCTTTCATTTCGCTTGGTTTTTAGATATAATAAGTGTGAACGTGATTTAAACTAAATAAAATTACAGAATCTTCCTCCTTTTTCGTTAATAAATTTGCTATTTTATTATTTGATTCAATTATGTTAACCTAAAATTTGTGCTTAATAACATTTTTATTATTCGTAGATAGAAGATTTCGGGTGTTTTGTTTATTATAAACCTCATTAATTATAGGAGGTGATTTTAAAAAAAACACGGATAGACATGTGTTTGGTACGTTGATTTGCTAAATAATTTTTCTTTTCCGAATTTTCATTCTGTTTCCATTATTAGAATCTATTGAGTGAATTTATCACTTTTGTTTTTTTGTAATCGTTTTGAAGGAATATTATTGTTTTTAGCGAATAGATGTGGAAATGGATTAACCCCAACCGTCGAGGAGGTACTTGTATGAGTACTAATAATAATGATCCTGAAGCATTGCGCGTTTCATCCAATTCAAAGCCCTCTGCTGTGGCAGGTGCAGTAGCTGGTGTAGTGCGCGAAAATGGTAAAGCAGAAATGCAAGCTATAGGAGCCGGAGCACTTAATCAAGCTATTAAGGCGGTTGCCATTGCAGGAGGATATTTGGCCCCCAGTGGTGTGCGTTTAGTTGTTTCTCCTTCTTTTACTGATATAAAGATTGATGGAGAAGATCGTACAGCTATTAAATTAGTTATTGAGCCGAGAGGATAATCATTTCAATCATTAACTAAGTGTGAAGACCTCTCAATAAAAAACCTGTTTCTTGATTGAGCAGGTTTTTTATTTATTTTTTAAGATATAAAAACAAACAAAAAAAAAATAAAAACAAATAAAAAACAAACATAAAAACACATATAAAAAATAGCCATAAAAATGGCTATTTTAATTTATGCAGCTTGCTTTAGCTTTGTCATCTCATTTAGATCATTTTTATGTACACACGAAGCTATGCTTTTTACACCTTCATAAAAATTTGGGCTTGGCCTACTTATAATATCTTCATCCACAAAACATATTTTAATCGCTTCTTGTTTCTGTAAGATTTCCGGCAAATAAGTAGCCGTATTTTCAACTGATTTTTTTGACGGCAAAATAATAAAATTTGGTTTTTGTTTTAAAATTTGTTCAATAGATATCTGTTGCCAACCACTCATCCCGACTTTAGCTGCGATATTTTCTACCTTGGCTTCTTTCATCATGCTGTGTGCAAAAGTTTCTTTTCCAGGCACATAAAGGGAAGGATCTGTAATCATTACAGCGGTTTTAAAAGAAACAGAGGCTAATTCGTTATCTATATTACTTTTTACCTTTTCCATCTTAGCAACCAAATTAGCTGCTTCCACTTTTTTTTCTGTTATTTCGCCGATATCTTTAATCGTTTGCTTAATATCTGATGAATTTTCTGGATCAAAAACAAAAATTTGCACCTGTTGATCTTTGAACTTTGCCTGTAAATTGGCGATATCTTTACCATTAATTTTACTACCAAGAATTAAATTAGGTTTTAATGCCACGATTTTTTCCATATTTATATGCATGTCCCCAATTTTTTCAATATGATCATATTTTTTATCATGGACGTTAACGCCAACTAAAGAGCTTTTTAGATTTAAAGGTTCTAAATATTCCGTTAAACTTGGTGCTAGCGTAATAATTCGCAACTTATCTTCTGAGGAGGAAATTTGATGTAATTCGCTGCCACACCCGTTTAGGATTAGAAAACAGAGACATGACCAAAAGTATATCCTAAATTTCATAAATAACATCCTTTTTCTTTTTCTGTGATTTTTTTTATTTTAATTTGCATTCGTTTTTATTTTATTAATATATTATTTTACAAGATTTTTTTATGTTTGATTTTACATGCTAAATTCCTATAAAGTGGCATATGTATTTTTAAGCATTAGAATGTCGATAAAGGGGTGCTTGATGAACTTTTTTGATGGTCATATTGATTTTCTATGGAAACTTTGGGAAAAGTCTCAGGAGCCACCATATTATGATTCATCACCATATTATCAACGTTTGGGTGGTGTGAAAGCTGCTGTATATGCTATCTATGTTCCAACATCAGTATCACCTGAAGATCGCCAATTAGTTTTGCGTAAACAGATGACTTTGTTTAATGAATATGTTTTGTCCCAAGATGATATTGTTTCCCTGATAGATATCTTTAAGATACCGGATCGTGATTGTTTAGGAGCACTTTTAGCTTTAGAAGGCGTTGAAGGTATGTGCGGTGATTTACAGCTGTTATCAGATTTAAAAGCAAATGGTGTATGCCAAATTGGTTTGACTTGGAATCTTGATAATGAAGCGGGATGTGGCTGTTTCACCGATAATGATCTTGGTTTAACGTCATGGGGTAAGGAATTAATCTTAGCTGCGGAAAGAGCAAATATTATTATTGATTTAGCCCATGCTAGTGAGAAAACGTTTTTTGATACCTTAGATTTGATGCAGGGAGCACCTATTGTGTCACATACGGCTTGTAAAGCTTTGTGTAATAGCGCACGTAATTTATCTGACGAACAGATAAAGCAGTTACTTAGTAAAGGCGGATTATGCGGGGTTACCTTTGTGCCTTATTTATTGCGTGATAACAGTAAAGGTATTGCTTATATTGAAGATATTATAAAACACATGGAACATGTTTTATCATTAGGAGGCGAACAAGCGTTGTTTTTAGCTTCAGACTTTGATGGTACTGATGAAAAAGTATCTCTAATGGATAATGCTAGTAAAATCCCCCTACTTTTGGAACATCTTTTACGCTATTATAGCGAAAAGCAGATTAAACGTATTTTTTGGGATAATCCTTATAGATGGTATATTGAAAAATTACAATAAGCTAACATGATTACCTTCTTATAAAAGGGTGATTCGGTTAGCTTATCTTTTTACTTGCTGACATTTTATATCGATTTTTACATTGATTATGATATCATTTCTCACTCTAAATAGGATATCATTTTTGTTTTTAACATACATTAAAAAAGCCATTTTACAATTTATTTGCTAATTTTTACAGACATAGCACATGATAAAAATGATCAAAAATTGTTAAGTTTTGTTTTTTGTCATTAATCATGTCTCTTAATGCTGTTTTACAACATATTTTGATGATACAATCAAGAAGTGTTTTTTTGTCGTTGTTTTTATGAAAACATTGCTCAATGAACAATTTATTAAGATCAATTATTTAGTTATCGTTTTTGATGCCTTGGTTTTTTTACATACTTTTCAGGATTAAATATTTGTTAGGTCTTTTCGCGTGATAGAGGTATGTTGCTTTTATATCCCTTGTTTTTCTTACCTACCTTTTATAGAAGACGCTTGCCTTTGAAAATTGCTCGGTCTAAAATAGTGTCAAATGTTTATCTTGAGAAGTCTTTTATCTTTGTCGATTTTAAGGATCGTTTGATATGTTTTATTTGGAGTGGTTTATTTTTACATTTTATGATTTTGTGAAGGAGAGGGATTTTATATGATCAAACAACTTTCTTGGAAAGTGGGGGGTCAACAAGGTGAAGGGATAGATAGTGCGGGAGAAATTTTGGCTAATGCGCTTAATCGTCAAGGTTATCATCTATATAGTTACCGCCATTTTTCCTCGCGTATTAAAGGTGGGCATTCTAATTCCAAAATTCGTATTAGCACCGAACCTATCCATTCCATTGCTGATCATGTTGATATTTTGGTTGCTTTTGACCAAGAAACGATTGATCTAAATGCCCATGAGTTGTTAGAAAACGGTATTATTTTAGCAGATGCTAAATTTAAGCCTATTTTACCACCGAATATTAAGGCTAAATTAATTAATGTTCCCATGTCTGCTATTGCTGAAGAAGCAGGTATGCCGCGGATTAAAAATATGGTTGCGATTGGTGCTAGTTTAGCTTTTTTAGGTTTATCGGTTTCGATTTTGAAAGATGTGCTTGAAGATAGATTTTTGCGCAAAGGTTCGGATATTGTTACAAAAAACTTATCTGTGATTGAACAAGGCTTGAATTTTATTAAAGAACAAAAATTAACAGGTCATGATTTTATTTTAGATCAGGCTGTCAAGAAGAAAAAACTTTATATGATCGGTAATGAAGCATTAGCTTTAGGTGCTTTAGCTGCTGGTGTTAAATTGATGGCTGCTTATCCTATTACACCTTCTTCCGAAATTATGGAATATTTAATCCTTCGCTTGCCTGAAATAGGTGGTACAGTTGTTCAAACTGAGGATGAAATAGCTGCTGTTATGATGTGTATTGGTGCTAACTATGGTGGTGTACGTTCCTTTACAGCTTCCGCTGGACCTGGTTTATCCTTAATGACAGAATCAATTGGATTATCTGGAATGACCGAAACACCACTTGTAATTGTTAATACACAACGTGGTGGACCGAGTACAGGATTGCCAACCAAACAGGAACAGAGTGACCTGTTATCAATGATTTACAGTACGCATGGCGAAATTCCGAAGATTGTTTTAGCTCCTAGTACCATTACGGAGTGTTTTTATGATATGATCGCAGCTTTTAACTTGGCTGAGAAATATCAATGTCCTGTTATTGTTTTATCTGATTTAGTATTGTCCCTAGGTAAACAAACCATTGATATATTAGACTATGATAAAATACATATAGATCGCGGTAAATTAATTCCCTTAACTGCTGAATTACCAGCTTTACAACAGGGTGATTTATTTTCCCGCTATGCATTTACTGACGATGGTATTTCACCACGTGTCTTACCAGGCCATCCTGCTGGTTTGCACCATGTTACAGGTGTTGAACATAATCCGGAAGGTCGACCGGTAGAAGAAGCGACAAATCGCATTAAGATGATGGATAAGCGTATGCGTAAAATTGCCAATGACATTACTTTCGATCGCCCCATTGTCGCGCATGAACCTCATCCTAAGGCTGATATCTTACTTTGTGGTTTTAGTTCGACTTATGGTGTTATAGATGAAGCGAGACAATTATTAGAAAAAGAGAATTATAAAGTTCATACGCTTCATATACGACTTTTACATCCGTTTCCAAGTAGTTTGGTTAGGAAAGTTTTTCAGAAATGTCAAAAAATTATCATTATCGAAAACAATATTTCCGGCCAGTTAAGAAAGATAATAAACATGGGATTAGAAGGCCATTCTTTCGATTTTGCTTCTGTCTTGAAATATGATGGAAACCCATTCTTACCTAAAGCGTTAACTAAACAAATCAAGGAGGTGCTTTGATGGCGACCTTCAAAGACTTTCGTAACAAAGTTAAACCTAATTGGTGTCCTGCTTGTGGTGATTTCTCCGTTCTAACAGCTTTACAACGCGCTTTGGCTAATTTAAATTTTGAACCCCATCAAGTTGCTGTCTTATCAGGTATTGGTTGTTCAGGACGTATCTCTGGATATATAAATGCCTATGGATTTCATGGTGTACATGGGCGTGTATTACCTTTGGCTCAAGGTTTAAAATTGGCTAATCGTGACTTGCAAGTTATTGCTGCCGGTGGTGACGGTGATGGATTTGCCATTGGCATGGGACATACTATTCATGCTATTAGGCGTAATGTCAATATAACTTATATTGTAATGGATAACCAGATATATGGCTTAACCAAAGGACAATCATCACCTCGTAGTAGTGAGGGTTTTCAGACCAAAAGCACACCTCAGGGATCAATTGAAGTAGCTCTGCAACCAATGGAAATGGCTCTATCTGCAGGTGCGACATTTATTGCTCAGGCTTTTTCGAGTGATTTAAAGCAGATGACAAATGTGATTGAACAAGGAATTCTACACGAAGGTTTTTCTTTGATAAATATATTTAGTCCTTGCATAACCTATAACAAAATAAATACGTATTCTTGGTTTAAAGATAATCTTACATCAGTTGACGATGAAAATAACCATAACGATCGTCAACATGCCATGCAACTTTTAATGGAAAATAATGGCTTGATCACAGGTGTTATTTATCAAGATAAACAGCGCTCTTCATATGAAAAAATGATAAGTGGTTTTAAAGATAAACCATTAGCTGAACAAGAATTAGCGGTAGATAGAAAATACTTTGATCGTTTATTATCTTCTTTTGCTTAGTATTTTTTCATTGTCATTACCATTGTCATTACCATTTTTATTTTTTTGTTTTTGATGATTAACTACCATAGCACATATATCAATTTTTCGTTGTTTTATTAGGAAAAGGGAGAAAATTTATAATGGTTTCTTTACATCATATGGATGATGATCTGCGTGTGATGAGAGCACTTGTTAAACCTGATGCAAAAGCTGGTGCTTCCTTAGTGCAGAAAAACATACCGACGATTGGTGGCGATGACCTGCTTGTTCGTGTTCATTGTGCTAGCATTTGTGGTACAGATTTGCATATCTATGCCTGGAATAAATGGGCACAAAGTCGCATCAAACCACCTTATACTTTTGGACACGAATTAGCAGGTGAAGTTGTCGATATTGGTAAAAATGTTACGCAATATAAAATTGGGGATCGTATTGCAGTTGAAACACATATTGTATGTTCTCATTGTGCTGCTTGTCGTCGTGGTGATCAACACGTTTGTTTAAATACGCAAATTATTGGTGTTGATTGTGAAGGTGGTTTTGCCGATTATATAGCAATACCGGCATATAATGCTTGGCTTTTACCGGATAATTTACCTTTCCATCATGCTTGTCTGATGGAACCACTTGGAAATGCTGTACATACCGCCCTAGCTGGTCCCGTCGTGGGCCGTACTGCTTTAGTCATGGGTTGTGGACCGATTGGTTTAATGTCTATTATGGTGCTGAAAGCAACCGGTGCTAGACATGTAATAGCTGTCGATGTTAATCCATACCGTTTAAAACTTGCTGAAAAAATGGGTGCCGATACGGTTGTTGATTCGAAGCATCAAGATGTTTTAGAAGTTGTTGCACAAATAACACGTGCACAAGGTATTGATATTGTGTTAGAAATGTCTGGTAATCTACAAGCTATTCAACAAAGCGTGAAAATTTTAGCACCCGCTGGAAGATTGTCTTTTTTAAGTTTACCTAAAGAAGAGGTTTCGCTTGATTTTACCAATGATATCGTTTTTAAAGGTATCACAATCCAAGGTATTGTAGGGCGTCGTTTATTCACAACATGGGAACAAACATCTGGTCTTTTAGAAACAGGCGCTATTAACTTACAACCCTTAATTACGCATACATTTTCACTTGAGGATTTTGAAAAGGGTTTTTCTTTAATGCACGAGGGCAATTGTGGTAAAGTTGTTTTCTTCTTAAACGAAGCATCGTTTAAGAAAGCAATTTAAAGAAAAAAAGGGCCGCGCAGCTTTGGGCTGAAACGGTCCTTTATGCGTGTATGTTTAAGTTTTTTGCGTAGGACCAAGCAAGGAAGAATAAAAAAGCAAAAGCCAAAAAGCAAAAAAACAGATCATTAAATTATATTAAAAAGGAATGGATAGATGAATCGATTTTTAGCAGTAGACACCTCATCTCAAGCTCCGTCAACCCTTAAACCTTTTAGTGATGCTCAAGGACCGGTTGTTTCTGTTAGAGGTAAGGAATTAATCCAGCTCGCTTCTAATAATTATTTGGGTTTGAATACGCATCCGCGTCTTTGTGCTGCAGCTAAGTTGGCGATTGATAAATATGGTGTGGGGACAGGGTCTGTGCGGACGATTGCCGGCGCGATGGAAATTCATGATGCACTTGAAGCACGCTTAGCGCGTTTTAAAAAGACTGAGGATGCAGTTGTGTTGCAATCTGGTTTTACCATTAACTTAGGTGTCTTATCTTCTCTCCTGACAGCAGAAGATGCTGTTATTAGTGATGAATTAAATCATGCTAGTATTATCGATGGGATACGTTTAACAAAAGCTAAGCGTTTTATATATTCTCATGTCCATATGGTTAAACTAGAAGAGTGTCTCATTGAGGCCCAGAAATATCGTATGCGTCTTGTTGTTACAGACGGTGTTTTTAGTATGGATGGTAACATGGCACCTTTACCTGAGATTGTACAGCTATGTAAAAAATATGATGCTATGCTTATGGTAGATGATGCCCACGCTAGCGGTGTCTTAGGGGAACATGGTTGTGGTTCAGTTGATCATTTTGGGCTCAATGGCCAAGTAGATCTTCAAGTAGGTACTTTGTCCAAGGCCGTCGGTGTCTTAGGGGGATATGTTGCTTCTTCAAAAAGTGTTTGTGATTATTTAAGACATAAGATGCGTCCGATGTTATTTAGCACATCATTGCCTCCAGCTGTAACAGTTGCTTGCCATGAAGCTCTCGATGTACTTTGTGAAGAACCAGAAATTTTAGCTAAATTATGGGAAAACACCACTTTTTTTAAGCAGGAACTTAAAAAGCAAGATTTTAACATAGGATCCAGTATGACACCGATTACCCCTATTTGGCTCTACGATGAAAAATTAGCGATTGCTTTTTCGCAGAAATTATTTGAAAATGGTGTTTATGCTCCCGCAATTATTTATCCTACCGTCCCGCAAGCTAAAGCGCGTATTAGAACAATCGTTACAGCTAAACATACCTTTGAGATGCTTAAGAAAGCTGTTGATACATTTGTATTTGTCCGCGAGAGGGTAGGATATAGGGTATAAATGTGGTACATATGTTTTAAGTTTTTTTATTTAAACCAAAAACAATCCTGATATTCGTTTTGAAAAGCTTTAGCGATAGTGTCATAATTATCTTCAGGTATTTCTTCGATTTTTTCATCTTTAATGGCGAATAAAAAAACATATTCATTTTTGTCTGCCTGATAATAAAGAGCATACATGTGATCGTTATACACAAAAGTTGCTCCAAGGATTGCAGCGATCATGTTTGAACCCGTTTGGATTTTTTGGAAAAAAATGGGTTCAATCAGATTTAAAACCATATCTTTGTATGTTTCACCAGGATATGTTAACTTTAATGGTTCTTTATCTTCCTCTACTAAATAAAGGCTTCTATGGCGTTCTTTTGGCCACATGATGAATAAATGTTGTATTCCTTCGTGAAAAAAGAGATATTGATGGTTGGTGTTGAATTTTACTTGCATTATTAATATCTGCTCCCTATCATGCTATTATTATAACGATATTATAACAAAGCTTTTGCGCTCATAGAATTAATAGGCTAAGCATACGTCATTGATTTTATAAAAATGATTTCGTTATCATATTGGCGTTTTGGTGCATTTATGTTTAAGTTAATGTATCATGTTTTTGCGCCTGAACTTGTATTATGATTGATAATTTTGTATATAAAAAATTAATTTACCATTAACATGCATGAGAAATTAATTTGAGCCTATATTTTATCCATTCTTTGATGCTTATTTTTATCCTTATAAGAGGTGTGTTATATATGGATTTGATTTTTTGCTAAGTAAACTTCATATATTTTGCAGTATCCGTGGAAGGACAAAAAACATGCAGCATTAATAAAGTTAAACACTATTAAGGATGGAAAGTTCTCCAATAAGGGAGGGTGAACCATGCGTGTCGAGCGTCTAGGGGGAGATAAAATCCGCTTCTTTTTGACCTTGGACGATCTAGTGGATCGTGGGATTGAAAGAGAAGACATGTGGAAGGACATCCCAAAGGTACACGAGCTTTTCAACGACATGATGGAACACGCTTACCAAGAGCTGGGGTTTAAGGTAGCTGGTCCGGTTGCAGTCGAAGTTTTTGCTCTGCCCACACAAGGGATGGTTGTTGTTGTGACACGTGGTCGACCGTCTCATTCAGATGATGATGATTGTGATCGTGCGGAAGATGTCTATGAATTAGAAGTTACGATGGAAGAAACAGAAGATATTGTTTTTGGCTTCAAGGATTTTGAATACTTGGTGCAAGCTGCGATATGTTTAAATGCTTTAATTACTCAGGGTGGTCAAGTGTATGTATATAAAGATATTTATTATCTTGTTTTCAACAGAGAAGCCATAGCAGATAAACTAGATGCCTTGGTAGCCGTGCTGTTTGAATTTGGGGAAATATCTACTTTGACACAGGTGTTTTTAGCGGAATATGGTCAAGTTGTTTGGTCAGATGATGCTACAGCGCAAATTGTGAAATATTTTGGGTAAGGACAAGTGCTGTTTTTGAGCATACAAATTTTTATTTGATTTTTTGTAAGGTTTTTTGAAAATATTTTTGGTCAGTGTTTTGCTTTTCTCTAATATGATGACTCATAGGTATAGGGCGTTATGTTTATAGTAAGTATGTGTCATGGATTTTTGTTTGTTAAATGATTGTAATTTTTCATGGGGTGGTTTTTATGAATAAACGGACGGTGGAGGATAGTTCAATTAATAAGGAAAACCTGGATATTTTGTCTGCGACACAAAAAGAGGTCAAAAGAGCTTTGGACAAACTTGGTTATCCATCGCAAGTTTATGAGCTACTCAAAGAACCATTACGTGTATTGAAGGTTCGTATACCTGTCCGCATGGATGATGGGTCTGTAAAAGTTTTTACAGGCTATCGTTCGCAACATAATGACGCTGTTGGTCCGACAAAAGGTGGCATACGTTTTCATCCTGATGTGACCGAGTCGGAAGTTAAAGCGCTTTCTATTTGGATGAGTCTAAAGGCTGGTATTGCCGATCTTCCTTATGGCGGCGGTAAAGGTGGTATTATTTGTGATCCAAGGTATATGTCCTTCAATGAATTAGAGCGCTTGTCTAGGGGATATGTACGGGCTATCAGTCAGATTGTGGGACCAAATAAAGATATACCGGCGCCTGACGTATTTACTAATTCCCAAATTATGGCTTGGATGATGGATGAATATAGCAGGATTAGGGAATTTGATTCACCGGGCTTTATTACCGGCAAGCCACTTGTTTTAGGTGGTTCGAAGCGGCGTGAAACGGCTACGGCCCAAGGTGTGACATTGATGATTCGCGAAGCATCGAAAAAGGTTGGTATGGACCTTAAAGGTGCCCGGGTTGTTATTCAAGGATTTGGTAATGCTGGTAGCTTCTTAGCCGATTTTCTCTATGATGCCGGTGCTAAGATTATCGGGATTTCTGATGTTCATGGTGCTCTCTTTAATAAAGATGGTTTAAACATTAAAGAATTGTTAGGCAAATCCGATTCTTTTGGTAACGTGACTAGATTTTTCAAAAATACGATTACCAATGAAGAACTACTTGAACTCCCTTGCGATATTTTAGTTCCAGCGGCGATTGAAAATCAGATTACGGCGAAAAATGCTGATAACATTAAAGCTAGTATTGTTGTTGAGGCTGCTAATGGTCCGACAACATTAGAAGCTACGCGTATTCTAAGCGAAAAAGGTGTTTTGCTAGTACCTGATGTTTTGGCCAGCGCTGGCGGTGTTACGGTTTCTTATTTTGAATGGGTACAAAATAATCAAGGTTATTATTGGTCCATTGAAGAAATAGATAAGAAATTAGAAAATATCATGATAAGAAGCTTTGAGAATGTTTACGTTACCGCTAACGAACGCAAAATTGATATGCGTTTAGCCGCTTACATCGTTGGTGTTAGAAAAATGGTGGAAGCTGCTAGAGCGCGTGGATGGGTTTAGTGTGAGCATGTTTAGTGTGATCATATTATTTTTTTAATTAAAAAAACCTCTTTCTTTTCTATATAGAGAGGTTTTTTGTTTTGTTTTTATTCATAATGTACATATTGTCACCCTATATTTATCAGAGATACATTTTACAAAAACAAAAAAACAAAAAAACAAAAAAACAAAAAAACAAAAAAACAAAAAAACAAAAAAACAAAAAAACAAAAAAACAAAAAAACAAAAAACAAAAAACAAAAAAGTAAAATAGCTTTTAGGAATCATTTAGAAAAAAAAACCGTTATAGATAATTTAAATAAATATTTATATATGTCACTATATTATAAATTATGTTTATCTAGAGCAAGGCCTAATTTAATTATCTAGGGCAACTCAATTACTTAAATAAGGTTTTTTCATTGTAACAGTTTAATTGATGTGGTATCATTGTGGCGATGTACTTTATCGTTTATGAAAAATAACCAGTATTCTGTGAATGGTTTTTTGAACATAAAAACATACATTTTTTGGTGAGATTTTCAATGTGAGAGTGAAGTTTTTTCTTTACAATATCTGTTAGGCAAATTACTTCAATCTTATGTAACCTTCTTAATTAATCCGTCTGTTCGTCTGTAGGAGGGTTTGGCAAATTTGGGTAGGTCAGGGTTTTTGTGGGTAGCCGTTGATGGACCTGCAGCATCTGGTAAGGGAACACTTGCCATGGCTATCGCAGCACGTCTATCTATTGGTTGTTTAGATACAGGGGCTATGTACAGGGCTGTTGCTTTGTATTATATTCATCATGTTCAAACTTCGTTGGCGATGTTTGAAAAACAAGCTAGCTCTGTCTTAAACTTTTGTTTAGAAGATAGGGAGCTCTATTTTAATGGTGCTCCCCTCGACCCTTTGATCCGTACACCTAAGGTATCTAATTTGGCATCCAAGATAGCTTGTTTTCCTGCTATGCGCCAGTTCATGATTAATGAACAGCGTACTATAGCTAATAAGCAAAGTTTAGTTATGGATGGTAGAGATATTGGAACAGTTGTTTTACCTCAAGCTCAGATTAAACTTTTTCTGACAGCTTCTTTAGAGGAGCGAGTAGACAGGAGGTATAAACAACTGTTAGATCGAGGGTTGGCGGCAAATAAAAGGGAATTATCAAGGGATATTTTACAGCGTGATATACGCGACTCAGAACGCGAACTAGCGCCTCTACGTCCAGCCAAGGATGCTGATATTTGGGATACTACGGATCGGACGGTGGAGGAATTGATGGACGTTTTCTTCAAAAATTATGCTTCTATTCTAGAGGTTTTCAATTAGCCAGCATTTAATTTTTATTTCTGTTGTATTCAGTTAGAGAGGAGGATATATAGGCTGGATACATTTATATATTTGATCTTTAGAGTGTTTTTTAATAAATTTTTTCGCTTAATCTTTCGCATTAAGCTCATAGGAGATTCAGCTATTCCTTTAACAGGCCCGGTCTTATTATGCTCTAATCATAAAAGCAATTTTGATCCGCTATTAATAGGGAGTTTTTTAAAACGTAAAGTTCACTTTATGGCTAAATATGAGTTGTTTAGGTTTTCTTTTATAGCTTTTTTACTTACTTCTCTTGGGGCTTTTTCCGTAAAGCGAGCTTCTAGTGGACTTGATGCGATTAAAAATTCTTTAATATTGTTGAAAAAGGGCAGAATAGTCGCCCTTTTTCCTGAAGGTGCGCGTAAAGATCATTTAGATCCCGAATCTTTTAAACGAGGCGTGGTTTTTCTCGCGGTTAAAGCTAATGTGCCTATTGTGCCTTGTTTTATTAAAGGCGACTACGCTTTGTTTAAGCCGTTAGAATTGCGTTTTGCCGAGCCTATTTATATTTCAAAGGATATCAAAGATCGTCAGGAACAGGAAAAACAATTGATGGCGCGATTGGCTGAGAGTATAAGTTCTTTATCGAGCTAATTTTATTTCTATTCAAAAGTAGTACAAATACAAAAATAGGTTTTTATCCTTAAAAAAGGATAAATCATTGCAGGGGAGTTGTCTTTTTCTCATGAGTGAAGAGATGAATAGTACAATACCATTTGAAATTGGTAGTTTGGTTACGGGGAGCGTAACCAAAATTGATAAAAATCAAGCTTTAATAAAGATTGCTGAAGATATAGAGGCTATTTTGCCTATTTCTGAATTGTCTTGTTTAAGAATCAATGAAGTTGGCGACATGTTGAAATTAGACGATGAGCTAGAATTAGAAGTACTACGCTTGGATGAAGAAGAAAATAAATTTATTCTTTCAAAAAGGGCTGTAGATGCTAAGAAAGCTTGGCCTTTTTTACAGCATAAATATGAGAATAATGAGAATATCGAAGCTAAAGTGTCTGATGTAGTCAAAGGTGGCTTAGTGATCGATCTTGGGGTGAGAGGATTTGTACCTGCATCTTTAGTTGAATGCCACTATGTGGAAGATTTTTCTGACTATAAAGACCGTGTTATAACAATGAAAATTGCCGAAATAGATCAGGATAGTAATAAATTGATTCTCTCTTGTCGTGCTGTTCATGAAGAAGCTGCACAACATCAACGAGAAGCTACCTTTAACAATATTGAAATTGGTAGTGTCGTCGACGGTATTGTTCGTCGCTTAACTGATTTTGGTGCTTTTGTAGATGTTGGTGCTGTTGATGGTTTAGTGCACATTTCACAAATATCATGGCAACGTGTTAATCATCCATCTGATGTGCTAAATATAGGTGACGAGGTTAAATGTAAAGTTTTGAAATTCGATCGTGAAAGTGGTCGCATTAGCCTCAGCATTCGCGATACGCAACCAGGACCTTGGAGCGGCGTTGAAGATCAATTGGTTGAGAATGATATTGTCAAGGGTGTCGTTAAACGTTTAGTTTCCTTTGGTGCTTTTGTGGAGATTTTACCAGGTGTTGAAGGTTTAATGCATATTTCAGAAATTTCACATCGTCATATTGTGACGCCATCGGAAATTCTGAAAGAAGGTCAAGAGATTTTAGTTAAAATTCTCAATGTAGATTCAAATGCGCGTCGTGTTAGTTTGACGATGTGTGATGTAGAGCAAAATACATCACAAAAAAGTGAGAATTCTTCAAATAAGCAAGCTGATTATGACGAAGATGACGATACATTCGATCATCAAAATAATCGTTCGAATAACTTAAATGTTACTTTAGGGGATATTTATCCGCAATTAAAAAATTTCTAAGAAAAAAATTTAAAATGTTTAAAACCCCAAGCGCCCGCTTTGGGGTATTTTTGATCTCTACAAAAACTTGCCACAATTACGTCATGGAGCTTCCAAAAAGTGCATAGAGTAAAGAGTATATGAGTAGCTAAGCGACAACGTTTTTTGTTGATGCCTATGAGGAGGCGATTGAGGTATGGAGAAAGTAGATGTCCTCAAGGACATTGCGGAACGAACAGGAGGTGATATTTACTTAGGTGTCGTCGGAGCGGTACGTACAGGTAAATCGACCTTCATCAAGCGTTTTATGGAACAAGTCGTTATTCCAAATATTTGTGATGAAGCAGACAAATCTCGAGCTACGGATGAATTGCCACATAGTGGTGCTGGTAAAACAATTACCACGATTGAGCCGAAATTTGTGCCTAATTCAGCTGTGTCAATCCATGTTAGCGAAGGATTAGATGTCAACATTCGCTTAGTTGATTGTGTCGGATATGCTATTTCTGGTGCCAAAGGTTATGAAGATGATCAAGGTCCGAGGATGATTAATACACCTTGGTTTGATGAACCAATTCCTTTCCAAGAAGCTGCTGAAGTAGGTACTCGTAAGGTGATTCAAGAACATTCTACCTTAGGTATTGTACTAACGACAGATGGCTCTATTGCTGATATACCAAGATCATCATATGAAGAGGTTGAAGAACGCGTTATTGGTGAACTTAAAGAAGTGGGCAAGCCATTTATCTTACTACTTAATACAGCACACCCTTTAAGTGAAGCAACAGAAAATTTACGGCAAAGCTTAGCTGAAAAATATGATATACCCGTTTTAGCCCTAAGTGTTGTTTCCATGGGCGAAGATGATATTTTACGTGTTATGCGTGAAGTGCTTTATGAATTTCCTGTACATGAAGTTAATGTGAATCTACCTAGTTGGGTGATGGTTTTACACGAAGAGCATTGGTTAAGATGTGAATTTGAGCAAGCTGTACGCAACACAGTCCAAGATATTCGTCGACTACGCGATGTTGATCGTGTTGTAGGGCAGTTTACATCATATGACTTTATTGATAAAGCTACACTATCAGGCTTGCAGATGGGCAAAGGTAGCGCTGAAATTGACCTTCATGCACCTGATGCTCTATATGCTAAAATTTTAACCGATGTTATGGGTGTGCACATCCAAGGTAAAGATCACCTCTTAGAGTTAATGCAAGAATTTACCGTCGCGAAACGTGAGTACGATAAAGTGTCTGAAGCACTCAAAGAAGTACGTGCGACAGGATATGGTGTTGCTGCACCGATTAAAACAGACATGACCCTCGATGCACCGGAATTAATTAGACAAGGAAGTCGTTTTGGGATACGTTTAAAAGCAACAGCACCATCTATTCATATGATTCGGGTAAATGTTGAATCGGAATTTGCTCCCATAATTGGATCAGAAAAACAAAGCAAAGAACTTGTCGAATACCTCATGGAACATTTCGAGACCGATCCATTAAAAATTTGGGAATCAGATATTTTTGGTCGTTCCTTAAATCAAGTTGTACGTGAAAGTATCCAAGCCAAATTAACTATGATGCCAGAAAATGCACGATATAAACTGCAAGAAACCCTGGAACGAATTATCAATGAAGGATCCGGTGGATTAATCGCGATTATTCTTTAAACAAAAAAATTATCAAGTAAAAAGGCATTTTTGCGAGCAGGTCACACAAACTATTTGCTCGCAAAAATGGGATTAAGAACAAAGTTCATAAATATCATCCGCCATGGCCATCCAGTTTTCCATCTTTGTTGCATAGAAAGTACCTTGTTACAAGAAAAAACCTTGTGATTTTAATGAAACATGTTAAACTAAACTCAGGAGGTGAGACCTGCTAACGATGCCCTGTTTTCACTAGTGAAAGCTCAGGTATCTGTGATCTTTTAGATTGAACTTTTAGCAGGTGTATTGTATATGAATAAGACGGAACTAATAAATGAGATCTTTCAAAAAACCTGTATTAAGAAAGTTGATATTGAAAAAATCGTTAACGCTGTTTTTGATACCATAACAGAGAAATTATGTGAGGGCGAAAAGGTCCAATTGGTTGGTTTTGGTCATTTTGAAGTTCGCAAGCGTAGTGCTCGTACAGGTCGTAATCCTAAGACAGGGAAAACGATTGAAATTGCTGAACGCTTAATGCCTGCTTTTCGTGCTGGCAGGCGCTTACGTGATAGTGTTAATAAGGAAGATACATCAGGTAATGCTGATGCTGAATCATCTTCTTCCATGGATGAATCACGTGATGAATGCCAATGTAATGAATAGATCAGTTTTTGGGCATTAATGATTACACATAACACATAATCAAGAGTGCTTTATTTGTATCTATTATGCATAGTAAGTAATTATCCAATAATTGCTCAATAATTCCTAGTGGATTTTTATTTTATTTTGCTTAATTTAGTTCCGTTTTATTGATGATGTACATATAATTAAGAAATATACTAAATAAATATGTAAAAAAAGAATAATAAACTATTTAAAGTATATTTTGTTTTAATTTAAATTATGTTGTTTTATTATTGACAACATCTTGTTTTATTGTTATAATTTATCCGCATCTCGGGCTATAGCGCAGCTTGGTAGCGCGCTTGCGTGGGGCGCAAGAGGTCGTCAGTTCAAATCTGGCTAGCCCGATTGTTACTTTTATTTAGGTTTTTCCTCTGCCCCAAAAAGGGTGGGGGTTTTTTTATATCAAATGAGCCCGTTATTACCTTGCCTTATCATGTTATTCATTTCACATCATTCATTTAGGGGGCTTTCGCTTGCATTGGGAAAAAATACATAGGGATATTTGTGAGCTATTGCGCCATTTTCTGCCATTTTATGCGTCTTCCAAAATGCCTTTTCCTCTGTTTTTTTTACAGTTGCTTTGGGTTATGTTAAAAACAAGTAAATTAAAAAATAAATATCATATTATCAAAGCAATAACCTTATTAAAAATAGCACTTAACACCCATGACCATGTAGGCGAAGCGACATCTTCACCGAAAAATCAGTTTGTGTTACTTGGTGATTACTGTAGCACTTTATTTTATAAACAAATCGTTTCATTGCGAGAATGGGATATTTTAAGTGTTTTAGCACAAGCGATTTGTGATATTAATACGCAAAAAATCAAAATTGTTATCAATAGGAAACCCTTATCAATAGAAGATTTTTTAGCGATTGAAGCTGGCTTGTTAACCCCTTTGCTAAATTATCTTGGGAAAAAAGATATGATTAATCCTCTTTGGGAAAAGATTGCTCAAGAAGCGCTGCTTGTATATCATCGACCATACATGGCATCGCATAAATGCTTAGATAAATTAGTAACTGCTTTATCGCCTTGCGAACGAAGTGAACTTATGGTGCTATTCGAAGTTGAAGAGGTGCTCTTTTCATGAAAGATGATAAATCGATTGATAAAATAAGCCGTCTATTTGATCGTTTAGCCCCTTATTATGATTTCATGAATGATGCGTTAAGTTTAGGAATTCACCGTTATTGGCGTATGTGTGCAATGCGTATGTTGGATATTCAATCAACGGACAATATCTTAGATTTATGTTGCGGTACTTGTACATGGACAATACCGTTAGCTAAGAAAGCTAACCTAGGAAAAGTTTTTGGTCTTGATGCCAGTAAACAGATGTTAAGTCGTGGTAAGCTAAAGGTATTGAAAGCTGGCTTAGACAATGTATCATTGACATATGGTGATGTTCATTGTTTACCTTTTCCTGATAAAACTTTTTCTCATGTCACAATTGGCTTTGGCTTGCGCAATTTGGAAAACCCTATGCAAGCGTTAACAGAAATGCGTCGTGTTTTAATCCCTGGAGGCAAAATAGGTGTGTTAGAATTACATGGTAAGCCTACCCAAAAAAATGGTTTTCGCTGTTTATGTACACCATATCTCAAATTTATCCCTTTTTTAGGGGATAAATTGGTAGGACAAAAAGATGCCTATACTTGGTTAACACATTCGATGGGTAGTTTTTTGAATCCTACAGAACTTCGTCAACGTTTATCTCTTATCGAACTACACGATATACAACAAGCGTTTTTTTTGGGTGGACTGGCGGTTTTTTCCATGGGCACTAAATATGATGATGCACAAACTTTATCTTTGACAGAGGGGCTTGTATCCACTGATGAAGACCATTAATAGTTATATGAGCTTAATTTGGATTAAGTGTGCAGCTTTTTTTCGCTATATCATAGAAATATTTCGGATGATTCGCTTTAGTCATACCATTTTCGCTTTACCTTTTGCCTACTTTGGCCTTATCCTAGGTAGCTTGGAAAGCGTGGGTCATCTACCTGACCTTAGAACGTTTATCCTGATCACCTTAACAATGTTTTTTGCTCGCAGCTTAGCGATGGGGATAAATCGTTTGGTTGATCATAAGATTGATGCAGTTAACCCGCGTACCAAGCAGCGAGCTTTACCGTCGGGTATACTGAAAACATCTTCTGTAAAGATTTTCAGTTTGATCATGACGGCATTATTCATATGTTCCTCATTTTTCTTTACATCACTTGCTGTCGCCTTATTACCTATTGCTTTATGCTTCTTAGTCGGGTATTCATATACTAAGCGGTTCACATGGTTATGTCATCTTGTACTTGGCATGGCTATTAGCTTGGCGCCTCTAGGTGCTTGGGTTGCTGTTAACGAAATTGTTAACTACGATGTTTTTTTATTAACAGGTGCTGTGATGTTGTGGATTGCGGGTTTTGATATTCTTTACGCTTGTTTAGATATTGCTTTTGATCGTAAACATGGTATTTATGCTATCCCGGCGCGTTTTGGTTTGAATGCATCGATTAATATCGCTATAATTTGTCATATAGGCATGATTTTATTACTTTACTTACTCAATATTTCTACCAATGCGCTTGGTTTTCGTTTTACCATTGGCTTAATTTTGACTTTTTGCCTGTTTAGTTTTTTTTACATACGTATCAAAAAACAACCACTTTCTCAATGGCAAGGACTTGTTTTTCCTATCAATGGTGCTATTAGTTTGATCGTGTTTAGCTTTTTTTTATGGGATGTTATACAACCGTTGTTTTCTTAAAAGATGGGACAAAATGATGAAAAACCATGAAAAACATTTTATTATCGGTATAACTGGTGCCAGTGGCATGCCTTATGTATGGCGTATTTTAGATGTTTTGTTGTTATCGCCCCAACATGTTGTACATATCATGTTGACCGAGGCTGCTTGGCTGGTCTTGCAATTAGAACATCACTGGTCTGTTACAAAGAGGGAATTGGTTTGGCATAATCGTTATAGACATATGCAAGGAAAGATCATCTATCATCCCATCAAGGACATTACCGCTAACATTGCTTCAGGATCTTTTGTGCGCGAAGCAATGGTTGTTGTTCCTTGTTCTGTAGGTACATTAGCGAGGATTGCCCATGGATTATCATCGAATCTATTAGAACGTGTTGCTGATGTGATGATCAAAGAACAGCGACAATTGATTATTGCCCCACGAGAGACACCTTTAAGTGAACTTCATTTGCAAAATATGATTAATTTGGTCAGGATGGGTGTACAGATGGTACCTCTTATGCCTGCTTTCTATCACCAACCTAAAACGATGGATGATTTAGTATCATTTATGGCCGGGAGGATTTTAGAAATGTTAGGTATCGAACATCAATTATATAAACGATGGACAGGGCGCACATGAAAGAGGTTCGTTGTGGTGGACTATCATTTGCTAATGCTTTGCCTTTGCAAATGAATTTAGATCTTCAAGATATCATTTGGTCTGAAAATGTACCTACGGTGTTGAATCAACAGCTTATGAACAATAAACTGGATGTAAGTTTCATTTCATCAATCGCCTATGCGCGTCATCATTCAGACCTTTGTTTAATACCTACAGTTACTATTTCAGCTAATCAGCGTGTAGGATCGGTAGGCTTATTTTTTCCTAAGGGCATCAAGGCAGATATAACATCTTTAAACAAAAAACCTGTCATCGCTTTACCATTGGTTTCCGCTACATCAATTGTTTTAACGAAAATTATCCTGGAGTTTTTTTATCATTTATCACCCACATATATTACAACAACTGATCCATTTACCTTATTAGACCAAAAAGAAGCTGATGCAGCATTGCTTATAGGTGATCGTGCCTTAGAGGTTTTTTACGGTTTAAAACAGTATGATTCATATATTGATCTTGGCGAAATATGGTACAATAATACCAGCTTACCTATGGTTTATGCCCTTGTTGCTATGAGGTACGATTTTTATCTTGCTAATCCATCTATAGCAAATAGCGTTGCTGCTAAATGGCAACGCGCGGTATCTAATGGGATTGATTTAGCAGATAGTTCGTCTTTGTTAGGACGTAAATTGATGAAGCGACAGACAGGTATGAACATCGCTGATTGGCAAAAATATTTCGCTGGTCTTCGTTTTGATTTTTTGCTCGATGTAAAGGCAGGGTTAGTTACCTTTTATCGCTTGGCATATAAATTACATTTGATACCTTCTATACCTAGATTGCGTTTTATATCTGAAGGAATGATCTAAAAATCGTGAAACAATCTTTAAGTTGGCAATTAATCAAGGAACCTGTTGTTGATTCATTGCACAAGGTAGAAGCTGAACTTTTAGAAATCGTGGCTAGCCATAAAGGATTAGATCTTCACCAGCCTTTAAAGCAACTTATTCCTGGAGGTAAACGTTTACGACCTCTGTTAGTTCTTTTGGCTGGGTCTTTGTATGATCGTTTTTTCTATCGTCAAAAAAAAATTATCGATCTTGCAGTAGCCATTGAACTTATTCATATGGCTACATTAGTTCATGATGATGTTGTCGATAATGCCTTAATACGTCGAGGAAGAAGTAGTGTCCAATCACTATTTGGTTACCAAGTCGCTATTTGTACGGGTAATTTTTTAGTGGGGCAAGCTATGTTAAAATTAAGAAAACTTGGTGTGCCATTAATCGAGGACAATATTTCGCACACGATATGTTTAATTACCCAAGGTGAAATTTACCAATGGTCACAACGTTTTATTGTTTCCGAGAATATATTCTCTTATTTAAAACTTATGCGACAAAAAACAGCCTTACTGTTAGCGAGTAGCTGTAAAACAGGTGCTATTTTAGCACAACCTGCTGAGGATATTTCATCTGCTATGTGGCGCTATGGTTGTTACTTAGGTATGGCTTTTCAGCTTATCGATGATGCTTTAGACTGGCGCGGTGATACACATTTATTAGGTAAACCAACTTTACAAGATTTAAAATATGGACATGTAACATTACCAGTTCTCTATGCATTGCAAACATTACCGGATAATTTTAGACATGATTTGCTTAAATATTTAAAACTTAAACAAGCAATACCTAATATTTACCTCCAAAATGAGATTAAAAAGAGTGATGGAGTAGCGAGAACTATTTCTTTGGCACAAACTTATGCTAAAAAAGCATATGCAGCTTTATGTAAACTGCCTCAAAACGAGATCACGGAATCTTTAGCTTCGTTAGCGAAGCAGATAATTTATCGAACGCAATAAAAAAAGCTAAAGTTCATATTTGGAATTAACATAAAAGAAGGAGATATTTCATGAAAGAATGCACGTTTGTTATGCTTAAACCTGACGGCGTCAAAAGGGCACTTGTAGGAGAAGTTATCCGTCGTTTTGAGCGTCGAGGTTTTGTCTTATTAAATCTTAAAATGTTAATACCATCGGAAAATTTAGCCAAGAAACATTACGAAGAACTACAGGATAAGCCGTTTTTTGCGGAATTAATCTCTTTTATAACTTCAGGACCTGTAATTGCTATGGCTTGGGAAGGTACCGGTATTATCCATGCAGCGCGTACGATGCTGGGGACAACTGACCCTATTCAAGCATTACCTGGTACAATAAGGGGTGATTTCGCAACATCTATCCAACACAATATTGTGCATGCATCTGACTCTGTGTCCTCAGCTAAGAAAGAGCTTACGATTTGGTTTAATAACGATTTTATGCGTTAAATTGAGGGTGTTAGTTATATATGCGGTATTTAACAGCAGGGGAATCACACGGTTCGCAATTAACAGTGATTGTTGATGGTGTTCCGAGTAATATAAAAATTGATCATAATATAATTGATGAACAACTTAAAAAACGACAAGCCGGTCATGGGCGCAGCGGTCGCATGAAGATTGAGAGCGATCATGTCATGTTTTGTAGTGGTTTACAAGACGGATATACAACAGGTGCGCCCATATGTATGGTTATTAAGAACAAGGATCGTATTTATGACCGTTCCAAGAAAAACCCTGATTTATATACTTGTCCGCGTCCTGGGCATAGTGATTTAGTCGGATGTATGAAATATAATCATCGCGATATACGTAAAATATGGGAAAGAGCTAGTGCTCGTGAAACAGCTGTCCGCGTAGCAGTTGGTGCTATAGCGCGGATTATACTTGGGCATTGTGGTATTTATTCAGCTAGTCATGTACTTCAAATAGGCAGTGTTAAATCTAAATGTCCCAACTATTCTTTAGCTGAAATTAACAGATTATCGGGTGCATCGCCGCTTAATTGTATTTCACAGGATGCTGAAGCGAAGATGCTTGATGTTATTGATCAAGCAATTAAAAACAAAGATACCTTGGGCGGCGTGTTAGAAGTTATTGTTGAAGGTGTACCTGTTGGTTTAGGTAGTTGCATGCAGTGGGATTTAAAACTTGATGGTCGTATTGCCCAAGCTGTAATGAGCGTGCAAGCTATTAAAGCGGTTTCTTTTGGTCGGGATGAAATAGCGACCTTGCTAGGTTCTCAAATGCATGATGAGATCATGTGGTCTGCTTCACTTGGCTTTTATCGTGAACAAAATCATGCCGGTGGTTTTGAAGGCGGTATGACAACAGGGGAACCTATTTCATTGACAGCTACGATGAAGCCACTACCTACACTTTATAAACCACTAAGTAGTATTAATATGTTGACTAAAAAAACACAACTAGCTCCTATAGTACGCGGTGATATATGTGCTGTACCTGCGGCCGCTGTAATTGTCGAGCATGTAGTGCTTTGGGAAATTGCTTGCGCTTTATTAAATAAATTTCCTTCAGATACGATACATGAATTAATGGAACAACTCGAACGCTACCGCTCCCGAATGCGTACTTGGTGATTTAGAATGGAGAGATCAATGGATAGAAGGGATAATATTGTTTGGGATAGTAACTGTGGTCAAACACGCGTTATTGTCGGTAGTGGCATAAGAAGTCATTTACATCAATATATGTCTGAAGTAGGCTGTTCACCTTTTAAACGTTGTCTAGCAATCGTTGACCATGCGGTCGCTGATATTTGGCAGGCTCGCGCGGGTGATTGGTTAAAACATTGGCCTTATGAAACTTTTGTGCTCTCAGCTGGTGAGTCGAATAAAAATATTGAAAACTTTTCTGCAGCGGCTCAAGCGGCTGTTTTAGCTAATATCGATAAGCAAGGATGTATCTTAGCTATAGGAGGAGGTAAGACCGGGGATTTGGCTGGTCTCGTTGCTGCAACGTATATGCGTGGCGTACCTTTTATCTATATGCCAACAACCTTGCTAGCTCATGATAGTTGCTTAGGTGGTAAAGTAGCTATTAATCATGCGAATACAAAAAATATTTTAGGTGCTTTTTACCCTCCTAAGCTAGCTTTTTTTGACGTAGCCTGGTTTATGACCTTACCTAGGGTTGTTTTTCGTTCAGGGTATTCCGAAGCTTTGAAACATGCTTTTTTAGATAACCATGGTTTTATTGGATGGTTACAAGAAAATCATATGGCATTACTCGATCAAAAAAATATTTTAGTGGCTAAAGCGATTGTTAAAAGCATGCAAATCAAACGCCGATATATTGAACAAGACGCCAAAGAAATGTACGGTAAGCGTGTCCTTTTACACCTTGGACATACCTTTGCCCATGCGTTAGAAATTACCTCTCGTTATCGATATACACATGGTGAAGCAGTTGCACTTGGTTTGCGCATGGCGATTTCTTTAAGTGTAAACTACTTAGATATGCCGCAAGACGAAGCATCAGCTGCTAACAAGCTTTTAGATTGTTTTGATCTTCCTTCGCAGCTTAGATACCCTATTTCACAAAAAAAACTTTTGTCTGCTATTAAACGCGATCGCAAATCATCCCAAGGATCATATACGTTTGTTGCACTTAAAAGACTGGGAGAACCTTTGTTGGTACATGATGTACCTGAAGAGATTGTAAAGGAAGCAATCAACCAAGTATCTCCTCAGGATAAGCAAGATGAAGGAAATTTCTGTATAGCTACTTCTGTTAATCCCAATGACAACTATTTTTAAATATCTAAATATTGTATCGATAAAACAGAATAGTGATATTAAGGGGAATATTTAATGAGCAATTTAAACCTGATTCTAGACAAAGCAGAACGTGGCGAGCGCTTGACGGAAGAGGATGGTTTAAGACTGTTTGAAGCTGATGATATAGCTCAGATTGGTCATGTGGCACATAAGTTGCGTTTAAAAAGAAATAAGCCAGATGAGGTTACATTTGTCATCGGGCGTAATATAAACTATACAAATATTTGTGATGTCTACTGTCGTTTTTGTGCTTTCTATCGTACAGAAAAAGATAAATCAGCATACGTTTTAACCACAGAAGAGATTTTAAAAAAAGTTGATGAAACAGTTAATGCTGGTGGTACAGAGCTGCTAATGCAAGGTGGTACGAATGATAGCTTGCCTTTTTCATATTATCTTAATTTATTAAAAACAATTAAAAATCGTGCCCCTGGATTGCATATTCATGCTTTCTCACCAATCGAAATAGATAAAATGGTAGCAGTTTCTGGTTTAACTTACGAAGAAGTTATTAGTCAGCTGAAAAAAGCAGGACTTGATTCCATCCCGGGTGGTGGAGCCGAAATTTTAGATGACGATATACGCTTAAAGATAAGTAAGCGTAAAGGATCTTGGCGTAATTGGATGAATGTAATGCAGATAGCACATCGCGCTGGTTTACATACTACAGCTACTATGGTCATCGGACTAGGTGAATCATATCTACAGCGTGTTAGGCATTTAATACGTCTTAGAGAAGCTCAAGATCAAACAAAGGGATTTCTCGCGTTCATTGTTTGGACATTTCAACCGGATAATACAAATATGGTCCGTGATAGACTTGATGCCAAAGAGTATTTAAAAACCGTGGCGATTTCTCGACTTATGTTAGACAATATACACAATTTTCAATCTTCATGGGTTACCATGGGTAAAGAAGTTGGCAAACAATCACTTTACTATGGTTGCAATGATTTTGGTAGCACAATGATGGAAGAGAATGTTGTGTCTGCCGCAGGAAACAATATTTGTCATATTAATACCCAAGGCATTGTAGATTTAATTCGCGCAGCGGACTTTTTGCCTGTACAGCGTAATACGCGTTATGAACTTATACAATCATTCCCTCAAGGTATAAATCCTTTAAAGGATTTTTCTTTTAAACGATAAGTTATAAAATAGTAATAAACAATAAAATTGCAATAATTTATCAAAAATAATAATTACCCAAAATCTCCTAATTATAAATAGATAATTTAAAATCAAATGACAGTTAATGATCAAAAAACTGTTATTTGATTTTTTTAACTTATTTACAAATTATAAGATATAAAATTAAGATCAATTATTTAATTTAACATAGGTATGGAAAATTTAAGATCAAAGGCATGGAAAAATTTAAGGTTTTAAATTACAACAAAAGATTGATATAATGCTCTCTACAAGCATATTTCACTGAGTGGTGTTCTTATAATTGTACATTTTATTTTTTTATATAATAAAATATAAATTTTGATATGTTATTTTTTGATTACAAGATAAATATTTGTAAATCCGGTTGAATTTTTTATTAAGTAGATTTTACAATTCATAGCAAATAATATACGATAACTTTTTCTTACTAAATAGGAGGATGGTTTCTATGGGCGATTTATTAACAACATTAGCGTCAGCTATATCATCTGCAATACCTCTTATTAGTAAGGTTGTATCTGCTATATTTTCGGCATAGTTGCCGCATTGTCTGCTATTATGAAAATTTTATCTGGGTTTATTTCATCCATAATATTTTTTATAACTTTTATCATCAAATTTTTATCTTGTATCATTAGTGCGCTTTAGTTAGTTTGCTCTAAGCTTGCTATGTAATAAGCTTAGAATTTATATATTAAAAATACATGGGAAAATTTAAGGTTTTAAATTATATCAAGAGATTGATATAATACTTTCTACATGTATATTTGACTTTTGTTAAGGTCATAAGTCAAATATTTTATATAAATTTTTATAGTTGATTTTAGATATTTAAAATCGATGTATTAATATGATTAAAACTTTTTTATTAAGTTGATTTTACAATTCATAGCAAATAATATACGATAACTTTTTCTTACTAATATAGGAGGATGGTTTTTATGGGCGGTTTATTAACAACATTAGTGTCAGCTATATCATCTGCGATACCTCTTATTAGTAAGGTTGTATCTGCTATATTTTCGACATAGTGGCCGCATTGCCTGCTATTATGAAAATTGGATCTGGTTTACTTTTATCTATGGCAGTTTTTATAGCTTTTATCATCAAATTTTTATCTGGTTCAATTAGTGCAATTTAGCCAGTTCGCTGTAAGTTTGTTACGTAATATTTTAGAATTTATATGTTGAAAATACATGTAAAAATTAAAGATTTTAAATTATATCAAGAGATTGATATAATACTTTCTATTTTTTTATTAAGTTGATTTTACAATTCATAGCAAATAATATAAGATAACTCTTTCTTACTAAATAGGAGGATGATGTCTATGAGCGGTTTAGCAACAACATTAGTTTCAACCATATCTACGCTTAGTAAGGTAGTAGCCACATTTCCTGCTATTGTTGGAGATAGCTAGTTGATAGTTTTTATTTTTTATCCAAAAAAATATCAGAAAATTTCGAATAAACTTTATAAATTAATTTAATTGATATAAATCACATACATAATTTAAGATGAAAATTTAGTCTGAGGTGAAGATTTATGTATTTTTTATTAAAGATAATCGCGGTGGTTTTTAAATGCTTATCTTAATTATTATAGCTTTATTTATTTTAAGAGTATTTGCTGTTTTAATTTTTCGCTTAGATCAACAGGTCTTGATTAGGCCTAGAAAAATAGATTTATTATATATATTTGAAGTTATGTTATGGTTAATATGGATCCTAGTGCTATGTTTTCTTGGTTATTATTTAATTGAAAAATTTTTAGCTATTATTGAACATGATGCTGTTATAGATATAGCTCAATTATTTGTTATTGCTTCATATTTATTATTTTTAATTCTTGGATTAAGTTTATTTTTTAAACATGCGAGACAAAAAATCATGCTTCCCCTTGGTTTATCACCTAATAAGTATAAGCATATTTTATTTTTTATTGTTTTTATGTATTATTTCTATGATTATGTTTTTGCTTTTAGTTTGTCTTCGCAAGATGAGAAATCTTTAGATAAAGAAATGATTTTTACAGGTATTATTATAGCTCAGTTAAGGTATATTATATTTACCTTACTTGGTTTAGGTTTAAGTATAAATCGTAATTTTAAGCAATTTATAGATCGTTTATCTTTAAAAAAACGCATTTCACCCAAGATTTTTTTATTTGTTTTATTTTTAGGCATCTCATGTGCTGCTATTAATACCGGGGTAGGCATATTAAGCAGAGAGATTGGTATCTTTAATCAAGATATTTTTAAAGAACTACCTTTGATAACATTGTTTATGCTAGCTGGTGTTTTAGCTCCTGTAGTAGAAGAACTATTTTTTAGAGGTATGTTACAACCGGTAATAGGTATTTTAGGAACAAGCATCTTGTTTACAATTTCTCATCCTCAATATCAGTTCATAGGGTTATTAGTAATTTTTTTATTTTCTTTAATAAAAGGGTGGGCAGCAAAGCGTTATGGACTATGGGCTTCTATAATGATTCATTTTATAAATAATACATCTTATTTTATTTTCTTTTTTTTAGATTTTAAAATAAATTAAAATTAGATTATTTTTTAAGAGCGGGCTATTACTTCTTCTTAATAATATCAATAATATTTTAAAAAATATACTTTTTATATAAATTTAGATTTATCAAACTTGTCCAAAAAACATGTTAAAGAGCATTTAATCATCTAATTTAATTCATAAAAAGCTATAATAATGACCATTTGGTTTTTTAAATTAATCGGCTATATTCATATTTCCAGATAAATCCATCGTATAGCAAGCATTAACTATTTGACTTTCTTTTTTATCAGCACGTTTAACTGACAAAGAATAGCTTAAAAAATCATAGATTTAACAATAATTTTTATAAACACGATATCAAGGTAAATTAAATGCTTAAAAAATGCATAAATTTACCGATAAAATATATAATTGAGTACTAATTATTATCTTTAAATTTATATATAATATTAAAATAAGTATTAGCTTAGATTTGAGCTTCTTTAATCTATTTTTATGTTTAATTTAAGTAGGTTCTTAAACTCACTTTACGTAGGTTATTGGACAAGTTTTATAGATGTGGTGAGGCCTTTTTTTATAAATACAGTAGCATCCATTAAACTATTTAAAAATTTTTCATCCATAAGCATATTATTGTTTTTTCTGATGTTTATATTTAGCAAGCTTTCGTTATTAATATCTTTAAATTTAACTATCAAAATATCATATAACATTATATTAACTATATTTTTAATATGATTTAAAACTAGATTGATAAAATAGAGGGCTAGCTTCCGTTTTTTAAAATATCTTCGCTAGCCTTTTTTTGATAAATTGTTTATATTAGACATCCATGGGGTTTATTTTTTATAATTATACATATAATAAATTTATATCTATTTTTATGCTTGTTTTACTTTTTTAAAATCTAACTTCTAATTTTTGCCTTCTTGTTATCGCTTTTTACAGTTTATTTTTTAAACTAAAAGTAATATACACCCTTCATCCTCTTATAGTAACTTACATAGTGGATGAAGTAATTTATATTTTTATAATTTTTTAAATACGATAATTTATTATTTTAATTTATTATTTTAATTTATTATTTGCATTTTTCCAAATAAATATTAAATTATATTTAGTATCAACATTAAAACACTTAATCATTTGGAAAGTAAAATTTTAATTGGCTGAATAATGCTTATTAATAAATTATTGATAAAATGCGTTATCATAGATTCCCATAAACCATACCTCTTTGCAAGCCATCCGTATATCAATGAAAATAAAAATGTTATAAAAATAGATGAAGTACTTTTATGAGTATGCATAATTGAAAACCAAATACTGGGCAATATAATACCAATTTTAGGTTGCAAAAAACCTCTAAAAAATAATTCTTCCCCTATTGCAGGAAAAATAGCTACTGAGAAGCTAAATAAAAACAATGCTGATAATGAAGGAGTTTCCGTAACAGTAGTATTGTGTTCGCTATTATAGTTCAAAATAATCAAGATAGTAATTTTTAGAATAAATAAAAAAATACCAGATATAGTAATAAAACAAAAATTCTTTAAAGAAAGTTATCTATTCAATCCTAAACGCTCCATACATTGCCTAGGTGTACGATTTATATAAAGACCTAATCCAGCTAAAACAATAAAAAAATACCATAAACCATCTACTAAAGGAGCTAAAAAAGATGCACTATTCATAACACTAGAATGTTCTGAGGCAATTTTTATTAATTTTACTGGTACTCTAGATATAGCAAAATTAAAAATTTCAAATATAAAGAACAAAATCCATAGCATATAAGAAAATTTGTGATAATCAAATTTGAATATTTCTAGAATTTTTTTTCTTGTGTAAGAAAAAAGCAACGTCGTCGCTGTTAATGAAAAAAATAATTTTATACAAGAAATAGTGAATTCTGGACTACCAAATTTTTCATAATAAATCAAACAAATAGATCTGTAAATAATAAACCCTAAAACTAGTAAAATAGATAATAAACGAAAAATATTATTAATAATTACTATTTTTTTATTATCAAAAAATAACTTCTTCGTTAATAATCCGGTTTTTAATAAAAGACGTCTCTCGTCGTATTTTAAAACAAGGACAATAAAAAGCGGTATAATAACATAAATAAATATAAAATAAATGATCGCTAAAAGAACCCTCCTAAAGAAACAAGACATGTTTTATCATTTATAATATTTAAAAAATCTAAAATAATAGATTTGGCATAATTATCTAAACTAAATTCAACATTAAATTTTTGAGTAATCCATATAATATAATTAAATTATTTTTATATAGGATTTGATAGAAAAAATAATTAAATTATTTTTTAAGACTAATAAAGTATCTTAATCGATGGGATTGTCATTAATTTTAAGTTTTATTAAAAGAATTAAAATTAAAATTAGTTTTTTATCTGATTAACTTTTACTTATTCCTCCTTTATTTTAATATAAAAAAAATATACTTATCAAACTTACTTATTAGGATCTGGATTTTTAAATATTAGTTTTGGGATAGTATTTTTAGCTAAGACTTTTTAAAGGAAAGCAAGCAAACATTTATATATTAAAACTATTATATATAATTTAAAAAAACATTAATATTGGTAATAAAAAAATAGTTTATCTATAGTTTTGATTTTGTTTTAGTAATCTGATATATAAAATTAATTATATTAAATGTATTAAGTATATCATATATAAATAATATATATTATTTTAGATTAATAAACTTTAGATGAAAAAAATATATATTTAAATTTTGATAAAAAGAAAAAATATAAATACTGTAATTCCAAAAAAAAGAAAAATGCAAATTATTAATTTTTTATATCCATGATAATAAATATGCTTTTTATTATCTTTATAATTTTTAATTGCAATGTATTTTATTAATCATTTTATTTTAATAAGATTTTTTATATCTTGAATTGTATATTTTTGTTTTTTGGATAGATAATAAAGTTATATTTTTAGCAAATTTGACGATTATGCTTATTATTTGAGGAGAGTGACTATATATATTTTTTGAAAATGTGGTTTTAAAATATTGTTTAGCTTTATTTTTGATATTATTTTTAGTCTTGTGTTTAAGACCATTGGCAAAAGTAGTTTTTTTATTGGATAAAAGGCCTTTATCGGATAAATTGCTTTTATATCAAAATTTATTAGTGAAATATAAAAAAATAGATTTTTTTTATATTTGTGAACTTATATTTTGGATAATTTGGTTTGTTGTTTTAATTTTTCTTATTTATTTTGCATTACCTCAGTTTTTATTTTTTTTAGATAATTATTCTTTAAACCTATTATTATTTTTATCTAATTTGGGATGTTTAAGCTGCTTAGTACTAGGTTTAAGTTTGTTCTTCAAGTATGCGCGTCAAAAAATTATGGTTCCTTTAGGATTATCACCTTATCGATATGCTCATATTTTAATATTTATTATGTTTATTTTTCATTTATATCGTTATACTTATTTTACTAATTTATTACAATCACAAAGTGCGGAAATGTTAATTTTTTGGTATACTTTATCATCTTTTTTGTTTATTTTCGTTACATTATTTGGTTTGGGTTTTAGTATAACTAGGAATTTAAAGCAAATTTTGTTGCGAGTAGGTTGGAAGAAAAAAAATTCTCTAAAAATTTTTTTATTTGTTTTGTTCTTAGCGTTTTTTGATTATGTATGTACTAATTTCTTTTATAGTTTTTTGCATTTATTAAATAATTACTTAGGACAACCTTTTTATAGCAAGGCTTTAACGCCAATACCAGAACTTGATTTTCCTATTTTCGTATTGTTTATTATTGGTTTTTTGCATGTTTTAGGAGAAGAATTATTTTTCAGAGGTATGTTACAACCATTAATAGGGATTTTCTTTACCAGTGCTTGGTTTGCTATTATACATGCTCAGAATGATGCATTACTTATTTTTTTATTTTTTTTGGGTTCGTTAATTTATGGTTGGCTAGCAAAGCGTTATGGCTTATGGTCGTCTTTACTTATGCATATTGTTTACAATATATTATCTATTAAGCTCGATTTTGATTTTGAGTTTATGACAGAAGCTTTATTTAAAAATCTTCTACAATAAAACCATTGCCAAAAAATATAAAACGAAATTATATATTATTGATCTTATATTATTATAGATAAAATATATAATATAGTTTTAATATTTATATATTAGAACTTTCATTAGAACTTTCATAAGAGTTTTTATTAAATAAAAAACGACAACGCATATTATGGTCGTCGTTTTTTATTTAAATTTAACCAAACATTTTATGCCAAAAACGTCCTAAGGGCCAAAATGGGGTTTCTGAAGCTACACCGCGTAGGTTTTGTCTTGGTACAGGTCCAAATATGCGGCTGTCCCCGCTATTTCTGTAATTGTCTCCAACAACAAAAAATTCATCGTTATCGTCATTTTTGTCATCTTTTAATACGATATTTTTATTCTGACAGTAAGGCATGCGATCAATATTAATTTCATTAATTTTCTGATTATTCTTTGTTACTAGTATATATTGATTATATCCCAAATCATTCAGTTGGCAACTTATTTTTATTGTATCGCCTGGCTCAGCAACCACTCTTTTGATATATCTGGTTTCTTTTACAATATATTTAGCATATAAGACATTTAAGGGGGCTAACAAAGCATTGCTTTCTTTGCGTATTCTATCTAATGATTCCTCTGAAATTTCACCCTCTTTGCCTGGTGGGGTAAGGATGACGGTATGGCCTTTTTTAGGTGTTATTAGTGGTGTAATGAAAAGTCTATCTCTGTTTTCTAAAGTAGGGTACATCGAATTACCGCTCACGTTAGTTGGATATATAATAAATTTAGGGATCAATACCGTGAAGACTACAAATATTACTAAATATATTATATATTCTTTTATTGTTTCTATCAAATTTTTCATTTAAATATAAGCCCTTTCATTTACAATTGATGAAATTATTTAACAAAAATTATAGCATTATATTTACGACTATATTTATATTCATATTTTAATTCAAAAAAATTATATATTCATTATTTTTTATATAATGAAAAATCTTCTTTTGATTATTAATGATATATGAATGATATTTATATAATATCCATCAGTTTTTTGCTATAGAATAGATGATTAATATTGTTTTTAAATCTTGAATATTGAAAAAATACGATCTTGATAAAGATGAATCTTTTATAAAAATAAACTTTAAATTTAATTTTATTTCAAATTTAAACATTCTTTCAAGGTCTGATTATTCTGGTTATAAATTACTTATTATTTTTTAATTTAGTATATGAGTATATAAAATTAAAAGTTACAGAATTTGATTTATAAAAAACCAACATTTCAATTTATTATGTTTTATATGAGGACAATCAAATGTCTTTTTGATGTCAATAACTGATCTTTGACTGTCCTTTATTTTATTTGCATTTACATTAACATCAGAAATAAAAATATTTTTATAAAATTATTAACCGAATAACTTATCCCAAACACGATTTAAGGGCCAAAATGGGGTTTCTAAAGCTACACCGCGTAGATTTTGTCTTTGGATTGGACCGAAAAATCGACTATCGGTGCTATTACGGTAATTATCACCTACAACAAAAAATTCATCCAGATCGTTATCTTTTTCATCCTTTAGTGTTATATTTTGTTCTTCACAAGATGAAATATTATCAATCTTGATTTCATCAATTTTTTTGTTGTTGCGCGTTATGAGGATATTTTGATCATAATCTAAATCATTAACCTGACAACTAACTTTCACATTATCCCCTGGTACAGCAACAACCCTTTTTATATACCGTATTTCTTGGGATATATATTTGTAAGTGAATTCTCTCAAAGGAGCCATAATAGGATTACTTTCTGCGCGTATTCTTTCTAACGATTCTTCTGAGACTTCGCCTGCTTTTCCTTGTGGTCTAAGAACGACAATATCTTCTTTGTTTGGAGTTAGCATCGGGATGATAAAAAGATAATCCCCTGGTTCTAAATTAGGATGCATAGATGTACCACTTACATTTGTAGCGTATACCACGAATTTATATATTAATGTAAAAGCAACGAGGCATATAATTAAATCTTTTGCGAAGCCAAGCATATTTTTCAATTAAATCTAATTCCTTTCATAATTAATTCATAAAATTAATTAACAATAATTATATCATCAAATTACATGGTTGATAAGTTAAACTTTAATAAAAAACAAAGCTATTTTGATATAGATATTTTGATATAATGAACATATCCGGACTTTTGCTTTATCTTTAGTTTTTCACTTGTAGATATGTGTTATCTTTTGTCAAATATAACACAATAAATATAACACAATAAATACATGATTAATATAATTATATTTATTGTGTTATATTTGATAGGAATTATCTTTTATTGTTTTTATCTTTTTTAAAATAAGTTAAAATAGTGATTTTTTTAATTATATCTTCGAATTTTTGTTTTTCTATTAAACGTAGTTTTAAAATTAATCCTAGGTACAAAGCTAGTCCAATAAGGCTTAATACCACTACAATTGATAAATGCCACAAATAGCTATGTGTTTTCATTAAATCAATGCTGAAGATTTTTTTAATGAGGTATAATGAACTAAACATGATACTTGTACAGAGAAGAGGTTTGACAATCATATGGTGCATGTTAATCGATAAACTACCTGTTTTTTTCAGTATGTAACTAATATTAAGCGAGCATGAAACGATATATGCGATAACCATGGCCCAAGCTGCACCTTGAATGTCCTTCAGGAGTGGAATTAGAATTAAGTTACCCAGTACTTTGACCGCTCCTGCTAATAGCAGATGACGAAATGGTATTTTATTATAGCCGAGACCTTGTAGGATACTTGAGCTTATTGAGGTGAGTCCAGCAAATACAGATGATAAGGCTAGAACAGCTAAAATATCATGTCCCTTGTTATCAAAACCTATGATGGTTGTAACAGAAGGTGCTAAAGTTATCATAAGAATGACTATTGGTAGCGAAGTTATAATAGTCATTAACCATGAATTGCGTATTGTGTCTTTAACCTCATCCATCTCATTTCTCGCGATGTTTTTGGCTATTGTAGGTATAAGGGTTTGACCTAATGATGAAGCAAAGATAGTAATTACACCTACATATGGTTCAGCACGGTTATAGATACCCATAAGTAAATGGTGTTTGTAAGTTTCTGTAATGCCTATACTTGATAATGCGCTAGGAATAGTAAAAGAATCGATGGTATTAAGTAAAGGTAAAACGAGACTAGCTAATGAAATAGGTAGAGCATGCTTAGCTAGACTACTTGCTAAAGATGTGATCGGTGTTCTTTCATTATTACGTTTTCTGTATTGTGAAATAGGCAATCGTAATAACATCGTTTGTGTTAGATCTATTTTACGTTGCTGCTTACGGTCTTTTATATATAAATAACTAACCATAAGGAATGCTGCAATGCCGCCAGCAAGTGCGCCTGTCATAGCACCAGCACTTATGATTGATGAAGGTTGTTGGTTTTTAACTAACAAAGCTACAAAAGACAATGTGGCAATAATACGTACAACTTGTTCGATCATTTGTGAATAAGCTGTTGGTTTAACTTGTTTCTTTCCTAAGAAATATCCGCGTATAATGCCTGTAATAGGTAAAATAAGCGTAGCAAAGGCTAGTACCTGAAGTGAATTTTCTGATTCTTTACCCAGCCACGCTCTTGAAAGATATGAAGAGCCAAAAAATAAGATACCAAATCCTAATAGGCTAGTTAAAGAAATGATAATGACCGAAGCACCTAAAATGCGTTGTGCTCCTAAATCATCATCATAGGCTAATCTTTCTGATACAAATTTAGATACTACATTAGGAACACCAGCACTCGCGATGGTTAATACTGTGCTGTAAAGGGGATAGGTAGCTCTGTATAGTCCTACAACGGCATCGCCACCTGAAATATAGCGAAAGGGTATCCAGAAGAGTAAGCCCAATAGGCGGACGAAAAAAGTAGAGGCTGTTAAAAAAAGCGTCCCACTCAACAAATTTTTCATTTCAGCGGAAAATTACCCCCTTTTTATTATATATTTTGACAGTTGAGTATAGGCGAAGTATACATTTATGTAAATTTTTCGATTGCTTTTCTTGGAATTTACATCTTACAATAAGGGTAAGTAGTGATGGCTAAGCGTTCATCGAGCAGCTGCATTATCATAACATACCTTATATATTACCATAGTTAAATCATTCATAAAAAATCAAGATAGCTCACATGTGGAATATATTTTTGATGAAAGGAGATCGGGATAAAATGTATGTTACCCTAGTCAATGTAGGTTTTGGAAACATCGTTTCTGCCAATCGAATTGTCTCGATTGTTAATCCCGACTCTGCACCTATTAAACGGATGATACAAGATGCACGTCATCGTGGAGGACTTATTGATGCAACATACGGAAGGAGAACGCGTGCTGTGATTATTACAGATAGCGATCATATTGTTCTTTCAGCAGTGCAACCAGAAACTGTTGCTCACCGGTTAGCTAATAAACGGTTAGCGGTGGAAAATGAATGAAACTTTTACCCAAGAAACAAGGCCTATTATTTGTTGTTTCCGGCCCTTCCGGCGTCGGAAAAGGCACCATATGTTCTGCCTTACGTAAAATGACCCCTGATCTTTTATATTCTATTTCTATTACCACGAGACAGCCTCGAGAGGGAGAAACGAATGGTGTTGAGTATTTCTTTATTTCTAAACATCGCTTCCAGGAAATGATTAAAAATAGAGAACTGATGGAATGGACCGAATATGCGGGTCATTTTTACGGCACACCATATAATTTTGTTTATGATACCTTAAATGCTGGACGAGATGTACTATTAGAGATTGATGTTAAAGGTGCTGAGCAGGTAAAAAAACATTTTACACAAGGTGTATTTATTTTTCTCCTCCCCCCTAACAGTAAAGTTTTGCAAGACCGTATCTTAAGAAGGGGTACGGAAACAATTTCTAATATTGAAATGCGTTTAGGTGTTGTAGACAATGAATATAAACATATTAATTATTATGACTATGTTGTTGTTAATGATGAAGTTCTTGAAGCATGTGCAAAAGTAAACGCAATTCGTCAAGCTGAACTTTGTCGTCGACAGAGAATTAATCTTATTAAATAAGGAGGTAATACATATTTTATATCCTTCGGTGGATCTTTTAATGAAAAAAGCAGAAAGTAAATATTTATTAGTTATCCTTGCCTCGAAAAGGGCACGTGAATTACTGGTAGATCAAAACTCCAAGATTTCCCCTCGTGCAACGAAGTACGTAGGACTTGCTCTGGAAGAAATTGCTGCAGGATTGTTAAAAGCTGTTAAACCAGCAGTTATTGACTCAGCTAAAATAGCTGAAATAAACAAAGCTGTCACAGTTAAGAAAAAGCAATCCCAAACAAAACAAGAAGAAACAAAACAAGAAGAAACAAAACAAGAAGAAACAAAACAAGAAGAAACAAAACAAGAAGAAACAAAGCAAGAAGAAACAAAACAAGAAGAAACAAAGCAAGAAGAAACAAAGCAAGAAGAAACAAAGCAAGAAGAAACAAAGCAAGAAGAAACAAAGCAAGAAGAAACAAAGCAAGAAGAAACAAAGCAAAAAGAAATAAAACAAGAAGAAATAAAGCAAGAAGAAACGATAAAAGTTGAGTTACCAGCCAAGATTGACGATGCTAAAAAGATAGCATTAGAAGATGATGATATCGAAACTTCCGAAATAGTTGATCAAAATAAGCAAAAATCAAACATATCTAAGACCGAAGGTGTTGAAAGTGAGGATAATACAGAGAACGAAGGAGTGGTCGATGATTCAGATAATGATGAAAGATTATCTGACGTAAAGGTGGCTAAATTAGCATCTAAGGAAGCAGAAAAAGTGGAGGATGATCAATAAAAAAGTAGTGAATAGGGGAGCTCGTGTGTCAAATATTTTATTAGGTATAAGTGGTAGTATTGCAGCATATAAATCAGCTCTTTTAGCCCGTCAATTAACACAACAGGGACATGTCGTGCGTACGGTGTTAACTTCTGCAGCACAAAAGTTTGTGACTCCATTGACGATTGAAGCTTTAACGAAGCAACCTGTTTTGGTTACACCAGGACCGGTTAGTTCCCCTTTTATACATATTGATTGGATTAAATGGGCCGATATTTTTTTAATTGCCCCTGCGACAGCGAATATCATTGCAGCTATGTCACATGGTATGGCTTCAGATATGATAGCGACATTTTTTTTGGCTGCAGGAGAAACGCCTACGTTAATTGCTCCGGCTATGAATCCGGATATGTATTCCCACCCCCTTGTTTTAGCTAATTGTCAAAAATTACGCGATATTGGGGTGATTATTTTGGATCCTGACGAAGGTGAAACAGCTTGTGCGCAGTATGGAAAAGGTCGTTTTCCTGAGCCAGAGAAGATCGTATCTTTTGTAGATCGTTTTTTGCATTATAATGATGATCGACATAACAATGATCAATATACGGATGCTAAATTTAAGGATAAAAAAGTGCTTATTACAGCTGGACCTACTATAGAACCATTAGATCCAATGCGTTACATCTCCAATCGCTCTTCTGGAAAAATGGGCTATGCGATTGCGCAAGCGTCTAAATCTGCTGGAGCGGAAGTTATTTTGATCAGTGGTCCTGTGGCATTAACGCCACCACCTGATATAACGTTAATTAGTGTAGAAACAGCTTCAGAGATGTTTCAAGCAGTTCTTAAATATTTTCGTGATGTTGACGTTATTATTTTAAACGCTGCCGTAGCCGATTTTTCCCCGGCTAAGTTTGAGGAGACTAAAATAGCTAAGGCTGATTATGGTTTTTCGCTTAAATTAAATCCAACAAAAGATATTGCTGCTTTTGTTGGAGAAAATAGCTTAGATCACCAATTTGTTTTGGGTTTTGCTGCAGAAACAGGTGCTCTGGATCCTTATAAATTACAAGCTAAAAGAAAACTTAAAAAATTAGATGCTATTGCTTTTAATCGCATAGATAAGCCCGACGAGGGTTTTGATAGTATGTATAATCGTTTGGTTTTATATCAAGACCAAGGTGAAGCGATATCTTTTCCTAAGATGTCTAAGTCTATGTTGGCCCATAAATTAATAGATTGGATTGGGGAACAGTTATGACTCTTTTGGTTGATGTCGTTGTGCTAGGTGTTAGTAAGGTAATCGATCAATTTTTTTCATATATTGTACCAAAATCATTGCATATTGATTTAAAGATTGGCTCAAGTGTGAAAGTTCCTTTCCAAAGACGTATGTACCAAGGTTTTGTTTTTCGGATAGCATGTATTGATGAAACTAAGCGTTATAAACAAATTGACCAATTGTTACATCCAGTACCTATTTTAACTAAGGAGCTTTTAGGTCTTGCTTCATACATGGCTAAAAATTATTTTTGTACCGTTAGCCATGCTTTAGAAACGATTGTACCTGTAGCTGTACGTGGTAAAATTGAACGCCGTTTATGTAAGGGTAATCTTGAACATTCCTTACTTCATTTAGCGATAGCACCTTTGTTTGTTGACGGGCAAAAAAAAAAGCTTTTCGGGAAGCTGAGGTACTCGCTTTACCTGGTGTGGATAAAAAGTTGCTTAAAACGTTGTTGGAATCTGGTGTTTTAGTCTATGAAGATCATATAACTAAAACAGAAACTGTTGCAGAGATGGTTGTACACACTGGTTTAACCGATACCCAGCTTGAGGAAGCTTTAGCGATGATTCCGGAAAATGCGAATAAACAACGTCAAGTTTTGCGTTATTTTATTGATCATTGCAAACCGGTGGTTTTAAAAAAATTATATCAAGATTTAGGACCTGTAAGTCCTGTTATACAAAGATTGGTACATAAAGGATTGTTTTTTCTAAAGGAAGAAACAGCTAGTCATATGACAAAAGCACCTGATCGACCACTTATGCCTGATCAAGCTGTAGCTTGGTGTTCGATTAAAGCCGCTTTAGACCAAGCTAAATATCAAACATTACTTTTACAAGGAGTTACAGGTAGTGGCAAAACTGAATTATATATTCGGGCGATTTTAACTAGTTTGCATTATGATAAACAAGCTATCATGCTTGTACCAGAGATCGCTTTAGCTGCACAGATGATTAAGCAATTAAAAATATATTTTGGTGATCATGTTGTACTTTGGCATAGTGGGTTAACACCACGTGAAAAAGTAGCTATCTGGCATCGTTTGCTTGAACAAAAAATATCTGTTGTTATTGGTGCTCGTTCAGCAATTTTCTTACCTTTTAAAAATTTGGGTATGATTATTATTGATGAAGAGCATGAAGAAACATATAGTCAGACAGAAAGACCTGCTTATAGTACTGTTGTCATGGCTAATTATCGTGCTCGGTATCATCAATGTCCGCTTTTACTTGGTTCTGCTACACCGTCTTTAACGACTTATTGTTTAGCTAAAAAAAAAATTTATCAACATTTGCATTTAAACGAACGGATCTATCAAAGGCCATTACCACCTGTACATATTGTAGATATGCGTGAAGAATTACTGAGTGGACCATTGCAAATTTTTAGTCGTGCGTTGCATGATGATTTAAAAATATGTCTTGAACAAGGTAACCAAGCTATTTTATTTGTGAATAGGCGTGGTTTTGCTACTTGTGTCCTATGTCGTGATTGTGGACAAGCGCTTAAATGCGAACATTGCGATGTTTCTTTAACATATCATGTATCGGCACCACCTAAACTAAGATGTCACTATTGCGGTTATCATACATTGCTTTTAACGACATGTCCTCATTGTGCTGGTACTGAGCTTAAACCATTGGGCTTAGGTACACAAAAAGTTGAAGAAGCGGTTAAGTTGCTTTTTCCAACCGCTAATGTTTTGCGTATGGATGTTGATACAACGAGAAAAAAGGGTTCACATGAAAAGATTTTAACCACTTTTGCCCAAGGTAAAGCAGATTTATTAATTGGTACACAGATGATTGCCAAAGGTCTCGATTTTCCCCGTTTAACCTTAGTGGGGGTGGTTTTAGCGGATACGATGCTTCATTTACCCCATTTTCGTTCTGCTGAGCGCACTTTTCAAATGATTGTCCAAGTCAGTGGTCGTGCAGGACGTCATGGTGATGGCAAAGTGATTATTCAGACATATCATCCCGAGAACTATAGTTTGAAAATGGCTGCCAAACACAACATTCCTGTTTTTTATCATCAAGAGCTGAAGCTGAGAAAGATGCATCATTATCCACCGTTTTGCATTCTGGGGACGATTTTAATTAGTCATATACAACGTGATCAACTGGTCACATATGCGACTAAATTGACCGATGTTTTAAAGAGTACACTTAATATGATCCAAGATTTTGAAATATGGGGACCTGCCATGGCGCCTGTACCTAAAGTTGCTGATCGATATCGCATGCAGGTTGTAGTTAAATTCCCTGTATGTTTAGATAAATATCAAAAAACAGTTACCTTATTAAGAGCTTTTGTTTTACGTAAAACTGATCCTCAATTACGTTTTTTTGTATCTTTTAATGGGTCAGAAATTATCCTCGTAAAGGAAGATCAAAGTGACGATACTTTCAATTGTTAACCATCCATCTTTGCTGTTAAAACAAAAAGCCTATCCTGTACATAAATTTGATTCAAAGCTCAAGACGCTTTTAGAAGACATGGCGGAAACAATGCATAAAGAAGATGGAGTTGGATTAGCTGCTCCACAAATCGGTATTCAAAAAAGGGCGATTATTGTCCTTGATCATAATGATAAATTGTACGAGATGATCAATCCTAGCATCACCACTTTTTCTGATCAAAAGAGCGACGACGTTGAAGGTTGCTTATCTGTACCTGGATTGTTAGGTAAAGTAGAGCGTTCTCTAGAAGTAACAGTTAATTATCAAGATTCAGAGGGTACATACTATACTATCCAAGCTAAAGATTTTTTGGCGCGCGTTATTCAACATGAAATAGATCATCTAGATGGCATTTTGTTTATTGATCGTGCTATGGAAATTTATAATAAAGATGATTTACTGAAGAATGAAGACAAAAAGAAAGCGAAAAAGACAAAGAAGTGATAAGTAAGCTAAAGATAATAAATGAAGAGGTAAAGTGATGGACAAATACCGGATTATTTTCATGGGGACGCCTGTTTTTGCGCAGACGATTTTAGCCACTTTGCTTAAGCAAGGATATGATATTGTTTCCGTTGTAACACAACCAGATAAAGCGGTGGGAAGGAAGCGTCATTTAACGCCTTCACCTGTTAAGCAATTAGCTTTAGAGCATAAATTGCCTGTTTTACAGCCTGATAAGATCAAATCTCTTGAAGACGATCTTAAACAATTGGCGCCATCATTAATTATCACAGCGGCATACGGACAGTTTGTACCACAAAGTATTTTAGATCTTCCGCATTATGGTTGCCTTAATATTCATGCATCGCTTTTACCAAAATATCGTGGTGGTGCGCCTATTCATTGGTCGATTATTAATGGAGAAAAAATGACAGGTATAACTATTATGAAGATGGTTAAACAGATGGATGCTGGTGACATGTTAATGCAGCGTAGGGAATTGATTAGTGATACAGATAATGTAGGGACGATGTATGAAAAACTTGCTCGTTTAGGTTCTAATATGTTACTAGATCTTTTACCCATGTGGTTTTCTGGTCGACTGCAGCCTGTGCCTCAAGATAACCATTATGCAACATATGCACCTAATCTTAGGCGTGTTGATGAAGAGCTTTGTCTAAATTATAAATCTGCAAAACAATTATTTAATCATATCCGTGGACTTTCTCCCTGGCCTGGTGCTTTTTTTTATTTAGCTGATGGTTCGATTTGTAAAGTATGGGAGGCAACTTATCGTTATGTAACGCAGACGCCGTCGGGTATTATAGGTACAATTTCGGCCATCGATCATGAACAAGGTATCATTTGGTTATTTACCAAAGAAGGTGAACTAGGCTTAAAATCGATACAAGTAGCGGGTAAAAAACAGACTTCTATCAAACAATGGCTTCTTGGACAGCGTGATTTATGGGTTGGTAAAATGTTTTTTCATGAAGGGAATAATAAATGAAGGTACGTCAAGTGGCATTAAATTTGATCAAGAGGGTTGAAGAAGAAGGAGCTTATGCTAATCTTCTCCTTTTATACTTATATAAATATAAATTACCGTTAGCGCCAGATGAGCATCTTGTCACCAAAATCGTATATGGCTATCTACAGAACAGAGGTACATTAGATCAGATGCTTGATGTTTTGCTAACACAGCGTACATCTTTGCCTGAGGTTACACAATATATTTTACGTTTAAGCATGTATCAGCTATATTACTTAGATCGCATTCCCGCCTATGCAATTGTTGATACGGCGGTTGAGTTAACCAAAAAACAAGGTTTTGCTGGTTTTGCTAAATTAGTTAATGGTGTTTTAAGAAATGCCATTCGCAAAACAGAGCAGTTAACAGTGCTTAAAGAAGATATTAAGATCTCCTTACCATCATGGATGTTTAATTATTTAACGCGTATGTTTGAACATGAACAAGCTTTAGCTATGGCAAAATATTGGTTACAGGTACCTAGATTGAGTATCCGTTTAAATACTCTTAAAACAACTAAAGATGCTTTTTTAGCACAAACACAGGATAAATTTATTAGTTCATCTTTAACTAAAGAAGGTTTTTACTTATCTTCCAATTTATCAAATGATACAGCTTTCTCTTATATACAACAAGGTATATGTGTGGCCCAAGATGATAGTTCAATGTTAGTTACGGATGTTTTAGATCCACAACCTGGGCAAAATATTTTAGATGCCTGCGCTGCCCCGGGAGGTAAGACAGGACATATTGCACAGAGGATGCAAGATCAGGGTAGCTTAATGGCATACGATTATAAAGAACCACGTATTGCTTTATTACAAGAAACTAAAAAACGTTTAAACATATCATGTATGCAAACTAAACTACAAGATCTTTTACTGACTACAGAAGAAAAAATCTATGATAGCGTCTTATTAGATGCACCATGTTCAGGATTAGGTGTGTTAGGTCGCAAACCGGAAATTAAATGGCGCATAAGCAAAAGAGAAATTTTACGTCTATCAGCTTTGCAAAAAAAATTACTTGAAGCAGCAGCAAGATTAACAAAACATCGATTAGTATATGCCGTATGTACGTGGACAAAAGAAGAAACATTAGAACAAGTTGCATATTTCATGGAACATTGCACAGATTTTATACCAGAAGAGCAAATGCACGATAGATTACCATCAGAATTACACACAAAAATGCCAAAAGGTATAAATTGGCTACAAATTTTACCTGGATATGCCCATAATGACGGCATGTTTATTGCCTCCTGGATTAGAAAGTAATATCGATAATTTATATATTATGAATTTATAATTATTAATTTATATATATAATTTTAAAGAAATTTTATTTTTATATTAGTCATTTCCCTTTTTAATGAAAAAATAAAAAAATATAAAAATAATAAGTGCTATGCGATTAAAAGCTTAGCACTTATTATTTTTATCTAGTTTATTATGACCACTATCATATATTTTTTCGTGTAATTTATGCATAATAACACTCTATAATAATTTTTAATATTACAAATAATTATATATAATATTTAAAAAATTTTATTTTTATAATTAAAAAAATGATTTATGTTTTTAACCAAAAATTATTTTTTAATATTTATCGAAGATATTGGAATTTGTAGACAAGTTACGGCTACCTATAAACTAAAAGTATACAATTGCTTATTTTTGCACATTTTTTAAAACTTTAAACAACAAAAATAACAAATGAGTATATTCTTGATTAATTAATCATTTAATAGTATAATTACAATTACTTTGATACTGATGCAAACATAATTAGTCATTTGAGTACTTATGATGACTTTTACACACTTTTTTGCTTTAAAAGTATATAAATTCTTATGTATTTTTAAGCCTAGAGTGGAGTTTGTTTAAATCAGTACCAAAGAAGGGCGATAAATATAGACATAGATAATTTATTGCTTAAGCTATAAAAATATTGAAAATAATAAAAAGATTCAAAAAATATTTAGATGGAAAATTTAGCACAAAAACACCCTATTTTTGACTGGGTGTTTTTGTGCTAGATTTTATAAAAAGTTACCTAAATGATCTTAAAAAAATAAATTATTTAGGTAACTTTGGATAGATAGAATCATATAGTTTGCTCAATTTATTAGTCGGATCTAATGATAATAGCATTTTTTTCCTCATTATAAATTCCTGAAGCATCATTTTTTGTACGGGACTTTTCCAAGAATACTAATATATCCGATTAGTAAAGATTATGGGTATTTATTATCAATTTTAAAATTTTATTAAAAAAGCTTAAAATAAACAATAAAGCTGCCTTTTATATATTTTTTAAGATATATAAATACTAATGTTTGAATTATTTGGATATTAATAATTATATATAAAAATGCATATATTTTACTAATAGTTTTAAGTTTATGATAAAAAATAAGTTTATATAAAATAACTTTATACCCTTCTAATATTTTTAAATTTGATATATATTACTATAAAATTTGATATTTAAAAGGGAGGATTAAGCCTATATGTATAAATCTAAAGTTAAATACTTAAATATGGGATATTCAAAAATAGCAGCATTTGATTAAGGTAAATTCATGTCTGCTGTCAGTGTAGATAAAATCATCTTTTAAAGAATAGTTAATAGAGTTAGGGGAATAGATTTAAAGACACATAGAAAGGGTGGAAGGCAAAATAGCCTCGACCCCGAAAATCAAGTATACTTATTTTTTAATAATTTTTTCTAGTGCTTACAAATATAATGGTTTCACAAATTTTTGATATTAGTAAAAGTGCGGTTAATAACATTATATAAAAGATACAAGGTACCTTCAAGAAAGTATTATCTAAAAGATATCCTATAAATCAGTTTGCATATTTTTCATCCCCCATATTTGGGATGGTTATCTTTGATTGTACTGAATTACGCATAGAAAGATCAAAAAAAGATAATAAAAAATATGAATCCGGCAGATCCGAAAATGAATTCTTTCCTTATATTTGAAAAAAACAGACTTTCTATAAAATTGATATTAAGGTATAACCAAATATTTTAAAAAATACATAAATTTGCCTAGAAACTATAATAAGCACTAATTATCTTGTACTTACTGAAATTAATTTACAATTTTTTACTGCATTTTCCAGAACGTACAGAAAAATGACTATATGTTATTTTTCATCTGAATTATTGTACTATTTTTAATTATTTAAAGTAATTACTTAAGCATAAAACAATCTTGTTCATTTGTGAAATTAACTAAGATGGTTTTATTAACAAAAAAAGATTAAATAACTAGTCCTTTATCATCATACGAAAATAAACCTAATAAATAAAAGTTAATATAATAATCGATATTATCTGAATTTATAGCTGTATTAATAACATTAGGTAATGATGTTAATAGATTAATACCTAAAAATAGTTTAAGCAAACTTTTATGATCTGTTAAAAACTTAATTAAATCATCATTAGATTTTATTTTTTCTGCATCTAAAGATCCAAAAAATGATTGACTTAGAATAAATGTCAATTTTCTACTTATTATATCAACATTTTTTTCGAGATGTTCCTTTAGATTATTTTTATCATCATTTTTATAATTTAAAATTTCTTTAGCTATTTTTTCTATAAAATTGTTAAATACATCACCATCTATCTGTATCATATCAGGAGATTTAAAAAATAATCCAAAATGCTCAATTTGCTTTCCATATTCTGCCCTATTTACAATTAGGGGCATGCTATCATATTTAGAAGAAAATTCAACAAAAAAATCAGCTAATTTATTATATATTCTTTTATCATGCAAAGAAATATGTTCTTTGTGAATATCATTAGAAATATCCCATTTTTTATCAAATAAAATATCTAAAAAAGCTTTTATTTTATTCGGAAATTCTTCTGATTTAATAATATCATACAATGCATCTTCTGATTCTATATTTAAATTTCTCTTTATAATAGGAACTATATATTCAATAAATTTAGATAATAAATGATCATCCGTTTTACTAAGATTTTTTAAACTTGTTCTAAATTCTTTAGAAAATATATCTAGATAGGAACGTATATTTTGAACAAATTTAACATTTGATGCTAAATTATCATCTTTTAAAACGAAATTTTTTAAACGCATCACGAAATCTGATTCAAATGAATCTAAATAATTAACAATATTTTGAGCGAATTTATGATTAAAAAGATTTAATCCTTGATCTTTTATATGTTCTCTAACTAACTTATCCATACCAGTAATTTCATCGATTTTGATATCATCATTTATATAAATATTAATTAACGATGATGCTATATCATTTAAAATATTTTTATCTGTTAATATTTTTTTGAGATTATCTCCAGATATATTATTATTTATAGAAAAAGCAGAAAAGAATTCTATACTAAGTAATTTTTCAACCATAATTTTAGATACATTAGTTTCATCCTGATTTTTGTATAAAAAATCCTTGAAGTTATAAATAAAAACACTATCTATATCTTCATTATTACGGGAAATAACTTTATCGAAAGCAAATAAAAAAGCTTTTTCCACAAATTTAAACATTTTAGATATATTATTATATTTTTCATTTTTCTTTTTATCATAATCATTTAAAAGCTTTACAAAAGAACTGTAAAGGTAATTATCTAATGGGTCATCTAAATACCATTTTTTTATATCTAAATCTTCAAATCTAACAGAATCAAAAGGGCTAGCTGATCGAGCAATTACTTTTGCAGATAATATATTTTCTTTATTATTATGTATTTTTTCATATAAAGAAAGAAATAAATAATTTATTTTATTATCATACTTGTCTGAATTAATTTTTCCTATCATAATATCAGGTCTACCTCTATTTACATCTGATAAATTATTTAAGGAGGCGGGAATTAAAATATTATCTGAGTCATCATACCGAGATCCAGATTTATTTAATTCTCTCAGATCTGTTTTTGAATACTGTAGTTTTTTACACTCTAAATCTAAATCAGGATTCTTTTCTTTTAATTTTTTTAACCGACCACAGGATCTAAAATACGCACCTACATGTTCCATACCTGAATTATCTTTCTTAATAATTTCTATCATAATTTCTTTCAGGGATTGCAAGACGAAGGTATTTTTTGAATTATTTGAAAATAATTCAAAAAATACCTTCGTTATATTCGCATCATGAACAATATGTTCGTATAATTCATTTATTGCATTTGTAAACAATTTTTCTTCACTTGGACTACTAGCCATACTAATTAAATTATTCATACTTAGTGAATTGAATAATAAACTACAAGAACTAGCTATAGAAAAAACTAAAGCAAATTTAGATAATTTAGAAAATTTATTACTATTCATAGATGCACATATCACCTTTGGATATTAAATTTTGCAATATTTGTTATATAATAACTATTACTTAGAGTTATAGATTTCATGCTTATATTTTAATTTCTATATTAAAATGTATTATGTTAGTGACCTGAACATAAAAAACCAAATTAATCATTAATATAAAAGAAAAATAATAGATAAATCAAATATAAAATATAACATACTCTTAAATACAAATTGATAATAACACGTCTATTATTTTATAGCGAATATATATTTATTATTCCTATAAAATAAAATATATTATTAATAATATTTAGATTTTAAAAAAACATCTTACATCGATTTTTTTATGCTTTTTTATATCCATATATGCGAAAGTGAATAGAATTCCTATTGCGAAATTAATATAAAAACTATTTTGATTTATTTATAATAAATTAAATATTATAAAATTAAATTTAACACTAACTATGTGTTTGGTTATTAATAAAAAACTTATTTAAATTATAATTTTATCAATATTAATAAACGATACATTAATTACCATAAAGCATACTCATATATTAAAGTATAATTTATATACTTGTGATTAAAAAAATAGTATCAGCATGTTATTATCGTATAATTACAAAAAATATTATAAAAATTTGGATTTTATTAAATATATAAAAAGTGAGGAAATCATCTGAACCTATCAATTGTTTATTTAAAAAATGGGAAGGATGATTCATAATTCAAGAAATTATTTATTGATTTATTAAATTTAAATAAATAAAGCATTGGGATTTATATACATGACTTGCCCTTAAATGGTTAGTTAATTATGTTATTTAAATACAAAAATAGCCATTATCATCGCTTTTAGTGCATTCGATTGGGTTCTCAAACTACCTTTAGATTATTTTTCTGGCAAGCTAATCATAGAAAAGTATTTTTCTGATTCTTTTGAAAAAATATAAATATTAATGATATCTTATTATATAAATTTTTTAGAATTAATAATAAATTTCTCTTTTATATATTATATTACATAATTGATAAAACAAATGATACAGTTATTATATTTAATTCATTTAATTTTATATTAATATTAAAAAGTGAAACTAATGAGGAAATTAATATTAAACAAATCAAAAAAATCCATAATTGGCATAATGAAATTATTTGCAGTATGTGGGAGTTCATATATATTTAAACCATTTTAAAATAAATTAATTGCGGCTTTTTTAAAAGCTAATCCATATAAAAATTATTAAGCATTCTTATTTTCTGAAGAACATGATTTAATGAATTAAATTATACGAGAAGGGAGTGACACGCTGGAAAACATAGAAAAAATTTATGAGTTTTTAATAAATTGATTTCCTTATGATCCCGGTATCGCTGCTGAATTACTAATATTATTTGATGATTTAATTATTAAATGGAAAATAAAAAATCCTGAATTGTTTAGAAAAGCGGCTTTTATAAATCCTTTTGAAAACTTTTAATTAAAAAATATGGTAAACATAATTTATGTCACAATTAAATTGATATTAGTATAGAATTTGACATTTTTTTAAGAATTTCATTCTCCGATTAAACCATCCGCAAAAATTTTATAACTGTACATGCAAAAAAAGCAAAAAAATGTAAATTATTAATAAAAATAATAAAATTTTATTATATTTCCAAAGTTTACAATATATTACATTTTAATATTTTACAAACAAAAATAGACATTCCGCTATCACCTGTGTAGAATGTAAGTGTTAACAAAAAACCAACAGGAGGATAGAGAATGTCTATTAATTGTAGGTTAACAAATAAATCCCATTTGGTCAAATTTTTTCGTAAATTGGGGTTAATATCCCAATTTACTTCATCTGTTTTTAATCATATTTTGCAGATTATTGATGGTATGTTGTCACAAAACTTTAACGGAACTTTGTCAGATATTCATAAAAAAAGCTTTTATAACAGGTGCCGCCAAACGATAAGCCATATGATGACTAATTCAAAATGGGATGAAAAAATACTTAGTGACGCCATAAACAATGTTTCTTATGAAGAAGTTATCAATCAAGCTAAGAGAAAAAATAAACCTTACTTTCTGATAATTGACGATACAGTATGCCATAAGACAAAGCCATCATCATTAGCTGAACACCCTATACAAGCAGCAGGTTACCATTATTCTAATCTAGATAAAAGAAGTGTATATGGTCATTCTATTGTTCAAGCTATGTTACATACAGATGGTTTAAGCTATCCTATAGAAGTTACACGTGCTAATAAAACAGAAAGTAATAAAATGGATACTGCTTGCGATATCATATCTAGTGCTCCTGAGCCAGATCACAAAGCATATGTTTGTGTAGATTCTTGGTATATTTCAAAAAAGATCATCGAAACAAGCTTAAAAAAAGGATTTCATTTTATAGGTGCATTAAGAATCGATATTGTTATTTGTCCTTTAGGCATTAAAAATCAAATAAAAATGTTTTTAAATTTTATAAAAAATAAAGATACAAAAGTTGTTACCATTAAAAAACAAAAGTATCGTGTTTATAGATATGAAGGTAATCTTAATTTTATTGACAATGCAGTTGTCCTTATTTGTCTTAAGGAAGGTCAAGATATATCTAAAGCAAAAGCTTTTATTTGCACAGATATGGAGCTAAGTAATGAAGAAATTCTAAATTATTATTCGAAAAGATGGGAAATCGAAACCTATTTTAGAACAGCTAAAAATTATCTTGCTTTACAAGGATACCAAGTCAGATCCATCAAATCTTTAGATAGATACTTAATTTTACAAATGTTTGTAGCAATGTATTGTATACATACAGGTAATGGTAATCTCCTAAAGGGATTACGTAAATATCAGGCTAAAAAAGAAGCTGATCGAATAGAAGATATGATTGATATATTAATTTCATCCCTTAAAGAGGTAATATCATATTTAGATGTTCCTACGCATATATCTGTGAAGCTTATTTTATCACGTGCCAAAAAAGGATTAAGAGCAGCACTAAGGTCCTACTGTTATCAATTTAAAGAGGTAGCCTAAATCTGCAAATACAATTAAAAAGGATAGATATGGTAAAAAAACTAAAAAAGCTAGATTTGTTTTTTGACCATTTATAAATATAATTAAATTTATTATAAAAATACAAATATATAAATTCTCTTTTTAGAGTAATTAAACATAAGGATGCTAAATTAATCTAAAAATAAAAACGATCTTTTGTATAAACAAATAATGTTCAAACTTAGATTATAATAAACTTTTTAAGTTAATTTTTGAAAATCAAAAATTATGGCCTATTTTTTTTGGCAAGTACAGTTATATATTTTTTCATATGTTTAGGTATTTATAATGTAGCTGTTTGGATAAAAATATATTTATATTTTATATTTTTTATATATTGAAATTATGTAGCGATTTATTTTGTTTTAATATTTTGATTATTTTTATATTTTGTTTTTTAGGCTAACTTTAAGATATTTATACTAGCCAATGTTGGTTGATGTTGTAAAGTTAATCTTGTTACTTCTGAGTATGGTGTGAATTCTAATGGTGAGATTGAGGGTACGATTTGTAAGGTAGAAGTGTTTTGTATTTGTATAACGATGGATGCACCTAGCCAACTGGAGGTATTATGTATTTCTTCTCCTAGTTGGTTTGTTGTGTTTTTAAAGATGAAGCTACCTAAGATGGGATCGTTGTTTTTTAAGAGTTGACATCCTGCTATATTGTGTTCATTTTCAGAATTTGTCATGATACCATAATCTATATGATAAATACCAGGTTCTAAGGTAATTGCATCAACAGCGGAGAGACTAATACCTTTACCATAAATACGGTTGAATTTATTGATGGGTATTGGATTATCGGCTGGTAAACTGATAGGTTCTGCGGCTATGAAACCAAAAGATCCTAATCCTAGAGCAAAATCGCCTTGAGGTCCACTATTCCCAGTAGGTCCTGTATTACCTTTCATGCCGTGGATGCCGGTTAAACCTGTAATTCCTTTAGATCCTTTAGGTCCTGGAGGTCCTTGAAGTCCTTGAAGTCCTCGAATTCCTACATTTCCATCTTTTCCGATTGGACCTTGTGGCCCTTGCGGACCTTGCGGACTTATTGTGGTTGTTATACCTTCAGGTCCTATCGATCCTTGTGCTCCTATTTCGCCTGTTGCACCAGTTGGACCTTGCGGACCTTGAGGACCTACGATAGAGATGCCATCAATACCGTTATTACCTATTGGCCCTATTGGTCCTTCGGATCCATACATTCCCATGTAACCTGCTGGGCCCATATCACCATTTGGACCCGTAGGACCTGTGATAAAGAAACCAGTTGGCCCTTGCGGACCTTGTAATCCCGTGGCGGAACCGATAAGGCCGGTGGGGCCAGTTGGGCCAGTTGGACCAGGTATTGAAATAGTGTTTATAACCGAACATGTTTGATCATGTAAAGCTGCATTTTTTTGTGCGGTACTTTGTAAAATTAAATTTACGCTATTACTGATTGATATTAAATCTTGTAGTGTTGGCGGTGTGGGGTTTGTAACACCTGGTAAAGTGCCCAAAATATATTGCATTTTCTCTGCTTCAGCATTTAAAAGATGGCTTAGGCCTAATTCATTCATTGCTGTCGATACTAAGATAAGATTTAGTACGTCTGATTGATTCAGAGAAATTTGAGGAGATATACCAGGTATATTAGCTTGTGACATATTTTTTATTTATCTCCTTAACTCTAATTTAAATTAAAAGATTTTTAGCCGATTTTACGTATGACAACATAAGCGTTAATAGGGTTGTGGGGTAGTGCTGTTTTTGTTGTAGCTTCTTCAAGTATTTTTTTGTTTTTATGCGGCATTACCATTTGGATAGTTGATTTTATTTGAACATCAAAAAAGCATTCTCTATTTGTGGAAAAACACTCTAAGACTTGATTATCATTTGAAGCATTTAAGTGACAGGAGAAATTATTTAATTTAACGTTTGGATTTCCGTATGTTGTTATGTTTCCTGAATTAACTTTCCAAGATATATCGTGTTCTATTTCATGAGAGGGCATTGTTTGTGAGCCCCCATAGCTAATGATATAAACACCAGGATTTAGTATAATTTGCGATTCATTATTCAATGAGACGTTATTTGAACTGAAGTTAACTTGATAATCCCAGGTAACGGTAGGTTCAAGTTTATTTTTTTCATTGATAAAAGAGGCGAAATAAGCGATATTTGGCAAGGCGGGATCGCCTTTAATACCTGCATCACCACTAGGACCATCTTGACCTTGTTCACCTTGATTACCTTGTAAACCTTGAGATCCCATGGGACCTGTATTTCCGATTGGACCTTGCGGACCTTGAGAACCTGGTATACCGGGTTCTCCCATATCACCTATAGATCCTGTCGGTCCTGTCGGTCCTGTTATAAAAATCACAGGGCCCATTTTTCCTGTAGTTCCTGTTATACCTCTTAACCCAACAGGACCAATTGCTCCCATCAGGCCAGTTGGCCCTGTGATAGATATGCCATTTATGCCTGGTAAACCTTGAGGGCCTGGTAAGCCGACAGGTCCTATATATCCTTGTGGACCACGTGGACCATCTGGTCCTTTATTACCCATTCTTCCTATAACGCTTGGTCCTGTCGGTCCAATACTTCCTTGTGGACCACCTGGTAAACCTTGAGGACCTCTTGGTCCTATGGGCCCTTTTGGACCTATTAATATACTCATAGTTTTAAATCCTTTTCTAAAAAATATGTTTAATTAAGATATATTATTTATATTATTCATTTTGTATTATTTATCATTATAGATTAATTACATTAGTTGTTGTATTAGTAATTGAAAACGCACATTATTATGTTGGTTCATACAGCTATTCGAGTTTAAAAATTTTAAATTCGTAGACGCATCTGCTGGCAGGATAATTTTCATTGATCCAATAGCACTATTGGCTTTGCTCTGGTTAGGATTACTATACGAACCATAAAATGTTCCGCCTGAGAAAGGTACATCGTTTACAATCAATTTTAATATATTGAGATTTAATTTTTTATTAGCATTTACAGGCGCTAAGTAACCTAAATTACAGAAGATAGCGTATATACCTGGATTGATCAATGTAATTGTGGTCAAATCATCTGATATCTTAAGGGCATTTGTGTACATTTTATCGATATTGTTATCAAAAGCTAGATAGTATGAATGGATGTCTTGGCTATGAGGTACTATTTTCAAACCTTGGAAAGAATTGTAAAGATTAATACTGCCAGGTGCACCAGCATTTAAACCTTTAGGGCCTATGGGACCTTTATGTCCTTCCATGCCTTTCTTGCCGCTAGCACCTATTAAGCCTTTTTCCCCTGCAGGTCCTATTAATCCCTTTGTACCTATTAATCCTTCTGGACCAGCAGGACCTTGATTACCCTTAAAACCTTTTTCGCCTTGTGGACCAATAGGGCCTGTTGGTGCAAAACCTGTTGGTCCTAGTATACCCATTATACCTTTTGGACCAATATTTCCTTTAGGACCTATTAATCCAGCAGGACCAGTAGGGCCGATAATAGTTTTGCCATCTAAACCTTTTGGACCTTGCATACCTTGCGGACCTCTTGTTCCAAAAGGTCCTTTAGGTCCTACTGGTCCTGTTGCACCAGTAGGGCCCTTAGGACCTACGGTGATTAAGATTCCTTTTTCCAATACGCTTATTCCGGGTGCGGTTGGACCAGTTATCCCTCTAGCACCTGCAGGTCCAAGTGGACCTTTTGGACCAGTAGCACCGGTTGGGCCAGTTGGACCAACAGAGACTGCATTTAGTTCTGATAAAGCACAGCCTAATTGGGAAGCAATAGATATTTCTTGACTAGCTATTGCTTTTAAGTTATTTTGAATATTTTTATTTATTGCCAGCAAATCTTGAATTGACGGGGGATTAGGATTTGTAACACCGGCTAAGGTACCGAGGACATATTGTAGTTTATAGCAATATAGAAAAACATTTTGCTCCACACCGTACGTGAAACTAGCTGCATCTATAATTTTAACTTCTTATCTTATTTTTTTATATTAAATAATCATTTTTCATAAGAATAAAAAATTATAGTTTGCATTTATACCATGCATGAGGCTTTAACCTCACACGGCATTTTGTTATTTTCTTATATAAATTTACTTATCGTGATATCTTTGTTGTTTATTTATAGATATTTATCTAATATATAAAAATTTAATTATATATTAAAATATATAATTAAATTTTTATTTAGTAAAATTTTGTGAACTTAGATTTTTATTTAATTAAATTTTTTATATATTATTACGAATTGAAATAACTGAAAATCTATCCCTTTATATTTTTTAGATATTTACAAGGTACTTTGATTTTCGCTCTCGTAATAAATAATATCTCTAATTTATTTATTACTTTCCACGTTCCAAATGATTAAGCTATCTATGATATTTTTAGGCAGAAACTATAGGTTTGGAAATTTAAGTATAAAATTACGTTGTTGTTCCTCAATGAAATTTGTACTTAACAACATCCCCCTTTTACCCGTAAAGTTGTTTCTTTGTTTATTGTTAAAAATTATTTATTAACAATTTCCTTGCCCTATATATCTTTATTAGCCTCTTGGTTATAACCATCTTTACCTGGCTTTTTACATATACAAAATATGCAAACAGGTGTTTTAGTGTTTTGATCATTAATCATTTAGTTCATAAAATTTATGCTTAGGATTTAGCTAAGAACGTGTCGCACTTCATTTCATACGGCGTTTTATCGAACATCGATTTGTTAAGTATTTTTAGATACTTTCCTTCATCAGACGATGTTGCTTTCATAGAATTATCTACTTACCACGTTCCAAAGTGTTGTTTGATTCTTTTGCATCCTTAGGCAGAACAAATAGGTTGTGAAAGCAGATAATTATTTTTAAATTTAAAAATAATTATAATCGCCTTTCCTTAGGTGAAAATAAGTTAGCGACTTTTTACATCCTAAATATTTCTTTGCTTTATCTTGCCTTAGATGTTTTTCTATCCTTTACAAGTTTTTTGTTTTTATTGACCTGGCTTCCTACAAAATGCAGGCAGGTTTTAGGTTACAACACTTTAGTTCTATTCAGATTACTTTTATAAAAAATTTATTTTTTATAAAAGTAAACAAATGATTGACTTAAATCTTATAATTTAGATTTTTCATCAATAACGTGTCGCACTTCACCTTCAGTATTAATAATACGAGGTAGCATCTTTTGCCCCTCCCAAACCGCACAAGCATCTTGCAACACATACGGCTTTCACTCTGTTTTAGGTCATTCAACATCTTGTTCATTATCATCCACAATTTAAGAAGAAAATGACCCAAAACAGCCTATCCTCTTGAGCCTTGTAGTTGGTATTAACAACTTCTGACATTAGAGAATTCGATATATTTTTCTTAAAAAATACATAATTTTATTTTTTTTACAAAAATTAAATTTAACAATCCGATGGATGCGATTTATTTTCTTGGATCACTTATATAGCTTTAGCCACATCAAAGCTATACCCAAGTTAACTGAAAGGACATCTATGCATTTCTTATCGTTCATGTTCTTCATCCATTTAGATCAATTGGATAAACATATATGAAAAGTGATAAATATATATTTATAAAAACACTAATTAAACAACGTGGCTAAGTCCTAGTTCCTCCATGGCAATAGCTGCGGCCATTAGTTTTAATGCATCGGCTCGATTAACATTAATTAATGGTGTAATATTGGGTATATTGGGTTGCGACACTTTATCACTTTCCTTCAAAATTAATCTAATTTTTTGTGAAATTTACAACTTTATTGAGTTTTAATCTCTGCTGCTTATAGTCATATATTATGAAATTTAGTTTGATTGTTACCTAGGTTGTTGTTTGGCTTTGATCTATATAATTAAATTTTTTATATCTTGCCACATCTGAACATTATTTGACCTAATTTTAATTTTTTATACTTATTATAATGAAGTTTAAAAATAAATAAATTTATAAAATCGCAGGTTTAAAAATTACGTAGGCCGCGGAAATAAGGATATAGATAATTAACAAGGATGATTTTTATTTATTTTTATTTATTTTTATTTATTTTTATTTATTTTTATTTATTTTTATTTTTATTTATTTTTTAATTTTATCCAAAAATTTAAAATTAAAAATGCTGTTTATATACTTTTTGATATATAAACAGCATTTTTGCATTTATATTAATATAACTATGGGCTTATAATAAATATTAATATAGCTGATTAGTAATGGTGTAATTTAAACACAAAAATAGCCATTATCATAGCTTTTGAGGCATTAAATCAGGTTCTTAAACTCTCTTTAATGGACTTGTCCAGAAATATTAATATAGCCGATTAGTAATGGTGTAATTTAAACACAAAAATAGCTATTATCATAGCTTTTTGTTCATTAAATTAGGTTCTTAAACACTATTTAAGATGGGTTATTGGAAAAGGCTCTATATACCTTCTGAAAAATAGATCGAAAGAAAATATGTTTATTTATTTACGATAGTATGTAGATCCGAGTTTCAATATATTTTAAATTTATTTTTTTAAGGCCATTATTTTTTACAATTTTGCTGTCTCAAAAATAATCAAGCGTAATTTTTATGTATGTTATCGCTAATAATTGGTAACAACTTAGTTTGTTATTATTTTTGTTGGGGGTTGTTTTGTATGCTTGATGAGCATGAATTAGATTTATTGAGTCAGCAGTTAAAGGTTAGGTATTCTAAAGCTTCTTATGTTTCGTATGAAAATTGGTCAAATGCTTTAAAAGCGTTACTTGTCGTGATGTGGCTTTTATTAGTATATCCTTGTTTGAATCCTGCATTGTCTCGGGGTGCAAATATTTCATTAACAATAGATAAGCTGGTTAAGATTTTTCCGCGGATTCATTCTGTTATGATGTGGGAATTTCTTTTAAAACGTTTGGTGCGTTATGATTATTTACGTATTAAAGATGGCTGTTTTTTCGCTGGATCACGTTTATGGACGAATATAGATGCACGTCATCTATATAATTTTGCGGTTACATATCCAGAAGTTTCCAACTGGTTACATAGATGGCGTTTGGCTGAATTGCGTGATTCTTCATATATTTTCCAATGAATTGCTTTTAAAAGATAGGATATTGTCTTTTAGAATGGGCAGTCTATTGATGTCGGAGGTGACATATAAAATGTATCAAAAAAATCAAACACCAGGCCAGTCAGAAGAACAGTTAAGGCGTGGTAGTACGAATTACTTGGTTGTACCTGGTTCAGCTAAAGCTCTTGATCAAATGAAGACTGAGATTGCCCAAGAGTTAGGTGTTCAATTAGGTCCTGATGAAACATCACGTGCGAATGGTTCTGTAGGTGGTGAGATAACTAAGCGTCTTGTAACAATGGCTCAACAACAGTTAAACAAACAAGGTTCTAGTGGTAACACGCCTTCTTAAAGCTCTTAATCTTCCCTTATTTATTTCCCTTGTATTTATAAAATTAGTTTACGACCTTCATTAATCCATATTTTTCATGATATCATCATATTTAGGATATAATCTATCAAGTATATATTTTATCAATAATCCTCGCTTGTCTTTTGGGATGAGCGAGGATTATTTGTTTTTTAGTGTTACTTTTATTTTGATTTTTTCATTTATTCTGTACTTTGCGTAAAATGCCAAGATTGTCCAAAAACTTCTGTAAAGAGATTTTAAGAACCTAATTGCATTCATTAAAAGCTATGGTAATGACTACTTTTATGTTTAAATTCCATAAATAGTTTTAAAATATAAAAAAATAATATTTTTTTTAGTGATTTGATTAATAGGTTTAATTTTTCATTTTTATAGATATAAACAATGTAACTCTATTAAAAGCACCTAACTAATACATATGTAAATTATCAAAATTGTTTATTCTATATTTATTTAGTTTTCTTTTTTATCTTTTTGTGATTCCCATACAGCTAGGTTGGCATGTAACCTAGCATATATTAAATATTATTATAAATTTGAAACTATTAATAAAATATATTTTATTTTGACCTGTAATCAGTAATATTCCTATAATAAAATAATTAGTATTTATATATCTTAGAAAATATATAAAATTTATAATTATTTTTTATTTTTTATTTTATATATTGTTTTATCAAATAAATGAACAGGATGCATTGGAAAAGGAGGAAAAAAATCGAACCTTGTTCTTCGATTTATTAGATATTTTGCCTGAATTTTTAGGAGCATTAGGAGCAGTTGAAGAGGAAGTCGCATCGGGATCAAAAACAAATCCTAGGTAGAGGAGTTAACAGATGTAAAAGGAATGACACGGGATTTGGGCTGCCAGGATTTGGTCGCCTTGCAGAATCAAATAGGAATAATAGGACATAGCATTGGATTAGTCAGGTTAGAAAACGGGTAAGTCAGGTGGGAAGACGGATAAACAATAGTATACTAGAGATGTTTTAACCATTTTCTACTACCTCGCCACCTACTTACGATAGCATAATGAATATGTAAATTCTACGATCTCACCTCCGCCTAATTATGATCTGCCCCAAGCTGAATATGAACACACTGCAATAATGAGTGGTAGGCAATTGCCACATGATCAGATTTATCAACTTAATAATTTTCAAACAATAAATCCTCCACCAAGCTATGACATATCAATGTTAGATTCTTCTTTTCCAAAATTTCTAAGAATACCAAAAATATTTTAGGATCCTTCTAGATCAGTTCAGCTTGGAAATTATTAGGAGGATAGTTCCCAAGTCTGATTATCTCCTAGCCACCAAGCCCGATTCATAATAGGCCAGAGGGAGAGAAAAATATTACATACCCATCTTTAAATTGATATATAATAGCGCACAAAAATAATATTGTTATGTAATATTGTTATGTAATATTGTTATTTTTTATATTAAAATTTATGCTAATTATTAAAATAAAAAATATATCTGCAGTTGGTTTTGATAGGGGAACTGTCTTTAAAATAGTAGAAAGAGTTAAAAAATGCTACTTTAAAAAATATAAAAAATTGGGAGAATAACAATAATATATCCTGAAAATGAAGTGTTGTTTTTTTGTATAATTTTTTTGATCCTTAAATTAATAAATAAAAATCCAGATAATTATTATATTTATTAGTTAACTTACAGTTAATAGAAATCTTTTAGCCACCTTTTATTTTTTGTAAATGCAACTTACATTTTAAACAGTGGGTCTAGGGATGTCTCTTTTTTTTCAACATCTTAAAATATTATGATTTTGCAAACTTTGGTAATATTATAATTTTTCTTATTTTATTAATAATTTACAGTTTCTTGCTTTTTTTTCATGTGCAGAATATAATATAAAAAATAATATTATTTAATATGGTTATTTTTGTATTATATTAAAATTCAAAGATATAAACATAATTTTATAAATAACAATTATTTTTATTTATCTTTTATCTTTTATCTTTTATCTTTTATCTTTTATCTTAATAATACCAATAAGTTAATTTTTTATCTATATTTTATGCGATACTCTATATTTTATGCGATACTCTATATTTTATGCGATACTCTATATTAATTCCTAGAAGTATTTAAAGATAGATTTAATATGTAATTAAAGTAGGTGAACAGAGATCTATGATTAAACAATCATTATTTAGAGAACAAAAATTAAAGAAATTAATGTTAATATTTACTATATTTTCGATACCCACTATCTATGTCGCACCTTTTAATGTATTTGCTCAGGATAAGGTTGATGCTGGAAATAAGATGGGGGATATACAGACAAAAAAATTGTTTTATCAAAGTCTAAAGGAATTAAATACAAAAAATAACGATTTATTTAAAGAATGGATTCATTTATACACATATAAACAGTGGTTAGTTCATATAGATCCTTCAGGTAATGACGATTTATATGATTATAATCATAAATATTCTGATAAATACGAAAAATTTGAAAATTTTTTCCGACCATGGATAAGTGAATTTTATGGGTTATCAAATCATAAATTCGATTTTAAGAGAAGTGATTTTGTTGCTCTCGGGGTAGTACCTTATTTGATAAATCAGCTGCTTTTAAAAGATTACAAGGGCATAGATAAACAGTTTTTAAATTCATTGAAGAAACGTTTAGATGAACATGATGATTTGTTTAAAACAGAAGATCAATCTAGTTTAACCAAAAATATAGATATAGTTTTGGTCAATACAACTAATGAATTATTTGAAAAATTGAATATCGATTCTAAATCAAATTCGATTAAAGAAGATATATATAATTTATTTAAAATAAAATCATACAATAGTTTGGTAGATAAATCAAATTTTAAATCTGATTTAATTGATGCTAAGATTAAAAACAGGATACAAGAATTGGAAAAAGAGATGGATAAGAATGAAGTAGAAGGAGATAAAGAGTTAAAAACAGTTTCTGGGAGCACGGGACTTCATTTAGTACATAAAAGGGATATAGATTTTAAGGCTTTAAAACCTGATTTATTAATTTGTATGAGAAAATTGGTTCTAAATGCTGTAGATGTTTCATCTAATTTAGATTTTAATTATTATTTCGCATTGAATGATTTAGAATCATTGATTAATGGATTTATACAAAATAAAATAACATTAGAATTAAGCACCGAAGATGGCATATCTGAAGGAATGTATAAAGGTATATTTTTAGATATGGTGTCTTTGGATAAAATGCAGGATATTATATATTATTTAATCGATATGAAGTTGGTCGATAAATTATTCAAAGAAGAATATCTTCAATTTATTGGTAACTTTAGAAAAGAAACTAATAATAATTTTACATCAGACGATTTTGAAAAAATTAAAGTTCGTATTAAAGATATGAAAGGAAAGATTTTCAGGAATATAGTCAAGCGTTTATTTGATAATATTTCTATTGATTATAGATTATATGATTTTGATGAATTTTATTCTTATTTTTCGGACCCTAGGGGCCATGTGTTTGAATATTGGACTGATTTAATAGGTAAAGATAAGGATAGTATGGTTATAAACTTAGATAAAAAGATTGAGGATTTGAAAAGGGAAATTTATAGACCAGAAATCAATTCTGAAGTTTATGCTTTAAGTTTCGTACTTGGTAGCATGGCCAAAAATTTAGATAAATCGAATTATATTGATTTTAAGTCTCATTATCTTAAGTGGGGTTCTATTAAGTCTGAGTTTAAACGTCATCTAGATTCCCTTGCCGATATAGATAGTCAGAAGTTAGATGATATAACAGACTTAAATAAATTTTTATCTGATATAAAATATTTTGGAGATCTTTTAAAAAATAGTTCAAATGATGATAATAGATACTTTGGTTCTAAATCTTATAATGAGTTTTTTAAAAGTATCTTAGAAGATTATAGTTCATCTGTTGATTCTTATAAAACAACTCGATCTGCTATTATTTCGTTTTTAAAAGATATGTTTTTTGAATATATAGATATTTTGTTTAAAAGGATTTTCTCTAAAATTCTGCTTGATTCACCTTCTTTGCCTGATGCTGATTTTAATATATTTTATACATTGATATTATCAAACCAAGAAATTGAAAAAGAATGGCAGAAAGCATTAGAAAACCTTGATACTTTTAAAATGGATAAATTTGAATCTAATCTACGTTCAATAACCTCAATTATACAAAAAAAATACCCAGAATTTAAAGATAAAAATTTCTTATGTCCTGTTGAACATTCTTCTAGACCTAGGCGTATGGGTTGTTTTGATATGAGGGAGTGGTTTTATGGTCGTAGGGCAGATGAAGAAATTATTAATAGTGCTATTAATAGGAATGCAGAATCTATTCCATTAAATTTCATAAGACCTAGGTTTGAACGCAGATTAGGTTTAAACTCCCTAAGAAGATTTTCGTGGCAGACTAATCAAAATCCAAATAATGCACCTATGCCAACTAATCAAAATCCATTTGATCGTGATTATGCATTAAGATATGGTGTTAGACCTAGGAATGAAAATAATGATAGAGCTATTATTCCTAATCGATTTATAGAACAGATGGATAAATTTGAAAAGAGAAGATTAAAAATTGTAAATAGAAACCAGACATGGATGCCTGTAGGATTTAATTCTTCTGGTTTGATTAAGGCTATTAATGATAAAAGTCTATATCCTCTTAGGGATTTATTAAGATTATACTTTGATGCTAATATGGTTTGGGATATACATAATAAACTTGAGGATTCAATACGTAATGCAGATAAGATTGATTATTCAGATGTTTTCAATGATTCCATAGATCCAGAACAGTTAGACGCATATCGACCTGATTATATCACTGATGCAGATTTAAAAATTTGGGAATTGTATAAAAAAAATTATAGCGAATTAAAGAAGTTAAGAGATGAATATTTAAGAAATATTTTTACTTATAGACTTAGCGGCGATTCAGATGAATTTTATATGCATTGGCGTAATACATACAGTAGTTTTTTGAATAGATTTTATAATGAATTATCCGATATTATTTTAGATAATAAACTAATGAGCCAAGAAGAAATTTACAGGGATAAAACTGCTTTACATTCGCGATCTTTTATTTATTTAGATCATTATTTTAAGGATTTGGCTCTTCATGATAGAAGAAAGTTAGCATCATCTTTAGGTATTGAGATAGAATCTATTATTAGTTCTTCTCCGGAAATTAATTACTATGATTTGAATATATTGAGATTTATACCACACATAGATTTGGTATTTAATGTATTAAATAATATTGATCCAAATGATGCTAGGAGGACAGATAAATCAAAATTTATACATAGTCTTCAAAAGTATATATTAGCGCTTCAATCTTATAGTATTGATTATATTTCGGATATATTTTTGCATGATTCTGGACGGGATACGAGTTCCTTAAATAATTTATTAGGGATGAATATTTTACATCCTGACTGGCTTAAATTTTCTAATGTGATTTATGCTAATGCATATTATTCTGTTCTTGAAACATTGCAGTCTATGTATGGAATTTTGACTAAGGATAGAAATGCAGATCCAGAGGTTATCTCTTCGGAATGGGATAGATTGCTTTTAAAACATAAAGATAATTTTTCTGTATTATTATCGGTAATTGCTTCGCTATTTCATAATGTTATTTCTGAACGGGATTCTTATTATAATGATACGGGATATCAATCATCATATGATTCTTTTAAACGTATTAAGGTTTTACTGAAAAAATATATGGAAAATTTAAATCTTTTTCTCACTAGAGGTAGATCGGCTGTATATAATGATGACCGAGCCGCTAGGTCTTTAATTGCTCAAGCGGCGAGTGCGGATAATATAGATTCTCAGGATATTGTTCCTAAACTAAGTAGACCTGATTCTTCTCATTTTAGGGTTGCTTCTGCTTTAGGGAATGCTTTTAATAATCAGCAATTTATAAATATTGATAATCTGAGAATTGCTACATTAGTACCCCTAGCTAAGCGTGATGAAATAGATAAATTAATAAGCTCAGCTAGTAGTAAGGAAAAAGTAGATTTTTTACTTAGAGGAACTTTTTCTCATTCTCCTGTTTTTTCTATATACTTAGATTTATTTGAAGATATTCAAATATTATATAGTATTTTATTTAATAATTTAGATAGGGATTTAAATCAGCAAGAAATTAATTATATAAATGAATTTAGAAGTAAGTATTCCGAAAATGCGGATCGGTTAAAGACTTATATTTACAATCGTAATCTTAACCAAGATCTTATTTTGCCAATTAAAGATAATGAACTTATAAAGCAAGATATTTATTTTGATATTATTGATGATTTGAGCGTTTTATTAAATAGCTGTATTAAAGACCGTTATGATATTGATTTTCATGATAAAATTAATAGCCATATTTCCAGAGTTGCTCAACATCTTAATTCTCTTCTTCCTTATTTTTACCAAAAAAATGATTTTGATGATGTTAACTCTAATTTTAGGGACTATATTATTAGTTTAAGGCATTTAAGGTATAAAGATAGATTACCGCAACTTAATAAACGAGTGGAAAAATTTGGAGTTGACGCTTCTGAGAACAAAAAGTTGGTTAATGAAATTGAAGCTTTAGGAAAAGAGCTTTTGGGTATTTTAAAAAATCAAACTATAGATTCAGGGGGAACATCTTCCGGAAAGTCTAGTAATATCAAAGCTTTGATAGCTGATTCAAAAAAGCGGTTTTCTAACTTTGAGTCAGAAATTGCTCCTATAAAAAAATATTTTAAAAAGATGTTTAATATGCATAAAGATAATATGTATAAGAATTTTAGCGAACGTCAAATTAAAGATCAAAATTTAAAATTAAAAGATGCCAATCAATATTACCGAGATGCAAAGTTAGCTCTTAATAAACACATGGAAAAGTATCAGGGTAATTTACACGATGAACAGAAAGCAGAATTATATGATTCCAATGAATTTCAGGGAGCGGTTTCTAGAGAGTATACTTCTTTTCAAGAGGAAGCTAGGGATCTAATTTATAAAGTTCAGACTTCTATAGATGATTTAGAAAAGCTTTATAAAGAAAATTATAGTGGCGATTCGAATAGTCCTTATTTTTCTTTATTGACATACTATCAACCCTTTGATTTAGAGGATAGAATTATTAGGTATGCTAATCTTTTTTTCTTAGCTTCTAAATTAAGGATTTCAGCTCTCTTACAAGAGGCTAGATTCAATGATATTAAAAAACAAAAATCCGATTTAGACAGTGATGTAGATAAAGAAGAAAGTTTATTTTCTGAAGTTGATTTGCTTTTTGCAGAAGCACAAGCTATAGAATCTGCCGGAAATAATTATATAGATTTACCGTTAATAGCGGAAGATAGGAATGAATATCAAACAATTAGGACTTTGTTTAGGAGACGGATTGAAAAATTTAACGAAACTATTGAAGAACTTAATCTACCTTTAGAAGATGATTCTGATTTTTTATCATCTATTTTACAAAATTCTAAAAAATCACAAGATTATTTATCACTAATCCGTGTGGGCCAGGGTTTTTCCGCTGAGATAGTAAATTATATAGATAGCTTAGATTTCGAAAAATTGGAGTTAGATATTAATGAATTCCAAACTAAACTTTCGGGATTAAGCCCTACTTTAAACAATATTAGGAAGCATATGGAGGGATTGAAGTCTTTACGTGAAAGTATGGAGAAAAAATTAAAAGAATCAAAAGTTGCTGGTAAATCAAAAGTTCCTAATCATGATGAATTGTAATTCTGTTTTTATTTTTTCAAGATGAGATTTTTATCGTAGCACTTGCTTGGCGCAAGTTCATTTTATTCCTCATAGTTGTAATAGGTATCTATGATATTTTTCTTTTAAAAACTGGTTTGTGTATCTTTATTTACTAGGCTTCATAAGTTTTTATATTTATTTTATTACACAAATAGGGGAAAAATGCCCTATAAGTACAGTTGTATGATCGATTTCCATCTGGAGTGTGTTTTTTGAGAAGCACAGACAAGATGATGATATTCAAGATATGCTGCGTCAGGTTAGAATGCCTTTTTTAGAGGCTGATATTCGTTTTGCTATCTTTAAGTAATTTGTGGAAAGAGTAAAAGAACGCGCGTCAGGTCAAGATGTTCATGTCCTGGTCAACATGTAATCAAGATTGTCATTGATGAGCTTATGGGTCTAGAGGCAAATCCATTGACTGTTCCAACAAGTTGCGGTTTACGCTGCTTGTTGGATTTTACTTGATAGAACTACTACTATTGATTAGTTCTTTATTTCTGTACAGGCAAAAAAACAAAAAAATGTAAATTATTAATAAAAACCATAAAATGTTATTGTATTTCCTAAGTTTGCAATATATTATATTTTAAGATTTTACACAAAAAATAGACATTACTCTGAATACGCTATACAAGCAGCGGGTTATCATTATTCTAATCTAGATAAAAGAAGTGTATATGGTCATTCTATTGTTCAAGCTATTTTACATACAGATGGTTTAAGCTATCCTATAGAAGTTAAACGTGCTAATAAAACAGAAAGCAATAAAATGGATACTGCTTGCTATATCATATCTAGTGAGCCCAGATTACAAAGCATATGTTTGCGTAGATTCCTGGTATATTCCAAAAAAGATCATCGAAACAAGCTTAAAAAAAGGATTTAATTTTATAGGTGCATTAAGAATCGATATTGTTATTTGTCCTTTAAGCATTAAAAATAAAATAAAAATGTTTTTAAATTTTATAAAAAATGCAGATAAAAAAGTTGTTAACATTAAAAAGCAAAATTATAGTTTTTATAGATATGAAGGTAATCTTAATTTTATTGACAATGCGGTTGTCCTTATTTGCGTTAAGGAAGGTCAAGATATATCTAAAGCAAAAGCTTTTATTTACACAGATATGGAGCTAAGTAATGAAGAAATTCTAAATTATTATTCGAACAGATGGGAAATCGAAACCTATTTTAGAACAGCTCAAAATTACCTTTCTTTACAAGGATGCCAAGTCAGATCCAGCAAAGCTTTAGATCGATACTTAATTTTACAAATGTTTGTAGCAAGGTATTGTATACATACAGATAATGGTAATCTTCTAAAGGGATTACGTAAATATTAGGCTAAAAAAGAAGCTAATCGAATAGAAGATATGATTGATATATGCATTTCATCCTTGAAAGGGATAATATCATATTTAGATATTCCTACGCATAGATCTGTGAAGCTTATTTTATCACGTGCCAAAAAAGGATTAAGAGCAGTACTAAGGTCCTACTGTTATCAATTTGAAGAGGTAGCATAAATCTGCAAATACAATTAAAAAGGATAAATATGGTAAAAGTCTAAACAGGCAAGGTTTGTTTTTTGGCCATTCATAAATATAATTAAATTTATTATAAAAATATAAATATATAAATTATCTTTTTAGAGTAATTAAACATAAGGATGCTAAATTATCCTAAAAATAAAAGCGCTCTTTTGTATAAACAAATAATGTTCAAACTTAGATTATAATAAACATTTCAAGATAATTTTTGAAAATCAAAAATTATGGCCTATTTTTTGGCAAGTATGGTATAATAAAAAATATATTTATTGTAATTAATGCACTGTCTAAAATTTAGAAGTAAGTTTATATCTAAGATTATATTACAAAAATATACTTTATTAATTTTGATATATTTATCAACTAATTAAATCTTTATTATATCTATAATTATGGAAAAAATAAAAAGGAGTGTGCGTATATGTATAAAAAGAAAATTAATTTTAATAAAATTGCAATATCTGCATTTCTTATGAGTGGTGCATTTATTTATACCGATAATAATATTTTGCTACATATCTCAGAAGCCGGATCCCCAACTAGTGAAAATGAAGAGATTCGCTATGGTGAATATCAGTTGAACGATAACATGATTCTTGAACATAATGGTGAGTTTACTTTCAAGAATCTTAAAAGTCATGGTTATGAGGAGGATACGATGGTTTTTACTATTTATTTTGACATTGAGGATGATCCGAATGGACCTTTGTATTGTGACCCTGATGATCAACTTCCTTATGATATCAAGCAGGAAGGGGATAAATTAATTTTACGTGATGGTACTGAATTGATTTTTAATCGTGAAACTATTAGGGATTCTAGCAATAGTAGTACTTTAAATAATATAAATGATTATACTATAATTTTACCCGCCGGTAAAATTATTCGTGTTATGCCTCCTGAAAACCAAACACCACCACCAGCACCACCAGCACCACCAGCACCACCAGCACCACCAGCACCACCAGCACCACCAGCACCACCAGCACCACCAGCACCACCAGCACCAGATACTGATACATCAATAAACCCAATGTTATTAATTCTATTAACTAAATATTCATCCAAAGAATCAGCTCCACTTTCATCTGCTAATCAATCGAAAAAATCATCTGATGCAGTAAGTCATATCACCAGTACTGACGATGAGAATTGGTACAATGAGCTTAAAATTGGAATTCAAGAATTGGCCTCTGCTCAAGAGTTGAGTGATCCAGAATTGATTAATTTACTAATGGGTTATCTTGTTAATAATAATTTAGATGAGATTTGTGATGAAAAATTAATTAAAGCAATCTCGGATATTATTATGGACTTGATTGGAAAAAATAAGGACATAGCTTAATACAAAAACAACTAAGAGTTGTATAGTGAACCTGTGCCTGAAATTAATTTACAATTTTTTGCTGCGGACTTGTCCGAGAATACTAATATATCCGATTAGTGCAGATTATTGGTATTTATTGTCAATTTTAAAATTTTATAAAAAATCTTAAAATTGACAATAAAGCTGCCTTTTATATATTTTTTAAGATATATAAATACTAATGTTGTAATTATTTGAATATTTATAATTACATACCCAAATGCATACATTTTATTAATAGTTTTCAGTTTATGTTAAAAAATAAGTTTACATGAAATAATTTTTTCTTTTTCCATAATTTTTTCTTGGGATTACGAATAGAATGATTGCGCAAATTTTTGGTATTAGTAAAAGCACGGGTAATAACATCATACAAAAGATACAAGTTATCGCAAATAAAGTATTATCAAAAAGATATCCTATAAGTCAGTTTACATATTTTTCATCCCTCATATTTGGTATGTTTATCTTCGATTGTATTGAATTGGGCACAGAAAGACCAAAAAAAGATAATAAAAAATATGAATCTGGAAGAAAAAAGTATCAAACAATGAAGTCTTTCCTTGCAATTTTTGCTGAAACAGCTGTTATTGGCTACACCAATTTTTCGCCTGGTAGTGTACATGATTTTAAGTTTTTTAAAGATTCGTACATTCCATGGTTATCTGAATATGCCACTTTAATCTCTGATTTAGGCTTTCAGGGCTTACAAAAGCTATTTCTATACGTGCTTTTACCATATAAAAGAAGTAAGTTGAAGAATTTGACTCAGGAACAAAAGGAATATAATCAAAAAATTTCTCGTAAAAGATCATTGGTAGAAAGAGTTATAGGTTGGTTAAAAAGATTTAAGATTATTTCTAATAGATATCGTAATAATCCTAAAAAATTTCCAGAAAAATTTGATTTAATATTCGCAATGTGTAATGCTCACCTAGCTTTAGGGAAATTCCAAGAAGTTAAAGAAGATAAAAAAGCAATCTAAATATCAAAATTAAAAATTCCGATAATTTACATATGTATTAGTTAGGTGCTTTTAATAGAATTTCATTGTTTATAACTGAAAAAATGACAAATTAAACCTATTAATAAAATATCTAAAACAAAAATCTTCTTTTTTTTATATTTTAACACTATTGATGGAATTTAAACACGAAAATAGCCATTATCATAGCTTTTATTAACTTTGATTAGACCCTTAAACTTTCTTCGCATTGATTCTTGTACAAGTGATATATATATTAAAAAATATATATAAAAGTCATTATTTTTTAGTTTTTTTGATAGAATTCTAAAAATAAAGCAGCTTTGCTAATTGTCTATATCAGTATTTCCTTACACGTTCTACATTTCCAGGTATGTACAGTTATTATTTTATAATTTTTTTCTTTTTTCTTTTTTTTGATTTTTTACTGAACATTGTTTATGGTGACTTGATTTTTTCTTGATAAGTGGTGTTTATTTCCGTTATGCTTACGAGAGAATTTGTTTATTTCAAATGTTCGGGGTGTATTGTTTATGAACAAGGAGAACCATTTCGATTTATGGCATGTTAGTATGATAGAAGATAAAATAATTACGACTGAATTTACTAAAAATATGTTAGTTAAACGTTTACTTTTGATGAAAGAAGATGGACCTTTATTTTTTGGACTGATTTCACTTGATATGCCTCGTTTGGACTTGTGTGGTGAGGTTATGACTTTTTTAACCCAAGAAGGATTTATTTCGCCTAATATTACTTTTCGTTTGTGTGATCTTTCATGTTTATCATCTGATAATCTTGAGGTATCTGATGAAGTGCAGATAAAAGAAAATCCATTGGTGAATTTACTTTTTTCGCAAGAGGTTGCTTTTTTAGTGGAAAATAAAGAAGGTAAGTTAGTTAATTATCGTGTGTATTATTTAAATACAGAGGATGGGGTTTATTTTTTTGCAGTCCAAGTAGCTTCTTTAGATTTATTAGCACATGTGGCGGCTTTTTATGAGAAAATCGGCACTTATGGTAAAGATTTTGCTTTTAAGAGCAGAGGTTGTAAAGCTTCTTTTCGACCTTGTTTGTGATTATTTAGAAAAATTTTTTAGGCAGACGCTATGGTAGATTATTTTTCCCTCTTTCATAGTATAATACAAACCCCCATTTTATCTTTGTTCTTTCTAAAGTAATTTTTTTAATGCTTTTTTTAATTTTTTTTAACGCTTTGTTTAGCGTTTTTTTGTTTCTTTTTTATTATTTTCAATTTATTTTTAATACTTGTTGCTTTTGGTTTTTATTCATGATTGTTATGCATTGGGGTTTGGAGAAAGGAATGATCTATCATATGCGACCGCCCTCTTGGTATATAAATTCACATTTTTCACCGCGGCGTATTTTTTTATTTGGTAATCGAGGATTGTTAGCTAATTGTTTGAGAAATATGTATTTGTTTGGTATTAAACCTTTTAGATGTTTATTGAATTTGGGTATAATTATTGGTGAACCTGATTCAGGAAAGCTTCGTCTGCAAGCTGAACATGTAGAGCATGATTTGGGTTTGACATTAAATGAACCTTATTTGGAGCCGCGTATCGTTAGTACATCAAAGTTTCCTTGGGGTGTCAGACGTATTGAAGCGCCACGTGCTTGGGATTTATCGCATGGTTTGGGTGTTAAGGTTGCTGTGATTGATACTGGTATAGATCGCTATCATGAATCTTTAGCAACTAATTACCATGGTGGAGCTAATATGATTTCACCTAATGCTAAGCCTATGGACTACAATGGTCATGGCACACATGTTGCAGGCATTATTGCTGCAGCTCGTACACATCAAAGTAATTTGATTGGCGTTGCTCCTAAGGCTAAGTTATATGGTATTAAAGCTTTTAATCGTCAGGGTAGTGCTAAGTTGTCTGATCTTTTGGCTGCGCTAGATTGGTGTATTGAACATAAAATGGATATTGTTAATATGAGTTTTGGTATGACTGAACGCAGTGAATCTTTACGTCAAGCTGTGAAAAGAGCTCATAAAAAGGGTTTAATTATGGTCGCTGCTGCGGGTAATGCTGGTTCAAAGAAGCAGATTGACTATCCTGCTGCTTATCCGGAAACGATTTCTGTGGCATCTTTTTCCAAGAACGAACGTTTATCATCTTTTAGTAATTTTAATAAAAGAGTTGATTTAGGGGCACCTGGTGATAAAATTTTGTCTACGTGGATTAATGATGGTAAACGTGAGATGAGTGGTACATCTATGGCTACACCCCATGTTACAGGTACGATTGCTTTATTGTTACAACGATATGGTGCTTTAAATCCAGAAATTGTACGCATTTTTTTAAAAAATGCAGCTACGCCTATGGGAGATATTCGAGCTTTAAATGCTTACCATGTTTTACGTAAGTCTGAATTATATCCATATTATAATTTGCGTGGAAGTGCTTAAATAGGTTTTTTTTACATATTAAAAAATCCATCCTGACTGTTTTTTCAGCCAGGATGGATTCGTGGGTATTACGTTAGTTATTTTTTGGTTGTTGATTTTGGTTGCGGTTAGCAGAAGGGGTTTTGTTTGTTGAAGGAGAAGAGGACATGGAAGGAGAAGAGGAAGTTCCTAGTTCGCTACCAAATTCGTAATCCTTGCTACGTGCAGCATTTTTTTGTGGTTGACCTTGTGGTTGTTGACCTTGTTGATTCTTTTGATTTTGTTGACCTTGTTGTTGACCTTTTTTGTTATCCATTGAATGTTCACCTCCATGATAGATATAGTACCCGTTTAGCTGATTAAATACGCTGCCGCTATTTTCCTTATTGTTTCCTTATTATATTATTGGAGGGAAAAATATAATGTTATGGTCTTGGCTACCAACAAGATGGTCATCTCGGCTTTGTGGCAAGTTAATGCGGCATCCTTTGAGTAAAAAGCTAATTCCCTTTTATGTTCGTTTTTACGATGTTGATACATCTGTTTTAACTAAACCGCTTAATTCTTTTGATCATATGCTGGATTTTTTCACACGATCTCTTAAGCCAGAAGATAGACCTATTGCTGAAGGTGATGATTTGCTTGTCAGTCCTTCTGATAGTGAAGTTTCTCAGATAGGTTCAATTGATGTTAATTGTACGATTGTTGCTAAAAGTAAAATCTATACACTTCATGAACTTTTAGCTGGGCATGGTGAAGATGTTATACCTGCTTTTTCTAAGGGATCTTTTGCTGTATTTTATCTAAGTCCGCGTGATTATCATCGTTTTCACATGCCGCTTGCCGGAAAGTTACAAACTATTATCCATGTACCTGGTTCTTTGCATCCTGTACGAATCAAACGTTTAGTTAAGTTTCCAAGGGTTTTTTTAGGTAATGAACGATTGATTTTAATATTTGAAACATTTTTTGGTCCAATGATGTTAACATTAGTTGGAGCTACAAATGTTGGGTCGATTCAATTAAATTGTCAGCCTCAGTTAATGACAAATATATCAGGGCAGCGACAAGTGTTTGTGTATGATTCTGATGTTGATTTTAAAAAAGGTGAAGAATTAGGTTTTTTTGCTTTTGGTTCAACAGTTATTTTATGTTTACCGCCTCAATGTAATAGCTTAGATCAAATGCTTTCTGAGGGTAAGTTTTTAAAGATGGGACAAGCTATTGGTCGTGTGAAATAAATGTTCAATTAAGTTTTATTTTTTTCATTAGATTATTATTTTTAATTTTATTATACATAAGCTTAGTATACATATCTCAGCATAAATGTTTTTAATTTGTTGCTTGTTCAAATAATTTTCTAATGAAAGTTATTTTCGGATCATCAGGGTTTTATTTATGTAGATTTAACTTCTTATAATACGTTTTAAGCATACTTTTTAAGCATATTTATTTGGATATGAATAAGCCTATGCATTTTCCTCGTCTAGTGTTTTCTCTGATGTTTTTATTTTTTTTTTTGTTAAGCATATTGCTAAATTTGATTTTGTAGTAAAATGTTTATGTTGTAGTAATCTATATTCCTAGTTTGTCGTTTCTTGTTTTCTTTTTTTATCTTTGGGTGTACATTTGTTGTCTTTTTTATATATAACTGTTTTGGTTTTTATATATAACTTTTTTATTTTTCGTATATAATAAATTTATGTATCTTTTTATTTTTTGATGTATATCTTTAGCATGGGATTTTTATCATTAATATTTTTAGATTTATTGTTTTAAGTGATATTATTTTAACTTTTTATGTTCGGGGTGTTTGTTAAGATTTTATTTTAACTTTTGGGTATTTTCTGGTTTCTTGTTGGTTTCTTGTTGGTTTCTTGTTGGTTTCTTTTTTTCTGAATTTATATTTGAACTCAATGGATGGTTTATTGCTTTGTTTAGTTTTTTTAGAATAGCATTCATTATGGAAGGGTGTTATTTAATTGGCTTCCCAGCCGTTTTCGATGTTTTTTCTCGGTTATGCTTGTTTTTTTTTCATAGTTTTTTATATTTGGCAAGGTATGCGTTTACCACATTTTTTGCCTCGTTGGTTAACTGTCAGTTCAGAGGATGAAGTGTCGAGGGATAAGCAAGATCGTCGTCGTGCAGTGGCTACGCCTGTTGGAGATGGTTTAATGGATAGTGATTTTAAGCCTGCTTCGAACGCGTTACCATCAGATTATTCATGGCAGCGAGAACAATACAGTTATTTATTTTGGTTATTGTTTTTAACAGCAGCTGTTTCTTTGCTTTTTATGGATGAGTTGTTTATTTCTTTGTGTTGGATTGGCCTTGGTTTTACAGCTATTTTAATTGGGAAAAATTTAATTTATAAAAAATTGGTTTACAGTGGTATTTTATTGTATTTTTTTGCATCATTTATTATGTTATTTGAAAAAGTGACCTTAGGTCGAATGTTCTTTCCTATCTTCAATTTACATTCAGCTGTATATGCTGTGCTTACAATTAGTTTATGTGTGTTAGCTTTTCAAAGCCGTTTATGGAAATGGCCACCATCTAAAGGCCGTATGCCAACGAGTATGTTCATTTCTTTTTTATTGCATGTAAGTTGGTCGATGAGTTTAGTTTTTTATTTGACGTCTGAAGTGCAATTAAGTATTGATTTTTTGCTTATTGGTAAGGAGATTTTTGAATATACGTTTTTTAATCAGTGCAAAGCACCTTTAGCAAGTATTGTTTGGGCTTTGTACAGTGTTTTTCTTGCTTGGTTAGGTTTTGAAGGTAAAGTGTCGGCTTTGGTTTTTTCATCATGGTCTATTTTGGGTGTTTCGCTTTTTTCATCACTTATACGTTATGAAAATTTTGTGATGTCTACAGGTGTTAGTTTTATATATGAGTTGATTGTCCAGGGGATAGTTTTACTGGTCACTTATGGTGTACTTTTTTGGCATATTTATAATATTAAAAAGTATAATTGGTGGATTAAAACTTTCCCTACTTTTCCGGCATGGTTAATGACAGCGGGTATTTTACAGTTTTTAGTTATCATTTCTGTTGAGTTAGTTGGCTTATTAAGCTTTGCCCAGGAGCAATTATTTTCCGTGGGTTTACGTTATGATTTTATTATGTCCATGATCTTATCCATAGGAAGTTTGTTTTTATTAAGGATAGCTTCTAAATTTAAATTATCTGCTTTACAAAGTTTAAGTTTTATTATCTTATTTTTAATAAATGTATATTCTTTATTGACATCGTTAGTTTATGATATAGTTGATTATAATCCTGTGGTTAACGGTCGTTTTTTGTTTTTAATCTGGTTATTTGCTGCATCCTTCTATTACTTGTTTTTAGGTGGATCTTTTTTAGCTAGGCGGACATTAATTAAAAAATTCATTAGTATGAGTGGTATTTTACTGGCCTTGGTGGCTTGGTCTCTAGAAATGTATGATTTGATGAACTGGTTGGATATACCATCAGAGTGGTCTAAATTATATGCAGCGGTATTTATTTTATTTCCCCTAGCCGGTATTGGCTTTATTTTTCGTAAGTATAAGCCATTCCTGATTTGCATTTATTTATGTACATCTGTCGTTTTATTTAAAGCTTGGTTTTTAGATTTCCCTGGCCAAAGATGGTTAGTTTGGCGTTTGTTGGTTGCTTTTATTTTTTTACTGTGCTTTATCCATTATCGCTATCCGTTGTTAGTCAAAAGAATTGTGGCGTATGTTGAAGCTTTTTGGAAACGGTTTCAAATTTTACTTATTAAGCAGGCGTATGAATTTAAGAATAGTGAATTAGTCAAAAAAGATTTTTCTGATGATTATATGTCGCTTTTACGCAGAAGAAAAAAGCCATTTTTTAACAAGGTTACGTTGTTTTTTCGGTATACGGCTAAAGAAATGCTAAAAGTTTTTAAAGTTATGATTATCAAGTTTCAGCTAAAACAAAGCAAGTTACTTAAGAAACGATTTTTTGATGATTTCCGCTTGATGTTTTATCGTTTTGTGGCATTAGTTAATCATTGGTTTAATCGAAACAAATAGTTTTTATTTTGGTTTTAGATTTATTCATAAAAAGTTTTTCGTTACTAGGGGGATTTTTTGATGGTAGCAGGAGGTTCCAAGGCTCCGAATAAGAAGGATGTTTTGTTGACTCAAGAGGGTTTAGAGGAGATTAAGCAAGAACTTGAGGACATTAAGATTCGTAAACGACGTGAGGTTGCAGAGCGTTTAAAGGAAGCTATTGCTCAAGGAGATTTGAGCGAGAATTCAGAATATGATTCGGCTAAAGAAGAACAGGCTTTTATTGAAGCTCGTATTGTTGTTCTCGAAAGTATGATTCGTAATGCCAAAATTATTGATCCCGCCAAAAGAGATAAAAATGTTATTGATGTAGGCTCAAAAGTTACGATCCAAGAGTTACCTGATGGGGATCATGAAACATACAATATTGTTGGTCGCGCGGAATCTGATCCTGAATTGGGTCGCATTTCAAATGAATCACCACTTGGATTAGAGTTATTAGGTAAGCGTGTGGGTGATGAGGTTAATGTTTCAGCACCTGCAGGAAATATTGCATTTAAAGTCATCAAAATTGATTAAAGGGTGTTATTTATATGGGGGGTAAATTTTTACATACTTCAGATTGGCATATGGGACGTTTACCCTCAAATCTCCTTGTTGATTTAGATATAGCAGAGCATCGTGCTAAGGAACATCGTGCAACACAGATCGCGATTCTTGATCTGGTGGAATCAGAAAAAATTAATTGGTTATTGTTAGCAGGTGATATCCTGGAACACGGTTGTACGACGATCCAGGATATCAATTGGTTTCGTGATCGATTAGCTTCACTTAAGGCTCATGTGCTAATTTCTCCCGGTAACCATGATCCACTTATACCAGATAGTCCATATTTGTCTTGTCATTGGCCGCCAAATGTGCATATTTTTCAACATGAGTGGTCATATCGTTACTTTAAAGAAGAAGATGTTGTTATTTATGGGCGTGGGTTTACTGATATTTATGAACATAAAGCATTTTTGCCTTCACTTGATGTCCAAGCTAGGTTTTGTTTGATGCTTGTCCATGGTGATGTTTTAACCAATGGACAAGCATATTTTCCGCTTAAATTGTCAGAACTTACACAAATGGCTTTTCATTATATAGCTTTAGGTCATATTCATCAAGCATGGGAAAAAAACCTAATGAATTATGTCCGGACAATTGTCCGTTATTCAGGATCACCTGAAGGTCATACGTGGAATGAATTAGGACCTCGCACGGTAACTATTGGGGCACTTACGCCTTTGGGTGTACAACTTACATATCCTTGTGTTTCAACAGCGCAACATCAGTCTCACGAGCTTCATATGCCATATGGGCAGAAGTTAAATGTTTTTAAAGATTATGTTAATCAGTTATTAATTACAATTGAAAAAGATGATTATCACCTAATACGTTTAACTGGTCAGCAAATAGAAATTGCTGAGCTTACTAGGTGGTTTCAAAAAGCTGGTTTTAGGCGTTTCAAGATGATAGATGAGTCTGAGCAAGCTTTTAATCTAAATGATCTTTTACAGCAAGGTGGTATATGTGCGCATTTTATTAAAAAAATGCAGGCTAAATCAGGAGAAGACAAAGATTGTATACAACAGGCCATGCACCAAGGTCTTAGGGCTTTGTTAGGTGATGCTAATGGAGTGTGAATATTTTGTATATTGAAGAAGTTTTTTTAGATGGCTTTGGTAAATGGATAGATAAACATTGGATTTTAAAACCAGGGATTAACTGTTTATTTTTACCCAATGAGCAAGGGAAATCAACCTGGTTTCGCGCCATTTTTGCACTTCTATACGGCGAAAAGCAAGCTGGGCCTAAGCGTGCTACTAAAATGACCTGGGTCGATATTGATAAACCATGGCAGAGTTCTGCATATGGTGGATATATTATTTATCGTCTAAAAAATGTTCGTTATCGTTTAACAAGAAATTTTATTACAGGTACCTTAAGTGTAGAGAATTTACATACAGGTAAAGATATTACCAATGATTTTCCACGTGTAGCACGTACTGTCCGTTATGTTATGGATAAGCAATTAGGACTTTTGCCAGAAGCCATGTACCATCTGGCTTTTTGGGCTTCACTTTCACCTTACCACGAACGTACTCTTAACCGTCATTTAAAATGGCATGCCGAAGGCAATAATTTATTAGTTCAGCAATTTTCACGTCTATTGGGATGGATTGATACAGGACCGGCTATACAGTCGCTTAAACGTCAATTATTAGATATAGGGACCATTAATACGCGTAATAAACCACTAGGTAAAGCTTTTCTAGCTGAAAAACAAGCTAGCTCTTCATTACATCTTCTACAGCAAAAACAACGAACTTGGACAAGAGGACAAAACAAATTAACAAATCTTGTTTTTTATCAACAATTTTTGTTAGCCAAGCAAAAATTCTTAGGCAAAGTAAAGAATGAACAAGCAAAGCATCAAGATATACTAACTTGGGAAGAACGTCAACTAGCATGGCTGGATGCTAAGCCTGAGACTTTTATGCCAACAGATATATATGATAATTTGCTGGAAAAAGCGGCCTTTTTGAAAATATCAACCCAAAATTGTCAACAATTTAGCGTAAAATATCCTTATGTTAAACACACACCTGAAGAGTTAGTTCAAAAAAAATGGCAAGAAGAACTTCTTCATCAAGAAGTTAAACAATTGTGCCAACAATCGGCCAAGGAAACCAAAAAAAGGCGGTTTTTTGGTGCCATTCCCATACTTTTATTATGTATTTTGCTAGCTTCAGCGTTGCTCTCACTCAATGGAAAATACCTTCTTTTTTTATCTTTACTAGCAGTATATAGTTTTGGCCATTATTTTATTTTACGCTACAAAGGACAAAAATTTCAGCAACAAAAAAATGCTAAAGATCATGATTTAGCCGCTATTTATCAGAAATATAATGTTCAAGACGAACACGGTTGGCAGAAATATTGGCTTGAGATAAAAGATCGTGTACAAAAATATCAAAATATGTTGAAAAATCATAACTTGTCAGAAAATGCCCTGATGCCACAAATAGAGCAATACGGTAATAGTGTACATGAATGGCAAATTTACCATGAAAACTATCTGGAATGGCAACAACAAAAACCGTCTCGGGATAAATCGGGGGCGACGGATGATCTATACCAACTTATGCATGATACTTTAGCTTTACAAGAAAAAAGCTTAGCTTATACACAATACGCAAAAGCACGTCTTGAAGGTATGTTAACCGCTTATTTAACCGAAACTGTGCCTTTACCCCAAGCTTATGCTGAATGGCAAAGAACATGTGATATAATAAATAGTAAATTGCGCGAGCGTAAAGCTTTAGAGATGGCACTTGAGACTTTAAATGAAGTTATAAAAGAAGAGCAACCTGATCTAACTACTTCTTTTGTACCTTATGCTAGTATGTGGTTGAGAGACATAACCGACCAAAAATATGATAATTTAATGGTTGATCCTGAAAAAAATGCTGCTATACGTATTAGATCAAGGGATGGTATGTGGATACCCGAAGAACAGCTTAGCATGGGTACAGCAACTCAAGTTTTTCTTTCCTTGCGTTTTGCCTACTTGGCTTTTTGGCGTCAGAAGACGGATATTTCCTTACCTATGTTTTTGGATGATGCTTTAATTCATTTTGATCAAAAACGCTTACAGATTATGATGGGCCTCTTTTTTAAAGCATCTGAGCATCATCAAATTTTTCTCGCCTCTTGCCATCAACGAGAACAAAATTGGTTTGTTGAACATGGTATTCCTTATCACGAAGTACCTTCGTAGTTTATTTAATAAAATTTAATATATTTTTTCGATCCTTAATTTATATTTTGGTTTAATTGATATTTTGGTTTTATTTTAATTTATAAATCATATCAAATATTAAATATTTTTTGATTATTTAGGTACTTATTGAATTTATTTTTGATTACTTAACTTATTTGAGTTTTTGGTTAATTAAATACTAATATTTCATCTCTCTTTTATTAGCAGGGTATATATTTATATTTCTTTTATTAGCAGGGTATATATTTATATTGCTTTTAATAGCAAGGGTATATATTTATATTTCTTGATGTTGTTTCAACTATTTTAGTTAATTTTATGGTGAATGGGGGATATTATTGGAATTTATTTATTGGAAAAAAGTTGTGACGCTTCATTTGTTTTTTTCAGGTTTTTTTAAGATTTGGATGTTTTCGATCGCTTTATGGATGGTAGGATTATTAGTTATTTTAGTGCGTGAGATTTTACGTGATGTTCCATTTACTATTTCAGATTATTTATGGGATGTTTTTCGTTGGTTTATTCTTTCTTTTGAGATCGGTGCTTATCTATCTGTTCCCATATCATTATTTATGGTTAAAATGAATTGGGGTACGGATAATGAAGAGGTTGTTAAATCTTTTGTTTTGACAATAAATGGTATTATGTTATCTCTTTTTTCTCTTTATATACGATTGAAATTTAATCTGCGTTCTTTTACTTTGCAAACTAATTTTAAGAAGAAGCCTGCTTCTTCAAAACCCAGTAATTTAAAATCAGGTAGTAAGCCAGGGGATTTAGAATTAAAATCAGGTAATAAGCCTGGAAATATAGAATTAAAATCAGTTAATAAATTAACCAATAGCTCAGATTACGATGATAAATTTTCCCATAAGCTACCTTCTCGTGTATCTCGTTTAGAAAAAAAAGAGGCGAGAAGAAAGTATGGTAAGAGGAGATAATGTTTTTGTAATTATTATCTGGGCCCGTACATATCTATATCTCTATAGTTTATATCAAGGTGGGTTGGTGGGATATGGAAGTTGAGGACTTAACAGCAAAAGGTAATGGAGATTTATGTTATGAATTGCCAATGCGGTTAGCGTGGAGCGATGATATTGAATCTTCATTTTTTTTACCTAAACCTTTAATTGAGCAACTTAATTGGTGCGAAGGTGAAAATTATCGTTTGTGTATTGGTAGGGGATGGTTTTTTTGTAGGAATACATCTCCTATTACTTATGAGCTTGTTAAACAGCCTGAAGTTGTTTTAAGCCCATTACAAAAGGCTGTTAAACATTCTCATAAGAGGTATTCGCAGATTTTTAGGCGTTAATTATTTTTTTTGTCTATATTAATAGGAATTGTTTCTTTTATTTTTATTTTTTAAACTTATTTTATTTTTTAAAAATTATTTTATGATTTTGTTTTTTTAAACTTATAATAGTTTTTATTTGTTACTTAATGAAGGGTATAGTTTACCTTTAAGTTTTATAAGGTAAACTTTTATAACCCTTTGTTTTCTTATCTTTTTTTGGCTCAATGTAACACTTTATGTATTTTTTGCTATGTTATTTGATCTTTGTTTATATTTACTTTGACTGATCTTTATATATCTTTTTAATACAATTACTATTTTTTGAAGACATTAAAAATTATTTTTAAGGTTTTTCCTATTTTTGCTATCAAATGCTATGTAAATTATAAGCTTTTTCAGATAAGAGTCAGGAAAAAAATAAGTTTTTTTCCGTTTTTAGCAAAATATAATATATACTCCTATTGTAGTTATGATAAAGTAATTACCATGAGGACGCATTACACGCCAGCTAAAATGGCTAAATTATTGGGTGTTTCTGTGGCAACTTTGCAACGTTGGGACCGCGACTGTGTTTTAAAAGCTTTTCGCACACCAACGAACCGTCGTTATTATACGCATGAACAGTATTTAAACTATATAGGTGCCTCTTCAACAGATAAGGAGGGAAGAACGGTTGTTTATGCTCGTGTGTCGCGTCGAAGGCATTTACATGAACTTGAGTTGCAGAAGGATCGTCTCGGTGAATTTTGTGCTGCTAATGCTTGGCGTATCGACGAGTGGATTTGCGAATATGGTAGTAGTTTAGATTTATCTAGGCCTAAGTTTGTTGATTTAACACTTTCGATTGAAAGGGGCGAAATAAGTAGACTGGTCTTTGCTCATAAGGATAGATTGATTAGATATGGTTTTAATTGGTTCGAGACTTTTTGTAAACGACATGGTGTTCATGTGGTTGTGTTAAATGATGATCGTTTTTCTCCTGAGGAAGAGATTGTTTATGATCTGATTTCAACATTACGTGAGTCTAGTCTGCGTTTAAAAAAATTACGGCGATGCAAACGTATTTTACATGAAGTTTTATTAAAAGAGCTTCATGCTGAAACTGATCGTTTAAGAGGTAAGATGGGTTCTGAAGCGGCGATTTCTTTAGAAACAATGCATGATGATTTAGATGGCGATAATAGAAAGCGGGGTTAATATTCGGACGAGTTTAATTTGAAGTATTTTCCAATTTTCCAATTTTCCAATTTTCCAATTTTCCAATTTTATTATTTTCAATATTTTTATATTATAATTTAGAAGTATAGACTTAATTGGTCTATACTTTTTTTATTTTATACGATTGTTTTTGTTATATGCAAATTCCAAAAAATATTATTATAAAATTATATTTTTTGGATATAAAAATTAATTTTCAAAAAATATACGCGTACATAAATTTAAATCTTTTTAAGATATATCGAGATAAAAAATAGCATTATAAGGAAAAAGCCTTGAATGGGGGATTTTTTTTGATATAATATATTTGTATTTTATGAATATTGATCATTTTTTTATATATAATTAGCTGTTTTTTTCTTTACATTGTTTTCTGCATTTCCCATTAAGTTTTGTTGAACATTTTTCTGTACTTGAAAAAGCTGTTATTTTTTATTTAATTTGATAAATTATAGTTATTTTTTTGCCAATATATCTATAATTTTCTTTTATATTTTTTTTATAAATTTAGTTATTTCGCTTCTGGTTGCAGATCATATGTCAATGGATATATATTATATTGATATCTGCAATGTATAAATATATAGAATTGTACAACTTAACGCACCCTAAAATAAGGGGGGATTAATTGAATTATTTTTATAAAAATATAAGATTAATCCTCAAAAAATTAATCAGAAAATATAGTCCTAAAAATATAAGCTTTACTAACAAAAAGCTAAGGCTTAACGTTATTTTACGCTTGATTTTTGTGGGGTTTACTTGTTTTTTGATCTTAAATGTGACAAAATTCAATTTCGATTATTGGTATATCGGTTCAAATATGACCAATAATCATTTTGAGTTAGAGCGCGATGCTGAACATAATTATTTTGGAAATAACACAGTTAAATCTGATTATAGTGAACATAAGGAAGTTAAACACCAATTAAGGATGTCTTTGACATTTGATGATGGCCCTCATCCTATTTATACAGAGCAAATTTTAAATATTTTACGTCAGTATAGATTGAAAGCAACGTTTTTTGTTATAGGAACAAATGCTGAACTTTATCCAGAATTATTAGCTAGAATTGTTCGAGAGGGACATAAGCTGGGAAATCATTCTGTTACACATAAAAATTTACATGTTTTATTTAATAAAACTAATTTACAAAATGTAATTGATAAAGAGATTTTTTCGCTTAATAAAATTATCGAAAGCTATCAAGGTCATGTGCAATATTTCAGGCCTCCATACGGTGCAACTTTGCCTAAAAAAGCTGGCATGGATATGGAGAAAGTTTTAGAAGAGCAATTAAACATCAAGACGATCCTTTGGTCTGTAGATACCTTGGACTGGCGTTTGAAGAATGAACGTAAGATCATTGATCAATTTGAACGGCAGGTTAATATCTTTGTATCCCACCATCATTATAACAAAGGTCATATAGATGATGGTGTTATTTTGTTCCATGATGGTGGAGGGGACAGATCAAGTACTGTTCAGGCTTTACCCCATATTATTGATTTTCTCCAAGCTCAGGGTATTGCGATTGTTCCCGTAGATGGGTTACATCATTATTAATAATAAATTGATCGATAAAGGCTAAAAAAGATCCAAGTTTAAATATCTGGATCTTTTTTAGCAAAAATAAATTATGTTTAAGAAAAATAAATGATTAATTTTTATATTGGACTTGTCCAATAACCCATGTTAAATAGTGTTTAAGAATCTAATCTAATTCACTAAAAGCTATGCTAATGCTATTTTTGTTTTTAAATTATACCAATAGTATTAAAATATAATAAAAAATTAATTATAATTTGGATTTAAAATTATCATAAATAAATTAAACAATCTTTTTTAAATTTATTTTGCAAAATAAATTTAAAATTATTAATATTATATATTAATAACAAAAACATTGCGTTCTATATATTAACAAAATATATAGAACGCAATGTTTTTTAATTTCAAGGTGTTAAATAAAAGTTAAAAAAATCAAACATGCTTGATAATTTTTTATATCATTATTTCTGATTACGTTTATAGCTTAAAAACCGTATTTTTTAATTATGGTTTTGAATATTCAGAAGCTTAAATCTTTTATAATGAATTTTTTATTATATTTTTATCTTTTTTATATATTAATTACATATATTTTACTAGAAGTAACTATTTAATTGCGTTATAATTTAAACATACTTGTTTTTTAGAGGAGGTAGATTTATACAAAAATTAATATTATACTGTACTTGCCAAAAAAAATAGGCCATAATTTTTGATTTTCAAAAATTAACTTGAAAAGTTTATTATAATCTAAGTTTGAACATTATTTGTTTATACAAAAGATCGTTTTTATTTTTAGAGTAATTTAGCATCCTTATGTTTAATTAATCTAAAAAGAGAATTTATATATTTGTATTGTTATAATAAATTTAATTATATTTATAAATGGTCAAAAAACAAACCTAGCTTTTTTAGGTTTTTACCATATTTATCCTTTTTAATTGCATTTGCAGATTTAGGCTACCTCTTTAAATTGATAACAGTAGGACCTTAGTGCTGCTCTTAATCCTTTTTTCGCACGTGATAAAATAAGCTTCACAGATATATGCGTAGGAATATCTAAATATGATATTATCTCTTTAAGAGATGAAATTAATATATCAATCATATCTTCTATTCGATCAGCTTCTTTTTTAGCCTGATATTTACGTAATCCCTTTAGAAGATTACCATTACCTGTATGTATACAATACATTGCTACAAACATTTGTAAAATTAAGTATCTATCTAAAGCTTTTCTGGATCTGACTTGGTATCCTTGTAAAGCAAGATAATTTTTAGCTGTTCTAAAATAGGTTTCGATTTCCCATCTTTTCGAATAATAATTTAGAATTTCTTCATTACTTAGTTCCATATCTGTGCAAATAAAAGCTTTTGCTTTAGATATATCTTGACCTTCCTTAACGCAAATAAGGACAACTGCATTGTCGATAAAATTAAGATTACCTTCATATCTATAAACGCGATACTTTTGTTTTTTAATGGTAACAACTTTTGCATCTGTATTTTTTATAAAATTTAAAAACATTTTTATTTGATTTTTAATGCCTAAAGGACAAATAACAATATCGATTCTTAATGCACCTATAAAATGAAATCCTTTTTTTAAGCTTGTTTCGATGATCTTTTTTGAAATATACCAAGAATCTACACAAACATATGCTTTGTGATCTGGCTCAGGAGCACTAGATATGATATCGCAAGCAGTATCCATTTTATTACTTTCTGTTTTATTAGCACGTTTAACTTCTATAGGATAGCTTAAACCATCTGTATGTAACATAGCTTGAACAATAGAATGACCATATACACTTCTTTTATCTAGATTAGAATAATGATAACCCGCTGCTTGCATAGGGTGTTAAGCTAATGATGATGGCTTTGTCTTATGGCATACTGTATCGTCAATTATAAGAAAGTAAGGTTTATTTTTTCTCTTAGCTTGATGGATAACTTCTTCATAAGAAACATTTTTAATGGCGTCACTAAGTATTTTTTCATCCCATTTTGAATTAGTCATCATATGGCTTATCGTTTGTCGGCACCTGTTATAAAAGCTTTTTTTATGAATATCTGACAAAGTTCCGTTAAAGTTTTGTGACAACATACCATCAATAATTTGCAAAATATGATTAAAAACAGATGAAGTAAATTGGGATATTAACCCCAATTTACGAAAAAATTTGACCAAATGAGATTTATTTGTTAACCTACAATTAATAGACATTCGCTATCCCCCTGTTGTGTGTTTGCTTAACACTTACATTCTACACAGGTGATAGAGGAATGTCTATTTTTGTTTGTAAAATATTAAAATATAATATATTGTAAACTTTGGAAATACCATAACATTTTCTTGTTTTTATTAATAATTTACATTTTTTTGCTTTTTTTGCATGTACAGTATTATATATTGATCTGGTCCAAAAATTGCTATAAAGAGAGTTTAAAAACCTACTAACATCTATTATTATGGCTATTTTTGTGTTCAGATTATATTATTACTAATCTGCTATATTAATATTTCTTTATGAGTTAGATATAAATAGAGATAATTTTATTATCTTAAGATAGGAGGTTATTTGATGTTTAAAATAAATAGTAATTTGGGTGTTTGGGTTTTTTTAACTTTACCATTTGTATTTTCTAATATGATTTCATTAGCTTCGGATGATAAAAAGAATCTTAAACCAACAGGTCTTAGATCAATTATAGGTGACTTATGTTTGTCTCAGTGTGTAGATAGCGATAATCTTTCAATTGCCCGAAGATTTTTATCATATGAAGATATGATGGATGAATTAGAAACTATTTCTAGCAGTCATACGGGATATATTTTTCCAACACTATATGATTTAGGTATTTTAAGGAGTATACATGAAACTATAAATCGATATGATAATTCTAGTACAGCAATTCGTGCGCGAGGGTTTATGGAATTGCGATCGAGATATATTTCTGTATTTTTCCGACTTGTACCATTTGCTCAAGATCTTATTTCTGATCAAGGAACTTTAACCTATAGCCAACTATTTTTGCGGGTTAAAGGTGCTATGGATGATTTTCTTCAGAGGTCCTCTAGTTTAATGACAGAAATTACTTCGCGTAATTATTATGTATCTGATGATTTAGACCTTTTAATAACCTTTAGATCAGCATTTATTTTATACGCAGGTTCGCCAGATAATGTTATGCTAAGTGATGATGATAAAAAATTAAAACATATTTTTGATGCTATTTTAAAATTTTTACTTAACAAAGATCGTGATATGATTTTAGGCGTAGATATTATGCCTATACGTCGTATATCGATGATATTAAGATACACATTAGCTTTATCACAAGTTAATACTGCTATTCCAGGCACAACAAAAGCTCAAAATACCTCAAAAACTAATAATGACGATTTATTATTACCGAATACATTTTATGAATTTACTATTGAACAGATAATTGAAGAATTGAAAAAAATGACAGCTAGAGTAAGTATTGACATTAATGAATCGGATATAATATTCTTAAGTATAGTTCATGATATGTTACAGAAATATCATAATAGTGGAAATCAGAATTTTTTTTTAAGTTCTTTGGATAATTATTTTCTATACTTTTTTTTATACTTACTAAAACCCGAACAGCTATCTTTAGTTTTTAATAATACACATCAGTCAATTCCGCTTATCAAACGATTAAGGTTATTAGTCGAGCCTATTTTATCAGATGGTTGTTTAACAGAATATTGCATGATAAGAACGCCAAATATGCAAGAAGACATTTATCTTTCAATTTCAAGCGAATTAGAGCCGTTGTTTAAGGTAATGATTGCAAATATTGATATATTATTACGTAACATATCTTTGCGCGCTTTTTTTTTAGAACTTATACAGTCATCTAAAATGTATACATTAGAATCATTTAATGAGGCTATTCATAGAATTAAAAGTATCTTTCATAGAAATGAAAAATTTAACATTCATTCTGGTGACTTAAATCTCTTATATTTGTTTTATGATTATTTATTTTTACTAGAAAATAGAGGGATTTTGAGTCACGATAAGTATGTTAAATTTCATAATATTTTGGGTGATATATTAATAAAATTAAAACCAGAGATTAATAATCTGGATATTATGAATAAACAGGCAATATATGAATTATCTGCTGTACCTTCTTCTTCTCATCAAGGTGAATCTTCCACCAGCGAGTCTACCAGGACTAGCAATATAGTAATTACGTCATCCGATAATTATGCTAATACAGATGATTATTTAGAGCCACAACCCGGATCATCTGTACTTAGTAATGATGGTTATTTAAATCAAGAAGAATTAATGATTGGATTAGAAGAAATTTTAAATAGGCCAGTGATTGTTCTTGATGCTGAAGATTTAGAATTTTTACGTTTTATTAGAGGTAAACTAGAGGAACCTGAAAATTATCTTAGAGGTAAAAAGTATGATAACTATTTAGCTCTAAAAAATAAATACTATGCTTTATTTGAAAAAATGAGCAAGGCTTATCGTGAGCAGCTCGAGCATGCTACACCGATCTTAAAATCATCATGGCATCTAGCAATGATGGTTAGGTTGAGACAAAATATTTATAATAAGTTGCATAAATCGAGACCAATACAAATCTCTTCAAGAGATTTCAATATTTCTCGACAAGAAGTCGTAGAAACATCAAATCGAGATGCATTAGCTAACGATGTATTAGACACACCCGTATATCGAGATCAGCAGTCAACTTATTCCAGATCTAAACCCTATGATGCTTCCTTAGAAAGAAGAAGAAAAAAATTAAAATCAAAGAAACATGATGAATTAAAATGATTAATCAAAATGATGATTTTTTATATTTAACGTTTTTTATTACACATTTCCTTATTTATGAGATATTTATTCATAATTAATTTTTTTATTAATTAAATGAAACCGAGAACATGTTTTAAATTCACAAGAATATAAATCTAAATAATTTTTAATAAAAATAGATCCTGAATGTATAGGATGACGTTTTTCTTTTGGATATAAAAATTAAATTTAAAAATCTTATAGAAAGACAAACGGGCTATTTAGAATTAAAGGAATTAATTATTTTTTATCATAATCAGTCAGATTGGATTTTTATATTACTGTACTTGCCAAAAAAAATAGGCCATAATTTTTGATTTTCAAAAATTAACTTTAAAAGTTTATTATAATCTAAGTTTGAACATTATTTGTTTATACAAAATATCGTTTTTATTTTTAGAGTAATTTATCATCCTTATGTTTAATTACTCTAAAAAGAGAATTTATAGGTTTGTATTTTTGTAATAAATTTAATTATATTTATGGATGCTCAAAAAACAAACCTAGCCTCTTTAGGTTTTTTACCATATTTATCCTTTTTAATTGCATTTGCAGATTTAGGCTACCTCTTTAAATTTATAACAGTAGGGTCTTAGTGCTGCTCTTAATCCTTTTTTGGAACGTGATAAAATAAGCTTCACAGATATCTGTATAGGAATATCTAAATATGATATTATCTCTTTCAGATATGAAATTAATATATCGATTATATTTTATATTCAATCAGCTTCTTTTTTGGACTTGTGCCTAAACTTTAATGCAATGTGTATTTGAGACTAATAAAGTGTTTTCAAAGATGTTATTATCATTACTTTCATGATTATATTTTATCATAAGTGTTAAAATATCAATAAACATGTTTTAATAAGGAAACTAAGTTTTACTTATCCCTCTTATATGTTTAATTTAATTATTTAAATTTAAATAATAGCTAAAATTATATTGATTTGATACAATTGATTGTTCGTGTAAATTGTCTGAATTTTTTAATTTATATTTTTGGATTTTATATAAATTTTTTGAATTTATCTAAAGATAAATGATGATTGAATATTGCTGAGATTAGATCAAATTGCTTTGAGAAATTTTTCAGTTTATTACGATATCTATTAGCAATAAGCTTGAATCTTTTTAGCCATCCTATAACTCTTTCAACTAAGGATCTTTCTTGGGATAAAATATGGTTATAGTCTTTTTCTTCTTGGCTTAAAACCTTGTATTTACTGTTTTGATAAGGTATAATCGCATACAAATGATATTGGTTTAGGCCTTTAAAACCTGAATCACCTAGCAACGTTGCGTTTTCTGATAATGGAATACGTGATTTTTTGTAAAGATTAAAATCATGTACGCTACCAGGAGCGTAATTTGTAAAATAAATCTTGGCAGTTTTAGAGCAAATTAAAATTAAGGATTTCTTACTTGTTTGTTTTTTACGTCCAGATAAATAGGGTTTGTAATTCACCTTAGGACGTTGAATGCATATTTCTGTACCATCTATAATGAATCTGCCATATGTTAAGCTAGGTAGATATTTTTTCATATTTTTAGGATTTTCTTTATTAAGTACTTTTGTTGCGACAGCTTGTACCTTTTTTATAGTTTTATTAACAGTACTGCTAGTAACATCGAAAGTTTTTGCAATACTTCTATAAGTACGACCAAAGAAAAAATTATGAAAAAACAATAACACTTGATTTTCCGGGTCAAGTATGTTTGGTCTACCCCCTTTTTCATGGTTTTTCAAGTCATATTTTCGCACACTTTCTACTATAATTGAAAAGGTTATTTTATCGACGCCTACGGCGGACATAAATTCTTTTTCTGTTAATTTTGCTATTTTTGCATATTCCATATTTACATATCTCTTGTTAATATTAGACATAGTTATCTGCTCTTTTCTTTTAGTGTTAAATTCCATATTAATAGTAGTATATATACATAAAAAAAACAACACAATTTAATAATAGTGTTGTTTTTTTTATGTATATAAAGAAATAGCATTTTAATTTAAAGATATCAAAACACAAAAATTTATCTTTTTTCATATCTTAATGAAATTCCAAAAAAATAATAATATATATAATATTTTTTAGTTTATTCAGATTATTATAACAATATAGCTCATAAATAAGAATAGATATTGAAATTTTATATTTTTAAAAAAATTTAAAAATATCCATAAATGACAATTGTTCGTCTTAATCACATGTATTAAAGTTTAGGCACAAGTCCTTTAGCCTGATATTTACTTAATCCCTTTAGGAGATTACTATTACCTGTATGTATACAATAAATTGCTACAAACATTTGTAAAATTAAGTATCGCTCTAAATATTTTTTGATCTGACTTGTTATGCTTTTAAAGCGATATAATTTTTATCTTTTCTAAACTAGGTTTTTATTTCCCATCTGTTCGAATAATAATTTAGAATTTCTTCATTACTTAGCTCTATATCTTTGCAAATAAAATCCTTGGATCTAGATATATCTTTACCTTCCTTAACACAAATAAGGACAAACGAATTGTCAATAAAATTAAGATTACCTTCATATCTATACACATGATACTTTTGTTTTTTAATGGTAAAAAAATTTTTTCTACTAAAGATCTTTCTTGGGATAAAATATGGTTATAGTCTTTTTCTTCTTTGCTTAAAACCTTGTATTTACTGTTTTGATAAGGTTATGATGGCATACAAATGATATTGGTTTAGGCCTTTAAAACCTGAATCACCTAATACCTTGGTGCTTTCTTATAATGGTATACGTGATTTTTTGTAAAGATTAAAATTATGTACGCTACCAGGAGCGTAATTTGTAAAATAAATCTTAGCAGTTTTAGAGCAAATTAAAATTAGGGATTTCTGAACTTGGTTTTTTTTTACGTCCTGATAAATAGAGTTTGTAATTTACTTTAGGACTTTGAACGCATATTTCTTTACGGTCTATAATGAATCTGCCATATTTTAAGCTAGGTAGCTTTTTTTTCATATTTTTATGATTTTCTTTATTAAGTACTTTGGTTGCGATAGCTTGTACCTTTTTATAGTTTTATTAACAGTATTTCTAGTAACATCAAAAGTTTTTTCAACGCTTCTATAAGTAAGGCCGAAGAAAACATTATGAAAAAACAACAATACTTGATTTTCCGGATCAAGTATTGTTGGCTTGCCAATTTTTTATTTGTTTTCAAGTCATTTTTTTGCATGCTTTCTAAGATAACATTTTTTCAGATATGTTATTATATTTAAATACACCTTGCGCGAAAGTTTAGGCACAAGTTCTAATAAAAATTTAAAAATATATTAATTATATACTGAAATTACAGTATTTTGGCCTAATATAGCGATGTGCTATATTGTCGATATTTGATTTTAATATTATATTTATGTTAAATAGTGCGTCTTGAGCATGTTTTTTATATATTTGAATATATAAAATTTTACATATTCAAATATCAATTGTTTATTTTTAAAATTTACCAAAGATCGTAAGGGAATATTAGATTAATTTAAAATAATCCAAATATTATAGTATAAAATTTATTGTTTATAAAAAAACTAAACACAAAATATAAAAATTATTTATCTATATGTTGTATATATTAAAATATATAATTTAAGGAGTGTGTGTTTTTATTATAAAATATATGTTTAGGCAAATCTTATTTTTAGTAAGCTGTATTTCTATGTTGATTTCACCTACATATGCTATTTTATCACAAGCATCAGATATACAATTATTGGATGTAAATATTCAAGAAAATGTTTTAAATGGGGGCTCTGCGGCTTGTTCTTTAGACGATTTTATAAAAAGATTTAATATAAGGAATTTTTCTGGCCAAAGAATTCGGAAAAATATGAAAAAAGATTCGAATAGATTAAAATCCTTAGAAGATGCTTTAGCGCTTGATGGTTTTGAAGTAAAACATAATTTAGACGATATAAGTGGTTTTAGAGTTACTTTTGATAATATAAAAGATTTATCTGCAGAAGCGAAAAACAATCTTGTGTATAAATTGGGATCTGATATGAGTCATGGTTTTATGGTTCTGAACGTATATGATAAAAATACACAAAAGAAAGTGGGACAAGTTATACATTCTCGCGGTCAATTTTCTGATGGAACATTTACAGCAGTAGCTAAAATTGGTGAAAGTATGGAAGGAAAATTATATTTTTCTGATGGTCATACATCTGAAAATGTTTTAGTTAAAGATATAGAACAACGTAATATTCGTTCTAAAAGGTCATTTTGCGATTATTGTCCGGATGCTGTTAATGTTATTTGTTCAGTAGCTTCTGCGAGTTTTATTGGATGTATAAGTGATGCTTGTAAAAGATTTATCGGTAAACCTAGGGGGTTTTCTGCATGTTTATTTTTATGTCCGCTATTAGGATGGACTTTATGTAAATTATCCTCGGATGATGTTTGTCGTAGATATTGTTAGTTTTTAATATATTTTATTTATCATAAAAATATATATTTAAAATATATTTTTAGTCAAGGTTTTATTTAATACATAAAAAACAATATGTGCATTTTACGATATATTGGTTTTTATGTATTATTTTTTTATCATTTTATACATTTAATTTAATGATTATTTAATTATAATTTGAGTTTTTCTATGATTTAGGACTTTTGTTTGTAGGATTAACGATAAGGAGGATGCTTTATGATTCGCAAATTCGATTCTCAATTTTTAGAAACTAAAAAAATGAGCATTTTTATTTTCAGATCTTTTTATTATGTACTTTGTGGATTTTTATTGTTTTTGCCTTTTGGTCTTAATATTATGACAGAGGTGGAGTTGTATAGGGAATATTCAGGTTATGATTTTTTGGGAATGAAGATATTTTTATCAACAGGATTTATATTAGTTTTTATTTCTCTTTATATGTATTTATTAAATAAGAAAACAAAAAGTTTTTTTTTATTGCTTGAAGATGATTGTAACAAAGAATATTTGGAATCAAACTATATATTAGTATCAAAAGAATATTGGACGAATATTTTTTTATATTTTAAAGGTTGTTATCAATATGCTTATGATAATAAAAAAATAACAAAATTTCGTTTTTTCTTTCTTTATATTTTTAGTTTATTTGTTTTGCTTATTACAATTATTTTATTGTTTTTAGTTTCCCAACCTTCATTAGTTATGTGCATAGGCATTTTAATTTGGTGCTTATTGATTAAATTACAGAAATCGTATGAAAATTCTTGGTATGACAAGAAAGTGGATTTTAAATATTTTCTTAAAAATGACATGGTATTCTTCTTCTTTGGTTTCTATGGAATTATTGTTCCTAGTATTTATGATTCATTTTTTAATATACCTATTTTTATTAATAAGTTGCCATTTATTTTCTTAAGCTCATCATCTTATGTATACATTATTTCGACTATTACAACTTATTTTTTTATACCAAGGGTACCTGCTTTTGTGTTTGGTTTAAAAAAATAGATTTTTTCGTTAATTAATTTTTTCTTAATTCTTTCTTAATTCTTTCTTAATTTTTTCATTAAATTTTATTTAAAAATAAATTTATCTATTTAAGGACTTGTTCAAGAATCAATTTGAAGATAGTTTAAGGGTATAATTGAAGGTACTAAAAGCTATGATAATGGCTATTTTTGTGTTTAAATTCCATCAATAGTATTAAAATATAAAAAAAGATGAAGTAAATTGGGATATTAACCCCAATTTACGAAAAAATTTGACCAAATGAGATTTATTTGTTAACCTACAATTAATAGACACATTCTCTATACTCCTGTTGTGTTTTTTTATAACATTTACATTCTACACAGGTGATATAGGAATGTCTATTTTTTTGTAAATCTTAAAATAATAAAATATTATTTTTATTATAATATTTTATTATTTTTAAATTTTTTTTTTTGCATGTTCAGTAATAGATTTTAATAGTTCTCGACAAGAAGCAGTAGAAACATTACTTATATATGTATTAGCTAATGATGTATTAGACACACCCGTATATCGAGATCAGCAGGCAACTTCTTCACGATCTAAACCCTATGATTCTTCATTGTACTTGTTCAGAAACGTTAAATATCTAATTAGTCGTGGGTTAATTTAAAACCCAAAATAGCCGTTATTATAAGCTTTTGGTGGTTTCCATTAGGTTTTGCAACTCTCTTTTACATAGGTTTTTGGACAAGCTCATTAGCAAAAAGAAGAAAAAAATTAAAATCAAAGAAACATGATGAATTAAAATGATTAATCCAAATGATTATTTTTGATATTTAACGTTTTTTATTATACATTTCATTATTTATGAGATATTTATTTCTTTATATTAATTTTTTTTATCAATTAAATGAAACCGAGAACATGTTTTAAATTCACAAGAATATAAAGCTAAATAATTTTTCATAAAAATATATCCTAAATTTATAGGATGACGGTTTTCTTTTGGATATAAAAATTAAATTTAAAAAATCTTATAGCAAGACAAATGGGCTATTTAGAATTAAAGAAATAAATTAAATAAATTAAATAAATTAATTTTTATAATCATAAGTTATATGGGATTCTTTTATATTAATTAAAAAATATATTTTTTATAGCCAGGTTTATTTTTTAAGGACTAGTTTCGTTTGATATTAAAGCTTATATTTAATTACTTAAATAGTTTTTTATTTTTAAAATAATAAAAATATAATTTTGAAGAAAATGGTAACTAATGATGCTGAAAAAACCTAAAAAAATATTTTATGCTTTTGTTTTTATGACTTCTTTTTACTTATTAGAAGATAGTTTTGCTATGGCTAACAAAAGTGAGCAAAATGCTATCTTAGACTTGACTGTTAGACCTTTGGAGATTTTAAATAAGTTTTTGACAGATCGTTCTGTTAAAGATGATGATCGTATTCTTTTTAGAATTAAAAATTTTAGAAATATTAGAAGTTTAATTAATAAATTTTGGGATTCGGTAGATCTTGCAAATAAGTCCAGCCTCCATTCTTCTCCTGGAGAGATTATTATGGGTCTAGAGTTATTTCTTAAACAGCATGCGTTTGCGATTTTTGAAGGTAACCATAATGTTTTTATCAAAATTAAAGATGGACTAAAAACAGGAGAAAGTGTTGATAATGCGCAAAATAGAAACTTATTACAAAATGTAATTGATGATTTGTGGGCATCGGTATTTAAAGATCTTTGTCAAAATGGTATTTTTGATTTGTTAGATGATTCTTTAAAAAAGCATTTTGTGGATAAAGAAAAATTTTATGAACATATGAAATTTCATCAAAATGAATTGGCTAATTATATTATTGATGATACGGATGATGATATATTAATTTTTAATATTATGTCTTATATCGAGAAGATAAAAAATAGAGAAGATAAATTAATTAATGGACATACTTCTAATATTGAGGATGCTATAATTTATCAATCTATACATAAGATACCTATAAAAAATATTAATAGTTTTTTTATAGATCATAATATTGATAGTAAAATAGTGGATTGGTTTAACAGGAATATGCATAAATTAGATCCTGGTATAGACAAAGCTGATTTTGCAGTTATTTCTAGAATAGAGCGCGATGCTAAAAGTAATGTTTCAATGGATAACGATGATCAAAATGCTTTTCGTGGATTTATAAGTCGTGTTAGAAAAAATCCCATATTATTTTTTGAATTATTGATGCTTATTGTTGATAGCTTATCAGATGATTTAAAATCAGAATTTAAGCTTATATCTGGTATGACGACAGATAATTTGCCTAAATCATTTTACAGTTATTTTATAAGACATTTTGATCATAATTTATCAGCAGTATTGTGTGGTATGCAGAATATAGCAAAGGATAAGCTTAAATCTTGTAGAGCGAATTTATTAACCCCTGTATTTAATTTAATCTTACAATCATTAGATGACGATATATTTACATCATTAAACGAGGCACAGGTAGAGATTAAATTACCCGTCGCTTTGGAGAGTATTAATAAACTATTTCGCAAATTAATGATGATTGATCCTAATAGCTTGTCTGATAGAGAACAAATAGCCTTGTCTAATTTTCAGAGGACACTTGCTTTAAGGACTAATTTCAACAATTTTCTTATGCAAGATATGGATTATAAATTGAAGGATTTGCCCGATCAAATTAAAGCAATAAGAGATATAGCTAAAGATATTGATGTTCATCTTTATCAAAAAGTTTTGTCTTTTTTTGAAAAAGGAAACATTATTACAGGTGTTGATATGGCAGAGCATCAAAATTATTTAGAGCATATAGTTAGGGAATTATGGTTTATTTCATTTAAGAACTTATTTCAGGAATTTTCGCAATTTTATCTAGAAGATATTAAAGTTAAATTTGGTGATGACCAAAATTTTTATAAGATATTGTCAGACCATCGTTATCAACTATTTTATGCTTTACATGGCTATGATTTGTATAGTATTAATCGTTCTATGGAAAATTATATGTATCAAATTATAGATAACGGAGCATTATCTAACATAGATCCGATGAAATTTCAAGAAAATATGTCTTATGAATTGTCAAAAATAGATATTTTAGATTATATTTCAAAAGCTTTTTCTGAAGATAAAGGAGTTTTATTCTATGCACCTAAGAAACACCCTTCTTTTTTTAATTTTCAATGTGCTATGAATGTAAAATACTATCTTTTGCGTGATTCATTTTTTACTTATTATAATCTAATGAATGTTTTTGAAGAATATGGATTACATTCATTTAGTGATTCAACTATCGCTAAAGATTATCTAGCTATCTTGAGTCAAGTGAAACAAAAATCCAGTATGGAGGCTAATGATAAGCAAAAATTAAATCAGATATTAGATAGATGGTTAAAGTCGGAATTAAATTTAATTTTAGGTGAAATTTATAATAATGTATCTAGTTTAAGACATACATTTGTTGATAAACAAACCTTTGCTGAATTTATTTTTTCTCAGTATGATGAATTTATTAATTATTTTGGTATATCAAACGATAAATATACAGGTCATCCAAATGATGTACTTCATAAATTAAAATCATTTTATATACAAAATATTGAATTAAATTCTGGGAATATACAAAAAAAAATCAAAAATTATGTTAATGACCATTTTTTAAAAGATGAGCGATGTAAATTATCTAAATCAGGACTATTGCGTCCTAAGAGAGGATTAGACGACGATGATTTGATTAATCAAGGAGCTAGTCTACAATGTAATAACGCCCAAAATATTAGTGTAGCTCAAAGAATATATAATATTATGCAAGATTTAACCAAGCGTATTAATGAATTGTCATCCGAACTATCAGATGCTAATGAACAATTAAAGCAATCTTTATCATCCTTACAGAATTCTCGTCAAGAGAATAGGTCTATAGAGGTCTCAAATGATGAGTTGGCTATTTTAAACGAGCGTGTATCAAGTCTTCAAACGCATATTAATGAATTTTCAGAATCACTAAGAACTTGGCAAAATGAATTTGTAACTACTTTTCAAACAATTATGTCCGGTATTTCAATCTATCCTAGCTCCGATACAGGTACTACAATGTTACCTTGGCGCCATTTTATAAATGATCACAGAAATTTATATGATATGTATAACTCCATAATGGGTAGTCGACCAGATATTTTAGATTCATTAAATGCAAGTATGCACGAAAGAATAGGAGCAACTTCACCACTAAATGTATCAGGAGCAACTTCATCACTAAATGTATCAGGAGCAACTTCATCACTAAATGTATCAGGAGCAACTTCACCACTAAATGTATCAGGAGCAACTTCATCACTAAATGTATCAGGAGCAACTTCATCACTAAATGTATCAGGAGCAACTTCATCAGGGGAAACGATGCATAGAAGATTTTTATCCCAAGGTAGTAGTTTTATAAATTATTTACGGAAGTGTTTTCCTCTCCCACGAAATACAAATTCAAGAGAATCGATGAGTAGCGAAGCGCCCTGGAATAGATTTTTAGTTGATTTACTTAAAATAGTTAAGAGGAAAGATTTTGATAAATTTGGCATTTTGAAGTCGAATAAAAATGATTTGTTATATCTTTTTGAAAGTATGTTAAATGCTAATGATCAGAATTTAGATGTTATTATCTATATGTTTTTGCATAGGGTAATCTTGGCATCTAATTCTGCAGTGGAGTTATCTCCAAATTTTGAATCAGATGCCGGTAGAGCTGGGCAACTAGATTCTTTATATTTTTTTCCGCGTTCTTTTCTTCCTACTTCTTCTCCAAGAAGAATTTCTGATCCTGATATTGTATCAGAGAGACAAAGGTTAAGGAATGAAGAACAAATTTTGTCATCAGCAATAAATGATGTTCCGACGTTAATGATGGATCACATGCATATGAGTAGGTTACTGATAAATAATAATAGCAATCCAGTAGGGTCGATGTCAGAAGTTTTTTGGAGTAGTCAGCCAGGTACTTTGACAGAAACAGAGTCTTTATTAACAATTGGCTATAATGTTAATAATAACTTAGATCTGATGATGCGAAATCTTAATGATTTAATTATTTATGATCGTTTGAATAGCCCAATTCATACTGTTCCTAGGTATTTATCAAATATATATAACCTTGGATTGCCTAGAGAATTTTTTGAATTTATAGCTTATGATTCGATGCTTACATATACCTTGTCTGAATTTGAATATATGAATAGATTGTTTAATCTATCGATAAATTTAGAAAGACGACTAGACAGAAAGCGTTTGTTATATTCAACATACCGTATGTTCGCAACTGATTATACACCATATCATACATTATCTAATACATTAACTAATTTAAGGGAAGGATTTTTGCAAGATAATCGTTATCTTAGCAATATTTTAAGTAGTTTTAATTATAACTTAGTTGTTTTGCCTCGATCAAGAATGGATATAGTTTTCGATAAACTGAAGAAATGGATACAAGAAAATCCCGAAAAGTGGGCTAAGGCAAAGGCGTATTTAATGACAGATAATTCATATCCTATTAGGGCAGAGCTATGGGAAAGATTAAATGCGGAAGTTCCAGAATCTGCACATGCAACAGTTGCGCCTCTAAAGAGAGAAGAGATGTAATTTTAATTCTTTACTCTTGAAAAAATGTAAATTATTAATAAAAAGTTAGGAAATTTTAATTGTTTTTGTTTTTTAAATCTTAAAATATATGATTTTGAAAACAAAAATCAACATTATAAATAAAAGATTTTTTAATCAGATATATTTTGCTTTCTTAAAAGGAATAATAACAACTTCTAATAAAATTCAGCTTTATGGATAATATATTTATTAATAAACATTTTTTTCTATTTTTGGATAATATTTTTTATGCCAGTTAGAGTTGGTCATGATATGATTTATAGTTTGACGATTCCTATTATAAAAGCTATTTTTATGAACATCGGATAAAGTTTTAAGACATCATAATATTGATAATATTGATAATATGATTAAAAACTTATGAAGAAAATTAGGAAGTTAAATCTAATTTATAAAAAAATTTGACCAAATTGGATTTATTTGTTAATATAAATTTAATAGACATTTTTTATCCTCTGTTTGTATTTTGTTGATACAACTTACACAGAGTATGGAGAAATGTCTATTTTTGTTTGCTATATATTATATTTTAATATATCGAAAACTTTTGTAATATTAAGCCATTTTATTATTTTTAGTAATAATTTATATTTTTTGCTTTTTATGTTTTATTTGTTTTATTGTTCTTTTTTTGAAAATACATTAATTTAGATATGTTTTTTTTAGTAGATTTTTGCTTATTTTATACATCTATGCGGATAATGTTATTTGCTTTTTAATTTTCATATTTTATGGAGGTGCATGGTTTGTTAAAATATCAGCGCGTTCCTATTAAAGAGATTAATTTTAGGATTAAGAAGTTTCAGGAATATTGTCAATTGAATGATATTTCTTTGTCTTTAATTTTGCAACCGGTTGATTTGTATTATTTCACGGGTAGTATGCAACAGGGTGTACTTGTTATACCTATAGAGGGAGAGGCTGTTTTTTATGTGCGTCGTGTTTTAGAACGAGCTTGTTGGGAAGCCCATGCTTTACGTGTTGAATCTTTATTGCCTTTTCGTACGTTTAGAGATCGATTGGGCTTGATGGATGTTGTAAATTTAGGTATGGAGCTGGATGTTGTTCCTTATCAGGATGTATTACGATATCATGCGTTGTTTTCTAATGCTAAATTGTGTGATATATCTGTTGCTATCCGCAATTTGAGGAGTATTAAGAGTTTTTATGAATTACAACAACAACGACAAGCTGGTCAATATGCTTCACATGCTTTGGGTCAAATGTTAGCTTTGTCATTTCATAGCGAATTGGATTTGCATTTGAATTTAGAATATCAAACGAAAAAACAAGGTAGTTTAGGTGTTTGTCGCGTGCGTGGTTTTGGTCAAGAGATGTCATTTGGTGTGATTTCATCAGGGGGTAATGCTGCGTTACCAAGTAGTTTTATTGGTGTAACTGCTGGGCATGGTTTAAGTGCTGCTTTACCACAAGGAGCGAGTTTGGATTTTTTGAGAATTAATGAACCTATTTGTGTTGATTTCAGTTCTGTGCATGAGGGTTATATTACGGATCAGACGCGAACTTTTGTTATGGGGAGATTAGATGATACTTTAAAACGTGCTTATATGGTTAGCCTAGAGATTTTACGAATTATTGAAGAAAAAGCTTCTCCTGGTTGTATGCTTGCAGATCTTTATGAATTAGCTTTAAAGATAGCTGCTAATTATCATTTACTTGATCATTTTATGGGTTATGGTGAGACGCAGGTTAAATTTTTGGGACATGGTGTGGGTTTAGAATTAGACGAATGGCCTATTTTAACTCCTTCTTGGAAAGGTATCTTACAGGAAAATATGGTTATTGCGGTTGAGCCAAAGTTTGTTTTTCCTGGTAAAGGGACGGTGGGGATTGAAAATACGTATTTAGTTACGCCTAAAGGGTTGGTTTCTTTGGTTGATTTTGATTGTAATATTATTCATTTAGGCGGGATGGCTAAAATATAAATTTGTTGTTTATTCACCTTGTCCTGTGGTTTGCATAATATATATAAACTGGTTCCTGATCCTCAAGGTTCCATGCGCTCGGGTAAGAAAGGGTGCATTTTTTGAGCAATCATAGGGGCAAACCCTTGTTGACTAGTCGTGAACGTGAAGTATATGAGCTTTTAGTTCAAGACAAAACGACAAAGGAAGTCGCTCAAAAGCTTTTTATTAGTGAAAAAACAGTCCGCAATCATATTTCTAATGTTATGCAAAAGTTAAATGTCAAAGGTCGTTCACAGGCTGTTGTTGAGTTGGTTCGTTTGGGCGAAATAGAGATATAATTTTTTATTCTTTGTTTTTTATAATGTGAATTTTTAAAACCAATTTTTCTCAGTTATTTTGAGGGATAGATTGGTTTATTTTATATGTAACTATAAGGGGATGATATCATGTTTATAGCTCGTGATAATTTTTTAAATGAAGTATTATATATTTTAGAAAAAGGTAATGAACGAGAAGTTTTATATTTATTAAAAACATCACCTCGTTTTAAAAGGGCTTTTCGTTATATTATGTATAAACATTTACAAAACTATTTTGAACAAGAACAAAGACGCGGCTATTTTTAGAATTCTTCTCTCTTAAATAAATTCACCTTTTTCTGTTAAACGACAGCGTATTCTTTACCTATTTTTATCATAGAAATGCTGATAAAGTTTTTTTGGAGAGAGGTGTTAAAATGATTAGTCGTTTTTTATTTTTCTTTTGTTTTTTTTGCATTAGTTATGATATAAATTATTTTTCCTTAGCTTATGCACAAGAAAGTAAAACGTCATTTTTAACAACTATGGCACAAAGAATTAATCAGTATATTGATAAAGTTGATTATAATAAGGCGAGGTATGAATTAGCTAAGCTAGCTGATTATTTTGCTTATTCTAAAGTATCAGGACAAAATTTACATTTACAAGATATTAGTGTTTTATCTAATTTATTGATTTTATTTGAGACGGAGTTAAATCGTGACATTGTTAATCAAAAAAGTGTGAAGAGGATTTCCTTGCAGTTACTTTTAGCTTGTGATGCTTTGTTACATTCTAATCAGTCATTATGGAAAAAGCAGAATGTCCAAATGCAGTATCAGGTCTGGCAATTGCTTGATATGATAAATGAGGATAAATATAAAAAGCATCAACAGATCTATTTGCTAGACAATTTGCGTCAGACATATGTCATGCTTAGATCTGCCTTTTTGCTTACGCAACCCATCGAGATCGTAAATGAATTAGATGATTTGCTTAAGCATTTAAGTGTTTCTTCTGATGTTTATGAATTACAAAATTCTCTTAAGCGTATTTTGCAAGTTTTAGATCAAACCTTGTTATATGAGAGTTCACTAGCTTCTTCTGCTAGTCAAACTACATATCGTTTTTCTTTGGTTAAAACTATGTCTATAGTATTAACGATTTTGATCGGTTTGGTTTTCATATACGTTGGTTTGCGAAAATACTTAGCTAAAGTAAAATCTGAATATCTTTAATTTAGTATCAATGGATGTTATGCTTTAAACTATATTTTGGTTAGCTTTAAAATGTTATGTCTGGATATTTTCTTTGATTCTGGTTTGCTATATATTTTATTTATATATATATTTTATTTATATATATATTTTATTTTTTTCTTTTTTCTTTTTTATTTTTTCTTTTTTCTTTTTTCTTTTTTCTTTTTTTTGGCTTTGTGTTTTTTATATATTTATTTTTAAGGAGATTGATGATGAATTATTGGTTAAGGGCGAAGTATGTTTTACAGTCGGATAAGGATAAAGGTTATATCTTATGTTTAAATGGCGCTGTTGGTGTTAAAGGCGGTGAGATTGTTTATGTTGGTTTGGATGATCCAGAAGAGGCTTGTTTTTATGATAAAGTTGTCGATTATCATGATTGTTTGTTAATGCCAGGTTTGATTAATGCGCATACGCATTTAGGTTTAACGTTGTTGCGGGGATATGGAGATGATGTGCCTTTAAATATTTGGTTGACGGAGAAAATTTTTCCTTTAGAGTCACATATGACGGCAGAGATGGTTGCGGTAGGATCGCAGTTGTCTTTGTTAGAAATGATTCGTACAGGTACGACTTGTTGTGCTGATATGTATTTCCATATGGATTCTGTGGTCGATATCATTAAACAGGCTAACTTTCGTGCTTGTTTGGCACCAGGGATTGTGGGATTGGGTTGTGATGAAGCTTCGTTTAAGGTTAAAGCAGATGCTGCGGTGGATTTTGCACAAAATTGTTCACATGATCTTATTACTACGGCTATTGCACCCCATGCACCTTATACTTGTAATCCGCATCAGTTGTTTTATTTAGCTGAACGAGCTCAAGAGTTAAATGTTCCTTTACATATGCATTTATCAGAGACTGCTTTAGAGGTCGATGAACATGTGCAAAAATATGGAATGCGTCCTGTTCATCATTTAGCAGATCTTGGTATATTAAATGAAAGTTGTTTTTTTGCTCATGTTGTACATGTCACAGAAGATGAAATTAATACCTTAGCTTCATCTAAAGCGCATGTTGTGCATAATCCTCGTAGTAATTTAAAGCTAGGTAGTGGTATTGCGCCAATTCCGTTAATGATGCACCATGGGATTAAGCCTGCTTTAGGTACGGATAGTGCGGCTAGTAATAATAATTTGGATCTTTTGCAGGAAATGCAGATGGCCGCTTTATTGCATAAAGGATGTTCAGAGGATCCGCGTATTATTCCTGCTCATGAAGCAATTTCAATGGGTACAATATATGGTGCACAAGCAATAGGTTTAGCTGATAAAATAGGGAGTATTGAGGTTGGTAAGCAGGCAGATCTTTTAGCTGTTCGTTTAACTGGTTTGTCATATACACCAGATGATGTTGATCCATTAATTAAGCTTGTCTACGCATCGCATAGAGATAATATTGAAGCTGTTTATGTTTCCGGTAAATGTTTGTTTCATAAAGGAGAGTTTTTAACACTCGATGAGGAAAAAATAATTGCGGAAGCTAATAAGGTTCATCAACAATTATTTCGTTTAGCTAACGTAACGACTTTTTCTTGTTAAGTATTTACCTTAACTTTCTTCTTCTTTTTATTATATGTTCATGTTAAACTCATTTTAGTCGCCAAGGGAGTGAATGGTCTAGATGCGTAAAGTTAATATAGGCCTATGTAGTGCTTTGCTCACCTTTGCTATCCTGATCGGATCTTTTTGGATTTATCAAATTATGTATATATCTCGGCCGATTGAAGATTTTATCAGTCAATATTCTTCTGTACGTTTAGATAATTTGCGTGTTCAGCCGCAAAAAGTTAAAGTTTCGTTAGCTGCTGAACCGGATTTTTCTTTATCTCGAGATTATATAAAATTGAAGCAAAGAATTATAGAATTATCCTTATATCGCAAGCTTGAGATTAATTTAATAAATAAGCCAAATGATTTATTAAATAAAGTTTGGGAAGAACTTTCTTTCCCGCTTTATGAACATGTAAGTAAGCGTAATTTTAGTGCTATACCTGAACTGGTACAGCGCATAGCTGATGAAGAGCGTGCTGAAGGTGATGTTATTATTGTCGATGATGAGCTTTTTCTAATGTTAAAGGATCGTTATCATAAAGGTTTTTGGTTTCACAAGATACCTTTATTTAAGTTATCTGATCGATTAACATCTGAAAAGGAGGGGATTCATAATGCCAGTACTTAATTTAATAGTGGGCATTTTAATAGCTGGCTTATGTTTTCTGTCATATATTATAGATCAGCCATTACCTCTCTTAATCGCTTTAGGTGGTTTAGTTTGGATGTTTGTCTCTTCAGGTAATTTATATAGAGGTAATTCAAAGGAAAAAGAGATATCTAATGAGGATATTCCTGTTACTTCTTTTACCGATATTGCGGGTCAAGATCGTGTTAAACAAGAATTAAAAGAAGCTGTGCATTTCTTATCACAGGATAATAATTTAGGTAATTATGGTATTCGTCCTATTAAAGGTATCTTACTTACAGGACCTCCTGGGACAGGTAAGACTATGTTAGCTAAAGCTGTGGCTAATAATACAAATTCCTTATTTTTAGCTGTTAGTGGTAGTGAATTTATTGAGAAGTACGTAGGTGTTGGTTCTAGTAGAATTAGAAATCTTTTTGAAAAAGCTCGTTCTTTAGGAAAGGAATATAAAAAGGGCGTTGTGATTTTTATCGATGAGATTGATTCTATCGGTGGTCAACGTAGTAATGGACAAAGTCGTGAATATGATCAAACGCTGAATCAATTGCTTACTGAAATGGATGGGATTCAAAAAGATCCACAAGTCCAAGTGCTTGTTATTGCTGCTACTAACCGTAAAGATATGTTAGATGAAGCTTTATTAAGACCAGGTCGTTTTGATCGACATGTGTTAGTATCATTACCTGATCAAGAAGCACGTGAGTCTATTTTAAGGTTACATTTAAAGAACAAGCCTGTTCATAAGGATATTGATTTAAGTAATTTAGCACAAGCTTCATATGGTTTTTCTGGTGCTCAATTAGAGAGTTTAACAAATGAGGCAGCCATTTATGCTTTACGTGCTAAATCACCAGTCATTTTATTAGAGCATTTTACAAAAGCTGTTGATAAAGTTTTAATGGGTGAATTAAGCGATCGTAAGACAGCTATGGATGAAAAGAAGCGCGTAGCTATTCATGAACTTGGACATGCTCTTGTGACAGAAAAACTTTGCCCAGGATCTGTAGCACAGATTTCCATGCAACCGCGGGATCAAGCTTTAGGTTATGTGCGTCAGCATAACTGTCTAGAAAAAGCTTTATTAACAAAAGCTGATTTACAAAAAAGGTTACATGTATGTTTAGCAGGTCCTGCTGCCGAACAAGTTTTTTATGGACATACGAGTACAGGTGCTAAAGGCGATTACAGTCAAGCTTCAAACCTTGTACGCGAGATGGTTTTTGCAGGTTGGTCTGATTTAGGTCTAGTTGATCCAGAGTTGTTATGTAAGAATGAGCTACACAAACAAGTGCAAAAAATGTTAAAGGAATCATTCGATGATACTGTTACCATGATTGATAATTTACAGGATGATTTAAAGTATGTTTTACCTATATTATGTAAGAAAGAAAACATGGATGGAGACGTTTTTCGTGCATGTTTAGATAAAAAGCATATTGCTTAGATTTTATATAAATAAATATAAAAAAACCAAAGAAAAATATCTTTGGTTTTTTTTATATTTATAATTTATTATTTGTCAATTTATCTGTAATGTCTGTTTTTTTAAATTCAATTTTTTTTCGGAGTTCTTATGCATTGCTTTCTAAGCAAAGGGGAAGTCCCTTGCGGTTAGAATTAATTATTATGTTTTTTAAATATTTCATTAATATCTGCAACTAATATATTATTTTTAAATAACATTTTTGCGAACTAATTAGCTTGTCCAATAACCTATGTTAAAGGGAGTTTTAGAGCCTAATTTAATGCACAAAAAGTTATGATAATGGCTATTTTTGTGTTTAAATTACACCATTACTAATCGGTTTATATTAATATTTATGGACAAGTACTATGCAAAATATACAATCTATAACAATGAAAGTATTTACTAAAGGTAACCCTTAGAATATGAAAAAACATTTATCTAGCTTAATATATAATAGATTTGTCATGTTACATGCTCATTAAATATAATTTGAATATAAAAATCGATATTATCGTATCTTTTAGTTCATTCAATTAGGTTTTTAAACTTTATTGGGGATAAGCTCATATGATTAATCGTTTGTCGGAACCTATTGTAAAAGCTATTTTTATGAATATAGGACAAAGTTCTGTTAAAGTTTTGATATACCATCCATAATATACCAAAGATGATTAGAAACAGGTTAAGAAAATTAGGAAGTTAATTTACAGAAAAATTTGACTAAATAAGATTTATTTGTTAACCTGTAGTTAATATACATTCTTTATCCTTATATTGTGTTTTATTTTTATCACTTACATTTTTCACATTGGATTTAGGGATGTTTATTTTTGGTTTTAAAATCTTAAAATTTTATATTGCAAACTTTGGGAATGTCATAATATTTTCTTGTTCTTATTAATTTTTTGCATATACAGCATGTTGAACTTGCCTAAAAATGTCCTATGTTTAATGATGTAATTCTAATACAATAAAAGCTATGATAATAGCTTTTATTGTATTAGATTATGTTCTTAGATTTTCTTTAGATTAATTTGTTGGGCAATCGCATTGTTATTTTTAAAGCCGATATTAGGATTTCAAAAGTTTTTTTACTATGGTATTTCATAAAACATGTATTAGACAATTTATCATTAGGGATTATGAATATTACAAATCATTTTTTATAAAGTTTTTTGATTTTTATTTTTATCATAAAAAAAATTAAATTCATATATATATTGAGACCGGTTTCATTTTTTAAGATTTTTTGTATTTTCTTGCGCATTGTTGCTATTTTATAATATTTGGTTTTTATGTGTTTATTTATTGGAGATTATATGTTAATATTTGAATATGTTTTTTTGTTAAACCTTCGCTTTTTAAACGCATAAATGTAAAAAATCGTTTTTTTAGATTTTTTACATTTAATTTTGGGTTTAATTTTTATTATTTTTATTATTTTTTTATTTTTTTATTATTTTTTTAAAAAAGATTTTTTCATTCTTATGATCAAAATGAATATTTAACATATTACTTTTGATTTAACTATAGGGATGATTAATTCATTAATTTAGAAAGGGTTGTTTATGACTCTATTTAATATTGCTATTAATACTATTAGACATAGGCTTAGTTCTTATATTAGCTTATCTTTGAATATAATTTTATCATTCGCTATTGTTTTAGCTTTTTTGTCATTTTTCTATCATCCGGTTTTTGAAGATTTTTTATCTTCATATGGTTTTGATTATCATGATGACTTCAAATCTATTTTTATGTATTTTTCTATTTTCGTTTCTGTTATTTTGTTGTTTGCCATCTCTTATTCTGTTGTTGCACTTTATAGAGAAAGGCGTCAAGATTTAGGTATTTTGTTAATTCATGGTTTTTCACCTATTAAGTTTACGAAGCTTTTATTTTTAGAGATTCTGGTTATATGTTTGGGTTCAACTTTGATTGGTATTATACCGGGTTTATTTTTTGGATTTCTTTTACGGCAATGGGTAAACAGTCAAATTAATATTTTTCAGTTAGGTTTCTATTTTCCATGGATGGAAGTTCTTATTGCTATTTCTACTTTTGCTTTTATCTCCATTATAGCTGCTTTAATTGTGCCTTTTATAGCTAGGAGGGAGAAGATTGTTCATTTATTGCAAGGGCAAGAAAATATCAATATTGAGCCTAAGATAGGTAAAATACGTGCTTTTTTTTCTTTTGCTATATTGTCTTTTGTTATTTCGATTTTTGTGTTTATTGATCTTAAAATCTTACAAAATTGGTTACTTGCCACAAATGGTATTTTCATTGTGGGGTTAATAATTTTAAGTGTTATAGGGATTTACTTTTTTATCTCACAAGGTAGTATGTTTATATCTTCTTTTTTACGCAAAAGAATTGGGTTTTCTTGGCGTGGACCTCGTATTTTATATTTAGGTGGTTTATCCAAACGTTTGAAACAAAATTCATTTTTTATGTCTATTCTGACACTGATTTTTAGCTTTATTCTTTTAATTGCCGGAGTTATGCAAATTTTTCAAACATTTTTTGGAGATCAATGGCATGAGGCTAAAAGAGAGGCGGCGCCTTTTTTTGATTATGAATTGGGAAGAGCTGGTGTTAAAGAACTAATAGATATTAAAGATCAACGTTTGCAGGATATTAATTCAATAATTGATCCGAAAAGTTATGAAAATTCATCTGAATTATATATTTTACAACAATTGAGAGCGAAAAATCGTGTTTTTGATGCTAATTTAAAGTTTTTTCCCACTATAGAGGATAAGCTGAAAGCAGATAATAAAGATCAGACAACAAATAATGATAAATTTAGGTATTTTGATATAAATATGATGTCTGTGGATGATTATAATAAATTTGTTAAAAATAAAGTAGAAGTTAAAGATAATCAAATAATGTTTAGTTGCCAAGATCCTAGCATTCCTACAATGGATCAAGTTTCTTGTCGTGATTTTGCGGAAATGTTAAAAAAGAAATTTCCCGGTAAGACAGTTATAGCGGATAGTTTAATTAGCACTATGCGGTTAGATAATTATAAAAGTAATATATTTATTTTATTGAGCCCAAAAGTTTTTGATGAAAAATTGCATAAATTGAAAAACGAAATGCAAAATGATGAATATTATAGATCTGCTGATTTTGATAATTTCATTTTTTATCACCAAAATAATAAAAATGATGATAAATCGAAAATGAGTTTAAATGTTATAGCTATTTATCCATCTTATGGATTATTACCGGATACGAAGTTAATTAAAAATTTATCAGAAATTGATATGAATATGTACTATAATAATGATTTATCCGATGAGCCCGTATTAAATAAACTCTTTGATAAACGTAAAGAGCAATGCAAATTATACTTAGAGGATGCTAAAGTAGAGAGCTTAACTGATGATTTTATTGGTGAAGACAATAGTTATATAAAGTCGATGTGTGAAAGCGATTTGACTTTAAGAGGAATTTCGTCAGCTAGTGTTTCTGATAGAGTTGCATTAAAAGTTAATCTAATATTTATATATACTTGTATTTTAATCTTATCATTTTTAGGTATTATAATGGCTTTTATTTTCATTGCATCGCGTTTATATACCGATATTGATAGTCAGCAAAAACAATTTTATAGTTTGTATCGTATCGGCATACCTTTTAAGAGTATTTGTAGTTCAATTTTATTTCAAACCGGTGTATTGTTCTTTTTCCCAGCTTTGTTAGCTATTTTATTCTCTGCGTTACCAATTGTTTTGATTTTTCGTATGATTAAGACATTTAATGATTTATTCGAATTGAATTTTGATATGATAAAGGATTTATTAGTAGTTTCGAGTTTATTTTTATCTATTGTTTTAATTTTGTATGTCATGGCTAGATATATGATTTTATTCTTATTAAAAAGACAGATAAACAATAATGCTTAAGTATTCCGAAATGACTATATGTCAATTTAACATATAGTCATTTTTTATTGCATTTTTATAATATTTTTTATTAATTAATAAAATTGGCATTTTTATAGCGTTTAATGATCATTATAATATGTTTTTAGATCTAATTAATATATATTTTTTATCAAATATAATAGATGATAATAACCATTTTTAGACTCGTCCTAAGATATCAATATAGCTGATGTAATTAAAACAGCCAAAGAGCTAGTATAGGTCATTTGATTATGTTTTGAAACTCTCTTTACACGGGTTTTATGAAACAAGCTTGCTTTTTTATTTATATTTTTTCTAACCTAAAATTTTTATTATAAAATAGAAGTTTTAAGCAACTGGTCTCTAGATCAAATTTTAAAGATATGCAGTTGCAAGAATTTATTCTAAATATCACCTATATGGATTAAAATAAATCTTGCTGATGTTTTTTGTGCCACCATAGAGTTGGTAGAATTATGCTACAGCTATGGTTTGTATTTTTAACTTATTGATCCAATATATTTATTAGATATATTGAGCTGTTGCCTAAACTTGAATGAATAGTTCATTTAAGACTCATAAAGTGTTTGAAATGATGTTATTATCACTACTTTTATGTTTATATTTTATCATAAACATAAAAGTATAAATAAAAATCCTTTAATTTATGAATTAAGTTGTGTCTATTTAAACTATGTTTATACAATATATTTTTTGTTAATCTAAATGTATAAAGTAAATTGATGATAAATATCACTTGATTTGTTCGAGATTTTTATATATAATATCTTTCATTTTATTTATAATATATTTTTGATATAAAAGTCATATCTATCATATCCGTGAGATTTTTTAAAGAAAAAATAAGGAATAATAAAAGAGATTTTTGTTAATGTTTTTCATAACGATGATATTACTAAGTTAAATATATTTAATAAAATAATTAGAACAAAAATATTTTTATTCATATTTTTTTGTTAAAAATAATTTGTTAAAAATAATAATTATATACCGAATATAACCCATCTTCCTATCTTATTAATTAAATATATTAATAAAATAAAATATATTGTTATTTTTGCTAAATATGTTATATAATTTATAAGTATATAATTTTTAATTATATATATTTTATTTTTAAAAAGAATTGTGGGGTGATCAGATTTTGGGTATTTTTTCTCAAAATAGCACAAAAATTTTAATTTCTCTGTCTTTGGGATTGGGTTTTCCGAATTATCTAATTATTTCATCATTGAATAATATTAATGTGCATGCTTCTAATTTAAAAAACCCTAGTGGTAATACTACTAAGCCTAAAGATGATAGTGATACTTCCTTATCTACAACAATATCTGATAGACATTCAACAAAAGAATCGAAAAAACCAGTAGTTAGCGATGAACAATCATTAGGTAGTGATGCGAAACAAGTAAAAGAAACAACTGATAATAACAAAAGCGATGAACAATCAGTAGCTAGCGTTTTATCACAAGCAATAGAAACAACTGATAATAACAAAAGAAAAGCTAGCTCAAAATTAAAAGAAAAAACTGATAAATGTAAAAACAATACTGATGTCAGAAGATGCAAAAAAAAATCAAAAGAAAAAACATCAGATAGTAGTTTAACGCAATCAATTGTACAACCATCAATAAAATCAAACCAATTCACATCAGATAGTGGTTTAACGCAATCAAATGGACAATCATCAGATGTAATTATTAAAGATAAAAATAAAACAAAAGAAGCTAGCGTTGTAATGAAGACAGATGAAAAAAGACAATCAGCTAGTGGTGTAACACAGTCCAATGGACAATCATCAGATGTAATTAGTGAAGATAAAAATAAAACAAAAGAAGCTAGCGTTGTAACGAAGACAGATGAACAAAGACAATCAGGTAGTGATCAAATTAGTATTTTATCACTAAATGCTGAAATCAAACCTACAGCACCAGCTGTTGGATCACAGGATATTAACGAGGAAGTTAAGGATTTAACTACATCACCAGATTTGGATATTAAAAATAAAGATACAAGCGTAAAGCCACCATTTTCATCAGACGCAGTTGAGCATAGTTATGAGAAACTAGCACCGAATGACAGTTTAGTATCTGATGAAGATGTAAATCCACCGTTTTCATCTTCATCAGAAGCAGTTGAGCATAGTAATGATACAACGACATCAGATGACATTGCAGTATCTAAAGATACAACCGTAAAGCCATCTATAAATAATGATGAAAAAGATTCCCAGGTAATAACACCTGTTTCCAGGCTTAAGGATACTACAAGGAATTTGGTTCATGGAGCAGGATATGCGGCTGTAACTTGGGGTGCTATTCAGATGATAGGTATTTTTGCTGGTACTGCTGTAGCTACTGTTCCTGTTTTTGGTTGGATTTTTGGTGCAATATTTGGAGGTATAGCTTTACTTGTTGGTTCAGCATATATTTAGAATATATTTTCATTTAAAAGATCTTTTTTATCGTAATTGATTATTGGATTAATATTTCTGTTTTTAATATATGAATTTATTTTTTTATTTTTGAAAAAAAGATCATGTGATATATAAATATTTGATCTTTTTTTGTTTTAGAATATTCTTTTGAATGATTTTTCGGTTTGTTTTTTAGGGCTAGAATTGATGAAAGTAATGTAGTAGAATACAATTTTTTTTTGCTTTACTTGCGCATTAGTAAATTAAGTTTAATAATTAAGTTATAAGGTATGAGTTCATTTAGTAAAGGTGGTTCATTTTGATGTTGAAATTAGCTAAAAGAGTTTTGCAATTGACGCCTTCATCTACGTTGGTTATTTCTGCTAAAGCCAATGAAATGCGTCTTAAATATAATGATGTTCTTAATATGAGTGCAGGTGAATTGGATATTGCACCGCCGCCTCATGTGATTGATGCTGTTAACAAGGCTTTATTTGATGGTCATACGAGGTATACAAAAGCGGCTGGTATTACGCCTTTAAGGGAAGCTGTTATGCACAAGTTGTTTCAGTCGCATGGTATTAAGTACGATCTTGAGCAAATTGTTGTAACAACGGGTGCTAAGCAAGCGCTTTATAATGTTTTTCAAGCTTTGTTGGATCCTGCTTCCGAAGTTATTTTACCTGCACCTTATTGGGTTAGCTATGGTGAGCAAATTAAATTGGCAGGGGGTATACCAGTTGTTGTACCTACGCGTGCTGAGGATGGTTTTCTATTAGATCCTCAATCTTTAAAGCAAAGTATTACGCCAGCTACGAAGGCTTTGATTATTAATACGCCAGGTAACCCTACGGGGGTTGTTTATCCTAAAGAGCGTTTGCGACAATTAGGTGAGATTTGTTGTGAACATGGTATATTGATTATATCAGATGAGATATATGCTGATTTAGTACATAAAGATGGTGTTAAACATGCTAGTTTGCTTGATTTAGGTGAGGATATTGCTGAAAATACGCTTTGGATTGGCGGTGTTTCAAAGTCATATGCTATGACTGGTTTTCGTATTGGTTATGCCGCTGGTAATAAGAAGTTGATTAATGCAATGATTAAATTAGCAAGTCATAGTACATCTAATCCTACTTCTCTAGCGCAATATGCTGCTTTATCGGCTTTAACAGGTGATCAGACTTTTCTCGTTGATTTGCGTTATTTGTTAGCAAAAAGGCTCCGTTTATGCCAGAATTACTTAGCTGATTTAGCGAATATTTCTTTTGTACAGCCTAGTGGTGCTTTTTATATTTTTTTAAACCTGGATGCTTTTTTATCTGACAACGAAGATGATGTTTCTTTTACTATGAATCTTTTGGAAAAAGAACATGTGGCCTTAGTCCCGGGTACTGCTTTTGGTACACCTCGTCATTTGCGTTTGTCATATGCCTTGTCCGATAATGATTTAGAGTCAGCTTTAAAACGTTTGCGACGTGTATTTTCTTAGTTTAAATTAGTTCGTACTAGTCCGATGACAATGCCCACTAATTTTACGTTTTGTAGGTAAATGGTTTTAAAATCTTTATTTGCAGGTTCTAGTCGAATGCAATTTTTTTCTTTATCGTGAAAGAAGCGTTTGACAGTTGCTTCACTATCTTCTGTCATAGCTACAACAATATCCCCGTTATTGGCAACGTCTTGTTTACGTACAATTACTAGATCATCGGGTAGGATGCTTGCATTGATCATACTATTGCCTTGGATACGTAGCATGAATGTTGGTTTATCCCCTACCCAAGCAGCGGGCAGGGGATATGTTTCTTCATAGTCCTCAACGGCTAGGATAGGTTTACCTGCTGTTACTTTGCCGATTAAGGGTACATTGATGATTTTATTTGTTGGTTGTTGTGACCATTGTTTAAGCAGCTTGATTGCTCTTGGTTTAGCTGGATCACGTTTTATGTAGCCGTATTTTTCTAATTTAGATAGATATGCATGTACGCTTGCACTTGAATTCATCCCTGTTGCTTGACCGATTTCTCGTACTGAAGGAGGATATCCTTTTTCAATGACCATATTCCTGATATATTCTAATATATCTCGCTCTCGTTGCGATAGTTTTATGTTTAACATGCTTAATCCTTTCTTTTTAATATGATTTATTACCATATTTCGCCTAATTTCATTAAGGCTTTTTCTTTTTCTTCATTTACCACATGAGTATATATTTGTGTTGTTTGGATATTTTCATGTCCTAAAATTTCTTGCACTACACGCAAATTCTCACCTTGTTTTAGTAACAAGGTGGCAAAGGTATGCCTTAGTTTGTGTGGAGAGATGGTTGTTTTTTTTGGTGGTAAATTTGCTTTACGAGCATATTTCCGAATGATGTTTCCGATACTTTTGCGGCTCATAGGGGCTGTTTTATTTTTATTAAGAAAAATAATGTCCCTATTTTCTATAGGGACATTCACAGGTTTTGGGCGATGCATAAGGTAAACAGTTAATGCTTCGCTTGCCTTAGGATTTAGTGTTAACCATCTTTCTTTTTTCCCTTTTCCTCGGATAAGTATTTGATAGATATCATTATGTTGTTGTAAGCAAGCTTCACGTAAGTATGTTAACTCTGATACGCGTATACCGATACCAAGCAACATTAACAGGATAGCTCTATTTCTCACATGTAACCAAAAAGGATTATGATTGGTTATTTCATTTTTATCCGGGATCGGTTGTGCTGAATCAATTAATCTTTTCGCTTCATCGTGTGTTAAAAACACAGGTAGATTTTTTTGTTGGCGCATTGATAATGACATTTCGTCATATGCTGCCATAGGATCCACCTTGATGACTTTTTTTACAAGTAAGTAATTAAATAATGATCGCAAAGAAGATCTTTTACGTAATTTTCCACTTTGTTTGTTAATCCGATAATGTTGCCTTTCCGTTGATTTGGTGATCGAATCCGTTTGTTGGGCACCTTTGATTGTTACGTCAACAGTTACTTTTCGTTCATATCCTAGTTCTAAAGTTTGAAAGAAGTGATAAATGATACTTTGATCTACTTTTTTGAACGTTAAATTATGCGCTTCTAAGAAATTTAAAAAGATAGAAAAATCATATGCATAATTTTGGATAGTTTGAATTGATCTACCGGCACTGCGCATGTCCATTAGATATTGCTGAATTACTTTAGGGAAGCTTGCTACAGTTTTGTCCAAAGTGGTTTGTTTTTTAAACTTTGTTTCTTTCATGTACATCTAACCTGAGCTTCTTGGCATTGTTTAGTACAGAAGCCTTGCATCCTCTCGTTACATTGATCACATACGAGATGTTGTTTATGGCAAATTTCATAGGCACAGTTAATATATTTTTCGGCTTTTTCTTTACAGTTAAAGCATTTGCCGATAACAGTGTGATGTTCAACATGATTTATTGGAACAGTATTTCTTTCATCAAAAACATAACACAGACCTTTAAAATGGCGGCCTTGTGTTTTTTTGTTTTGTCCATAGCTGATAATGCCGCCATCTAATTGCGAGACATTTTGATATCCTTCTTGGATGAGGAAGGATGTTAATTTTTCACACCTAATACCACCGGTGCAGTAAGTAATGATTTTTTGGTTTTTTGGAACATGAAAATTCTTTTTAAACCAAGTCGGCATGTCTCGCGTGTATTTAACATCTATTTTCATAGCGCCTTTGAAATGGCCTACATCATATTCATAGTTATTACGACCATCTAACAAGATAGCTTTATTTTCATCTAATGATGTGATTTCTTGTTGAAATTCTTCAGGGGATAGGTACTTTCCTGTTTTCAGATTTGGTTGCACATCTTTTTCCATACGCCATGTCACAATTTCTTTTTTTAGTCGTATTTTCATTTTATTAAAGACATGTCCCTGAGTACGCTCTCTTTTGTAGACAATATTGGCGCAGTTTTTTTCTTGACCTAAAAATTTCCTATATTTTTCTGTAGCTTCCAGGGTGCCTGAAACAGTACCATTTATACCTTCTTTAGCAATCCATATTCTACCTTTTAATTCATATTTTTTTATAAAATCAAAATGTTTATCTAATAATTCATTCGGGTTTTCGATATTTGTGTATATATAGTATAAAATAACTTCATAATCATAGTTTTTTATTTTCTCATCATGATGTTTATTTGATTCGGCACTTAATTCTTGGTTCATTTTACTTTCTTTTCCATCAAAACGTTTCATCACATGACCTCCATAGGTGATGTTATGTCATTATCAACTTGTTTTAGAAAGACAGTACATTTTTATCAATTATATCATATTTAGTTGCAAATAATCTTTGTGAAATAAGCGCAGGTCGTTTAATTCCTTTATAGCTGAGAAATTTTTATGTAGCCGTTACCAAAGTTTAATCAAACCATATAATTTAATTATATTATGGTATATATTAGGGTTTTCAAAATATTTATTAATTTAAAGGGGTATTTTAATAATGGATAAAGAACAGATTCATTCTGATGGACATTGCGGACCGGAGGGTTGTTCATTATTTCAAGAGAAAAAAATTCCTAAGACAAATGACAAGACAAGTTTTGGTAGTAAATTAAAATCAAAAATAAATAATTTAAAAAAATTATCTTTAAAAAAGAAAGTCATGAAAAATGTTAAAAAAAGACAAAAATAACAATTATAAAATTTGTTTTTAGACTTTTAAGAGTTTATATTTACATCACAGACATGAATTTTGATTGCATAATACGTGCTATGTAGTTTTATCATATTTTTATAATATTTTTCATTATAATTTTATCATATTTTTTATTTCACCAATTAGATTTAGTATTGCTAATGATTTTGTACTTAACTGTTTTTTATATATTAAATAAATATATTTATGTAATATATATCATTATATATATTTATGTATTATATACCGTCTGTTTTTTGTATATTATGTATATGTTAAATATATATTTCATTATTTTGACTTAAATTATATTATATAACTATCATTAGATATGTAATTATAATCGTTTTTGTGGTATAAATAATATATAAGATATATATTTTCATTCTCTCAGAACATATATATTTTTGTTAAAATCCCATTTGAAAATATGTTCTTAATTTAGTTTCATTATTGGTTTTAGCTGTGATTTTATCTTAAATTTTTATTTTTATTATGGGATTATTAAATTTCAAAGGGGTGATATAGTTGCTTTGCACTAATAGAGTTTTTGATAAAAAAACATGTTTTAGTGTGTTAGCAATATTATTTATCCTTTGGTATTTCTTATTTATTCCTGGTGTAGCTTTGGCTTCCAAGGGGGTTGTTTCGCCTACTTTGGATTCGGGACGTGAGATTAATGGTAAGTTTATTGTTAATGGGGATAACTTAGGTAATGTGGCAAATCATTTACCATCTTCTAATCAATCACCTTATAGTAAACCGCAGCAAATTGTTAATAATCCTGCGCCATTTTCTTATAATGTTAATTCAAAAGATCCATTTCATATTGAGGTTACACCGATTACAGGTAATAATGTTGTTGAGCCGAAGGAATTGTTTGCTAATAAAAATGCAACGAGAGGCCAACCTATGAATGGGGACCAACAATTTGTTGATGCGGGTCAAGTGGCTTCTTTACCGGCTGGAGGGGGAATTAGTCCGCCTTTGCCAGTTCCTGCTAATCCTAATAATGATCAACAATTACAGCCAAAAGCAGTGGTAGCTCCTAAAGCTCCTGTTTCTATTCCTAGGGCTGGTAGTAATTTGCACCATAATAATGTACAACCAGTTAGTCCTGCATTACCATCGCCATCACGATTGCATATGTCAAATGCTCGGTCGAATAATGATACAAATTATCCAGTTGATATCCGAGTACAGGCAAAAAAGCCTAGGGTAACATCAAAAGAATCTAGTTGGTTTCAAGATGCTGTTGATTCTGCTACAGATGTTGTAACAGAAGGTGTTAAAATTTGTGTAAATTCTTTAAGAAATACCGTTCGTAGTATGACCAATAGCTTGGCCAATAAAAAAGAACGCCCAGAGTAATAAGCGTATGGTTCCTACGAGGCCATACGCTTATTACCTGTCATTTAATAAGTAATCTTATTTTTAGATTGATAAATAATTAATTGCCTAAATGCTAATGGATAAATTTTGCATATTATGAACCAAATGAAGTTTATTTTTACATATATTTTTTTATGTTCATAATTTTTCTGTATATTTTATAGCCATTTATTTTCATTATTTGCGATATTTATCCAGCAATAGGAGTGATTTTTATTGTTTAGAAAAATAAGATTATTAATAAGGATTGGTTGTTTTTGATGTTTAAGATGAGGGGATTATTTATAATTATTTTAAAAAAAATGCTAAAGATCAGCTATAGAACTTTAGCATATCAAGGGGTGTAAAATGACTAATCCGCCCCTCGATTTGACTTTAGAGGCGTTATTAGAAACGGGCTATAATTTATTACAGGATATTGATTTGCTAAAATTGTTTATAAGCGATTTGGAAAAATATGAAATTGAGAAAATTAGGGGTATTCGAATTGAACAGAATTTAGTTACAGAAGCTATTCCTGTTTCGGATACGTCTGAAGAAGGTTTTGTTGGTTTTATTAAGATAGATAATAAATTTCAAGCAAAGGATGTTTATGGTAGTCGTAACGTGGTTCATCTTGAACAAACAGTTCCTTTTCGTGTACCTCCTATGGAAGACAAATGAAAACAGCCCACCTTGCTGTTATGTAGCTAATACAGCGAAGTGGGCTGTTTTTAATTTTTAGTAATGATATTTTGCTTAATTACACGAAACATCTAATGTACTTATTATATTTACAATTCTTAGCTACTAGGTGGAGTAGGACCACCAGCGCCAGGGCCGCCAGCGCCACCAGGACCACCACCAGGGCCGCCACCAGCGCCAGGGCTACCAGGACCAGGATTTTCAGGACCAGGTGCTTGTTCAGACATTTTATCTTTGTCTTCCTTTTTTTCACCACCACAACCAGAAAATGCTCCGAGGGACATGGTCATTGTACCGAGAGCAATGGCACTCAATAAGATGCGTTTAAAATAGATCTTGGTTTTCATAATTTATATATCTCCTTTGAAAATCTTGTTTATCCAAGCGAGAGTTAGCCTGAGATGATTTTTGGGGATCTGATTTGAGAAATTAATCAAATATATACGAATTATTTTTTCCAAGAAATCATAAAAATATTTATATGATTTAAATGGCACTCTAGCCATTCGGATTGTTTGATAATTGCAAATAATTCACAGGCACTTATTTTAGCTAAAATGCAAATTCTTATTTTACCTCCCAAAGATTGGAAACTGCTACTCCTGTGAATTTTAACTCTCTTACCATAACCTTTGCAAGAAATGATTTTTTAGGTTATTTTCATAAGGCGATTTTTGCTTGTTGGACATATAATCTAGTTGTTGCACTTAAAAAATATTGCCTCTTATGAAAGGTATAGCTTGTAAATCTTATCATCATATGACGGCAATTAACATTATATGCTAGGTCTATCTTCTTCGTCCGCCGCCAGTGCGTGATGAAAACGATCTCTTATAACTTTTGCGTTTCTTCTTGAAATCTAAATCAAAATCATCATCATCAGCTTGTTCCTCACTGACTTGATCTTCTTGATTAACTAAAGATGGTTTTTCTCTGAAAAATTCCATTATTGCACCCAAAATTATGACTAAACATAAAAACCCAATGGCGAAAATTCCCATTTTTTTTTATATATCATTTACGCTTAAACCCCTTTAATAGAATTTATTTGTACACAACATTGACAAGGGTTATATTTTTTATTTTTATAATATTATACTATATTTTTTATTATAGCTATTTTTATTTTTCTATTCAAGTCATAAATTTATTTTCATGCCTTATAAAGAGCTTATTTATTAAATCATCATTTAATAAGACAGGTTGATTTTAACTTAGGTAGGAGAAATTGTCAAAGAATCGTTTTATTTATATTTATATGTTATTTTTTATAAATTTATCTTTCTTATTATGATGATAAGATTTATAAAGTATAATAATTATAAATTATAATAATTGCTTTATATCGAAATACAAAGCTAACTGGATGGTTATTTTTCATTATAGCATATGATGGTTGTTAAAATATCGTGATGTTAGCCTTACAAGAGTGAGTTATTCCTGTATCGGTTTTATTATTTCAACATTATCTTAAGCTTGGTCTTAATGATGAGGGGTTAATTTTTTTGTTGCAATTAAAGTTATTACAAGAACAAAGTTATGCATAACCTTCATTTGATTTTTATCGGTTATAAATATATAGCAGGGGATAGACGAAATATAGCATATCTTAAAGCGGATTTTAAAATATAGATGGTTAAGGGAGTTTTTTCATAAACATGAGCATATCCAGGTTGAATATGATTTTTTGCCTTTGATTGAGAAAATAGCTACTATGATTTATTTAAAAAAAAACAAGGCACAAAAGGCAGCTAATAGTATTTTTCTTTCTATGGAAAGAATTTTTGGGCGATCTTTTTCGCTATTATAGTTAGCAATGGGAAGTAGGATTTAATTGTTTTCTTATATATAACTTAATAGATGGTATTTTTCGCTTTGCAGGAGTTAAGTTTTTGCTATTATCCACATGTGTGATATATAGATCATATTTTACGTATATAGATCTTTTCCAATAGCCCATGTTAAATAGTGTTTAAGAACATAATTTAATGCACAAAAAGCTATGGTAATGGCTATTTTTGTGCATTAAATTACACAATTACTAATTGGCTATATTAATATTTCTGGACAAGTCCTATAGAAAAAAAGGCATGTTAACATGAAGAAGCATAGCTTTTTTCAGAACATAGTCGCAAAGATATACATGATCTCCCTATAAAGATTGCTTAATGATGCATAATTTGTTGAAATCATCAGACTAATTTTTAAAGTTTGTCTATAATTTTATTTTTTCTTTTCGTAATTTTTTTAATTTTAATTTCCCTAAATTCTTGTTAACTTCTTTCTCCTTATTTTTTATTATATTTTTATTTGTATTGTATTTTTTTAAGCATATGTTAACATTAAGATGAACTTTAATATTAAAAGAAAAACTAGCTGTTAATGACGTTAGAAATTGATATATAAATTATGTAGTATGCAAAAATAGGATCATTTAATAAAAAAGATACCAGTTATCGCTATAACAGCATTCAATATAGAAAATCACAAATATATAAAAAATATTTATATATTTGTTACCTGTTATAGATTTATTATATGCGTTATAAAATTACCTAACGTACTAAAGAAAATTATCAACAATACATCATACCAAGCATCTTTGATAATTGACTATATCAGTATTTCTTTACACGCTGTTTATATAGATATTTAATTTTAAATTTTCTTGTATCATGCTATAATAAAATTTATTATGTATATACCATTAATGGTCATATTCTAAAGTTATTTCATAAATATCAGTATAAATAAGAAGCTTCATTAATGGGAAATATTATTTTTATTAACTTTATAAATGTTATTACTCATAATTAATGTTTAAATTATTTTATAGCATTCAAAAAACATTAAGAGCCGATCTAAGGTCATATTACAATTAATGTAAAAAGGTAGCCTGAATCTGCAAATACACCCAAAAAGGATAATATATAAATTAATTAATCATAAATCTGCTAAATTAATATTAAAATAAAAGATATATTTTGTTTAAACAAATAATATTCCAACTTAGGTTATAATAAACTTATTAAGTTCATTTATAAAAATCAAAAATTATTTCATTATTTTTTCAGCAATTAAATTACATTGTAAAAGACATGCTAAAAAGCATGTCTTTTACAAAAAAATCGCAATTATAAACAAAAATAATATTTTGAAATAAATATTAACTAATAATTAGTTAATAAAGTTTAACTTTTAAAAAATATTTATAATTAACATTTCAAAAAATAAATACAAATGCTAGTATTTTTGTAACAATAATTTATCAATTTAAAAATATTTTTATTTAATTTCAATCAATTGCTAAGTCTAGTAATATTATCACGGATTAATTCAAATAGTTTTACATCACTAATAATTTCATCTAAATTATTAAAAAGATATTTCTTTAGTAAATTACTCACTTTTTTATTACTCAACCCTTTATTATGGGACTCTAGTATAATTTTAAGCACATTATACCAATGATTAGCGTCAGTGCTGATGGAATTATCTACTTCATAAAATAAATTTTTGGATTGATTAACAGTTGTAAATGGACCAGGTTGCATATATAGCGCCAAAGCAATAATTGATTGATCTTCATGATTGACCTCTTGGGCTCTATTTGGATTTGATTCTTTTAATAATGTTTCAATTTCTGATATTTTATTATTAATAACTACTCTTTTATCTGATATATAGCCGATAAAATTTTCAGTTTGAGAAAGATTTAGCATTTTTATATATTTTTTTATTGTTTTTGATTCTGTTTGCATTTCTTTTAATAGCTCTGAATGTTTTTGTGTATCATGACTTAACTCTGGCAACTCATTTATCTTGTCCTCATAATTTTGTAAAGCAATATCTAATTCGGTATTTAGATCGTTTAATACTTTAAGTTTATTATTTAATTCTTCTTTATTTGCCTTGTTCTCCTCGTGATCTTCCCCCGCGGCCAGCGTGCTCAGTTCTGTGTTTTCGAGAGTACTTGTTGGTACATTGTCATCGTCATCCTCGTCTTCATCTATGTTATCCGCTTCCCCCGCGGCCGGCGTGCTCAGTTCTGTGTTTTCGAGAGTACTTGTTGGTACATTGTCATCGTCATCCTCGTCTTCATCTATGTTATCCGCTTCCCCCGCGGCCGGCGTGCTATGTGGTGAGGAATCACTTATTGATTCTTCCTCTTCCTCTTCATTATTCGCTTTCCCCGCGGCCGGCGTGCTATGTGGTGAGGGTACACTCGGGGCAGCTATTCCATTAATTCCCGTTTGCTGACCCAATGATTTATCTATTCCATCAATTTCCATTTGCTGACCCAATGATGTATCATTGATCGTAAGAAAAGTACCTCCCATAATAAATAGGGAAGGAATTAAGATTCTTTTTAAGCTCTTTTTCATTTTTATATCTTTCAATAATTACACCTCTGCTAGTATATTTAATTTTTATATAATTATTTTCCTAAGTTTTTAAGATTTATTTAAACACTTAGAGACATTTAATACATAATAACTTTATTTGCTTAAAAATGCAGTAAAAAATTGTGAATTAGATCTTGATAAGGGAAAAAGTATAAAAATAGATATATCTATCACCTATGTGTAAGGTATTAAGTACTAAAAATAAACAATAAAGAGGAGGAAAAAATGTATAATAAAAATAATTTACCATAAAAAGAGGATGGGAGCAAATGTTTTAAAAAAGGGAAACTATCACTATATTTTATCAATAGTGTTAAAATATAAATTATTTTTGTGCCAAGCTAAGGTTTCTTTATTTATATTTTATTTATTTGAATTTAAATAGTAACATAAGATTATATCTTTTTTACTTCGCTAATAGTTATATCAATTATCTGGATTTTTCCATTTTTATTTTTCTGTTTTATGTAGATGTTCATCATTTACCTAAAGATAAATGATGATTTAATATTTCTTCCATTAGATCAAGTTGCTTCGAAAAGTTTTTAATTTTATTACGATAGCTATTAGCAATGAGCTTGCATTTTTTGTGCCAGCCGATAGCTCTTCCTATGAATTATCTTTCACACGGTTATGCTCTTTTGCTTCTTTTCTTAAAATATGGTATTTGTTTTTTGTGATTATTTTATATAAATGATGGGTCATATCTTGAAAATCAGAATCATTTACGAATGTTTAGCTTCCTGATAATGGAATACTTGATTTTTGGTAAAGATTAAAATCATTTATGCTAGAATGAGGATAATATTTCGAATAAATCTTTGTATTTTTATCATAAATTTAAGTTTCCTTATCTGTTTGTTTTTTCTTTTTAGATAAATCGGTTTTATAATTTGTTTTAGGACTTTTAATGTGCATATAACATCTATGACAAATCTATTATAGATTAAGCTAGGTAAATATTTTTTCATATTCTCAGGATTTTCTTTATTACATGCTTTCATTTTGATAGATTTTATTTTTTCATAGTAATTGCCTATAAATATTAGTATAGTCGATTGTTGATGATGCGATTTAAATGAAAAAATATCCATTATTATAGAGCATTTTATTAGGTTCTTAGACTATCTTGAAATTGGTTCTCGGACAGGCTCTTCATACTTTAGATATCTTTTTTAATATCAGACATATTTTTTATATTTTTTTATATGTTAAATTTTATCTTAATATTAATATAAACATAGCAAAAAAACAACAAAATTTAATAATAGTGTTGTTTTTTCTTTTTTTAAATACATTAAATTTTAATTTTAAATATATAAACACACAAAAATTTATCTTTTTCTAAATTTCAATATAGTGATAAAATCACGATAATAATAGATATAATATTTGCAAGTTTATTCAGATAATTATAACAATATAACTTATAAACAAGAATAGATAACTATGTTTTTTGATTTTATTTTTTTAATAAATTTTTAGAAATTACAATAAATAATAATTATTTATATTAATTGCCTATACTGTATTTAGGCACAAGTACCTTATTTGTTATATTTTTAGGCATTTTTTTTAGTTTGTTGATGATATGTTCTAAGTGAAGTAAACGTGATGCTTTGAAATATATAATTGATTTTTTTGGTAGTGATTGAATTTTAGTTAAGATTTGAGCATGATTTTTTGCTTTGGTTATATTTAGTGGGTCGAAACCTTTGTTGATTGCTTCATGAGCTATTATTGGGCTGTATTTACCATAGATTATGAGGTGAGAAATGCCTGTTGTTTTGATGTATTGACCGACTTTTTTATGTCCTTGGTATGTTAATTTGCCTAGAGCTAACATATCACCGATGACGGCTATTTTATATTGATTTTTACCGATGTGTTTTAAAACTTCTAAACCTGCTATTGTGCTTGTGGGATTTGCGTTCCAGGCATCGTTGATTAAGATTTCGCCGCGTTTACCTAGTATCATTTGTAAGCGCATTTGAGGGGGTTTAAAATTAGCGAGAGCTTTTTGTATGGTTTCCATATCTATATCACATGTTATTCCAATTCCTATGGCTGCTAAAGCGTTGTAAACGTTGTGTATGCCATAGGTTTTTAATTGGAAAGGATAATTTGTTTCGTTTATTTTAACATCGAATGATATGCCTTTTTGTAATTGTTCAATATTTTCGCCTTGGATATCGGATGGTGTTTGGATACCGAATGTTTTAACGATACCTGGTGCTTTATTTAAAATTAGTTTTTTTGTTCCGGGATCATCTGCATTGACGAAGAGGATACTGTTTTTATGTAATCCTTCGACAAGTTCTTGTTTTGCCATTGCTATGCCCTGGAGACTTCCTAATTGTCCAGCATGTGCTTCGCTTACATTTGTAATAGCTGCGAGTTGTGGTTTAACTATTTTACATTGTGTTCGGATGGTTCCTTTTGATTTCATGCCCATTTCTAATATTAGGTATTTATGTTTTTTGCTTATTTGATGTAAATACAGGGGTAAAAAAAAGAGTGTGTTTAAGTTATTTTCTGTTTGAATGAAGGGTTCTTGTGTTTTGAAGATCTCTGCTACCATAGCTGTTGTTGTTGTTTTACCAGAACTTCCTGAAATTGCTATTACTTTTGGGTTATAATGTTTATAACTCCAGTTGGCTAGTTTAAAAAAAGCCATATACGGATTTTTTGTGATAATTATACCCGTTTGGTATGGTAGCAAGTTATCGTATTTGAATTTTGGTGGTGTAATTACTAAATGATTTTTTTTATGATTTATGGCTTTTATTTGTTTTAGATGATTTCCTTTTTCTTGCCAAAAATAGATATGTGTTCTGGCTAATGTTTTATATTGGCCGTAATTTAGTATAGAATGCGGGAAGTATATTAGTGGTAAACGTTTTGTTTTTCCATTAATTAGGTGCAATAATTTTAGATAGGATATTTTTTTCATAATACAAAATTTCTCCCGTACATTTTACTGGATTTCAGATATAAAACTTAGAATTATTTTTATTGTTTAAATTATTTTTTGTGTTCTGTATTTATTTGCTTATATATATTATGTTTTTTTGGTTTTTCAGAGACAGTTTTTAGCCTAAGTAATATTAAATTAGTCTTTTATTATATATTTTTTATATATGGAGGGATATTTCTTGGAAGATCATACGGGCCATATAGGACATTCTGCTAATGATTTCCCTTTTAGTTTTTCTGATATTTTTTTAGGTTTATTTTTAATTGTGATAGCTTTTTTGTATTATCGTTACAAAGATAGATCTTCTAGCCTAAGGTTTTACCATGTTTTTTCTTTTTATGCAGGTTTAGCGATATATTTCATTGTTTCTATTGGGCCATTAGCTGATTTAGTGCATCAGTCGTTTAGTATCCATATGCTACAAATGAGTATTCATTATTTTATCGTTCCCTTATTACTTGTTTTTGGTTTAACAAACCATGTTTTTATACAAAAGCCGCCTCATTTTTTGCAACGTTTAGTTAAAGTGTTAAAAGTTTTTGTTCATCCATTATTTATGATGTTTTTATTTAGTGCGTTGATATCGGTATATCATATTCCTTTGGTGTTCGATCTTATTATGTCGTCGGCTTTTTTACATATTTTTTCCCATCTGATTTTGTTACTAGTTTCACTTGGTGTATATTTTACTATTTTAGCTCCATTTGGGAATAGGAAATTTGCTCCTTTGTTGCGTATTTCCCTTTTGCTTGGTTACAGTGTTTTGTTAATTCCTGTTTGTGTGCTTATTTCGTTTAGTGATGAATTATTATTTAGTAGTTATCCATCGACGATTGTCCCTTTTTTTGAACCACTTGTTGATCAACGGATGGGTGGTTTAATTATGAAATTGACGCAAGAAGCAGTATATATTATTTGTATGGGTGTTATTTTTAGACGATGGGTTAAAATGGAGCGGCAACAACAAATGTATGAAGAGAAGAATTTATTGAATGATGTTTAGGGTATAGTCGTATTTTGTTATTTTATGATTTTTCTAAATAAAAATGTTAATATATTTATTGATCTAAATGTCTGCCCGCACCTGCCTATTATTTTTGAATAAATTAAACACAAGAGATAAAAAGCATCCTTACTTTTTAGGAGGAATTTTTGTAGTATGCATGTACTTATTACAGGATCAGAAGGGCAGTTAGGGCAGGCTTTTTTAACACATTTTGCAATGGATGGACGTTTTGAGGCTAAAGGTTTAAGAAGGAATGATTTGGATATTACGTGTACGAAAAAGTTAGCGCAGGTAGTTGATAAGGCTTCTGTTAGTGTTATCATTCATTGTGCAGCATTGACGGATGTTGATTTATGTGAATTAGATCCTTTGAAAGCTTATCAGGTAAATGTTGCTTCGACACGTGCTTTGGCTGATATATGTGCTGAACGTAATATTTTGTGTGTATACATTAGTACGAGTTATGTTTTTGATGGTCGTTCTTCGGATGGATATGATGAAATAGATACGCCTAATCCTAAATATCGTTATGGTTCGACTAAATATTTAGGTGAGACATGGGTTGCGCGTTTATGTGAACGGTATTTGGTTATTAGGACGTCTTGGTTGTATGGTCAGCGTAGTAGACGTAGTTTTATCACGCGTTTGCTTCAAAGATCTCGTTTTGCACAAAAGATGCCTTTTTTGATTGCTAATGATGAGTATGGTACACCTAGTTATGCTCCGCATGTGGTTGCTAAGATAGCTGATTTGATTTACGGTAAAGCAAATGGGATTTATCATGTAACGAATACTGGGCGTTGTTCGCGTTATCAGTGGGTTAATAAGATTATGGAGTTTGAACCTTTTAAGTTAGATTATCAAGCGGCTCCATTAATGACTTGTTATAAAAATCAAGTTCAAAGGCCGGCTTGTTCAGTATTAAAGAACAAGCGTTTGATAGATGAAGGATATGGTGTTTTACCCAATTGGGAAGAAGGTTTAAAGGTTTTTTTTACTAGTTCTTAAATTTTGTATTTAAGAGGTGATGGTTCTGAATTGGCAGCGTTTATTAGACTGGACCGAGATAAATGGCGCTCCTGGTTTTGAGGATAGTATGCGCCAAGCTTTTCGTACATCTTTAAGCTGTTATGTAGATGAAATCATTACAGATCGTTTAGGTGGGATTGTTGGCTTAAAACGAGGTGATAAGCAGGGTCCTAAGGTTTTAGTTATAGCTCATTTGGATGAGATTGCTTTGATGATTACGGGGATTGATGAGGTGGGTTTTTTATCTTTTCAACCCCTTGGTGGATGGGATCCAGCTGTTTTACCTGCGCAGCGTTTTCGTTTGATAGTTAGAAGTCAGAAGGAAGGATTATTAGCTGTTGTTGGTACAATACCGCCTCATTTAGGCGGTCAGAATAAAAAGCAACGTTATTATTTAGATGTCGGTGCTTCTTCATACCAGGAAGTTATTGATTGGGGTATCCGTCTCGGTGATGTTGCTTTACCTGATGCTAAGGGTGCTACCCTAGGTAAAGGGGATCGTTTAGTAGCTAAGGCTTGGGATAATCGTTTAGGTTGTGGGCTTGTAATTGCTTTGTTAGAATATTTGCAGAATTACATAAATCCTAATATTCTTTATGCTGGAGCTACAGTACAAGAAGAAGTAGGATTACGTGGTGCGCATGTGATGACTAATCTTATTCGACCTGATGTTGTTTTAGCTGTAGATGTAGGGCCTGCGGGGGATACCCCGGGAATATCTGATGGTAGGGGTAAATTAGGTAAAGGCGTAGCGATTCGTTTTTTTGATCGTCGTACGATTACCCCGCCTTTTTTTCATGATTTTATCCTAGATACAGCCAAAGATATAGATGTACCACATCAACTTTTTTATTCTCAAGGAGCTACAGATACAGGGTCTGCACATCTTGTAGGCTTAGGTGCACCTGCAGCTACGATCGGTGTTTTAGGACGGTATATTCATTCTCATAGTTCTGTAATTGATAAGGATGATGTTGAAGCTGCGTTCAAATTATTAGTAGAGGTTATCATGCGTTTAGATCGTAAACACGCGTTGCTTTGTAATCATTTCTTGCGAAATTAAAAATATGATAAACAGGGTATAGTATAGGAGGGATGATTTGATTAATTTCATAAAGAGGTGAAGGTAGTGTGAGCTACCTGTGCGGGACAATTTTATTGTTTAATTTAATTTTTTTCGGTTTTAATCCTGATATAGCTATTCGTTATTTTCCCACCCAAGAATCCATTGTTTTCTTAACATTTGATGATGGTCCCTCAGAAGAACGGACACCTCGTCTGTTGGATTTGTTAAATAATTATAATATTAAAGCCACTTTTTTTATTACAGGAAAGAATTTAGTCCAATATCCACATATTGCAAAACGCATTTTAGCAGAAGGACATCAGCTAGCTAATCATTCTTTTTATCATAAAAAGTATCAATCTGATACATCCTCAGATGTTTGGATAGATGATATTATAAAAACAGATAATTTGTTTAAAGAACTCGGTATTCCTGAAAGCGTTTACTTTCGCCCGCCATATGGTCAGAATTATCAAGGACTTAGACAAGCTGTAGATATTTTGCATAAAAAGATGATTTTATGGAGTAATGATCCTTCACCCGAACAATATATTATTCCCTTAGATCCTTATAAATTGGTATCAGCAATTCTTAAACGTTTAAAATCAGGTGATATTATTCTCTTACATGATGGTAGACGAAAAGATCCTGATAATTGGTTAGCGGGTTTAAAAGCGACAATTGAGGTTTTGCAAGCTAAAGGCTATCGTTTTATGACGGTAGCGGAAGGTATGCCATATATATCTAGACAATGAATTTTTCCATAAGTTTGTCCTATAAGTTTTTTTTGATCATATTTTTATTAGAAATATGTAATTTTTAATACGTTAAGCACAAAGTAAAAAAAAAGTAAATAGGGGCGTAAACCCTTATTTACTTTTTTTCCTGTATTGTTTTTATTTCCTGTATTGTTTTTATTTCCTGTATTGTTTTTATTTCCTGTATTGTTTTTATTTCCGATTTTAGCGCTTTGGTTTTTATGGTTATTTTGATACAAGTAAATATCTTTCTTGACCTTTATTTGTTTTATTAGTTAGAATAAAAAAGATATTCTTTTAGATATATTGGCCCATTCGTTTATGTATTTTGGCTTTTTTATAAATTTGAGTTTTGCTTTGCTTTCGTTTTTTAATTTTTATTTTGTTTTTATTTTGTTTTTATTTTGTTTTTATTTTTTAGAATAGGAGGTAAAATATGACTTTTAATCTTTATTTGCCTGATGGTTCTCAGCGTGTATATGAGCAAAGACCTACTTTTGGTGATGTTGCAGTGTCGATTGGTAAAAAATTAGCTAAAGAAGCATTAGCTGGTATGGTGGATGATAAGTTGTTTGATTTATCTGCTTATGTGCCTGGTGATGCTAAGGTGCGTATTATTACCTTGAAAGATCCTGAGGGTTTGATGATTTATCGTCATACGACGGCGCATATTTTAGCGCAAGCTTTGCGACGTCTTTATAAGGATGTGAAATTAGGTATAGGGCCTGTGATTGAAGAAGGTTTTTATTATGATATTGATTTAAAATTCTCGATTAATGATGATGGTTTACCTCATATACAGGATATAATGAATGATATTATCAAAGAAGACCATGCTATTGTGCGTCGAGAATTGACGAAAGATGAAGCTTTGGCATTATTTGCAGATGATTATTTGAAATTAGAATTAATTAATGATTTGCCACTTGAAGAAACAATTTCTGTTTATCACCAAGGTGAATTTGTTGATTTATGTAGGGGTCCACATTTGCCTAAAACATCTTATGTGAAGGCATTTACGTTGTTGAGTGTAGCAGGAGCTTATTGGCGAGGTCAAATTGATCGACCTATGTTACAACGTATTTATGGTACTGCTTTCTCGACGAAGAAAGAATTGCAGACATATTTGCATTTTCGTGAGGAAGCTAAAAAAAGAGATCATCGTAGGGTGGGTAAAGATTTACAATTGTTTGCTTTTTTTTCTGAAGCACCCGGTATGCCTGTATACTTACCCCATGGTGTTATTGTGCGTCATCAATTAGAGAATATGATCCGCGAATTACAAGATCGTGTTGGTTATCAAGAGGTTCGTACACCTACGTTGCTTAATGAGAGTTTGTGGGAAAAATCAGGGCATATGGAACATTATGCAGATGATATGTATTTTACGGAAGCTGGCGGTACGCGCTTTGCGTTAAAGCCTATGAATTGTCCTGGTCATATGTTGATTTTTAAGCAAAAATTGCGTTCTTATCGTGATCTCCCTTTGCGTATGTCAGAATTTGGGCAGGTACATAGGAATGAATTATCAGGTGCTTTAGGTGGGTTGTTACGCGTAAGGACTTTTACACAAGATGATGCGCATATTTTTCTCGCTGAGGATCAATTAGAAGAGGAAATTACCCATGTTTTAAAATTGATTGATGAAGTTTATGGTATTTTTGGTTTTTCTTATTCTTTTGAGCTATCGACACGTCCTGTATCTTTTATGGGTGAAGTTTCTTTATGGGATAAAGCGGAATTTGCTTTAAAAAATGTTTTAGATCGGACAGGTACTGATTATCGTATTTGTGAAGGTGAAGGTGCTTTCTATGGTCCCAAAATCGATATTTTTATTCAGGATGCTTTGCGTCGAAGGCATCAGTGCGCTACCATCCAGTTAGATTTTCAATTACCACAGAAATTTGATCTTTCATATACGGGTGCTGATAATAAACCGCATCGACCTGTTGTAATTCATCGCGCTATTTCTGGATCATTAGATCGTTTTTTAGCTATTTTGATCGAACATTTTGGAGGATCTTTTCCTTTTTGGTTAGCTCCTATACAAATTAAGATTTTGTCTATTGCACCATCTGTGATACCATATGCTCAAAGGATTGAGCAGGCTTTTAAAGTATCCCATTTTAGGACAGTATTAGATGCTAGAGAAGAGAAGCTCAGTTATAAGGTTTTAGAAGGTGAAAAACAAAAGATACCATTTCTCATTGTCATAGGTGAAAAGGAAATGGCGCAAAACCTGATAAATGTTCGCCAACGTAAACCAAGGCGTCAGTTTAGTACATCCATTGATGATTTTATGAAGACATTACATTTAATTAATGAAAATAGATCACTATCTGATGAAGATCATTCATAAATAAAGACTATTATTATATTATGTATGTTGTAATACCATTAAGGTATACGTTGAAGCATTAATATGAACGTGTTAGAATAACTTGGAGATTGTTTTGCTTATTCTCGGATTATTTTTGTCTTTTTCGATATATCATCAACTATTTTTTGAAAAATATTAGCCTTTGATATGGTTGGATTTATTTTTTGATGTAATGAGATGTTAAATTAGCTTTTTATCTTCAAAAAAAGGTTAAATTATTTTAGGGGATTGCTTTTTAGCATCCATGTACTTATGTTTTATTGTTTGAATTACATTTTTTCGGAGGTGTTCGGGTTATAAGCAAGGAACAACAGCACCAGCTTAATGAGGCCATACGTGCTAGTAGAGTCCGTTTAATTTCAGATAGTGGTGAGCAATTAGGGATTTGCTCACTTAAAGAGGCATTAGAACTATCTAGAAAGGCCAAGCTCGATCTGGTGAACGTTGCTCCGCAGGCTGATCCCCCGGTTTGCCGTATCTTGGATTATGGAAAATATCGATATGAGCAGAATAAGCGGGATAAGGAAGCACGTCGGAATCAACGCGTAATGAGGATGAAGGAAGTTTGGCTAAGTCCTTTTATCAGTGAAAATGATATTAATACAAAGTTGAGTCAGATGCAGCGATTTCTTTCTAATGGTGATAAAGTTAAGATGTCGATCCGTTTTAGAGGTAGAGAGTTTGCACATCGTGATAAAGGTTTTCCCCTTTTATCAAAAATGGCAGAACTGGTATGTGACGTGTGTGAAGTCGAATGTCGACCTCGTATTGAAGGGCGTCAGATGATTATGATTTTATCTCCTAAAGCGCAAGTGTTGCCTCAGGGTACCAAGCAAAAACGGCCAAAGGAGGAAGAGTAGTTTTGGCTAAATTTAAGATAAAGACACGAAAATCAGCTGCTAAAAGATTTAAAAAAACAGCTTCTGGGAAGTTTAAGCGCAGTTGTGCTGGAACAAGTCATCTTTTAGGTCATAAGAATTCTGATCGACGTCGTCGTTTAAGAAGTGGATCAATGGTTTCTAAGTCAGATATGGGTCGTTTGAAAGCGATGCTACCCGGTTAGTATAGAGAGGAGGTTGTTATAGGTGTCACGTGTTAAAATAGGTAATTTGGCGAGAAAACGCCGTAAACGTGTGTTGAAATTAGCTAAAGGTTATTATGGTACACGGAGTCGTTCATTCAAAATAGCAAAGCGTCAGGTGACAAAATCACTGTGCTATGCTTACCGTGATCGCCGGTGTAAGAAGCGTGATTTTCGTAAGCTTTGGATTATTCGTATTAATGCTGCTGCGCGTCAACATGGCTTATCTTATAGCCGTTTGATTTCTGGTTTGCAAAAAGCTGGTATTTTATTGAACCGTAAAATGTTAGCTGAATTAGCTGTAAGTGACCAAGTTGCTTTTGCTAAATTAGCAGATGCAGCAAAACAAGCAGCATAAATTAAAAAGAGGCCATTTAAATAGGCCTCTTTTTAATTTGCATTAGTTATAATATTATTATGTTATTTATTTTTAAAAACGTCTATGTATTAGTGCTTTTTTAACAATTTTAACAAAAATATAATTTTATATTAGATTGTTCACCTATGTGGTTTAAAATGACTAGAATGTATTTTCTTATATGTAGGATCTATTTCTTCGCGATGTTTAGAAGTATTATGTACTTTTGTTTTCTTAGTGCAGCTTCTTTTAGGGTAATAACTGGTAGATATATAAAAATTTTGATATTTATAAAACTGTTGATATATCGGTTGTTTATATGATGTTGTATTTTCGATTGCTAATGATGTTGAATATCCTATGGATAATATAGATGTTACTAAACAAAATATTTTTTTGTAGCTAGGGATATATTTTTTTTGGTTCATAATAAATTTTTCCTTTTTTATAAGTTTTCATTTAATATATAATAGACAGTATTTATTTTTTAATAAAACAACAAAAAGACATTCTTAAAAATAAACAAGAATTAATTTTTTTAAACTTAGCTAATTATAGAATAAAAATAAATATTAATCAATGAAAAAAAGACCTTACAAGGTCTTTTTTCCTTTTTAGATATATTCTATTATTAATGCCATATTGGAGGCTTTGGTTTACCTATGAAAGCAGCATATGTTCTGTCGCAATCATTAGGAGCGGAACTTTTAGAAATATAAAAGCCGTATTCGTCAGCACTATTCATAATAGCTTGATAATGCCCAGGGCTTTCATGCCACATTTCTAAAGCTTCATACTCAGTCATTGGAGGACCTTGTTTGTATGCTATATTTTCTAGCAAAACGCCATTTAATTCTTTACGGTGTTTCAAGAAAGAATTAAAGAAATGGTTTATTTTATTTGTGAATGTATTACACGGTTTATTTCTATTGTAATATATCTGATATTCCACTGATTTTTTTGCTTCCATATCTAGATATGAATTTCTTCTTGTCAATTGGGGGTTTATCATTCTAATTCCTTTATCAAAAACGTTGTTATTATTGCTATGTTTATAATTATCTCTAGTATGATAAGTGCTTTGGTGTTTTATACCCTGAGTAGGGTAAGGAGTATGTGGTTTTCCCATATCCTGATTATGGTAATATGTATGTGGTTTTCCCATATACTGAGTAGGGTAAGGAGTATGTGGTTTTCTCATATCCTGAGTAGGGTAAGGAGTATGTGGTTTTCCCATATACTGAGTAGGGTAAGGAGTATGTGGTTTTCCCATATCCTGAGTAGGGTAAGGAGTATGTGGTTTTCCCATATCCTGATTATGGTAAGAAGTATGTTGGTTTCCTATACCCTGATTATGGTAAGAAGTATGTTGGTTTCCTATACCCTGATTATGGTAAGAAGTATGTTGGTTTCCTATACCCTGATTATGTTGTGGTTTCATAACCTGATTAGGAACATAGGGATATTTAGGAACTGTGAGATTTTGAGATAGATTGGGGCTTGCATCAGGTTTGTTTTTTGAAAAACCACTATCATGAGATATAAGATTTTTTATTCTTTTTGCGATATATTTTATACCATCATATATTCCGTATTTAGAAAAAGCTTCTATAATAGAAGATGGTTCATTATTTTCTTCCATATTTTCTTCCATATTTTCTTCCATAGCTAAGCTTTTTTGTTGGGTAATATTATGATTGTTCATTATTTTTTCATTAGCATTAGCTATGAAGTTAGTTGTAATCATTAACATCATAATTAATATAATAATAAATTGTTTTATTTTATCCATAATGGGTATCCAATCCTTTTTGTTATTAGAGTACAATATGGTATTTTGATGAAAATAAACTTAATATTCTGAAAAAATATAATATTAAGTTTATGCGATAAATATGATTATAGACTAAAAATAAAGTTTAGTCTATATATATTTTAATCTTTTTAGAAATATATATTAGAAATTATTTTATATATTTATTTAAATATCTTTTTTTGTAAATATTTATATTTGATGTAAAAAATGTTAATATAGTATGAGCGTTATTTATGTCGTTTTTAATATTTTTTAGTTGGTTATTATTTTTTTATAAATTTTTTTTATTATTTTATATTTTTATTTTTAATTTTCCAATATAATAAAAAACATTAACCAAGATGCTTTATAGACCGTCTCTTGGTTAATGTTTTTTATTTTCTTCTTCTTGTGGATAAAAAAGACGATTGGTTTTTAATCCAGCAATCACATTGCAATCTTTTTGAGCATTTGTATCAAACATTGATTTTGCAGTATACTAAAAATCTATCAAAAAAATATATTTTTTTGATATAATTAAGTAAATTATTTAATTATATCAACAACTATATTAAATTTATTATTTTCTTTTGTTTTTTCCTTTGTTTTTTTTTTTTTTTTGAGGGACATATCTTTCTGTAGCGAATGTATATATCAAATCCCCTGTACGCAGCAGCGCTTTAACAACAGCATGACCATAACCTTGTTTTTTATCTAATGAAGAATAATGACAACTAGCTCCTTCTATAGAATTAACAGCCTGTGACTAGGACTTTTTTTCTACAGAGAGTATCGTCAATTATACAAAAGATTGGTTGTTCATTTTTCTGAGCTTACGTCTGGATTTCCTCATAAGAAATTTGACGAACTATTCTTTTTAAAAATTCGTAACACCATTTAACTTTTTAAAGCATATCAATGATGCTTATTATGAAAGCTTTCACGATTAATATCTGTCAATGTACCTTTAAAACCATCAGATAATATTCCATTTAGCATATATTTGTAATATTATTTAAATAAGGCTTGGTAAAATAGATTGATAACTTCCATTCTTTAAAACATTTGCTCAAATTCTCTTTTTATATTAAATTATTTTTATTAGACATCCTTTTTCTACTCCGTTTGGTTTATTTTTGGCAATTATATCTTACACATAGGAGAAATATATTTCTATTTTTATACCTGATTTTATTCTTAAAAGCTAATCTAAAATTTTTTACTGCATTTTCCGGCATGTACAGAGCATTCATTAAACGCTATGATAATTGCTATTTTTTTGTTTAAATTCTTTAAATAGTTTTAAAACATAAAAAATATTGTTATTTTAATCCGGATATATCATAAAGATATTAATAATATATAGATATAATAAAAACATTATTTAGGATATATTGGTAATATATCAAAGGCATGATTTTTAATTTTAAGTTTTTTTAATAAAACTTTAAAAAGAGCTATAAATACCATTTACTAATTGTCTATATCAGTATTTTCGTACACATTCTAAGATTAGTAAAGTATTTTTGATTTTTAAATATATATTTTCTATTTTATATTCTATATTTTATGTTTTGAATATATAAAAGAGAGACTTTTTAAAAGCCTCCTTTTTAATTAATTTATATTATTTCGATTTAATAATAAAATATTGATTAAATTATATATTATAAATAAATTGTTTTCTTTTTATCATTTAGTTTGTTTATTTTTACCGATATAAGCGGCATATATAGTGCCGTTCGGTGCTTTAGCTATATTGAAACCATATTCCCCATCGGTATTCATGAAAGCTTTATAATGACCGTCGCTTTCATACCATCCTTTCAAAGCATCTATTTCAGATTGTGTATTTATCTCGCCGCCTGATTTATAGTATACATTTTCCCACATAGTTGTAACTATTGGTATTCTGTGGACCATCTGACCCTTGCTTATCATATGCTCAACACTTTTTTTGGCTTCAGCGTCTAGATTTGCGGTCCTTTTTGTTATTTTGCTATTTATTTTTTTCAAACCTTCCTCAAAAGTTTTTACTGGAGCTATATCTTTATCAAAGCTTCGAGAAGATTTTTTTTCTTCACCTTTGTTTTCTTCACCTTTGTTTTCTTCAGAGCTGTTAGCAACATTACTTTTGTCTCTATTTGATTCCGATGGAGTATTGTCACCTGGACCATTTTTATTTGTATCTCCATTATTTTTGTTATTTTTATCATCATTATTTATTTTTAGATTATTTTTCATAGTATCTAAACTATCATTTATACCTTTAGCGCATATATTTATAATATATGTTGCAGCTCCAGAGATACCGTCTTTTTTAAAAGCTTCAGGAATAGAAGTTGCTTTTTTGTCTGGGCTTATATTCATTGAATTATCATTAGACTGCGGATTACTGTTAGGGCTCGCTGGTCCCAAGGGATTTGCATTAGTTGCTGTTGGATCAGAGTGATTTTGGACTTGATCTGGTTTATTATTAATTGGGGATTGATTACCCATACTACCAGGCGCTTTTTGTGCCTTAATTGCTGTTGTTACCGGTGCAGTAGATGTTGGTGCAGTAGATGTTGGTGTAGTAGATGTTGGTGCAGTAGATGTTGGTGCAGTAGATGTTGGTGCAGTAGATGTTGGTGCAGTAGATGTTGGTGCAGTAGATGTTGGTGCAGTAGATGTTGGTGCAGTAGATGTTGGTGCAGTAGTTTCTATTGCATAAGCTTGAGGTATAAATGGCATTATCCCAATAGACATAATTGTGATTGAAATAAAAATATTTGTTTTATTTTTTTTAGTTTTATTCATAATATTTTCTCTCCTCTTATGATTTTTTATTTTGATTATACTTATAGTTTTAAATTAAATGATTTTTGTTTTTTTTAATATAAGTTAATTATTTTGTTTATTTCGTTATAGGCTTTCTTGTTAGTCTAGATGCTTTTTTTAAGCTTGTTTTTAGCGTTTTTGCTTTCGAGGTTCTTCCTTTATTGTTTTGTTTTCTATAAGCTGCGTTTTAAACTAACTTAATAATGTTTTTTCAATATATATTACCTACATATATTATCGAGATTTTTTATAAGAATCTATATATTGATTATTTATAAAATTTCATCGATATTGTTTATGTTGTTATCTATATAATACAACATTTCTGTTTATAATTAAAGGTTTTTTAGAGTTTTTAACATGGTATGTTATGGTATTTTTATCTCAGCTTTTTCATTTTTATATATTAATGTTTTTTTAGACATTTTTATATTTATATTTATTTTTTTATATTTTAATATATTTCAATTTGGAGATGAACTTGTCCAGAAATATCAATATAGACGATTAGTAATGGTGTAATTTAAAAACAAAAATAGCCATTATAATAGTTTTTTGTTTATTAAATTAGTTTATTAAACACTATTTAAAATGGGATATTGGACAAGCTATATAACTGTACTTTCCAAAAAAATAGGCCATAATTTTTGATTTTCAAAAATTAAATTAAAAATTTTATTATAATATAAGTTTTAGTATTATGTGTTTATACAAAAGAGAGTTTTTATTTTTAGAGTAATTTAGCAGCCTTATTTTTAATTTATTTATTATTAAAAATATATAAAAAAGAGGCTTTTTAAAAGCCTCTTTTTGAATTAATATTTATTCTTTCTTAAATAGTTAACTTTATTTATATCTTTTATTCTTCCAAAAAAAGCTGCATATACTATTTTGTCAGGACCTGGTTCTGGTTCGATATAGAAACCATAGTCTTCCTCTGTAGCCATTATAATGTCGTTATGATTGGGGCTATTACGCCAGGCTTTAAAAGCATCCATCGCAGATACTTTTGTAGTATTATCGTTTGCATCTAATTTCATATGGAATATAATTTCGGCCTTCTCATTCGTTATTACTTTTACCCTGTGTTCCATTTTATTAATGCTTCTCATATATTCAACTGTTTTTTTGGCTTCTTTGTCGAAATCTTCGATGCGGTTTTTGATGTTAGGATTCACTTGTTTCAAAGCTTCATCAAAATTCTTTTCGTCGCCTATGTTTCTAGAAGATTTACCTTGGTTATCCATACTACTACGTTTTGTTCTATTTGATTCCGATGGAGTATGGTTGCCTTGACCATTTTTATTTTTATCGCCATTATTGTCATTTTTATCATAAATATTTATTTTTAGATGGTTTTTCATAGTATCTAAACCATCATGTATACCTTTTGTACATATATTTATAATATATGTTGCAGCTCCAGAGATACCTTCTTTTTTAAAAGCTTCAGGAATAGAAGTTGCTTTTTTTTCTGAGCTTATATTCATGGAATTATCATTAGATTTTGTATTAGAGTGATCTTGGGCTTGATCTGGTTTATGATTAATTTGTGATTGATTGCAACACGTACTACCAGGCGTAGTTTGTGCCTTATCTGCTGTTGTTACCGGTGTAGTATATGTTATTGTGGGTTCTTATGTTTTTGTTTCAGTATTTTCTATTGCATAAGCTTGAGTTATAAATGGCATTACCCCAATAGACATCATGGTGATTGAAATAAAAATATTTGTTTTATTTGTTTTATTCATAATATTTTCTCTCCTTTTATGATTTTTTATTTTGATTATAATTATAGCTTTAAATTAAATAATTTTTGTTTTTTGTTTTTTTGATATAAGTTAATTATTTTGTTTATTTTGTTATAGGCTTTCTTGTTAGTCTAGATGCTTTTTTTTAAGCTTTTTTTAGTCTTTTTGCTTTGTAGGTTCTTCCTTATATTTTTTGTTTTTTATAAGCTGTATTTTAAACTAACTTAATAATGGTTTTTCGACATTTATTATCAATATCTATTACCTTTATTTATTATCGATATTTATTATAAGAATCTATATATTGATTATTTATAAAATTTTATCTATATTGTTATCTATATAATACAACATTTTTGTTTATATTTAAAGTTTTTTTATAGGTTTTAACATGGTATGTTATGGTATTTTTTATCTCAGCTCTTTTATTCCGATATATTAATCTTTTTTAGACATTTTGATATTTATTATGTTTTTTAGTATTGTATTTGCTTGAATGATGTTTATTATGGTAAAATATGAAGTGCTTATTTAATATAATTATTTGAAATGTGTTTAACATTTTTTGTAATATATTTAATTATTTGTTTATATATTATTTTTTCATTGTTATTATTTTTCTTTTTTTGATATTTTAATATATTTCAAGGTGGAGATGAGCTTGTCTAGGTTGAATTATAAGAAAAAATTACAAATGATGATCATCGGCACCTTATTATTTATTTTTATATTTGTAGGTGTATTTTTTATTTACGCGCCTGATAATAAAGAACCTTCTGTTGATAAAGATAAATATAATGATCATTCTAGAGATAATAAAATGGAATTGCCTGCGAGTTTTGATTATAATTTTGTGCCGTATATGGGTTCTGATGATGCACCTGTTAAAGTTTTGGTTGTTTCAGATTTATTGTGTGAGTATTGTCGTGAATTGCATAGGAATATTTATAGTAAAATTAAAGAAAATTATATTGATACCGGGAAGGTTAAATATTATTTTTTATCACTGAGTTTTTTAACGACAAAACATTATAAGCGGTTTTTAGAAAATAATTTAGATTTTTTGTCTAAGTCACTTTGGCTTCAGGGTTTAAAGGATGAGTATTGGCATTTTTTGTCTTTAATATATAAATCGCAAGATGAATTAAAAATCAGTTATACTGATAAAGAGATTGATCAACTTAAAAAGATAGACAAAGAGTTTTTGGTTTTGGTTGAGCGTTTTAATGATTCTTTTAATAAAATGAAGAAATTAAAAGAAAATGAAGATTCCGGGGAACAAGTTAATGAAGAAGATAAGCAGAATTTATTTAATCAAATGCAGCAATTTAATTTAAGTACAAGTGATCTTCATAAGAAGGCCATGGATATTTTACATAATAAATATATTGTGCCTTTTATAAAAAAGATACGATTGCTTATAGGGCGTGTAGTAATTGATCCAGGTGTAATAGCTACTTTTGATGAGTGGTTTGATCGTATTGAAGAGACAGGTTCTATGGATGCGCCAAATATTAAATATGATCAGGTTTTTGAAAAATATCTTGATGGTTATAAAGCTAATAAGGATGCTTTTGCTAATTTAAAAGAGGTACCTAAGTTGTTTATTGATGGTGTTGAAATGGGAGATAAGCGGATGAATTGGGCTGATGTTCAAAAAGCGATTGAAGATAAATTAAAATAAGTGGTGTATTTTAATGATAACAACATGTCGTTATTTTCTATACAATTATGGGATACTAATTTCTTTTTTGTTTACTTTAATAGCTAGTACGATAAGTATGTACATGAGTGATATCTTAAATTGGCCACCTTGTCATTTGTGTTGGTGGCAGAGAGTTTTTATGTTTCCTATTGTGCTTTTATTGGGTCTTGGTTTTTTTTATAAACAACGTTTGATTGTTAGCTATATTATTTGGCTTGCTACCTTAGGTTCTTCGGTTGCCATTTTTCATCTTTTAAAGATCCATATTCCGTATTTTCGTAATATGGAATGTAAGCTTGGAGATCTTGTTTCATGTTCTAAGGACAAGTTAGCTACTTTAGTTGGGGTTAGTTGGATAACGATTCCATTGTTATCATTGTTAGCTTTTTTATTTGTGATCTTTTTGCTCGTTTTTGCTTTACCAAAGTGTTCAAAGAGATGGAATAAAAAAGAAAAAAAAGAACAGTTTTAACTGTTCTTTTTTTTCTTTTTTATTATTCGATTTATTTAACTTTTTCTTCAAGTGTTTTTTCTACATCTTTTAATTCAACTTTTTTATTGTCAATATAGAAGCTTGGTGCACCTTTTATATGTTTGTTTGTATATTCTTCATCTTTTTTTATGGCTGTTTCAATGTCTTTTGGTATTTCTTTATCGCCTTTATCTAAGAATTCAACTAAGTTTTTAAACTTTTCGTTATTTCTGTTTTCTTCAGGAACGATTTTATTCAGTAGTTCTTTTAGGAAGGGGTATGTTTTTTCTTTGTGTAATTCTTGTTCAATTTTCATGAATTCACTAAATAGTTCTAAAGTTTCTTTTTGTATCTTTTCTTTATTCTCCGGTGTATCACTTGTTTGATTTTTGGCTTTTTGACTTATTTCTTTTATACGGTTATCATTGCGGATTTCTTCAGTGATTTTTTCAAATTTATCATGGTTGCTGTATAAAGCGTCTGCTAGTGGTACGTACAATGATTTATCTATGTCCATTACCATTTTAGCAAAGGTTAGTAGCTTCATATCTAGAGGGTATGATGAAATATTTACAGGGATGATGCAAAGTTTAACTTTTCCTGTATCGATATATTCTTCTTTAATTTTTTTCATTTTTTCTTCATGGAATGTTTTGCACATAGGACAAGAGAAAGAGGTGAATTCTGTTAAGGTTGTTGGAGCATCTTCTTTACCTATACATGTTAACTGTGTTTCATCTACCTCTAAGTTTTTATTTTCTTCTTTTACTTTATCTGTAGATTGAACCGTCTCTTTGGCGCTTTTATTGTAGAGAGTATATCCTCCTAAGCCCATTAAAGATAATAGAATTGTGGTCATGACAAGTGTTTGTAAGTTTTTTTTCGTGAATTTAGACAATATATGCTCACTCCTATCGACTAAGGTTATCTAGCTTGCCTTAATATTTTAATTTTATTATTTTATTAAAAAATACAAAATATTTCTATTAAGTTTTTTAAATTTATTTTTTAAATTTATATTTTTTTGAATTTATAATTAATAAACGGTTTAGTTAGTTATTCGTAAATTTTTAAATAATAAATAAATTTATAATTTAAATTATATCTTTAAATTATAATTAAGTCTATGTTTTGGGCTAATTTTATTTTTTTTCAAACTTCATTTTCTTACATATTAAATATTTGCTTATGATGTAATGTGTTTTTATTTATAAGTTTAATTATTTATATTTTTTTATGATTTTGATATTTTCCTAATGATTAAATTTAATATCTATAATTAATCTTAATAATACACCGGATTAATATAAATGTAAATTTAAAAATATTAAATTTAATTCATATAATTTTTTTGAGATTTTGTTATTTGCACTCATGAGCATAATCAGCTACCATGTAGTTGCTAAGCTCACTTTTTCGTTTATTTGTTAGTGTAAATTTGTTGGTAGAGGGTGTTTGCGATAACGATAGCAGTTGTTTTAGCTGGTGCGAGTGGACGTATGGGAAAGATTGTTACACAACTCATAGCAAAAAATCCTACTTTTAGTTTAGTAGCAGCTGTTTCACCCTCCAAAGCTGGTCAAAGTGTAGGCGTTGAGGGTCTTAAGTTCATAGGCAGTGTAGAAGAAGCTTTAAGTTCCGTAGATTGCGATGTTTTAGTTGATTTTACAATACCTCATTTGGTAAAACAAAATCTTATGTTGGCTTTGCGTCATAATGTTTGTCCCATTATAGGGACCTCGGGTGTAACAGAAGTTATTTTAAATGAATTTGGTGCTAAGTACAAAGATATTGGTTTAGGAGGTATTATTGTACCTAATTTTGCTATTGGTGCTGTACTTATTGGGATGTTTGCTGCTGATGCTGTGCGTTATTTACCACATGTAGCGATTACCGAAACACACCATGATAAGAAATTGGATGCGCCTTCAGGGACAGCTCTCAAGTTGGTTGATATGATGGATGAATCTGGGGGCTTAACCGCTAAGACTTATGATGATAATGGTGTTTATAAAGGGGTTAAGATCAATAGTTTTCGTTTTCCTGGTCTTGTAGCTCATCACCGAATTTATTTAAGTGGTTTTGGCCAGTTATTAACATTGCAACATGATGCGACGCAACGTTTTTCTTTTATGCCTGGTGTAAAGTTAGCGATTGAACGTGTAGGTTATTTAGATCGTTTAGTTTATGGATTGGAGCATTTGATCACATTATGAATGATCATTTTTTTGATGGTGACAAAAAACAGGCTGGGATTTATGTATTAAAACGGCTTGAACAAGCTGGTTTTGAGGCTTATTTTGTCGGTGGTTGTGTGCGTGACATGTTGCGTGGTTGTTTGCCTATCGATTATGATGTAGCGACTTCTGCTACACCTAATGATGTGCAATCTCTTTTTCCGCATAATATACCTGTTGGATTAAAGCATGGTACAGTTATGGTTGGTGTGGATAAATGTTTTTTTGAAGTGACAACATTTCGTGTTGAAGGTGCTTATGACGATAATCGTCGTCCTAAGTATGTAACTTTTGTGACTTCATTGCGTCATGATTTAGCTAGGCGTGATTTTACGGTTAATGCAATGGCAATGGATGTTCGAGGTCATCTATATGATTATTTTGGTGGACAAGTTGATTTAGAACATCGTTGTTTGCGTACTGTAGGGATCGCTGCGGATCGTTTTTCTGAAGATGCTTTGCGTATGGTTCGGGCAGCGCGTTTTGTAGCTCAGTTAAATATGTGTTTGGTACCTAGTGTACAGAAGGCTATTTTACAACATCGAGAACTATGTCGCCATGTTTCGGTTGAAAGAACAGTTGCTGAATTCGAGAAAATATGGCAATCTACGGATCCAGTTTCGGGTTTGCGTATTTTTTTTGATTGTAAATTACATCAAACATTATTGCCGTTTGCTAATTGGCGACTTAAGGATGATTATGGGGATTTATTAGGTAAATTTAGTTTGTGTAAAGATAGTGATGTTTGTTGGGGTTTATTTTTAAACTTATTTTATATTACAAATTTATCTGGTCAGGTAGCGGCTTTAAAATTTTCTCGATTGAAGCAAAAAAAAATTACGTTGCAATGTACGCTTGTACATCATTTGCAACCGTTTACCAAAGACCACGTTCAACCTTTATTGCTTAAATATGGCCTTGCGATAGTCAAAAAAGGGTCTTTATTAGCTCAGGCTCTAGGATTGATTATGTCTGATAATAATATTCAAGAAGAGATAACGACTTGGTTTTTTTTATTGAAAATACATAATTTATCATCATTAGCTATCGATGGTAAAGAACTTTTAGCTCGCTTAAAAGTAGCGCCTGGCCCTTTTATGGGTTCCATTTTACAGCAGCTGTTTTATGATGTTGCTTTAGGTGTTCTGGCTAATGATAAGGATACTTTATTAACTAAAGGAGAGCAATTATATTTTGAGCAATGCTGTTCAAATGCATGATCTTGTCATTTCACCAGCTCTGAAAGAAAAATTGATAATTAGTTATTTGAATGAGGTGATTTCAACCCAAGATACTGTGGTCGATTATTTAAAGCAGCATCATGATGGGCTGAAAAATATTCTTGTGATAGCTAATTATCAAACCCATGGACGTGGACGTCTTGGGCATTTATGGCGTACATTTGGATATACAGCACTTACATTTAGTTTTTCTTTACATCGTGAAAGTGTTCCTTCTACGTGTCATTTACCTTACTATATGGCGCAGATTTTAGCTAAAACTATTATGTTTTTAGTGCAACAAAAAGTCCAAGTTGTTTTTCCGAATGACTTGTATATGAACTATAAGAAGGTAGCCGGTATATTGGTTGAGCTCAAAGGGCTTTTTTATATTATCGGTATCGGTTTAAATGTGACAACTACAGAACATGCGCTCGCTATGGTAACAGACAAACCAATATCTTCTTTGTGGATGGAAACAAAGCATGTAAACTGCTTACGTGGTTTGCTTTTAAGTCATTTTTTACAGACATTAGATGATGATATATGTTTATAATGGGGGATGAAGTTTGGCAAAACGTTTAAGCGTACGTTCGTTGGCTCAGATGTTTGTTGATAAAGTACCGATGACGATGTTAACAGCTTATGATATGCCTATGGCTTTTTTTGTCGATCGTGCAGGAATTGATATTATTTTAGTTGGTGATTCATTAGGTGCGGTGGTTTTAGGTTATGAGACAACTGTACCTGTGACCATGTCTGATATGCTCCATCATACAAAAGCTGTTGTTCGTGGTAGTCATCGTGCTTTTATTGTGGCAGATTTACCTTTTGGACAAGCCCATTTAAGTACGGACTGTCTATTGCAACAGGCAAGTAGTTTGCTCCAAGAAGGCGGAGCGATGGCTGTTAAAATAGAGGGTTTCACAGATCATTTATTTAATAATATTAAGCGTTTAGTTGAAGCTGGTATACCGGTAATGGGCCATTTAGGACTTTTGCCGCAGTCGATTAATAAGCTTGGGTCATATTTGGTTTCAGGTAAAAGTGTGGAAGCAGCTGAAAAGTTAATCTATGAAGCACATCATTTAGTTAAAGCTGGGGTATTTGCAATTGTTTTAGAATGTGTTCCTGAATTATTAGCTAAACATATCGCAGAAAATATTTCTGTACCTGTTATAGGTATTGGATCGGGTCGATTTTGTCATGGTCAAGTATTGGTTTTGCATGATTTACTTGGTTTGACGGTTGGGCATGTGCCTTCTTTTGTTAAGCAATATGCTCAACTAGGTGATATGATTGATGTTAGTGTTAAAAATTATATTAAAGATGTAAAGAACGGATCTTTCCCTTTGGAAAAACAAGGGTTTGCTCTACCTGATGAAGTTAGGATAGCTTTAAAAATAAAGATGCATGGAAGTGAGGCGTGATCTTTTGCAATTTTGTGAAGATATTTTATCTTTTAATAAAAATATGACATGGCGTCATAAAGATATAAGTGTTGGTTTTGTACCTACTATGGGTGCATTACATAAAGGACATTTGTCTTTATTAAAAAGAGCACGTCAAGAAAATGATTTAGTCGTCCTATCGATTTTTGTTAATCCATTACAATTTGGTTCTGGTGAAGATTATCAAACATATCCACATTGTTTACAGCGTGATTATGATCTAGCTATTTCCATGGGCGTAGATATTTTATTTGTACCGAAGCAACAAGATATCTATGGTTTAAATTTTGCGACCACGGTTCATGTTGAAGGTGCGGCAGAAGGTATGTGTGGTGCGAAAAGAAAGGGTCATTTTGATGGTGTTGCTACGGTTTTATTAAAGTTTTTTAATATCATCAGACCGACGCGTGTGTATTTAGGTGAGAAGGATATTCAGCAACTCGCTGTTGTTAAACAGATGGTACAAGATTTTAATTTATCGGTTGAAGTTATCCCTTGCGAAACAATACGCGAGGTAAATGGATTGGCTTTTAGTTCACGGAATGTATATTTGGCGCAGGAAGAAAAGAAAATCGCTGCCGCTTTTCCTGTTGCTCTAAAACATACCGTCGACATTTATTTACATAGCAAGCGCGTTGATGACTACGTTGATTTAGAACATAGATTACGCGATCGCTTAGAAAGTATCGATAATTTGACTGTAGACTATGTAGCTTTAAGATCCTACCCAGAGATGGCCATACCTGTTAATTTAGAGGTCAGACCTCTTGTTCTCATGGCAGCTGTTTATCTGGGAAAAACACGCTTAATAGATAATATTTTAATAAAAAAATAATTTTTTATTTTATACATTCCTTATATGCTTTTTTGAAATAATTTTTCTCAAGGTTTATTTATATTTATTACAAAATCAATAATTTGCATAATTTTTTTATTTTTTATTGTGAGCTTGTGCCTAAACCTTAATGTAGGTTAGGCTTTTTTCAAGATTGATCATATGGTAAAATTTATAGTTTTAAAAAATGCATAAATTAGCTTAGAAACTAAGGATGGGTTATTGCATTTAAAATATATATAATATTAAAATATCAACAAAAAAATAAGTATAAGCTTATATTTTAGTTTCCTTAATTTATGTCTAATTTATATATTAAAACTATAAATGGTATGTAATTTCATTTAACGTATACAACTAAATACAATAATTTCATTTGTCTTATTTTTTAAATTTCGAATCTTCCTGTAGGGATAATTCTTAATTATAAAATACTTGTTGCAAAACAGACATGATGGGAATAAATAATGATTATAATATTAAGGACTTGTCCTAAAATATTAATATATCCGAAAAGGTAAAAGTAATTTTTTTTCTATTAAGGTTTATGAGTAATGTTGTAATCTAAACACAAAAATAGACATTATAATTACTTTTAGTGCATTCAATTAGTTTTTTTAATTCTCTTTACATTGGTTTTTGGACAAGTTCTTATGATAGAATAATAAAACTTGGTTTTTTTATTTGATTTTAATTAAGATATCAAAAATAAAAATAAATATTAACCATAATAATAAATATTAACCAACTTTACTAATGGGCTACATTAGTATTATCTTGCACGTATAAGTATTAAATGTCGTTTGGAATCTTTTATCTTTAATTTTTAGTTGAATAATTATAGAATTTTTCTTTTCTTTTTATATAAAAATAATATTTTTTGGCTTAAAATAATTTTGATAGTCTTTTACTCGATTAAGTATTTTCTATTTTTTGTTATTCTATGTATAATATCCATAGAGATGCAAAAGGATTTTACATAGACAATTTTTCTCTTAGATTCTATACCAAATCCTTTTGCTATGGATCTAATTATTTTTCATCTAAATAATTTTTAAAATAATATTTTTGCAGGCGGTTTTTAAATTAATTCTAAAAATAATTATATTATTTATATATTTTATCATGAAAAATATAGTTTTCCATGTTTTTATCGATGTTCATAATAAACATTTTTTGAAGTATTAATATTGATACTATAAAAAACAGATAATTTTTTATAGTAATTAAAAAGGCTAAGCTTATAATTATAAGCTATTTTTTGATTGTTTTTTATATTTCAAATATTGCATTTTTAAAATCCTAATTTATACTAACAGAAGATTTCTTTATATAATTTATTTATTTCTGTGTTAATAGGAAAATTATTAAGTGGCTTCTTTGAGTTTTTATTTTGATACAAAGCAATAGCCATCCAATAATTGAACTTTTGTTTTAAATTTGCGCTATCCTGGTATTTATTAATAATGTCATAAATCTTATCTAAATTTTTAATTTAATTTTTATATATCATATTTTGAAACAATCCAGCTATTTCTTTGTTCTTGTCATTTCCTAGTTTATCATGTAATTGATGGTTAATGATATCTTGAAATACATAAGTTTGGTATTTAATATTATTACGATAGAAAAGATCTTTCAAACCATGATTTTCATTTTCTTTAGATAAAATTTCATCCATATTAGCTACTTGTAGTTTCAAATTACCTAAAATAACCTCGTAGTCATTTATAGCTTTATCTTTTTCTCCTGGTTGTTGTAATTCTCTCATCTTTGTTTATGCTGCTGTTAAATTTGGGGAGATGTTATTAAATAGATTCTGATCTAATTTTAATGTCATATATTGAAAAACAAATTTTTCTATGTGAGGATAACTAGTTCTTTCATTAGCAAATGATCCTGAAGATAAACTACACACAATAAGTCCTAATATAGATAACTTCGCAATTTTTTTGAAATTCAAATTAAATTCCCCCATTTTATGTTTTTATTTAAAAGCGGTACTTGCAAAAACAATAAAAGATTTAGATAGATACTAGTAATTGATTATTAAGATTAGCTTATAAATATATATTACATTATAAAATAGAATTAAATAAATATTTTAAATAATAAAAATATCAAAATTAAGTCTAAAAAATTAAGTCTATTAAATTATATGTTTTATTGTTTATTTACCCAGCTTTTTCTAAAACCGTTGTATAGAGCGTTTAAGAGCCTAATTGAATGCAATAAAAGCGATGATAATTGTTATTTTTTTAAATTATATTAATATTAATCTATTATATTAATATTTAAGATAAATACTAATATATAAAATATGAATTAAAGCGCAAATAAATTGCTAATGTATTTTAGATTATTGCTCTTAATGAAGTTTGAGGTATATCTTAAAATTAAAAATTTTCATTGATAAATATATGGACTTAAGAGACGAAGATATCTTTAATTATTATGCAAACAGATGGGTAATTAAAATATATTTTAAAATATCTAGATTTCACCCTACTTAGAAAGTGTATCAAGAAGAGCTTTATATCTATAATTAATTTTAAAGTTTTTTATAGATATTTATTGTATACATATAGGTGATGTTAATTTTCTAAAGGGCTTTCATAAACATTAGGAGAAAAAATAAGCTGATCTAATTTAAGGTACGATCTATATTTACTTTCTATAATTTATGGAAGGAATATCATCTTTGAATATTATTTTCCATAGCACTGTCGAACTTATTTTATCCCATGGGACTTTTGGTTTAAAAAAGAAAACATTAATATAATATATAATTGATTATTCTATTAAATTAAAAACAGGTATTATAAATCTATAAATAAACTTAATAAAGTATAAATATGGTAATATGGTAAAAAACCTAAAAAGGTTAGGTTTTTTAGGGCTATCCGGAAATATAGTTAAATTGATTAGGATAATATAAATATATAAATTCTGATTTTCAGATAATCACACATAAGTCTTTTTAATTATCTGAAAAATAAAAATTATCTTTTGGTATGAACAAATAACATTCCGACTTAGATTAAATTCAACTTGTTAAGTTCATTTTTAAAAATTAAAAATTAAAAATTAAAAATTATGACCTTATGTGTTTCTAAATTACAGATGTTTAAAAACAACTCCTATTTAATGTTTGTTTTGTTCGATATATTTTTTAATTTTGATAGCGTATGTATACGTTTTCAGGAAGTTTTTTTTTCTGATGTAGACGACCTTGTTGGTCGTATATGTATTCATAAGCTTGGTATTTTTCTAATTCGAATGTTTGTTTGTCATTTTGATCATTAGTGATTTCTTCCTTGTTTTTGGTGGGGATGATAGTTTTTTTTTGTGCAAATTCCCAACCTTGTTGTATAGCGAATGGTGTTGTTTGTGTGCTTAATGCTTCGCTTATTTTTGGTGTATTGACGATATATGGTAGTGACAAGAAGGTTAATGATATTAAAATGCTCGCAACGCCGCTGTTTAAGAGGATGGCTTGCCAGTTTTTAATTTTTTATTCTCCTTACTATATATTTTTTATTGCTTTTTATGGGCATGATATTTTTTTATATATAAATATGTTTTTATTTTTGTATATGCTTTTTGTTTTTTATTTATTTTATGTTCTTTTTTTTATGTTCTTTTTTTTATGTTCTTTTTTTTATGTTCTTGTTTTAGAATTGACCGGAAATATTAATATAGCTAATTAGTGATGATGTAATTTAAAAAAACAATAGCTATTATCATAGCTTTTATTGCATTTAATTATGTTCTTAACATGGGTTTTTTGGACAAGCTTTTTATTCATGTTCTGTTTTTTGTATTTATTTTTTATTTTAAGTTTCTTTTATTTATTTCTTTTAGATAATAAGTTGTTTTTTATTTATAATTATTTTGGATTTTAATTATTATTTTTTTAGGGGTTGAAATTATTTTATGTGGGGTAACTTAAGGGAGAGCTACTTTGTAAATTAGTAGTTTGTAAATGGGGGGATTTTTTTGGATAAGGATAAAGGTTTTTGCGGATGTAATAGTGGTGGTTCTAGTGATCAGCCGAATAATAAGCAGCAAAATAATTTCAATGAAGAAATTGGTAGAGAAGAACGGATGATACCTGATTTATATTTTACGCATTCTCAGGACAGACATCAGAAGGCTAGACATGATCAGAAAACAGGTGTACCAAAGCCTGCAGAGCGTTTTTTGGATGGCTTGCCTTCAAGTCAAAATCATGGGGCGCATGAATTGTTTTCAGTTCATGAAGTGTTGCATACTAATTTAAATGTTTTAGATCAATTTTTGCTTTTACGTTCACAAGTAACAGATGAGCGTTTGTTGAAGATTTTGGATCGTCAATATGCATTTTTAGCTGATGAGTATAATATGCTTGTGCAATGTTTTGCTACTGGTCAGGACCCAGAACATCGAACAGTTTCTTATAAGATGCGTCAAGATAATAAGACTTATTTTCACACATCTCAAGATGGTATGCCTATTCGTCGTCCATTAGATTCTCCTGAAGCTGTTTCTTGTGCACATGTTGCTATGTATATGATGGGTATGTTAAAATCTCTAGTTTCCATCAAATCTATAGCTTCATGTGAGGTTACTAATCCGGTAGTTAGACGTGTTCTTGCTGATAGTTTGCCTAACAATATTGAAATGGCTTATGAATCATTCCTTTATTTGAATTCCCAAAGACAATATACTGTTCATCGACTTGCTCCGGAATTTTCTCAACCATTGGTGAATGCTTTTGTCCAAGCTTTGCCTATGAATAATGTTGGACATAATTCGTATTTGCAATAATATAAGCATCGCTGTTTGAGGCGATGCTTATAAGATTTTTTTTGTTTATTTTTGTTTATTTTTGTTTATTTTTGTTTATTTTTGTTTATTTTTGTTTATTTTTGTTTATTTTTGTTTATTTTTGTTTATTTTTGTTTATTTTTGTTTATTTTTGTTTATTTTTGTTTATTTTTGTTTATTTTTGTTTATTTTTGTTTATTGTTTTTGTTTATTTTTGTTTATTGGTTTTTTTAGACTTTTTATTACTTTTTAATGCCCATTTTTTTATTTTTTGTGTTATTTTTTTCGCAGAATAAAATGTTTTTTCTTTGATTGTGATAATAATTTTTAGTGCATTAGCATAACCGGTAAGTTAAAATAAATTTAGTAATAATTATTTGGGATAATTAAATATATTTAGGAGGACGACACAATGGTCATTTGGCAGAAGCCAAATTTAATTACTGCTAAAAAGCGGAGTAGGGATCCGGCTTCGGTATTGAAGATGGAACCATTATCAGAAAAACTTAAATCTTTAGGCATAGGTAAGAAATATAAAATTATTACTTATGGTTGTCAAATGAATGTCCATGATAGTGAAGCTATAGCTGGGTTGTTAGAGCATATGGGATACATAGCTGTGTCTGAAGATGAAGGATATGAAGAAGCTGATTTGGTGTTATTAAATACTTGTGCTATACGTGAAAAAGCCGAAGATAAGGTTTTTGGCAAGCTAGGTACTTTGGCTAAGTATAAGCGTGATAATCCAGGACTTATTTTAGGTGTTTGTGGTTGTATGGCTCAGGAAGAAGTTGTTGTTAAGCGTATTTTGCAGAAATATCCATATGTTGATTTGTTATTTGGTACACATAATATTCATCGTTTACCTTATCTTTTAGAAGATGCATATTTTAATAAGGAGATTGTTGTCGAAGTTTGGTCACGTGAAGGAGAAATTGTTGAACAAATTCCTCGTTTGCGTCATGATCAACTTAGGGCTTTTGTAAATATTATGTATGGGTGTGATAAGTTTTGTACCTATTGTATTGTCCCGTATACTCGGGGTAAGGAACGAAGTCGGCAACCCGAGGATATTATTGAAGAGATCAAGCAATTAGCGGAGCAGGGGTATCAGGAAGTTACGTTGCTGGGTCAAAATGTGAATGCTTATGGCAAAGATTTTGATAAATTTCCTTATCGTTTGTCAAATTTGTTAGATGATCTCAGTAAAATAAATATATCTAGGGTTCGTTTTACTACAAGTCATCCCAAAGATTGCGACGATGAGTTAATTAATGTGTTAGCAAAACGCGGAAATTTAGTCGAACATTTTCATTTACCTGTTCAATCAGGAGACGATACAATTTTAAAACGGATGGGTCGTGGGCATACGCGTGAGCAATATCTGATGTTCGTACAACGGTTGAGGGAAGCGATACCGGATATTGTGCTTACAACGGATATTATTGTTGGTTTTCCAGGGGAAACAGAAGAGCAATTTTTGAATACGATTGAATTATTGAAAGAAGTACAATTTGATGCAGTATTTTCTTTTATATATTCACCTCGTTCAGGTACACCTGCTGCTGACATGGAGTGTAATCTTTTAGATGTGACGAAGAGCAATCGTTTGCAATATTTACAAACTGTACAAAATGATATTAGTTTAGCATGTAATAAATTACTTATTGGAAATAAATTAGAAGTTCTTGTTGAAGGTCAAAGTAAGAAGCGACAAGATCGTTTAACCGGTCGTACGCGTACTAATAAGTTAGTTCATTTTGTTGGTTCAAGTGAACTTATCGGTCAATTGAAATGGGTGGAAATTACATCGACTAATTCTTTTTTTCTGCATGGTCAAATTATTGATCAACCTTTTTGATGATAAAATTTTATTTAATTTATTTATGTTATATGGAGGCTGTTTTTTATGTCGATTTATAACATAAATCATATTTTTTTATATTTATATTTTTTTTAAAATAATTGATAAATTATGAAAAAAGGTTAATTTATATTATAACTGTTGCATATTTTACTAAATCTGGGACTTTTTTCTAACATAAGCTTGGAACGCTAGGCGGATGTCCTGCATACACTTTTATAGAAAGACGCTAGGAGGAGGGAGCACGTTGTCGCGTACCGAACGGGCACCAACTTACCGACAGATCATCACACGTGCTGTGGTGGGTAAAGGGCGAAAATTTTCACAATTATCACATACATTTGGACCCCCAAATAAAATGCACACTATTCTTGGCGCTTGGGTCATTAATCATAAATATGACTGTCGTCGGCAGGACGAGATGATTGAGGTTTTAGGTAGCTATGATTTAAATATTTGGTATTCTACGGGTGGAAATACAGAAACTGCTGTTCTTAAAGAAAATGTCGATTATGTAGAATCTATACCTATGATATATATGGATCATAATACGAATGATTTGAATTTAAAAATAAATATGACTGTGACACAGTCACCAAATTGTGTCGAAGCGGCTTTTAATATTGCTAAAGATGCAGTTCAAGTACGTGTTGAGAAAGAGATTTTAGTTGAACTTGTTGGTGAGACTAGATTATGCGTTGCTGTTTATCCTCTTTCGTATGCGGAAGCGGATGATAAAGAGCATAGTTTGATGGAAGATTCAGGTGAAATACAGTCTTTTGAAGATCTTGATCCTGATCTTTTATTAGACGATCTTGAAAATAATAATTAACAAATTATTAACGCTGTTTTTAGATCCTTATTAAGTTGAGGACCATCTCTGCAAGGAGGGTGTCAGATGGGTACCCTCACGCTTTCTGGAGAAGAATTAATTTTATTAGATGAAGATAATCTGGCCAAAAAGATTTTAATTCAAGGTCGATTACCTGAATCGATTAAACTGGACATGGAACCTAGGAATGATTTATTACATGTTTTAAATGCACCAGAACGCTCGACGATGTCACGACCTGAAGCTCAACAAGAAGAATGGTTGAGGTTACATGGTATTTCTACAGCTCTTGATATACGTCTTTTGCGTGTTTATTGGGTAGGTATTTTCCAAACGAAAATCTTACGCATTTATCGTTCTGTCGATACGCCGGCTTTACTCACGAAAGCTCATTTAACTCATAAGCAAAGTTTTCGTCGGGTATCGCTGCACGATCAGAATAATAAGGAATTAAAGCGTGTTAGTCGCATGGCCATACATGCACTTTATGCCTTAGGCTTAGATTATGGTGTTGTGCGTTGTGGAGTTGGTACAGAACGTCGTGTTTGCGTCTCACATGTTCTTTCCAATCCACGATGTCATTATGAGTTAGCTAAATTATTTGCGCAAGCAATATTAGAATATTATCAATGGTTAAAAAAAGAGCCTTGGCTAAAGCACAAATTATCCCTAGGTGCTGATCCGGAATTTGTGATGCAATCATTACAAGGTTATTTAATGGTTGCTTCACATTATTTTCCTGTTAAAGGCCGTATAGGATGCGATGCTATCTGTGTGGGTACAGGAAGAAATAAAAAACCTATTGTTGAATTAAGGCCACCACCACGTACTGAGCCTAATGCTTTATTTTTTGAATTGCGTCATAGTCTTTTACAAGCTAATTTGCGTATGAAAAATGTGGAATCTCGTTGGTTAGCTGGTGCCATGCCTCATAAAGGGCTTCCTTTAGGAGGTCATGTACATTTTGGTGGTCTAAAACCTACTTTCCCTATTTTGCGAGCCTTAGATAACTATTTAGCTTTACCATTAACACTTATTGAAGACGATCGCAGTCGTGTTAGGAGAATGAAATATGGTTTTTTAGGTAATTATCGTGAAAAAGACCATGGTGGGTTTGAGTATAGAACATTACCTAGCTGGCTTATTTCTCCTCTGATAACACGAGGGGTGCTTTCTGTTGCTGCTCTGGTGATCAAAAATATACATCTTTTGCATCAGGAACCATTACGTGATCCAGAAATCCAACGAGCATATTATGCTGGTGATAGGAGTCGTATACGTGTATGGTTGCCGCAAATTGACGAAAAATTAAGATTATTACCTTTGTATGAAAAATATAGTAAAGAAATTGCAGCTTTTTATAGACATCTTGAACTAGGTAAATCTTGGGACGAAAAGAAAGATTTTCGCTATGCATGGAAAATAACACCTTATTCTAATAAAAGAAATAGAAGTAAAAGTTGAGTTATAACTTGATTTTTACAAGAATTTTAAAAGGGTTTATTTTAAAAAATATTACAATATTTTAATTTAATAACTGTACATGCAAAAAAAGCAAAAAAATGTAAATTATTAATAAAAATAATAAAATTTTATTATTTTTCCAAAGTTTACAATATATTATATTTTAATATTTTACAAACAAAAATAGACATTCCTCTATCACCTGTGTAGAATGTAAGTGTTAAGCACACACACAACAGGGGGATAGCAAATGTCTATTAATTGTAGGTTAACAAATAAATCCCATTTGGTCAAATTTTTTCGTAAATTGGGGTTAATATCCCAATTTACTTCATCTTTTTTTTGGCAATTACAGTAATAATTAAAAAGATCCATAAAAGTTTTTATTTTTATATATTGGTTTTAAAACCGTGGTTACTACCAATTACATTATTGCGGTATACTCTGTTTATTTATAAATTGATTTATTTTTTTATTAGATTTTCTGCTTATAAAACTTGAAATTATAAAATAAAACTATTTATATTAGTTTTATTTTCTCTTTTGTTTTAGAATTTATTTTTATTTTATTGTACTTTGTTTTTGTATAATATTAATTATCAAATAACATTAAATTAATATTAATTTGTAATATTAATTTAATGTTAATTTAAAATACGTTTATCAGATGTGTTTTTTTTGGATCAATATCATTTTTATTTTAAGGTACTTAAATGGTACTGTTTCAGAAAGATAATCGGGTGATTTTTTTAAGATTTTTGTTTTGTTTACTTTTTGCGATCTTTGTTTAGATCAAATGTTGCTATGGCCTTAAATTTTGGTACGCAAGCTATAGTAGGACAACCTAAGTCTTTTTCTTATTCTTTTGGTAAAGTTTCAGCTTCTTTAAAATGCAAATAATATTTTTGTTGGTAAATCAAACAATCAAAAAATATGATAAATGGTCTTATAAATAATTTTATTAAATTATTATGCGGCATTTTTTTACCTGCTAATCAATTATCTTTTCAAAAATCTTTGATGGCACAACCAAATACGCATAAATATAATGTTCATGCTAGTTTTTTTGTTAATATGATTAAAGGTATTTTTAATTTTTATCTTGAGCTAGTATTTTGAATTATTCTTAATCATATAAATAGAAAGTAAAATATTATTATATTTATTTAAGTTTTTCTACTTGTTTTCCGGGTGTTTTTCGTATAATATCATGTTTATCAAATATTATTTCATAACCAAGATTGCTTTAGTTTAATATCCGGAAGGTGGTTGGGGAATTGATATTTTATTTTAGTAATAGACATAAAGCTTTATTAATATTATTATTGATTTTTTTCTTGTGCTTTTCATTAGGAATTTATAATGTAAATGCTGCTTCTCCTCATAAGCATTCTAAGAGTTCGATTTCGCGTTCTAGGGATAATGTTGATGATGAAATGAGCACACTTAAAGATACGATAGTTTCTCCCGGGGATAGTGCACAAGTAGATTCTTTAGCTTATGATAAGAAGATAGCTATTTTAGCAAATGGTTTAGAGCAACAGCAGAAACAGATTGCAGCTTTATCTAATAATCAACAACAGATTACGACTGCTGTGAGTAATCAGCAGCAACATCAACAACAGCAACAAGCTAATGCAATACAACCAGCTACGACAAGTGTTAGTAATGGTAGTAATGGTCTTATTGGTATTGTTAGTGATATTGTAAATATTGTAAGCAGTGTCGTTCGTGGCTTGTCATCTTAAAAATGTAAATATTTATTAGTTTAAATTATATACCCGTATATTCATAACGCACAAGAAGGAGATCTGATATGGAATATCTTCTAATGTTATCTACCACAAGTGTCGGGAATATGATCACCGTGACGCATCCTGAGATAGCTCAGGCAGCTTCTGCTTTGATAGATATCGTACAGCCGTTTATAGTTCCATTTATGGATAGTATTCTTCCTATATTAAAAACCTTAACAAGTTCTGTTTAGTGGTTTTTAAAGGTTTTAAAAATTTTATGCGGCTATACCTTGTGATATTTTATGAATATTTTCTTTTTGTGGTTTCACACAAGGACATAGGCTCAATAGTTTAGTTTTGGATATATTAAATGGTTCTATGTGATTTTGTGGATTGACAACAGGCGGGTTGATCAATATTATTCAAGATTATTTTATTTTTTAATCAAATCAAATCTGCTTTTACAATTTGTCTTACAGAGGAGGATGGGATGTGAGCGGATTTCTACATTTGATGGTTTCAGTTGCATCATCTTTTATGCCTCTTGTAAATAAGATCATCACTGCTATTGTTAATTAATTTTCATTCTAAAAAAGACTAATCCTTAATAAGGTTAGTCTTTTTTATTTATTTATTTATTTTTTATTTTATTCTCAGTTAAATTTTTTAATTTCATTATAAATTAATATAAAGATTGATTAAATAAAATCTAAAATCCATTAAATTAAAAAATTACCTTTGGGTTATTTTTTAAAATCAATTTAAAATTATTAATAATATATATGACAAAAATATTATTTTGGATATATCAAAAAATATATATAAAGTTTATTTTTGTTTTTAATTCTTTTAATAAAATTAGTAATAGATATTAAGCCTATTTGCTAATTTTTTATATTCGTATTTTCCGGCAAGTTCTAGTTATTTTATAATAAATATTTATAAGATTAATACTTATATTTTTAAATTGACATTATATAGAAATAATTTATAGGTTAAATTATGGATTAATATTATTTTTATTTATAATTTGAATATTATTTTATAAGTTAAAGATGTTTTAAAAAACACAAAACAAAGTTTTTTGTCTATATAAAGTTTGTCAGAGATTTTTTGGTTTTTAGTTTTTGTTATGAGAAGTTCAGGTGAAAATTATTTTTATTTATCTAGGATAATTTTATCTTAATTAGTAAAGTTTTATAAATTTATTCTTATACAGTCATATATTTGTGTTTTATTGCACAAAATGATGGATGACCAAAGATAGAGCATATAAATTTTTATCATAAATAATTGTTTATTGGACTTGTCCAAGAATCAATTTGAAGAGAGTTTAAGTGTTTAATCAAAGTCACTAAAAGCTATGATCATGGCTATTTTTTTGCATTAAATTAGACCATTACTAATCGGCTATATGGACTTGTGCCTAAACTTTAATACATGTGATTAAGACGAACAATTGTCATTTATGGATATTTTTAAATTTTTTTAAAAATATAAAATTTCAATATCTATTCTTATTTATGAGCTATATTGTTATAATAATCTGAATAAACTAAAAAATATTATATATATTATTATTTTTTTGGAATTTCATTAAGATATGAAAAAAGATAAATTTTTGTGTTTTGATATCTTTAAATTAAAATGCTATTTCTTTATATACATAAAAAAAACAACACTATTATTAAATTGTGTTGTTTTTTTTATGTATATATACTACTATTAATATGGAATTTAACACTAAAAGAAAAGAGCAGATAACTATGTCTAATATTAACAAGAGATATGTAAATATGGAATATGCAAAAATAGCAAAATTAACAGAAAAAGAATTTATGTCCGCCGTAGGCGTCGATAAAATAACCTTTTCAATTATAGTAGAAAGTGTGCGGAAATATGACTTGAAAAACCATGAAAAAGGGGGTAGACCAAACATACTTGACCCGGAAAATCAAGTGTTATTGTTTTTTCATAATTTTTTCTTTGGTCGTACTTATAGAAGTATTGCAAAAACTTTCGATGTTACTAGCAGTACTGTTAATAAAACTATAAAAAAGGTACAAGCTGTCGCAACAAAAGTACTTAATAAAGAAAATCCTAAAAATATGAAAAAATATCTACCTAGCTTAACATATGGCAGATTCATTATAGATGGTACAGAAATATGCATTCAACGTCCTAAGGTGAATTACAAACCCTATTTATCTGGACGTAAAAAACAAACAAGTAAGAAATCCTTAATTTTAATTTGCTCTAAAACTGCCAAGATTTATTTTACAAATTACGCTCCTGGTAGCGTACATGATTTTAATCTTTACAAAAAATCACGTATTCCATTATCAGAAAACGCAACGTTGCTAGGTGATTCAGGTTTTAAAGGCCTAAACCAATATCATTTGTATGCGATTATACCTTATCAAAACAGTAAATACAAGGTTTTAAGCCAAGAAGAAAAAGACTATAACCATATTTTATCCCAAGAAAGATCCTTAGTTGAAAGAGTTATAGGATGGCTAAAAAGATTCAAGCTTATTGCTAATAGATATCGTAATAAACTGAAAAATTTCTCAAAGCAATTTGATCTAATCTCAGCAATATTCAATCATCATTTATCTTTAGATAAATTCAAAAAATTTATATAAAATCCAAAAATATAAATTAAAAAATTCAGACAATTTACACGAACAATCAATTGTATCAAATCAATATAATTTTAGCTATTATTTAAATTTAAATAATTAAATTAAACATATAAGAGGAATAAGTAAAACTTAGTTTCCTTATTAAAACATGTTTATTGATATTTTAACACTTATGATAAAATATAATCATGAAAGTAATGATAATAACATCTTTGAAAACACTTTATTAGTCTCAAATAAACATTGCATTAAAGTTTAGGCACAAGTCCTATTAATATTTCTGGACAAGTCCATCATACATAATAACTTTTTATCATATAACATTTTTTAGCATTTTTGAATTTTTTATTTATCTTTTTCTTTTAAATTTTACAATTTTTTTCTTAATAATTTATTTAGTATTTATTTATTTTTTTTTCTTTTAAGTATCATACTAGACAGATGTTAAGGAGGGTATTTTCTTGGCTATAGATGTTTCCTCTGCGCTTTTGAGTTGGTCTTTTTTTATTTTATTGTTTACGGGTTGGTTTCGTAATTTTGCTCCTATGTTGCATTTGAAAGTTTTTTATTTAAAGGCAATGTTTTTTATGATTAGCTTGTCTTTTTTATTACCTTCTTTTATGGTAAATGAATATGTGTTTGTTCATGTTTCTTATATAATATGTTTTTTTTTATTTTGTATTTTTTTGTTTCTTTTCGTTGGGAAAGATTATTTTATTTATTAAGTGTTATTTTGGTTTTTAGTACGGTTCCGCTTCTGGGTATTTTTCTTTTGTCTGACTTGATGTTTTTTATTAAATTATGGTTTTCTTTGTTTATTCTCTTTTTTTGGGTTATATGTTCTGTATTATATTTTAGTCGTTTAAGTCATGCCATAAGTTTTTGTTTAGGTAATTGGATGTTTTGGAAATTATGGTGTTTCCTTTTATTAAAGGATAGATTAATACCAGTTATTCTGGGTGATGGTTCTTTTCGTTTAGGTTTTATCATTATTATTTTAAGTGGTTATTTTTGTTTTATTATAAAAAATATATCTATAAAAAATAGATTAAGAAAGGGAATTATATAGAATGAATTTCAAGGGGTTTGATATTTTATGGATTTAAATTTCGATTTAAAAACATGGGCAGTTATTGTAGGGATGATTGTAGGGATATCTGTAAGGCTACGTATTTTGCAAATGGATTATCGTCAATATCCAAGTTATCCCCATGGATATATTGTTCATGTTTCTTTAGGCATTATTGCTTCAGCATTAGGTTCCGTGGCTATTCCTGCTTTATTGGATGAGAACTATATCGCAGTAACTTTTTTATCTTTAGCAGCGCAGCAGTTTAGGGAAGTTCGTAAAGTTGAACGAGATACATTGGCTTGTTTGGATACAACCGAATTAGTACGGCGTGGTTCTAACTATATTGAAGGTATGGCTATGGTCTTTGAAGGACGTAATTATTTTGTTATAGGGGCTTCGCTTGTTAGTTCTTTAGTTACGATGGTTTTTCAAAGTCCTGGTTTTGGTTTGTTAATAGGATCTGTTTTATTTTTGGTCAGTCGTTTAATTTTACGTAGTCGTTGTATTCGTGATATTGCTACTGTAGATATTGTTCCTATTACATTTTCGGATGCTGATTTGTATATTAATAGTATATATTTAACGAACATTGGTGTGAAAGAGATGAAACAAACTATAGAAAAATTTGGCGTTGGTCTTATTATAAGACCTAAACAGCGTTGTCATGAAATGATTTTTACTAATTTAGGCCAGAGACAAGCTATTTTACACGATGCTTCTACTGTTTTAGGTATCTATTTTGATGTTGCTATGCCTATAATTACTCCTATGTCTAAACGTGATTTAAAAAATGGTGGTTTAATTGTTTTATTAATCCCACATACTGTTTTTAATCACGATATAATTAAAAAAGTTATTTATAATATACCGATTTTAGAAAGTGTAGTTCGTGGTCCAAGCAAGGCTGGAGTAAAACAAATGGAATAATCAATAAATATGAATTATAAAAACAGAAATAAATTTAAAAAATAAAAACAGAAATAAATTTAAAAATAAATATATTTACATAATATATTGAAAGGGATGATTTATATAAGTAGAATAAGCATTAATCGACCAAAGTTAGTAGCTATAGTGACAACTGCAGAAGATAACATTGTTAGCGGATCAGGAGTGACGGTTTTTAAGGTTTCAGATAAAGATAGCTTGAATCGATATGCTGGTATTTTAGAACGTTTTCTATTAGCATGTGCGTATGCTTTAGATGAGCATACTTTTCTTTTAGTTCAACGTAATTAAAATTGCTTGATCTTATTTTTATATGTTACTTTATATGCTATAAAATGAATTGAAAAATTATAAATTAATTTTGGGTGCATTTTATCTATGGAACTCTTGTTGATTTTTATTTGATATAAGATAAATTTCTTTATTAAATAAATATATAAATTTTAACTAATAGCATTTATTTATGCTTTTGATACTGAGAGCTTGTCCCGAAATCCGCTGTAAATAGGTTTTAAGAATCTAATCGAATGTACTAAAATCTATGATAATGGCTAATTTTTGGTTTAAATTACATGAGATAGTATTAAAATATAAAAAATAAAATAATATTGCAATTTAAATTTACACGAATTATAAAGCAATAAAAGAATTTTTCTCTGATTTATTTTTTAGAAGAAATTTAAAACTATTAATATTATATATTTATAATGAAAATTTTGGTTTTTATATGTTAATTAAATATATAAAAGTCATTATTTTTAATTTTGTGGTTTTAGATAAAATTTTAAAAATATAAATAAATGCCAATCATCTTTGCTAATTGTTTATATTATTATTTCTATAAGAGTTAAATAAATTTTATTTTTCTAAAATCAGGTTCAACCTTAAAATCTAATTTCTAATTTTTTACTGCATTTCTTTTTGCTGTTTAATTTAAGCGTCGGTTTTTTGGCTTTTAAGATTATTGGTATATCCGTTTTTATTTTTTTTATATAATAATAATAAATATTTATAATTTTTAATATTATATTTTTTATTACATAAATAACATAATATTAAAAATTATAATGGACTTGTCCAGAAATATTAATATAGACGATTAGTAATGTTGTAATTTAAACACAAAAATAGCCATTATCATAGATTTTTTTGTATTAAATTAGAGTCTTAAACACTATTTAACATGGGTTATGTGACAAGCTCAATATTAAAAATGGATATTTATGCTTATATTGTTGTTTATTCTTTTGATATATTAAGTTATGCTTGATTTAAAAACCGAGAAAATGATTTATATGTGAATAAGAGGTTGGAAATTGAACAGTTTGGATTTACATACCTTGATTTTCTTATCCAGGAATTGAAATTGGTTGATATTAATTGCGTGGGGTATGTTCGTAGTGTTAGTATTTACTTGTCTCTTCTTTTAGCTTGATAAAGGTGGTTTTTTTATGCAAACGCCCATAGTTGCTGTCATAGGTAGACCTAATGTTGGTAAGTCATCTCTTTTTAATCGTCTTGTCGGTGAGAGGCATGCTATTACAGAAAATATGCCTGGTGTCACACGGGATAGGTTGTTCAGGCAATGTGTGTGGAATGATCGCGCTTTTACACTCGTAGATACGGGTGGTTTGTTAGGTGATGAGCAAGATCCTTTTGTCGCTTCAATTAATAAGCAGGCTGAGGAAGCAATGGCTGGCGCTGATGTGATTATGTTGTTACTAGATGCCCGTGAAGGGATTACATCGTTAGACCAGGAGATTGCTAACCGTTTAAGGCGTATGTCTAAGCCTGTTTTATTAGTTGTTAATAAGGTTGATGATCAGCAGAAGGTTTCTACCGCTTATGATGCTTATAATTTAGGTTTTGGCGATGTTTTTTTTGTTTCTGCTGCTCATGGTTTAGGTACAGGTGATCTTTTAGATAAATTGATTGAATATTTACCTTCATCTAAAATTGGTGAAGAAGAAAATGATGGTGATGCCATTAAGGTTGCACTTGTTGGGCGGCCTAATGTCGGTAAATCATCATTGTTTAATAAGTTACTAGGTTTTGAACGTGTTATCGTAAGTGATGTACCTGGTACAACTCGTGATTCGGTCGATACTTTTTTTACATGGGGTAGTCAGCCTTTTGTTTTAATCGATACAGCTGGTATGCGTCGTAAAAGTCGCGTTTCCCTCTTTACAGAGCATCTAAGTATTTTGAAAACTGTTAAGCAGATTGAACGTGCGGATGTTGTATGTATGATGTTTGAAGCACAAGAGAAGATTACAGCGCAAGATCTACGTATTGTAGGTTTGATTCAGGATGCTAATAAGCCTATGGTATGTATTTTAAATAAATGGGATTTAGAATCTGAAGGAAAGAATCAATGGCGTCAAGATTTGAAACATCGTTTGTCGGCTTGTAAAGATATTCCTGTTTGTTTTGTTTCCGCTAAAACAGGATGGAATATTAATCAGCTATTACCGATGGTGATTGATCTACATCAAAGGCAGCAACAAAAATTTCCTACTTCATTGATTAATAATATTTTACATGAAGCTCAAGGACACATGCCTCCTCCTTCCAAAGCTGGTAAGGCTTTTAGGATATATTATGCGACACAAGTAGCTACGTCTCCGCCTTGTATTTTAATTTTTGTTAATGATCCCGATCGTTTACATTTTAGTTATTTAAGATATTTAGAAAATGCTCTGTACCGTGCATTACCCCTTTCTGGTATTCCTTTGAAAATCCGTCTTCGACAGAAGACTTCTTTGATAAAAAGGTGATGTTTTATGAATGGGATCTAATTATATTATTTTAATTATCTTTCTATGTATTGTTTCTTATTTAATAGGCTCTTTTAATCCAGGGTACCTTATTACGAAAATTATGTTTCATGGTCAGGATATACGCGAACAAGGTAGTGGAAATGCTGGAGCAACAAATGTTGCACGTGTTTTAGGTAAGAAATTTGGTATCTTGGTTTTGTTTCTAGATGCAATTAAGGGTGTTTTAGCTGTTTCTTTACCTTTAGTTTTTACTTCTTTTTTTGATGTTACAAGTCAGGATTTAATCTTGGTAGGTTTTTTTGTTGTCGCGGGGCATATTTTTCCTGCTTTTTTGCGTTTTAAAGGAGGTAAAGGTATTGCCACGATGATGGGTATGGTGGTAGTTTTTGATTGGCGTATTACTACATGGATTGTATTATTGGCCTTATTGGTGATTATTTTAACCAGGTATGTATCTTTGGGTTCGATCTTAGGCGTATTATTTTTTCCTTTTTTAGTTTGGTTTTATGCGTACAGTGTTTTATCTGTTATTGTGGCTCTGTTTTTAGCGTGTATTTGTATCTGGAAGCATAAAGAAAATATTTACGCCTTATTTCATCGAAGGGAGAGGCGTTTTTGGTAGATGTTGGTTGTCCTGGTCATGTTGCGGTTTTAGGAGCGGGTAGTTGGGGTACAGCTTTAGCTTTTTTGTTTGCAAAGCAGAAGTTTATAAAGAGTGTTAAGCTATGGGCTCGTAGTTCCGTTGTTGTTGATGAGTTAAATAATTGTTTGACGAATGATCGATATTTACCAAGTGTAAAATTATCGTCTCGTATACAAGCTTCGTCATCTTTGTTTTATGTTTTACAGCATGCTCAAGTCGTTATCTTTGCTGTTCCTTCATTTGCTATGAGGGAAGTAGCTGAGCAGGCTAAGGAATACGTAGCGGATGATGTTTTGGTTGTGCATGCAGCAAAGGGTTTTGAAGATAGTACTTACAATTATATGTCAGAGGTATTAACAGAAACCTTATCGCTAAAACAACCTATTATCGCTTTAGCAGGCCCCAGTCATGCTGAAGAAGTGGTGCGTGATTTACCTGCTGCTGTAGTTGTGGCTTCGCGTTCACAACATTTTTTGGAGACTATGCAAAAGTTGTTTTTAGGTTCTTGTGTACGTGTATATACTAATCAGGATATTGTTGGGGTAGAGATTGCGGGAGCTTTAAAGAATATAATAGCTTTAGCATCCGGGATGGTGGATGGACTCTGCTTAGGTGATAATGCTAAAGCTGCTTTGTTAACAAGGGGATTAGCGGAAATTGCCCGTTTTGGAATACATTTTGGGGCCAATCATGCTACTTTTGGTGGCTTAGCTGGCATTGGTGATTTGATTGTTACATGCAATAGTCATCATAGTCGCAATTGGAAGGCTGGTTATTTGATCAGCCAGGGTATGCCTGTGGATGAAGTTCAGTTAAAATTTGGGATGGTTGTCGAGGGCATTAGAACAACTAAAATTGCTCATTTCTTGTCACAGAGGGAAAATATTGTTATGCCTATTACTAGTTCTTTGTACGAGGTTCTATTTTTGCATAAGGATCCTCTAATTGCTGTAAAAGCTCTAATGTATCGTAAATGTACGGCCGAAGAAGTTTCTTTATAATTTTCTTAAGAGTTAGCACATTTTAGGGTGAAAATACGTATTATACAGACAGGCTTCTAATTTTTTTTCAATTATGATTTATTATGAAATTATCAAGAGGGCTTGGGATTGTAAAAATGAGGAAATTAGGGAAGCCGGCCATGATTGTTAATTTAAAATTAGAAGCAATAAAAAAGGGTATCTGGCCTTATTGGCCACTACCCTTTTTTATTGCTATTATTTAGCCATTTAGCTAACCAATGTTGTACCATAGGTGATTGCAAGATACCCATAATCATTTTAGGATCAGGTAATTTTTCATTTTTATCATTTTCTTTAATATCACTAAAATCTTTAAATGATGAAGAATCTAATTGTAATTCATTCAGTCCTTCCTTATGATGATTTGATTTGTTTTGCATACTAAAATGAGGTTGTAAATTTTTGTTAGGTAGCGGTGGTAAACTTGGTTTATTTTTATTTGGTAATCCAGGTAAAAAGTTTTCTGTGGGTCCTTGGGTAGGTGGTTTTCCTTTCTTATCCCAAATACTTCCTGCTACACCGATCATCTGATAAGCAGAGTCCATGATTTTTTCTAATCTTTGAAGTGATTTATTTAAGGTTTTGACTGTTGTACGAATTTTGATAAATCCATGCCAAATCTTTGGCCATTGAGCTGAAGATAGGATATTTATGATTGATCCTAAACCGCCAAGTTTTGGTATTTTATCACTTGTAGCTACAGGGTAGATGGATGAAGGCATATGTGTTGGTTTAGGTGGTATGGGATGTAAGTAATTTCTACGACGGCGTATTCGTCGGCGCCTTAGTCTAACCCGTTTATTTCGATTTTTCAAACATAAAAGCTCCTTTGTGATTAACAATATTTAATTTGATTATTGTTATATATCTTATGAATAAAGTAACTGTCTTGGACGGGCGTTTGGTGAGCAATATGCTTTTATTTTTGTGAAAAAAAGCTCCCCTGATTGGGAAGCTATTTAAAATAATCTGACCAATGTGATGTCAATGTTAAAGACAGTAATTGGTAAAGTGCCACTGTTATTTGCGGACAGGCGATATATGCCGCTCGTTCCAGAACCTGTTTTAATAATGAAAGAAGAATTTAGCCACACTTGTTCGCCGGGAATAATCGATGTCATACGACTTCCTGGCACAATAATATTATGTTTTCCTTCTCTTAATTGATAGTTTAAAGATAGAATTTGATCTTTTAATGGTAAAGCATTTATTTGTGTAATAGCTAAATATTGTTGATTTGGAGATAATATTATATAAGGGCATTCCATATAAATGCTATCACCGTTTATAGATATATTTGTATTCACAGGAATATCTTCGTATGATTCTACCGATAGCCCGTCATAGAAAACACCGCTCAATTTAGCATTATTTCCTGACACTTCTTGACCTGAGGGGCCTGTAGGGCCTTGAGGGCCAATAGGACCAGGAGGCCCACCGCTTGGACCAGTAGGACCAGTCACACCAGTTGTGCCAGTAGCACCTGTTATACCATTCTCTCCGATTGGTCCTTGAGGACCAGGACAACCTTGAGGACCAGGACAACCTTGAGGACCAGGAGGCCCGCCGCTTGGACCGGTAGGACCAGTTATACCTATACCGGTAGCACCTGTTATACCATTCTCACCGGTTGGTCCTTGGGGACCAGGGCAACCTTGGGGACCAGGACAACCTTGAGGACCAGGACAACCTTGAGGACCAGGACAACCTTGAGGACCAGGACAACCTTGAGGACCAGGACAACCTTGAGGACCAGGACAACCTTGAGGACCAGGACAACCTTGAGGACCAGGACAACCTTGAGGACCAGTAAAACCAGTAGGACCAGTAACACCAGTAGTGCCAGTTTCTCCAGTAGTGCCAGTTTCTCCAGTAACACCAGTAGGACCAGGAGGTCCGCCACTTGGACCAGTAGGACCTGTTATACCGATACCAGTAGCACCAGTTTCTCCAGTAGAACCAGTATCACCAGTAGAACCAGTAGCACCAGTTACACCAGTAGCACCAGTTTCTCCAGTATAACCAGTTACACCAGTAGTGCCAGTTTCTCCAGTATAACCAGTTACACCAGTTTCTCCGGTAGCACCAGTAGTACCAGTCACACCAGTAACGCCAGTTTCTCCAGTATAACCAGTTACACCAGTTTCTCCGGTAGCACCAGTAGGACCAGTCACACCAGTAACGCCAGTTTCTCCAGTAACACCAGTAGGACCAGGAGGCCCGCCACTTGGGCCGGTAGGACCTGTTATACCGATACCAGTAGTTCCAGTAATACCAGTAGTTCCAGTAATACCAGTAGCACCCGTAATACCAGTCGCTCCAGTAATACCAGTCACACCAGTAGCACCAGTCACACCAGTAGCACCAGTCACACCAGTAGCACCAGTCACACCAGTAGCACCAGTCACACCAGTTATACCCGTAATACCAGTAGCACCCGTAATACCAGTCACACCCGTAATACCAGTCACACCAGTAGTACCAGTCACACCCGTAATACCAGTCACACCCGTAATACCAGTCACACCAGTAATACCAGTCACACCCGTAATACCAGTAGGACCAGGAGGCCCGCCACTTGGGCCGGTAGGACCTGTTATACCGATACCAGTAGTTCCAGTAATACCAGTAGTTCCAGTAATACCAGTAGTTCCAGTAATACCAGTCACACCAGTTATACCCGTAATACCAGTAGCACCCGTAATACCAGTCACACCCGTAATACCAGTCACACCAGTAGTACCAGTCACACCCGTAATACCAGTCACACCAGTAATACCAGTCACACCAGTAATACCAGTCACACCCGTAATACCAGTAGGACCAGGAGGCCCGCCACTTGGGCCGGTAGGACCTGTTATACCGATACCAGTAGTTCCAGTAATACCAGTAGTTCCAGTAATACCAGTAGTTCCAGTAATACCAGTAGCACCCGTAATACCAGTCGCGCCAGTAATACCAGTCACACCAGTAGCTCCAGTCACACCAGTAGCACCAGTCACACCAGTCACACCCGTAATACCAGTCACACCCGTAATACCAGTAGCACCCGTAATACCAGTCACACCCGTAATACCAGTCACACCAGTAGTACCAGTCACACCCGTAATACCAGTCACACCCGTAATACCAGTTACACCCGTAATACCAGTTACACCCGTAATACCAGTAGGACCAGGAGGCCCGCCACTTGGGCCGGTAGGACCTGTTATACCGATACCAGTAGTTCCAGTAATACCAGTAGTTCCAGTAATACCAGTAGTTCCAGTAATACCAGTAGCACCCGTAATACCAGTCGCGCCAGTAATACCAGTCACACCAGTAGCGCCAGTCACACCAGTAGCACCAGTCACACCAGTCACACCCGTAATACCAGTAGTTCCAGTAATACCAGTAGCACCCGTAATACCAGTCGCGCCAGTAATACCAGTCACACCAGTAGTACCAGTCACACCCGTAATACCAGTCACACCCGTAATACCAGTTACACCCGTAATACCAGTTACACCCGTAATACCAGTAGGACCAGGAGGCCCGCCACTTGGGCCGGTAGGACCTGTTATACCGATACCAGTAGTTCCAGTAATACCAGTAGTTCCAGTAATACCAGTAGTTCCAGTAATACCAGTAGTTCCAGTAATACCAGTCGCGCCAGTAATACCAGTCACACCAGTAGCGCCAGTCACACCAGTAGCACCAGTCACACCAGTCACACCCGTAATACCAGTCACACCAGTAATACCAGTAGCACCCGTAATACCAGTCGCGCCAGTAATACCAGTCACACCAGTAGTACCAGTCACACCCGTAATACCAGTCACACCCGTAATACCAGTTACACCCGTAATACCAGTTACACCCGTAATACCAGTAGGACCAGGAGGCCCGCCACTTGGGCCGGTAGGACCTGTTATACCGATACCAGTAGTTCCAGTAATACCAGTAGTTCCAGTAATACCAGTAGTTCCAGTAATACCAGTAGTTCCAGTAATACCAGTCGCGCCAGTAATACCAGTCACACCAGTAGCGCCAGTCACACCAGTAGCACCAGTCACACCAGTCACACCCGTAATACCAGTCACACCCGTAATACCAGTAGCACCCGTAATACCAGTCGCGCCAGTAATACCAGTCACACCAGTAGTACCAGTCACACCCGTAATACCAGTCACACCCGTAATACCAGTTACACCCGTAATACCAGTTACACCCGTAATACCAGTCACACCCGTAATACCAGTAGCACCCGTAATACCAGTCGCGCCAGTAATACCAGTCGCGCCAGTAATACCAGTCACACCCGTAATACCAGTCACACCAGTAATACCAGTTACACCCGTAATACCAGTTACACCCGTAATACCAGTAGGACCAGGAGGCCCGCCACTTGGGCCGGTAGGACCTGTTATACCGATACCAGTAGTTCCAGTAATACCAGTAGTTCCAGTAATACCAGTAGTTCCAGTAATACCAGTAGCACCCGTAATACCAGTCGCGCCAGTAATACCAGTCACACCAGTAGCGCCAGTCACACCAGTAGCACCAGTCACACCAGTCACACCCGTAATACCAGTAGCACCCGTAATACCAGTCGCGCCAGTAATACCAGTCACACCAGTAGTACCAGTCACACCCGTAATACCAGTCACACCAGTAATACCAGTTACACCCGTAATACCAGTTACACCCGTAATACCAGTTACACCCGTAATACCAGTAGGACCAGGAGGCCCGCCACTTGGTCCGGTAGGACCTGTTATACCGATACCAGTAGTTCCAGTAATACCAGTAGTTCCAGTAATACCAGTAGCACCCGTAATACCAGTCGCGCCAGTAATACCAGTCGCGCCAGTAATACCAGTCACACCAGTAGCACCAGTCACACCAGTAGCACCAGTCACACCAGTAGCACCAGTCACACCAGTATTACCCGTAATACCAGTATTACCCGTAATACCAGTCACACCCGTAATACCAGTCACGCCAGTAGTACCAGTCACACCAGTTTCTCCGGTAGCACCAGTAGTACCAGTCACACCCGTAATACCAGTCACACCAGTAATACCAGTAGGACCAGGAGGCCCGCCACTTGGACCGGTAGGACCTGTTATACCGATACCAGTAGTTCCAGTAATACCAGTAGTTCCAGTAATACCAGTAGCACCCGTAATACCAGTCGCGCCAGTAATACCAGTCACACCAGTAGCTCCAGTCACACCAGTAGCACCCGTAATACCAGTCACACCCGTAATACCAGTCACACCCGTAATACCAGTAGCACCCGTAATACCAGTCGCGCCAGTAATACCAGTCACACCAGTAGTACCAGTCACACCCGTAATACCAGTCACACCCGTAATACCAGTTACACCCGTAATACCAGTTACACCCGTAATACCAGTAGGACCAGGAGGCCCGCCACTTGGTCCGGTAGGACCTGTTATACCGATACCAGTAGTTCCAGTAATACCAGTAGTTCCAGTAATACCAGTAGTTCCAGTAATACCAGTAGCACCCGTAATACCAGTCGCGCCAGTAATACCAGTCACACCAGTAGCTCCAGTCACACCAGTAGCACCAGTCACACCAGTCACACCCGTAATACCAGTCACACCCGTAATACCAGTAGCACCCGTAATACCAGTCACACCCGTAATACCAGTCACACCAGTAGTACCAGTCACACCCGTAATACCAGTCACACCCGTAATACCAGTCACACCCGTAATACCAGTTACACCCGTAATACCAGTAGGACCAGGAGGCCCGCCACTTGGTCCGGTAGGACCTGTTATACCGATACCAGTAGTTCCAGTAATACCAGTAGTTCCAGTAATACCAGTAGTTCCAGTAATACCAGTAGCACCCGTAATACCAGTCGCGCCAGTAATACCAGTCACACCAGTAGCACCAGTCACACCAGTAGCACCAGTCACACCAGTTATACCCGTAATACCAGTAGCACCCGTAATACCAGTAGCACCCGTAATACCAGTCGCGCCAGTAATACCAGTCACACCAGTAGTACCAGTCACACCCGTAATACCAGTCACACCCGTAATACCAGTTACACCCGTAATACCAGTTACACCCGTAATACCAGTAGGACCAGGAGGCCCGCCACTTGGTCCGGTAGGACCTGTTATACCGATACCAGTAGTTCCAGTAATACCAGTAGTTCCAGTAATACCAGTAGTTCCAGTAATACCAGTAGCACCCGTAATACCAGTCGCGCCAGTAATACCAGTCACACCAGTAGCTCCAGTCACACCAGTAGCACCAGTCACACCAGTCACACCCGTAATACCAGTCACACCCGTAATACCAGTAGCACCCGTAATACCAGTCACACCCGTAATACCAGTCACACCAGTAGCACCAGTCACACCAGTAGCACCAGTCACACCAGTTATACCCGTAATACCAGTAGCACCCGTAATACCAGTCACACCCGTAATACCAGTCACACCCGTAATACCAGTCACACCAGTAGTACCAGTCACACCCGTAATACCAGTCACACCCGTAATACCAGTCACACCCGTAATACCAGTCACACCCGTAATACCAGTTACACCCGTAATACCAGTAGGACCAGGAGGCCCGCCACTTGGACCGGTAGGACCTGTTATACCGATACCAGTAGTTCCAGTAATACCAGTAGTTCCAGTAATACCAGTAGTTCCAGTAATACCAGTAGCACCCGTAATACCAGTCGCGCCAGTAATACCAGTCACACCAGTAGCTCCAGTCACACCAGTAGCACCAGTCACACCAGTCACACCCGTAATACCAGTTACACCCGTAATACCAGTAGGACCAGGAGGCCCGCCACTTGGTCCGGTAGGACCTGTTATACCGATACCAGTAGTTCCAGTAATACCAGTAGTTCCAGTAATACCAGTAGTTCCAGTAATACCAGTAGCACCCGTAATACCAGTCGCGCCAGTAATACCAGTCACACCAGTAGCTCCAGTCACACCAGTAGCACCAGTCACACCAGTCACACCCGTAATACCAGTCACACCCGTAATACCAGTAGCACCCGTAATACCAGTCACACCCGTAATACCAGTCACACCAGTAGTACCAGTCACACCCGTAATACCAGTCACACCCGTAATACCAGTCACACCCGTAATACCAGTTACACCCGTAATACCAGTAGGACCAGGAGGCCCGCCACTTGGACCGGTAGGACCTGTTATACCGATACCAGTAGTTCCAGTAATACCAGTAGTTCCAGTAATACCAGTAGTTCCAGTAATACCAGTAGTTCCAGTAATACCAGTAGCACCCGTAATACCAGTCGCGCCAGTAATACCAGTCACACCAGTAGCTCCAGTCACACCAGTAGCACCAGTCACACCAGTTATACCCGTAATACCAGTAGCACCCGTAATACCAGTAGCACCCGTAATACCAGTCACACCCGTAATACCAGTAGGACCAGGAGGCCCGCCACTTGGACCGGTAGGACCTGTTATACCGATACCAGTAGTTCCAGTAATACCAGTAGTTCCAGTAATACCAGTAGTTCCAGTAATACCAGTAGCACCCGTAATACCAGTCGCGCCAGTAATACCAGTCACACCAGTAGCACCAGTCACACCAGTAGCACCAGTCACACCAGTTATACCCGTAATACCAGTAGCACCCGTAATACCAGTCACACCCGTAATACCAGTCACGCCAGTAGTACCAGTCACACCAGTAATACCAGTCACACCAGTAATACCAGTTACACCAGTAATACCAGTCACACCCGTAATACCAGTAGGACCAGGAGGCCCGCCACTTGGACCGGTAGGACCTGTTATACCGATACCAGTAGTTCCAGTAATACCAGTAGTTCCAGTAATACCAGTAGTTCCAGTAATACCAGTAGCACCCGTAATACCAGTCGCGCCAGTAATACCAGTCACACCAGTAGCACCAGTAACACCAGTAGCACCAGTCACACCAGTAGCACCAGTCACACCAGTTATACCCGTAATACCAGTATTACCCGTAATACCAGTCACACCCGTAATACCAGTCACGCCAGTAGTACCAGTCACACCAGTAATACCAGTCACACCCGTAATACCAGTTACACCCGTAATACCAGTCACACCCGTAATACCAGTAGGACCAGGAGGCCCGCCACTTGGACCGGTAGGACCTGTTATACCGATACCAGTAGTTCCAGTAATACCAGTAGTTCCAGTAATACCAGTAGTTCCAGTAATACCAGTAGCACCCGTAATACCAGTCGCGCCAGTAATACCAGTCACACCAGTAGCACCAGTCACACCAGTAGCACCAGTTATACCCGTAATACCAGTAGCACCCGTAATACCAGTAGCACCCGTAATACCAGTCACACCCGTAATACCAGTCACGCCAGTAGTACCAGTCACACCAGTAATACCAGTCACACCAGTAATACCAGTTACACCAGTAATACCAGTCACACCAGTAATACCAGTAGGACCAGGAGGCCCGCCACTTGGACCGGTAGGACCTGTTATACCGATACCAGTAGTTCCAGTAATACCAGTAGTTCCAGTAATACCAGTAGTTCCAGTAATACCAGTAGCACCCGTAATACCAGTCGCGCCAGTAATACCAGTCACACCAGTAGCACCAGTAACACCAGTAGCACCAGTCACACCAGTAGCACCAGTCACACCAGTTATACCCGTAATACCAGTATCACCCGTAATACCAGTCACACCCGTAATACCAGTCACGCCAGTAGTACCAGTCACACCAGTAATACCAGTCACACCAGTAATACCAGTTACACCAGTAATACCAGTCACACCAGTAATACCAGTAGGACCAGGAGGCCCGCCACTTGGACCGGTAGGACCTGTTATACCGATACCAGTAGTTCCAGTAATACCAGTAGTTCCAGTAATACCAGTAGTTCCAGTAATACCAGTAGCACCCGTAATACCAGTCGCGCCAGTAATACCAGTCACACCAGTAGCACCAGTAACACCAGTAGCACCAGTAACACCAGTTATACCCGTAATACCAGTATTACCCGTAATACCAGTCACACCCGTAATACCAGTCACGCCAGTATTACCAGGAGGTCCACCACTTGGACCTGTAGGACCTGTTATGCCGATACCAGTACTTCCAGTAGCACCAGTAATACCAGTAATACCAGTAATACCAGTAATACCAGTAATACCAGTAATACCAGTAATACCAGTCACACCAGTAGGACCGGTAGGACCGGTAGGACCGGTAGGACCGGTGTTACCGGTCACACCAGTCACACCAGTCACACCAGTCACACCAGTCACACCAGTCACGCCAGTAGCACCTGTAGGACCAGGAGGTCCTCCGCTGGGACCTGTTGGCCCTGTAGGACCAGGGGGTCCGCCACTTGGTCCTGTTGGACCAGTAGCACCTGTATTGCCAGTTATGCCGATTGTACCTGTGCAGCAAGCTTTTTCGAAGTTAAGGATGGATTCTAATTTGTCTGTTAAGAGCATTTCATATTTAACCGCTTGACTTAACACCCTTAGCAATAGCCATTTATCTGGCTTTACACCTTACGTGAATTTTTAAATTCATAAGGCGTTTCATTTAGTTATTAAACTAAATGGGGATCTGTCCCTCTGCGATGTTTCCATCGTTTCTTTGGTCTAGTAATCCCTCTTTTAATCTACGTTCCGCATCGATATTTCTACTTCAATCCTTAGGTGGGGATTTTAAGCTATGCAGATTATGGTTAGATACCATCACATTTTTTGGTTAGCGATCCCTTAATAAATGTTATCTGCATAAAACCTGTAAGTTCGTCCCTTTGTCAGTCGATTCATGACATACTCACCATAGATTTTTTCCTGAATTTTACCTGGCTCTATGCACATTTATTGTGCATACAGGTTTTAGGATTAGTTTTTTAACTATTTTTCGATGCAGTTATTTTCCTTTGTTAAAGGAATGTCTAATTTCATAAAGTTTGATTATTTAAGTTATCATCACTTTACTTGTATAGAAACGTATCGCACCGCTATTGTTTACGGCTAATAGATCGCATACATTAGCTTCTGAAGGACATGTTACCGGGAGTGTGCCCAGTATGTATTGTAGTTTATAGCAATAGCTTTATTTACTATTGCTTTACACCGTACGTGAAACTTTCATTTCATACGGCGTTTAGTCAAATTGCTTGACTGACGATCCATTCTTCCGCGATGTTTCCATCGTTTCCTAGGTAAGATAATCGTCCCTTTCATAGATATTTTCTCTATTTCCCACGTTCCGAATCATTTAGCTTTCTTAATATATCTTTAGGCGGGTTTCAAGTTTAGCAGTTAGTTTTAAACCGATCTTTTGAGATCTTTGTTTATCCAGGTGAAAGAAGAAAGAACAAATAACCGCTGGATTCTTCATCAGAATTTTAGAAACTTCTAAGCCCTTTGCGTATTGCTCGCCATTAGATATTTTATAGCTACCCGGCTGTTTATAAATAGCCGTCTTTACCTGGCTTCTTACGTTTAATTAAAAGCGCAAGCAGGAGTTTAGGATATAATGTATTTTCATTATATAAACGATTCAGTTCTTTACTTACGAAAGCCTGTTTGACCTAATGATCAACCAGGAACGTGTCGCACTTCACCCTCAGAATTTATAATACGAGGTAGCGTTAGGGATGCCCCTCCCGAACCGTGCGGGCGTCTTGCAACGCACACGGCTCTCTATCCATTTTTGTTTGTTAACTCGTTTTATGTTTATGATCTCTCATCATATTTTTATTTAAATAGTGGTTGACAAACAAAGTAGACTGCTTTCGTTCGCCTTGTATATGGTTTTCCCATACGCTGACTAAAGTGGAAAGCTCCGTTGTTTTTCATTCAAAACAACACCTTTTATTAAGTAATCAGTTCTTTAAGATATAAAGGATGTAATTATCTAATCCAATTAAACTTCATATTAATATAAAGTTTAACCATCTTTTGGTTTTTATACATAGTTACATTAGCCACATAAATGTAACTATAAAGATGGATGCATTTTATGCGAGCTGTCATTTTGCTTTATGGATATAATTATTTATACAAGCATTCATCCGTTGATATCATATATAATTTACAGATTATTTTTAAAGGTAAACGTGGCTAAGACTTATTTCTTCGAGGGCTATGGATGACAGTAACATGTTAATTACATCTTCACGCTTGAGCGAAATACTTGGGGTCATGTTAGGTATAGATGCCTGGGACATTTAATTTCCTCCTATAATAACTGATTATTCGGTTATAATGATATAATATTGACAGATGCCTATTTACGTTCCTTACAAGTGCGGAAAACATGGCATAATTAATTTTATTTATATGTTTGATGATATAATTTTTTATTAAAAAAAGAGGTATTTCAATAATAAAAACCAAACAACATGGCAGCTGTTTAGTTTTTATTATTGAAATACCTATTATGATTTACTTATAAAATGCATTTGCTTAGGGTTGGTTTTTCTTTATAATTATATTTTATTGACATTTGCTTTTTTTTGCTTTTTTTTGCTTTTTTTATTGGTATTTTCTTTTTTGCTAAGTAAGGTATAATTTTTATATAACCTTGGATATCTAAAAATTATTTTGTGTTTGCTGCTTTTTCTATTTTGCCGTTTTTCAATGCTTTGGCACATACAAGTACGCGTTTTCGTCTAGTTCCTTCCCAAATACGAACGGTTTGTAGATTTATTTTGAACCAACGCTTACTCTTTTTATTAGAGTGACTTACTTGATTACCACGGCGATTTTTTTTACCTGTTATACTGCATTTTGCCATGTAATATTTCTCCCTTCTGGTAGTTGATTTTTTTACTTGCTTTGCTGGATGTGTCGTTTATGTTCCGTTTAAGGATTAACATTTTCCCACAATGAATTTATTAAAATTTTAGTGATTTATATATTTTATGTCCATTTCCTTTTGTGCTGAAACTTATACACATAATACAGCAAAATTATAACTAATGGTTATATTTATATAATACCTAACATATCTTTTATAACCTGTGTATTTATCATCAGAGCTCGGTCATTGTAGCATAATTTAGGATATAAAAACAAGTTTTTTGGTTATTTTGGTTATATGATATATATTTGTTTTTTTGGACTTATTTTTAGTTCATTATCGTTAAAAGTATTTTTTTTTTTCTGTGCATAAAATGCTGGTTTAAAGTGTTGTATAGGTTAATATCTTACTTCCTTTTAAGGCTACGCTAGTGTACAATGAGGCTAGCTGTGACGTGGGAGAAGTTTGTGGAGGGGGGATTTTGATGGGACTGGAGATATTGAATGATTTGGGCAAAATAGAAGTAGCTGATGGTGTGATCGCTGATATAGCCGGTGGTGCGGCAATGGATTGTTATGGTCTTGTTGGCATGGCTTCACGTAGTCAAATTAAAGATGGTATTATTGAATTGCTTGGTAAAGAAAATAGGAGTAAAGGTATTGAGGTTTGTACTACAGAGGGTAAGCTTATTATTGATATTGATATCGTTGTAAGCTATGGTGTTAAGATTCCTGAGGTAGCTCATAATATACAGTGTAAGGTGAGTTACACATTAGATCAAATTATAAGCGTTAAATCGAGTGAAGTAAATGTCCATGTACAAGGTGTACGTTTGGTTAAAGAAGAGTAAAATATACTTTTATTTTAAGGAAGGGGCGGAGTTTGGGTGTATATTATTGATCAGCCACTCTTGCTCCGCATGTTGCATGGGGGCAAAAAACATCTTTGTGACAATGTGGATCGCATTAATGCGCTGAATGTTTTTCCCGTTCCAGATGGCGATACGGGTACGAATATGCATCTTACATTTGATGCTGGTTTACAAGGAATAGCAGTTAATCCTCCTTTGTTATTAGGTGAGATGGTTGCCTCTTTTGCACGAGGTTTATTGATGGGTGCAAGGGGTAATTCAGGTGTTATTTTATCGCAATTATTTCGTGGTTTTGCTGATTCATTAATCGGAAGAGATAGTATTAATGCTAAACAGTTTGCTACGGCTTTACAAAGAGGTGTAGATACAGCTCAGCGTGCTGTTTTGAAACCGGTTGAAGGAACAATTTTAACGGTTGCTCGGGAGGCTGCCTTAGCCACGGCGCAAGCATCTTACACGATTAAGGATATTGGGCTGGTTTTGCAAACTTTAGTACAAGCTTCCTCAAAAACATTATCTCGTACAAAATTATTATTACCTGTTTTAAAAGCTGCTGATGTTGTTGATGCAGGCGGTAGTGGTTTGTTATGCATTTATGAAGGTATGTTAGCTGCTTTAAATGATAAAGAGTTGCCGAGTTTTCGGCCAGAAAAAATTGATTATCCGGTTGAAGCGATAAGTGAGCAATATCAAAGTATGCCTAGTGAGATTACCTTTGCTTATTGCACGGAATATTTGGTAGATTTGACGACATCACATAGGTTAATTAAGCCCTTTAAAGAGGATTCATTGCGTAAATATCTCGAAACACTCGGGGATTCTATTTTGATTGTTAAAGATGATCAATTTTTGAAGGTTCATATGCATACAAATGATGTTAATAAAGTTTTGTTAGATGCTGTCAATTATGGCGATTTTGTGAACATCAAGGTAGAAAATATGCGCTTACAGAATTTAAAGCTTGCTAAAGAATGTACACCTGCTCAGGAGCTTGAAAAGCAGAAGTCGGCATATGGTATTGTTGCTGTCTTGATGGGTAAGGGGCTTGAGAAATTTTTTAAAGGGCTAGGAGTTAATTCGCTTGTTCCTGGTGGGAAAACAGCTAATCCTAGTGCACAAGAAATTGCTTTGGCGATTGATGCTACATATGCAGAGAACGTTTATGTATTACCTAATCATAAAAACGTGTTGTTAGCAGCTAAGCAGGCTTCTGAATTGGCTAAATCTGCTAATGTTTTTGTAGTACCTGCACGTACTGTTCCGCAGGGATTAGCGGCTTTGCTTGCATTTTCGAAAGATGTCGATGAACAAACGAATCTAAGTAATATGATCGAAGCAGCTGAGCATATACATTCCGGTGAGATTGTAAGAGCGGTGCTAACGAATAAGATGGATGGCTTTTCCGTTAATGCTGGTGATATTTTAGGCCTCTATGAAGGTAAAATCGTTACGGTTGGTAGTGATATTTTAGTTGTTGTAACTTCTTTGCTTAGTCATATGATTAAGAGAAGTGAAGGACATTTAGTTACTATTTTTACAGGCCAGGATGCGCAGGATCATATTACGAAAAAACTGCTTATTTACATGGAAAAAAATCATCCTGATACCGAGCTAGAAGTCCATCCAGGCGGGCAACCGTTATATGAGTATATGTTAGCGGTTGAGTGAATTTGCAATTATGAGGAGCAACGAAAATAAATGATTCATATTGTTACTGATAGCACATCTGATTTATCCCCAGCAGTATGTGCTTCTTTACCTATTTCTATTATCCCTCTCTCTGTTCGTTTAGGTGATGGACCTTTTCACGAAGATACATCTATTGATAAGGCTCCATTCTATGAAAAATTATTTGATAAGAAGGCAGCATTACCGCAGACATCACAGCCTTCACCTCAAAAATTTGTTGAATTATATCAAAATTTGATTCAACAAGGGGTTACAAAGATTATTTCATTTCATATCTCTCTAGGTTTAAGTGGGACATGTAAATCGGCACACATAGCTAAAGAGATTATTCATCAATCTTCGCCTGATATTGAACTTATTATTGTTGATTCGCAAGTTATTTCATACAGCTTAGGCTTAGGTGTTTTGGCTGCTGCACAAGCTGTGGTTGATGGTAAAGATGTAGAAATATGTCTTCAACGAGCTAAAGATGCTTTTGCTAATTCTTTACTCTTATATAATGTTGATGATTTTCATTTTTTGAAACAAGGCGGAAGAATTGGACGCGCTTCATACATGCTAGGTTCTGTTTTAAAGATTCTTCCAATTTTGTCCATGAAAGACGGTGAAGTTATTGGGATTGATCGTGTACGTGGTCGTATGAAATTAGCGGAGCATTTTTTAAAACATATTCATAAGCATACCAAGCCTGGTACTCTGATTGATGGTGCTTTGTTATATAGTGCTGCGATCAGCGATGCTGCTAATAGTGTATATGAACGTTTGAATAACGATTATCGCTTAGGTTATTTTCCCAAGGTGATGCTATCACCATGTATCGTATGTCATCTAGGCCCTTCTATTTGGGGGATTGTTGTTTTTGAAAGACGTGTTTATGATAAGTAGATTTTTGATAGTTACCTATTAATATATCCATTTTATGGATATATTATGAGTTATTTTTGATGATATATGATTTAGATTATGAAAAAAGATTTTATAAATTATATATGGACCACGTATTGTGCATATAGTTAAAGACCAATGAATTCAAAAGATGAATTTTTGGCGGATTTGCTAAATGTAGGCGGTGTTTATGTTGATTATAGGTATTTCTACGAAGCCGTTATCAAAGATCGAGGATATTACACCTGCTAAGCTCAAATGTTTACTTGCGCTTAATTTAGTTAACGTGGCTGATCTTATGTTGTATGCGCCTATGCGTTATGAAGATCATCGCTTGCGATCAACGGTTAATAGTTTTAAAAATGGTGAAGTAATTTCTATTTATGGCAAAATTAGCAGTCATACTAGTTTAAGATGGTATGCTCAGAAAAAGACACGCAGTAGTAGGTTAGTTGTCAAGATGCAAATTTGTACGGCTGAAGATTTGATGATGGATGTGGAATTAGTTTGGTTTAATCAACATTATTGGCGCGATAAATTGGCGCAAGGTGATTTTTTGCGCGTTATCGGTCGATGGGACGATAAGAGGCGCCAAGTTGTTGTTCATAAAACTTTTTTTCAGCCTAAAGATGTTGTTAATGATGTTTTGACGCCTATTTATAGTTTGAGTAAGGGTATTACAACTACTTGTGTTGAAGGTATTATTCAAAATGTTTTAGAGCTTTATCATGAAAGTATTAAAGAAATTTTACCTTTGCATCTTCAACAACAATACCGTTTATTATCTAGAAAAGAAGCTATTTTTAAGATACATAAGCCAAGCACTTTAAATGATGCTAAACAGGCTAGGCGTCGTTTAGCCTATGAAGAATTATTGTTATATCAGCTTTGTTTATTAGCTCGTCGTGCTAAAAGACGATTAAAAGTAGGGATTTCTCGTACTTGGTCAAAGGAAAAATTAGCTGTTTTTTATAAATTTATACCTTTCAAACTTACAATTTCGCAACAACAGGCTGTTGAGGAAATTTTATTTGACTTAGGTTCATCTTATCCCATGAAACGTTTGCTTCAAGGGGATGTTGGGACCGGAAAAACAGTGGTTGCTGCTTTGGCATTATATGTTAATGCACTTAGTGGATATCAAGGTGCATGTATGGTGCCGACAGAAATTTTGGCTTCACAGCATTATGAAGCGATGAGTAAATGGCTTGTACCTTTAGGCATACGTCTTGTTTATTTAACTAGCCGTATGACATCTAAAGCCAAGCGTGAAGCTTTAGCACGTTTAGCCGATGGTACAGCTGATGTGGCAATTGGCACACATGCCCTGATTTCTGATGGTGTAAGTTTTGCTAATCTAGGTTTAATCATCACTGATGAACAGCATCGTTTTGGTGTTAAACAACGATCTGCTTTATATGAAAAAGGTAATTTACCCGATATGCTTTGTATGACAGCTACTCCCATACCTCGCACTTTATCCATTACTGCTTTTGGTGAACAAGATGTTTCAATTCTTAATGAGCGACCTAAAGGCCGAAAACCGATTGATACGTATTGGGTTCGAGGCAAGGCATGGCCTAAGATTATTAATCATTTAAAAGAAGCTTGTGCTCATGGAGAACAGGCATATGTTGTTTGTCCGCGCATCGAAGCGATGTTTGAAGAAGATGTACAACATGCTGAAAAAAGGTTTCAAGAGTTGACGGAAAAATTAATTGATTATAAAATTGGCCTCTTACATAGCCGCTTGTCAGGTGAGATGAAAGAACAAGCAATGCATGCCTTTGTTAAAGGTGAAACGCATATTTTAGTCGCTACTACTATGGTGGAAGTAGGAGTTGATGTTCCTAATGCGACGACAATGGTTATTGAAGCAGCTGATCGTTTTGGTTTAGCACAGCTTCATCAGTTAAGAGGTCGTGTTGGTCGAGGAGAAAAGAAATCAACCTGTTTTTTAATTGCTGATCCTTCGACAGAGCAAGGTAGTGAACGTATGACAATTATTACGCAAAATGAAGATGGTTTTAAAATTGCTCAAGAAGACCTAAGATTGCGTGGCCCAGGCGAATTTTTAGGGGTTAGACAGAGTGGATTACCTACCTTTCGCTTTGCTGATTTACAAACAGATCAACGCATGCTAGAAGTTGCCCGCGCAGATGCTGCATGTCTTCTTGAAAAATTATCTAAAGAACCCGAATTAGCATATTTAGCAGAATATATTGAAAAAGAAATTACAGAAACCAGGGCTGTCTAAAAGGCTTGTTTTTTAGGAACAAGCTTTTTTCTGGTTTTTATCACACGAAAATATTTATTTAAACAATGAATATTTTCGTGTGATAAATTGGATTTTAAGTTAAAAGGGGTGTTTAACTTAATGACTATCCAGAATCCACTTAAACAAAATTACACCAATATTGTTAATAAGATGATCAACGACAAAAAAACGTTCTTTCGTATTATGAAAGCTTTTTTTGTTGGAGGTTCGATATCTTTATTAGCAGAAATGTTTTTGCTTTGGCTAAATACTGTAACACTATTTAGTGAAAAAGATAATCGTACGATAGTTATGCTAATTTTGATTATCATAAGTTGTATATTAACAGGACTAGGTAAATTCAACAAAATTTCTCAATGGGCAGGAGCAGGAACAGGCGTACCGATAACAGGTTTTGCTAATTCAATTGCTTCTTCAGCCTTAGAACATCGTACAGAGGGCTTTGTACTAGGGGTTGCTGGTAATATGTTTCGTTTAGCTGGTTCAGTTATTGTTTACGGTATTGTTTCAGCATGGATAGTGGCTTTTATCTATTGGTTATTTTATATATGATATCTAGATTTAAATATATTTTTTAATTTAAATATATTTTTTAATTTAAATATTTAAAAAATATATAAATTCCATAGCAAAAGTAAAAAAGTAAAAAAGTAAAAAAGTAAAAAAGTAAATTTTTAATAAAAATAATAAAATGTTATTGTATTTCCAAAGTCTTAAAATATATTATATTTTAAGACTTTGGAAACAAAAATAGACATTCTTCTATCACCTGTTTAGAATATAAGTGTCCTAATAAAACACAACAGGAGAATAAAGAATGTCTATTAATTGTAGGGTAACAAATAAATCTCATTTGGTCAAATTTTTTCGTAAATTGGGGTTAATATCCCAATTTACTTCATCTAATAAAACATACTGTATTCTTTATTAATCGGATATATTGGTATTCTTGGACAAGTTCTATATTTGTTTTAAAAAGATTTATTATTACTTCTAATTTATATAGAAATATAATAAATAATAATTTTTTTATTTTTAAAAAATATTATTTAAAAAATATTATTTAAAAAATATTACTTTAACCAATATCGATACACCACATAATGAATTATTTATAAAATGAATTAAAATGGATGCCCATAATCCATAACGCTTAGCAATCCAACCTAATAATAATGAAAATAAAAACGTAAATAAAAGAGTTGCCATATCATATTGGACATGGAGGATGGTGAATAAAAAACTTGTTAATATAATACCTATTTTAGGTTGTAAAAATCCGCGACACAATAATTCTTCTCCTAAAGCGGGTAAAATAGAAGTAAGAACCAAGAGTGATAAAATTAATGATGGCGATATTATGATGGAATTATAAATTTCATCCATAGGATCTGGTTGATGGGTAATAAACAATCTTATTAAATATTCCAGACCATAGTTTAATAAAAATAAAATAATAGAAGCTATTATTAAGTTACAAAAAACCTTGAAAGAAAGAGATTTATTTAATCCTAGACGCTCAATGCATTGTTTAGGTGTACGATAAACATATATACCTAAACCGGAAAAGACAATTAATATGAAAGTTAAAAAATTCATATAGGTGTCTAATTGATACAACGCACCAACATCAATTATACTTCTAGCAAATTTACTAGCATTTTGTGCGAATTCTTCGGGTATTCTGGATAGAACAAATTGACAAATTATCAAAAGAGATACTAGAATAAATGATATATGCGTAAATCTACGATAATCTAAGCGGAATATTTCTGTAATTTTTTTTCGCGGATAAGAAAACAGCAGGGTAGATCCTATTAGAGAAAAAGTTAAAAATATACAACCTTTGAAATAGTCCGGACTATAAGTTTTATTATTTTGAATTAAGTAAATAGATAAAATAATTAAACTTAAAATTAATAAAATATATAGGAAGCGAAAAATCAAATTAGTATTATTGATTTTATTTTGATTAAAAAATAACTTTCTTTTTAATGACCCTTCTTTTAATAAAAAACATCTCTCATCGTATTTTAAACTAAGCATGATAATCAAAGGAAGCAAAATTAAAATTAACAATGAAATATAAATTGTACAACCTCCTCAATTATTTAGGGAAAGTAATTGCTAGTGGATTTTAGGGATCAGTGGTTATGATTACCTCAATAAAGTAGACAAACTTTATATTTTAGATATTCATCTTAATCTTTTATCATGTATTATAAAATAACATTAATATAATTGTCAAATAAATATTTTTATTTGTTTATATATATTTTTCAAAATTAGCGTAGTTAGCAATATTAGATAAAGAGAAGATACAAAATTATTTTTCTATGAATTTGTTCAATAATTAATGTAAAGTGAGTTCAATGACTTAATCAACAGCACTAAAAGCTATGATAATGGCTAGTTTTATGTTTAAATTCCATTAATTGTGTTCAAATATAAAAAATAAAAGATTTTTACTTTAGTGATTTTATCATATGAGAGATGAAAAATATGAAAACTTACTTATAGGATATCTTGTAGATAATACTTTCTTGAAGGTGCATTGTATCTTTTGTATGATTTTATTAAAAGTGCTTTTACTAATACCAAAAATTTGCGCAATTATTCTATTCTTAAGTCCAAGTAAAATAATTAAAAAATAATTATACTTGATTTTCGTATTCTAGGATATTTGTTCTCCCATGCTTTTTATGGTTCTTTAAAGCTATTTTTCTAACTCACTAAACTATTATTGAGAAGATTATTTTATCTACACCGACAGCAGACATGGATTTACCGTCATTCGAATGCTGATATTTTTTCATATCCTAGTATTTACCTTTATATTTATACATTTATGTTTAATCATTTCTTTTAAATATCAAATTCTATATATTACAATTTTAATTTAAAAAAATTAAAAAAGATAAAATAATTTTATATGAACTGATTTTTTATCATAAACTTAAAACTATTAATAAAACATACTGTATTTTGATCCTAAATTATTAATATTAAAATAATTGCAACATTAGTATTTATATGTCTTAAAAAATATATAAAAGGCATATTTATTGTTTACTTTAAGCTTTTTATAAAATTTTAAAATAAACAATAAATACCAATTATCTGTATTAATAGGATATATTGGTATTCTTGGACAAGTCCTATATTTGTTTTAAAAAGATTTAGTATTACTTCTAATTTATATAGAAACAGAATAGAAAGTTTTGAAAAACAATTTCAATGTTATAATTGATATTTATAATTATGATTTACCAATAAAAAGAAATTTAAAACTTAAAAAATCAGATGATCAATGCTTATTATTTAGTTAGTTACTAAAGTTATAATTTTAATATCTAATATCTAATATCTAATATATATATATTAGATATTAGATATTATTAATTTAATGATAAATTTTTAATGTTAAAAAATATAAAATTAACTTTAATTACATAAATTGACTGATCTATATCTAAAAGTTTTTATTAATACCAATATTTTTATAATATTAATGAAATTAACACTAAGCAAATCATAAAGTTATTTGCTTTGTCTTGTTATTTATATTTTGACAATAAAAATTATTTTTGCTTATTTTTTCTGAATAATTACTAAAATAAAAAAAGGTAACAAAATGCATTCAGGGTGTAAAAAGAATGGAAGCTATAACCATTTACTATATAAAAATTGATTTGATTTTGTGAATTATTAACATAGAAAAGATAGTTTATCGTTTTAATTGTGATTTTTTATTATAAATAATATATATCTTAAAATAATTATTATAATAACCAAAAAAATTTGTGCTATTTGGAAGCTTGTATTTATATTTTTTTAATTTTATTTTTCATTGCATTGATGTAAGGTTTGATTTATACATTGTTTTGTATATAATTATTACCAATTTTTGTTTGAAATTTTTTATATGTATAGTTATTACCATCATTTCATATCCTAACAAGAAGTGAAATTAGTTTCCTAAAAGTGAGGGGGAGATGATGTTTGTATTTTTAAAATTACTGAATGGTCATCATAACAGCTTTATGAAATCATTATTTCGTAGAGGTTTGTTGTTTTTATTTGTTTTACTAACAGTTTTTTTTCTTTATCTGCGTTTTTGTCCTTTACCTCCAGTTAAGATTGGCATGGCTTCAATGTTATACGATGAAGATGGTTCCAAGATTGCTCATTTAGGAGTAGGTCCTTCGAGAGAACATATCTCATTAAATCAGATACCTTCACATGTGGCTATGGCCACATTAGCAGCGGAAGATCGTTCTTTTTATCAACATTTTGGTTTTTCGGTTTCTGGTATTTTTAGAGCTTTGTTGGTAAATTTATCAAAGGGTAAAGTAGTTGAAGGGGCAAGTACAATTACGCAGCAATTAGCTCGAAACTTGTATCTTGATCACAATCGTACGTGGATGCGTAAGTTTAGAGAAGCATTTTATGCTTTGCAGCTAGAATTACAATTTAGTAAAGATCGTTTGTTAGAGCTATATTTGAGCACTGTTTATTATGGTCATGGTGCTTATGGAGTAGGTCAAGCAGCTCAAGTGTATTTTAATAAATCGATTCGCGATGTTAACGTATCTGAAGCCGCTTTTTTAGCTTCGTTACCTCGAGGTCCAAAGCATTATTCACCTTATAATCATTTTTCGCGTGTTCAACGTCGTAAGCTACATATTATTCATTTGATGAAAAACAATAAATTTATTTCTCAAGAAAAATCTGTTGAAGCTATGCATCAGAAAATACAACTTGCTCCTTATCATGATAAACCAGTATATCAAGCTGGTTATTTGCGTAAACCCATTATTTTAGAAGCAATGGATATCTTAAAATTAAGTGAAGCTGATATTATTAAGGGCGGTTTTAAGATATTTACCACTATCGATATAGAACTTCAGCAACAAGCCGAAGGGATTGTTTATAATTATTTGAAAAAAACACCTGAATTACAAGGTGTGATAGTGGCGGCTGATCCTCACCAGGGTGTTGTTAAAGCAATTGTTGGTGGCCGAGATGATTTAAAATCGCCTTATAATCGGGCTTTATCTTTAAGACAACCTGGTTCAACATTTAAACCTTTTTTGTATTTGTTGGCTCTTAAACATGGTTTTACACCTTTAACCAGAATTGATAGTTCTCCTAAGAAGTTTATATATGAAGATGGTGTTTATGCGCCTGCCAACTATGATCATAATTACGCCTATCGGCCAATTACTATGCGAGAATCAATTGCTCAATCAGATAATATTTATGCTGTCAGCACTTACTTTAAACTAGGTGGAGAAAATATAATTGAGCTGGCTCGTAAATTGGGCATTCGTAGTCATCTGAATCCAACGCCTTCGTTAGCTTTAGGAAGCTATGCCATTACACCTTTGGAACTAACGGAAGCATATTCAACCCTTGCATCACAAGGTATTCATAAGTCATTGCGATTCATTTCACGTATTGAAGATGCACAAGGCAAAGTTTTGTATACGCGTAATAATGAAGGTAAACGTGTTTATTCACCTGAACATATATATGTTTTAAACAAGTTATTAAGAAATGTATTTGACCAGGGAGGAACAGCATACCGCATTTCTAACTGGGTATCTAAAGATGTTGTGGGTAAAACGGGATCAACAGATTGGGATGGTTGGTTAGTTGGTTTTACACCCGATTTAGTAACAACAACTTGGGTTGGTTATGATCAGAATAAAATATTATCAACCGACGAAGTACGCTTGAGTCAATTTATCTGGGCAGAATTTATGCAAAAAGCACTAGCGAATAAGCCTAAAACCGCTACTTTGCCACCACCAGGTGTGATTGAAGTTAATATTGATCCGGAGACAGATCAATTAGCTACAGCGAGTTGTCCAAGAGTATACAAAGAGTTTTTTGTTAAGGGTACAGAACCCCAGCATGTATGTACTAGGCATAGTATTGAGGATGACATGACATGGTGGGATCGGTTAACAGACTTTTGGGAAGGTGTTTTTTAACACCTTCTTTTTTAATTCATGGAAATTTTGATAAAGAGCTTGTCCAATAACCCATGTTAAAGAGAGTTTAAGAACCTAATTTAATGCACAAAAAGCTATGATAATGGCTATTTTGTGTTTCAATTACATCATTATTACTAATCGGCTATATTCATATTTATGTACAAGTCCTCTATACATGCGATTTAGGAATGTCTATGTTTTTTTTTGCAAAATCTTAAAATATAAGATTTTGCAAAACTTGGAAATACCGTAATATTAACATTTCCTTATTTTTTATTAATAATTTATATTTTATTTATTTTATTTTTTTAATTTTCATATTTAATCAAATATTTATTTTAAATATCTTTACTTGTAATAAACTTGACAAATATGTTATAAAACATTACAATTTTATGGGTGAAAATATTTTAATGTTTTTATGAAATTAAAAATAAAAATATATACATTATATTTGACTATTATTTTATTTTAAATTCTTAGTTTTATATTGTTTTAGACAATATAAAATGGAATATATAGACCAAACGAAATATATAGGAGAAAATTAATTTATGGCAATATTTTATTCAAAAAAATCAGAGAAATTATTTTTATCATTGGCTTTATTTACATCCCATTTAATTTTCCCAGATAGTGTTATAGGGATTAGTACATCTTTGGCGAATGAGTTAGGAGATATGAGTAGGGATGACTTGACAGATATTATACATTCAACATCCTCTTTAGATAGTAAAATTAATAATACAAATATGGAAACATTAATATCATCAGTTAATAATAATATTAAGGAAAAAGTGGATGGGAATCAGAATTATGATGAAAGGGATTTGACAGTTAATATTTCTGAGGGATTTTTATCATCTAAGTTCATAGAACCTAATTTTATATCTCATAATATCGATGTGTTAACAGAAAAACCATATATTATTTCCGAATCGGAACCTAATGGTTATATTAGGGCTAAACGAGGTTTAGCTGATCATAAGAGTTTTAAGCGCCCTATTATATTACCCAAAGGGGTTAGTAATGGTGAGGAAGAAACAGGTGTTATAAAAACTGATGAATCATTAGATAAATTAGATTCTAAATTTTTAACAAAAGATAGTAAGGAAATGGTTGATGATTATAAGCGCTTATCTAATTTAAATTTTGCAGTTCCTGGAGATATTTTTAAAGATTGGGAAGATATTGCATTTCGTGTTATAAAGCCAATTAATGAGATATATAGGTATATATCTGGGCATATTATAGAAAATCAGTTTCTATCACCAGATTATGATAAATTTTCAAAAGATATAGGGGCTATTTTAGATAAATTAGAATATTTCGAAGATAGCAAATATGAATTTGGCAATATCAATTTGAATAATTTACCTTATACAAATGACGATTTTGGGATATTAGAGGAAGCTCGCAAGTTTGTTTTAGAAGATATTTTTGTGCTTATTTTTAATCATTTTAAAAAAGATGGTTTTAATTTTGAACAAGCTAAATTTAAGCAGATAATTTTATCTGAGGATGGATCAACTGTATTGGAGGAAGCTACTTCTGAGAAGAATGATTTATATGATAATAAAAGAGAACTTTATAATTATATAGGCGAATATTTAAATGAATATTCCGAAGAAACAAAAGAATACTATGATAGTTTTAATTGGCAGTTACCGCTTATGCAGAATAAACATTTTACAGAAGATTATCAGAAACTTTTGAAACAAAGATTACATAACATGACCATAGCTCTAGATGAACAAAAGAAACAAGGATTTATATCTACTGAAGAATATACTATTATGCAAGATAGTCTAAATTCTCTAAATTCAAATATTTCTGTAGCAGAAAGAACAAGTGTTTTTATGAGTTATTTGCATTCATCTTCATATACACCTGTGAAAAATTCAGATGAATACAATAAAAAGATCTATAAGGCAAATTCTTCGTTGTCTAAGATAAGTTATCATATAGGTAATAATATTAGGTCAGCATTTTTAGATAAATTATTAGTTTTTTTGAAAGATAAGTTTGGACAGGATCATTTTTTTATTGGATTCAAAGAGGAATTGGCACATCTTTTAGCGCGTGATTTTGCTGAAGCAAAAGTTAGAATTTCTGATCGGATAGAGTTTTTTAGTAAGTTAGCTGCTGATAATTTGATCGAATATTCGGATGATTCCGAAGATGATTCTTTAGGTAAATCAGGTTATACGATAATTGAACATACACAATTTTACGAAGAATTTCGACATTTAGTTAATAATGCTGAAGAATTGAAAGGTTTTTTGGATGAATTTTATAACATAGGTGCTAAACGTGGTAATGATCGTGATGCCGAAATGTATGATAAAAGGAGACCTTTGGCAAAAGAGATATGGAAATTTATTTATGATAAGGTTAGTCCAAAATATAAGTTATATATAGATCCTATTTTACAACCTAATCCAAAAAACAGGAATCCCGAGATTGAAATAGCTATTGATCCATCAACAAAGAAACTTATTAGTAATGAAGATGAATTGATCTATCTTTTAGGTTATAAGCGAGATGATTTTAAGAAACGAATTTCTGATATCATACGTGGATCTTTGTTAGGTATTTATAGTGATTTCTTTTATCTTAATATTAATTATGCTGATTATATTTTAGAAGAAAAGATGAAATCAAGTATACCGTCTTTTTTTGAAATATTACAGGAAAAGATAAAAAATGGACTATTTTGGGATTCTCTTACAAGTATTTTTATGAATATGCCTATACCTACTAAGATTACATCTAATATTAAGAGCAATATTTTCAAGAAAGCACAAGTGGGAATTGCTGTTGCGGATCATTATAAAGATCAGATATGGCCTAAAATGTCTAAGACATTAAAACCATGGGTTATACCAAATCATATGAAAAAATTGAATAAAGAAGATGTATTGTCAGAGATTTCGCTGACGCGGCCTAATAGATGTAAAAGGGGAGCTGAAGATTTATGTTATCCATCATCATCGATAAAAAGAAAAAGTTCACAGTCAGAAGATACGACATCATATTTAGAAAAGGTTTTAGGTAAATATAATATTAATAAAATCAATATGTATAGAAATGATTTAGAAATACAAAAAGAAAAAATTTCTAAAGTTACAGATATGGTTATGAAAGAAGAAATAAAATTCCAAGAATATGTAATGCAGAATTTGCCAAATATTCATATTAAGCCAAAAGCGGAATTTTTGCAGTCAATTTATCAAAAAGCTAAGGAAGAATATATTGCGATAAAGATATATATTCATGATCTTAGAATGAATTTATATTCAGCAAAAGAATTACCTGAAAGTTTAATTGCTAAGCAAATATTTTCAAGTTTGCATACAGATATTGTAAATTATAACCGCTATATCCAAAATAATATACATATATTTTTAGTAAAAATTAATATATTATTAAGGAGATATATTAGACCAAACAATTTAAGTTCACATTTTAATGATTATATACAAGAAGTATTAAAACTAAAGAGTATAAAAGATTTTTTATTTAAAATTGATTCTTTAAATACACACTATAAAAAGCGTCAATCCACGTTTTTAGAAATAGATAATGATCTTATTTTGACCTTGAAAAAAAAATCAAAAGAAATAGAAACAAATTTAGGTGCATATGGAGATGCAAAGAAAGACTATGAAAAATATGAAATTATATATGAATGTGTTAGTGATAAGTTAAATCATATGATAATTTTATTAAAAGAAAAAACATCGGATCATACAGAAGTTTCAAATGCGATATACATGGTTTTATATCAAGAATTAGTTGAAAAATTATTTGTGCTTAATCGACATTTTCATAGCATTCGAAGAGAATGGGATGATTTTTCACTCAAATACCATGCTTTACAAAAAGGTATATTTTTAGAATCTTCTTCAAGTTCTGAACCACCATTAAAAAAATCAGCAATGACTACTCCTTTACCAGTACAAACAAGATCTATATTAGAACCATTAGCATCGACATCCCAAGCTTCAATAACTGCATCATCAGGACAAACGAGATCTATATTAGAACCAGAAGCATCGACATCCCAAGCTTCAATAACTGCATCATCAGGACAAACGAGATCTATATTAGAACCAGAAGCATCGACATCCCAAGCTTCAATAACTGCATCATCAGGACAAACGAGATCTATATTAGAACCAGAAGCATCGACATCCCAAGCTTCAATAACTTCATCATCAGGACAAACAAGATCTATATTAGAACCAGAAGCATCGCAATCAACTTCATTTTTTTATTCTGGTAAAGGTGGGAATTCTAAATCGAGACCGTATCAGATAATGGAAGGGGTAGAGGTCCCTGCTGATAAAGTTAAATTTTTTATGAAAGAAAATTTAGATAAATGGGATGAGATGCTAAAAACAGAAATTTATTTTCTTTCTAATTGGAAAAACAACGAACTTTTAGCATATGAATCCATAATAAATAGACATATTGATGATTTACGGAAAGCTTCAGCAAAATTATCTGAGTTTAATATAAAATTTCCAAATGATGGCGATTTTTCAGAGAAACAAAAACTAATTTTACCATTGGCAAAAATTTTTTCTGAATCATTAGAACTTGCTTCAGGGCCTATTTTTATCAAAGAATTTATTAAGATAAATCCAACTGATGATATTAATGCACATATTACGTATCTCAGATATGCATTAGAAATAAATAATCGATATACAGAATTAAATAAATATTTATATGGTTTTTTCAATGTTGTAGTTAATCAACAAGCTGATTATTTTAAATCTAAATTTAATAATATTTCTTCTTTCGAACAATCAATAGATGCTCTTGAATATTTAAATTTTTTTAAGCAAGAATTTGTTAGTCGTCTTAAATTGCATTCAGATTTAATATTTAACCTAGCTGATAATAGGGATTTATTACATAAAGAATTACAGATTTTTATTCCTATGTTAGAAAAAAGCATTAAAACCTCAGAAAATTTAGGAATGAAATTAAAACAAGTATTGAAATCATCAGAAAATTTCGGAATGAAATTAAAACAAGTATTGAGCTCAGCGCAATATCTTCAGACTAATTACCCTGTTGTGCCCGGAGGTATCTTGCGTTTAGAATCAGAACGCAATCTAAATCATATTCATAGTTTTGTTAAATCTTCTGAAGATAAATTAGGTAAATTGATAAATTTACCTGAGCTATTACCTATATAAAAATTTTATATCTGATTTGTGATGTTTGCTTAAAAATCAAAATACTGAGACTTATTAATGAATATTATCAAATTTTATGCTATTTTTAAATTTTGCAACATCGTATATTTGAAGAGGTTGCAAAAAAAAAAATAAATATTCCTAGGTATTTTTTGTAAAATATAATTTTTTATTAATAAAATATAATCATAGGATAGTTGTGATTCATCTTAATTATACTATATATTTCTTTAAAAAAACAACTTTATTAATCAAACACGCTTTAGAAGCATTATATTATTTTTTAAAATATAAAAAAGCTCTGATTATATTTCATCTGAGCTTTTTTATTTTGAGCTTGTCCAATAACCCATGTTAAATAGTGTTTAAATTACACCATTACTAATCGGCTATATTAATATTTCTTGACAAGTCCTTTATAGCACATGTCCAAAAAAATAATCAACCAAAAACATTACTACTTTCAGAATTAAAGGTTAATTATCATAAATTTTTATGGGCGGTAATCAATTTATAAAAGTATATAAAATGGCAATAATTTAGTGCCATTTTATATACTATATTTTATTTTTGCAACAAGTCTAATAAATACCCCTATATTAGGTTACTAATATGTGTAACTAATTTTTTAAGGGAGGCCGCTTATGGATAAATTACCCATCGTGGTCATTTTGGTGGACGGTCTGATGGATAATCTATTGAGCGAAGCTATTAAAAAAGGTTACGCTGATACCTTAGCCTCTTTATGTGAACATGGCTTATATAATCCTAAAATGATTGCACCTTTCCCCTCATTACCCATCTGTTTAGAAGCAGCACTTTTAACAGGTACGGATCCAGTTATTAATGGTATCAAAGGTTACAATATTTATTGTCCAATGCATAAAAATCTGGTAAATATTAAAGCAAGGGTCTTGAAAATAGGTATATTCAAAAAATTTTTTTTTGTAAAAGATCATTTTTATGCAGCTAGCCAAACATTATTAAACAAAAATATACCCACATTACATGAAACAGCAAAAACCAAAACTGGATCCTTAGGTTTAAAAATATATCGCGGGACACAAGAGAAAAGTATTAACTTACCTTGGATAATTAAACGAAAGACAGATTTTTCAAATAGCCTGGTCCAAGCAACCCATTTTTTTTCTCTTGGATCATTTTCTAATTTAAATAATAGAAGTAATAAGTTTAAAGAACCAGCTTATGGTATAACAAATGAAAATATCATAAATGAATTTCAAGTTATGATAAACCGTGATAAAATTCCACAACTAACTTTGATGTCATTACCTGATCTTAGCTATACTTTAGCTTCAGGAAAAAAGTATGCCATAAATGCTATTAGAGATACAGACAATACCATATTTAAAATTATGGAGACATTTGGATCGATCAAAAAAGCTATTTCCAATGCGCGATGGTTAATTATCGGTGGAGGTAAAACTTTTTTATTGCCGATAACCAAAGCATATATTGATTTAGATAAAACTCTTCAAAGATTCAAAGTATCTAATCATCAAAAACATATAAATAATCATACACAAATTATTATCGCACAAAACGAACGCTCTGCTTTTATACATATCGCAGATCTGAATATAAATCCCAAACAAATAGCAAATCTGCTTCAAACAGAAAAACAAATTGATATTATCGCATGGTATGAAGAAGAAGCGGTACATGTTATAAGCGGTACAACAGCTGGTAAGATGCGTTTTTATCCTGATAAAGCTAGTCTATTAATAGATCACTTTGGACAACATTTTACAATCAGCGGTGATAAAACAATAATCGATATTATTATTGAAAAACCAAAAGATAACCAGCATCAACCTAAAATTATTTATGGCTGTTATCCAGATATCCTCAATCAACTATGGCATTGTTTCATCAACGATCCACGAGCTGTCGTCATAACTTGTGCACCAGGATACAAAATTCTTGACCAGCATTGTTTTAAACATGATGATGTTTCAAGTGGATCAATGCATAGCGATGATGTCTACACACCTCTAATTGCCTGTGGTACAAATGATCAACCAAACACCAACCGTATTACCGATATTGCTCACTGGATACTGTCTATGATGCAGGTCTAAGCTAAACTTCGATATAATAATAATAAAATGCATTCCCTTAAAATAATAAATTGAAAGGTTAAATGAGGTGTAGGGTGAAAAACGACCTTTTTATATGGCATAAGTTGACGTTACCAAAAACTTGGCCAATATTAGAAGAACATGTACTATATCAGCTAGCGTTAAAAACAGACCGTATATATCCTTTCCTCACCAAAAACCAAAAAAATGCAGCCATTGAAGAAGCAATTAAATTTGGTACATCAGTAGCTAAAGAAATAAAAAAACTGAACACACCTCTAGAATTGTTTAACCTAATTTTAAAACATAAAGTTCGTATAATTAAAGATACCCAAAAACCAAAAGACCAGACAATGCCGAAAAAAACCACTAAAACCGCCATAAATAAACTTGATTATATCTATCCAGAAAATATTCAAGCCACCTATTTAAGTAAACCACCTACTATTATCATCCATCAACCTCACATCGATTTATTAAAACAGTTCTTTTCATATGACCCAGTACCACCAAATGAAAAAGAAATAACCAGCCTATACATTTGTAATGCTTTTTTTTATCATTTAACAAAAAAAAGCTATAAAAAACATAGTACACAAATAATTATCAAAAATTTAGGTCTGTTAAAATACAAAAAATACCTCACCAAACCACATGATATTGCATCATATATTTTTACCAAAAATGTTTTGAAATTAAAATGGAACCCTATGATAATTGATCATCTGATAACATTGCGGCAGTGCGGATGGTCAAACGAAAAAATCAGCATTTATTTTCAATCTTTAAATCAAAAACATAAAACGGCCATAATAATTTAAGCTTATTAAGAAATAGAAATCAAGCTAAATAATGTTAATTTTATCAATTTAATAAATCAAATAAAAAAACAATAAAAATAAATAGCTTAAACAAATAAAAATAAAAATGTTAGGTTATTGCACAATTAGTAATCATGCAATAACCTAACAACAAAAGAAAGGATGTTAAAATGAAAAGATATAAAGAAGCTATTTTTAAATTAATCACTGAAACATCAACTAATTTACCTTACGATGTAAAACAAAAATTAACTGAAGCAAATCATCAAGAAATTTCTGGTACAAAATCATCTTTTGCTTTAACAACTATTATGACTAATATCGAACAAGCTGCACAAAATACAGGTCCTATATGTCAAGATACAGGTATGCCGACTTTTATCATCAATTTTCCTTATAAATTTAACACCTGTTATTTAGAAGAAGATATTAAAGAATCAATCGCAAAAGCAACTACTCAAGGTATACTGCGACCTAATAGTGTTGATCCTTTAACAGGAAAAAACTCAGGCAATAATATCGGTAACCATACACCTGTTATACATTTTTACCCCTGGGAAAAAAACTTTATGGAAATAAAGCTCTTACTTAAAGGTGGTGGTTGTGAAAATAAAAATCAACAATACAGTTTACCCTATGACCTACCTTATTTAGGCAAAGCAGGTCGTGACATCGAAGGTGTTCGTAAATGTATCTTACATAGCATCTATAGTGCACAAGGACAAGGATGTAGCGCTGGCTTTATCGGTGTATGCATCGGTGGTGATCGTACATCAGGCTATGAAGGAGCCAAAGAACAATTATTCCGTAAATGCCATGATGTAAATCCAAATCATTCATTAGAAAAATTAGAAAACTACATCATAGAAAAAGCAAATACCCTAGGCATTGGAACCATGGGTTTTGGTGGAGAAATAACGCTACTTGGATGTAAAATAGGCACGAGAAATCGTATACCAGCAAGCTTCTTTGTCTCAATCGCTTATAATTGTTGGGCATTCCGACGCCAAGGTATACGGTTAGATATAAGTACTGGTAATATTATAAATTGGTTGTATAAAAAAGAAGGCAACGAAAAGAAGAATGAAAAGATAAACGAAAAGAAGAATGAAAAGATAAACGAAAAGAAGAATGAAAAGATAAAAGAAACAACAACACAAAGTACTATGCAAATAACATCGTACGAAAATAAAGCAACCAACATTCAACAAACACAAAAGGTAATTAAATTGCAAACACCTTTAACTGAAGAAGCTATTTTAAAACTTAAAATAGGTGATGTCGTCTTATTAAATGGACCTATCTATACAGGACGGGATTCATTACATAAACATTTAATTAACCATCACTCACCATATAATTTGCAAAATGGCGTCATCTATCATTGTGGACCAGTAGCTTTAAAAAATCTTGAGATCGATAAACAAACAAAAGATCAATGGCTTATTAAAGCAGCAGGCCCAACAACAAGCATACGGGAAGAACCATATCAAGCTGATATTATCGCTAAATTTGGCATAAGGGCTGTCATCGGTAAAGGTGGCATGGGGACAAAAACACTAGCTGCATTAAAAAAACACGGTGCTGTATACTTAAATGCCATCGGTGGCGCAGCACAATTCTATGCCAATTGTATTAAACAAGTTCTTGGTGTAGAATTTATGGAATGGGGTATTCCTGAAGCTATGTGGAACATTGAAGTAAAAGATTTTCCTGCAATAGTCACAATGGATGCTCATGGTAATAGTTTACATCATGATGTTGACAAGAGCTCTGCAGATAAATTAAAAGAAATGGCTGAACCTGTATTTAAAACATAGATCGTTTATAGATATAATATCTTCCATTAAATTATTTAGTTTTTTATTTATTCATTTGGTGGATTTTTATTTATTAAAAATAACCAGAATATTTTTAAATAATAAATAAATTTATATAATGATAACTTAATAAAAGAAAAAGCTTGGCTATTTTTTAAAATCAAAAGGAGTGAAAAGTTGTTTAATATATTTGGTATAATTCAAAAATTTAAAATAAAAAAAATAAGTACCATATTTATGCAAAAATTTCTCTTATCCATCTTCCTCATACTTAGTACCTGCTCCATGGGATCAATTAACTACATCTATGCAGACGCTGTGGAAGAATTAGTCGTCACTGTAGGAGCGGATTTAAATCCGATGCAGAGACAAATGATTTTACAAAGATTTGGGATATCCTTGGTAGGCCATGATCAAATCACAGAAATGAGCACAGGAAAAAAAGGTCGCTTAATTGTCGTCACCAATGCTGAAGAACATAGTACACTAGGACAAAGTTTTGATGCTCGGACAATCGGTAACCAAGCACTTTCATCAGCTAAAATTTCCATGCACGATACAGTGGCAGGGATATCTATAAATACAAATAATATTTCTAATGTTACAAAAGAAATGTATGCTGGAGTTTTGACGACAGCAGGTATTAAAAATGCCGATATAAACGTTGACGCACCTTTTAGAGTATCAGGTACGGGTGCCTTAACAGGTATTATAAAAGCTTTTGAAATAGCAACAGGCAAAAAAATCGACCCTAAAAATAAAAAAATCGCTGCAGATGAGTTAGCCTTAACATCCCAAATTATGCAAACCACTAACGATCCTAACAAAACAGCCCAATTTATGTTAGCGCTAAAAAAAGAAATCTCGGATAATCCACCAAAAACCCCTGCCGAGTATACACAAATTATTAACAATATAAGCCAAGAATTAAAAATAAATATAAGCCCAGAGATAACCCAGAATATAAGTAATTTTGCCGAAAACTTTAAAAGTCTCAACATACCATGGAGTGAGCTCCTACCACAATTTCAAGGTATGAGCGAAGAATTAAAAAAAGTTTTCAATCTAGAACATATTAAAAATATCACAGGTATTGAATTTGATGATAATTTTTTCACTAAAATAACAAACCTTTTAGGCCAATTATTAGCTTTTGCATTAAAAATAATAGAAGTTGTGCTTGAATTCATACGTGGAATTTTTGTAAATATAGCCAAATAAAATTTAACATAAAATAAAAACCAAGAGGAAGAAATGGAAACCTCTCGGTTTTTATTTTTTCTAAATATATAATAAGACTTAATTAAAAATTTTTATATACGTTCTAAACCGGGAATCGTACGTTCTAAACCTGGCGTTATAAGTTCTAAATCAGGCATCGTACGTTCTAAATCAGACATAGCATACTCTGGATTATGAATCATATCTTCTGGATTATGAATCATATCTTCTGGATTATGAATCACATCTTCTGGATTATGAATTACATCTTCTGGATTATGAATCACATCTTCTGGATTATGAATCACATCTTCTAGATTATGAATCATATCTTTTGGATTATGAATCATATCTTCTGGATTATGAATCATATCTTCTGGATTATGAATCATATCTTCTGGATTATGTATCGTGCGTTCTAAATTAGTCATCGTACGTTCTGAATCTGGTATTATAAGTTCTAAATCAGGTATTTTATACAATATAGCTAATTTATCTTCAATATTTTTAAAATAATTATCTATATCGTTTAGATTAGATCCAGAAATAGGAATGGTATATTGACCCCCATCATACTTAGACTTGATATCTTGTGCATCTATTAATGTTTGTTTTAATGTTACGCTTAAATTGTCTGACTTACTAATCTTTTCTTCAAATATTGAAATTAATTTCGATAAGTCCTCAATTAAAATATTTCTGTTATCAGATATTTTAATTTCTAAATCTGTATGAAATTTTAGTTTAGTCATAAAGTCCGTTTTAAAAATCAGTAAATGTTCATTTAAAGCTCTTACTTGTTCACGGTTACCAGCATGCTTAGATTCATTTCTAAAGTAATCTATTTTTTTATTAATAATATCATAAAAAAAATCATATAAAGATTTATTTAATTCTTTAAATACATTATTTATCTCCAGGTATAGATTAATATTCTTAATACGAGCATCAAAAGAATTAATATTATCCAAATTTCTATTTATAAATTCATTGCGTAAAATATATCCCATAGCAAGTTCTAATGACTCCGAAAATTTTTGCGCTAATGGTAAAATAAGTTTGTTCTTCTCTGAAAAATCACCATTATTTAATAATTGTATATTAAACTCATCCAACTTTGCGGAAGCTGCCTTAAAATCATCAATATATCTATGAACCATAGGTGATGGAGAATCTGCGTATGAAGATAGAAAATTAATTTGTGCATCGAGTGCGTCTTTCCATCTTTTAAAATTTTCCAGACTAAAAAATTTAACTTTATCAAGCATAACCTCCACGCCTTCTATAAAGAAAGGTCGAGATTTAGAATTACCTCCATTACCAGAATATAAAAATGAAGTTTCTTGAGATGTCGATGCTTCTGATATATATCTTTGTAATTCTGGTAAATTAGTAGATGCTGTGTTTAATGTGGGGTGAGAAACTGAAGAAGATTTTAAAGACATACTTTTTTTAAAATATTCATATTTAAGACAAAAATTTTCCCATTCTTTAGTGATATTATAAAACTGTCGATCAAGCACAAATAATTTTTCAACTAATTCTTGATATAAAACCATGTGTATATACTTTTCAGCGGAGCTACGTAGCAATTTTTTCTTTTTTAAAAATTTTATCATATAATTTAACTTATCCTTAGCCTCGTTATATATTCTTTCCCATTTTTCATAAGCTTGCTTAGCCTCTTCATATACCTCTAAATTCATTTCAATTTCTTTGGATTTTTTGTTCAAGGAAGAAAGAATATCATCTGATTCTTTAGTTGTATCGTATTTGGTAATATACTCTTTTTTAAAAGAATCTATTTGAATCAATAAATTCTTTATATCTGGTTTTTCTTTGCTTTTGTTTACATTATTAAAGAAATATTTCCTCGGATATTCTTGTGCACTATATTTTTGTTCAAATATCTTAATTCGATCATCTAACAAATCTAACCATTTAGGGATATAACTACGATAATCTAAAACTTCTTTACGTAAATTTAAAAACATTTGTTTTGATATTAAACTTTGAAATTTATCTTTATCAATATCTACATCTAAATCGATTTTTAGCTTAAAAAAATTTTCTTTTATTTTTTTATATTTATCCACACCTTCTTTATAAGCTTTAAGCAAATATTCGGGAGATTCAAATGTTAATCCCAAGTTTGGATATGGCTTTGGTGTTTTTTCTTCCATCCCTAAAATATGATCTTTTATTTCATGTATAGTTTGATTTTCGCTGAAATCCTCCCTATACTTCTTGATTTTATCTGCATCCTCTTTGCCTAACAACATTTCTAAATATAATGTCATATCTTCTTCCCGAGGTCTTTTATTTTCTAAAGATTGTGATGAATTAGAACCGGTTGCAGGTTGTTCTGCATTAGAACCGGTTGCAGGTTGTTCTGCATTAGAACCGGTTGCAGGTTGTTCTGCATTAGAACCGGTTGCATGTTGAGAAACTGAAGAAGATTTTAAGGGCATACCTTTTTTTAAATATTCATATTTAAGACAAAAATTTTCCCACTCTTGAATGATATTATAAAACTTTCGATCAAGCGCAAATGATTTTGCAGCCAATTCTTGATCTAAAACCATATATATATAACTTCCAGATACGCTGTTCTGCAATTCTTCTTTTGAATTTGATAAAAATTCTATTATATAATTTAACTTATCCTTAGCCTCGTTATATATTCTTTCCCATTTTTCATAAGCTTGCTTAGCTTCTTCATATACCTCTAAATTCATTTCAATTGCTTGGGATTTTATTTTCAAGGTAGACAGAATATCACTTGAGTTGTTAGTTGTATCGTATTTGATAATATATTCTTTCTTTAAAGAATCTATTTGATCAAATAAATTCTTTATATCTGGTTTTTCTTTAATCTTCTTTTCATGATGAAAGAAATGGCTCCTTGTTAATCTGATTTCACTATATTTTTTTTCAAATATCTTAATTCGATCATTTAAAAAAGCTAACCATTTCTCGATATATGTATGATAATCTAAAACTTCCTTACGTAAATTTAAAAATATTTGCTCTGATATTAAACTTTTAAAGTTATCTTTATCAATATCTACATCTAAATCGTTTTTTATATTTAACAAATTTTCTTTTATTTTTTTAAATTTATCTAGTCCTTCTTTATAAGCTGTCAGCAAATATATGGGGGATTCAAATTTTAAAATCCTGTTTGGATATGGCTGTGGTGTTTTTGCTTCCGTTACCAAAATATTATCTTTGATTTCATATATATTTTTATTTTTTATAAAATCCGCCCTATACTTCTTTATTTTATCCGCATCATCTTTACCTAACAACATTTCTAAATATAATGTCATATCTTCTTCCCGAGGTCTTGTATTTTCTAAATATTTTGATGAATTAAAACCGGTTTCATGTTGTGCTGCATCAGAGCCTGTTGCGTGTTGAGAAACTGAAGAAGATTTTAATTGCATCCCTTTTTTTAAATATTCATATTTAAGACAAAAATTGTCCCACTCTTGAGTGATATTATAAAACTGCCGATCAAGCGCAAAGGATTTGTCAATCAATTCTTGATATAAAGTAATTTGTATATTCCTACCAGGTAAACTTCGCTGCAATCCTTCTTTTGAATTTGATAAAAATTCTATCATATAATTTAACTTATCCTTAGACTCGTTATATGTTATTTCCCATTTTTCATAAGCTTGCTTAGCCTCTTCATATATCTCTAAATTCATTTCAATTTCTTTAGATTTGGTTTTCAAGGAAGAAAGAATATCATCTGATACTTTAGTTATATCGTATTTGGTAATATATTCTTTCTTTAAAAAATCTATTTGATCAAATAGATTTTTTATACCTGTTTTTGTTTTAATCTTCTTTTCATCATAAAAGAAATTTTTCCTTCTTCCTTTTATTTTACTATATTTTTTTTCAAATATCTTAATTCGATCATTTAACAAATCTGAGCATTTCTGGATATACGTACTATAATCTAAAACTTCTTTATGTAACTTTAAGAACATTTGCTTTGATATTAAACTTTGAAATGGATAGTTAAAAATATCTAAATCTAAAAAGATTTTTAGATTAGACAAATTTTCTTTTATTTTGGCATATTTATCCACCCCTTCTTTATAAGCTGTCTGCAAATATTCAGGGAATTCAAAGATTATTTTCCGGTTTGGATATGGCGGTGGTGTTTTTTCTTCCATTTCAAAAATATTATCTTGGATTTCATGTATATTTTGATTTTCTATAAAATTTGCCCTATACTTCTGTATTCTATCTGCATCATCTTTACCTAACAACATTTCTAAATATAATGTCATATCTTCTTCCTGAGTACTTTTACTTTCCGCAGAGTTTCTAGATTTTTTATAACTCTGACCTCCAGTAATAGATTCAACATCATCCGTCCTTTGTCTTTTACCTCCTTCACGATTACTTTGTCTAGAAACTGGATTACCTGAAGAATGTGCAGTTAATACTGAAGCATCAGCCGAGGATGATCGATTATGTAAAGAAAAATCTATTGACAAGGCTTGTTGAACATTTGTACGTAATAATGGCATACTATTTACATTAGGACCAATTACATGTGTTACTAATCCCCTATTTACATTAGTATTAGTTGCATGTTGTGCTACATTAGTATTGGTTGCATGTTGTGCTACATTAGTATTAGTTGCATGTTGTGCTACATTAGTATTAGTTGCATGTTGTGCTACATTAGTATTAGTTGCATGTTGTGCTACATTAGTATTGGTTGCATGTTGTGCTACATTAGTATTAGTTGCATGTTGTGCTACATTAGTATTAGTTGTATGTGTTACTAATCCCCTATTTGCATCTGACAATGATTGTCCTGTTCGAATCACTTTTACTGCATCAACAAATGTCAATAGAGGTGTAAATAGAATACTAGATGAAAAAATCAACGATTTATTTAATAAATTCCATTTTTTAAAAACTGTTTTATTTTTATTTATTGGTTCAGATATATCTATCACTGTTGAACACCTATCCTAATTATATTTATTTAGTTAATATGACCTCGATATATCTCGACAAAAAAAATTAAACTTAAAATTCCTTGGTAACTGATAGCTTTGAATACTTAATATAAAAGCATACAAAAAAGCTTTTTTATATTTTATTCAATTTTTTTAATATTTTAAAAAATATTTTAATATCTAAAAAATGTTGATTACATAGCGTTGTTTTTCAAATTAATATATAAAGATTTTCCAAAAATCACTGTAAAGAGAGTTTAAGTACATAATAGAATACATTATAATTGCTACTTTTATGTTTAAATTCCATAATATAGAAAGAATTAATCAACTCAGAAAATCAAGATTTATAATACATAAATTATTAATATTCTAAAATATAACAATTATACGCCAAACAATTTAAAAAGAAAAAGTAATGATTGAACCAACATTTTTAAGTTTAGCAAATTAATTTAAATAAAAAATCTGAACTTTACAGAAATATATACTAAATTAAAATCCATATGCAAATATCTGTTATCCAAAATCAATATTTGCATCTCATAAAAAATCAATTTAATATTAAATTAAGATTAATTAATTATCTTAAGACGATAATATACTTATATGTAACTAACCAAACTATATATTATAATACTATAAAAAATAATCTTTGTCAAAAGTATTGCCCTAAATTTAAATATAAAAACCACAACAAACACTAGATAATATTGTAATTTTAAGCATAGATATAAAATAAAAATAATAAACCTAACAGAATGTCATAATTTGATTTAATAAGAATTTATATTTGAAATTTATACTTTTGTTATCTCTATGCACATACAATAGCCATCCCTATATTAAACTTATTCAACTTTGCTGAATCTGCCTTAAAATCATCAATATATCTATTAACCATAGGTGATGAAGAATCTGCGTATGAAGATAGAAAATTAATTTGTTCATCGAGTGTTTTTTTCCGTCTTTTAAAATTTTCCAGACTAAAAAATCTAACTTTATCCAGCGTAACCTCCACGCCTTCTATTATAAATAAAGGTAGAGATTCAGAATTACCTCCATTACCAGAATATAAAAATGAAGTTTCGTGAGATGTCGATGTTTCTGATATAGGTCTTTGTAGTTATGGTAAATTAGTACATGTTGTGTTTAATTTGGGTTTAGAAACTTTGAGAAGATTTTAAAGACTATATTTAATCAAAACAATAAATTGCAGGAAAATTTTTTACTTATTTTACTTATTTTACTTATTTTACTTATTTTACTTATTTATGGTCGCTTTGATTATAATTAATAATATCTTTGATTTTTAATCGTACAAGTTAATTTTAAAACTATTTATTGAATTGAAACACAAAAATATAACTTTTAGTGCATTCTATTAGGTGTTTAAACGCTCTTTACAGCGATGCTTGGATCAGCTCTAATTACAGTAATAAGGAAGCATAATTATAGACTAGCTTCTTCTGTAGAATTAACATCCGTTATGAGGTCTGTTTTTTCTACATACATTGAGCTTTTCAAATAACCCATGTTAAATAGGGGTTAAGACTCTAATTTAATGCACAAAAATCTATGATAATGGCTATTTTTGTGCATTAAATTAGACATTACTAATCGGCTATATTAATATTTCTGGACAATTCCGATTTAAAACTTATTTTATAAAATGGAGTTGTATTTTCTATCTTGTAAAATATTTGTTCAAACCTTCTTTTTGTGTTAAAATAAGTATATTAGTCGATATTTATTTTTCTCATCTGTTTTGGATTTTGTTTCAGAACAATTTCTGTTTTATACATTAGAATGATAGAATGTCTATTTTTGTGTTTTTTCCTATCTAAATTTATAATTACATTTTTTACAGTTATTTAACGTTTTTACAGCTATTTTTAGTAGATACAGGATGTTTATTTTATCAATGATGAATTTTTAGAGAAATATAAAGTGGGTTTATCATCTCGAAAAAAAATTTTCTATTTTTCTATTTTTCTATTTTTCTATTTTTTAACATTTTTTGCTATATAGTATAAATTATTTTAATTTTATATTTAATGGTATGGTAGTTATAGTTATAGTTATAGTTATAGTTATAGTTATAGTTATAGTTATAGTTATAGTTATAGTTATAGTTATAGTTATAGTTATAGTTATAGTTATAGTTATAGTTATAGTTATAGTTATAGTTATAGTTATAGTTATAGTTATAGTTATAGTTATAGTTATAGTTATAGTTATATAACTAATATTTCGCAATATTCGCAATATATTGTTTATATAAATTAAGAGTTGATTTTTATTATAAATATCTTTTTAAATTTAATATATTAAAATATGTTTATTTAACGTTATATTTTGTATCGAAAGCAAATATTTCTATAAAATCTTGATTGTATAGTTTGAATGAAAAATAGTCATCATCATAATTTTTAGTACATCTTATTAGTTTTTTAAACTCTCTTCAACACAGATTTTTGGATAAGATCGAAGGCTATTTTTTTTATTTATGATATGTTTAGATTCGAATTACAATATATTAGTTTTTTATATTTTAAAACTATTTATAGAATTTAAACACAAAAGTAGTCATTATTATATCCTTTATTACATGTTATTAGGTTCTTAAACGCTCTTTAAATTTGTTTTTGGACCAGCTCAGTAAATATAGATCATTTATTCGTATAAGGGGATTAAGTATGGATATGCCTAATTTTAGATATAAATTAATATATTCATGGTTTGTTTTTTCAGCAGGTGAGTCATTTACTGATTTATTTGTCAATCCTGTTTCTGCTATAGAAACTGGGATAAATGATGAATTTAAAAAATCGTATATTATTATGACGGATAAAATAATTAAAGCTAATAATGCATTGCAAAATTTAGATATAGACAAACCAGCATTTAAGTTATTTGAGGAAGCATTGGAAGATTTATCAACTTTTCCAGCTAGATTTTCTGTAAGTGTAACTTCTGAGTTAGAATCTGAATTATACCATATGAAAGAATTATTAGAAAAAAACTATTTGCTATATAAGGATCAATTTTCTGAAGCTGCAATGACATATAAAGCTAAAAAAGAATCAACAGCTTTGTGGGAATCTTTGATTTTACCAGGTAGTAATTTATCTGGTGTTTTGTTGCTTGAATCAAATAAAGAAAATGATTTTATGGATTACTTGCGATTGTTTTTAAATAAAATACCTAAAGAAGATAACAAAGGTAGTTATTCAGCCGAAAAATTAAATATGATAAATGATCGATATGTAAAATTGTGCTTTTATTCTATGGAAGCTTATTTGCAAAAAGCGATATACTTAATGGAATTTTCTATGCTAAATTATCGACCAGGTGATTATGTTAAGGCTTTAACATATGTTGATGAAGCTTTGTTTTCTATAGAAGCTTTTGCATTTAATTTCCCATCGGAAAAAAATAAATTACAGGAAATATCAGACTTATTTCGTGAGAATGTTAGTAAATATAAGAAATATTATAAAGCTAGTTTGTGGGATAAAACACCGGAAGCGCTAGAAAACTATCGAGGGTTATTTAAACTATTTAATCAAAAATTTGAATCATATATAAGTTCTTTTGATCAAATATCGCTGGCAAAAGTTATGGAATTTTTATTAAGTGTTTTTATGCCTTTAGAACAGGCTAAAATAAATGATAAATTAGTTGTGTTGAAAAAAGACTTAGATGAGTTTAAAGATGTTTTATTAACAGAATTGAACTCTTCGCGTATATTTTTGGATGATATCCAAAAAATTAAGGATATAGATGGATCGATGATCGATGATCTTTTTATTAAGCATCTTACAAAAATAAGGTCGCAAGAATTTAATGATCTTGTATATGGCGGAGGTGATTTAGCAAGATCTCATGATGAAAAGACAAATATGAAAGATGTTATGAATAATTATATAAATAACGCCAGAGGTAGAGGTGATGTTTATCCAACGACTCTTAAGTTAATAACGAGTGAGTTTGTTGATCTTATAAATCCTGTGATTACATCGATCAAAAGTAAATGTATGACGATGGATGATTATGTTTGTTCTAAAGCTATTAATGTCATTGATAACTTTTTACGTTCTTTTGATGCAGCTAAAGATAAGTATCAAAATTATGAGCAAAGTAGTCAAGGATTGAAATTATTTTCCGATGCCTTGTTTAGGTATTTTTCTATTTTAAATCCAGATAGGTATAAACTTTTAAACGAATATTATAAACTTCGTAATGATGAGCATAATAATAAACAAGAATTGCTTATGGAAGCATTATTGGAGATCAAAAAAGATTTTTATCGGCTATTTAAGGAGGATACTTTTGGTAATATTTTAATTTATGATTTACCCTATAATCAATGGATTGATATTTTAGGTTTTAGCAGAGAAAATGCTATACAAAATATTAAGCAAGGTAATTTGGAAAAAAAAGACAGTCAGCTAAAAAACCATTTTATACCTTGGAACAATGATCTAGATACTGTTTTGTTGGTTTTTAAGGATTTATTTAAAGATTTTTTGATGCATATATCAACAAAAAACAATTTTTTAGATTTAGTTAATTGGTCCACATTTAATGAATATCTGCCTAAAGTTTTTCGTGATTTGCCAACATTTAGAGATAATTTAGCGTTATTTCAAAATAAATTTGCAGAATTTATTGATTCAAATGAAAAAACTAATTTGGGTACGCCATTTTCGGCTTTTATGGCGAATATTGAGCAAAGTACTATAAATTTTATTGCTAGTAAATTACAATCAGCTAGTGAAATTAATGATATTTCGACCGCAGTCTCAAAAATTGGCCATTTAGGTTTTTTTAAAGAATTAAAAGAATTTTGGTTGAATATTAAAAAAAACCAAGATAACTTTATTTTGGATCATGATCCGCATCTTATGTGGGATCAGTTTATTGTTTATATAATGGATAAATTACAAATAAGCTATGCGCTTAAAGATAGCGTCAGGGATAAATTTAATAAATATCGCGAAATTTTTGTTTGGCTTACATCGGATTTAGCTGAAATAAAAAAATCCTTTAAAACTGAAGATTTATCCAAAGCAATTGATGCTATGACATATATAATAGATGAAAAAATAGCCTTGTATTTTATAGATGATTATTTTCGTAAAAATATAGATGGTGATTTATTTAAAACCTTTTTAAATTCATTTCTAAATCATTATTATAATTATCAACAAAGACGTCATGAAATAGAGAAATTACTTAGTCCTATTACAAAAAATCATTATGTAATTCCGATGGTTTTGTCACCTTCTGCACGTCTTATAATAGATGAAGATCATAAGACAAATAAAGAGATTGCGAAGATTCATTTGGAAGATAATAAAGCAAAAGAGATTAAAGATCATTTATATCAGTATTATCATACATATGGTGATGAGCACCTCATAAAGCTGTGGAGTGCTTTTGTTGATTATACGATGCCGTTGTTTTATCAAAAAATAGCAGATGAATATATGCGTCTATATGGTGAAAAATTACCATATATTTATTCATATCAGAAATTAGCTTCTTATAAAGAAAGAATTGAAAGTGTATTTTTTAAATATTATTCAAATGATAAATTAAATCAATTTCAAGCATTACTTGGTTCTAGCTATGAAGATGGCATGAATAAAACTAAGCTTGTGACTGATGTAGACATATTTCCAAGTAATTCTTTAAAATCCTTAAAAACTAATTCAGAGGGTCTTTCTAAAAATAATTGGGCAGGCATACAGAATATAGTATTTGCAAATGAATTGATAAATTTCTTTCGTTCAGAATTGCTTTCTAATATAAAGTCAGATGGAAAGATTTATAATTTTAAGGAGATTGTTTATAAGTATTTGATTAATAAGCATCACACAAATGCTACTGAGAAAGAAAAAGAATTATTCAAACAAAAGTTAGATTCGGATCATGGTGTTCAAGATTTTTTTCGTCAAATTTCTGGTGCGAATTATAAAACTAATTTAAATAGTTTAATAAAATATCAAGAAAATTTATTTAAAAATATTATTTATAATGATAGATATAGATTTAAAAATGGTAAAATAGAAGAAATTTTCATTGCAAGCAAAGATATATTTAAATTAATTGCTGATTATTTGGAAGATATGATATATAATTCACCTTTAATTTCAAATGATGATATAATTTTACCTCTATATGATTATTTATCAGTTGATATATCTTTGGAAGATTTTAAAACATATTTAGGTAATGGTAGTTTAGATGATATTCGTAATCAATTCAGTAGGGATTTAAAACATGCTGAGTATAGTAAAAATAAAAGACAGATAGCTGATGAAGTATTAGAATTTTTTAATTCTTTTAATTTTATAGATAGTATTTCGAAGCATAGACGTATCAATCATTTTAGTCAATTTCTTAAACAACGTTATGATGTATATTTAGATGAATTCAAATTACTGTTAGGCGATGGTAATATTGATAAAATTTATATCAAAATCAAAAATCAAGTTCATGATTTTTCAATCAATGATGTTTATAATGCATTTAAAATATTATTATCAAAAATTACAAAGGAGCCTGAAGTTACAATAACGGGTGATCTTTTAAAGAATTTTTTAGCTGATATAAATGGTGATCGATTTACGATATTTTTTAATCAATTGGATGCACTTTTATACTATAATTTAGCAAAAGAAAATATTGGTATTTTGAACCAAGAATTAAATATATATGAAAAAGAAAAAAGACCTGAAATAGGAAATGATTTGACTATTTTGGATATTACGTTAGACTCTTCACTAGAGAACATTTTCTCAGAATTGCTATCAGATAATTTGCCTGTTGCAGCAATTAAGAATTTGTATTATTTGTTAAAATCTTCATCTAAATCTTTACAGCCACCTCTTATGGGAGAATATGTTGTTAATAGAAATAAATTAATTGAATTATTTCGTGATAAACTTGGTTCTAATATAATGATTTTGCAGGAAGTTTTTGATCTAATTTCACACCGAACACAAGATCCGCTAAGTTATATAACATCAAAATTAAATTTTGTTAATAATAATATGATAAAATATGAAAGTTTCAAAAAAAATTTAAAAGAATATGATGCTAATTTAGATGCATATAGACATAAAATTATGGCATTAGATATGAAAGAAAGGGAAGAAGCGCTTAAAAAATTAAAAATAATTTATTATACTAGCCTGGTCTCAAATACATTGTTGAATCCTTTATACTATCCGTTTTTTTATCCTTTGAAGTTACTTATTTTGAAAATACAGGATACAATTAATAATAAAGATTCTTTCGGTAAAGAAGTTTCGGACTTTCATCTCAATCAGGAATATAATGAAAATAAAGATAAAATAGACAGTTTTCAGGGAGATGAATGGAAAAGATTTTACTTTAAATATAAAGACAAATTTATATATGAAATGACTTTATTTAGTGCAGATCTTTTGTCTGCAGGTATTGATTATTTACCCCTAGAGATTTTTATCAAAAATTTGACAAGAAATAAATCTATTTCTTTAGGAAATTTAGCAGATAATTCACAGATACCTTTGGATATAGATAAGGTTTTACATAGTATTGATCCTAAATTATTAAGATCATCTCAATTAACATCCATAGATGATTTCTCATTGCATACAAGATTATCAGATACGATATTACCGAATTTTAATTATGCACTCAATCAGACAAAGATATTAACATCTGGATATCTACAAAGCCGATTAATAGCACCTTCAGCAAGAGTAGGGAAGCGCTTAGCGGAAGGCCCAGATGATTTAAATAAGAATAGTAAGAGTAGTAATTTACCATCTGGATATCTACAAAGCCCATTAATAGCACCTTCAGCAAGAGTAGGGAAGCGCTTAGCGGAAGGCCCAGATGATTTAAATAAGAATAGTAAGAGTAGTAATTTACCATCTGGATATCTACAAAGCCCATTAATAGCACCTTCAGCAATAGTAGGGAAGCGTTTAGCAGAAGGTTCAAATAGTGAAAAAATTGTAGTGCAGATATAAGTTTTTCTAAAGTCAGGGACAATGTTGTTTTGTTTTGGGAAATAATTAATAGTTAGAAATGAAATATAAATCACTGAATAAAACAATAATCGGTATGTATTATCGATATAATTACTACTGTACATGAAAAAAAGCAAAAAAATGTAAATTTTTAATAAAAATAATAAAATGTTATTGTATTTCCAAAGGTTACAATATATTATATTTTAAGATTTTGCAAACAAAAATAGACATTTTTCTATCCCCTGTGTAGAATATAAGTTTCCTAACAAAAAACAACAGTAGGATAAAGAATGTCTATTAATTGTAGGTTAACAAATAAATCTCATTTGGTCAAATTTTTTCGTAAATTGGGGTTAATATCCCAATTTACTTCATCATTTGCGTTAAGGAAGGTCAAGATATATCTAAATCAAAAGCTTTTATTTGCATAGATATGAAGCTAAGTCATGAAGAAATTCTAAATTATTATTCGAAAAGATGGGAAATCGAAACCCATTTTATAAAAGCTAAAAATTATCTTTCTTTACAAGGATACCAAGGCAGATCCAGCAAAGCTTTAGATAGATACTTAATTTTACAAATTTTTGTAGAAATTTATTGTACACATACATGTAATGTTAATCTTCTAAAGGGATTACGTAAATATCATGCTAAAAAAGAATCTGATCGAATAGAAGATATGATTGATATATTCATTTCATCCTTGAAATATATCGTATTTGAATATGACTACTATATCTGTGAAGCTTATTTTATCACGTGCAAAAAAGGATTAAGAGTAGCACTAAGGTCCTCCTGTTATCAATTTAAAGAGGTAACCTAAATCTGCAAATACAATTAAAAAGGATAAATATGGTAAAAGCCTAGGTTTTATTTACCATTAATAAATATAATTAAATTTATTATAACGATACAAATATATAAATTATCTTTTTTGTATAAACAAATAATTAAATTTATATTATAATAAAATTTTTAAGTTAATTTTTGATTTTCAAAAATTCTGGCCTTATGCTTCTTCTCCAGCTTTAGTCGCAGCTTTTCGGTATCTTCTTCGGTTTCGGGTGTTGCTTTTTCGGCTATTATGGCTGCTTTTTCGCTGTCTGCGGCTTGATCGTCTGCGATTGTAATTTCGTAGTCTGCTTCATCTTGTGCAGCATCTAATTTGATTATCAGTGGAGTTAATTCTTCTTCTTTATATGTTTTTATATTTAATTCTTCTTGCGCTTTAGCTAATTTTTTTTCCGCTGGACTTAATATTTTCTTTTTAGATTTTTTTTGCACATCATTTTCTTTGTATTTATATCTATTTAATTCTGTTTTCGCTTTATTTTCTTCTTTTCGCACTTCATCTTCTGTTTTTCGCATTTCATCTAATGTTTTTCGCGCTTCATCTGCTGCTTTTCGCACATCATCTTTTGCTTTTAGCACATCATCTGCTGCTTTTAGCTTTTCCTTTGATACTTTTAATACTTCTATTACTTCTTTTGTTGCCGCTTCTGCTGTAATTGCTAATTTTCTTTTTGTATATAAATCGGCTGTTAATTTTGTTAATTTTGTTAACATTTCATGTAATGTTTTTTTTGGTATTCGATTTTCATCTGTTATATCTGCTGCTGCTGTGTATGCTTCATATGCTGCTTTATATTCTTGATATGCTTTGGATGCTGCTTTATGTGCCGCTTCATATTCTTGCGGTTTATATGCTGCTTTATATGCCTCATATAAGTCAGATGCTACTTTATATTTTGTTTTATATGCTTCATTTAATAATTTAAGTTCTGATGCTTTTCGTAATTCAACTGCTACTTTTCGCAATTTATCTTCTGCTTTATATGCTTCATCTAATACTATATCTGCTGCTTCGGCATCTAAGAATTTATATGCTTCTTCTTCACCGAATAAGTCAACTAATTCATCTGTTATTTTTCGGAATTCCTCTGCTCTTTCATATGTTTCAACTGCTTCTTTATCTAATTCATCTGCTAATTCATTTAATGTAATTGCTTCTCCTAATAGTGCTTTTTTTCCTGAATTTTTGGCTTCTTCTGCTTTTGAATTTGATTTTATTATTAATGCAGTTAATGATGTAATTTTGTCTTTTATAATTTTTTCTTTTATCATTTTGGATGAATTATTATTTCCATGTATTGCTGGTGATCCGGTTTGAACCATGGCTAATGATTGGTTCAAAGATGATATACCATTGCTTGTAATAGCTGTAATTCCTATGATAAAAAATGAAGGTAGTAAGATTCTTTTTAAGTTTTTTTTGGTTTTAATATCTTTCAATTATTACACCTCTAAGATTATGATATTTTAGATATAAATATAATTGTTTATATAATTAGTATATAGATTGTCAACACATTTGTGTTATTTTTAAAATTTCACAAAAAAATTTTATACTGTACGTGCTGGAAAATGCAGTAAAAATTTAAAATAGATTTTAAGCAGGAAAACAAGTGTTCCTTTCTTAATAATTACACAAAAAATCCCCGATAAGGGTTATTTCTAAGCGGATTAATAACTGGCTTTATAAATTGCATTTTAAAATATATTATAAAATTATAAAATAAATAAACAAAGCTAAGTATTAATAATTGATTATCTATATTAATATAGCATTTTTGGTATTATATGTCTATACAACGGATTTGAAAGAAGCAAAAAATGTAAAAAAACTAAGATTCTTTTTTCTAGGGATTTTATTGGTAGGTTTAATTTTTCATTTTTGTAGTTATAACCAATGGAATTATATCGAAATTGCCTAACTAATACATATATAAATTATCATAATTTTTAATTTTTTATTTATTTAGCTTGCTTTTTTATCTTCTTTAACTTTCTAAAATTTCCCTAAAGATAGGCGGACATTGAACGAAGCACATATTAAATCAAATTGTTCTGGGAATTTTTTAGTATTATTATGATATCTATTAGAAATAATCTGAAATCTTTTTAACCAATCTATAACTCTTTCTACCAATGATCTTTTTAGAGCAATTTTTTGATCATGTATCTTTTGTTCTTTAGTCAAATATTTTAACTTACTTCTTTTAGATGATAGAATTACGTATGGGAATCTCTTGTGTGAGCCTAAATCAGCAATTAAAGTGTTCAATTTTTATAACCAAAGAGTATGTGCATATTTAAACAGTTTAAAATTATGTACAATCCTAGAGGCAAAATTTGTATAGCCAATCAAAGCTTTTTCAGCACAAATTGCAATTAAAGATTTCTTGATTGGATACTTTTTCTTCCATATTCATGTTTTTTATTATCTTTTTTTGTCTTTCTATTTGTAGTTCAGTACAATCTAAGATGAGTACACAAAATATTAGAGATACTAAGGGCTTTTCCAAGAATACTAATATAGCCGATTAGTGCAGATTATTGGTACTTATTGTCAATTTTAAAATTTTATTAAAAAAGCTTAAAATCAAGCTGCCTTTTATATATTTTTAAGATATATAAATACTAATGTTGCAATTATTTGAATATTAATAATTATATACCAAAATTCATATATTTTATTAATAGTTTTCAGTTTATGATAAAAAATAAGTTTTAATGAAATAATTTTATCTCTTTCTAATATTTTTAAATTTAATATTGCAATATATATCAAAAAAAATCACAATGTTATATTTATATTGTTATTTTTTTTGATATATAGGACTTGTCCAGAAATATTAATATAGCCGATTAGTAATGTTTAATTTAATACACAAAAATAGCCATTACCATAGCTTTTTGTGTATTAAATTAGGTTCTTAAACACTATGTAACATGGGTTATTGGACAAGCTCATACTACTATAAAATTTGATATTTATAAAGAGAGTATTAAGCATATATGTATAAATCTAAAGTTAAATACTTAAATATGGAATATTCCAAAATAGCAGCATTTGATGAAGGTAAATTCATGTCTGCTGTCTGTGTAGATAAAATCATCTTTTAAAAAATATTTAATGGAGTTAGAAAAATAAATTTAAAGACTCAAAGAAAGGGTGGAAGGCAAAATATCCTCGACCCTGAAAATCAAGTATACTTATTTTTTCATAATTTTTTCTTTTTCCATAATTTTTTTCTTGGGCTTACAAATAGAATGATTGCACAAATTTTTGGTATTAGTAAAAGCGCGGTTAATAACATCACACAAAAGATACAAGGTATCGCCAAGAAAGTATTATCCAAAAGATATCCTACAAATCAGAGCCCATATTTTGCATCGCTCATATTTGGTTTGTTTACATTCGATTGTACTGAAGTGCGCATAGAAAGACCAAAAAAATGTAATAAAAAATATGAATCTGGAATAAAAAAGTATCCAACAATGAAGTCTTTCCTTGCAATTTGTGCTGAAACAGCTTCTATTGGCTACACAAATTTCTCACCTGGTAGTGTACATGATTTTAAGCTTTTTAAAGATTCGTACATTCCATGGTTATATGAATATGCCACTTTAATCGCTGATTTAGGCTTTCAGGGCTTACAAAAGCTATTTCTATACGTGATTTTACCATATAAAAGAAGTAAGTTAAAGAATTTGACTCAGGAACAAAAGGAGTATAATTAAAAAATTTCTCGTAAAAGATCATTGGTAGAAAGAGTTATAGGTTGGTTAAAAATATTTAAGATTATTTCTAATAGATATCGTAATAATCCTAAAAAATTTCCAGAACAATTTGATTTAATATGCGCAATGTTTAATGCTCACCTAGCTTTAGGGAAATTCCAAGAAGTTAAAGAAGATAAAAAAGCAAGCTAAAGAGTAAAATTAAAAATTATAACAATATTTAGTGATTATTTGATTAAAGATAGACATATGAAGCATGCGGAATCACAAGCTAAAGTTAAAGCTTATTGGCAAAAATGGTTGCCTAATTTAACATCTAAGGAAGTTAATATATCCTATCATAGAATTTCGCAAAATAAATTACAAAAACAGTTTTGGCATAAATTTTTAAAATTTGCGAATAAATATAGCAAATAATTATCTAGTATATATCAATTAAATATTTTATTAGCGAATTTTAAAGCTAACCTTCATAAAATATCTTCTTTATCGGGTAATGATTTAAAACAGGAATTGTTAAAACTTAAGCAAAATTTATTCAAAATTACTGCGGATCATAAAGAGTCGATCGAAGAGCTCTTTAAGATAACGGATAATGCGAAAGATTTAGTAAATGGACAAGATTTGGATCTGAGAAAATTTGGCGTGCTTATGATGATTTTACAAAATGATTTGATTAATAAGTTAGTTTATAAAGTAAATAAGAAACAAGGTATTCCAGTTATTATCTTAAGAGAAGAAATAGCAGCTATTTTAGTATCTCTTCAACAAGAAAGCAAGATAAATATTGAAAACAATATAAAGGATTTTTCTGTTTTATCTGAAGAAACCGGTGTGATGTTTAAGAATAATAAATTTATCTTACTTCCTGGATATAAATAGCCTTTAAAAGATAATGTAGTTAGCTTTATTTATATAACGAGTTTGGGTTTTGATTAAAAAATTTATTTTAAAATATTTTATATAAAATATAAACTGAATTATCAAATAGGTAACAAAATGTATAAAATTGTGTTTAAAAATGGGTACCCGTGGGCTGCATATGCTTAAAAAAAAAACAGTCATAATAACTGTTTTTTTTTTAAGCATATGAGTGTAAGCCAAAAAAGAGATAGTTTACTGCAAAAAGATTGAAGAGGATAATAAGTAAACCTATAATGGCTAACCATGCTGATTTTGTTCCTTTCCATCCACGTGATAGTCTTAGATGGAGATATGCGCTATAGAATAACCAAGTTATTAAGGCCCAATTTTCTTTGGGATCCCATCCCCAAAATCTTCCCCAAGCAAAATGTGCCCAAATCATGGCGAAAAACAGGGCTCCTAATGTAAATAGGGGATATCCAATGCAAATAGCACGATAGCTTAGTTCATCTATTTTGTTGGGGGATAGGTTTTTTGTTAAACGATGCAGGATGATCGATAGTTGCTTTTTTGCGATGAGGCGCATTATAAGATAGCTCGTACTACCTATTAAGATAGCCCAAGTGATGGTATTTATATATTTTGTTAATGAAGTTATATTTTCGTATTTGTTTAACCATAAAGGTGCTTCTAAAGCAATTGATTGCCAGAAACCAGTTATTTGACCTTCGGGTGGGAGTATTAGAGGTGGTATATCGTATATTATATTTGTGTTGTCGATGAACAAGGATGTTAAAGGGTATGTTACATTATATGGTCCATGCAATAGTTTATTGAACCAAATGAAAATTGTATATCCTAACCAGACACATAGAAACCAAATTGCTGTTTCTAGCCCTCTTAAAATTGCTGTTCTTTTTTTTGTTATTTGATCAAGTATGCGTAATAGATAAATTAGACCAGCAACTGATCCGAGGATGAAAGCACCTTGACCGATAGCTGCTAATGGTACATGTATCCATCGCCAATGACTTTGTAAGGCTGGCATAAGTGGTTTAATATCTTGTGGAAATACAGCTGCATATGCTAAGGCAGCTACAACAAACCACATTGTGAACATCCCGAATGTCGTAGAAGGATAGGTCTTATAGAGGGAGAGGAAAATAATTGCAATAGATAGACAAAAAAAGATACAAAATTCAAAAATATTATTTAAGGGGAATGTTCCACTCAACCACCAGCGATATATTGTGAAGCATATATGTGAGATTATACCTATACCAATCATGATTAGAGGCAAATTTTTTTTTGTTATCTTTTTTGTTATCTTTTTAATATTATATTTATTTTCTATATTATTAAAATTAACGATATTATTATCACTTAAGAGACGATCATTAATTTTTTGCGGATCAATTTTTTTCCCTTGTACATTGATATTTGTTTGTATCGTAAATATCAGAGCTGCGAAGAGATAGAGCAAGAAAGACGTTAGTAAAAGGGATTCTAATAATGGCTCCATCTGCATAAAAATCCTTTCTTTATCTTTTCTCTTTATTTTTTCGCTTTATGTTTTTTTTATTTTTTCTCTTTATCTTTCTATAAAATATAATTATCTTTAAAAGGTTCATCTTTTAATGGTAACTTAGCTAAATCTCTTTGGAGTCCTTGGGGGTATTTATTCGTATGAGCGCCTAAGTATAATGTGGTAATGTTGTCTTCTGTTTCTAACATTACCCAAATACGTCTATGTTGCCGATAAAAACCTATAAAAAGTCCAATAATGAAGATTAACCCACCTATGAATATAAAAGGCAATGCTCTGTCAATGCGGATTGTAAATAATGGAACTTTTTGATGTTTAATAGAACAATTGTCGTCTGTTTCAAAGAGATAATTTGTATTATTACCATCGATAGTTGTTATTTCCATGAAAGGACGATAACGTATTTTTTCGCCATCTGAGTGGTTTTTTGAGTCTATTTCTAAATCAATAACCGGTAATTTACCAAAAATATCGTCTAATATATCATTTTTGTCATCCATTCCTTCAGGATAATATTTTAACATACGCCATCTATGGTCTTGATTTAAAGGGGACCATTGATTTAGCTTTATATTATTTAAAGGGAAATCAATTTTTCCTAAAAAATGTTTTTTTTCTTTTGCAAAAACTAAAGCGCATAAATTGCTTATTTGCGTTCTTGTAGCTGTTTGAAAGATTTCTAAATCTTTATATGTAAAAGGAGTATTTACAACTGTTTTTCCATGGGCCAGTTCATTTGTTGGTTTAAGTGTTTCTTTATCAAGACCATAAAGGGTGACATCGCTTTTAAATTCCTGGACCGTTTTCTTATCAGCATAATATTTTTCCTGATATTCATTGGTTTTTAACATATAATCGGTGTTCGGGATAGCCACTATTTCCCCTGGCGGTGCTATAACAATTTGATCAACGTTCCATCCAGGTATATTACGCAAGGCAATGCTGATCAAAAAAACAATTAAACCGATATGGTTTATATATGGCCCAAAGCGACTTAAGCGTCCTTTTTCGGCTAGCAGTGCGTTATCTTTTTCGTAAATTTTATATTTTAATTTATCAAGATTTTTTTTAATTTCTAATAGGGCTGTTCGTTCATCTGTTAGCTGTATTTTACATGAAAATTTTTGCAATTGCAGAAATTGTTTATCTTTTTTAATCGTGGGTCGTGAAAGTGCTGCATAAAGAGGTATGATACGATCCAGACTACAGATTATAAGAGAGATACATATTAAGCATAGCAAACTGATGAACCACCAGGTAGTATACACATCAGTTAACCTAAGATTATAAAATACGGTTCCTATTAAGCCGTATTTTTCTTTATAATAAGCAGCTTTATCGATAGCTTGTACAAAAACTTCACGTTCGAGGATACTGCCTAAAATAGTTGCACCAGTTGTTAATAAAATCAGGACGATTGCTGTTTTTACACGGGAAAAAAAAGCCCATATTTTATTTACAATTGATAGGTTTTTTTGTTGAGAGTACCTATGCTGTCCTTCATAACGCATAGCACTCAAAAATTTTTTTTGCTCTACTAAATCATCAGTAAGCGGTTTGCCGCATTTTGCGCATAATAAACTATCGAGATGATTATCATTTCCGCAGCTACATTTTTTGAGCTTATTGTTCACGTCCTCTTCCGCCCCGCATGGAATGATTTTTGCTGTTTCTTGCTGTTATTCGCTGCTTGTGATTTAGGTTTTTTGTTATTTGTTTTATATGTTTGATTAGTTTTGTCAATATGATTAGTTTTGTTAGTTTTGTTAGTATGATTAGTTTGTTGTATTTGATTGGTTATTTTTTTAGTTGATGGTTTAGTTGTTTTTAGATTATCCAGATATTCCTGTTCTTTAGGTGTTAGATGTCGCCATTGACCAGGTTTCAGTTTTTGATCTTCAATTTCACCAATTTTAATACGTTTAAGTTGTACAACAGGATGACCGATTGCTTGGCACATGCGGCGTATTTGTCTTTTTCGTCCTTCGTAAATTGTTAGATGCATAAAAGTATGTCTATTTTTTACATCTTGAATTGCAACGCCTGCTTTTGCTGTCAATCCATCAGATAATTTTATACCCTGAGCTAGCTGATGTTTTTTTGGTTTTGTTAAGATGCCTCGTACAATTACATAATAAACCTTGGCGCAACAATATCTAGGATGTGTTATAAAGTTGGCCAAGGTACCATCGTTTGTCAATAACAAAAGACCTTCTGTTTGATAGTCAAGTCTTCCTACGGGGTATAGGCGTTCTTTTATTTCCTGATATAGGTCATTTACTGTTTTGCGTCCCCAAGGATCATTCATGGATGTTATGACGCTAAGCGGTTTATAAAATAAAATTGTTTTTACAGTTTCGGGTTTAGCTGATTTATTATCAACCGTTACTTTGTCGCTTTCTGTATTAAGACAAACGCCCAATTGAGTAACTGATTGGTCGTTTATTTTTACTTTGCCAGAGGTAATTAATGTTTCACAATATCGTCTTGATCCATATCCGCAGCGATTCAAGAATTTTTGTAGGCGTTCTTTCATGATTTTAGTTATCTAGATCCTCTTTTCTTTATTAATTATTTTTTTAGCATTTTTAATATACTATTTATCATCTTAACTTTTGGAGACATTGGTTGATTAGTATTTACTTTGGTACTTCTTTTAAGTGCTTCTTGGATAGTATACTTTAGAATTTTTTTAAATATTTTTTTCTTGATAGACAAAAGGACAACCTCCTCGTAATTTTGCGATAATTAATTATATCATGCGGGCATTTTTTTTTCATTAGTAGATAAGTTAGTTTATTTAATTATATAGTAGACAAATAAACTTATATGCTATAAAATATAATCTGATGATTTTAATTTCGAGATAAACTTTTTAAAATTATTTTTTGCTTTTAAAACTGCTATTTTCATGGTTATTTTTATGCAGTTTTTTCATCGCAAATGAGTTAAAAATTTATTTATGTTAATGAAGATCGATGTTATTATTAGATTATACGAAGGAACTTCATTTATTTAAACGACTATTTAGAATGCTTATCTTTAGGTTATCTTTTTACTATTTTATAACTGTCTTTTTTAATTAGTTTATTTGTGTTTTTTAGTTTTGATTTATCTTTAATTTATCTTTAATTTAATTTTTGATTAAGTTAATTTGTTATTAATTTGATGTTTTATAGAATTCTTTTTTATATTTAATGCAACTGATCAACTTTATTAAGTTAATTTGTTATTAATTTGATGTTTTATAGAATTCTTTTTTATATTTAATTCAACTGATCAACTTTATTAAGTTAATTTGTTATTAATTTGATGTTTTATATAGAATTCTTTTTTATATTTAATGCAACTGATCAACTGTTTAGTTTTTATATTTTTTTCAAGGGTTTTTAACTATCAAAACTCGTTTTGTTTTAGTGTGGCTATTTTAGTGCAAAATTTTCATTGCGTTTTGTTACTAGAGACCGATAGAATTGTTCTGAGGGTATTTTTGTGAAATTTACTTTTTGTTTTTGTTTGATCACAATTTTACATATTATATTTTTTTAATATATTTTTTGCTTTTAACTGCTAGGAGGTTATAAATGGATTGATGCATAATTTTAAGATAGGTGATAAACGATCTATGATTCCTAGCCAGAGGCATATTTATCTTGATCATGCTGCTGGGACAAATTTAGCTCCTGGTGTTTTGGAAAGCATGTTACCATATTTTGGTGATATCGTTGGCAATCCATCTAGTACTCATTTATTTGGGCGTAGATTGAAGGGTTTGTTGGAGGAAGCGCGTTTTCGGGTGGCGCAATTGTTTGGTGTTTCACCTCGGGGGATTACTTTTGTTAGTAGTGGTACAGAGGCGAATGCTTTGGCTCTGCATAGTTTAGTTTATGAATCGTATCAAAGAGGTAAGTTTGAGCTTTTAATTACAGAAGGTGAGCATTCATCTCTTTTGAAGCAAGTTATGACTTTTGTTAAGAAGAAGTCTCAAGTTTTGTCTGATTATCCTGAATTTGTTGTTAAGCGGATTCCTTTAAATCCTTCTGGGCGGTTATCTTTAGCTGATTTGAAGCTTTTTATTACGAAAGATACGGGTTTAGTTGTATTGCAGTATGTTAATAACGAAACTGGTGTTTATCATCCTGTGGATGAAATAGCTTTGTATTTGGCTTCGCAAGATATTTTGTTTCATGTTGATGCGGTACAAGCTGTTGGTCTTTTGCCGCTAGATTTTTCTGCGACGTCGTTATCTTTAGCGGGTATGAAGATTGGAGGTCCTGCTGGGACAGGTTTGTTAGTTATGAGGGATGATGTTCCTGTATGTCCTTTGTTTTTTGGTGGTCATCAAGAGCATGGTAAACGAGCAGGTACTGAGAATTTAGCTGGTATTTTAGGTTTTTCTACCGCGCTTTTTTATGCGTTTGACCGACGCCCCGTTCATTATGATCATTTGATGCAGGTTCGTGAAGTTTTTTTGCATGCGCTATATGAAGGTGAATTAGCTATGGTGCTTAATGGTGATCTGTTATATGCTTTACCACATATTGTTAATATCAGTTTTTTAGGTATTAAAGCGCCTGCTTTGCGCATGTGTCTTGATTTAGAAGGTATTGCTTGTTCTTTTGGTGCTGCTTGTGTTACTGGCACATGGAAACCTTCGCATGTTTTACAAGCGATGCAATTGCCTGAGGAACGCTTAGTATCAGCGCTTCGTTTTAGTTTTGGTATGTCAACGACACTTGATGAGGTGAAGCTAGCTGCGCAGAAGATCGTTTATATTTGTCAGTCTTGGCGTGGTTTAACTAATGACCGTTAAGCAGCGTTCTTTTGTACGTGGGATGTTGAGCAATTTATTATATTATGATGAAAGTAATCATTATGCTGTTTTTCAATTAGCAGTTGAAGAGGCTTCGGAAGAAATTACACAAGAGATGATTGTGGTCATCGGTAAAGTCGTTCAACCGAAATGTCAGCATATTTATGTATGTTATGGTACGCTAACAAGACATGCTTCATATGGTTGGCGTTATCAAGCTGAGCAAATTTTGTTGACTTTTCCACGGAAATATGAAGCAATTGTCAATTATTTAGCTAGTTCGCTTTTTCAAGGTATCGGTAAAAAAACGGCGACGAAAATTGTTAATGCTTTGGGCGAGGATGCTCTTGCGCTTATCGTTAAAGAACCCGAGTTGTTAGCGGGGATTTTAAGTAAAACCAAGATTACTTCTTTAATCGATGCTTTGCATCTTGAGCAACTTGCTCAGGAGACGTTTTTATTTCTTTATTCTTTAAACTTAAGTGATAGTTTTGTTACGCGTATTTTTGCTAAATATGGCGAAAAGACAAAGTCTTTATTGCAGGATAATCCTTATTGTTTATTGGAAGAGATAGATGGTTTAGGTTTTAAACGTATTGATATGTTGGCTCATAAATGCGGGATATCTAAAGATGCACCGATGCGTTTTCAAGCGGCGGTGATTTGGGTTTTAAAACGTGCGTCGCAGGAACAAGGTCATCTTTTTTTACCTGAACATGTACTTTTAGCGCAGGTATCGGAAGTTTTAGATGATATAGATGAAAGATATTTTACTGAAGCAGGGCGTTTTCGTATTTTAGCTGACCTATGGTCGAAACGTTCATTGATTGTTTTAGGTAAGAAGTATTATTTACCCGCTTTGCATCATGCGAGTGAACTTTTGGCGATGCGGATTAAAGCTCTTTTGCAACAGACGCCTTGTTTGCTTGATGTCGATGCTGCTTTTTGGACATCGATGTTTCAACGAATGGAACAAGAAGATGAGATCGTTTATGCAGAGGAACAAAAAGCTGCGTTGCAGATGGCTTGTACGGAAGCTATGTCTTTAATTTTGGGTGGGCCAGGTACAGGAAAGACGTTTGTTTTGAAGTCATTGTGTAAGTTGTTGACTGATATTATTCCTACATTATTACAAAAAAAAGCAGCGCGCATTTTATTGGCAGCGCCTACAGGTCGGGCAGCTAAGCGTATGTCTGAAGCGACACGTTTGCCAGCGATGACTGTCCATCGTTTGTTAGGCTGGTTTGGGGAACAAAAATTTACCCATGGACCAAAAAACCCCCTTGAAGGCGATATATTGATTGTCGATGAGGTTTCGATGTTAGATGTTAATTTAGCATATAGGCTTTTCCAGAGTATTCCCAAGCATATGAGATTGTTGTTCGTTGGGGATCCGCATCAATTACCATCTGTAGGGCCAGGTCATTTTTTGCAACAGCTTATAAGTATTGATCAAATTAAACGTGTTGTTTTACAGCAAATTTTTCGTCAAAAGCAAGGATCATCTATTATACGTTTAGCTTCGGCGATTAAAGAAGGTGAACTGGGTCTTGAATGGAAAGACCGCCAAGATGATTATTATTTTCTACCTTGTCGAAATGAGCAAATTGTACCTTTAGTCGTGCGTTTAGTATCTAGGGCTATGCGTAAGGGGTACAGTTTGAGTGATGTACAAGTTTTAGTCCCTATGTACAAAGGGCTTCAGGGTATTGATGTTTTTAATCAGCAATTACAAGCTGCTTTAAATTCTCCTAGTAGTCATAAGCCGGAGGTTATGCTCCGTGATGGTATGTTTTTTCGCCAAGGAGATAAGGTTTTACAGATCGTTAATCACCCAGAAAAAGCTGTTTACAATGGTGAAATTGGCTTTATTAGCGCTCTTGATCCGCATGCTGAGCAAGATGAGCCGATACTTTGGGTTAAGTATGATGATGCCGAAATTCCTTATGTTAAAGATGAACTAGGTCAGATGACACTGGCGTATGCTTGTTCCATTCATAAAGCACAAGGATCTGAGTTCCCAGTTGTTGTTATGCCTGTTCTGCATTCATATGGGCGTATGTTACAGCGAAATCTTTTATATACAGGTGTGACGCGGAGTCAAACGACTCTTATTTTATGTGGTGAATGGTCGGCGTTTGCTTTAGGTGTCAAAAAACAATCGGAAGAAAATCGTTATGATTGTTTATCTCGCCGTTTAATTGCTGCTATGAGGTAATATTTTCCTGTATGTGCGCTCTATCATCTTCCCCATACTAACAGCATAAGGGGGTGAAGTTAACGATCGCGCATCTCAGGGAATTTCGGTTGCAGGGTTAAATATGGGGCGGTTGATATATGACCGAGCCATCCAAAATGCTTTTCGCAACTTGTGTTTTAGAGATATAGGTGATCTATCCGATTATTCTCTTCTTGCTTGTTGAACCCAATTTAAAGATGCGCGATGAAGGAAGGGAAGAATAGTGTTGCGTTGTCCTAATTGCAATTCACATGATCTTGGTAAAGTTGGTACTAATCAATTGTATTGTTGGCATTGTTTTATCGAAATGACAACGGAAGATAATCGTATTTTATCTGTTTACCAAATAGAAGAAGATGGTAGTCTTAGTGTTTTAAACGATCTTTTTCCAAACAATGCTAACCATATTTCCCGAGTTTGATTTTTGTATTACAATTTCAAAACATTTTATTTTTCCATATGTTTTTTAATGCTTTAATAAGCATAATAAGCAGATTGTAAATAAAAAGTGTTAGGAGATATATTATTATGTCAAAGAATTGTTGGCAAAGATTATTATTTACTGCATTAGGTGGTTTGTTAGTTATCTTAGTTAGTAGAAAACAAAAAAAACGCACCTGTTTTCTTTATAAAAATTGCAATTTTTGGCGTTATCTTTCTTATAGTATGTACAAGATATTTTGGTTTAAAAAAAGACTTATGCGACGTTTGTTATCAACTTAAATTACGATTAATGGTTTACCATGGATAAGTAAACAGACTTGTCCATGGTTTGTTAATTTTGGCCATTTTCCGGATTATAAAAAATACTATTATTTTTATTGTATATGTTTCGTGTTGTATCATATATATTTGTCATTTTTCGGACTAGTTGGTTTGGATTGTAGATAAAGATGGTTTTCATAAAGGGGATTATTGTGAATTTAACTCATTCAAAATTATTCCGCTTTTTTTTGATCATGAGCTTATTTTTTTTTATCATTTTCTTTTGGCCTTATCTTGTTGATCACTTGCACAATCTTTGGCTTTTTATTAAAGCTGTTTTTTCTCCCTTTGTTTTCGCAGCCATCTTGGCATATGTTTTGCATCCTATGGTGGGATTAATAAGTCGTTTTGGTCTGTCATCAGCTTGGTCAATAACAATCGTTTATGCTTTCTTTATCTGTTTTGGTGTCATCGTGGTCACTTTAGCTTTGCCAACTTTGGAAGAGCAACTTGAACAATTAGTTAAGCAATTTCCTTCGTGGATCATACGTTTTCAAGCATCTTTACATCTCTATCATCAACAAGGCGAACAAAACTTACCTAGCTTTATTTGGGAAGGCATTGAACATTCTCTTGATCGTGTAGAGGAAAGTTTAAGTAAATGGATCGAAAGGTTGATTATGGATATAACAGGGTTACTAGACCGCTTGTTAACAATCCTTCTTGTACCATTTCTTTCCTTTTATATGCTTAAAGACGCTGCGCTTTTTGAACGTTACATTTTTCGTTTATTTAACAATGTACACAGACAGAAAGTTTTAAATCTACTTAGTGAAATCGATCACATTTTAGGCCATTATATAAGGGGTCAACTTTTTATCTGTTTCCTCGTTTTTATCGCTACCTACATCGGCTATATCTTCATCGGCTTACCATACGCCTTATTATTAGCCAGCATCGTAGGGATTGCGAACATCATTCCCTATATTGGACCTCTAATTGGAGCTTTCCCCGCACTGGTTGTTTCTTTCTTATTTCTACCAGAATTACTTATAGGTGTTATCATTGTTAACTTAATTGTACAAATAATCGAAGGTAACATTATTTCACCAAATGTTATTGGACGTACATTAGACCTTCACCCATTATCTGTCATCTTATCCTTACTCATTGGAGGTGAACTAGGTGGCATTACTGGCTTGCTTTTTGCGGTACCTATAATGGCTATGAGCAAAGTCATCTTTTGTCATTTTTCCGAACATTATTTAAAAAAATGGTTTTCAGCATATTTAGCTTAAAAAAATAAAACAGGCATTATGTCATCTTGGTTCATGAGAAAGCTTATTATCCGTATTGTGAATATATTGCTTATGTTGATAAATTTTGCATCATGATGTTGCTTTAGCTTATAATAGACACCTGTTTATTGTGCTAGGCGGAAACAAATGATAATGTATATGTGGTGTGCAATCACTTGGATTGTTAATATAATATATAAGGGATTTTTACCTAGTTTTGGTGGGTAATTTTGCATTGTACTTTTTATTTTTGTACGGTTACCTGCTTAAAGTTTTTGTTAAAATATTTTCGTTTCTTTAAAATGATGTTTTGTTTTAACTTTGATTTTGTTTTGTTTTGATTTTTCGATCTCTTTTTTATTTTTTTTAATTAATGCATAATAAATCATTATTTTCATTTATGATCATTGTGAACGCAGATTTTAAATTTACCAAAGGAGGATTGCTTTTGCAAACCGATCTCATTTTTAATTTGTTTATCGATTTTTTTAGTAAACGTGGTCATAAATCTTTAGCTAGTGCACCATTAGTCCCTCTTGATGATAAAAGTTTGTTGTGGATAAATAGTGGTATCGCTGCTTTGAAACGTTATTTTGATGGTCGAGAGGTGCCTCCTTGTAAACGATTAGTTGGTGTGCAAAAATCTTTGCGTACAAATGATATTGAGCATGTAGGTTTTACGGAACGTCATCATACTTTTTTTGAAATGTTAGGTAATTTTTCGATTGGTGATTATTTTAAAGAAGATGCGATTAATTTTGCTTTTGAATTACTTACATCGTCTGAAGGTTTTTCTTTACCGGTCGAACGTCTATATATCACGGCGCATCCTGAAGATGATGAAACATGTGATTTATGGTATAAATTAGGGATTCCTCGCCAGCGTATTGTGCAGTTGAAGGATAATTTTTGGGATCTCGGTGTCGGTCCAAGTGGTCCTAATACGGAAATTTTTTATGACCGCGGGGAAGTTTTTGGTTCAAGCAAGGCACCTGGTGGAGATGATGGTCGTTTTCTAGAGATATGGAATCTTGTTTTTTCTCAATACAACCATATGCCTGATGGGAGTTATGCTCCTTTACCAAGTAAAAATATCGATACTGGCATGGGTTTGGAACGGATGGCGCTAGTTTTACAAGATGCGGAAACTACATATGAAACAGATCGTTTTACACCTATTATTGATTTTTTAGCCGATATTTCCAAAACTAACTATGGTATGTCGACAAAAAATGATCGTTCCATGCGTGTAATTGCTGACCATATTCGTGCGTTAGTGGTTACAATTGCAGAAGGTGTTAATCCGTCAGCTGATGGTCGTGGTTATGTTTTGCGCCGTCTTTTGCGTCGTGCAATGAGGTTTGGTCATGTCATAGGCCTTAAAGACCTATTTTTACATCGCTTAGTACCTGTCGTTATCTCGACATTAAAAACCCCTTATCCGGAGCTTGTATTAAAAGAAGCTCAAATAGAAGCTGTTATTACGGGTGAAGAAAAGCGTTTTAATAGAACGTTAGGAGATGGATTGACTCGTTTACAACATATTGTGGATAACTTAGGTTCTCAAAAGGTTTTAGATGGTAAAGAGGCTTTTCGTTTATATGATACTTATGGGTTGCCGTTAGATGTTACAGCTGATGTATTACAAGAGCAAGGATTAGGTGTTGATAAAGATGGTTTTGTTCATGAGATGGAGGAGCAGCGGATACGAGCTCGTTCTGCTCAAGTAAAGACAAGTGGTATGAATATTCAGAGTTCACTGGCTAATACGAAATTACCAGAAAGTCGTTTTGTCGGTTACGGTGTTAACTTAAATCATACTGTACGGATTACATCTTTAGCTAAAGAAGACAAATTGTGTTCACGTCTTTCTGAAGGTGAAGAAGGTATCATTTGGTTAGAAGCAACGCCTTTTTATGCTGAATCTGGGGGTCAATTAGCTGATCATGGCATGATTGTCGGTGACAAAGGTAAGGCTGAAGTTTCTAATGTTCAGCATACGAAAGATCTTGGTTATCATCATTATGTGAAAATAACGCAGGGTTATTTAAGCAAAGAAGATATTGTGCAATCGATTGTTGATATGTCAAGGCGTCGTGATATTGCTCGTAATCATACAGCTATACATTTGTTGCATTATGCTGTACGTAAGTTACTTGGATCGCATGCTGTACAAGCTGGTTCATTAGTAACACCGACTAAATTGCGCTTAGATATTTCCCACCATAAGGCGCTTACGGAAGAAGAATTGTTGCAGATTGAGGTAGATGTGAACCAGAAAATTGATGCTGATATACCTGTGCAGATTTTTTCAACATCGTTGGCTGAAGCTAAACGTTCTGGAGCAATGGCGTTGTTTAGTGAAAATTATGGTGAAAAGGTTCGCGTAGTGCAAATTGGTCGCGATAACTTGGAACTGTGTGGAGGAACACATGTTGAGCGTACTTCAGCTTTAAGATCTTTCGTCCTATTGAGTGAAGGAAGTATTGGGTCTGGTATGCGTCGTTTTGAAGCTTTAACTGGTCGCTGTGCTCATGATTATTTAGACAATTCACGTCGAATGGTGCTTTCTTTAGCTAAAACAATGAAAGTTAAATCGGAAGAAGTATTAGTGCATATAGATGATTTAAAGAACAGATCAGCGTTGTTAGAACAGGAGAACAATGATTTAAAAATTCGTTCTTTGAAGCAAGAATTAGTACCTTCCATCCTTAAACAGGTACAACAAGCAGGTTCTTTATCGTTTGTTGTGTCTAAATTAGAAAATATTTCTCCGAAACAACTGTTGGTTATTTTAGATCAGCTGCGCACGCAAATCGATGGCGTCATTGTATTAGGTTCATCTTTTGAAGATCGAGCGCATTTTATTGTCCATGTTGCTAAAAAATGGATTGAGAATGGGCTGCATGCCAATCAAATTGTTAGTATCATGGCTGAATATTGTGGTGGTACAGGTGGTGGTCAGTCTCATTTAGCCCGTGCTGGTGGTAAAGATGTTGCTAATTTAAAAAATGCGCTTGGTTATGCGAAAAATTGGTTGAAAAAACATATGGAAGATAATGTTGATGATAAAACAATTTGGTTTCGCGCTAAAATAGAAGAAGATGTTAGTCCGAGAGAAGTATTGCAGCGTGTTTATAAAGCTTTGGAAGAGGATAAATGCTATAATAGGGTTTATCAGATTGTTGGATATCTGCTAACTGGTGAACCAGCTTATATTCCACGTCGCAATAAAGCGCGTTTTTGGATTAGTAAAGTTGATCGTGATAAACTTTTAGAAGAACTTCTTCGCTCTTATCCTGGTTTATTTGATTATCAAGGTGATGTAACAAACGATTAAATAAGGGAAGTGTAAAGGATACTGTTATCGCGTATAAAAGATCAACTAAAACATAAACAAGCACGTATTATTGGTTTAGATATGGGTGAGCAGCGGATTGGTGTTGCTATTAGTGATCCGCTGCGTCTAACAGCCCAGGGTTTGACCAACCTGAGTCGTGTTTCTTGGTGGTCAGAATTTGATAAGATCATTAAAAATTATGATAAAATAGAGCGCATTATTGTTGGTCTTCCCCTAACAACAAATGCACAGCAAATGGAACAACGATCGGCTACATTTCGTAAATTGGCACAACGTTTACAGGGTAGGTACAAGTGCCAAGTTCTTTTATGGGATGAACGTTATTCAACTAAAGCAGTGGAACGTGTGCTATTAGCTGGTGGTGTTAAACGTAAACAACGCCGTGAAATAGGTGATAAATTGGCTGCTTCTTGGATTTTGCAGGGTTATCTTGATTATCTCCAATATAAAGAAGTGGAAGCAGTAAAAAAGCATTAGGAAATGAATAAATAAATAAATCTTATTTCTTAGATTATATTTTTTATGCTATAAATTGTTTTTTAAAGCTATTTATTTTAATTTTGTCTTTTTTATCTATATCTTTTTTATTAATTATGAACTGTTTATTTAAAAAAACCGGGCTGTTTATGTAAAACAAATTATTAATCAGGATTTAAATTAATTTTTTTAACAAATTTTAACATCCTAGCGAGAGAATAGTGGAAGGAGTATTTTTTTGGACAATAAGAGTATTAATGAGAGCATCATTGGTGATTATGTTATGATTCCTAATCGTAAAGGCCAAGAAGAATGTTTTGAGGTTTTGTTTGCTTTTCTATGCGAAGATAATTTAAATCAATATATGATGGTGTCCCCTCTTGATAAGGAGGGTAAGGGACAGCAAGAAGGAGAGCAAGATGTTTATGCTTTTCGTTATCGTGAAGAAGAAGGACGTCTTGTCTTGTTTTGTGTCGAAAATGATCAGGAATGGGATATAATCGAAGAAATGTTTCAAATGTTTTTACAGAAGCATCAGCCTGCGTTTTAGATTTAACAATTTTGTTTTAAAGAGGTTTACATCATGACGACGAAAAAGTTATTTTCTTGGACATTCAGCTTAATACTGGGCTGGGGTTTGCTTTTAACTTCTTTCATCTACTATAGTTTAGGTCGAGAGCCGTTTACAAACACGGTTTATTTAGATGTTAAGCGTGGGACAACGATTAAACAAATTACTATGGAGTTAGAAAATAAAGGTGTTGTTCGAAGTGGGAAAATTTTTTATATTTTCTATCGTTTAAAACTTTTATTGAATAATACAAAAATTGATCAGGTTAGTATCCGTTTAGGATCATATGGAGTACCTCCAGAGGATAATGCTTGGGATACCATGACTAAGTTAGAAAAAGGCATGAGTTTTATAAATAAAATTTCGATTCCTGAAGGCTCGAATGTGATGGATATTGCTGATATTTTACAAAAATCAGGTTATGATAAGTTGGGATTTTTAAGAGCGCTTGAAAATCGTAAACCTAAGTATGAATTTGAATACAGTATACCGAAAAAAGATACGGTTAAGTTTCATTTAGAAGGATATTTAGTACCTGTTACATATAATTTTTCTCCTGATGCCACAGGGGAGCATATTGTAGATGATATGCTTTATCAATTTCAAACACGTTATTGGGAAGGTTTATCTTTAGCCAAAAATATGGACCGTCTTAAAGTGTTCAATGGCAATAATGCATTATCTGATTGGATAACCGCGGCATCCTTGGTGCAATCTGAGGGTAGGGTACGCGATGAGTTTCCTAAAATTGCTAGTGTGATTATTAATCGTTTGAATTCTTCTATGAAATATGAGTGTTTTTTACAGATTGATGCTTCTAATCTATACCCATTTCGATTGCGTGGAGATAAGCCAACAGGATTGAGTGATCGTGATAAGATGTCTGGTGACCCTTATAATACGTATAAGAATTGTGGTTTGCCCCCGGGGCCAATTTCTAGTCCTGGTATAGCTGCTGTAAAAGCATTTTTAGAACCTGACAACCATGATTATCGCTATTATGTCCGTCGTTGTAATGGTGGAGGTAGGCATAATTTTAGTCGTACGTATGCAGAACATAAAATATTTGTTGAACAATATAAAAGTTGTAAAGTTTAAGCCATGGTTTGTATTAATTGTTTTTTTTAACATATATTTAGTTGTTGATCATTGTTTCTTTGGGTCCGTAATATAGAAAAACAATTACGGAAGAGGGGTTTGCAGATGGTCTGTCTTCCAGAAGCTAACAGAGATTTTTGGGCGCGGGCAGATTTGTTTACACATGCTAGTAAACATGCTAATTTTTCATATCGTTTACTGCATCGTTTGTTAGCTTATATTGTGCGCGATGATCTTTTATCCAGAGAAAATATTTTTTATTGGCATAACTTAAGCAGCCATGTTGTTAGGAATAACAATTTGGATGTCTTTTCTCCTGAGATCAAATACCCGAATATTCATAAATTTACTCATTCAAGTAACTTATTATGGACTAGCTGGGTTCGAGGCCTAAGAATACAAAAAGCTGATCAACAAAGTGTCAGAATTATTCAACGTCCTCGAACAACTAAACATAAGAAGCGTAAACCGCGGATAAGCATGATAAAAACTAATGTTATCACACCGACAGAAATTGAAGCTATTGGTAAGATTAAGATGCCCGCGTGGCGTTCGCTTCTTTTAAAGTTGAATTTTGAACTTGAGGATAATATTATTCAGCCATTTACCCATGGTTTCGTTTATGTCTTAACAGATAGACGGATGTTGTTAACAGATAAAGGTAATGCATGGTGTCCTCCACAAAAATATTCATCCAAAAGATGGGGTCAAATTAGACGTAGTCGTAGCAATCGACGCCAAGTAGAACAAGAAGTTGTTAGCTATGCTAATGTTCGTCCAGGACGTACTGATGGCATTGCATTGTATCATGCGTGGTTGGTGTATGAAGATGGTATTTTTTATGGTGAAAATCAGGAAGCGATTAGTAAATTAGGTGATTGGGTCCGTAACGTTGTGATCAGAGGCTATCAATTATGGGGAGATCTTGGTGAGACTAATGCGAGGCGTGTTAAAGCTTTAAATGACACGATTGTGGTTTGTAATGATACTTTAGGTAATATATATCATCGGCGTGCTTTACATAATAATCAACGACGTTTTCTTGTTGAAATACCTCGTGATGATCCTTTGGTAGTAAGTACCATCACAGATGCTTATCATCAACGGCAGCGATGGTCGACAATTACTGATGATCAAGGTGGGCATTGGTTTTATCATGAATCTTCACCTTCAGATGAAGAGCCTCATATACGACCAATGATTTTTTTTAATTTAACCCCCAGCGAAAGATCAAAAAAAGATATTAAGACAACTCTAAGAGGTTTTACATTCATTTTAGCGACAAATGTTACAACATTAAATCCCATCGATAGTTTGAAAGCTTTTTTAACATGGCGTACAAAATCATCACAAACCATTAATTGGTATCCGAAAGTTTGTACGGGCGACTATTTTTTAAACACCGATTTACGCAAAGGTTTTTGTACGCTTATTTATATACATATCCTTCATAGACATTATCTTTGTAACTGGATTTCATATATGATAAAGAAAAAAAATAAAGAATTGTGTTTTTTAAATAAAACAACCATGCATCCTTCGTTAGAAGATATTAGCTATTTACTGGAAAATATAACTTTAAAAAATGACAAACACAAAATCATCTTAGAAGTCGCACAACAAAAATTAGCACCTGTTAGAACGCTATTACAAGCATTGGGTTTGGTTTTACCGATTGTACCTCTTATTGACAAAGTAAAAGTAGAAGAGGAAAAAATAGCACAAGAAAAAATAGCACAAGAAAAAATAGAACAAGAAAAAACAGAAAATTAGCATTTAAAAAATATAAGCAAAAACAAAAAAATCTCTTTTTTGTTTTTGCTTATTAATTTTGATTTTCCTCAGAAATCATAGATTTATATTTAACTTGTGCCTAAACTTTAACACAACCTTGGTGTCAACGGGTTTTCAAACAATCTTCTTCAAACAATGAACTTGCCAATCAATAGTATATACCCAATTAGTAATTATGTAATTTAAACACGAAAACAAATATAGCGTAGCTTTTGTTGCATTCAATTATTTTTTTCTATTTACATGGGTTTTTGAACAAGCTTCTGAAAACTATTTTTTCTTCTTAAAACTATTTTTTAAAAAAACTTGTATTAAATATATCTATTTAACACATATATGTTTTTTAATTGTTTTTTTAATAAATGGAAATTAATAGTTTATAATCGATAGAAAACCAAATAAAAATATAGACTATTTTTTGTTAAAGGTTTACAATTAATGAGCAGGATGTTTTATTGTTTTATCTAAATCTGATTTTTATTTATGAAATATTCGAAGCAAACATCATAGGAGGCAGTAATTTTGAAACGCAAACATTATAGTAATGATTTTAAAAGAAGATTAATCCAAGAAGCTAATGATTATGGTAATACAGCTGAAATAGCTCGTCGTAATAATATATCATCTCAGTTGCTTTACAGATGGAAAAAAGAAGGTACTGCTGTTAAGCAAAAAAATATGTTAGATAATTTAGCTAATAATACGATGTTGATGCGTGATATTATAAATGTACAACAATTTCAAAATGAATATGAAACTTTGAAGTTGAGGGTAACTAAATTGGAGCATATCCTGGTTAAGCTTAATTTGACTGGTATTGATATGACTTCTGGTAACGAAGACATCCAAGATACCTCTAGTTTATCTGTTATTCAAGATACTTCTAGTGTATCTAGTGTTAAAGATACTTCTAGTGTATCTAGTGTTAAAGATACTTCTAGTGTATCTAGTGTTAAAGATACTTCTAGTGTATCTAGTGTTAAAGATAATTACGGTGTATCTAGTGTTAAAGATACTTCTAGTGTATCTAGTGTTAAAGATAATTACGGTGTATCTAGTGTTAAAGATAATTACGGTGTATCTAGTGTTAAAGATAATTACGGTGTATCTAGTGTTAAAGATACTTCTAGTGTATCTAGTGTTAAAGATAATTACGGTGTATCTAGTGTTAAAGATACTTCTAGTGTATCTAGTGTTAAAGATAATTACGGTGTATCTAGTGTTAAAGATACTTCTAGTGTATCTAGTGTTAAAGATACTTCTAGTGTATCTAGTGTTAAAGATAATTACGGTGTATCTAGTGTTAAAGATACTTCTAGTTTATCTAGTGTTAAAGATAATTACGGTGTATCTAGTGTTAAAGATACTTCTAGTGTATCTGGTGTTAAAGATACTTCTAGTGCATCTGATCGTAATTTTTCGTATGCTAAGAAAGAAAACAAGCGTAATTATGAAAGTAACAGTAATAATCGATTTAGATCTGCTTTTGATGATGTGAAAGTTGATGTTAATAATGGTTATAATAAGAAGAATGTAAAAAATGAGTATGGTTTTGGTAAAGTTGATAACTTTTACGCAAAAGATGTTTCGGCTGAAAATTCAGAAAATAAATCAGGGCATAAATTTACGAATCAAAATGAAAAAATAAATAAAAAGTTTCAAGGTATCGATAAAGTAAGTAAAATTGAGAAAAAAGAACAATATAGCAAGATGCTTTAATTGAAGCTTAGATTAAGATATAATAGTTCTTATTTATAACTTATTGCGTATATCGATCTATTGTGATATTCTTTTCTTTTTATGTAGTTAATTATATATGTTCTTTTGAAATATTTTAATATATAATTTAAGATAACCAATGCTTTATTAATAAAGCGTTGGTTATCTTTTTGAGAAAACTTTTCGCGGGAGGATATTATGTGTCCAAGATACGTGATTGGTTTTTAATTTTATGTGGACTATTATCTTTAGTTTTTAGCATTTATGTTATTGAGCTATATCGTGAAAAAGCAGAAGTTATTGATTTTCCTTCGATAAATGATGTCAGCTTAGAAAATGTTAAGGCTGAGAAGTATATATATATTTCCGTTTATGCTGATAAATCTTTTCGTACACTTTATTCTAATTGGCAAGAAATTATCCAGAATATTGTTCAGCGTGCGCATGTCAATCTTGTGAAGGCTACGGGTATCGGTATAAAAATTGTTTGTTATCATAAATGGGATACGCGTTTTTTGAAAAAGCAAAATTATAACAGCAAAGATTTTATATACAATTTAAAAAGCTTAGATCATCATAAAAAACCAGCACCTTTCAATTTTGGTATTGGGTTTACCTCTGATCGTAGCTTTTTATATGAGACATCTGAAGATAGTAACAAGGATGTTGTTAATAGTACCCTTGGTATTTCCGAGCCTCGTCATATTTCGCGTGTAGATACGAAGGAAATTTTAGGTCCGGATGTTAAAAGTCCTTCATACGGGGTTATTTATGTGGACAATAAACGTTTTAAAGATGCAGATCGTGTATTCCAACATGAACTTTCCCATTTGTTAGGTATTTTGCAACATGATGATCATTCCCCTAATATTATGAATACCGTCTATAAAAAGCAAAGTAGGCGAGCTGATGAATGGTTACCTGAGCATATTTTAATAATCAAAAAATGGGCTGCTAAGTATATTCTTGGGACGCATAAAAACTCGCACCGTTGTAACAGGCCGGATAGCTAGAGAGGAGGTTTTTGAATTTTTTCTATGAATGTTTGGGTGATTAATGGTCCTAATTTAGGACGTTTGGGTAAACGTGAAATATCCATATATGGTTGTCAAACGTTAGAAGATTTACATACAAACCTTCAATTGTATGGTAAACAGTTGGCCCTTAAGGTAACATGTTTGCAGTATAATAATGAAGGCGATTTAATTACCGCTCTTTATGAGGCTGAAGATCAGCAGATAACAGGTGTTATTTTTAATCCCGGTGCATATACCCATACAAGTTATGCTTTACGTGATGCTGTTGCAGCGATTACCATACCTGTGATTGAAGTTCATTTAACGAATATTTATGCACGGGAGCCATTTCGTCATAAATCAGTTATTGCCGAGGTTTGCTTGGGTCAAATAAGTGGTTTAGGTATTTTAAGTTATAAGGCGGCAATGGTAATTTTGGCCGGAGATGATTTGGTTGAAAGGGGTTCCTAACATGGATACGAGTGCTCGTGTTTTAAAGTTACGTGAACGAATCAAGAGTGAAGGTATACAAGTGATGGTTATCACAGATCCTACTAACAGAAGGTATTTGACTGATTTTACGGGTTCGCATGGCATTGTTGTTATCACGGAAAATTATCAGCTACTTATTACCGATGCGCGATATACGAAGCAAGCTGCTAAACAAGCGCTCAATTATGAAATTATTGATCAAGGGCGCGATGACTGGTTGTCCATTATTGCGGCACAGATCAAGCGTTTAAGTTTATCTACGGGTGCTTTTGAGGCTAGTCATTTAACCGTAGATATACATCAATCTTTGTTACGTAAGACGCCTGATTTTGTCTGGCGGTCAACCACAGGTTATGTTGAAAATCTACGTTCGGTCAAAGATGATCAGGAGATTATTAACTTGCGTAATGCGGCACGTATTGCCGATGAGGCTTTTAATGCGGTTGCGCGGCAATTGGCACCTGGTATGACAGAATTAAAAGTTGCTCATCTTTTATATGAATATGTGTTGCAAAATGGTGGTGAAGGCATGTCCTTTTCGACTATTGTTGCAGCAGGTAAAAGGTCAGCTTTACCTCATGGGGTAGCTACTGATGCTAAACTAGAGGCAGGCGATATGGTTACGCTTGATTTTGGTGCCATATATAAGGGATATTGTTCTGATATAACAAGGACTGTTGTTTTAGGTGAGCCAACGAAAAGACAAAGAGAACTCCATGCTGTTGTGTTGCAGGCACAAAATGAAGCGATTGCGAAAATTCAACCGGGTTGTACAGCAAAAGAAATTGATGCTGCTGCGCGTAATTATATTGTTGAAAAAGGCTATGGGAAATTTTTTCTACATAGTACAGGTCATGGTATTGGCCTATGTGTGCATGAACGACCATCGATTGGTCAGCGTAAAAGTAGCATGCATTTAGTTCCTGGGATGGTTATTACGATTGAGCCCGGTATTTATCTTGAAGATCAAGAAGGCATACGTATTGAAGATGATATCCTAGTTACCGAAGCGGGTGCTGAATATTTGACTAAAGCACCTCGTTCATTAGGGTTACCAACTTAATTAAAGGAGATATACATTTGATTAGTGTAAATGATTTTAGAACGGGAACGACGATTGAACTGGAAGACGCTGCATGGCAAGTATTAGAATTTCAACATGTGAAACCAGGTAAAGGAGCGGCTTTTGTACGTTCTAAGTTGCGTAATATTAAGACAGGAGCTATTCAGGATCGTACCTTTAGAGGTGGTGAAAAAGTTGCACCGGCTCATATAGATACGGTAGCGATGCAATATTTGTATAATAATAATAGTCAGTATACTTTTATGAATACTAATACTTATGAACAAACAAATATTAATGCTGATCGCCTGAAAGACCAACTGCCATTTTTGGTTGAAAATATGGAAGTACAAATTGTTTTTCATAAAGGTGAGATTATCGGTATTCAACTACCTAATTCTGTTACACTGGAAGTTATAGAGACAGAACCTAGTACAAAAGGTGATACAGCTACAGGTGCAACAAAAACGGCGAAGTTGTCGACGGATTTAGAAGTACAAGTACCGTTGTTTATTAATTTAGGTGATAAACTTGTTATTGATACGCGTAATAGTAAATATGTTTCCCGTGCTTAATCTAAGAACAGGAGATTTTTATGATGAAGCAACAAATTTTGCTTGTTCAAGGCATTTCATGTGAGAGTTGTGTAACGGCTATTAAAAAAAAAATGATGGCTTTAGATGGTGTCAAAGAGATTACCGTTAATATTATTACCGGTCATCTCTTTGTTTTAGGCGATGTTGATGTTAAACAACTCATAGATTGTTTAACGCGTTTAGGATACAAAGCTAAAGTGCTTCAAAAGACATCCCCAATAACAACAAACCAACTGATGGTAGAAGATCTTTGGCCCTTTTGGGCAGTTGGTTTGTTGTTTGGTTTAACGATACCATTTTGGTTACATATGTTTATCCCATTTAAGATGGCACCTATTTTACAATTAAGTTTAGCAACGATGATCCAAATTACCTATGGCGCTCGTTTTTATAAATATGCTTATGTAGCTTTAAAACAACGTACGCTTACAATGGATGTACTTGTTATGATGAGTGCGACAATTGCCTATGGTATTGCTTTATATGACCAATTATATTTAAATAGCCTTTTTTCTTATGAAGAAAGTGTCCTTTTACTCTTTTTTATCTGGCTAGGACGTACGTTAGAAGTGCGTATTAAAGGTCAGACGAAGGCCACATTACAAAGTATTTTAGAACTACAATCACCACAGGCTAAGGTGCTTAGGATGATTGATGGTAAGTGGCAAGAAATGATTGTGCCTTTGATGGAGATTTTACCTGATGAGACCGTTATTGTTTTACCAGGTGAATTAATTCCTATTGATGGAATTATTCTTAAAGGCGAAGCTATGGTCGATACAGCTATTTTAACAGGCGAGAGTTTTCCTGTGCAGGTTAAAGCAGGGGATGAGGTTAAAGAAGCCACGAAAAATTTAGATGGTTATTTAGAAATTAAGACAATCTTAGTAGGTCACAAAACAGCTGTGGGACAACTAGTTCAGGTCGTTGCACAGTCTTTAAATCATCGACCAACGGTGCAGCAGTTAGTTGATCGTGTGGTAAGTAAATTTATACCTTTAATTTTATTTTTTGCTGCTTTAGCACTTATTATCAATTATCTAAAAAATGGTGATATAAGCAATGCCCTCTATGCTTCAGCAGCTGTACTTGTCGCTGCATGTCCCTGTGCTTTAGGCTTGTCTGCCCCATTAGCTGGTATTATCGGCTTAAGGATTGCTTTGAAAGAAGGTATTTTAATCCGTGGTAGTTTAGTTTGTGAAACTTTAGCTAAAGTAGATACAGTTGTTGTAGATAAGACAGGTACTTTAACAGCTGCTAAACCGAAAGTTGTTGATTTCTATCTAACTTCAAACCATGATGAGGAAAATATAAAAACTTGGGTTAGTGCAACAGAACGCGCGACAGCGCATCCGCTAGCTACAGCTTTAATAAATTGGGCTGATATAGAGCATCATCTTAAGCCAACGTATACGAAGACATATCCGGGTAGTGGTGTAAGAGCAACTGTAGAGAAACATGATATTTTAATTGGGACAAGTGCTTTATTAGAACAAGAAAAGATTTCCATTGTACCTTCAGACAAGCTTGAGGCAGCTTTTTCTTTAGGTAAAACCGTTGTCTATATGGCCATTGATCAACAATATGCTGGTCACTTTGTTATCGATGACCCATTACATAAGGATGCTCAGGAAGCCATTAAAAACTGGCAGCAACAGAACTTAGATGTTATATTGTTAAGTGGCGATGATCATCAAACAGTTAAACGTATTGCTACACAATTAGGTCTTAAAAAAGCTTTAGCTAAACAATCACCTGCTGATAAAGCCAAGGAAGTACGTTTATTACAAAAACAAGGTCGTAAAGTAGCGATGATAGGCGATGGTATAAATGATTCAATCGCGCTAACATCTGCTGATATCGGTGTTGCCATAGGCGGTGGAACAAAAGCAGCCCGAGAAGTAGCCGATATTATTCTTTTAAAAGGGACAATCGGTAGTTTTCATAAAGCAATGCTTTTAGCAAAAAAAATTGTTAAAAACACCAAACAAAACTTAACCATCGTTTTCCTTTTTAACGGCATAGGAATTATTTTAGCTATGTTAGGACAATTACCACCTTTCCTAGCAGCAGCAGCTATGGCGGGAAGCTCATTATTTGTTGCTTTAAATGCCCTACGTCTTATAATAGATAAAAAACAATGAATAATAGATAAAAATTTTAAATAAAAATTTTGTTAATTAATTTATATTTTATATAATTTATATTATTGATTTATTAATAATTAAAGATAATTTTATGATTAGTTTTTTGTCATTTATTTAATTATAAAAAAAGACCAAAACATCCTATAGATGCTATGGTCTTTTTTTATAATAACATCACTTATATTATGAAATTGTCCAAGCAGAAACAATTTAGAAGAACATAATCTAAGTCACTAAAAGCTATGGCAATGACTATTCTTTTTTTAAATTATATTGATAGTTTTAAAATATAAAAAAGCAATATTTTATAAGTATTTTATCAATAGTTTTAATTTAATATTTTTTATTTATAAACAATGTAATTATATCAGGAGTATTTAACTAATATATTTATAAATTATCAGAATTTTTAATTTTATGTTTAGTTAACTTGCTTTTTTAGCTTCTTTAAATTTTTGTAATTGAGAATATAGCGCATATTGAATTTTTCTAGGATTTTTTTGATTATCATGATATTTATCATAAATAATTTTAAATATTTTTACCAAAACTATAAGCATTTCTATAATAGATAGTTATTATTATGTTTTAAATAATTTCCACAAACTTACCTTTGATTAAACACAAACTTTCGATTTATAATAATATCATCATCAAACGAAATATTAATAGCCTTAAAAACAAATATCTTGGTGAAAAATCTATATTATGTTTTAAATAATTTCCACAAACTTACCGTTGATTAAACACAAACTTTTGATTTATAATAATATCATCATCAAACGGAATATTAATAGCCTTAAAAACAAATATAATATTTTTTAAATAAAAATTATACAAATAAAAAACAAAAGGGGTTTGATCACTATGTTGAAAAAAATAACAAAAACAGCTATCGCAAGTTTATTATGTCTATCTGCTTTAAGTGCCTTTTCTATAAGTTCTGCTAGTGCTCATCGTTATTGTGGATATGGTGGATATTGTGGATATGGCAATGGCGGCTATGGCTATGGTTATGGTTATGGTTATGGTTATGGCAGTTATTATAGTAGAGCTGGCGGTTATTATGCACCTGTTGGTTATTATGGTTATGGTTGGTAATATGAATTCGATTAAAATGATATAATTTATTAATATTTAAATATATTTATAGCTTTTATTATGATAATTATAAGGATGAAAATATTGATAATAATAAAAGATAGCATCTCTATCATGGTTGTTTAATAATAACACCATGATAGAGATTGATAATATTAATTTAATCTTGTGTTGCAGTGATATCCAAATTTAGATTTATACTTAATTGTTTTAAACGATATCTTTATATATATGTGATTTTAAATTAATTGCATTAATATCAGGATAAAAAGAAGCTAATATAATTTAATATAAGTTTTATATTATTTGTTTCTTAGGAAGAAATCATACCATAATCCGATATCACTGTTGATTTTATAACATGCCCAAAAATAAATAAGGCAAAAGCTTCTAATATAGATATGATATTGTTTAAATAAAAAATATAAAAAACCAAAGGGGTTTGATCACTATGTTGAACAAAATAACGAAAACAGCTATAGCAAGTTTATTATGTTTATCCGCTTTAAGTGCCTTTTCTATAAGTTCTGCTAGTGCTCATTTTGGTTATGGTCCTCATCGTCATGTTGGATATGGTTATGGTCCTCATCGTCATATTGGATATGGTTATGGTTATGGATATGGCGGCTATGGATATGGCGGCTATGGATATGGCGGTTATGCACCTGTTGGTTATTATGGTTATGGTTGGTAATATAAATCTGATAAAAATGATATAATTTATTAATATTTAAATATATTTATAGCTTGTATTATACTAATAAAAAGGATTAAAATGATTGATAATAAGAAAATATAGCATCTTTATTAAGGCAAAAGCTTCTAATATAGATATGATATTGTTTAAATAAAAAATATAAAAAATAAAAAACCAAAGGGGTTTGATCACTATGTTGAACAAAATAACGAAAACAGCTATAGCGAGTTTATTATGTTTATCTGCTTTAAGTGCCTTTTCTATAAGTTCTGCTAGTGCTCATCGTTATTGTGGATATGGTGGATATTGTGGATATGGCAATGGCGGCTATGGCTATGGCTATGGGTATGGTGGCTACGGCGGATATCGTGGATATGGCGGCTATGGTTATGGCGGTTGTTATGCACCTGTTGGTTATTATGGTTATGGTTGGTAATATAAATCTGATAAAAATGATATAATTTATTAAAATTTAAATATATTTATAGCTTGTATTATACTAATAAAAAGTATTAAGATGATTGATAATAAGAAAATATATCACCTCTATTAGGACAAAAGCTTCTAATATAGATATGATATTGTTTAAATAAAAAATATAAAAAATAAAAAACCAAAGGGGTTTGATCACTATGTTGAACAAAATAACGAAAACAGCTATAGCGAGTTTATTATGTTTATCTGCTTTAAGTGCCTTTTCTATAAGTTCTGCTAGTGCTCATCGTTATTGTGGATATGGTGGATATTGTGGATATGGCAATGGCGGCTATGGCTATGGCTATGGGTATGGCGGATATGGATATGGCGGATATGGATATGGCGGTTATGCACCTGTTGGTTATTATGGTTATGGTTGGTAATATAAATCTGATAAAAATGATATAATTTATTAATATTTAAATATATTTATAGCTTGTATTATGATAATTATAAGGATGAAAATATTGATAATAATAAAAGATAGCATCTCTATCATGGTTGTTTAATAATAACACCATGATAGAGATTGATAATATTAATTTAATCTTGTGTTGCAGTGATATCCAAATTTAGATTTATACTTAATTGTTTTAAACGATATCTTTATATATATGTGATTTTAAATTAATTGCATTAATATCAGGATAAAAAGAAGCTAATATAATTTAATATAAGTTTTATATTATTTGTTTCTTAGGAAGAAATCATACCATAATCCGATATCACTGTTGATTTTATAACATGCCCAAAAATAAATAAGGCAAAAGCTTCTAATATAGATATGATATTGTTTAAATAAAAAATATAAAAAACCAAAGGGGTTTGATCACTATGTTGAACAAAATAACGAAAACAGCTATAGCGAGTTTATTATGTTTATCCGCTTTAAGTGCCTTTTCTATAAGTTCTGCTAGTGCTCATTTTGGTTATGGTCCTCATCGTCATGTTGGATATGGTTATGGCGGCTATGGCTATGGCTATGGGTATGGTGGCTACGGCGGATATCGTGGATATGGCGGCTATGGATATGGCGGTTGTTATGCACCTGTTGGTTATTATGGTTATGGTTGGTAATATAAATCTGATAAAAATGATATAATTTATTAATATTTAAATATATTTATAGCTTGTATTATACTAATCACAAGGATTAAAATGATTGATAATAAGAAAATATAGCATCTTTATTAAGGCAAAAGCTTCTAATATAGATATGATATTGTTTAAATAAAAAATATAAAAAACCAAAGGGGTTTGATCACTATGTTGAACAAAATAACGAAAACAGCTATAGCGAGTTTATTATGTTTATCTGCTTTAAGTGCCTTTTCTATAAGTTCTGCTAGTGCTCATTTTGGTTATGGTCCTCATCGTCATGTTGGATATGGTTATGGCGGATACGGTGGCTATGGCTATGGCTATGGCTATGGCTATGGCTATGGTTATGGCGGGTATGCACCTGTTGGTTATTATGGTTATGGTTGGTAATATAAATCTGATAAAAATGATATAATTTATTAAAATTTAAATATATTTATAGCTTGTATTATACTAATAAAAAGTATTAAGATGATTGATAATAAGAAAATATATCACCTCTATTAGGGCAAAAGCTTCTAATATAGATATGATATTGTTTAAATAAAAAATATAAAAAACCAAAGGGGTTTGATCACTATGTTGAACAAAATAACGAAAACAGCTATAGCGAGTTTATTATGTTTATCCGCTTTAAGTGCCTTTTCTATAAGTTCTGCTAGTGCTCATTTTGGTTATGGTCCTCATCGTCATGTTGGATATGGTTATGGTCCTCATCGTCATATTGGATATGGTTATGGCGGCTATGGTTATGGCGGATATGGTTATGGCGGTTATGCACCTGTTGGTTATTATGGTTATGGTTGGTAATATAAATCTGATAAAAATGATATAATTTATTAAAATTTAAATATATTTATAGCTGGTATTATACTAATCACAAGGATTAAAATATTGATAATAAGAAAATATAGCATCTTTATTAAGGCAAAAGCTTCTAATATAGATATGATATTGTTTAAATAAAAAATATAAAAAATATAAAAAATCAAAGGGGTTTGATCACTATGTTGAAAAAAATAACGAAAACAGCTATAGCGAGTTTATTATGTTTATCTGCTTTAAGTGCTTTTTCTATAAGTTCTGCTAGTGCTCATCGTTATTGTGGATATGGTGGATATTGTGGCTATGGCAATGGCGGCTATGGCTATGGGTATGGTGGCTACGGCGGATATCGTGGATATGGCGGCTATGGTTATGGCGGTTGTTATGCACCTGTTGGTTATTATGGTTATGGTTGGTAATATAAATCTGATAAAAATGATATAATTTATTAATATTTAAATATATTTATAGCTTGTATTATACTAATAAAAAGTATTAAGATGATTGATAATAAGAAAATATAGCATCTTTATTAAGGCAAAAGCTTCTAATATAGATATGATATTGTTTAAATAAAAAATATACAAAATAAAAAACCAAAGGGGTTTGATCACTATGTTGAAAAAAATAACGAAAACAGCTATAGCGAGTTTATTATGTTTATCCGCTTTAAGTGCCTTTTCTATAAGTTCTGCTAGTGCTCATTTTGGTTATGGTCCTCATCGTCATGTTGGATATGGATATGGCGGATACGGTGGCTATGGCTATGGATATGGCGGATATGGCTATGGCGGATATGGATATGGCGGTTATGCACCTGTTGGTTATTATGGTTATGGTTGGTAATATAAATCTGATAAAAATGATATAATTTATTAAAATTTAAATATATTTATAGCTTGTATTATGATAATTATAAGGATGAAAATATTGATAATAATAAAAGATAGCATCTCTATCATGGTTGTTTAATAATAACACCATGATAGAGATTGATAATATTAATTTAATCTTGTGTTGCAGTGATATCCAAATTTAGATTTATACTTAATTGTTTTAAACGATATCTTTATATATATGTGATTTTAAATTAATTGCATTAATATCAGGATAAAAAGAAGCTAATATAATTTAATATAAGTTTTATATTATTTGTTTCTTAGGAAGAAATCATACCATAATCCGATATCACTGTTGATTTTATAACATGCCCAAAAATAAATAAGGCAAAAGCTTCTAATATAGATATGATATTGTTTAAATAAAAAATATAAAAAACCAAAGGGGTTTGATCACTATGTTGAACAAAATAACGAAAACAGCTATAGCAAGTTTATTATGTTTATCCGCTTTAAGTGCCTTTTCTATAAGTTCTGCTAGTGCTCATTTTGGTTATGGTCCTCATCGTCATGTTGGATATGGTTATGGCGGATACGGTGGCTATGGATATGGATATGGCTATGGATATGGATATGGCTATGGCGGATATGGTTATGGCGGTTATGCACCTGTTGGTTATTATGGTTATGGTTGGTAATATAAATCTGATAAAAATGATATAATTTATTAATATTTAAATATATTTATAGCTTGTATTATAATAATAAAAAGTATTAAGATGATTGATAATAAGAAAATATATCACCTCTATTAGGGCAAAAGCTTCTAATATAGATATGATATTGTTTAAATAAAAAATATAAAAAATCAAAGGGGTTTGATCACTATGTTGAACAAAATAACGAAAACAGCTATAGCGAGTTTATTATGTCTATCCGCTTTAAGTGCTTTTTCTATAAGTTCTGCTAGTGCTCATTTTGGTTATGGTCCTCATCGTCATGTTGGCTATGGCTATGGCGGATATGGTGGCTATGGCGGATATGGCTATGGCGGATATGGCTATGGCGGATATGGTTATGGCGGTTATGCACCTGTTGGTTATTATGGTTATGGTTGGTAATATAAATCTGATAAAAATGATATAATTTATTAATATTTAAATATATTTATAGCTTGTATTATACTAATAAAAAGTATTAAGATGATTGATAATAAGAAAATATATAAACTCTATTAAGGCAAAAGCTTCTAATATAGATATGATATTGTTTAAATAAAAAATATAAAAAATAAAAAACCAAAGGGGTTTGATCACTATGTTGAACAAAATAACGAAAACAGCTATAGCGAGTTTATTATGTTTATCTGCTTTAAGTGCCTTTTCTATAAGTTCTGCTAGTGCTCATCGTTATTGTGGATATGGAATAGGCGGCTATGGCGGCTATGGCGGCTATGGCGGATATGGCGGATATGGTGGATATGGCGGATATGGCTATGGCGGTTGTTATGCACCTGTTGGTTATTATGGTTATGGTTGGTAATATAAATCTGATAAAAATGATATAATTTATTAACATTTAAATATATTTATAGCTTGTATTATACTAATAAAAAGTATTAAGATGATTGATAATAAGAAAATATATAAACTCTATTAGGGCAAAAGCTTCTAATATAGATATGATATTGTTTAAATAAAAAATATAAAAAATCAAAGGGGTTTGATCACTATGTTGAAAAAAATAACGAAAACAGCTATAGCGAGTTTATTATGTTTATCTGCTTTAAGTGCCTTTTCTATAAGTTCTGCTAGTGCTCATCGTTATTGTGGATATGGAATAGGCGGATATGGCGGCTATGGTGGATATGGTGGATATGGCGGCTATGGTGGATATGGCGGCTATGGTGGATATGGCTATGGCGGTTGTTATGCACCTGTTGGTTATTATGGTTATGGTTGTTAATATAAATCTGATAAAAATGATATAATTTATTAACATTTAAATATATTTATAGCTTGTATTATGATAATTATAAGGATGAAAATATTGATAATAATAAAAGATAGCATCTCTATCATGTTTGTTTAATAATAACACCATGATAGAGATTGATAATATTAATTTAATCTTGTGTTGCAGTGATATCCAAATTTAGATTTATACTTATATTTTTTTAAACTATATCTTTATATATATGTGATTTTAAATTAATTGCATTAATATCAGGATAAAAAGAAGCTAATATAATATAAGTTTTATATTATTTGTTTCTTAGGAAGAAATCATACCATAATCCGATATCGCTGTTGATTTTATAACATGCCCAAAAATAAATAAGGCAAAAGCTTCTAATATAGATATGATATTGTTTAAATAAAAAATATACAAAATAAAAAACCAAAGGGGTTTGATCACTATGTTGAACAAAATAACGAAAACAGCTATAGCTAGTTTATTATGTTTATCTGCTTTAAGTGCCTTTTCTATAAGTTCTGCTAGTGCTCATTTTGGTTATGGTCCTCATCGTCATGGTGGATATGGTTATGGCGGATATGGTGGCTATGGCTATGGCGGATATGGTGGCTATGGCTATGGCGGATATGGTTATGGCGGTTATGCACCTGTTGGTTATTATGGTTATGGTTGGTAATATAAATCTGATAAAAATGATATAATTTATTAATATTTAAATATATTTATAGCTTGTATTATACTAATAAAAAGTATTAAAATGATTGATAATAATAAAATATATAAACTCTATTAAGGCAAAAGCTTCTAATATAGATATGATATTGTTTAAATAAAAAATATAAAAAATCAAAGGGGTTTGATCACTATGTTGAAAAAAATAACGAAAACAGCTATAGCGAGTTTATTATGTTTATCTGCTTTAAGTGCCTTTTCTATAAGTTCTGCTAGTGCTCATCGTTATTGTGGATATGGTGGATATTGTGGCTATGGCAATGGCGGCTATGGCTATGGCTATGGGTATGGTGGCTACGGCGGATATCGTGGATATGGCGGCTATGGTTATGGCGGATATGGTTATGGCGGTTATGCACCTGTTGGTTATTATGGTTATGGTTGGTAATATAAATCTGATAAAAATGATATAATTTATTAATATTTAAATATATTTATAGCTTGTATTATACTAATAAAAAGTATTAAGATGATTGATAATAAGAAAATATATAAACTCTATTAGGGCAAAAGCTTCTAATATAGATATGATATTTTTTAAATAAAAAATATAAAAAATCAAAGGGGTTTGATCACTATGTTGAAAAAAATAACGAAAACAGCTATAGCGAGTTTATTATGTTTATCTGCTTTAAGTGCCTTTTCTATAAGTTCTGCTAGTGCTCATCGTTATTGTGGATATGGAATAGGCGCATATGGCGGCTATGGCGGCTATGGCGGCTATGGTGGATATGGCGGATATGGTGGATATGGCTATGGCGGTTGTTATGCACCTGTTGGTTATTATGGTTATGGTTGGTAATATAAATCTGATAAAAATGATATAATTTATTAACATTTAAATATATTTATAGCTTGTATTATGATAATTATAAGGATGAAAATATTGATAATAATAAAAGATATCATCTCTATCATGGTTGTTTAATAATAACACCATGATAGAGATTGATAATATTAATTTAATCTTGTGTTGCAGTGATATCCAAATTTAGATTTAGGACTTGCCAAATATTACTAATATATCCTATTAGTACATATCATGGGTCTTTATTGTTAATTTTAAAATTTTATAAAAAGCTTAAAATAAACAATAAAGCTGCCTTTTATATATTTTTTAAAAAATATAAATACTAATGTTGTAATTATTTTCATATTAATAATTATGGATCAAAATTCATACATTTTATTAATAGTTTTAATTTTATACTAAAAAATAATTTCATGTAAAATTATTTTATCACTTTTTAAATGCCCAAGAGCCAAAATTTTGCTCGAGAAGCTGTACTGAGGCACAGGGGTAAAAAAACACAATCCCCGATACTTGATAAGTATTAATAATGGTCCCTCTTAATTTTATCACCTGATTTTAATATATATCAAAAAATCACAATATCAATATAACATTGTGATTTTTTGATATATATTAAAATAAAATTTTATATTTAAAATAGATTATTAATCATATATGTATAAATCTAAAGTTAAATACTTAAATATGGAATATTCCAAAATAGCATCATTTGATGAAGTTAAATTCATTTCTGTTATCAGTTTAGATAAAATCATCTTAGGATGGACCAGCTTCAAATTAAATTGGTAATATGTATATATCTCCTAATAGTTCTTTAAATGCGCAATATACAACAGTTATGACAATGTAAGCTGATTTAACAACTTGAACGTTTACAAAACCAGGTGTATATCTTGTCTTTTATTCCCTAGTTTACCTTATTTCTCGAACAACAAATATTACCAATCTTACACTTCGGTATGTTTCAAATCTTAATAAACAATACACCCCTTCCTGGAATCACACTATATGCTAACTACCATACCCCCAGGTAACAAAGCTAACTCTTTTTATAATCGCAGAAACGGTAAACCTTCACAAAAAAGTTTACAGCAAAAACCATATTACAAATCCAAAAACTTTTAATCCAATATCAAGCAGCTGGATGTAACAATACAATGCTTCCAGTTCAACAAAGAAAAAGATAGAAAAACAAATTAAAAATTTTTAGATAAATAATTTATTTAGAAATAAAATAATATAGAACTTGTCAGGAAATATGAATATAGCCGATTATTAATGGTGTAATTTAAACACTATTTAACAAGGGTTATTGGACAAGCTTATAGAAAAAATCAAAATGTATGCAATTTAAAAAACCTAAAACCAATATATTTACATATTATTAATATGTTGACAATATCTTAATAATAGGTGATAATTAAGATATATAATTATAATTACCCCTTAAAATAAATCTTAATCTAAAAATAGATCACAAAAGGAAGGTTAAATATTTAAAATTAAATTATGAAAAAAACATATCTAGTAAATACAATATTGTTAACTGTCTTGTTTTCAGAAAACATCATATCATATGCTAATAAACAAAATATAGAAATAAATCCGGGGGAAACAGCAGAAGATAAACAATACAAGGATAACATATTCGAATCCAATGAATACCAAAATGATGAAGGAACTAATGATTCAGAAAAAAAAGAAATTCTGACAATTCTTAATTTTATTAAAAGAAAACCCGAGATATATTTAGATACAGAAAAAATATTAGGGTCTCCATTTGATATTTTTAAGGATAAATGGTTAAAAATACGAGGAAAAGATAGAGTCAACACTTCTAAAAACAATTCTGAAAGAAGTAAAGTATTCTTAGATTTTAAAAATAAATTTATAGAAGAAGGGTATCTGGAAATCTCAGATATAGAAGAAAATAAATTTATACATGAGATATATCCATATATATATTTCATATATAACAATTCCATAAATCAATCTCAAAAAATTTCTAATAATGAAAGCGATTCTAGAATATCAAAATATATCTGGCTATTAGAAGAAAAAAAATTACCTGAAACAGAAATATTGGATTATGAAAAAAATAAATTCAATTCATGGCGCGAACTATTCTTAGAAAGTAGTTCAATAGTTAAGAATAAAAAAGAAGAAATTAATAATCTTGAAACTAAATTTAAATATTTAGATATTTGGTCCGATAAGTTTAAATTAAATGAAAATATAAGTAGTGAGTTTGTTGATAAGGCAATTGAAATTTACGCATTAGAATTAATATACAAAATAAATTCTAATATTAATTATTTAAAATTAAAACTAAAAAGAAAATTAGAACCTTCGGTTTCACTAATAAATATAGATAAAGTTTTAAATAAGCAAAATGTAATGCTTTCAAGAATTAAAAAAACAGAAAATGATAAAACAGAAAAAAAGAATGAAAACAAAGATGTAATAGAAAATGATTATAATAACAAAGCTATATCTATAGGGGTAGCTGGTACTTCAATAATTTCAGCTGGTCTTTTGTTACCTAACGCCCTAGCTAGTTTTCCAGGGAAAATAGCAGGAGCATTTAATGGGCTAATTAGCAGCATAACAGGTGCTATATCGAGAGATCCAAGTAATGACAATGATTTATTTTTAGAGCCAATTAATTCTTCATACGTAGTAATAGATGAGGTAGTAAGGGAACAAGCAGATGCAGTAGTAAGAGAACAAGCAGCTGAGGTAGTAAGGGAACAAGCAGATGCAGTAGTAAGGGAACAAGCAGCTGAGGTAGTAAGGGAACAAGCAGCTGAGGTAGTAAGGGAACAAGCAGCTGAGGTAGTAAGGGAACAAGCAGATGCAGTAGTAAGGGAACAAGCAGATGCAGTAGTAAGGGAACAAGCAGCTGAGGTAGTAAGGGAACAAGCAGCTGAGGTAGTAAGGGAACAAGCAGCTGAGGTAGTAAGGGAACAAGCAGCTGAGGTAGTAAGGGAACAAGCAGCTGAGGTAGTAAGGGAACAAGCAGCTGAGGTAGTAAGGGAACAAGCAGCTGAGGTAGTAAGGGAACAAGCAGCTGAGGTAGTAAGGGAACAAGCAGCTGAGGTAGTAAGGGAACAAGCAGCTGAGGTAGTAAGGGAACAAGCAGATGAAGACGAGGGTATCGGTTTAAACTTATTCGAAAATCAACCCGATTTACCAGTTAATCATGACGGGCAGCAAGTTGTTCGACAAGTGGGTCGTTTTCGTGTGGAGCTTGTTAGAGAGTATGAAAATGAAGCAGGTTATGTTTCTCAAGATGACGAGGTCGCTTCAGTAGAAAATGAATCTTTGGAACCGGCTGAAGGTAAATTGAGATTGAATATTAGGAGATTAAAAAACAATATTAAAACATTGAGGAAATCTAAAGCTTCAGATCAAGAAATTTCCTATGCAGAAAATAGATTAAAAACAGCTGAGAAAGAATTGAAAAAGTATCTACAGAAAAAAGAACTAAAAAATCAGTACGCTAGGTCTTTATCAGATGATAATAATGTATCTAATGATGTTAATAATACAAATAACGATACTATTAATTATTTATAGAATATATAGTTATAAAAATGGGCCATTTAAGGTCCATTTTTTGTAGCAATTTATTGTAATGTTAATCTTCTAAAGGGATTATGTAAATATCAGGCTAAAAAAGAAGTTGATCGAATAGAAGATATGATTGATATATTTACTTCATCCTTGAAAGGGATAATATCATATTTAGATATTCCTACTAATATATCTGTGAAGCTTATTTTATTAAGCGTCAAAAAAGGATTAAGAGCAGCACTAAGGTCTTACTGTTATCAATTTAAAGAGTTAGCCTAAATCTGCAAATAATATTAAAACTTAGATTATAATAAAATTTTTAAGTTAATTTTTGAAAATCAAAAATTATGGCCTATTTTTTTGGCAAGGACATAATTAACTGAATTATGTCAAAAAAATATATTTTTTGATTGATTATTTGTATGCTTAAAAATCGATGTTTGACACAAATGCTAAAAAATTTTTTTATGTTATTGTTGGATTCAAAACCAGTCTCATTTTTTATCAACAAGGAATTCGTCAATCTCTAACTGCATTTGCTGCCCATATAAAAAAGTCAGATAATAATGTTTTTACCATCAAAAATGGTCGTTATAGGGTATATTGTTATGAGGAAACGCTTAATAACATTGATAATGCTGCTGTGCTTCTTTTCCTAGAAGATGGCAAAGGTTTTTATCCTGCTAAAATAAAGGCTTTTATTAGCACAGACATAACTTTTCGTAATGAACAAATACTAAATTATTATTAAAAAAGATGTTCAATTGAAACTTATTTTAGAACAGTAAAAGTTAATCTATCTTTCGATAGATATCAAGTTAGATCCACAAAGTCCTTGGATCTTTACTTTTCTTTGATTATGTTTTTTTCAATGTTGTGTGTATATAGGTGACGTAAATATTCTTAATAGCATAAATAAATATATAAAAGAAAAGAAATGCTGTTTTATGAAATATATATATGAACAATTTCAAGCGGGAATTTCTCTTAGCCAAATTCAAAAACAACTAAGATTTTCATAGAGAAACTGCGCCCGAAATTAATTTGCAATTTTTTACTTCATTTTCCGGCATGTGCAGTTTATTGTTAATCTTAATATTTTTTTAAAATTTTAAGATTAACAATAAATAAATAATAAATAAACAAAAAATGTTATTAGCACATGCAATCATGATCATTATGATCATAATATATCTTTATGCCGTATGTTAATATATTAATTAGATCAAGTGACGGCAAATGAATTTTTTTATAAATTATATATCTTCGCAAAAAAGGTGCGTGATAAAGTGTCGCAAGCGAATATTCCAAATATAACACCCGATATTACAGTTAATAGAAATGACGCCTTAAAAATAATGATTGCAGCTATCGCCATGAGTGAATTAGGACTTAGCCACGTTTAATTTTTTAATTAAACATATTCTGGATATATAAATATATATCTAGTGTTGAAAAATCTACATGGATGAAGCAAATGAACGATATATTAAAAATGTCCAAAATAAAACTTGTATATATTCTTTATGTGGCTAAGAATATATAAGTACTCCAAGTAATTTCATCGCATCCATGAGATTTAAAAATAACAAATAAATCTTTTAAATAAAAAATTAGCGTTCTTCGAAGTTAGAAGTTGTTAATATCAACTACATGGCCAAAAGAACAGGTTGTTTATTATCATTTGAATTATCTTGATTTTAAATCGCAATTAACTTAAATGATCTAATATAACCGGAAAGCCGTATGTATTGTAAAATGCTTGTACGGTTTGGGAGGGGCTATTGATTAGCTACCTCGTATTATTAATACCGAAGGTGAAGTGCGACACGTTATTGTATAATGCCTTATTTTAATTTATATAAATGATTTAAAATAAGTGACAAAAAACAATCTTTTAATTATATAATTTTAAAATTAAGTTAATTAAAGAGAACTAAAGTGTTTTAAATATAAATGCTTACTATAAAACCTGCCTATATTTAAATAGGAAGCCAGGTGCTTAGAGTAGAAAATTATCTAAGGTGAGGTAAACAAAGAAATTTCTTTCAAGTAAATGATTGTTAACTTAATTTTCACCTAGGAAAACAATTATATTATTTTACTGTCTTGAATTAATATATAGGGTTTGTTCGTGTATTTTGATTATTAATTAAGAATACTGGGTTAATTATAGCATTAGTGTTATAGATTTAAAAATAAAGGACAATCATATGGGCTAGTCTTGTTGAGCATGTCCAACGATTTATTATATTTATATAAAATAAATATAATAAAATATAAAGATAAGCATAAAATATTATCATTTTACTTGCTTGATTATTTCCACCTAAGGATATGGCAAAAACACTTTGGAACGTGGTAAATAGATTTGTCTATGAAAGTAACATCATCTGATGAAGGAAAGTATCTAAAAATACTCGACAAATCGATGTTATGAAAAAAACTTTTTATAAACGCCGTATGAAATGAAGTGCGACACGTTCTTAGCTAAATACTAAGCATATATATGAACTAAATGATTAATCTATTTTAATAAATAGAAAATTCAATGCCTGTTTGTACACATATATTGGTTGATAAAAACAATTGACTAAATATCTGAAAATAGTATAAAAAGCCAGGTAAAGATGTATAAAAGATATTTAAGGCAAGAATTTTATTAAGCAGCTATACCTTAATAATTATCAAAGAAATGAATATAAAGGTTTCGGCGACAGATAAATTTGTTAAATGCTAATTTCATTTGGTAATAACAGAGTATATGTTCAAATATACATCATTATCTAACCTATAGTTTCTGCCTAAAAATATCATAGATTACTTTAATCATTTGGAACGTGGAAAGCAAGATATATAATTATATCTTGGGAGAGTGCAAATCATCTAACCTAGAATTCACCTAAAAAATGCTGAGGAATAGATTTGCGATAATTTATGATATATTTTATGGTTTTTCATTTATAAAAAATTATAAAATGTATCTTAAATAACTTAATGCCATGTGAGGTGAAAATCTCATGCGTGGTATATGTGTAAAAAAATAATTTTTATAGTATGTTTTATAAAATTATAAAGATTAAATATACAAATAGTTTCCTGTATGGTGTAAAGCAAGAAATCATATTGCTATAAATTACAATATATTTTAGGTACTTTAGAGGGCATAACAAATCCTAATCCTCCGACAATACAAGATTTGATTGCCCTTAATAAAAGTATCAAAAATAACATGTCATATATCGCTTGTCAAGAAACTGCGTTGACTTCACAACTTGATATTGCACTAAAAGAACTAAATTCATTATCCTTTGGACCTACCGGACCAAAAGGTCCTCAAGGTACTCAAGGACCACCTGGACCCCATGGAGCACCAGGGAATATCGGACCTACTGGACCTATTGGTCCTACTGGACCTACCGGACCAATTGGTCCTACTGGACCTATTGGACCTATAGGGCCTACAGGATTTCAAGGTCCTCAAGGTTTCCAAGGACCACAAGGAGCCCAAAGCATGGGACCTACTGGTAACGCTGGAAATACAGGTGTACAAGGAAATACAGGACCAATTGGACCTACCGGGGCTATAGGACCAGCCATTTTGGCCCCCGGTACAACAGGACCTACGGGATCTACTGGACCGACAGGCTTTAGCATTACAGGACCTAGTGGACCGACAGGTATCACAGGTACCACAGGATCTACCGGACCAATTGGTCCTACTGGAATTACTGGTCCAGGAATTACCGGACCTACTGGTATGACAGGTATTACCGGAAATACAGGTAGCTTAGACTTTGGTCCGATCAATCTTTATAACTCTAATCTTAATCAAACGAATGTTCAAAATACAAGCAACAGTTTTCTAGACCTAGCATCTATAAGTTTAATAAATCCTACCTATTCACCAGCAATAGTCCTCTCGGCAGATCTTACTACGTTAACCCTTTTAAATGCTGGATACTACACCGTTTGGTTTACCTTTGGTTATATGAGATCATCCTCAATAGATATGCAAAATGTCAGTATGGGTATTATGCAATTGCTTGTAAATGGTGTACCTTACCCAGGTGGCACAATCTTTGGTTCAACATTAAATCCAGGATTCACAAATGCACCTTGCGGTATAGGGGTAACCAAAGTTTTAATCAATGCGAATGCAAATACAAATATAAATATTTTACCCCTTATAGGTTCATACACTGGTGCTTCAGGCACTACTCTTCCTTGCTCAACTTTCATAGTGTCTGTGCAACAAATAGGTTAATTTATATAATTTTATAAAGTTCTTAAAAAATAAGGATGGAAAATGATGAGTATATTAGTAGGACCCACAGGCCCGACAGGACCTACAGGTGATACCGGTGTGCCCGGAGGAGCCATAGGTATTACAGGCCCAACAGGTCAAAGTATGACTGGTATAATGGGTAATCAAGGTCCAAGTGGTATACAAGGACCAATAGGTATAACAGGCATAACAGGCCCAACAGGTATAACAGGTATAACAGGAATCACGGGCATATCTATAACAGGCCCAACAGGTACAATAGGTTTTACAGGAATAACAGGTCCCACGGGATTAACAGGCCCAACAGGAGAAACAGGTCCAGTTATATTTATATCTGGTATAACAGGCCCTACAGGGCCAACAGGTCCTACAGGTATAAATATAACGGGTTCGACAGGTATTACAGGATTCCAAGGTATAACAGGTACTACAGGGTTACAAGGCCCACAAGGTCCGCAAATCTCACCAGGACCATCGGGAATACAAGGAAATCAGGGCCCGATAGGACCTACAGCAAGTGCTGAAATTGCTTCTTTCAGAAGATTTGCATTAGCAAATGTAACTACATTTACAACACCAGTAAATTTCAATAGTCAGTTTAATACTAGTAGCAGTATATCATTGTTAAGTAATAATACTAATATTAGTATACAACCAGGTACCTATATATTTAATTTTGGCGGTCTGGTATGGGCACATGGTGGAAGTTCAGTAGTCGAAAATGAATCCGTTGTCTACCTATCATTAGTTTCAGGTAGCTTAAATACCTATGGTACGAATATCAACCAACCTTATGGTTTTGCTTCTACTTTAACACGTCAAAATACCTCATCAGCATCCTACCTATACGGAGGTATGCTGTATCAATCGGCAGAGTATATGATCCAAGTCACAGCCGCAGCTGTTATTCAAATGCGTTTGTATAACTCAGTAGCTACAACTGCTCCGCCGACAGTTGTTCCATATAGCCCTATTGATAGTTATATTACTATTAGAAAAATAAAATAAGCAACAAGTATACTAAAATTAGTAGTTAAGGAGATAATCAAAAAAATGTCACAAGCAAATATCCCTGGCATATCTCCACAAATTTCCCTTAATCAGTCAGATGTTTTAAATTTATTGCTTGCGTCCTCAGCAATGACTGAACTAGGACTGAGCCATCTATTAAATGCTGAAGCTGAAAAGGTGCAATATATTCTAGGAACACTGCCTGGTGTAACTAATGGTAAGCCGCCTTCTCTTCAAGACTTATTAGCTATAGATAGAAGTTTAAATGATATTTTAAGAATTACCTCTGTAAAATTGGAGTCTATAAATGAACAATTAAATTCTGTGATAGGTACAATTTCGCAACCAGGTGCCACAGGTCCAACAGGTCCAGCAGGTCCAATGGGACCTGCTACAGGTGATACTGGCCCAACAGGACCTACTGGTCTTTATATTACCGGCGATACTGGTATTACAGGAGTAACAGGTAATACAGGACTTACAGGTGCATATGGTGCTCTTGGTACTCAAGGCCCAACAGGCCCTACAGGACCCATAGGTTTATCTATAATAATGGGTAATACAGGGATAACCGGCAACACAGGTGCAACAGGTTATACAGGCGCAACTGGTGTTACAGGCCCTACAGGTATTATTTCGCTCAATCAAGGTAACACAGGTTTTGTTGGACCTACAGGTCCAACGGGTAATACAAGTCCAACAGGCCCAACAGGCCCTACAGGTGCAACCGGAATAACAGGTATAACTGGAAATACAGGCATAACGGGAGTAACAGGAATAACTGGTCCTACAGGTGCAACCGGACTAACGGGTATTCAAGGTGATACAGGACCTACAGGGGGATTTGTGCTAGGCGCAGGTTCTTTTGGTCTAATAGCTAACGCATCCCTTTCTTTGGCTGTCAATTTACCTTTACCCATCAATTCTTTCAACAACGTATATGGTGTGGGTATTTCATTAACCAGTACCGATACCATTACCATATCACCAGGTATTTACTCCATAGATTATGGAATGACAAATAATCCGCGTGGCCCTTCGCCTTTGCCAATATATGGTTGTCAACTATTAGCAAATGGTGAGGCTATAAATGGCAGTGCTATCTTTATGGCACCCCAAAATGACATCACTATAGGTCCTTTTCCGAATTTCTTTTGGTGGATTTACGGTAATGTTGTTATTAATCCCACCGTTACAACAAATATAAATATTGTACCTTTGATATCAAATTTAGATTTTCAAACAACAACCGCTGTCATATCTTTGGCTGTAACTAATATTCCTACTTTAGCTAGTATCAATATTTTGAAATTAGCTTAAAAAATATACCTTTGCTAAAAAAATAAAAAAATTTTATTATTTCTCAAGTTTGCAAGATCTTATAATTTTAAGGGTTTTCAAAAAATATAAGTTCCAGAGAAGAATGATATAGACAATTAGCATAGATGATTTTTATTTATTATTTTTAAAAATTTATCTAAAAATTAAAAAATAGTGTTTATATATCTAAAAGTATATAAACACTATTTTTTCTTTATACATATGTATTGTTAATAGTTATAATTTAATAGTTTTAAATTTCTTTGGAAACAATATTGAAGGCAACTTCTTTTATTTCTTTACAATATATTTTATTAAAATTAAAATATATTTGATGTATCTGATTTTTTATATTTTACCATTATTTACATAATTAAAATATAAAAATTACGGGATTTAAATACAAAAATAGCTATTATCATAGCTTTTAGTTCATTCGATTAGGTTCTTAAACGCGCTTTACGTTTTTGTTTGGACAATTTCTATAGTAAGGATGGATATATTAGGCATGGATATGTTAATAGAATTAAATGGATTTCTAAGTAAATCGATTGTGAAATAAGAAATAAGTTTTTTCTTTAAAAGAAATTGCTTTTTTTTTGCTTGCGTATTGATTGGGAATCGTTTTGGTGTTGTTTTGGTATTTATTTATCTTCTATATCTATTTTGTGAATTACAATGTATAATAATATTCTGTGATAAACATAAACACAAATATCTAGACATTGTATTTATGTTATTTATCGGTATTTAATTTTTTTTTTAGATGAAGATTTAATAATGAAAATATTTTTATTATTAATTTAAATTAAATTAGTTTATTATTATATTTACCATATCATTTCTCCTATAAAAATATCTACGTTATCGGCTAACATTTTTTGTAAGTCTATTTGCATCTCTTTGCCTTTTTCAGAATTCAATGCGGTTTCAAGTTTTTCTTTGTCTGGGAATAACATGATTGTTTGCATATAGTAACTATTTTTTTTTGTTTCGTCAGTCGAAGTAAGTCTTATAACTTCACAACCTAGAATATGTGGCATTTGTCTTACAATATTTAGATGTGTGCCAAAGTAATGTTCTTTGAAAACGTTTTCATCATGTGGTTGTGGGTATAGAGCTACTAATTTAGCTAATTTTTCCATCTTTGTATCATCCTTTTGTTTTTAACTTTTGTTTTTATCTTATTTTTTTGAAATTTATTTTTTGTGTTTTTATTGATTTTTTTGGTTTGTTTTTAGTCGATTTTTTCACTTATGTTTTATACTGGTTATAGTGTATTTTAACATATTTTAACTTTTATATGGTCAAATATGCGTATTTTTGTGTTTCGGGGGTTTAAGATGCAATTTATCGACTGGGATGTTGTTCCTTATAGGGAAGCTTGGGAACGTCAGCAGCTTTATGTTAAAGATATAATGGCAGGAAAGCGATCTTCTACGTTTGTGTTTACAGAGCATCCGCCAACGATTACTTTAGGTCGTGGTAGTAAGCTTGATCATTTATTGTTAAGTAAGGACGATTATCAAAAACGTGGGATTGATCTAGTTGATATTGATCGCGGTGGTGATGTTACATATCATGGACCGGGTCAGTTGATTGGTTATGCGTTTTTGATTTGGCCTTTACGTGATTTGAAAGTTTATCTTCGTATGATAGAAAATGTTTTATTGCAAGTTATGGATATATTAGGTGTTAAGGCTGTTTGTAAGCCACCGCATACAGGTATTTTTGTCGATGATGCTAAGGTTATTGCTATCGGTGTTAAGTTTAATCGGATACCCGATAAGCAAGCATATGTAACAAGTCATGGTTTTGCTTTTAATATTAATCCTGATTTGGATCCTTTTAAGTTTATTATTCCATGTGGGTTACAACAGTATGGTATTACCTCTTTAGCTCGTTTATTATCTTCTGTACCCTCATTAACTTTTATTAAGCAAAGCATAATTAAAGCTTGGAAGCAACAGTTTGTTTTTCTTCCTACCTGTCTATAATGTGAAGGGATCTTTTATTAGTGTAGACTATTAGTTGGGGGACTTGTAGATGGCGAATAAAGATACAGAGGCACCAACAAAAGATAAAGAAATGACTAAGGAAGAGGATTTAGGTGCTGTTACGAAACGTAATATTGTACAATCTTTGCAACAATTTGGTCAAACGCAGATTCCTCAGATGGAATCAAGTGTTTTTTGTTTAAATGTTATTGGGCAAATTGAGGGACATTTAGTAATGCCTCCACAAAACAAGACGACAAAATATGAACATGTTATTCCGCAAATTGTGGCTGTGGAGCAGAGTGATCGGGTTGAAGGAATGGTCGTTTTGTTAAATACAGTAGGAGGTGATGTTGAGGCTGGCTTAGCGATTGCGGAGATGATTGCTACGATGAGTAAACCGACTGTATCAATTGTTCTTGGTGGTGGACATAGTATTGGTGTTCCGATTGCTGTTGCTGCTCAAACATCATTTATTGCAGAAACAGCGACAATGACGATTCATCCTGTTCGTTTGACGGGGATGGTTGTTGGTGTGCCGCAGACGTTTGAATATTTAGAGAAAATGCAAGATCGTGTAACTCGTTTTATTACGCGCCATTCGAACACAACTGAAGAGTCTTTTCGTGAACTTATGTTTAAGACGGGTCAGTTAGCACGCGATATTGGGACAAATCTTATTGGACGAGATGCGGTAAAATATGGTCTAATTGATAAAGTGGGTGGTATATCTGATGCTTTATTGGACTTAAATAGCAAAATTGAAAGCAGACGAAATGCATCTAATAATATATCTGGGGGCTTACCACAATGATCCATTATTCAACGATACCTGCCGAAGTAACTTTTGCGGAAACAGATGACATGGCTGATTGTCAAACACTTTCTGTGGATGGTGTTTCTATGCTTGTTAGAGGATCTAATCCAGGTGAAGTAGAGATTATGCAATTACTTAGTATGGATCCACAGCATTATTTAAATCCTCGCTTTCAACCAGGCGAACGTTTTTCTTTGTGATTTCAAGTTTTTTGGGTTTAATTTATATTTTTTATAAATGGAAATATCCCATTTATAGCCTTTATTAAAAGAATCCAAAATGTTACAATTGTCAAAAACGGGGGTGATTCTTTGTCAAAGAAAAAAAAGAAAGAAAAGCCCCTACAGCCTCAGCAGGATATCTTGTTTTCTATTTATGGTATCTTAATGATGGCTTTTTTTCTTATTATGCTCGCTGGCTACGGTGCTGTAGGTCGTAACCTCTACTTCATCTCACGCCTTTTATTAGGGTCTTGGAATTTCTTACTTCCTCTCATCGGCATGCTTTTTTCTATACGTGTTTTTATGGCTAGATCATGGTCCAAAACATGGTCGATGCACTTCATAGGCGCGTCGATGATTCTTTTTTCTTTTGTTGTTGTTTCGCATATTATAAATGCGCAACATATGATGCCTATATCTAATCAAGAAATGCTTGATTATACATGGGAATTGTTATTTGAAGAATTACGTTTAAATCAGCGATTAGATGATACAGGTAGTGGGATGGTTGGTGCTTCTTCGTATGCCTTATTACGTTTTTTATTTGATACAGTAGGTGCGGTTGTTGTTTTAGTGACAATTGCGATGTGCGGTACTTTATTTATCCTTAGCTATTCTTCTAATAGTAGTCTTTGGGTGTTATTTAAACAAAAAATTACTCATTTAAGGGTAAGGTTTGTAACTTTCTTAATTGACGGAATTGATCGTTTTATTAAAACAGGTCTTGTATCGCCAAAAGAAATTACTTTCATTAAACAACAGACGGTACCAAAGCAACAGCATCAAGAACCTTTACAAAGGGTACGAGGCCATAAACCGAAGGAATTACCGGCTGTTGTTCCATTGATTCATGATTTTACAGCTGAGTTAGAACCTCCTCAGCCAGATGGTAATGATGGTATTTTAAATTGGCAATCTTCATCGGCTGTTTTTTATGACCAATATATATTACCTTCGCTCTCATTGTTAAATCGTACTGAAGTCGTTTCCTCAGAAGACAAAGAGTCCGTAGAAAAAGAAGCCAGTGTTTTAGTCGAAAAACTACTTAGTTTTGGTGTACGAGCTAAAGTTGTTTCTGTGCATCGTGGACCATCGATTACACGTTATGCTATTCAACCTGATGCTGGGATTAAAGTGAGTAAAATTGCTAATTTAAGTGATGATATGGCTTTAGCTTTAGCTGCAAAGAGTATTCGGATTGAAGCTCCTATACCGGGTGAAGCAGCTGTGGGAATTGAAGTTCCTAATAAGCAAGTATCGATGGTAGGCTTACGGGAGCTATTGGAGCATCGTTCTTTTAAAGATATGAAAGCTAAGTTGATGATTGCTTTAGGTCGAGATGTATCGGGGACACCTATGTTAGCTGACCTATCAAAAATGCCTCATTTGCTTGTTGCAGGAACAACGGGTTCTGGTAAAAGTGTGTGCATAAATGCTATTTTATTAAGTTTATTATATCGTGCTACACCTAGCGAACTTCGTTTAGTACTGATTGATCCTAAAATGGTTGAGCTTAGCATCTATAATGGTATACCACATCTATTAGCTCCTGTAGTGACTGATGTTAAGCAAGCAGCAGCGGCTTTAGAGCGTGTTGTGGATGAAATGGAGCGCCGTTATCGTTTGTTGCGCGAAATGTGTGTGAGAGATATCTATGGGTATAATGAGGCAATTAAAGAAGATGATCAAGCAGAGATTTTACCTTGGATTGTTGTCGTTGTAGATGAATTAGCTGATCTGATGATGATTGCACCTGCTGAAGTTGAAGGATCAATTGCGCGTTTAGCACAAAAAGCACGTGCAGCAGGTATTCATCTTATTTTAGCGACGCAGCGACCATCGGCTAATGTAATTACCGGACTAATTAAAGCTAATATTCCTACAAGAATTTCTTTTGCCGTTTCTTCATCTATTGATTCGCGGATTATCTTAGATAATACTGGTGCGGAGCGCTTATTAGGTAAAGGAGATTCATTGTATACACCTGTGGGTTCGCAAAAGCCGATTAGACTACAAGGTGCTTTTGTATGTGACAATGAAGTTAAAGCTGTTGTTGAACATGTTAGTGCTCAACAAGAGGTTAACTATGATGATTCTTTATTACCAGATTCTTTGCAGCAACAAGTAGAGATGAGTGAACAGCATCGTGTCGTTATTCATGATAAAGATCCAATGTATGACGAAGCGGTTAGTCTTGCATTAGAAATGGGTAGCATTTCAGCTAGCGCTTTACAACGTAGAATGCGTATCGGTTTTTCTCGCGCAGGCAGAATTATGGATATGTTGGAAGAAGAAGGTATTGTTGGTCCTTCTAAAGGCGGAGGTAAAGCTCGCCCTGTGCTTATTACCGCTAATGATTGGAAAAGAAAAGGCATTAGCTAACGTATGTATGTTAGTTTTTGTCTTTTTTTTAAGGTAAAAAAAGACAAAAGAAAAAAGAAAAGAAAAAAGAAAAGAAAAAAGAAAAGAAAAAAGAAAAGAAAAATACATAAAAAATGGTATATGAAAAAACAAAAATGTCACATGACAAAAACAAAAAATATAAATTATTAATAAGAATTAGAAAATGTTATTTCAAAGTTTTTGATATCGTATATTTTAAGATTTTATCAACAAAAATAGACATTCCTTAATCCCTTATGTTAAGTGTTAAAACAAAACATAACATGAGGGTAAAGAATGGCTATTAACTGTAGGTTAACACATAAAATGTACTTACCGGAAAATTCAGTAAACAACAGAAGGGAAATTATTGATTTAAAATATATTTTTTTGTAATGATTTTTTTTATATATTGTTTTTATATAGTTTTTTTAGTTTTTAAGGTTATGCAATTTAATTCTTATCTTATAATTTGAGTTTTTCGATTATTTAGGGTTTTATTTTTAGGATTAAAGATAAGGCGGACGTTTTATGATTTGCAAATTTAATTCTAAATTTTTAGAAAATAAAAAATTAGCATTTTTATGCTCAGATCTTTTTATTGTGTGTTTTGTGTGACAAGAAAGATGTTTTTAAATATTTTTTGAAAAATGACATGTTATTTTTCTTTTTTGGTTTCTATGGAATTATTTTTCGTAGTATTTATGATTAATTTTTTAATATACATATTTGGATTAATAAGTTACCATTGGTTTTCTTAAGTTCATCATCTTATGTATATATTATTTATACTGTTAACACTTATTTTTTTATATCAAGGGTCCCAGCAGTTATTTTTGGTTTAAAAAATAATATTTTTAGTTAATTAATTTTTTCTTAATTTTTCATTAAAGTTTATTTGAAAATAAATTCAGTTATTTAAGTGTATTTGCAGATTTAGGCTACTTGTTTACTATGACCTTAGCTATGTTCTTAGAGCTTGTCCACAATAACCCGTGGTAAATAGTTTTTAAGACTCTAATTTAATGCACGAAAAGCTATGATAATGTCTATTTTTGTGTTTAAATTACACCATTACTAATCTGCTATATTAATATTTATGTACAAGTCCTGAATAACTTTTTATGTACATCGAGCATATAAAGCAGAATACAGATAGAACACAAAACAGAATAAAAAAAGTTAAAAATAATTATTTTGTTATTTTGTTTGAAAAATAAAGAATGTTGTAATATTCTTATAATTAGCATTACTTAAGCTAGTTACTTAAAATCTAGGAGTTGTATATTTCTTATGAAACAGAAACCGAAAATGGGTAAAATGGGTTTTTTAAGTATACTTGTGCTACCTTTTATAATGATGGGCGCTGGGTGCGGCGGTGAAAAGACAGAGGATAGTTCAAAAGATACAAAAGAAACAACAGCTTCTCCTGTTGAAGATAGCTTAAAAGTTACATTGATAACTGATTCAGGAGGGCGTAATGATGAATCTTTCAATCAAGCAGCATATGAATATTTAACTAAAGAAAAAGAAAAGGGTTCTATTTCGCTCACGACCGTTGATTCTGGTAGTGAATCAACTTATAAATCTAATCTGGATAGTGGTGCAAGAAAATCTTACTTAACAGTTATTATGGGTTACAAGTTCGAAAGTGCATTAAAACAAGTAGCGCCAAAGTATAAAGATAAAGTATTTGCAATTATTGATAGCCCGATGGATAATAAACCACTAGAAAATGTAGCTGCTGTTGTCTTTAAAGATGAAGAAGGTGCTTTTTTAGCTGGTTCTCTAGCAGCTTTAACAACAGAATCAAACGTTGTTGGTTTTATTGGTGGAATGACTGTCCCGGTTATTGAAAGATATGAAGCTGGGTTTAAAGCGGGTGTTAAAGCTGTTTCGGAAATCTTAGATAAACAGATTGAAGTTAAAGTTAACTATCTTGAAACCTTTTCTGATCGTGCAAAAGGTTTAAGTAGCTCAGAGACCTTGTATAAAAGTGGCGTAGATGTTATTTATCATGCAGCTGGTTCATCTGGTAACGGGATTTTTGACGCTGCGAAAAAATGTGATAGCAGTAAAAAATGTTACGTTATTGGTACAGACCGTGATCAATTTTCTCTAGCACCGAAAAATGTGTTAGGCTCAGTCTTGAAAAAAGTTGGTTCAGTTACTGCTAATTTAGTTGATAAACTAAAAAATGGTAACAAAGAAATGATCGGTAAAGTAACTTCGTATGGTGTAAAAGATGAAGCACTCGATCTGAAAAAAGATTATGATAAAATATTAGATGCTGAGAAAACTAAAAAGATTGATGAATTCATGACAAAGTTAAAAACAGCGATAATTGAACAAAGCATTAATAATGTACCAAAAACAAAAGCAGAAGTAGCTAAATGGCATTTAGATAGTAGTGTAAAAGAATCTTTTAAGAAATAATTATAATAATAAATAATTCTAAAAATTTACTTTAAATAAAATTGAAGATTTTGATTTATAAATATTTTATTAATTAACTTAATTAAAGGAACTTAAGGAGTGGAGGATATTTTCTTCATAGAAAATATCCTGTTGCATTATTTTAATTATCATTATTTAAATAATGATAATTAAAATAATGATAATTATATAATTTTAGGATTTATCAATAAAAAATAAAAAATAAAAAATAAAAAATAAAAAATAAAAAATAAAAAATACATAATATTATTATTTTATATCTGTTTAAAATTTTGATTTTTTAATATTTATATATCTTAAAAAGATAGATTATATTTATAAATGCTTAAATTATATATTATAGGGATAATTTATGAAAAAAAATATTAGCCTGAATTCATGTTGGGGCTAATATTTTTTGTTTATTATGATTATTTAGATGTTAATTGATATTAATTTTTTTTATATAGATATAATTTTTCTATTGTAGTGTCTGTTATAGGTAATATTTTTAGTATCGTCTGCATATCTATCTGCATTTCGTATTTTCCATAAGAGAATTCATGACCTAATATTTCTATTTCTTTTTTGGAAATACTTTCTGATTTTTCTTTAGTAGATGGTTTGTCTTTCATAGTTGCTTCATAATTTTTGTGGGCTATAACCGCTTGTTTTGCTTCTGTATATAGTAGAGATGCTCTGTTAGTGTCTTGGATTATTTCAATATATTGATTTAAAATATTGTTTAGGTTTGCGGTGTGTTGAGATTTACCTATGATATTTACGTTTAAAAAATCAATAAATCCTGATAACATTGTTCCTAGTTGACTCATTTTTGCTTTTGCATCTGCTGATGCTTGCGATGTTACTTTTGCTTGGATTTTTTGATGTGTTGCATTACCACTACATAGACTATAGTTATTAAGGATTGCTCTAACTATATAACCATATGGATCCTCTAATCTGTTTTGGAATGTTTTGCTATGTAGACCAGCTTTAGAGATCTTTTGTTTGAATGTTGCTATACTAGCTTTTATTTGACTTATCAAGCTATTAGAAAGTTCACTTTCTTTATTTGTGGTGTACATTTCATCAAAAAACTTTAAAAGTGCGTTTGTTTTCTCAGTATCTGTTGGACATATAGATTTACCTAATGCTTTAATGTCTTCTGGTTTTTTTTTCAAAAGGGGCTTGTCTGTGTTGACTAGAGCACTTGTTACATTTTTTCTTGTGTCTTCGATTATTGTCTGCAAAGCATCCATAGGATCTTTATTTTTTATTGAATCTATTTTATTTAATGCATTAATATAGGTATTTAAATAGTCTTTTTTCTTCTTTTTGTCTTTAAAATCTAAATCCCATATAATACTGTCGCGTATATTTTCTAATATTTGTTTGAAATTATTTTTCATAAGTTCTAATCGTTTATCTTTAGGTTCTAATTGTTTATCTTTTGAGTTTGATTTTTTACCTTTAGTTTCTATTTTTTTACCTTTAGTTTCTAATTTTTTATCTTTAGCGATATTCATCTTAAGTTGCTCTAATTCCTGATTCCAATCGCCGGTTATTTTATTCCAATTAGATATTGTCTCTATTACCAGTACTAGTCTATCTAAATGTCTTATATTGTCATCTGCCTTTGTATTTATTGTTATTCCTGAAACTGGGGGATTTTGTGCTTTAGCATCAGATGCCGGAGTGGGTTTGGTTGTGGCTGGTTTTGATGTAGTAGCTTTCCCAGATTGAGCTTCTTCCGTGTCAGATTCAAATGGATTTTGGTTAGCTACGTTTTTATTAGTCGTATAAGAATTGGCATTACCTGTAACTGATGATTTTGTTGCTTGCTTATTTGAATCATGATTACTTTTGGTTGCAGATGTACTATCACTCGTAGAGGTTGGTTTTTTAGTTTTGAACCAAGGTTTCTTATCGTTTTTGGTTGTAGCTGGTTTTGATGTAGTAGCTTTTTCATATTGATCTTTTTTAATGTCATCTTTAAATGGATTTGTTTCATCTAAGTTTTCATTGGTTGGATTTGATTGTGTTTTTTCTTTTTTCCCCGCTGCTTCTGTTGTGTATAGAGGGTATAGTGATAATAATGTTAAACAAACAAAATATTTTATAAAAATAGTTGTTTTTTTCTTATTATACATCATTTCGCCTCCTTGGTTATTTTAAATTGGTATAATGGATAATATTTAGGATAATTGCCTTATGATTAATATATTGTTTAGATATTTGTATAACTATTTTTATTGATTTAAACATGCCTCCTATTTATAAATATTTACTATTTGTTATGATTATAACATATAATAAATATTATTAAGAGATTTAATTGCAAAAAAAGCAAAAAAATGTAAATTATTAATAAAAAATAGCATATGGTTTGATTGTAAATTACAATGTAGTTGATTATTGGGGATGATTATCAATGTCTGGTATATATATTTTTTAATAAATATATATACCAACTATTTAATTATTCTGATATTACTTATAATAAAACATATGTCGTAAATTGGGATACTAACCCCAATTTACGAAAAAATTTGACCAAATGGGATTTATTTGTTCATCCACAATTAATAGACATTCTTTATCTTCCTTGTTTTTTTGGTAACAACTACATTGTATGTGGTTTATCAATTTCTATTGTTGTTTTTAAAATCTTAAAATAAAACATATTTCAAATTTCGGCAATATATTTTCTCATTATTATGAATAATTTGTATTTTTTGCATGTCCAGCTATATAAAAAAATAATGTTTAAACTTATATTAAATAACCTTTTTAAGTTTGTTTTTAAAAATCAAAAATTATTTTCTTGTTTTTTCTATATTAATGGAATTTAAAAACAAAAATTTTTATTAGCATAGCTTTTAGGTTTTCAAACTCTTGTACATTGATTTTCTGGCAAGTTCTTTAATTCCTGGATATATTTATCCAATTCATTTATTTTTTTTGTAAAATAAATTGTTTTTAAGACAGGGTCTTTTAAGTCCCAATAAATTTTTTTGTTTCCTTTTGTATTTTTTTGGATTATTTCGGAAGTATGACCTAGCCATTGATTTGCATATTTGATTATCTTTGGTTTAATTTTTTGGATATATTTTGATTGTTCATTTTTATATAAATCGATATCTCTATTCATAATTTGATTTTTGGCATTTTCCCAGCAGGCTATTTTGTTGATTATTAAATAGATTTTAGCGCTTATTAAGCCATTTTGCGTTATCCATAAACTTTGGAATTTTTGTAAATTACTAAAATTTTTCTCTGGTATTTCTGCCAAGTATTTACTAGTAGAACCAGAGAGGCCATATAATTGATCTTCTAAATTTTTTAGTTCTTTATATTCTTTTAGTGATTGTAGATTTTGTTCGATATTAGTTGCATTTGCTATTGGGTATGATGTTATTATACATAGAAATAATAAGTTAATTATTAATATTAGTGGTTTTTTCATTTTTAACCCCATAATCTTTTAGATAATTTTATTTTTTCATATTATTCTCCATTTTATTATCATTTATCTTTATGCGAGTTTAATTTATTTTTTTATTAATAATTTATTTATTGATGAATATTTAAGATAAACTTGTGGTAAAGAGATGGATTTTTATTCAAATAAATCACATGATTTTGAATTACATTTTCATTAAAATCAATATATGAATTTTAATGAAAATGTTAAGTGTATATTGACAATTTTGGTGTATTTTTTTTATGTTTTACAGATTTGTTATTTATCTTGTCCAAAAATCTTGGTAAAGAGATTTAAATAATCTAATCTAAGGCATTAAAAGCTAATATCTTTTTTTGTGTTTGAATGGCATATAATAATTGTTAAATAGTTTTAAAATATCAAAAATAAAATATATTATTATCAGTATGTAATCTGTACACAAAAAGAAGCATTGAGAAGAACTAAAATGTAAAAAGATCAATTTAAGCAAATTTTAATTTAAATCCGAATATATTATCAAGAAATAAAGGGATTTGTACGCTGTTTGTTTTTGGTAAGTAATTTAAAATTATTAATAATATATATAATATGAAGATATTAGTTTTTATATATTAAGAACATAAAATGCATATTAAGAATATAAAATGCATATTAAGAATATAAAATACATTCTTTGATTTTAAGTTTTTTGAATAAAACTTTAAAAACAACAATAAATACCAATCGTGTTTGTTGGTTGTCTATAGTCAGTATTTCTTGTTATGTGTTTTTTATATTTAATTCTAAAAAATCATTATAGGAGTTAAGTATGTTAGGAGATATGTTACATGCTATTTATGTTAAAAAGCGTGTTAGGTAAAATCATTTTCCCCAATAATCTTCCTCCCATATATGTGACAAATTTAACCCATACTAAGATGTGTATGGAGGTGAAGGATTATGTGGAGGTGGCTAAGTTTATGTTTTTTGTGTTTTTTATTAGGTGTAGCGGTGGTTTTTTCAGCAATAATTGAAGATGATGGGAGGATTGATGAAGTTTTAGTTTTGCCTGATACATTGGTTCATAAGGATTTATATTTTAAAGGGCAGACTTCGCAACGTTTAGCAGCTCTTACGTTTGATGATGGTCCAGATGTTAAATATACAGGGCGTATTTTAGATATTTTGCGTCGCGAGCATGTTAAAGCAACTTTTTTTGTTGTAGGGGAGTTAGTTCAGAAGAATCCTCGTGTATTGCAGAGGATGTTGAAAGACGGTCATGTTGTTGGTAATCATTCTTGGAGTCATCCTTATTTGCCTTATTTAAATAACTATGATCTTAATCGTGAGATCTATCGTACGCAATGGATTATTAGGCATATAACAGGTAAGAAGCCTTGTTTGCTTAGACCGCCTTTTGGTGCGATGAGTAAGAAGTTAGTAAATAAGTTAAGTGATCACGGTTTTAAGATTATTCATTGGAGTATTGATACAAAAGATTGGTCTGGTCGATCTCATAATGCTATTATGAATATTGTTAGAAAACAAGTACATTCCGGGGCGATTATTCTGCAACATTCAGCGGGCGGTATGAATCATTTAGAAGGTACGATTGAGGCTTTACCGCAGATGATTCGTTTTTTGCGCCAAAATGGTTATCAACTTGTTACGATTGATCGGTTGTTGAATTTACCAGCTTATTGTTAAGGGTGATGCTAACGGTTATGAACGTTATTTTTTCACGAGATCGTTTGGTGTTGATAGGTCGATTTCTTTTTCGTTTGTTATTTGTGATTATCGGATCTATTTTAGCTTCTTGTGCTTTGAAGTTGTTTATGATGCCGAACTTTGTTATTGATGGCGGCATCGTTGGACTGGCTATTCTTTTTTCTCATATAACTCATTGGCCGATAGGTTTGTTACTTATATTGTTTAATATGCCATTTTTTGCTTATGGATATCGACAAATCGGTAAAACATTTTTTTGGTTTACGCTTATCGGCATTTCTTTTATGTCGGGTGGAACGTTTTTCTTTGATATGATGAATATTGAGCCTGTGACGCATAATGCGCTTTTAGCTGCTGTTTTTGGTGGTATTATTATTGGGATTGGTGTAGGATTAGTTTTACGTTATGGAGGTTCTTTAGACGGTATTGAAGTTTTAGCTATTTCGCTTACGCGTCATTTGCCTTTTTCTGTTGGTCAAATTATGATGTTAGCAAATTTATTTATTCTAGGTGCAGCGGGTTTTATTTTTGATTGGGACCGTGCAATGTATTCTTTGATCGCTTATTTTATTGCTTTTAAGACCATTGATGTGGTTATTGAAGGTCTTGATGAGACGAAATCTGTGTGGATTATTAGTGATGAAGGTGAACGGATTGCGGAGGCTATTTTGTTGGAATTAGGGCGTGGTGTAACTTTTTTACATGGACAAGGAGCTTATTCTGGTGATCAGAAAAAAGTTCTCTTTTGTATTATTACGCGTTTAGAACAAGCTAAATTGAAGAGTATTGTAGATAAGATTGATCGACATGCTTTTTTGGCGACAGGACATATTCATGAAGTTCTTGGGGGAAGTTTTAATAAGAAAATGATTTAGTAAATTGGAGGTGTTTGTATTTTGATAGGTGGAAACAAAACAATGGCAACGGAAGATTGTTATAATTATATATTAGGTTTTGATCCAGGGATTGCAAGGCTTGGTTATGGAATTATTCAGAAAAATGGTAATATTTATCGACCTGTTGTTTATGGTTGTTTAGAAACAGATAAAAAAGCTAAATTGTCAGAAAGGTTGTTTGTTTTAGCTAATGAGGTAAAGCGGATTTTGGATGATTATAAGCCTGCGATTGTTGTTATGGAAAAATTATTTTTTCAGAATAATGCTAAAACAGCCCTAGATATTGGGAAAATTTGGGGCATATTAGTTTTTTTATGTACTTCTTTTAAAATACCCATTCATGAGTATACACCTTTACAAGTAAAGATGGCGATTACTGGTTATGGACGTTCTAATAAATTGCAGATGCAAAATATGGTTACGCGTTTGTTAAATTTAGCCGAAATACCAAAACCTGATGATACGGCTGATGCGCTGGCTGTAGCTATTTGTGGAGCACATAATTTAAAGCAGGTTAATTGTATATGATTGATTTTGTACGAGGTGTTGTCGTTCGTTTGATTCCACAAGGTGTTGTATTAGAAGTAGGGGATATTGGTTATGAAGTACATATTATTTCATCTGAGATACCGATTGTTGGTCAGGAAAGCATTTTATATATTCATGAATTTGTTCGGGATGATCTTCGTATTTGGTATGGCTTTACGACTTGTTTAGCGCGTGATTTTTTTCGTCAGTTATTGCGTGTACAAGGTGTTGGTCCGAAAGCTGCTTTATCGATGCTTTCAAAGCGTTCAATTGCACAACTTGAACAAGCTATTACGAACAAAGATGCCCTCTTTTTTGAACAATTACCTGGTATTGGTCGTAAAATTGCTCAGCGTATTGTACTTGAGTTGCAGGATAAGTTGTTGAAAGTGCCACAGGAGAATCCTTTGCATGCAGAGGTTATTGATGCGTTGAGGTCATTAGGCTACAATAAATCTGAAGCTAAAGAAGCTCTGTTATCTGTTGATGCTGATGTTGTTCTAGATAGCAAAGATTATTTAAGGAGCACTTTGCAATATTTAGCACGGAAAATAGCAAAGTAGTAGATCATTAGTTATGAAATCATATGTTTGATTGGAGGGATAATTTGGACAATGTATTAACAACGAATGCCAAAACAGCGCATGATAGACCAAATCTGCGTCCGCAGTATTTAGGGGAGTACATAGGTCAGGAAAAGTTGAAAGATAATTTATCGATTTATATTGAAGCGGCTCTTAAGCGCCAAGAAGCACTTGATCATGTATTATTTCATGGACCACCTGGGCTAGGTAAGACGACTTTAGCTAAAATTGTTTCTAGTGAGTTAGGTGTGAATTTTCATCTTACGTCAGGACCTGCTTTAGAACGTACAGGTGATTTTGCCGCTTTATTAACTAATTTGCAAAAAAATGATGTTTTGTTTATTGATGAAATACATTGTATGCATCGTACGATAGCAGAAATTTTATATCCTGCTATGGAAGATTTTGCCTTAGATCTTATTTTAGGTAAAGGTGCAGGTGCTCGTTCCGTTCGTTTGGACTTGCCTCCTTTTACATTGGTTGGAGCTACGACACGTATGGGTATGTTGACACCCCCTTTTCGTGATCGTTTTGGTATTATATGCCGTCTTGAACCCTATAGCTTTCCTGAATTGAGCGATATTATTCAGCGAAGTGCAAATTTATTACAAGTACCTGTAAATGAAGAGGGTATTTTAGTAATTGCTAAACGTTCGCGAGGGACACCGCGGATTGCTAATCGTTTGTTAAAGCGGGTGCGTGATTTTGCGCAGGTAAAAAAGCATGATATATTAGACGCCGTTTTGGCTGAACAGGCTTTAGATCAGATGCAAGTCGATCCGCTTGGTTTAGAAACATTGGATCGTAGTTTGTTGCTTATGGTGCGTGATCGTTTTTCAGGTGGACCTGTAGGTATTTCAGCTCTAGCTGCTGCTTTAGGTGAGGAAGTTTTTACGCTTGAAGAAGTATGCGAACCATATTTGTTGCAGATTGGGTTGTTAGAAAGGACTTTAAGGGGACGACGTCTAACAAATGAAGGTATGTCCTATTTAGAGCAGTTACCTCGGTATAGTTAGATAAAAGGATCATAAAAAAATTCTGTTTACTATTTTCTTACTATTTTATAAATTTGTCCGGTATGTTAAAGTAGACAATATAGATTGTGAAATATGATTATGAATCTGTTTGGGCTTTTTAAGTTACATAAGAAGATTATAATATTTTTATTTTTTGTTAAATGTATGCTAAAGTGTGCATTTATAGTATAATTGTTCGGTATTATCTTTCTTGTTTAGGATTTTTTGGTTTTTTTATTGATTCTAATTATCACATTTTTTTGTTTTCAATGAAGTTATGAATTATTTCGTATAGGTTTGTTCTTAAGAGGAAAGGATATGGGGATATGCAATCACAAGATGGATCATTTTCTATCTATGTAGGTGTTTTTTTAATTCTATTTTTAGTTTTTATGTATTTTACAACGATTCGACCTCAAAAACAAAGACAAAAAGAGCGTATTAAAATGTTAAGCGCTTTGAAGAAAGGTGATCGTGTAGTTACCTTTGGTGGACTTCATGCGTTTACAGATGATATTACAGATGAGACAGTTACTTTAAACGCTAATGGTACACGACTTGTTTTTGATCGTGATGCGATTAGGGATATTGTCCAGACTGAGGAAAAGACGAAAGAGGAAAAAAAGAAGATTAAAGCAGACGATAAAAAGTCTGATGTTAAAGCAGAGGAAGATACAAATAAAGCGGGGGCTTAGTTTCAGCTAGAAAGTTTATTTCTTTCTAGCTTTTTATTTTAGATAAAATCAGGGGGAAAGTTATGTTAATAGAATTGTGGATAGGTTTTATATTAGGTATGGTCGAAGGCTTAACCGAATTTATACCTGTTTCATCCACAGGCCATCTGATTATTGTTGGGGAAAATTTGCTTCATTTCAAAGGCAAATTAGCTGAGAGTATGGAAATATTTATTCAGTTAGGCGCTATTTTGGCTATTTTTTTTGTTTACTGGCAAAGAATATGGGACATCGTAAATCGTTTCTTTTTGTTATTTATTAAACAAAAATCAGTGTCTGAAAATACCAAGAATAAACAAGGCAATAAGATAAATGTTTTTCATATTTTATTGGCATTTATTCCTTCCGCTTTGCTAGGATTAATCTTTATTAAAGACATCAAAAGTAATTTTGGCACTTCGTATGTTATCGTAGGTTTAATAGCCGGGTCCATTTTTATGCTTTTAGCTGAATTATGGAAATTTCTTCGCGAATGTAAGTTGCAAAGAGTTAGTGTAGAGAAAGAAGAAGATGTTTTAGATGACATTAAATATTCACAAGCATTAGGCATTGGTATATTTCAATGTTTATCCTTATTCCCTGGTTTTTCTCGTTCAGGTGCTACTATTTCAGGAGGTCTTTTTGTTGGTATGGACTATAAAAAAGCTGCTGCTTTTTCTTTTATTATAGCTATTCCAACGATTTTAGGTGCTACTACATTAGATTTGATCAAAAATTGGTATCTTTTTAAGATAGAACATATATCGTTATTTGCTTCTGGTTTTCTCTTTTCTTTTATCTTTGCCTTAGTTACAATTAGGTTTTTCTTAAAATTACTTCCTTCAACGAAGCTATGGCCTTTTGCTATATATCGCCTGGCACTTGCTTTGGTATGTTATTTATACACTTAAAAATTAAACGACTGATTGTATTCAAAATATTTATATTTAAATTTTTTTAAATATAAATATTTTGAAAATAATTGGGTATTGAAATAAAGATATAAATCAAAGTTTGTTAGAAAATAATATATTGTTAATATTATATTTTGTACATTATTTTATATCAATGACTATAAGGGTAATTTTTTAATTTATCTTGATAGTCATTGATATTTTTTATTTACAGATATGAATATATATTAATATGCTAATATTTAAATTAAGAATTTTTTCTTAATGTTATTTTAAACTTACTATGAATATATTATTTATAATATATTCATAGTTTTTAGAGATAATTGCAGTATTAATGACTATTTGCCATAACTATTCCCAGAGACATACCCAAAGATATGTTTGGTTTTTTTATATCTGAATCCATTTAGTTGTGACCCCTTAATTGATTTTTAGCAGTAGTTTTAGCAGTTGGTATAGCAAAATTTGTGTAGTAGACACGGTTTGATTTTTAGACAGATTTAGAAATTTATAAGCAAATTTATGTATAATATTTAATTTTATTCTTATAAATAATAAATAAACTATAATGAGATGTTATTCATATAAATTTTAATTATTTTATTATATAAATTAAAATGATTAATTATTCATAGTGTTATTAAATTTTTTCTTGATTTTTTTCATAGTATTTATCGAAATTTCCATCTAATTCTTTTATTTGTTCTTCTAGTAACTTAATAGCTTTTTTTATTTCTGATGGGGATTTATATTCTTCTAGCCAGCTCTGTGTTTCTCTAATAAATACTGGTGCTAATTCCTGTATTATTTCTTCTAAATCTTTTAAATCTTCTGATCTTGCTTTTTCTTTAATCTGATTGTTTATTTTTAAGTATTTGTTTATATAATCTTTTATTTTATTTAAAGCTTCCTGCAGTTTATATCCATGATGTGTTTTTTCGTATAATGTTTTTTTGTCTAATGAAAGATTGCGACCTAATTGTTCATCCAATTGGTTTTTATAATATTCTATGTCAATTAATCCCTTGTGCAGTTCAGATTCAAGAAGTTTTTGTTCATCTGATTTTTGGTAATCTAATGAAAGATTTTGATCTGAGTTTTCATCCGATGTTTTTATTTTTGTATGTGGTTTGTAATTGTAATCTTGATATAATATATTTACAAAATGATCACAGTTATTATACCAATCATTAACTTCTGTTTTTAATTTAAACATTTCTTTTATTATTTTTTCTGAATAATTAGGTTCTTTTGTCTGTGTTTTATTTTCTGATAATTTGTTTGTTTGTTCTTGCATGCGTTGGTAGAAAATACCATATACTATTATATATCTTTTTATATATTTATCATATTTTATAATATTATTCATTTTTAAAAAATGATATTGTTCCAAGATTTTTTCTTTATATGATGCTATGGCATTATATAAACAGCTATAAGCTTCTTCTATTGTTTTCGAATTAGCATTATTGTAACAATCAGATTCAGGGTATAGTTTATTTAGTTTTTGATTTTCTAAATTTTTTATCAAGGTTTCAAGGGTATTGGTAGGTGTATTAATCTGTGTTTCTTCTATAGATGGGAGCGTTTCATTTGTTTTCGATTTACCAGCACTTTCTGTAGGCGCATTATATTCTGCATAATCTATGTCATTATTATATTTATGAATGGTTTTTAGGTGTTTATTTCCTATATTTATTAAATCATCTAATGTGTATATGTAATGTTTAACATTTTTTTTATTTATTTTCTTTTTTTTAGGTGAATTATCTAAATCTGATAGTTTTTTGCTCCTTAACTTGTTTTTATAATTATCTAAAATAGGGGTTAAGGTTTCAGAAATAACGAGATATATATCATCATTTATATTTTTTTTAGCTATATCTTTTAGTTCGATTTTTATATATTCCAATGTATTTAGCTTATTATCTAAGTCATTTGGGGAGGGTTCATTTATCTTTATATTATTTTCTTTTATTACTAGGGTATATTTATCAATTAGTGTGTTTAAATCAGTTATGAGTTGTGAATAAATTTTTAGTTCGTTTGCATAATTTTCTAAATCTTCTTTTTTATTATTTTCTTTGTTAAGATTAACCCATTCTTTTTCTTTAGGATTATACTTTTTTTGGAATTTATCATATGATTTTTCGAAAAAATTTTTATTTATTTTCTGAGGATTTTCTATTATTTTTTTTATATTAACTTTTTTTTTTGATTTATTGTTTTTATATTATCTATTTTTTGTTTATATATGTTTAGATTAATGCTTAAGTCGTATGTGCAACGAGATATGGTATTTTTAAGTTCAGTTATTTGTTTTTGGCTATATTGCTTATTAGTTTTTGTCAGATCACAGGTTATCGCTGGGGATACAATTTTTTTTATTGAGCTTTCGTTTTCGGTATATGAGATTATGTTTATATTTATATATATTAAAATTGATATTAGACATACTATTGGTTTTTTTATATTAGTTTTTTGAAGGTTTTTTTTCATCATTTTATCTTTTCTTTACATTTATTTTTTAAATCACGTTTATGTGTAAGCATCTCAGAAATTGACCCATTTAGAAATTCATAAAAAATCATAAATTTAATTTTTATATTCTTAGATTTGTTTAAAAAATATCATGATTTTTATATCACCACCTTCTTTTTTATTAATACATATTATAATGATATATTTTACACAAGTCTACTTATTAGGATATAATTTTTAGATGTGTGGCTGTATGGTTTTTATAATAGACTTACCCAAAAATTTTAATATTGCTGATTATTAATTATCTAATTTAATGAACTAATATCAATGATCATAGCTATTAGTTCATTAAATTAGTCTCTCGACATGGTTTTTGTCAATGAGTATTTTTTTATATTTTAATGTTAATTATTATTATGTTGATAAATAATGCTGATTTAATTGTTTTTTACTCGATTCATAATGTTTTTTAAAATATTTTAAGAATCATTAAATAGATATACTGTATTATTTTAAACGCAGATTCTTGCAGCTTATTGGACTTGTCCAAGAATACTAATATATCCGATTAGTGCAGATTATTTGTAGTTATTGTCAATTTTAAAATTTTATTAAAAAAGCTTAAAATAAACAATAAAGCTGCCTTTGATATATTGTTTAAGATATATAAATACTAATTTTTTAATTATTTGAATATTGATAATTATATATCGAAATTCATACATTTTATTAATAGTTTTAAGTTTATGCTAAAAAATCGGTTTATATAAAATAATTTTATATCTTTATAATATTTTTGAATTTAATATTGTAATATATATCAAAAAAAAATCACAATATCAATATAACATTGTGATTTTTTTTTGATATATACTACTATAAAATTTGATATTTAAAAGAGAGGATTAAGCATATATGTATAAATCTAAAGTTAAATACTTAAATATGGAATATTCCAAAATAGCATCATTTTATGAAGGTAAATTCATGTCTGCTATCGGTGTAGATAAAATCATCTTTGAAAAATAGTTAATAGAGTTAGAAAAATAGATTTAAAGACCAAAAGAAAGGATGGGAGGCCAAAGATACTCGACCCTGAAAATCAAGTATACTTATTTTTTCATAATTTTTTTCTCGGGCTTAAAAATAGAATGATTGCACAAATTTTTGGTATTAGTAAAATTGCGGTTAATAACATCATACAAAAGATACAAGGTATCGCCAAGAAAGTATTATCCAAAAGATATCCTTCAAATCAGAGCCCATATTTTTCATCTCTCATATTTGGTTTGTGTATATTCGATTGTACTGAATTGCGCATAGAAAGACCAAAAAAAGATAATAAAAAATATGAATCCAGAAGAAAAAGTATCCAACAACGAAGTCTTTCCGTGCAATTTGTGCTGAAACAGCTTCTATATGGCTACACAAATTTCGCACCTGGTAGTTTACATGATTTTAAGCTTTTTAAAGATTCTTACATTCCATGGTTATCTGAATATGCGAACTTAATCGTTGATTTAGGCTTTCAGAGCTTACAAAAGCTATTTCTATACTTGATTTTACCATATAAAAGAAGTAAGTTAAAGAATTTGACCCCAAAACAAAAGGAATATAATCAAAAAATTTCTCGTAAAAAATCATTAGTAGAAAGAGTTATCGGCTGGGTAAAAAGATTATAAGATTATTTCTAATATATATCGCAATAATCCTAAAAAATTTCCAGAACAATTTGATTTAATATGCGCAATGTTTAATGCTCGCCTATGTATTAGTTAGGTTTTTAATAGAATTTCATTGTTTATAACTTTAAAAATGACAAATTAAACCTATTAATAAAATCCCTAAAACAAAAATCTTCGTTTTTTTATATTTTAAAACTATTGATGGGATTTAAAAACAAAAATAGCTATTACCATAGCTTGTAGTACCTTTGATTAGACCCTTAAACTTCCTTCACATTGATTCTTGTACAAGTCCATTGTTTATTTTGTCGTTTCTGGCTATTTTGTTTTCGTTTAGAAACTGTAATAAGCATAATTAGTATTTTTTATCATTTTTTTGATACATCTTAGCGTTAAATATTTAACAACTTCTGATTTTAATGGGCTTATCCAAAAAGATTAATATAGCGGATTAATAATGAGCTAATTTAATGCACTAATAACCATTATCATAGTTTTTAGTGCATTTGATTAGGTTCTTAAACGCTATTTATGCTGTTGTTTTGGATAAGCTCTATTTATATTGGCTAATTTATTTTTATAAATATTACTTTTATTTATCTTGAGATTATATTAAATATTTATATATTATTTTTTGTGATTTATATTTATGGATAAATAACCTTTTTTAGATGTTTATTTTTTTTGATATTTATAAACATATGAATATTTATATTTATTTTTAAAATCAAAGGTTAATTAGCGTAGCGATATTTTAAGGGACTTGTCCAGAAATTTTAAATATTCCATTAGTTACTGGGTAATTCGAACCCTAAAATAGCCGCTATTATAAGCTTTTAGTGGTTTCTGTTAGGTTTTACAACTCGCTTTTATATGGGTTTTTGGACAAGCTCAAGCTTGTTTAGTTTTGCTTATATCTCAGTGAATCGAGATATGACCATTTTTTATATCTTAACCCTTCATAACTTCCTATGTTATGACATCTTATTTTTAAGTTATTAATTTCATCATCTTTTTTATCTATTTCTGAAATAGAAAGGTCATGTATGATGCTGTCTTTAAAGATAATTTCTTTTAAATCGGATATGTATATATTTTTTTGTTCTGTCTGATGTTTTTCGATCACATTTTCATCATATTGTATTTCTATTTTATCGATGTCATGTAAAAATTTTATATCTAGCACAAGAGGATTGTATATAAAAAAAGGCAATCTTCTTACTAAGTATTGTAAATCTAAAAAAGCATCTCTGTTTTGAATTCTAGTAATCGGATCTGCATTCGGAGATATACGCTGGCTATTTATAATTTCGTTTGCAAATGTTAGTATTCTCGATTTTAATTTATTTATGAGTATTTTTTTGTTTTTAATCATATCTTCGTATTTTTTATTTTTTGTTTCATATGTATTTTGATATGATTTATATATTTTGCTTTCTTTTGATAAAAAAATGTCTCTTTTAAAATTATATTCAGCTTCTTCTAAAATATTAAGTATGTGAATTACCTGGCCACGTACAATGCAGTTATATGTAACGAAAGGGAAGATGAGTACTCGATTGAATCCACCAAATTGATTGTAATGATATTTTGCTATATTTTGACTTTGATATCCACAACCTGCTTTAATTTCATTTGCTTTGTAGTCATTAGCATAAATTTGTGTGTTTAATATATGGTTTATTGCTATAATAGAGTATAATAATATTCGGAGATTTAATCTTTTTTTAATTATTTTTGCCATTTTATTTTTCCTCGCATTCTTATAATTTTTATTAATTTATTCAACGTAATAATTTGTTGATAAACATATTATATCACAATTAAATTAGATGATAAACATTATCATCAAAATAATTCGTACAATGTCAAGATAGCGAAAAGTTATTTTATGTTTTTTTATTAATAATACATTATTTGTTTTTTAAATATATATATTTGTCAAGCCTGCTAGAAGTATAGATGCATTTCTTTTATAATAAAAAAACTATAAGGTATAGTTTTTTTATTATAAATTTTTATTTATAATTTAAATTATAAGCTTTTTTTAGATATATTTTTTATAAGTATTTCATTATTTAGTCTCTTCATAATCTAATTTGATATGTATTATCAATAGAGTGGATATGTGAGTTTTTAGAAATATAATTTTTATATGGATAAATCACCCTGCTTTTGCTATTATTTATGTTAATAAATTTATCATAATATATATATTATGATAAATTTAAGAATTTTTTTATAGATATATAGTTAAATAATTAAGTTATTATTAATTATTATGCAAACAGATGGTGAATTGTGATATCTTTTAAAAAAATCTAAATTTTATCTTTATTTGCATAGATATAAATTTGGAACAACAAAATATTTAGATACATACTTAATATTACAGTTAATTATAGAAATTCAATTTATATAAAACGAATATAAACCGATGGTGGCAAAATTTTGAAATTATTATGTAAATATTGAATTTATTTTATTCTTTGTTAAAAAAGTGAGATTAGATCTAAGATTCCTCTTCCTGTGAATTTAAAAAGTTACCATAAATCTTTGAATACACTTTAAAAGGATAAATATGGTAGGAGAAGTCTTAAGGTTGGATTTTGTGGGGCGATCATTTATAACGATAATTTTATTCTCATAAATAATATAAATTTATAACTTTGCATTTATTTATAATTTATTAACTTTATGCTTAATTATTATTTTATAAAAAATATATTTTTTATAAAATAATAATATTTAAACTTAGATTATCATCACTTTTTTAGGTCAATTTTCAAAAAAATAAAATTTTTGTTCTTATTGCAATTATCCTAATCTATCAGAATTTATAAAATATTAAGTATTTAGCATTTAGCATAGAGGTTATGATAAAAATTGAATTATCAGAAATATAAAAAAAGGTAACAAAATGTAAGCATTTACTTAAAACGAACTAAAATATTAACAAAGGGGGGCTCACCCGTCCCGAAATAAAGATGGACATATTTGAACAAACTTTATTTTGGGACTTTTGAATTATAAATTATATTCTATTAGGTTCTTAAACTCTTTTTATTTTTTTTTTAGACAAGTTCTTTTATTTTCTTTAACTTTTTTTAGATTAAGTTGGGTATATTCAAAATAGTTATTAAATTTAGATTAGATAATATTGTGGATGATTTTAACTTTCGATTAATTAATTAAAAAGACAGAAAAATATGAGCTTGTCCAATACCCATGGTACAGAGTTTTTAAGAATCTAATTTAATGCACAAAAGCTATGATAATGGCTATTTTTATGCATGAAATTAGAACATTACTCATCGGCTCTATTAATATGTCTGGATAAGTCCATCATGGGAAATTTTTATAATGATATATAAAAAATCATTTACTAATTATAATTAGTAAATGATTTTTTTAATTAGCATAATTATTTGCTAATTCATTAAAAATTGTTTCCATATCTTTTTTGGTATTTTGTTTAAAAATTAAATCTCGGTATTTAGAAGCATTAGGTATATTTTTCAAGTACCAGCCAGCATGTTTTCTCATTTCACGTATGCCAACAATTTCTCCTTTTAAATTAACTAATTTTTCTAAGTGGAGGAGAATGATCTTAATTCTTTCGCTGATTGATGGGGAAGGTATAATTATGTTTTCTTTTAAGTATGTGACTACTTGTTTTAAAAGCCATGGATTTCCCAAAGCTGCGCGACCAATCATAATACCATCGCAGCCTGTTTGTTCCATAATTGCTTTAGCATCTTGAGGTGAATTAATATCTCCATTTCCAATTAATGGGATTTTAAGTGCTTTTTTAACTTCACCTATAATATCCCAGTTAGCTTTGCCACGATACATTTGTACACGGGTCCGACCATGGATAGCTATTGCTTTTGCACCACCACTTTCGGCAGCAAGAGCATTTTCGATGGCATATAGGTGTTTTTCATCCCAACCTATGCGCATTTTAACTGTAACAGGTTTTTTTACGGCTTTAACAATGGATAAAACGATCTGTTCAATTTTTTTGGCATCTAGAAGCAACTTAGCTCCAGCGTCGCATTTTATAACTTTAGGTACGGGACAACCCATATTAATATCAATGATATCGGCATCTGTTTGTTTATCAATATAACAGGCGGCTTCAACTAATGTTTCAATTTCTCCACCCATTAATTGTAGACTTAGAGGGCGTTCTTTTGGATCAACAGCCATCATTTTTTTCGTTCTTTCATTGCCATATATAACTGCGCGATCATTAACCATTTCAGCACAGACCATAGAAACACCAAATTTTTTTGCAATAGATCGAAAAGCAATATTACAAATACCCGCCATAGGTGCTAAAATCACAGGATTAGCTAATTTAAGAGTTCCTATTTGCAAAATTTAACACCTTTCTTCCTTGTTTAGAGCTTTAGGTTAGCCAATTTTCAAATCTTTGATAGCTAAAGTATTACATATTATATCAAATAATATGACTTGGTTCCTAAGTATTTTTACAGACGTAATTTATGAACGATAATTCCCTTTTTGTGTTTAATGTCATTGAGATTAAACACAAAAAGCAAACCGTGATATATCGAGTTTCTTTAAGTGCCAAGTGCCGAAAAGTGCATTAAAAAATTGCAAATTAATTTTTGGTGCAGTTTCCCTATGCAACTCTTAGTTGTTTTGGAATTTGGCTAAGAGCAACGCCTGTTTGAGATTGTTAATATATATATTTAATAAAACATCATTTCTTTTATATATATATTTATATATTTATACCATTAAGAATATTTACTTCATCTATATATACACATAACATTGAAACAAACAATATCAAAAAAAAGTAAAGATACAAGGACTTTGTGGATCTAACTTAATATCTATCAAGAGATAGATTAACTTTTACTGTTCTAAAATAAGTTTGGATTGACCATCTTTTTTCATAATAATTTAGTATTTTTTATTACTAATTAATATTTGTTTATTACTAAAATGTTATATTTTTGCTAATAAAAGCTCTCATTTCACCAAGTCTTAATTAATGATACTGAGCTTGGCCAAAAAACCATAGATTTTCAGAACCTAATTAAACATACAAAGGATATGGGGAATGGCTATTGGTGTGTTTAAATTACATCATTACTAATTCGCTATATTAATATCTAATGGTAATACCTCTTAAATTTTGACCCTAGTATTAATTGGCTTAGAATAAACATATTTACATATTCATAAATGCAAGGGGTATAAAAAAATATCCCGATATGTTAAAATCAAGTTAAAGATAATTTCATTTACTACTATTTTTTGTTTTCTATAAAAATTTTTCAGGCTTATTTATTTTAATACTATTTTTTTATCTTTTGCTGTTTTTAGAATGACTAATTCAATTATATAGCATGATTTGATTTTATTATTTCTTTTACTATCTAAGTTTTTTTCTTTATGTTTTCATTTATGTTTTCATTATGTTTTAATTTATTGGTATCTTGCAATGGATATCTAAAATGTTTTGAGTTTACGAATACTTGTGAATTTCCCATTTTTTAATTAGCTATTTTTCTTTCTTTTTTATGCGATTTTACTTTTCTTTAATTTTACTTTATGTTTTGATCTTATTTATTTTTAGTTTTATTATGGTTTTTTTCTTATTTTGTTTTATTTTTCTTATTTTTAGGTTGTTCATTGTTTTTTATCTGTTGTTTTGTGTTCTTTTTTTGGATTTAATTTGTTTGATTTTTGCTTTGTTTTTATTACTCCTTTGTTATGTTTGGTTTTTTTATGAATTTAAGTATAAAAGGAAGTAGTGCTGTGATTAAAAGCAAAAAATATAAGTTTACCTTAACTTTATCAATGATTTTGTGTTTGGGATTGGTTGGGTGTGATCAATCTGTCATGAAAAGAACACCTTTTGTAGTTAATGTTGGATTAGCTTCGCTTATGGGTTTTAATGATTTATCTTTTGATCGACTTGTGATGCATAAGTTGCTTTCTTTCCAGAAAGATAGTCGTATTAATTTGCGTTTGATTGATTCAGCTTACGATCGTGATTTGCGTGCAAATTTTTCGCGTTTGATTGATGATACAGAATATATTTTCGCTATGGGGGATCGTTCTGTCGATTTGGTTCAACAAAAGGCTGTGGAACGACCTGATCGGTTTTTTATCTTTTTTAATGGTGATTTTAAGCCCCGTAATAATATTGCGGTGCACAATTTCGCATATGGTCAGTCAGCTTTTTTAGCAGGTGTTTTAGCTGCTGGGACGACGAAAAATGATCGTGTTGCTATGATTCGTGCTATGTCTTTAGGTCATATTAATCTTTACAAAGATGCTTTTATCGCTGGTGTTGAGGCTGCATCAAAGAAATTGAATAAAAAAATTGTTGTACAAGATGTTTTGGTTGAAACTTTTAGTGAAGCATCAAAGGTTTATTTGCAAGCATCTCTTTTGTATAGAAATATGTTTGATGTTATTTATCCTTTGGCTGGAGGAGCTAATACAGGTGTTTTTCAAGCAGCTTTGGATTGCAAAAAAATAAGTAAGTGTTTTTTTATAGCTAATGATAGCGATCCTATAGATATGGCTCCACATAATATGATTGGGGTAGTTAAGAAAAATCCTGATCGTGTTTTAGATTATTTGATTGATAATATTGTAAAAGGTGAAAAAAGTAGTTTTGGTAAGAAAACGGTACATGGTCTTTCTGAAGGTGCGGTTAGTTTTGAACCTTCATATCGTGGGGCATTAAGTTCATATGAATCACGTAAACTTGATGAACTTTTAGCCTATTTTAAGCAGAAAATTATCGATAATGAACTAACTGTCCCGGGTTGATCTTAAACGGGGTGTAATATTTTCTATCGAAGCATTATTGTAGTTATTTCTTGTTACTTGAAAACGTAAAAGAATTCTGATAATATGTTCCGCGGAAGTTTACTTCTTGTATATCGTATTTGGTGCCTGTTTTTTCTGTTAAGTCATGATTTGAAAGGTGTTTATTGATGAAACCGGTTTATGCTGTTGAGATGAAGAATATTACAAAACGTTTTGGTAAAGTCACGGCTAATAAAGATATAAGGCTAAAAATAAAAAAAGGGACTATACATGCACTTTTGGGAGAGAATGGTTCTGGTAAAACGACTTTATCTAATATTCTTTTTGGTATTTATAAACCTGATAGTGGTGACATTTTAATTAATGGTCATAAAGCTCATATCTATAGTCCTGCTATAGCCACGTCCCTTGGTATTGGTATGGTTCATCAACATATGACTTTGGTTCATGCTTTTACGGTAACAGAAAACATTATTTTGGGTAGAGAATCCTTTGGCAAACGGGAAAATCAGCTAAAGAAAAAAATCAAAAAAACATTAGGTTGGTATTCAATTGAAGAAGCTCAAAAAAAAGTTTTATCTTTGAGCGAGAAATACAATCTTTTGGTTGACCCTAGTGCAGTCATTGACGATGTTTCTGCTGAAATGAAACAGAGGGTAGGTATTTTAAAGGCCCTCTATTTTGGCGCGGATATATTGATTTTAGATGAACCGACAGCTATGTTGTCCCCGAATGCCATTAAAAGTTTTTTAAAGATTATCCGAAATATAGCGGATTCTGGTAAATCTATTATCTTTATCACGCATAAGTTAAATGAAATTATCCAAATATGTGAAGAAGTTACTGTTTTATGCAAAGGTAGAACCATACAAACTGTTTCTACAGTACACTCTTCGCCCCAGCAATTAGCGAAAATGATGATGGGACAAGAGCAATTGCCGATTAAGATGTCTAAGAAGAAGTTTGAACATAATAAGACAATTTTACAAGTTAAAGATGTCCATATGATTAATCAAAAGCAAGTACCTTGTTTAAAGGGTTGTAGCTTAAAGATTAAGACAGGGGAAATCTTAGGTGTTTTAGGTGTAGAGGGTAATGGTCAAATGGAACTTGTCGATGCAATTACTGGTATGCAGCGTGTTAATAGTGGTCATATTTTTTTGCAGGATAATGAGATTACGAATTATTCGGTTAAAGATATTAAAGATGCTGGTGTAGGTTATATACCAGGAGATAGGCAAAAAGAAGGCTTAATATTAGATGGTGACATTAGAGAGAATTTGATTCTTTCTTCTGAAGATAAAGCACCTTTTGTTAATGAATACGGTTTTTTCCGAGAAATGACGATAGAAGATCATGCTAAATGTTTGGTCGAGCGTTATCGCATAAAGGCATCTTCGCTTAGTTTGCCGGTGAGAATGCTTTCTGGAGGCAATCAACAAAAAATTGTTATTGCGCGTGAAATGGATCGTGATCCCATGTTGTTGATCGCAGTGCAGCCTACACGTGGTCTAGATGCGGTAGCTTCGTCGTTTATTCATACGAAAATTATCGAGCATCGTGATCGTGAACGGGCCATCTTATTAGTCTCTTTTGAGTTAGAAGAAATAATGTTGCTTAGTGATCGGATAGCTATTATGGTCGGTGGTAATATCGTTAGCATTGTTGATCCAAAGAAGACGAGTGAGGAAGAGATAGGGCTTTTGATTTCGGGATTATATACAAAAGAAAAAAGGATAGCACATTAGGATATTTATAGATATTTTTTGTTCTTTTAATTAGAAAGATACAAAATATTAAGCTAAACTGAATATATATAGAGAGGTGGAGAATACATATTTTGGTGCGTCGTTTACAGAAATATAGCAATATTTTTACGGCATTGCTCTCTATCTTGTTGGGTTTGCTTATAGGTGCTATCGTGATGCTTATCAGTAATCACAATCCTTTAACTGTTTATAGTAATCTGCTAAGTGATTCTCTTTTAACCCCGCTTGGCATCGGTGAATCTTTGTGTTACATAGCTCCTTTGATTTTAACAGGATTGTCTGTTGCATTATGTTTTCGACTAGGTCTGTTTAATATTGGTGTCGAAGGACAGTTTATTATTGGACAACTTTTTGCTTACATTGTCGCTTCTTCAGTCAAAGGTCCTTCTTGGCTTATTATGACATTAGCTATTATATCAGGTATAGCTGCAGGTTCTCTCTGGGGATTACTCTTAGGTTTGCTTAAAACTATAAGAGGTGTGCATGAAGTTATTTCAAGTATTATGTTAAACTTTGTTGCGCTTTATCTGAGTAATTTCATTATTCGACGTTTTTTAGTAGAAGCGGGTTCATCTGCTGCCGACGATCTAGAAGTGAATCTCCGCTTAGGTTTAATTGCGCCTTTTTTTGGTGACGAAGCTTCTCGTGTGCATTTGGGCTTGTTTTTTGCTTTCATAGCTGCTGTCATTATATATTTCTTTCTTTATAAAACACGCTGGGGTTATCAGTTTAAAGTTGTAGGACAAAATCGATATGCTGCTAAGTACGCTGGTATTAATAGCAATTATATTATTTTGATGGCTACACTTATTAGTGGAGGATTAGCTGGACTAGCCGGCTCATCTGAAGTTTTAGGGATGAATTACCGTGTTTCTGTTCTATCATCTTTTGAAAATATTGGTTTTGATGGTATAGCTGTTGCTTTCTTAGGTGCTTGTGCGCCTTTTGGTATTATCTTGTCTGCTAGTCTTTTTGGGATTTTAAAAAAGGGATCAGCAAGTTTGCAATTTGATGGTATACCAACTACTTTGATCAGTATTTTGATTGCCATCATTTTATATTCTGTCGTTACCAATTTACCATTGCGTCTTTTCGGGCGTTGGCTGAAATCAACGAAGGGAGGGGCGAAAATTGAGTAATTTTTTATTACTTTTGCCATCGATTATAAGTAATGTTTTCCTTTACGCAACCCCTTTGATTATTGCAGCAATTGGGGCATTGTTTTCAGAACGCTCTGGTGTGGTTAACATTGGTTTAGAAGGTTTAATGACTATGGGAGCTTTTGTTGCTGCTATTACAACATTTAAAACCCATAATCCCTTCTTTGGCTTAATTATGGCAGCTATGGTAAGTGGTCTTTTAGCTTTTTTTCATGCTTTTACCTCAATTACGCTTAAAGCTGATCAAATCATCAGTGGGGTAGTGATTAATCTTATAGGAACAGGTCTGGCGATATATATGGCCGTTGCGATGTTTGATACAGCGCAAACCCCCTCCTTAGGTGAGCACGCTTTTAGCACAATTTATGCTTTACCTATTTTAGGCTCCTTACCATATATAGGTGATATATTTAAAGCTAAAGCAGTTGTATATATAGCTTTTATCATTGTTTCCTTAGCTTTCTTCTTCCTTTATAAAACAGCTTGGGGTCTACGCTTACGTTCTGTTGGTGAAAATCCATATGCATCTGCTAACGCAGGTATAAATGTAATTAATATGAGGTACACAGGTGTTGTTATTAGTGGTATTATGGCCGGTATAAGCGGTGCGTGCTTATCAACAGCTATAGGGAGTAATTTTGGCATTACAACCGTTGCTGGACAAGGATTTATTGCACTAGCGGTCTTGATTTTTGGTAAATGGAATCCACTAGGTGTTTTAGGGGCAAGTTTGTTCTTTGGTTTTTCTATTTCCATATCTACTTGGGGTCCAATTTTTAATTGGGGTGACTATGTACCAAGTGAATTAGTAGCAATGTTACCTTATCTACTTACAATTTTAATTTTGGCCGGATTAATAGGTGGTGTAAGTGCACCCCAAGCTATTGGTATTCCATATATTAAAGAGAAGCGCTAAAAAATTAGCGCTTGATTAATTATTAATACTGAAAATAGCAAATCAAATAATAAAATGTTAAAAAATAATAAAATGTTAAAAAAAATCACATAAAGATTAATTATACAAGATGAAACAAAAAACACTTAATGAGCAGCTGGAAAATAGGCTGCTCATTAAGTTTGTGTTTTTTGGTCATCGGTGTTAAAATTGATTTTGTGTTTTGTTTTACATTTCTGTAGATGTGAGATAAATCATGCTTTGCTGTGGTGATAAACCGTTTTGACGTAATTTGTGGTACTCTTCATACTTCGTTGGTTGGATGTCTTCGATCATTAATCTTGTTTCTGGCGGCGATGTTGTTTCATTCGCTTTGATTTCTTTAGCGATATATTTGTTCGATGGTAGTGTAGTTACCTCTTTGCCTGTGATCGTTATGGAGATGTTAGGGTTAGGATAGCTGTTTTTGATGCCCAGGCCAGTCTGGATGTTTGGGACAAAGACTGAGAGGGTCATGACAAGCATACCAATAAACCATTGTTGAAAACGAGACAGGTTTACCACGAGGGTCCACCTCCAAAAAATATTCTATCATAAATTTACAGGAGCGACAATATATTGCTTTATGTATATTTAATATCAAAGGTGTTATAATGTTTGATTCACAAGCATATAGTGTATAATGTTTGTAATTAGGTACATCAGTTGCTTGTTTTTAAATAGGGCGCTGTTTTTTGGAAAAAAGTGTGGCAATGATGTGGGATTTATCATATAATTAATATTGTGTGAGTTGATTTTTACTTGGTGGCATTGCAATAAAAACTTTCTGGACTTTGTTGGAAAATTTGATTTAAAATGTTGACTTTGTTACTTAGATGATATATACTTTAAAATGTTGCTTGTGAGGGAGCCGAAGTGGCGGAACTGGTAGACGCGCACGACTCAAAATCGTGTTCCCCCGTTGGAGTGTGGGTTCGATTCCCACTTTCGGCATCTGTTATTGCCGGGATGTGGCTCAGCTTGGTAGAGCACCTGGTTTGGGACCAGGGGGTCGCAGGTTCAAATCCTGTCATCCCGATATTTTTTAGATAGCCACTTTTTGTTTTCCCCCTATTAGGGGTTGAGAACAAGGAGTGGTTTTTCTGTTTAAGTATTAAAATTTCTATGCTCCTGATATTATATATATGATCTTTTTGTGGTTTAAGTTCTAGGTAAATTATAGGAGGATTTTTTTGAAAACATTACAGCAAAGATATCATAACTGTACTGGGTGTTCTTTAGCGCTTAAACGACAAAATGTTGTTTTAGGTGAAGGTAACCTTAATGCCAAACTAATGTTGGTAGGTGAGGGGCCTGGTGCTGATGAGGACCGTTTAGGTCGTCCTTTTGTGGGTAGGGCTGGTAAATTACTCGATAAACTTTTACAAGATGCTGATATATGTCGTGATGACATATATATTTCCAATGTTGTGAAATGTCGGCCTGTTAATAATCGGAATCCTTTACCAGATGAAATTGCTGCTTGCTTACCTATTTTAAGGGAACAATTTTGCATTATTAAACCTTGGTTGATTGTTACCTTGGGGGCTGTTGCAACCCAAGCTTTGCTTGATGAAAAGATGCGTATTAGTAATGTTCGTGGTCAGTGGTTTAAGCGCAAAGAAACATATTTTTTACCGACTTACCATCCAGCCTACTTATTGCGCAATCCTGCGGCGAAAGTATTAGCGGCACAAGATTGGCTTAAAGTGGCGGATAAATTGGATAAAGGATGATTAGATAATGGAAAGAGACGAACAATTTTGCATTGAAGTATATACTGATGGGGCTTGCTCAGGTAACCCTGGTCCGGGTGGCTGGGCAGCTGTAATTCTTTATCCCCAAGGTCCTGTAGAATTATTAGGTAACGAAGTAATGACAACAAATAATCGGATGGAATTAATTGCTGTGATTGAAGCATTGCGTAAGTTGCGCAAAGAAAAAAGTCACATAAAAGTTTATTCTGATAGTGCATATATTGTTAATTGCTTGCGTAAAACTTGGTACAAGCGCTGGAAAGTCAATGGTTGGAAAACAGTCACAGGTAAGCCTGTAGAAAACAAAGATTTATGGGTAACTTTGCTTGATTTAGCTTGTCATAATGTTGAATTTATTAAAATAAAAGGTCATAGTAATGTTAAATGGAACAATCGTTGTGATGCATTAGCAAGAACAGCAGCGTCCAATGTTCGTACATAGATTTTTGTAATCGGTTACTTTTGCGTTTATCTTAACAAATGGTATTTATCTTAAAAAAATATATCATTTATTATGTTTTTTATAGTCTTTAAAATGAAAATAAATTTTACAGAGTATAAAAAACTAAAACTAAAAAACAATGCCTTTTATATATTAAAAAATATAAAAGGCATTGTTTTTAATATATATTATTAATAACTTTAAATACATCTCAAATCAAAAAAACGTAAGAAAAATTATTTTATTCATTATATTTTTGAATTTCGATTAAAATATCTTTATGTCTTTATATTATTAATATAAATTAAATACAAAATAACTTTTAGTGCATTAGATTAGAGGGGCTCGTCTAGTCATAAAATATCAGAATAATAGCGCAAATAACAAAAGGTAACAAAATTTTTGAATTTCGATTAAAATATCTTTATGTCTTTATATTATTAATATAAATTAAATACAAAATAACTTTTAGTGCATTAGATTAGAGGGGCTCGTCTAGTCATAAAATATCAGAATAATAGCGCAAATAACAAAAGGTAACAAAATGTATGAATTAGTTATAAAAAATAAACAAAAGTGCCAAAGAATAAAAAAGGAATTTTATGGTTTTATCCATAATAAAGGCTCTTATGAAATTTATATTATTTATTATAGGGGTATTTTAACATATATTGGTATATTAATGTTAAAATGTTTATAAGGTTTATGTCTTTGAAAAATCAAATGATATAAACTAGGAAGGAGCTTTATTTATGAAAAAAAAATATGGATTTCTATCTGTTATGATTTTCGCATTTTTCATATCTTTTAATAATTCAAATGCTAGTTTCAGGACAGAGTTTGGAAAAGGATTAAAGAATATAAAAGGAGGGATCAATAAAAAGTTAAATACTGGGATAGATAATCTAAAAGGTATGATGCCTAATAGAAGTGGTTCTTATGATTTAAATAAAACATGGAATGAAGGGATAGCAAATTCAGGTGCAATTGATAGATATTCATTAATAAATACAGATATAGGAAATATAGCATTAGCTAAAAGGAGAAACAAATCAACATCTCAAAGTCCCAAAGAAATTCGTAAAGAAGAAATTCGTAAAGAAGAAATTCGTAAAGAAGAAATTCGTAAAGAAGAAATTCGTAAAGAAGAAATTCGTAAAGAAGAAATTCGTAAAGAAGAAATTCGTAAAGAAGAAATTCGTAAAGAAGAAATTCGTAAAGAAGAAATTCGCAAAGAAGAAATTCGTAAAGAAAAAATTCGTAAAGAAGAAATTCGTAAAGAAGAAATTCGTAAAGAAGAAATTCGTAAAGAAAAAATTCGTAAAGAAGAAATTCGTAAAGAAAAAATTCGTAAAGAAGAAATTCGTAAAGAAGAAATTCGTAAAGAAGAAATTCGTAAAGAAGAAATTCGTAAAGAAGAAATTCGTAAAGAAGAAATTCGTAAAGAAGAAATTCGTAAAGAAGAAATTCGTAAAGAAGAAATTCGTAAAGAAGAAATTCGTAAAGAAGAAATTCGTAAAGAAAAAATTCGTAAAGAAGAAATTCGTAAAGAAGAAATTCGTAAAGAAGAAATTCGTAAAGAAAAAATTCGTAAAGAAGAAATTCGTAAAGAAAAAATTCGTAAAGAAAAAATGCGTAAATACGAAAAAGAACTAAAGCTGTTGGAGGATAGGATGAAAAATGTTACACAAAAACTAACCCAAAGTGTAGAGGAGCAGAAAAAGAGAAATCTTCAAACAACTGACTTGGACAACCCACCCATTAATTCAAAGAATAATATAGAAAATGCTATAGATATAAAAAAACTAACCCAAAGTGTAGGGGAGCAGAAAAAGAGAAATCTTCAAACAACTGACTTGGACAACCCACCCATTAATTCAAAGAATAATATAGAAAATGCTATAGATATAAAAAAACTAACCCAAAGTGTAGGGGAGCAGAAAAAGAGAAATCTTCAAACAACTGACTTGGACAACCCACCCATTAATTCAAAGAATAATATAGAAAATGCTATAGATATAAAAAAACTAACCCAAAGTGGAGAGGAGCAGAAAAAAGGAAATCTTCAAACAACTAGCTTGTAAGAAAAAGTTAAATCAGATAAAAATAGTTTTTCTAGAGTGGTTTTTGATTCAAATTTATAGTTTATTTATGAGTGAGAAGAACTTTTAGATCAGAAATCTTATTTATCAGTTTAAAATTAATTTTAACGGGAGAATTAAAAACAAGAAGCGTTTAAGATAAATATAGAGAAGAGCTTAGTAGTATCAATGATAATTGTATGTTTGTGATAAGTTATTTTTAATTTTCAGATAAGAATTTGTGAATATTTTTAAGTTATCTTTCTTATCTTTTAATCATAAAAAATTTGATTAGGTTTCTTTGTATTAAATATTTCTTTAATAATTTTATTATCGATGATTATTAAAGAAATATTTTTCTTTAGAATATAATTTTCCTTTTTTATTTTATCATTTTGTACTTATTAAAATAAAAATGCATATAGATGTTAAAGTTTTGTTTTATGAAAATAATACATATTTTTAAAGATTTTTTTAGATTTTTTATGTAATTAATTGGCTATTTAATATAAAATTACAAGGGAATTAGGTGTTGATTTTGAAAAAGTATGTCCATGATGAAATTGTAAATTTTATTTATAATGTTTTTTTGAAACAGATGCAGCAAGCTTTATTATTAGGTACATCCATATGTATACCCGCTAGCGTTGAAGGTAAAGAATGTTTGCGAAAGGAAGAACAACGGATTAGTAAATTGCGTTTTTTTGATTATAAAAAAAAATGCTTATTAAGCATCAGTTTATTATTTATAGTTTTAATATAGAAGAGCGAGAAAAATATTTTTATGATGTTTTTATTTCCTATTTAATTAAACTTTTTTATTCATTTCATCATTTTAGGTGGGAGGAAGTGTTCGAAGAACATCGGCGTATTTTTTTGAAAAAATCATTATCCATAAAATTGCTTTCAACTGAAAATTTTTTGTTACCTGTTTATACATCAAAATCATCGAAGACATTCTTAGCTGCTATTTTGCCATTAAAGCCAAGGAAACAAAAACGTGTATTTAAAAAATCGACATATGAAGTTTTGAAGGGTATTTCTTATGCTGAAAAACATTGGAATTTTCCTAATGAAGTTTTTGCGATGCCTAAAGGAAGTGATTTATGTGCTTGTTTTGTTTCTCAATGCTTATATGAAGCGGGCTTGTTTATGATGGGGAAAGAAGATTTAGATCCTAATAAAGGTTGGTGGTATATCCAGAAAAACAATAATATTTTATGGAGTTATAGTTGGTCATTAGCACATAGTTTATATTGGTATTTAAGACAGCACCCTCTTTTTAGTTTAACAAGTGATTTGCATCAACTAGGCTTAGGGGATATCATTTTCTATGATTGGCAAGGTAATGGTGTTTGGAAACATGTTGCCTTTGTTACGGCTAAAAATCCCTTGGGTGAACCTTTAGTACATGCTCAAAGCGTTAACAGTCGCTATCGTGACTGGCGTTATTTAAATTCGTATTTATGGACAGAACAGACAAGGTATGCTTTTTTAACAACAGGTGGTGATATATAGTGGATGATAATACTAAAATTTATGTTGTTCAAAGTGCAAAAAAAAGTATTAGTAATGATTTCTATGATATATTAAAAAATTATTTTTACCAATATGGTCTTTATTTTGCCTGGTTAATTGTTCTTATTACAGTTTTTACCAGCTTATATTTGAATGAAATTACTGATCTAGAAACACAAAATACCAGTTGTTATTGGATCCAAAGAATGTGTTTAGTCCCCTTAGTAGTTCTTTTAGGTAAAGCTTCCTTTGATGATCAACGTCATATTATCAAATATGCTGTTCCTTTCGCTGTCATAGGTGTACTAGCAGCTACTTATAATATGAGCAAAGAAAATGATTTTTTTTCGACCATGACAATTTTTGCTTTACCGATCGTACTCATTTTCCTATTTTTTGCCCATGATAAGAATAATGTTTCAAGTGATTAAAAGGAAAATTCCATTGTAGTTAAAATTAAGTTATTATTATTTTTTTTTTTTACATATTGGATTGTTTTTATTTATCTATCTTTTACAACAACATCTTTGATCTATATGTGTAATTATTATGATTTAAATATAAATAATTTACTGGTTTATAGTGAATAATTTATATATATTAACAAGCTAAGCATAAAAAGTTTGGCTTGTTAATATTAATATCATTTGGACTATAGAACTTGCTTGGCAGTATTAATATGGCCGATTATTAATGATTTAATTTAAATACTAAAATAACCATTATCATAACGTTTAGTGACTTTATTTAGGTTTTTAAACGCTCTTTAGATTAAATTTTTGGTAAAGCTAATAGTAAATGGATAAATTATAAAATATTGATATTATATTTTTATCTTTTTTAAAAAATTTATTATAATTTACCTTTTTATTTTTATATAAAAAAATCAATTTATATATTTATGTTAATAATTAAATATATTTTTTTATATAAAAATATATTTAATTATTAATAGATAATAAAAGTCTGTATTTAGGTATTGAGAAATCAAGGCAAATAATTTTATGGAATTTAATTAGTTTTTTAGGATGTATTTTCATAATATTTGGCTAATTTAAGAGGTATAGCACTAAGAAGTATTTGTCATATAAAAGGAGGGATTGATTATGAAACGAAAAATTAAAAAGTTCAGCTTTTTTATAATGACTATCAATATATCATGTGGTTTATTTTTATCGCCAATATCTAATGCTATAAGTGTTTATTCAAAGGAAGCTAATGAGATATTTCAACAAAAAAGAAAAGACAACGGGAAATTTAATGTACACAATGATTTTGTTATGCATATGTTTTTTTTAGCATCATCGATGCAAATTTCTATAGGGGTTACAAGTTTATTGAACAAATTTTTTCCTAGTTTGTTTAGTGTATCTTCAAATCCAATTTTAGGTTCAAATATGAATATAATCCGAGGAGATTTTAATCAATCTGCAACATCATTACAGTCATCAGTATCTGCAAATAGTCGATCTTTATCATCTTCTTCGACTGGTACAGTTATGTCTAATTTATCGTCTGCGGATTCTTTTAATGCTTCTAATGAAGTAAATAGTGTCTGGTTTTCTGATAATGTTGATACAGTATCGATAGATGGAGCAGGAGCTATTTATACAGATAGTATTAATGAACCTGTAGTGGTTCGGCCAATTAGGCAGGAGCTTGTCCCTGCTTTAAATGTTAATGATCCTGATTTAGCAGATGAACTTTTACCTACACCAGATGAAGAGGCATTTGAACCATATGATTTGAAAATTAAATCTAATATTAATAAGTCTAGATCTTATGATATTGAATTGAATGAAGCTGTCGATCGTGTTGCCTCGTTTGAGCATCGATTAGCTAATGCTAAATCTGCAAAAGAACAACAGTTGATTCATCTTACTATGAATACAGATGAGTCTTTTATTGATATGGAATCGGCTAAGTCATATTTTGAACAAATTTCAGATGAGAATCAAAGTTATTATACAAATTATGCTGATGCTGATTATGCTGTGGAAGAAGCGAAAATTAAATTAGCTGAATTGCAAGATAAAAACGGGATATCTAATCAGGAAAATATTAAACAAGCCCAAGCGAAACTTTATGACGCTGAAGATGAATTAGATATTGCAGAAAGAAATTTTATGCAATCGGAAGTAGATAGGCTAGAGGCCCAGATTAATGTTTTTGAAAGTAGACTTAAATGGATGCAACATGATCTTGAGCTAGTTTCTTTTCGTTCTTCGGGGAAGGAATTAACTGAGATAGAATCATTCAGATATAATAGGAAGATTTTGGTAAGGGATCGAACATTAGTTGATATAGATAATATTAAGGAACTTTTGCTTGAGGCTAAAGCAAAACAGCATGCATCTAACTTAAAGTTAGATGGAGTAAAAGCTGCACGTTCTTTGTTAAGTTGATTTCTAAAAAACATTACAAATAATGTGTGTTTAATTTTATATTAAATATATTATTTATAAACGCTAAAGGCAGGCTATCACGGCCTGCCTAGAGAATATTATGACTTTAGATAGCTATACTTTTATTAATAAGGAAATTCGGCTCGCATTTTGGTCAATTTTGCCTTTTTTTGTTCTAATTGATCTGGCGGAGCACCTTCGATCGGATACATATTCTGATCATGTAATTGTTTAAAAATTTGTTGTTGTGCCTGATGGATCTCTTGGATCATTTTCATGTTAAAATTAGAAAGGTCTTCACAGCTTGCTTCAGTAGCTGCAGTACTATAGTTATTCATTAAATATTTCTCAGTTGTTAAAATATCTTGTAGGCAATCTTTTTCGGTGAAATTATTTTTTTTTGGCATCATTTATCCCCTTGTTTAGCCTTTGGATTTTTCGATTAGATCTAGTAAATGTTCACAATGTTTTTGATGCATTTGTCCCACCTTGTTCAATAAATCCATGGTTTTTTCTGTGGAACATATCTGGGCATTTTGCGCACATTTTTTAGCTGCTAAAAGTTCCCAACTTATTTCATCACTTAAATATTGAAGATCTTTTTGTGATAGTCGCATGGTATTTCTCCTTTTACCTTTTTATAAAAAGAAATATAATAAAATTCAAATTCACAGTCATTTCATACTATTATTGGCAGTTCATATTGTAATATGAACAAAAGAAATTTTAATCATACTAAAAATATATTTATTTTTATATTTTTATTTAATATTCATTAAATATCTATTTAAAATATATATTTAACAAACATTTTTGATAAAAATAATTTACCAAAAATCGTAATGATAAATAAAAACGTTGCTGCTTAGCTTTTGTTTTTTTGACCATTCATATACAGGAGAAAGTGTTAATAATAAAGTGTTAATAATAAAGTGTTAATAATAAAGTTTGAATGTTATATATTTTAAAACATGGGGTGTATGTAATGGAATCGGAAATCGTACCTGTGTTGTTACCTTTACCCTTGCCTTTGCCTTTGGTTTTTTCATATGTTATATATGGGGATAAAGGTATAACTATTTTGGATACAGGTGTTAACACAAAGCAAAGTTTAGCAGCATGGGAAATCGCGCGTCAAAAACTGGATTTTTCATGGTCTGATGTTGAAAAAATTGTTATTACTCATTATCATCCTGATCATTATGGTCTAGCGGGTTGGATGCAAGAAAAAAGCGGTGCTCCTGTATATATCAAAGAGCAAAGTTTTCAGCAAGCGATGCAATTTTTTACGAGTGATATATCAACTTTGTTATTGCCTTGGTTTAAAAAACATGGTTTATCGGATGAGTTTCTTGAGAAAATACCAAATCATATGAATAGTTTCATACGTCTTGTAGAGCCTCAGCCTAAACCAACATTTTTTACCAGTAATATGTTTACAATGGGTAACCGAAGATATGAGCTTATTCACACACCAGGTCACGCTGAAGGTCATGTTAGTTTTTTTCATCGTGAAACAGGTTTGTTATTGGCTGGGGATGCTATTTTAAAACCCATATCTCCTAATATAAGTATTTGGCCTTTTGGTGATCTTAATCCGCTCAAAAGTTATTTGCAAACATTGAGTGTTTTGTTTGCTTTACCTGTTAAAAAAGTTTTAGCCTCACACGGGGAGATATTTAACAATTTACAAGAACGTATTTTAGAATTAAAATATCATCATTGTGATCGTTTACAAAAAGTACATGCTTTATTAAAAACTAAAGACATGTTTTCTTATGCTATTTGCCGACAAATATTCCCTAAAATCTTAGAATTTAATTCTTTGCGCTTTGCTCTAGCAGAAACGATTTCTCATTTGGAATATTTATTTTTGGCAGGTATAATTGGACGATATGAAGATGGACCTTATTTTTATAAAGGTTTCAATGAAGATCACATTGAGGAAATAGTTTCTAATGATATGATTTTAAATCATTAAAAACATAGGTTGTCGATGATTGTCAAGTGGTTAATTTTTTATTTTATGTTGTTATTTATCGTATTCAATGGTCTATTTTTTGCGTATATATATTTTAAGAGACTTTAAATTTAAGGTATTAAATGGCATTATAAAGGATCATTTTTATATTTCGTTATTTGTTTTATTATCCTATTTTAATTCGTTTTTTTATTTTGGATTTATTTTATATTTTCGACTTGATTTAAATTTTTTATTTATAAAAGATAAAAATATATAATAAAATATAAAGATATAAATATGTTTATAATTAATGTTTTTTCATACTTTTTATCGTATTTTTTTGTGCATGTTCTTTATTTTTTTTATATGAAATTTTTCAGATGTTAATTAATTAAAATGCGTTTATTTTAAATAATATATAAAATCAAAAATATTATAAAGAAGTTAGTTGTTATAAATTATGTGATTATGATTAATAGATATAGGAGGTGTACTTTGCGACCTTTATTAGAGTTCTGTTCCAATAATTTATCGCAGGAACTACAGGTAGTAAAAGATAAGTTGGAGAAACAAAATATGTGGGATGTTTTAGAATATGGTTGTTTAGGTAATTGTACTTTATGTCGAAAATCACACTTTGTGCTTTTGGACGGTGAAATAGTTTCTTCTGAAACAGTTGATGATTTAGAGGCAACATTAGCTAAGTTAGGCAATTGCTCGTCGTCTAAAGAAAGCTAGTTTTTTGGTTTGTTGATGCATTAATAATGTTATACAATGTGTATTATTCAATTGAAACTGGGGGATTTTCCTATGACGAGTATAACCAAATATGAATTACCTGCTTTGAATTATGATTTCAAAGCTCTTGAACCTCATATTGATGCTTTAACAATGGAAATACATCATGGTCGGCATCACGCTACATATGTAAGCAACTTAAATGCTGCTTTAGATGATATCGATGTTGAGGATAAAAAGATAGAAGAGTTACTTATGAATATTGATGCTTTACCTGACCATGTGCGACCTGCCGTTAGGGACAATGGAGGTGGACATGCTAATCATTCTTTGTTTTGGCAAACTATAAATCCGCAGGGTGGAGGAAATCCTAGCGGAGAATTAGCTACAGCTATTGATCAAAAGTTTGGCAGTTATGAGAAATTTCAGGTAAAATTTACGGAAACAGCCTTGAAAAGGTTTGGCAGTGGCTGGGCCTGGCTGGTGTGGAATGGTAAGGAATTACAAGTATTTAGTACACCAAATCAAGACAGCCCATTTATGCAAGGTTTAATTCCTTTAATGGGTTTGGATGTTTGGGAGCATGCTTATTATTTACATTATCAGAATAAACGTGCTGAATATATTAAAGCTTTTTGGAATGTTATATATTGGCCGGAAGCAGAAGCACGTTTTATGAAATTTAAGCATCGCAAGTAGAAGCTTGTTTTTATGAAATTTAAGCATCTCAAGCAGAAGCACGTTTTATGAAATTTAAGCATCGCAATTAAAAAATAATTCACTTTACCGTCATTATATACTTTTAGTTTTAATAGTATATAATGACGGTAATTGTTTTTTATTCTAAAAATCAAAACTGTCTAATTATTTAAATAATCTTTTATTTTTTAAACAGTTTAATTTTTTTAAAAATATTTGATAAATGTTTTTAAAAAACAATGAAATTTGTTGGTGTTTTTAAAATACATCTTAAAAAGGGGGTTTCTATGCGTTTAGTTACTTATGCTATTAAGCAAAGGCCGCTGATGATATCATCAATTTTGAAACCACCCGGACGTTTAGGTTGGTTATATAAAGATCAAGTGATTGATGCTGAATTATCTTGCCATTTACCTAATATTAAAAATAAGTTAGCAGATATTATGAAACCATCTAATCCTGTTTGGCCAACTTCGATAGAGCAATATCTCAGTTTAACACCTTTTGCACGTTCTTCATGGTTAAATGTTTTAGATGAATATGATGAAGATTGGTCGAAGCATAAAGTTGAAGGTGAGCCTATTGCTTTAAGTTTAGATGATGTTGAATTATATCCACCATTACATATCAAACGTTTACGTTGGCAATATACATCACAAGAAGAAGTTAAAGATACTGTTTTACCTTATCCTATTTTAGCTAATAATGTTCATATAACAGAGGATATGGAAAATATCAAAACTAACTTAGGGATTGCCTCTGTCATAGCTAGTGCGGGGAAGACAGCGCCTATTAATACTTTAGCTGGTTATGTCCTTTTTGTTTCTTTTGGCACAGAACATAGTCAACCATATTCTTTATGTTTAGGTTCAACTTTGTTAACAGATGCCTCAATGCCTTTAGAAATTTCTTGGGAAGTTATCGTTGATGAAAAAGAAGTAGCTAAAGGCGTTTTAGATTTAACTGAATTAATATCTTCGCTTCACAAAGTACGTCAAGCAGCATGGGTATCACGTCAAGCAGAACTTGGTGATGCTATTGCTTTTAGGGTACAATCTTTTTCGTTGAATAAGGATGAACAGATAATTTTTCAAGCTAATGAATTTGGTAGCGTAAAACCAAAATTCACATACCAAGGAGATATACAAGCTATTCCGTTTGAAAACAATATGGATGAATATGATGAAATTTTGACATAATTAAATTTAAATAATAAAAAACAAATAATAACCTATTATATAGTAAAATAGGACTGCTATTTGTTTTTTATTACACAATTTGTTTTTTATTACACATTGTTTTTTATTACACATTGTTTTTTATTACAATTTGTTTTTTATTACAATTTGTTTTTTATTACACATTGTTTTTTATTACACAATCATCCAAATATATAATTAACTAAATACATAATTATTAAAAATTTTGTATTTAGTTAATTTATTTAGCATTTAAATCAATAAAAAGCAATAGATATAATTTTATAATTTATTATAAAAAATAATATTTTAATAAAAGATAATAAAAACTCAATTATTGTCAATGATCGGTTATTTAGTTCTTTGGGTCAGAAGTAGGATATTTTATTTTGGGTTAGCATTATCATGGTTTATGGTCTATGATATTGTGAATACCATTTTTAGTTAAATATAAAATCGACGGTATTGATAAAATCGTTTAAGCATCTTTTGGTTAGGTAATTCTCCAAAGGGAGAAATACGTGGCCTTGTGTTGATTTCAATAATCCATGGCTTGTAGGTGCTGTCCCATCCAATATCAAAGCCAAGTTCGTTTAACCAAGGATATTTTTGTTTGAAAATTTGTGCGCTTGTTTCAATAATCTTTTTTGTGTTTTTTAATATGTCAACATAATCTTTGTGAGTAATGTTTTGTGCTCGAAATAAAGGTTCAAGTAAATGCATTTTACCACCGCGGGAACGATTGGTAACAATACGACCTAAACGAGCAATCCTACCTGCATAACCTGTTACCTTCATCTTGCCATACGCATTTGTTTGTACCATAAATCTACTGTCAAAAGGTCTTCCTAAGAATTTTAACAAGTCTACGCCTTTTTGTACAACATAGCTTTCTTTAGGTTCTAATCCCATTAACCAATTAACAAGATTAGGTTCTGTAAATTCTTTATTTTTGTTTATGCCGTATGAAATTATATAATTATCTTCTGCTTTTTTAACGCGGAAGATATTACGACCGCCTGTACCATATTCCGGTTTAATGAAGGTTGAGGAGGAGTTTTTAATTAAGTTTAGACTTTGAGTTTTATTTTTTAAAGGATAAATTGTTAGCGAGTGGTCGTTAAGTTCTTTAATATGGGTAATTAGTTGCGATTTATGTATCTTACTGGCAAGCGGCTTATACTTCATACATGTATTCCTACTTTCAAGCTTTATATAAACAGTATCTATATAAAGTATGATGCGGGAAAATTAACGTTTGTGTAAATGTTTAAATTAGACAAAGGTCTATGAAAAAACAGTTTTTTATCAAATAAAATTTGCTAAATAACTTTAAAATGTTATTTTGTTAAATTTGGTATGCGTTTAATTTAGGCTAATGCTATAAATATATCCATTTATGTTGGTAACAATTTGTTAATGGAACATATTATGTTCCTATATAGAATTTTTATATTAAATAATCGATGCTTCAAATTATCATAAAAAATAATTGTACATATCCTCTATAAGAATTTAATATCCTATAGTATTTAACAAGAAAATAAAGGGGAATGGTTAAATGTCACAACCCAATATACCTAATATTACAGCTTCAATTAATATCGATAGAAGTGATGCTTTAAATTTACTAGTCGCTTCTATAGCGATGGAAGAACTAGGGCTTAGTCACGTTTAACTTTATAATTTTTTAAGTAAAGATTAGTTCTTTGATCACGAATGAACTAATAATTTTTAAATTAAAATGGATGAATATATGAACGATATCTTAAAAATGCTCACATTTAAAAGCTTGAACTTAGTTTTTATGTGATTAAGGCTAAGTTTGTGATCCAAGTAAATTAAACATCGCATCCATTAAATTTTTAGTTACATCAAAATTTATAAAGCAAGCGAGTTCCTTGGTAATCAGAGGATGATAAAATCATCTACAAGGTGAACAGGAATAGGTTTTAGGGATATATATTTAGTTTATAATGTGAGATTACAAATAATTAAAAAAATTAACCTATTAACCGGAAAGCCGTATGTATTGTAAAATGCCCGTACGGTTTGGGAGGGGCAAAGTAAAGCTACCTCGTATTTTAAATGCTGAAGGTGAAGTGCGACACGTTACTGTTAAAACCAAAAGATGCATCTAACATCTTTTTTTAAAACAGTCTTTTTATTAACCGTAAACAATTAAACATAGTCATACAAACACCTAGCAATAATCATAACACCAAAAAACATAAAATGATAAAAACCATAAATAAGTTTCAAATGTTAAACAAGCTTAGTAAATCTTCATAGCACTAAAACAAAAATATAAAAAACGAACAAAAATATAAAAACCACTATATAAAAAATACTTAGGTTATAAAAAGAACTCAAACATTAAAAATGGTTTAGTGCCATAGCCTTCAATTCCTGTCTGCATAATAAACTGATTTGCTATTGTTTCATTATTAAATATATTTTTAATATTATGGATACTATAAAATAAAAATGAAAATGCATAATTATATAAAACAGTTTATTTATGTAGAAAGCCAGGATATAAACGTTTAAAACGTTTATTAATAGAAGCGTAAAAAGTAACACAGGGCGAGGATAAAGACGAAGAAGTGGTTTAAGTTGAGGAGTATTTACTAACTTATTTTCACCTAAGTTAGTAATAATAATTTATTATTTAACACTTAGTTGTTTGCTACTTAACTTATAACTTACGCCTAAATGTTAAGAGGAACGAATAATGTTTGGGAACGTGGATAATAGATATTTATATTTATCTATTAAAGCAACATCATGTTATTTCGGAAGATATTTTTAAATATCAGAAAAAGAGATGTTATAAAAATATTGCTAAGTATTTTTATCAACGCCGTATGAAATGAAGGGTGACACGTTTCTGTATAAAATAAAAATGCAGGCATATATTAAAATATAAAAGTATGTTAAATATATTATTAATATTATGAACTAAATAATTAATCTAGCATTTAGCTAGCTCTCAAAAACCTGTTTGCATACAAAATTCATTATTTGATAAACTTTTTATTTTATCATTTATATTATTGTTGTATTGTTCTTTAATAAAAAACATATTCAATAAACATAATTTCCAAAAAAATATTCAATTGTGGTTTTCGATCAAATTTAAAAAATAAAAAATATGTTTATCAAATGTAAATGAGTAACTGGATCTTTGTTATGTAAAAAGCCAGGTAAAGGTAGTGTACTACCAGAGCTATATATATCTAAGGTAAGGATATGATAATAATCCACACTATTATCATCGACGAAGAAACGGGCGTAAAGGTTGGCGTTTTTTAGAGGAACGTTGTGATTATATTTTTCATTTTGAAAAGCAATCTATAGTTAAGTTATATTTTATTTCAGGTATATTAAATTATGAATAAGCTAATATATTTTAATATACAACGATAATAAATTATAAATAATATATTTTACAATATTGTTTATTATGGATAAAAACTATCATGAATTTTAATTAATAGTCCCAAATTTTTATTAATAATTATACTTCTTATTATATCTTATTATATATAGAGGAAATTCTCGTAGGTAATTAGCACCAGCTACGGATCAAAAGTTCATTCATTATGAGTAATGTCAGGGAAAAGTTTATATAAACAGAAAATAATTTATAATTATTTTAAACATTAATATTGTTTTTGATCGTGGGTATTTTTAATAGCAATTATTGATTTAAATTATTATTAGTTTTTATAATATTTTTTATATAAATGATTCATTGTTTAAATATACTTTTCTATAATAGTTCTTCAAACCTATAGTTTCTACCTAAGGATATGTGTGATAAATTATTTGGAACGTGGAAAGTGATTAATATTTTAATAAATTAATTAATATTTCGATAAATTAATTAAGATTTTAATCATGAGAGCGGGAAGCACGTTACTGATGATTCATTTGAAAAAATGTTGAGGGATAGTTTCCCTATTATGTTAAATAATAAAACGCTATGTGAGATTAAAGTCTCATGCATAGTGTAATTGCAACTTAAAAATAATAGGTTTTTTAGGTCTATGTTTTTAGATGCAGCTAGTTTCATGTGCGGTGTGGGGCATATTATATGCCATAAATTACAGTATATTTTAGGAACGTTAGCTGGAGCCCCAAGTATATCTCCTCCTTCCCCAGAGGATTTATTAAAAGTTAATAAAAATTTGCAAAATACACTTAGAATAATATCGTGTCAGGAATCTATTATGACCGATAAACTAGGTCGTTTGTTATGCGAATTAACTGACTTATCCGTAGGACCAACAGGTCCAACAGGTCCAACAGGTTTAACTGGACCCGTTGGTGTAACTGGGCCCGTTGGTGTAACTGGGGCAACGGGAGTGACTGGTGTTATGAGTGTCAAAGGGGCCACAGGGGATACAGGAGACACAGGTGATACGGGAGACACAGGGGCCACAGGGGATATAGGGTTTCAAGGTAATCAAGGTCCAAAAGGTTTGGATATAATCGGACCAATAGGTCTAAGGGGCTTAACGGGAGACACAGGCCCAAGAGGTGATGTTGGACCAACGGGATATACAGGTCCGACTAATTTTGGTATAACAGGCCCAAGAGGTGATGTTGGACCAACAGGAGATACAGGTTTAATAGGGATCGCCGGCCCAAGAGGACCAATTGGTTTAACTTCTAATATAGTCGGACCCATTGGACCAACTGGACCAACTGGCCCGATAGGGATTACAGGTCAAATGGGATTACAAGGTCCAAAAGGACCAATAACGTCACATGTAGCTGGAAGTTTTATACAAAACTATCCAGCGATGGTTAATGACACACCGAATGGGTTATTTAGATTTTTTGATGTTAATATCACCAAGAGTAATACGGGTGATATTAAATTAACAGACCCAAATACTATTATGATAAATGCTGGTTCATATCTTGTTTTTTATGAGACAAATCTTTTTGCTGAATCAGGACCTGCAACAAATTTTAATATGAATTTTATACAATTATTAGTTAATGATGAAATTTTTCCAGGTGGTACAATTTATAGCGCAATGCCAATGGAAGGTAATACGGGAACAATGACTTTTGTAGGTAATAAGGTGCTTGTTCACGTTGCTAATCCATCAAAGTTGCAATGGGCAGGAAAACTTGGCCAATATAACGGATTGTCATTAAATAACGAATTGTCATTAAATAACGAATTTTATGGATTTATTAATATCAACGTACATAAAATAGGCTAAAAAGGCCTGATTTAGAAAGGATTTTAATTGTCATGACAACAATAGGACCCACAGGTCCTACGGGCCCAACTGGGCCCACAGGGCCACCAGGTGGATTAAAGGGTAGCAAAGGTCCAACAGGTATGCCAGGTGCCAATATAATTGGTCCAAAAGGTGCTATCGGTAATACGGGAGCAACTGGTGCACCCGGCTTAAGAGGTATAACTGGTCTAACAGGTCCAAAAGGTATAATGGGTTTAGCTGGTTCTTCAATAAAAGGATCTATAGGTCCTACAGGACCGCGTGGTCCGCGTGGCCCAAGAGGTTATACGGGTCCTGAAGGTATTACAGGTATTGCTCTAACAGGTACAATTGGCCCAAGAGGTCATATGGGTCCAACAGGTCCAACAGGTGCTGATAATATAGGACCTATAGGACCAAAAGGAAAAGATTCTATTGGTCCCACAGGACCTATAGGCTCTATCGGTCCCCCAGGACCCCGTGGACTTACAGGACCAACAGGCCCGACCGGTTCTATACCTTTAGCATCAGCAGCATGTTTTTGTATGATTGCAGACGAGGCAATTGATTTTCCGCAAAATTCACCAAATCTTTTTTGTTTCCGTCAGATTGAAATAATCGGATCAGATATTCATTTATCTGGACCATATACTATATCTTTGGTGCCTGGTGAGTACATTGTTTCATATTCTGCTACATTAGCATCAATTGACCCTAAAACAGGTTTTGCAGGATTTCGTTTGAGTTTAAATAGTCAACCTTTAAAACAAAATAATGTCGATACAGCAGCAATTGTGAATCGACAGGCAAATAAACAAGCTGTTCCTGGTTGTCAATATATTTATCATGAAACATTGATTACGATAGATTTTCCGTCTATATTAAATGTTGAATATTTCGGTGGCATATTATTGTCTACATATGATCGTGAAGCAAAGATGGTCATACCTTATTGCCCTAATATAGCATGTATTACAATTTACAAAATTTCATAAATGAAAGATAAATTTTTTTCATATTAAGGGGTGTTATGGTATGTCGCAACCAAACATACCAGCTATATCACTGCAAACGTCAGTGGATCAATCAGATTCATTAAATCTTGTGCTTGCTTCTATTGCCATGAGCGAATTAGGACTTAGCCACATTTGCTGGTGATGGTTATTTGGAATTAATTGCTATAAAGGAAGAATGAGGTAAATAACTATCCTAAAATGTCCAAATATAAGTTACTCTTTTGTATATATGTGGTTTATACAAAAAAATAAAGTACTAAATTAGGGTAAAAGTTACTTCCTTTAGGCTAAATTTATAATAATTAATCATCGGATTATTTTATAAATTTTTATAAAATAATAGCATCTTCATAAGTAGTCAGAGGTTACGAAAAGCAACTACAAGGCGAAGGAAGATAGTTATATCTAAGGATTAGCAATATATTATAACAGATGAGAGATCTAAATATTAAATATTCTTAAGATATAATGGAAAGCCGTATGTATTGTAAAATGCTCTTACGGTTTGGAAGGGGCACATTAAGCTACCTTTGATTTTAAATGCTGAAGCTGAAAAAATTCAATATGTTTTAGGGACAATACCTGGTACCTCACCGCCTAATCCACCAACACTAAAGGAACTTTTGGCAATAAATAATAGTGTGAGAGAAGTAATTAAAAGTGCTACGGAGAAAAGTTCATCTTTATATGATCAAACTATATATGTACTAGATACACCTTCTGACAAAGGTCCAACTGGTCCAACTGGTCCAACAGGAGCTATAGGACCATCCACAGGAGCACAAGGTGCAATTGGTGATACAGGAATGACCGGCTTAAGTATCACGGGAGCACAAGGTGCAAAAGGCGTAAAAGGTGCAAAAGGTATTGCAGGGGAGAAGGGCGCTTTTGGCCCAATAGGTCCTACTGGGAATGTCGGTATTAATGGTTTGCCTATAACAGGACCGACAGGTGCAATGGGAGAAAAAGGCTTAACCGGTAATATTGGTCCTTTAGGCCCAATAGGTCCCCAAAATCCACGCGCAATTACTGGACCTAGAGGTATGATTGGTATGACTGGACCTAGAGGACCAAGAGGAGAAAGTATTACAGGTCCACAAGGACCTATGGGTAAAGCTATTGCCGGACCAATAGGCCCTACCGGTATAATGGGACCACCAGGTCCGCGAGGTAATATAGGAAATATCGGCTCAGAAGGTATATTAAGTGCAGGTTCTTTTGGCTTTATACCTACATCGTCAATTCTCCTAGCTTCCGATCAACCTATCCCTCTAAATTCATTTAATCATGTCAACGTAGATAATGGTGGTATAGGCTTAATAGCAGCCGATACTATATTCTTAGAACAAGGCTTTTATTTAGTCGACTACGGTATAACAGGTAATTCATTAGATGATAAGGCTAATATTTTAGCATGTCAGTTGCTTTTAAATGATGCACCTATACAAGGTAGTTTCATTTGGGGCAGTTCACAAAACATAGATGGCAGCTTTAATAGCGCTAACTTGTGTTTATTTAATAGAATTTGCCTAAAAGTTGTTAAAACATCTTTCTTACAAATTGTGCCTAAAATATCACCTTTAGATTTTTCAAACACAAGCGCTAAACAAGAAGGTATTGTTTTACATGCTTTGCCTCATTTACCAACTTTAGCTATCATCACTTTGTTAAAGATAAATTAAAGTAGTTTTTTATATAACTTAAATTGAAATATCAGCTTTAATAGCGCTAACTTGGTTTTAATTAGTTTTATTTTAAATAATTTAAATTTTATAATAAGTCATCGTAAAACCAAAAAAAGACCAATATATAAATATTCTGGTCTTTTTTTGGTTTTACCTTTAAATAAAATATTAATATAGCCTAATAATATAGTTTAAATTTAAAAATAAAAATTATCATTCATTTAATGCGTTCTATGATTTTTTTAAACTATCTTTGAAGTCTTTCATTGCAATTTTTGCTGAAACAGCTGTTATTCGCTACACCAATTTTGCACCCGGGAGTGTACATATGATTTTAAGCTTTTTAAAGATTCGTACATTCCATGGTTATCTAAATATTCGACTTTATTGGTAGAAAGAGTTATAGGCTGGTTAACCAGAACAATTTGATTTAATATGCGCGATGTTTAATGATCACCTATCTTTAGAGAAATTCCAAGAAGTTAAAGAAGATAAAAAAGCAAGCTAAATAGAAAAATTAAAAATTCCGACAATTTACATATGTATTAGTTAGGTGCTTTTAATAGAATGTCATTTTTTATAACTGAAAAAATGACAAATTAAACCTATTAATAAAATATCTAAAACAAAAATCTTCTTTTTTTTATATTTTAACACTATTTATGGAATTTAAACACAAAAATAGCTTTTATAATGGTGTTTAGTACCTTTGATTAGACCCTTAGGCTCCCTTCGCATTGATTTTTGGACAAGTCCATTAAATTAACTCCTCTTATAAAAACCAAAAGATTAAATATTGCATTTAATATATAATAATTAAAAATATTAAATCAAATATCAAATATCAAAGATTTTAAAACCGCATATGGTCAATATGATTTAGGAAAAGGTCTTATTGTCAAGCATGATGGTAGTTTCTTATAACGGATTTATATGGGATTCTTAGATTATTAGAACACTAAGGACAAGTAGTTTTGTCTATTACAGGTGAACAAGGCATACAAGGTTACACAGGGCCCCGAGGAATAACAGGCGCTATGGGTAATGTTATATTTGTCCAAGGATTACTGGTGGGGAAAAAGCACTACTTTCACTTGCTAAAATAGCTGCTTGTACACCCAAACTTCTTAGTACTCGACTAGATAACAAATAACCTGGATTTAGAGACGAAAGAACATGTTCGAAAAGTCCTAAAATCTTATCCTAGGGATTTGATTTTTATATCCCATGATTATTATTTTTTAGAGGAAATCGTAATTTATTATGTTGTGAATATTGAGAATTTTAAATAGAATATCTGGAATTTTCAACTATGGACAAAAAAGAGTTAGTGCTTCTATTATGGACAAAAAAGAGTTAGTGCTTCTATAGACACTCTGATTTCTGATTTAGCTAATTTTAAAGTATTATCTTTTGTTTTATTATTTGGTTATTTTGCTTTATCGTGTTTTTTTGTTGATTTTAATATTCATAGCTAACGATTGTTCAAAAGAACTAGGTGGTTGAGGAGGAAGGTCATGAATAGATTTAGCTATATAAATATAGATAAAGTTTGAGGGAGATATTAAGGCTGACTATTGCGAATGCAAAGAGCGAATAATAAAAGATTTTATTATATAATATTTAAGATATAATATATATTATATATTGATATTTTTAATATTTGATACAGTATTTATTTTTCACTTGACAAATAAATTGATCAGAAATATAGTATAATTATACTTAAAGACTTTTATGGAAATATTAATATAGACGATCATAGATTTTAGCGCATTAAATTAGTTTCTTAACACGGGTTTTTGGACAATATAATACATAGTATTTGAGTCAAAACTAAGGTCGAATTTATTAAGATATAATAAAATAATAAAGGAGGAAATTCGCCAATGGATACATCCTTAGGTAAAATTAATTTGAGAAAAACCACAATAGCTGCCTTCTTTATGTGTTTTACATTGGTTGGTACCAATAATATAGTTTTACCACAGATCGCAACAGCTAAATCTCAAAATACCAAGACCGTATACGGTCAGTATGATTTAGGAAATGGTGTTATTGTCAAGCATGATGGTAGTTTCTCGTATGGTGGAGTTAATAATAGTTTTTACTATAAGAAGTCTATTTTCAAGCATGATGGTAGTTTCTCATATGGTGGAGTTAATAATAGTTTTTACTATAAGAAGTCTATCGAGAATAAGCCTAAGCTATATTTGTATCATCATACAAATGAAAACAATGAAAAAAGCGACATTATGTATGATGGACAAATAATACACTTTGAAAATCAAGGCGCTAATATAGAAAAAATAAAATTCATTCCCTCAGCAGGTAATAGTGGCAATGTAAATGATGTTATTATTACAACTTTTGATGGACGGGAAATACACGTTTTTCCTCCAGCATCAAAATCCCCTGATTTACAGGGAATACATGTTTTTCCTCCAGCATCAAAATTAGAATCAAATAATCATGAGCAGTCGAATATATTCTTAATCCTTTGGTCTTATGTAGTTTCTAAGAACAAAAATACACAGCAGGTAACAAAATAGTTATTTTGTTACCTGAGAAGACAGTAATTCGCTATTTTTAGGGCTTGTCATTTATGAACTTATCGCTTTATTATACTTATCAAGTATGGAGCCTGCCGATATATTTCCATATCTGTTGTTAGAATCAGCCCAATTCGGTTTAGCCAAATCTGGTATTGTAAAAGGTCTAGTTGTAACAGGTCTAGTCGTCGTAGATCTTATACGTTCTACATTTGGTGTATTTTTAGACATGCTTTCTATCTTTTGGTATTGATCTGTTTTTTCGGCAGCGGTTTTTCCTATCGCACCCCCGATATCTGAACCTATTTTGCGTCCTTTTGGGCCAAATACCCTAGCTCCTACCACACCTCCTACAAATCTTCCTGCTCCCTCGGCTGCATAAGGAATTCCTTGTGGGATGGCTGTTGAAGGACTACTACTAGGCTGGGAAGATTGCGAAGATATTGAACACAATTTATCGTCGCGTTTGCATCTGGGTTTATTTACCCTATTGATCTGAGGCATTTTTTTAGGGGCTAGAAAATTTGTTATGCCACCTAATAGCTCCCAAAACATCAGCCACTTTTGGAAATTGGGCATATTATTATGATAGCCCGCATCTCCATACTCGCCTTTTCTATCATATTCTTTTTGTGCATATTCTTTATTTCCAATGACAAAAGTTTTTGTATTTTCAATAGCTTTTGTTATATTTTCATCTAAAAGAAAATTTAAAAAGTTATCGTTTAAATATATTTTTTTATCGTAAACAAATCGAATTTGATCATTAAAGAATTTGCACAATTCTTGAAATATTTTTTCATATGAATCTTCAATTATTTTTTGAAAATCAGCTGCATCCTTTTGGGTATACTTATTGCTTCTTTCAATTTTATTTTTAAATTCATAAAAATCACGATGATTTAAAGGTTGAGATAAATATTTATTGCAATTAAACATCCAGTTATAAAAAATGTTCAATTTATTTAAAATATCATTCGTGACAACGTCGTCTTTTTGCAAAACAGGTCGCTCGAAATTAAGATTAAAATAATAGGCGTTAAGATAAAATTGACTAATAAAGTCATTCTTACTTACTAAATACGAAAGTGTATTAGCCATTTCTTCATAAATATAGTTAAACCCATATTTATTTAGCCGATTCTGGAGCTTTTGTTTTACTTGTTCTGGATTCAAATCTAAGATTTGAATCCAGCCTTCTCTGGATAAATTGAAATAGTTAGTAAGTTCTGTTTTATACTGATTATAGAAAGCATCATATAATTGTATTAGTTTGGCATTATACTGATTATTATCATGGTTATTGGTATTAAACATATTTTGTAATGTCTGATAATAATCTAATATTACCGCTTTATTATTTGGATTATCTAAAAATTGTAATAATAATCTATAAAATTTCGTCTCCGAACGACGAGGCTCAGCAAGCTGACTATTATTTTGATTGTTGTTGTTAGAACCATTTTTTGTAGTACTATTAATACTTTCTTTATATTCAATATTTTTATTTTCGACGTTCACCATGGCTTCATCTAAATTAGAACCTAACAGATTAAACCATTCTGTATTAATCATACCTGTAATACCTGAACCAGAAGCATTCGTCGTTACTTTGTACAAACTTTCAAAATGTTTTTTTAAATTATTCAAAGCTTCTTCTTTTTCTTTTTGTGATTTATTAAAGCTATCATAGTAATTTTTAAATATATTTAATGAACTTTGATCTTTAGAATGAAAAAATTCAGATAACAAATCATAAAACAAACCTGATTTTTGATTTGAAACTTGCACATTCTTATTCTGATTATTTTGGGCATAGGCAGGGTTTATATAAAAAGCGGTAGAAAATATCAAAATATTAGCTGATATATAAATTTTAAAATAACTAGTTTTAGATTTAATTTTTTATATCCCCCAGCGACGAAGTATTTTGTAATTTATATTAAATTTAATTAAAAATAAATCAATTGATTAATTAAACATCTGTTATAAGAAGAGTATAGCATGTATTAATTTTGTTTATCTATGATAATTAAATGGTAATTTCGTTATATAGTTTTATTAATTCAATAAAATTTTAATTCATATCCAAAACAAAAAGACCAGAACTATCCTACTCTGGCCTTTTTGTTTTATTATGATTTTTAAAATATTATAAAACTTGTATAATATTAAGAAAAATTCCATTACTTGGGCTGCCTCAATAAGTCGTTTATCCTTGGACAAGGATTAATTCACCTTACTAAACTATGTTTGAAAGGAAGATAAAAAATATCAATAGATAATTGTTTATATCCCAAGCTTGTCCAAAAAACTATGTAAAAGCGCGTTTCAAAACCTAAATAATCCACACTGATTTAGTCTAAATAAGACCTTACTTGCCAAAAAAAATAGGCCATAATTTTTGACTTTCCAAAATTAACTTGAAAAGTTCATTATAATCTAAGTTTGGACATTATTTCTTTATACAAAAGAATGTTTTTATTTTTAGAGTAATTTATCATCCTTATGTTTAATTACTCTAAAAAGAGAATTTATATATTTGTATTTTTTCAATAAATTTAATTATATTTATGGATGGCCAAAAAACAAACCTAGCTTTTTTAGGGTTTTACCATATTTATCCTTTTTAATTGTATTTGCATATTTAGGCTACCTATTTAAATTGATAACAGCAGGACCTTAGTACTGCTCTTAATCCTTTTTTTGCACGTGATAAAATAAGCTTCACAGATATATGCTTAGGAATATCTAAATATGATATTATCTCTTCCAATTATGAAATGAATATATCAATCATATCCTCTATTCGATCAGCTTCTTTTTTAGGCTGATATTTACGTAATCCCTTTAGGAGATTACCATTAAATGTATGTATACAATAAATTGCTACAAACATTTGTAAAATTAATTATCTATCTAAAGCTTTGCTGGATCTGACTTGGTATCCTTGTAAGGCAAGATAATTTTTAGCTTTTCTAAAATAGGTTTCGATTTACCATCTTTTCAAATAATAATTTAGAATTTCTTTATTACTTAGCTCCATATCTGTGCAAATAAAATCTTTTACTTTAGATATATCTTGACCTTCCTTAACGCAAATAAGGACAACTTTGTTTGATTTTTAATGCCTAATAGAAAAAATCAAACCAAAGATAATCAAATATACCAATCAATGTCGAAGCTGATATAATAATTCCTAAATCAGGGGAAAAAACAATCTATTGGGATCTAAAAGATAAAATATTAAAAAATATGTATTCTGAAAGAGAAATCGATTAAATTACAATCTTATTGTAAAAATTTAAAAAATAAACGGTACATGCCGGAAAATGCATTAAAAAATTGTAAATTAATTTTGAGCGCAGTTTTATGAAACTTAGTTGTTTTTGAATTTGGCTAAAAGAAACAACTTCTTGAGCTTTTTCATATATATATTTAATAAAACAGCTTTTTTTTGCTTTTCTATATATTTAGACCATTAAGCAGATGTCCGTTGCCTATATATACACATAACATTGAAAAAACAATATCAACGAAAAGTAACGATCCCTTATTTTTCAGCAAATTCGAATAAAAATACAAAAATATTTGGGTTATTTTTATTAAAATCATAGATTTGAATTGATATAAAAATATAATTTGTTATGGCATTTAATTTATTTATATGATATTATGTGCAACAGTGTATTATCATATGTATATGTATTCAAATAGTTACATAATAAAACTTTTTTAGATATTTATTATTAATCAGATTGTCTACTATCTTTAAGTTTAATTAATAATTATAAATTGAATATAAATCCACTTTTAAAGGAGTTAATATTTTGCTAAAGACTCAAAGTATACATAATAGATTGCTTGAATATAAAATATGGCGTAATATCTTAATTTGTGCTGCCATAGGAATGTCGAGCATACCCTTAATACCATTATCACAAGCTACTCCAATTACCAAAAAAATAACCACAGGTATTTGCTTGACTAATAAAGAAAAAAAAGAATTAATCAACTTACGTAAAAAATTACACGCAAAAACAGATCGCGAAAGTCTCAATTTGGCATCAACGCCTAGAAACCAATATTCAAAAATACAAAGAGATATATTTGAAAATAAACAGCTTGATAACATGGAACAAATTATAAGCGCTAAATTAAAATGGCTCATTGAAAAGTTATTAGAAAACACCTCTTGTTACAACGAAAACTTATACGACTTAAAGCTAAATGTTATTAACTTAGCGAATAAATTGATTAAAAATAACATACCGAAAAAAAAATATGCTGAAACAATTAAAAAAATTGACCAATTTATTTTTAATCATAAAAACCAAATTATAATGCCTGACCTATTAGAAAGACTCCGAAGGGAAAATAAAGATAGTAAAATAACAAAATCTAAATTAGAAGAATTACATAATGGGCTTCAGGAACTATCACCTGATATCGCAACAACATTAATAAACAATATAAACGAAAACAAAGATATTTCAGAAGAAACAGCCAGCTTAGTAACTAACTACGGCATTATAAGCTCCGGACTAGCTTTGTTGATTAATCTTTTCAAACAACTTTCACAAGATAGCCTCGACAAAATGTTACTTAAAAATCCAAATATTAAAAATATAATCTGGTTAGCAGAAGAATGGCTTAAATCCCCAGATGAAGAATTATTCATAAAAATAATGCCTGAATTAAACGACATGGCCTTGAGTTTAAAAGATGAAATAATCGAAGCTGTAAAAGAAGAGGAAAAAATGAATGATACCGCACAAAAATCAAAAAATCTAAATTACTGTATTGGAACCGGAGGGGCAATGATGGCATTAGGAACTATTTTGGGTAATAGTAGTGTAGCAAATGTTATACTGGGAGGCTCAATAATAGCGTCAAACCCTATATTACTGCCTGCATTATTTGTTTTTATAGTTATAGTAGGTGCTACTATGATAGCGACATGCAACATGATGAAATAATCAGTTTAAATACAAATATTAGCATGAATAATCAAAAAATTATTTTAAAATAATAAAATCTAAAGATAACTAAAAAGATATCTTAATACATACAATATTGAAAGGAATTTCATTTATGTTGAATAAAAATAAGCTACATATGAAAAAAGATAATACCAAACTAAAACAGCTTTGGCGTTCCTCTTCTATAGGTATTTTATCCCTAGCTTGCTCTTTATACCCACTAACTTTAAATAAAATCCAAGCAAATACCATCCACAAAAAAAACATGGATATTGATACTAAAAACTTAGTTGAAAAAACTAATACTTGTCTAAGTGAGGAAGAATATCTAAAACTAAAAAATTGGCAAAAAGAACTCCATGCTTTGACTGATTCATCAGAAAGTTTATCTTTAGCCCCAATACATAGAAAAAACTTTTCTGATTACCAAAAAATGTTATTTAATGAAAAAAAATTATCAGAAATAATAAGCGCAAAACTTAAATGGTTCGTGGAAAAATTTATGATATCATCCACATGTGATCAAAAAATATTTTTAAACTTTAAAACCAAAATTTATGCTTTAATAAATAATTGGTTGGAGAATAATATAGACGAACATAATTATCAATATGTTTATAATGAAATAGACGATTTAGTATTAGATTATCAAAAAAATAGCTTCTTTCCTCAATTTATAAAAACAATCGAAACCCAATATACTGCCTCCTTAAAAAATGAACTGCCAGATTTAAAAACACAATTACAAACCCTATCTCCAGATATTTCAAGCCCCTATGTATCGAATTCTGGAATGATAAGTACAAAAATGTATAACTTAGTAGACAAATTACTAAAATCACCCAAAAACAACCTAGATGATGAAGACAAAAATGCCTTGGCTATATTAGTAAAAGAATGGATTAAAAATAACGATGAAGCATCATTTATCGAATTAATACCCATATTAGATGACTTTGAGAAATCAATTGAATCTTTTCATAAAATTGATAACAAAACAAAAAGAAAAACATCTAAAGATATAGATCGGGATAATATTATATCCAAAAATAGTTATTATCAAGAAACAAAGCAAAACTCTAATATTACAAAAATAAAAAAACAAAAGAAACCGATTACAGATTATAAAAACAAAACACTAACAAATGAAGAAATAGCACAATTAACACATTGGAAAGAAACATTTTACAATAACGCCATTTCATCGCATAGTATACGCTTAGCAGACAAACCTTCTAGTTACCTTTCGCAATACGATTTAAAAATTTATAATAAGTTAGATAAAAATGAAATAATAAGCGCTCGTCTTAATTGGTTAATTCAGCAATTAATAAACGATGAGTCATGTGTTGATGATGCAGAAAACCTCTGTAAATCTTTTAAAGAGATGCTCATAAAAGAAAGTATAGAATGGTATGAATTATTAAACAATAATTCCCAAAACCAAGAAGCCCTCGATCAAATAGCTCAAAATAAAGAACCAGAACTAGACAAAATAATTTTAAAATATAAAACCGAGATGACACAAAGATTATTAAAAACCCTGCGCCAAGAAAATACACCTTTCGAAACAAATGAACATGAATTAAAAAATTTACAAACAAAACTACTTTCCTTATCCTCTAATATTGCAAAAGAATTAGCCAATGAAACATTGCCAAACTTATCCGATTACCATCGAAAAAAATATAACTCAATAACAGATATCGGCCTTATAAATGCAAAATTACACTTATTTATTTCTAAAATATCATTGTTAAAACAAACAACAATTGCTAGCAATGAAAAAGTTCAAGAAATTGTCCTATTAGCTAGGGAATGGATGAAAAAAACGAATAAAAAAACATTAGTAAATATAATGCCTAAGTTAGATGATATAATCACAAACCTTATTTCAATGATTAATTCAGAAAATGATGATATACCTAATAGATTATCATCAAAAATATATAAATTATATATGAAGTCTTCTAATACAAGTCTATCTTTATCACCATACAACCGATCTAGCTTCTCCGGTCGCCAAGCAGTACATTTCAGCATGGTAACATGGTCCGGTTTTATAAGCGCTAAATTACACTGGTTAATGCTCGAGTTGAAAAAATTAACAGAAAAAAATATTGATTTATTATTCGTTCAAACACAACCCAAATTCTATTTAGATTTTAAAAAATTACGTACACAAGTAATGCAATTTTCAAGTGAATGGTTAAATGATAACAAACCAAAATCAGAAGATACGTTGAAAGAAGTAGAATCTTTCATTGAACATTATCGTAAAGATATACTTCTACCTGATTTTATTGAAACATCAAAAGAAAAATATGATCCAAAAACAAATATAAATGAAATGTTATCATTAAGAGTAAATTTGGAAAAGAAAATAGGAGAAATAGGGTTACATTTGGCTTCAACAGACAAACACGACTTATTTGAAAGTATAGTAAGTGATTTCATTAAAAACGTCGACTTAATAAATGCTAGAATCTTCTCTCTATTAATATCTATGGAAGCAAGTTTTTTCAAAAAAATATGGGAAAACAATTGGGATACCTTGTTTTTGAAAACCGAAAACCCAATATCATTCGAAGAATTTTTTTATGAAATACACAAAAAAAGTGATACATCTCCCGAATTTCAAAAACAGTTAAATGAACAGCTAAATAAACATCTTGAAAATAATTTCAAAGAACTAATCTTAATAGCAAAAGAATGGCTTTATGATGAAAATCCATCGTCAGAAAAAGAAACATTGTTTATTAACTTCATTGAAATATTGGATAAAAAAATTATAAGAGGTACTGAATATAACGAATCATTAAAAAGAGAAAAGAAAAGCAACAACTCTTATGAACAAAATGTTAGTAATACACAGAATTATAGTAATACACAGAATTATAGTAATACACAGAATTATAGTAATACACAGAAAAACATCGAAGAAAAATTACAAGAATCAAAACTAGCAACCCAACTACCACAAAATATGCCTGAAAATAAAAAACAAGAACCCATATCACCTAAAATACCCAATCCTGATAACTCTAAAAAATAGTACGAGCTTGTCCAATAACCCATGTTAAATAGTGTTTAAGAACCTAATTTAATGCACAAAAAGCTATGATAATAGCTATTTTTGTGTTTAAATTACACCATTACTAATTGGCTATATTAATATTTCTGGACAAGTCCTACTAATAAAATCTATCCATATACAAATAATCATTCTATAATAAAAATATATTTAGCAAAACTAAAATATTACTTACCTTCATAGTAAGTAATATTTTTTTATAAATACAATTGAACAGGTGTTGTTGCTATATAACCAAAAGATCCTGCTCCAAGAGCATATGTGCTAAAAGAAGCAGTTGGTCCGACATTTCCTGTATTACCTGTAACTCCTGTTATAACTTTTGGGCCTATTATACTTAAACCAGTTACTCCTGTTATGGCGATGCCATCGACTCCAGCAGGTCCGGCTGGTCCTTTTGATCTTTTTTAGGACCTAGGACCAGTAGCTTTGGTAACGGGCCCTTTTAGGCCTGTTGTGACTATAGGACCCTGTAAAACTTGTATACCGGTACTTACGGCAACAGAAACACCATCGGTCCCGATTGGACATGTTGCCCCTGTAGCTGGACCTACTGGACAAGTTAAACCCATTGGACCAGTTGCACCTTGCCTAGAAAATGTATTAACCTCATAATTTTTTTGCGTAATTAAAGAAGCACTCTTACTTACTGCATTTTGTAAAATAGAAGTTACACTCTTACCTACATATAACAAATAATTAGCAGAAGGTGGTGGATTATTATTACTAACACCTGACAAAATACTATTTGCGTTATCAAAATAGAAAATCAGATATTAAAGCTTTCTGGAAAATTATTTATTGGCCTGAAGTTGAAGCTAGGTTCTCTCACTTAAAAAACAATTCCTAAAAAAAATACAAAAATATATTTTGTTAAAATATTAATATTAAATTTATTTTTATATTATTGCATTGGAACGCTCAATGTACCTTGTGACGGTTTATATTACCAAGTCTAATTAAATAAACCGGCAAACCAATCCAATGCTTGTACTGATACTATACCTATCGGAAATGAGTTAATTTTTGTTAGTGTTTTTGCATTTGTTTCTTCTAATTTTGTTTTGTGTACTGCTGCTACTACACCTATCGGAAATGGGATAATGTTCGTTAGTGTTTATACAGCTTGCTGTGGTATTTCAATATTTCTTGCTAATACTGGCTCAGTAAAACATGCATAACTGCTAGCCATTAAACAACCTAGTATAGATAGTTTAAGCAAATGATATTTTTTTGTATTAATTTTCGAAATAACTTGATGTCAACTCTATAATATATTTTTTATTATTTCGTTTGGTATTTTCTATGAAAAAAACATAAATACATAAAAAAAACATAATTTATTATATCATAATTATCTGTATAAAATAACCAAAACATTTTAATAAGTTCATATGCTTTGGTTATTTTTTGCTATTTTTTATTATCAATTAGAGAATTCTCTGTATCATCAGCTGTATCAAATCTTTCTTGGATAATTTCTGACCATTCTTTAAGCTCGAATTCGAATAATAATGTTTTTAATCGATTAATAATAAAAGGAATATATAATACAGGTGCCAAAATATAAAATAAATGTACAAAAGAGTTACTTTGATCTTGGTAAAAATCTATTAAGTAATGGATTTTATCTATCATTTTAGATAAAATATTATCCATATATCGATAACCTTCACGAAAAAGAGGTATAAAAAAACTATAAATAATAAATAAATAGATCAAAATACGATTTTCATTCTTAATTTTAGCTTCATTCAAAGATTCAAGCCAAATGCTTTCGCGTTTTTTTTGTACTTTGATTAAAATACACCATAAAAAGTTAATACTACTCAATAGTAAAAAACTTTTAAATTCTTCAATAAACAAACCACTAATCAGATAAAACACAACTAACAAAAATACTAAAATATAGCAAATAAAAAAATTTAATTCTGAAATTCCGTTCCTACTATGTGCAACTTCATATCTATACTTGAAGTTCTCATATACTTTAAACCAGCTATCAAAAACTAATTGTTTATTTTCTTTATCTTTTAGAGTCCTCATCAACAAAGCTCTTACATTGTTAATTAAAAAAACAACAAAGAAAATAACCGCTAAAATTTCCAAAGCATTATCTGGCCAAGTGTAAATATCTTTTAAATCTGGATTTAAAATCTTTGGAATTAATTCCACTATATAAGGTATAGTCATATTACCAAATATAAGAGTCGTTAGAAAAAAGCAACAATTAGTGTAGAGAAAAATCCGAAACAAACGTATGCTTATTTTTGGATCTTGTAAAAATTGAGTCTTCATTTTGATAATTCATCGTTCAGTAGCTTATACATAGATACCTCGATACTCCTTATTAGGATCAAAATTAAATCAAAGGCATACCAACATTACATATTTTTGATTTGCATTGAAGGAATTAATAAAAATTTTAATCTTGGGGCAATGACTAATAAAAGAAAAACAAAATTGCTATGTTAATATCAAAATTATTGCTAATATTACAATAAAAATCAGCCAAAAATTGTAACAATCCGTTATTACCATACTTATGCCGTTCATTTACCATTGGGATTAAAAAACTATAAATTATTAACAATAATACTAAAGTTTGATTATTATATCTTAAAATATAGATATTCTAAGATAATCCCCAATAATAACAAAATCTAGAGCAAAATACTTTAATTTTCTTATTTAGTTGTTAACTCTAATACTCATCTAGAAACTAATGGTAAAATTTTGAAATAATTAATACAACGCTTGTTAAATGTTTGTTTTTTATATATGACTTATCCAGAAACGTTAAATATCTAATTAGTCGCGGTGTAATTTAAAACCCAAAATAGCTGTTATTATAAGCTTTTAGTTTTTTCCATTAGATTTGTCAACTCGCTTTTACATGGGTTTTTGGGCAAGCTAATCATAAAACAAGAATGTAAATGCAAATGGCGTCTAAACCATAAGAGCATGAATTAAAAAACAAATTAATAATAAAACGCTTGCTAAGTTTATTTTCATTACGCTCTAAATTATTAATATAATCAAAATCATTATCTGGATCATCTGAAGAAAAAGAAACATTGGATATTTTTTCTGAACCATCTACATCATCATTATATAATTATTCGGAATTTTCTCCATCTGAAAAATATAATTTTCCTTCCCCATCCTTATCTATGTTAGCTATTGTAATAAAAGAACAATCCTTGAATGGACCATTTGGATAAAGGCACTTGTCCCATAACTTGCTTAGTTTTAATATCTACTACATCACTAAAAATAAATCCTTTCTTCACACCTTCACCTAATTTTTTGACCATTGTGCAAATGATTCAGGCGGTAATCCAGGGTTATTAATGCTAATACGAGAACCCCTTGTATGTTCCAAAGTCCGCAACCATTGTCTTCTAAATGTTTAGCATCTACACTTAGATTTTTTAATCCTGTTCTTGGATAAATTAGTTATTTTAAGACTTTTTGTTTACTGCATTTCCTGAGCTTTAAGTTACTGTACTTGAATTTTTGATTTTCCAAAATCAACTTAAAAAGTTTATTATAATCTAAAAATGAATATAGAATACGGGTAAAAAAATATAACATAATCTTAAAATCTCATGTTAAAGGTGGATTATGTTATTTTCATCAAGATCTGTCGAACCGTGAATAGCAAAGATTATTTTATATAAAATATTACTAATATAGTTATAAAATTTAGTACGAAGGGGTACTAACAAACTATAAATAGCCAATAAATATATAAGAATAAGATTTTCAAGATTAACCTTAGATTGATCTAAAGTAAAAATCCATATATTCCCAAGTTTTATCAAAGACTAATTGTTGATTTTCTTTTTTGTCTAACCTTAAAAAAACTCTTAACTTGTTGATTAACAAAAGTAAAATTAAGCTAAAAACTAAAATCTTCGATGCATCATCATTTCAATGATGCATCGAAGAGCATATTAAATAACAAATGCATATCTATTATAATAGAATATAAACAAATATATTTATTAATAAAAAATAATATTTTTTATATAGCCAATCGCATTTAGAAATTAAAATAGTAATAATATTAAGTTTTTTTTATTTGCGATGATTGCGATGATATTGAAGGAATTAATAATAATTTCAATCTCGGGGCAACTACTAATAAGAAAAAAACAACAAGTAATATATTAATATCAAGATTATTACTAATTTTAGCATAAAAATCAGCTAAAAGTCGTAACAATCTATTATCAATATATTGATGCCATTCATTTACCATTGGGATTAAAAAACTATAAATTATTAGCAATAAAAATAAAGTTTGATTATTATATCGTGACATATAGCTATTTGAATATAGACCCCAATTTATCTCACGTTTTTTTTGTATCTTAATTAAACAACACCATATTAAATTAAATATACTTAATATGGTGAAAAGCATAGGTCCAATTTCCATAAAAAAAGCAATTAATAAATATATAATCATCAATATATGAGATAAGATATAACCAATAGAAAAATTAAACCTAGATATACCATGTTTTTCATATGCTTTTACATACAGTTGTTTAAAAATATCATATACCTGTGTCCATTTATTAGATGTCATCTTTATACCGCCAAAAATAGTTAATCGATCAACATTTTTTGAATCATTTTCTTCGTCTAACTTGAAAATATATTCACACAAAGCAGAATTTACTAAAATAAGATAGCTGATCGAAAATATATATTTAAACTTATCTATTATATAGTATAAAAAAGACATTGGAGATATATATAAACTGCCTAGGATAGCTAAAAAGAAAAAACAATTAGTAGTATATATAAAAAATTGAAATGACCATAAAACTTCTTCAGTTTCTTCCATAGGTACTTCTGATTTACCACTAATTACATCCGGTACTTCTGATTTACCACTAATTACATCATATTTAACAAAACCATCCCCCTTTTCTTAAGATTTAGTATTCATTATAATTCAATAAATAATAAATGCTTTTTCAACATACCGGACTACACGCTGAAGAAGTAGGCATAGAACTACATATAATAAATCCTCCTAAATAACAAAATAGGGAGCAAAATTTTTTGACCTTCCCATTCAATTTTAAATTTTTACACCTGTTAACACAATTATTACTGATTGTTTGTTTTTTGTATTTCATAGAAGGAATATAACCACAGATAGCTTCTACAGCATAAAAGCAGGTACTACAAATCAAATTACTTATAAAACGCTTATCACGTTGCTTTCTATACTGCCCTTCTGTATCATCGGAATCATAATTATTCATTAATCTGGAATTTGTCCCATCTGAAAAATATATTTTTTCTTCACCATCTTTATTTACGTTAGCTATTGCGATAAAAGAACCATCTTTGAAGGGACCATTTGGATAAATCACTTCGCCAATAATTTGTTTCGTTTTAATATCTACCACATCACTAATCATAAATCCTTTTTTCATACCTTCTCCTAATTTTCTGACCATTTGTGTAAGGGATTCAGACGACAACCATTCTCTAGACATGCTAATACGAAACCCTCTGGTATGTTCTAAAGTACGTTTGATCTCAAAACCATCATTTAATAAAATATTTTCTAAAGATTTTAATTTTCCAGTATCTATACTTAGATTTTTTTGGATCCTTTCTTTGGTTAAAGTATTTATCCTAATCCCTTTGACAAAACGATCTGATTCCAAACATTTTTTGTTTTCGGCATTATTCCCTATATCTTCGGCAACATTAGAATAACTTTTAACATTTAAATCACTATTATCAACATTTCTTGGTATAGCCTGACCATATGCTTGGTATAAAGACAAAAAATAAATAGAGGCACAACTAACCAGAGAAATTACTGTTTTAAAAAATTTATTAAACAAAACAAAAACCCCTTTTGAGGCAGATTTTGAAAGTTATAAGCTATTGAACTTGTCCAGAATTGAACTTGTCCAGAAATGTTAAATATCCCATTATTCATGGGATATTTCGAACACCAAAATAGCCATTATTATAAGCTTTTAGTGTTTTATGTTAGATTTTGCAGCTCTCTTTTACATGGGTTTTTGGACAAGACCATTAAAAAATTAAATAGCTGTATTCTTTCGCCATGATTATTATCCTACAATCAATATTTTGTGTCGAACAAAGTTTTATATCAAAAAAACTATGTAGGTTCAAATAATGCTAATTATCAAACTATATCTTTTAAATATTACTATATAATCTTATAAATCATGTTTTATTATTTTTAATTTTTTCAAAAAGACCGCCCCTCTTTATATATGTAGTCATAAGTTTTACATCAATGGTCTTTTCCAAGAATCCATATGAAGTGATTCTATAATTATATTATGAAAAATTATTATTTAAGATATTTATTATTTTTAATTATTATTGCCAATTGTATTTTTATCACAGGTTGTTCTAAGAATACTCAAACAAATTTTCAAATTAACTCAATACATAACGATTTAGCAGAGCTTGAGTCTTCATCTGGTGGACATATTGGTGTATTCGTAATAAATACAGCGGATAATACCCATTTGGAATATCGCTCTAGAGAAAATTTTCCCTTCCAGAGTACTTTTAAAGTCATGGGTGTTGCAGCAATACTAAAAAAACATGGCATCTAGCAATTTACTTCAGGAAAAAATTATGTATACAGAGCAAGATTTGGTGAATTGGTCGCCTATTACCAAAAAGAATTTGTCTGAAGGCATGAGCATTTCTGAGTTGTGCGCAGCTACAATGATGTTCAGTGACAATACTGCAATAAATCTTCTTATGAAAAAATTAGGCGGAACTAATGCTGTTACTGCTTTTGCTCGTTCCATTGGTGATGATAAATTTCAATTAAATAATTGGGAACCTGAATTAAATTCAAATCCCAATGATCTGCGTGATACTTCTACGCCAGAATCTATGGGAAATAGCTTGCAGAAATTAACATTGGGTAATGTCTTAGAGCCAACACAGCGAGAACAATTGATTTATTGGTTAAAAGCTAATACAACAGGAGATTCACGAATCAGAGCCGGAGTTCCAAAAAATTGGATAGTAGGTGATAGAACTGGAACGAGTAGCTCTTATGGCGTCACAAATGATATCGCTATCCTATGGCCGCCTGAAGCACCTCCTATAGTTATAGCTATCTATTTTTACACAAAGGATACAAATGCTAAGAAGAATTATGACGATGTTATTTTAGAAGTCACTAGAATAATAATAAGTTCATTAAATTTAACTTATAAATCTGAAGATAAATAATTTTCATTAAATTTAACTGATAATTTTGTTTTGGGATTTAAAGGTTGTTTGGATTTGGCAATGATGATAAAGCTGCGGGCATCTGAGCTTGAGCTCTATTAAGTTCATTTATATATAAATTACCCCTGTGTATATAATCATCTTGCCTTAGCCTATACTCATTAAAATACCCCCTTGGATTTCGGACAAAACGACCTGCATCTGACCATCCATTCATAAATCTAGGATTACTTGGGAGGCTAAGAATATCAGCAGCCGGCTGAAAACTATTTATTATAGGATTTGATATTTCTTTAGATGCAAATTTTTGATACGGGGGTGGTTTCGATACACTACGTATCTCTTCTAAAGTAAGAGAAGGCATATAGGGCCCTTCTGAAGTGGCAGGAAACTTCTTTCTTAAAATTAAAGATGAATTTTTATAAAACTCCTGTGAAGCTGTATAGCTAATAGGTTTTAAACGATCTAATCCATCTGCATCTATAGCAGCCTGTTCATAGCTAGGAGGAGGACCATTTTTAGGCGGTATATTATTATGAACTGATCTCTTATAGCTGGGCAGCAGTTCTGGCAGGTTTTGGGGTGAACCAATTCTCGCTTGATGTACTGTTAAACTTGGCGAGTGGGATGATATATCACCAGGTACGAATGCAGACCTAGGAGGTGACGGCGCTCGCCTAAACCAACTACCAATACCAAAAACGGCGTTAGACCCAGGAGCATTTAAAAACCACGATGAAAGTATAATGACAGACATGATATATTTTTTCTTCATATAAAGGCTCCCATGTTTTGTGTTATTAATATATTTTTTTGTGTTATTAATATATTTTTTTGTGTTATTAATATATTTTTTTGTGTTATTAATATATTTTCGATTGCTATATTTAAGTATTTTCGCCTTGTTCTAGCTATTAGTTTCGAAGGATAAGATCTTTTTTACTGCACCCCCCTTCCTGATGTTAATGGTTGTTACCTAGATCTGATTATAATTCATTAACTCAAACTATTTCTTATTTAACATTAAGAAAACATATTGACATTATAGTCTGAAAAAACTAAATTTGTCAAAAGTTTAAACTTACTGGCTATAAATATAAAATAATATTTATAAATTAATGTTTTTAAATCGATTAAAACATATCGATATTACAAGTATTAAGATTAAAATCTTAAATAGCCAAAAACCAGTCACGGTTTTTGGCTATTATTGTTTTTGACTATTATTTATGAAACAAAAAATTAGCTTCTATATTTACTTCTACTCACAATACGTTTTCGGCTGTAATACCAAGCTAACGAAGACAAATGTTCTGTATATAATAACTTTTATCATATTAAATCTATATGATTATTTTTTCATTATTAAGAAAAAGATAATCAGACATCTTTTAATTGAATAAATCAGTAACAAATTTTTTCATATCTGAAATAAAAGCTTTACTCTTTAGTTTTTTATCTATCATTTATCAAAGTCCATTCTTGGGATAAAATTTTGTTATACTTCTTTTACGCTGCTTTAAAATATTGTATTTGCTTTTTTGATACGGTATGATAGGCATACAAGTGATAGAATTTTAAATGTTGAAAATCATGATCATCTAACAATGTATATCTTTCTAATATTTAAGTGAGATGTAGCTCTTCCTGATATTAGGATAGGTGTAAAGAGCAAAATCATATAAAATACTAGGTGCATACAGAAAAACAAAAATATTGGATTCTTGGCATCTAGTATTGTTTTTTACCCCTTTTTCATTGCTTGTTAAAGAAAAAATTGTCTAACTCTTTCTACAGGTATATTTTTTGTCGTAGTAAGAGAACAAGCGAAGGAAATATTTTAGCATACTGCATATCTTTTTTTAACGTTTAAAATATAACATATTTATTTCCTATTTTCCTAGTTCATATAAAGTTTAATATAGCAAAAACACAACAATGATATTTAATATTGTTGTGTTTTTGCTATATTTTTGATATTAAAGATATAAACACTTTTTTTATTCAGCTTACCTTAAAAACAAATCGGTTTTATAGGAATAAAATTAGTCTAATAGGAGCTTGTATATGTCATCAAATGAACTAAAATCAAACGAAGAATCGCGTTTACAGATTCGAAAAAAGAATTCTTTGTTTCTCCGCAACTCGACAATTTTAGCGTGGGTAGGATTAAGTAACAAGTTAGTGGAAAATATAATTCTGATCTATTTTGTACCACATTTACTGGGTATGGAGGGTTTAGGTTTACATCGTAAGTTATCACCTATCTTTATCATTTTAACAGCAATTATAGGTATTGGTTTAATACCTTCTTTAGCTAAGTATGTAGCTAATATAAAGGGGAAATATGATCAACATATTAAAATTCATCATGCATTATCTGTTACCTTAGGACTAGGAATTTTAGGCGCAATGATTGCTTTGATTTTTATAACTGTTTTTGGAATTATGAAAAGATATAGTTATGAATTATTACCATTTGCTTGCTTATGCCTTATAACTATCCTGATTACGCCTATTTTATATATTTATCGTGGATATTTCCAAGGTATAAACATAGCTATATTTGCTAGATCACAACTTATTGAGCAAATAATACGCTTGATAACATCGCTTGGCTTAACATATACCTTATATTACATGTATGGAACAGAGGTAGCTGTTATTGGCCTGATTTTTAGCACTATCTTAGGTGAAATAATTAGTTTATTTTATTTACATTCTAAATTCCAAAGATACAATAAACAATATAATTGGTCGTTAAAACAAGCCTTTTTTTCTCTTAAAATAAAAAAAATCAAAGAAAAAAAGAATTTTTATAAAGAAATAGGTAAAATGTCTTTACCCATAAGTGTTGTGATTACATTAAAGAGGATATCATATTTTATAGAACCATTTATAATAGAGCAAATGTTATTGTTATCCTTGTTTAGTATGTATCAAACTAATACCATCAATGGGTTAATTTCAGCCACATCATTAACATTAATGACACCGGCTTTAATCATATCATCTGCTATTTATACATCTTTAATACCTGCTATAAGTGAAGTACAGATTCTTAAAGAAAAGGTAAAATTAATTAAACAAGCTTTAAGATTAGCATTTATCTTAGGATTACCTATATTTATTATCATAGCAGCGTTATCTGAACCTATCGCTATGTTTTTATACCCTAATAAAGATATTGAACATATGAGCTTATTATTAAAAATCATGGCTTTACCTTATGGCTTTGCATACTACCTATCTAATCCTCTTACAGCAGTTTTACAAGCACTAGGTAAAGCCAATTTAACCTTACGTAATTGGCTCATAGGAATTATATTGAAAATAGTTTTAATCTGTTTATTTATAGGATATCTAAAACTCAGCCTTATAGGTGCAGCAATAGCTTTATCTTCATTCATGGTATTTGTGTTTGGTTTACACTTAATAGATACATTAAAAAATATACCTAAATTTAAAATAAACATACTTAAAATAAGATCCATTATATTTATTTCTATTTTAACATACATAATAACTCATATAAGTGGACTTATAATAAATCAAGCCCCATGGATTCCCTTAGGGATACAGTTATTAATAATAATATTTATTAGTATGTTTCTATACTTAAAATTTTTATTTAAAACTAAACTAGTGTCCAAAGAAGAAATAAATGTAATACTAGGTGTATTTATATCTAAAAAGAATTAAAATAAAATATACTTTTATATATTAAATATGACAATTAACCCCGCATAAGTATTTAATATATCTACAAAGACATTAGTAAAGTACAATAATCAATAATTTCCATCCACGGTAGCTTGCTTTATAAAAATGAATGAATTTCTTTCTAATTTATAATTTGCAAATCGAAATTTTTTATATAATTTTTACTATTTTTCAACGCATCTTTAAAATCTCTTTGAAACATATTTTAAAATAGTTTTGTATCAGACTCTATATAACTAATTAAATGTGAATAATTTTTAAAATTTATAGAACCAACATAAGAAAACAATGTCTGTAAATATTCTGTTTTTTTTGAAGAATCATAATAATTTTTAAATTCAGGATCATTTTGTTTAAAGAGGTCCAATAAATCATTAAAAAAATCAAACAATAATTTTTCATAACAGGTGTATCTTTAGTAACTATATCCTTAAATTTTGATAAATGCATTTTTAAATTAGTTTTAATAATTGAAGATGCTTTAGTTGCAATGGTATTAGCACATAAATCATGTTCTTTACAAAAATTAGCATCGTCGTAAAAACTTTGAATTTTAGATCATACATCCTCTAATCTGAATATATCTTTATCAATTTTAGATTTTTCAATCAAATTATCTATATATTTCAAACGCAAATTCCCTGTCATCTTCTTTAAACGATCAGATGATAACTTATTATTTGCCCCTGGCATTAGAAGATAATCATCATTATTAACTAGCTCTTGAAGAAAATTGCGATAATATTAGAAAACTGTTTAGATAGTTAGTATAACGAAGAAACTACTCTTTTCAATATTACATCTTTCTTGAAGTTGAAATACGTGAATTTATGTAAAGATTGAAATCGTGTACATTACTCGGTCTATACAGAAAAACAACAATATTTTATTTTTGGAATCTAGTGTTGTTTTTCTGTCACTTTTTTATGGTCTTTAAAGATGAAAGTTGTCTAACTTTTTCTACTATTTTCAAGAAAGCTCTTTTATATACTGTGCATATATTTTTTTCAAAGAAAGATTGTAACATATGGCATATCTCTTTTAACTTTTAACTTTTAACTTTTAACTTTTAACTTTTAACTTTTAACTTTTAACATATTTATTTCCTATTTTAATAATTCATATAAATATAATAGCGCAAACACAACAATGATATTTAATATTGTTGTGTTTGCGCTATTATCTGCCAGTGATCTTTTACAAGAAATTTTTGATGATATTCCTTATTAAATTTAAAAATATTAAAAATAGATAAAATTATTTATATATTTATCGATAATTCTATATTTTCTGAACTAAGCAATTTTAGTAACAGTCAAATTAGCTAAAGTAGGCGTATAACCTCCGCTCAAAGCTAAGTTAACAACAGCTGTATCTGTTTGAAAATCTAAAGGTGATATTTTAGGTATTAGTTGTATAGTCGTTGTTATTGTGGCTGGTAATAATACGGCTCCATATATCCATTCAGCAATATTGCTATTAAAACTACCACTATTATCTTGCGGGCTACTGAATATAAAGCTTCCTAATAAAGGTTGACCATTGGTTAATAATTGACACGCTGCAATATGATATGTTTGACTTACTGCGTTGCTTATTATACCAAAATCAATGGTATACATACCGGGGGATACCGTAATTGTGTCTGGTGCTGTTAAGGAAATACCGGTGCCATATATGTTGTTTGTAAAAGAATCTAATGGTATAGGTTGATCTATGGGAAATTGAATAGGTGCTGTTGCTATATAACCAAAGGATCCTGCTCCAAGGACAAAGTTGGAAGGTGTTGGTCCAATATTTCCCGTAATTCCCGTAATTCCTGTAATTCCTGTTACACCTGTGGGACCTGTTGGACCTGTTGCTGTTGTGGTACCTATTGGACCTTGTGCTCCGGTAAGACCCATTGGCCCCATAGGTCCTTGAAAACCTTGTATACCAGTACGTCCTGTAACAGACATACCATCTGGTCCAGTCGGACCTGTTGGCCCCGTTGGCCCCATAGGGCCATATAATCCTTGATAACCCACCGGTCCCATATTACCAGCAGGGCCTGTTGGACCAGTAATTGACAAACCTGTAATTCCTGTTGGACCGGTTGGTCCTGTAGCTGGTCCAACCGGTCCTGTTACACCAATTGGCCCTGTTGGACCTTGAACAGAAAATGTATTAAGCGCATAATTTGTTTGTGTCCTTAACGCAGCACTCTTACAACCTGCATTTTTTAAAATAGATGTTATACTTTTACCTATAGCTAACAAATCATTAACAGTAGGTGGCGGATTATTATTACTCACACCTGACAAAGTACCTAATACATACTGCATCTTCTCAGCTTCAGCATTCAACAAATGACTCAAACCTAACTCATTTAAAGCCGTTGAAGCTAACAATAAACTTAAAACACTTTCTTGATCAACTGATATTTGCGGAGATATTCCTGGTATATTTGCTTGTGACATCTTTTAATATCTCCTTCTATTATGAATTTTCTGAATAAAGACACAAAAACTTAGCTTATCTTTCTTATCAGCATATAACTAGCTACAGGACTAAATGGTAACACAGTTTGAATATTAGGATTATTGACAGAGATTAAATTTCTATCATATGAAAAAACCAATAGTATATCCTGCGGTGATGAAAAAATACATGTGTACTCTGCATTAACCCATTGCGCGCCCTTACACGCAGCCCCAGCGGAACCAGAATATAAACTAATAAAATATACACAACTAGGTAACAAATTAAACTTCTGATCTTTACCTATAGCAACTACTCCAAGTGGTGATGTATAGACGCTAGTAAAGCTCATATTAGTTATACCCCCAGCGCTAATTAAATAGCCACCTGGTTGTAATTTGATTTTTGTTGGATCTGCTACTAATAAAGAAATACTAGTACTGTTATTTATTTGATAATTAAATTGAGCATTATTACTACCACTAATAACAGTAAACTGAGTACTATTTGTCATGATTTGTGCAAAGTAGGCAACTTCGTTTGATAGGTAAGGTGCGCCAGTGGCACCAGTTGGCCCAGTTGCTCCTTTTAAACCAATAGAGCCTAAAAATCCTTGGGGACCTGTTAAGCCAATAACCGCGGATCCTTGTGGTCCTGTTGGGCCTGTTATACTTAAACCAGCAGTACCTGTTGGGCCTGGTGGACCTTGTAATCCTTGGACAAATATGATATTACCCATATTACCTGTTAGACCTTGGATCCCGGTTGGCCCAGTTGCCCCTGTATCACCTTGTACTCCCTGTACGCCTGTTATGGACAACCCTATTGGTCCTTCTGGTCCTACTAACCCCATGGCTCCTGTGGTTCCTTGTGCGCCTTGGGGCCCTTGCGCACCTGTTGGTCCTTGCAGGCCTGTTACACCTAAACTATCTTCCCCAGGAGGACCAATTATACCTTGTGGGCCACCTGGATAACCTGTTGGTCCTGTTGGTCCTGTTGGTCCTGTAGGCCCTATTAAAATACCCATGCTATATGGGGCTTGTCCAGAAATATTAATATAGCCGATTAGTAATGGTGTAATTTAAACACAAAAATAGCCATTATCATAGTTTTTTATGCATTAAATTCGGTTCTTAAAAACTATTTAACATGGGTTATTGGACAAGCTCAGGGAAGTTTGTGGATTTGTTTATCTGTTTTAAAATTAAAGATTTTATTTAAAATTAAAAAATATCTCATGAATTTAGGTGAGATATTTTTTAATTTTTATTTTGTTTTTTATTTTGTTTTTTATTTTAATTTATATTTTATCGTTATATTAATTAGTGATTTTTTAGAAACCTTTCCCCGCTAGCAGCATACGCATACTATCGCGATGTCTGGATTCATCAGCCAAAAATTCTTCTAACTTAAATTTAAGCTCAAAATCTTGTGATTCAGAGGCTTGTTTAATACGATGTTGGTATCTTGTAATTGTTTCTTCTTCCATTTTTTGCATTGTTTCTAGCATAGTACGCGCACAATCTGTATGTTTTATTTTATCAGTTTCAAACTGAGGTTCTTCGCCTAATAATTTGATTTTTTCCGCTAAATATTGTGCGTGTCCCATTTCTTCTTGCGATTCTGTTAAAAAAAGTGGTTTTAAAGTAAGTGCGCCTATACCTGTAATAACAGATGCGCAATACATGTAGTAATGAACATCTGTTAACTCTGCTTTAAGGTCTTCTTGCAGACCTTTAATGAGGTCTTTATTCATAAATTAAAAACTCCTTTTTTGATTTTTATGGCGATACACAATCCTGAGTTATATTAATCGTATTTCATAATGTAAAGATGTGTTTATGAATCAATTATAACCCATTAATGTAAATTGAAACTACGATGGCTATTTTTTGATAATTTTATTAAATATTAATGTAATATAGTAATATAATTATTATTATTCTTAAGATTAAATAAAAAGATAATAAATATTACTTAGGACTTGTCCAAGAATACTAATATATCCGATTAGTGCAGATTATTGGTAGTTATTGTCAATTTTAAAATTTTATTAAAAAAGCTTAAAATAAATAAAGCGACCTTTTATATATTTTTCAAGATATATAAATACTAATGTTTTAATTGTTTGAATATTAATAAAATATATCAAAATTAATATATTTTATTAATGGTTTTAAGTTTGTGACAAAAAAACTAAGTTTATATAAAATCATTTTATCTATTTCTATATTTTTAAATTTAACATTATAGTTTATGTCTAAAAAAACACAATGTCAACATAACATTGTGTTTTTTTTATATATATACTACTATAAAATTTGATATCTAAAAGAGAGGATTGAGCATATATGTATGAATCTAAAGTTAAATACTTAAATATGGAATATTCCAAAATAGCAGCATTTGATGAAGATAAATTTATGTCTGCTGTCGGCGTAGATAAAATAATCTTCAAAAAAATAGTTAATAGAGTTAGAAAAATAGATTTAAAGACCAAAAAAAGGGCTGGGAGGCACAATATCCTTGACCCCGAAAATCAAGTATACTTATTTTTTCATAATTTTTTTCTTGGGCTTACTAATAGAATAATTGCGCAAATTTTTAGTATTAGTAAAAGCACTGTTAATAACATCATAAAAAAGATACAAGGTATCGCCAAGAAAGTATTATCTAAAAGATATCCTACAAATCAGAGTCCATATTTTTCATCTATCATATTTGGTATGTTTATCTTCGATTGTACTGAAGTTCGCATAGAAAGACCAAAAAAAGATAATAAAAAATATGAATCCGGTAGAAAAAAGTACCCTACAATGAAGTCTTTCCTTGCAATTTGTGCTGAAACAGCTGTTATTGGCTACACCAATTTTTCACCCGGGAGTGTACATGATTTCAAGCTTTTTAAAGATTCGTACATTCCATGGTTATCTAAATATGCGACTTTAATCGCTGATTTAGGCTTTCAGGGCTTACAAAAGCTATTTCTATACGTTATTTTACCATATAAAAGAAGTAAGTTGAAGGATTTGACCCCAGAACAAAAGGAGTATAATCAAAAAATTTCTCGTAAAAGATCATTGGTAGAAAGGGTTATAGGTTGGTTAAAAAGATTTAAGATTATTTCTAATAGATATCGTAATAATCCTAAAAAATTTCCAGAACAATTTGATTTAATATGCGCAATGTTTAATGCTCACCTAGCTTTAGGGAAATTCCAAGAAGTTAAAGAAGATAAAAAAGCAAGCTAATTAGTAAAATTCAAAATTCCGACAATTTACATATGTATTAATTAGGTGCTTTTAATAGAATTTCATTGTTTATAACTACAAAAATGACAAATTAAACCTATTAATAAAATATCTAAAACAAAAATCTTCGTTTTTTTATATTTTAACACTATTCATGGAATTTAAACACAAAAATAACCTTTATCATGGCTTTTAGTACTTTTGATTAGACCATTAAACACCCTTCACATTGATTTCTGGACAAGTCCATGGCTCCTTTTATACTATGGACTTGACCATAAATATTAATATAGTTATTATTAATGACATAATTTAAAATTAGCTGATTTTTTATTAAAGATATATTAAACTTTATGTGTTGCAAATTAATTTTTGGCGAAGTTTTCCTATCCCATCTTTTTTCATAATAATTTAGTATTTGTTCATTACTCAATTATATATGTGATAATAAGAGCTCCAGTTTTATCAGAATCAAAAACTTAATCTTCTTCCCATATAATTAAAAATTATCCTATTTGTTGAACTGAAAGAATTGCATTAAAATATCTAGATGCTATATATGTGCTTAAAAGTGTTTGGATTCGTAAGGTGGTATTTGCTGCGATATTTATTAACATTTTTTGTGAAGCTTTACCGTTTGTGCGATTATAAACAGAGTTAGCATGGTAGGTAGCATATAGTGTGCTCCCAGGAAGTGGTGTGTTGTTTATTAAGATTTGAAACATACCAAAGTTAAGATTGGCAATATTTGTTGTTTGGGAAATAAGGTAACCTACGGTATACCAGACAAGATATACTCCTGGTTTTGTAAACGTTAAAGTTGTTAAATCAGCTGACATTGTCATACCTGTTGTATATGTTGTATTTAAAAGATTATTTTCAGCTAAATATACATATCCTTGGGCATTTGTGATGGGTCCGTTATCTGGTGTGTTTACATCATAATTCCAACAAGAACCATAGACATTGAATACAGCAAAAGAAGTACCAGTTGCTCCTGTTGTTCCTGTTGTTCCTGTTGGCCCAGTATCACCTGTGGGTCCTTGTTGGCCTCTTGGGCCATCAACGGTTATGCCTGTTACGCCTGTTGGTCCTGTTATTCCTGTAATATTTGCGCCTGCTGGTCCTGTTGGTCCTGTTATTCCTTGTGCTCCTACAGGGCTTAGTCCTGTATTACCTTGTGGGCCAGGTGGTCCTTGTGGACCCGTTATACCTGTGTTTCCTTGTAGTCCTTGTGGGCCCTGAGGTCCTGTAAATGAAGCACCTTGTGGCCCTTGTGGTCCTATTAAACCTTGCGGACCTTGTGGCCCTTGTGGTCCAATATCACCGGTTTCACCTGTTGGACCCATTAGACCTGTTGGGCCTGTTGCTCCCGTTGGACCCCTTGATCCAATAGGTCCTTGTGGTCCTATTGGACCTGTTATACCTGTTGGCCCTGTTGGCCCTGTTGGCCCGATAGAAAGTGTATTTAATTCATCTAAAACATAACCTAAATTCGATCCAATTGCTTGTTCTTGTCTAACAATAGCGTCCATGTTTGTTTGGATATTTTTATTAATAGCAATTAATTCATTAATCGTCGGTGGATTAGGATTAGTTACACCTGGTAAAGTACCGAGTAGATATTGTAGTTTATAGCAAGTTTATTGCAACACACCATACAGGAAACTATTAGCATATACTGCTTATGTACTAAGCAAGAGACTTTCATCTCACTTAGCACAAAGTAACTTAAAGTTACCGAAAACCTATCCCTAAACAGTTTGTATCCTAGGTAAGATGATTTTCACTCACACAATAGTGGTAAATGTGTTTCTATTTTAATTATTTTTTATTTATATCTATTTTTACTGTAAATGCAAATCATTAATAAAAACCATTCTTTATATCTATTTTTTTATATTTTTTATAGTTTTCATTAATTTCAATCATCACCACTATTGTTTTCCACGTTCCAAATGATTTAAACATCTTTTATTATCAATAGGCATTTTTTGTTAAATAAGATAAAATTATATAAATTGTTCGTTATTAATTTAAATAAATAAAATTTATATAATATTGTTCCTAAATGAAAGTTAGTACTTAACAATATCCATCTTATTTTAAACCCTTGCCTTTAATAACATATACTTTTCCTATTGAACCGGCTCTTTACATTGTTCATTTTACATAAAAATGCAAACAGTTAACAGGAGGTATAAAATAATATACCTTAATCATTTAGTTCAAAGCTAAAATTAAGTTTTTTAATTAATAGCTAGGCTATTTAATATTATTTTTATATAAATATCTATTACAAATATCTATTAAGAATATATATACAAATATCTATTAAGGATATATATAAAAATAATATTAAAGGAAGAACGTGTCGCCCTTCATTTCATATGGCGTTTTTTAATAACATCTATTTGTTAAGTATGTTTAAATACTTTCTTACATAAGATGGTGTTGCTTTCTTAGTTTATTTTAATTTTTATTAATTTTTTTATTTATTATTTTTAATTAACTTATTTATTGATTTTTATTTATTAAGTTATTAAATTCAAATAAACTAATTACCACGTTTCAAAGTGTAATTTATCTTGTCATCCTTAGGCAGAGTTAGGTATTTAGTAAATAAAATTTTTCTATTTTTCTATATACTAGTCAGTAACTTGGTGAAAATAAGTTACAAACATATACCGTTTTTAGCCTCTTCGCATAATAGCTTGCCCTAGATGATATTTGTTTTTTTATTTATACCTGGCTTTTAACATTATCCCTGCTCTTGCAAAAAAGCAAAAATTATATTTAACGGAATTTTTAAGTTCATGCTGTACTTGCAAAAAAATTCATCTTTAGAACAAAACAATGATTTTATTTTTTTGTTCTTAAAACTAAGGTAGAACCTAAAAACAATGTCTTTATTTTTTTGTTTTTAAAAATACAGTAAATATGCTAACAGGTATATTGTTACACTTTAATTCTTTTTTATTATTTATAATATTTAAATATTATCCATTTTTATTGTCATTTCATTTTTTTGATTAACGATTATTTTGATATTAGGCTAATATTTAAACAAATGATATCTTTTTTAAAAAATCTCAATTATCAGTATTTTTTCTTTCTGATTTTTTTATTTTTTTGTTTTTTATTTTTTCATTATTGCTTTTTCTATTGTCTTTTGATTTTATATAAATACTATAAATAATAAAACGATTGGTTTCGTATTACTTATACTTATCCAATAACGTGTCGCCCTTCACCTTCGGTATTTAAAATACAAGGTAGTTTTTGACCCCTTATAAACCGCACGAGCATTTTACAATACATACGGCTTTAAGCTAGTAAAGATTTTTTATATTCGATGTTTCTTAATCTCACATTAAATCGATTTCGATAAATCATCTTAGCTAACTATTCCCTATAGCCTTGTAGTTGTTGTTATCAACCGCTAACATTTAGAGAATTCGTTTTTAATCATTTTTTGTAATATCTTGATGTTTTTTAACCTATTGGATGCGATATATACATGTGATATATCTTGTTTTTACTGTACACTCTTAGCCACATAAAGGGTATATATGCAAGAAATATTTTCGAACATTTCCATGATATCGTTCAATCGCTTCATCCAATAAGATTTTCATTTATTTTAACTGTACTTGCCAAAAAGCAAAAATTATGTTCTAATTTTTTTGGATATGTACAGTTATAACTATTTTTCATATTACAAACTAATGTGGCTAAGTCCTAATTCTTCCATCGCTAAAGCAGCAATCATTAGTTTAATTGAATCCTGACGATCTATATTAATTACTGGTGTAATATTCGGAATGTTTGGATAAGACACTATACCACTCTTTTCTTTGATTTTGAGTAAATTAGGTACATTTAAATAATTTGATCTATACCCTAAGTTCTAATCACTCCATAGCAATATCAGCGATTATTAGGACATCAGAACGATTAATATTAATCAGAGATGTCATATCTGGTACATTATGCGACACTTTATCGTATATCTTTTTTGTCTTAAATAAACCCTTCATTAAATACTAGACACAAGTCCCTGTAAAATTCAATTCCCTTGCCCTAAAATTGCATTACCATTGAAAAACACACTTGAAATCACCGGTTTTAGTAATCAAAACCTTTCTATAGATATAGATAAATTTCATATCCATACAACAGAATATTATTATTATGATTATTATTGACAAGCATAAAGGTCTATTTATTATTCCGTGATTATCACATGAAAAACACACTTGAAACCACCGGTTTTAGTAATCAAAACCTTGCTATAGATAAATTTCATATCCATAAGAAAGAATATTATTATTATGATTATTATTGACAAGCATAAAGGTCTATTTATTATTCCGTGATTATCACATTACTTATAAAATTTAAATTTATTTTTTAGAATTTTTTTATAATCAAAATATTTGATATGATGCCTCGCGAAGAAAAGCAAAAATTATGGAATCAAAATTAAATCATAGCTAAAACTAATCTATTTAATTCACTAAAAACTATAATAATAGTTACGCATATTTTTAAAATACAAAAAATAAAATATATTGGGATTTAAACCAAAACATATCATAAAAAAATAAATCTGAATTTATTAGTAATATTATGTATAAATCAAAAAATATAACAGGTATTATTTTTTGATTTTAATCTTTAAATTAAATTTTAAAAATAATAATAAATAACCATATCACTAACCAATGCGAAGTTTGAACTAGGGGTAGATTCTATCGCACTTGGTGAAATAGTAGGACTTTTGACAGGGAAAGCTTTTGTTTTTGGTTTATAATCTTTAATTTTTTCACTCAATAGCTTAAAAGAATTATTTATAAAATTAAAAATTTTTCGCTTTAAAGATACTGATGATCCTTCTGCATTAGCTACTGAAGTTGTTGACTTTAAATCAGATTTTGATGAGTAATTACGAAGTTTATCAATTCTAGAAAAATTCCCTCTAGAAATACTCGCCATTGAGCTATTCGATGGATTTTTTGAAATTTCTTGAATTACATGCGATAAATGCATTTTTATAACAACTGGACTTGAAGTTCTAGTGGTCGTTGATGATATTTTGGTAGTTTTTCCAGCATTAGATAAATTTAAGTTAGAAAAAGCTATTATAATAGTTATACTTATAAATATTTTTTTAGAATTTTTCATATATAATTTAGATTTCATTTCCCTGTTATCGCCTTAAGTAAGATTTATTTTAAATAAAGCTTTTATTTAAATTTTCTAATCTAAAAATAGTTGATTTGACCGAATTAAAACCATTGTACATAGATAATATATTTATTAATCCGGTTATTAAACCAACAGATATGTCGAAACTAGCAGATTGGAAATTAAAATCTTGTGTACTTAGAATTAATTTATTTATTTATTTCAACTAAGCCTTTTCTTGTATTTTCAACCATCGATATAATTTGATTTATATCATTAATGGAATCTTTTTCTTGTTCTTTTATAGTAGAAAAAAATTTTTCGTTATAATCATCTACATATTTTATTAAATAATTTATGTATTCTATTGATTGTTCTGTATTTCAAGCCATTGCATCCGAAATATTATTTAATTTATCCTTTTCATATTCTGGTAGTTGTGAAATTTTTCCATGTGTGATATTTTCTAGTAATTCTTGTCTTTTGAAAAAATAAGATTTTAAATTTTCTCGGTTATGCCGCCTATAATCAGGGTCTAAATTTATATAGAAATTAATATTATATAATAAAATTTTATATATTTTATTTGGTGTATCTCCAAATATAGAGAACTCAGAACAAATATAATTGTATAAATGCACAGGTACATTTTCTAGATCTTTATTTAATTTTTAAATTAAAGAATAGAATTTTTTTGCATTTATTGGTCTTTTTTATTGATATTTTCAATATTTTTGCTGGTGTTTACGATTGTTAAAATACCTTGTATTATTGAAGACATAGGAATTTGTTCCAATAAAAAATCCAAAAATATTTTTCCGGGCTTAATTTTACTTTCTTCATTTAGTTTAAAAAATGTTTTCCATGGATTCTCATCTTCTTTATTAGAAATTTGTTTATCATTTTCTGTTTTTAAGTCTTGTTCAATATCTTATTCATTTATTTTCAAGTCTTTTTCTACTTTTATAAGATGATTTAACGAAACGAAAGATAGTAAATATTTCAAAAACTCCTGTTTTTTATCATGATAGAGTTTTTTTATAATTCTTTGTATGTAAACAAAAGGTTGTTTCGTATTCAAAACAATATAATCAAAGACCTCTGCAAACTTTATAAATTCTTCTGGCTATAAAAGCGATTTTAGGTCTGTTTTTTGAAATAAATTCGCTCTTTCTTTCTGATAATCATCATTATTATTTATATCGCTATTTATCATATAAATTTATTTTCCCATTCTTATGCTTAGCATCATTATTATTATTTTTATTTAATATTTGTGATAAATTCATGTAGGCGGAATAAATATCGGTCATCAATATGTTTTGAAACTCATTTTCAAACCTGGCAAGCGTTTTTTCTAAATTATCAATACCTAATATTTTCTCTAATTCCCTAACAGAAACAACTTTATGGTATCTATTTAGATAACCTATCAAAGAATTCAATAAATATTTATTATCTATAAAATTTTAATTCAGAAAATTATGCAGTATATTTCTAATTATATCCTTATATTTTTCAGTAATTTCATCATTCGGATATATTAGATATATAATGTTTAAAATAATTAGCTATATCAAAGAAAAGCTTTTTTGTATCTTCAAAAGTTTCATTAACTTTATCTGATATATGAACTATCCCAGATTTATTTTTAGAACTTTGTTTCTTTTTTATAAATTCATCAAATATTTTTTTATGACTATCTAAATGGTCTTTAAATGCCTTTTTTATATCTTTAGATACAAAGTCTGTTATCTCATCTTCTTCTAGACCATATATATTTGTTGTATTTCTTTCTTCTCATTACTATTACGCCATAACGCATTATCTTTGGTATAAATTATGCTTTCATATTTGTAAAGCAAAGACAAATTATATTTTTTTCTAAAAATATAATAAATTTGTCCCAAATATTTTCATCATGATAGTTATAAAAATCTGAATCTATAAAGTTTTGGATTTCATCCCTAAATTTATTTTCATTTAAATAAATTATTTGAATATTATTTTTGATTTCATATGAAATATCTTTGATTACTTTAAAATCCCAATAATAGTCCAAATCCTTAATACTTAATTTATTCTCTTTTTTACCTTAAAAATAGTGAGCAAATATTTCTTGAATTGATCAAAATATCTTTTATGCATAATGATTTTTGTGTCAAATTGATAGCTACTACTATAATAAATGTTTAGATTATTCATCAAAATTAAGATAAATTCATCAAACAATAACTCTATAGCTATATTTAATTCCAAATTATGAACCAAATCTCTTACATTGTTACGTTTAAATGTAATTGATTTTTATAATCATAGAATTAAATGTTAGGACATGCACCGTATGCACATTTATTGAAACTAAATTTATCATCTAATTTCTGATCATGGATTGATATTTTTGTTAAAGATATCCTAATATAAGTAAAAAAATGCAACATTTGAAATAAAACTTTGGTATCATCTATATTCGTAATTTTATTAGTTATCCGAAAGTCCTTTAAGATTTTTTGAATTGTTTTTCTAAATTTATCTTTTGGCTTTGATAAAACCTCATCAAATTGACTGCTATATTTTCTCTGCCAAATATAGCTGATTTTTGTTCTGTAAACAACATCAATATTTAATTTTTTCATCAAGAAAGATATGAATTTTTGCCAAATCATATTACTACCTTTGTTATAAACGAAATCATATGCTTCAAAGAAATCTTTCATCGCACTTATAACAGATTCATTGTTAAATGATTGGTTTGGAATATTGTTTGCAATATCGAAATTTTCTATGATTTGTTTTGTGTTTTGAATTATATCATCAATTGTCTTTCCTGAATTGAGTAGATCTTCTAATATACGCCTATAATCAACTAAATCATTATTTTGAATCTTATGACTTGTTTCTAAAAAACTACGAAATAAAATGACAATTTGATCTAGATAATCAATCCTATTTGGTTTTTTTAATAGATTAATTATGTCTGGATCGGGATTATTTAAAAAACTTAAAAAGAGATGCAAAAATTCAAAATCACCAACATTTTCTATGCTTTGCTAGAAACTCTGATTTTCTCCAAGTATCTTAGACATCTCACCACTTAATAATTTATCATCTTTTCTCCAAGTATCTTAGACATCTCACCACTTAATAATTTATCATCTAAAAAACCCTTGCGGTCGTCTTTATTTACAGTCACATATGTTTCTACCTCATCAAGAATTTTTTGATCCGTTAATTTATGAATTAAAAGTACTTTTTGATGATCATCTTTTGTATATATTTGTTCTTCATCTATTTTACTAATAATCAAACGTAGTTTTTCTATATGATCTGAGTAGCCTTGATTTGTTTTAAGAAGTTTCCTCATACTATCAATATACTATCAATTTTATCTTTTATTTTATATAAGATTTTATTTGAAACCATATCATCATTATCATAATTGATCATATGTGGAGATGAAATTAGCTTGTTTAACTTAGTATAATAATCAAGCAGATGACTATATCTTCCTTCAATTTTAGGTCATACTTCGGATTTTAATTTATGATTTTGCAATAACTTAAGCTTAGATATTTCTCCTATAATTTTTTGTTTGCATTGCTCTAAACTTTCTTTGTTCAAAAAACTGTTAATTATTTTTCTATATTTATTGTAATTTGGTCTTGCAAATTTTTTAGCAAAAGAACTAAAAAAACACCTATCATAAACAATTGATTCTCCGTTAAGCTTTTGAAGAACAATTTATATTTTCTGGTTTACTAATAAATTGCAAAAAATCTTGCCAGAAATCTAAGCTATCAATTTGAAAAGAAGGTCTTTTTTGTTCTATATCTTCAACAACATCATCATCATTGATAGAATTAAGATCTTGTAATTTCTTCTTCCATTTTTCTTTAATTGATTATTTGAAATCCTCTAAAAGGTCGCTATTTACATCAATACTAAATACATCCAAAGCAAAATCATGATCAATAAAAAGTTTTTTATACGAATCACCGATAACATCTTTTCACGTATTTTGATCCGATACTGTTAAGATATATTTCTCAGATGACAGCTTTTTTTGCAACATTCTTGTTTTTAAGATTAAAGATCTGCAAATCAAATTTTGGGATAATACAGTGGCGTACTTGCTACTTTTTTGTATTATCTTTAATTTTTTTATACATTTTGTTACCTATCAAAACATTCGAACAATTTAAATCTTGTGAATTGCATTATTGCTCCAAAAGAAATAACGTAATTACCTTGAACTAGGCCGAAAATCAATGCTACGTGTGTTTAAGAGCCTAATCAAAAGTACTAAAAGCTATGATAATAACTATTTTTATTTAAATCCCACCTATAGTGTTAAAATATACAAAAATGAAGATTTTTACTTTAGTAATTTTATTGATAGGTTTAATTTGATATTTTTGTATTTATAAACAATGAAATTCTATTAAAGTACCCAACTAATACATATACAAATTATCATAATTTTTAATTTTACAATTTAGCTTGCTTTTTTATCTTCTTTAACTTTTTGGAATTTGCCTAAAGCTAAGTGTGCATTGAACATGGCACATATTAAATCAAATTTTTATAGGAATTTTTTAGTCTTATTACGACATATATGAGAAATAATCTTAAATATTTTTAACCAACCTATACCTCTTTCTACCAATGATCTTTTACGAGAACTTTTTTGATTATGTTCTTGAGTTAAATTATTTAAATTACTTCCTTTAAGTATTTAACTTTAGATTTATAAATAGAACTTGTCCAGAAATATTAATATAGCCGATTAGTAATGGTGTAATTTAAACACCAAAATAGCCATTATCATAGTTTTTTGTGCATTGAATTAGAGTCTTAAACACTATTTAACATGGTTTATTTGACAAGCTCATATATGTTTAATCCTCTATTTTAAATATCAAATTCTATAGTAATATATATCAAAAAAGATTAAAATATAAAATTTTAATCTTTTTTGATATATTTATATATTTATATATTTATATATTTATATATTTATATTAAAATCTAAAAATATTAGAAAAAGATAATTTTATAAGAACTTATTTTTGGTATAAATTTAGAACTATTAATAAAAAATATTTATTTTAATAAGAAAGTATTAAAATATAAATACTTGCAATATTAGTATTTACAAGTCTTAAAAAATATATGAAAGGCATATTTATTGTTAATTTTAAGATTTTTTACAAAGTTTTAAAATTAACAATAAATACTAATATATCCGATTAGTACGGATTATTAGTATTTATTGACAAATCCATAAGCGAAAAAAATTTTCATTGTAATCATCTACATATTTTATTAAATAATTTATGTATTCTATTGTTTATTCTGTTTTTACAGACATTTAATACAAAATATTATTTAATTTATTCATATTCTAATAATTGTTACATTTTTATTGTAATATTTTTGAGCAATTCTTGTCTGTTGAAAAAATAAAATTTTAATTTTTTCAGAAATTCTGCCTATAATAAGGTTCTGAAATTATATATAAATTGATATTATCTAATAAGTTTTTATATATTTTATTTGGTTTATCTACACTAGAGAACTCAGCACAAAAATATATGTTAATATATTTAAATATAATCATAAATCAAATTAATAGTGATAATTTTTTCTTTATATATATTACAAGTGACCAAAATATGATCATAATATCTTTTAAAAAATATAAAAAAGATTTATCTTTAAAAATAATATTTAAATATAATAAATCAATAACTGTTGCCTTTTAATAAAAAATCTTTAAACCTAAGTTTAGCGTCTTTTAAATTTTTACCCAATAATTGTTTCCATGGATTTAAATATTCTTGTAAGGTAACAAGAGCTTTTTTCTGTAAATTATAAACAAATTGTTCTACTTGGAATTTATCTTCAGGTCCATATTTATCATCAAACATCAATCTATGAATAATATCTTTTAATACACGCATTTCAAATTGATTAATAACCAAACCGTTACTGAGGGCAAAATCCTGTATCGTTGCCAACTTATTTTCCATTTCATCTTTTATGAATACATAATCCTTATGATTTAAAATTTCATGGTCAATAATATCAGGAATTTCTTTATTAAGGTCACGTAATGAATAAAAATTAGTTATAAAATGATGATTATTCGATATAGCTGTCAGTAAATTTTTATAAAATAACTTTAACTTATGCGTTGATTTTCCATAAAGGTCCTCATCGGGGAGGTTATGTATAGCATTAATAACATTTTGTTGCCCCTCATGTTTATACCGACCCAAGAGTTGGTGTAATTCATCATTGTTAATAAAACGCAAATCATCTAGTTCAAAAATACATTGTTGAAGATCAAAAAAAACAATTTCTTTTAATCTTAATAATTTTTGGAAAATTTTATTATATTCTTCTTCGCCATAGACATTAAATTTTTTTATCTTGTTAATTGTATTATCTAATATAACTTCTAATTCATTTTTAATAGGTTTATTTATTTTAGCCAAAGCAGACTTAACCGCTGTAAATTTATCTATAATTTTCTGATTAAAATCACGTGAAATAATTTTTCCATTAACAAAAGGAGGTAATTCAATATCAGAAATTAAGTAATAACTCTCAAATAAAAAACGATACTTACTGAAAAACAATAAGATTTTAGTAGAAATTCCTTTATTAGATGTATTTTCAATCTCTTTTTGAATGAGTTGTTTTCCATGTTCAAAATTTTTGCCTAAAAGTTTCTTTAATTTAGATTTATTAATTTTTAAAACCTGCAAACCATCAAATACACGCAAAACATTTTTATCAGACGTGTATATATTTAAAAGAGCTATTTCTTGTATATAATGAATCAATTCGTCTATTTTAGCCAAATCATCCGAATCATATTTATTATATTTAAGTATTTTATCTTTAATTGCCTGTAAATCTAGCCTATATTCTGAAAAAAGATCTTCATTTATATTCAATACATCTAATGAAATAGTTTGAATTTGTGCCAAAAGACCATTAGGGTCTTTTATCATATATAGCTTAGGTGATTTCAACCGCAAAGATGAATAATAATTATGAAAAATAGGATTATTTTCATCGAAAAAAAAGGATATTTTTTTATAAAATTCTCTATCTTGAACCGAAGCTAATTTTATTGCATCTTGAACTATCTGTTTTGCATGTTTAAGATTCTGGCCTAAAAGTAGCTTTAATTTATCCATATTTATAGGTGATAATATCATCCCATTAATCGGCACAAAAACTTTATTCCTATAAAACGATTCATCTATATCTGAAATTGCCGCTTTTTTTAAAGAAATCTTTAAAGACTCTATTTTAGCAGCATCCTCAGCTTCATATTTATTATATTTAGAAATTTTTTGCTGAATATCAAATATAGCTTGTTGGTTTTTCTCTAAAATGGAATTTCTAATTTTAAATGCTATCGCACATATATCATGTATCTTTTGTAGAATATATTTACTATTCTCAACAAAATCAGTTTTATAATCATCTATATTAGATTCCAAAGGCTTAGGGGTCTCAAAATCTAAAATCTCATAATAATTCCTAATCAATGAATCTTGTTCATGAAAAAACAAAGCAAATTTTTTAACCAACTCATGCTTAGACATTTCTATACTTTCTATGGCATTTTCAAAAAACTGCTTACCATAAGAAATATTTTGGCCTAAAAATCTCTGTAAAGTATGATCAACAAAAAAAATGTTATCATCTAATGCATTAATATATAACTTTAAATCAAATAGCGCTGATGCCTGTAATTGTTGAATAAAAACAGATATCTTAGAAAAATCAGTAACTTCATATTTACCTTCCGTCATAATTTTATCCTTAATATTATTTAACAATAATAGGTTTTTCGATAAAATATCTGCATTCATTTTTTCGGCTATTAACTGAATAAAATTTAATTCTAATAAAATATCTTCTGAACTATGATAATTATCAATCAAAGGAGGTGGACTCAAATTTTGAGCTTTATAATATTTCTGTACCAAAGGACCTTCTTCATAAAGAAGAGATAAAATTTTTTCATATAACTCTAAATCAGGATTATAAAATTCCGTATTATCATCAATAAAAAAAGCTAAATCACTTGATAAAAAAGTCTTTTTATTAATATCTGCAATATCAGAAATTTCATCTGATTTGAAACTTAATCCTACATTGATAGATATAAAATTTAAAAATAACAACGCACATAATTTTTGAACTTTATTCATCATATCATCCTCTTTAACCATAGCAATAATTTTTAAAAAATATTTCTTTATCTTTGTTTTTTATATACTTTGCAAATTTTTTAATTGATTTTTTCACATCTAAAGGATAAATAATAATAGCTGTTTTTAATGAATCAATAAAATGAAGGCCTTTTGTTAAGCTTATTTAGATTATCTCTTTTGAAGTATAACAATAATGTGTTAAAACATATTCTTTTGTATCCAAAATTGGTAAAATAACTATAGTATCTCAAGACGCAACAATTCTGCTTTCTTCTTTATAACGCACGTTTGACTTCTAATAGGATAGCTTCAAACATCTTTATTTAATATAAAATTAATAATAGAATGACCCTATAAACTTCTTTTATCTAGATTAGAATAATGGGAACCTGAGCCTTGTACAGCATGTTTAGCTAATGATAATGACTTTGTGTCTTTTGACATACTGTGAGCTTGTACAATAACCCATGTTAAAGAGTGTTTAAGAACCTAATTTAATGAACAAAAAGCTATGATAATTGCTATTTTTGTTCATTAAATTACATCATTACTAATCAGCTATATTAATATTTCTGTATAAGTCCTGTATCGTCAATTATCAGAAAGTAAGGTTGATTTCCTATCTTAGCTTTCTGCATACTTTCTTTGAAAGAAATATCTTTTATCGCTTTAATAAGTCTTTTTTAATACCATTTAAAATTAGTCATCATATGACTAATTGTTTGGCAACACCTATTATAAAAGCTATTTTTATGAATATAGGACAAAATTACGTTAAATTTTTGAGACAACATACCATTCATAATATGTAAAAGATGATTAAAAACAGGTTTTGTATTTGTGATAACGCTTACATTTTACACAGTGTCTTTAGGAATGTCTATTTTTTTTTTGTAAAATCTTAAAATATAATATATTGTAAACTTTGAAAATACAATAAAATTTTATATTTTTTTATTAATTATTTATATTTTTTCTTTTTTGTTTTTTGCATATACATTAATATAAAAAATTATCATAATAATACCAATTTATCAATAAAATATAGCATTTTTTATTATTAAATAATGGTAATAATAGATAAGTTTACAAAATCCATACTTTGGCACTAATTAATAAAATATACTTGGCACTAATTAATAAATAAAATATAACTATTATTTATTAATTAGTGAGTGCATAATTAATAAATATAATTTCATCAGTATAAAATAAATTAAAAATGTTATAATAAATAAATAGTTAATAAATCATATAAAAAACTAATTTATTAACTATTTATTTTAAATATTAAAAAATAATAAAAGAAAAAATCAGAACCATGTAATAAAAAATACATATGTTCTGATTTTTTTTAATACTGATTTTTTTTAATACTGATTTTTTTTAATACTGATTTTTTTTAATACTGATTTTTTTTAATACTGATTTTTTTTAATACTGATTTTTTTTAATACTGATTTTTTTAATATAGATTATAGGTTGCTGTTATGAAAATATTAAATAATAATATATGCTATTCTAATGAAAATAAAATTTGAATTTAAAATTAATCTGTTAAAATTAATCTGTTAAAATTAATCTGCATAAAATAATTTTATATTTTTGAATGATATTGAATTTTTTTATTGCTTTTTTATGCTTGTTTTATCAATTATTAATAATTGATAAAAAATCACACAAAAAATATTTTGATTCTATTAGATTTACATCTTTTCCGGTGCATTTACACCAAGTAACGATAATCCATTGCGTAATACTTGTCCAACAACCATATATAGAGACAATCTTGCACAGGCTATATCTGTATTTTCACCTATGACACGCGCTTTACCATAGTAACGATGCAATAAATTAGCTAATCCTTGAAGATAAACCGCTATTCGCTGTGGTGCACGTAAACGTGCTGCTTCTGCTATTTCTTCACCAAAAAAGGCTAATTCGAGCATCAAATCTTCTTCAAGCGAATCATCGAGCTGGTTTAAAATCTCTTGTGTAATTTTATGCGTGTATTTTTCTAGCTCTTTTGCTACTTCTCTTTGTAAACTGCAAATACGCGCATGCGCATATTGCAAATAATAAACGGGATTTTCTTGTGTTTTAGCGCAAGCAAGATTTAAATCTAGATCCAAATGAGCTGATGGATTTCGCCAAATAAAGAAAAAACGAGCCGCATCAACACCAATTTCGTTTAAAAGGTCTCTTAAAGGAAAAGTATTGCCTTGACGTTTGGATAATTTAACAGGCTCTGTACCACGAAACAAACGTACCATTTGTGTCAGTAAAAATTCTAATTTGCTTACAGGATGCCCAAATGCTAACAACGAAGCATGTAGTCTTTTTAAATAACCATGGTGATCACTACCAAAAATATTAATTAATTTGGTAAAAGAGCGCTGTAATTTATCATGGTGATAAGCCATATCCGGTAACAAATATGTATGAGAACCATCTTTCTTAATCAACACACGATCCTTACTATCACCTAAAAGCGAAGACTTAAACCATTTAGCACCCTCTTTATCTTCTAAATATCCAACTAACTCAAGATGTTGTAATGTTTGAGTAATTCTTTCTGCTAATGAACTTTCTTTATAAAAATTATCTAAATGCACACGATACGCTTTTAAATCATCTTTAATCGCTTGCAAAAAATAATCGCAACCAAATGATTGTAAAAGAGCAAGCTGTTCCCTATAAGGCTTGAAAAGTAATGCATTCCCTTGATCATGAAAAAGTGTTAAAGCAGCTTCCTGTACATCCGGTCCAAGGTAACCACCTTCGACGATTTCAGGATCTTCACCACAAGCTCTTTTGTAATGATATAAAAGTGATTTAGATAAAAGATCAATCTGATTACCAGCATCATTCACGTAATACTCTGTCGATACATCATAACCAACAGCACGTAAAATACGAGCTAAAGAATCTCCTACAGCTGCCCCTCGAGCATGTCCAAGGTGAAGCTTACCCGTAGGATTAGCACTGCAAAATTCTAATAAAATCCTCTGACCATGCCCTATATCAGAATGACCATATCGGTCCCCTTCTTGTTGAATCTTAGTAATAACTTGCAACAATGCTTCTTTAGCAAAGCGCATATTGATAAAACCAGGACCTGCGATAGAAAAATGGCAAAATTTAATCTTATGAGCTAATTTTTCAATCAAATCTTGCGCAATCATTAAAGGTTTCATTTTAAGTTGCTTTGCTAATTGTAAAGCAATTGAAGTGGATAAATGACCATGATTAGCATCTTTAGGACGCTCAAATACAACCTTAACATCATTAATATCCATTTTCTTTAATATATCTTCAATTGCCTCAGCAATATCTTTAATCGCTAAAGCACTATGTTCCACATATTCATCCCTTTCCAGGAAGTCCCAGGATCATTTCTCGAAATATTTTAGCAGCTAAAACTTCCGTTTGTCTTGTAACATCTAATGAAGGAGCTATTTCCACTAAATCAGCTCCTATGAAAAAATGATTACTTCTTGCTAAACGATGCAAAAAACGCAAAAGCTCGTTAATCGTCAAACCCCCCGGTTCGGGTGTACCTGTACCTGCCACAAAAGCAGGGTCTAAAACATCAATATCCAATGTTAAATAAATAGGTCGACCTACGGGTAATTGAGCAAAAAATTCATCCATTAATTCATCAACTGTCTTTTGACCTAATAAAGGATATTGCTTAATATGTGACTTCTTAGCGTAGATTTCTTCTTCCAATGTAAAAGAACGAATACCAAATTGATACAAATTTGTAGGACCAATCTTCTCCACAACTCTACGCATTACCGTCGCGTGCGATAAAGTTTCATCCATATATTTGTCACATAAATCAGCATGCGCATCAAGTTGAAGCACAATTAAATCAGGATAAGCATGATAGAACGCTTCTATCAATGGTAAACTCACCAAATGCTCTCCCCCGATTGAAAAAAGCCAATTCTTATGAGCTAATTTTTCCTCAGCAAACCTATGAATCATAGACAAGCATCGCTCTACATTACCAAAAGGTAAAGCAAGATCGCCAGCATTTTCATAAACAATATCTTGCAATTGTTTTTTTAAATATGGACTATATTCCTCTATAGCGTCTAAGGAACGCCAAACAGCTTGAGGTCCCTCTCGCGCACCACCTCGATATGATACAGTGGCATCCATCGGCAATCCAACAACAACAATGTTTGACAATGAGATCTCCTCATTTTTTATTTATTAATTTTAATTTTTTATTGCTACTTTTTACTATCAGACTTTATATTTTCTTCTGCTAACATACAAGGCGGTATAGCAAAAGCAGCTCGGTGAATCTCTGGTGTATAATATCTTGTAGACCAATTTAACAAACGTTGCTCATGCAGAGCTAAAGGATCATATTTTTTTGAACCAATGGCAAAACTCCAAACTCCACAAGGATAGAGCGGTGTCATAGCTAAATAAATCTGGCTATACTTAAATAAAGGTCGAAGATAGTTTCGTACCCGCGAACATGTATTTAAACGATTGATCAACCAAGGTGAATCTGTTTGTGCGACCATGATACCATCATTATGTAGAGCATCAGCAATATTTTGATAAAAATCTTTGGTAAATAAGGTTAAACTAGGCGCATCTTCTACACTATCATCTGTAGAATCAACAATGATTACATCATACGCTTCCTTATTCTCCTTAACATGCAAAAAACCATCACCAATACAAACACGACAACGTGGATCATCTAAACTGCTTGCTAAATAAGGAAAATGGCGTCGTGAACTCTCAATAACCGCTTCATCAATTTCTGCTAACACAACTTCTTCAACCGTCTTATGACGCAATACCTCACGTACTACACCCCCATCACCACCACCTACTACTAAAACACGTTTAGGATTAGGATGTGTAAACATAGCAATATGCGTGATCATTTCATGGTAAACAAACTCATCAAATTCAGAAAGCATCCACAAACCATCTAAAAGCATAGCCTTACCAAAATGCTTCGTCCGAATAATTTCCAAATATTGATAAGGAGTTTGTGTTTGTTCCAAAATCTCCTCAACACTATACAGTGATCCAAAATGTTTATTATGAAATTCATGATACCAAAGTCCAAATTTTGTCAATTAAATATACCCCTTCCATCTGGTTGAAAATATGAAAAAACGCGAATCCATCAAACATCTTATCATAAAAAAAAATCCCCATGAAGGAATGAACCAAATAATATAGCACAATAAACCAAAACCGACCACTAAAACGATATTAGACTTTTGGCAAAACCTATATTACGTACATACGCGGTGATTTTTGAGAAAATTTATATTAATTCTTATTTTTTAATCGTATACATATATCATCATAAACAACATATATCTAAAAACAAAAATTAACTAAAAAAATAACAATATTATGAATATATTGATTTATAATTCGTCGAACTTTCCCAAGAACCAAAGATAGTTTAAGAACCTAATCAAAAGTACTAAAAGCTATGATAATGACTGTTTTTGTGTTTAAATTCCATAAATAGTATTAAAGTATAAAAAAGCTAAGGTTTTTATAGAAAGTATTTTATAAATAAGTTAAATTTTCCATTGTTGAGTTTAGAAACAATTAAATTCTAATAAGCGTACCTAAGCATGGTTTCAAAGAGATGACCGTTAATATTATTACCGATCATCTCTTTGTTTTAGGCGATGTGAATGATAAACAACTCATAGAATATTTTTGGACAATTCCATAATATATTGGACTTATCCTCGAACTTAAGATAAGAAAATTAATGCAAATAATTGTTATTTATGTAATTTAAAATTTTATCAAAAAAAATATGTTTATATTCTTGAATTGAAATATAATACCTCAAAAAATACCAATATTAAATTCCATTGTTGTTTTTTGAGGTATGCTTAATTTTTTATAAAGGTTCTAAATCTGGTATTGAAGACAATTTAAGTAATATATTTTCTGTATCTTTAAAAGAATTATTAATATCATATTTAGATTCAATAACGTCTAATCCTCTAGAATAATTAGATTGAATATCTTTAACATCGCTCAATACTTTTTGTGATAATTTTATTAAATCTTCTGATTTAAGCTTTATTTTTTCAACTATTAAAATAAATCTCGTTAAATCTTCATGAAAAAAAATTATATTTTTATCTAATTTCATAGCTAAATCTAAATGGAAGTTAAATCGTCTAATAAATTCATGTTTAAAAACATTCCACTCTTCAATTAAAACTCTGGTTTGTTCACGGTTATAAAAATGCTTAGATTTTGATTTAACATAATCTATTTTTTTATTAATAATAAAGCCGAAAAAATTATATAGAAATTGATTTAATTCTTTAAATAGATTGTTTCTTGCTAGTTCGCGCCTTATATGAATAATATATGAATTCATATAATCAATCGAATCTAAATTTTTAATTATAAATTCATCACGAGAAATATATCCAGTAGCGAGTTTTAATGACTCAGAAAGATTCTTAGCTAATGGTATAATAAGTTTGTTTTTATCTTCAAAATCACCATTACGTAATAAACTCATATTAAACTCAGAAAACTTTGATAAAGCTTGACGAAAATCATCAATATATCTACGAACTACCGTCGATTGATTATTGGAGGATTGAAATAGAAAATCCATTTCTGATCTGAGCGAATTGTTCCATTTATCTAAATTTGCTTTCATAAAAAATTTAGCTTGATCAGCAGTAACCTCTACTCCTTCCATTATCTGATACGGTCTCGATTTAGAATTACCCCCCTTGCCAGAATATAAAGATGAAGTTGTCTGTGATGATTCTGGTTCTAATGTAGTTTTTGTTTGTAATGTTTCTGCTTGAGATGTTGATGATACTGCTTCTAATATACTCGTTTGTTCTGATGATGGAGCTATTAAAGCTTGGGATGTCGATGGTTCTGCTTCTAATGTAGGTCTTGTTTGTCCGGATGATGGAGTTGTTGCTGCTTTTTTTAATGGTGGTTCAGAACTTGACGAAGATTCTAAAGATATACCTCTTTGTAAATAATGATATTTGAGTGAAAAATCATCCCATTCTCTTTGAATGCTATGAAAATGTCGATTAAGCAAAAATAAATCTTTAATAAATCCTTGATAAAAATCCACGTATATCACATTTAAAACTGATCTAAAATCCTTTGTTTCTTTTTTTAATGATTTTATCATATTATTTAAAGTATCACTAGCAGATCTATATAGCAGTTCAAATTTTTCATATTCTTTCTTCACCCCTTCATATACCCCTAAATTTGTTTCTATTTCTTTTGATTTTTTTGTCAAGGTCAAAATAAGATCATTATTCATTACCAAAAACTGGGACTCAATATTTTTATATTTTGCATTCGCAGAATAAATGTCTTTTAAAATACCCTTAGTACGTGGTAGTTGTGATAAGTATCGCATACGATGATTAAAATATGAAATTGAATTGATTGGTCTAATATATCTCCTTGATAATAGATTAATTTTTACTAAAAATATATGTATATTATTTTGGATATAGCTGTGATAATTTGAAATTTCTGTATGCAAACTTGAAAATATTTGCTTAGCCATTAAACCTTCAGATTCTTCTTTTTCTAAAGATAAATGCCTTTCAAGATAATAAATATGCCTCTTTATCGCAATATATTCTTCCTTAGCTTTTTGATAAATTATCTGCAAAAATTCCGCTTTTGGCTTAATCAAAATATTTGGTGAATGCATTTTATGTTCCTGGAATTTTATTTCTTCTTTCATAACCATATCTGTAACTTTAGAAATCTTTTCTTTTTGTATTTCTAAATCATTTCTATACATATTGATTTTATTAATATTATATTTAACTAAATTCTTTTCTAAGTACGCTGACGTATCTTCTGACTGTGAACTTTTTCTTTTTATCGATGATGATGGATAACATAAATCTTCAGCTCCCCTTTTACATCTATTAGGCCGCGTCAGCGAAATCTCTGACAATACATCTTCTTTATTCAATTTTTTCATATGATTTGGTATAACCCATGGTTTTAATGTCTTAGACATTTTAGGCCATATCTGATCTTTATAATGATCCGCAACAGCAATTCCCACTTGTGCTTTCTTGAAAATATTGCTCTTAATATTAGATGTAATCTTAGTAGGTATAGGCATATTCATAAAAATACTTGTAAGAGAATCCCAAAATAGTCCATTTTTTATCTTTTCCTGTAATATTTCAAAAAAAGACGGTATACTTGATTTCATCTTTTCTTCTAAAATATAATCAGCATAATTAATATTAAGATAAAAGAAATCACTATAAATACCTAACAAAGATCCACGTATGATATCAGAAATTCGTTTCTTAAAATCATCTCGCTTATAACCTAAAAGATAGATCAATTCATCTTCATTACTAATAAGTTTCTTTGTTGATGGATCAATAGCTATTTCAATCTCGGGATTCCTGTTTTTTGGATTAGGTTGTAAAATAGGATCTATATATAACTTATATTTTGGACTAACCTTATCATAAATAAATTTCCATATCTCTTTTGCCAAAGGTCTCCTTTTATCATACATTTCGGCATCACGATCATTACCACGTTTAGCACCTATGTTATAAAATTCATCCAAAAAACCTTTCAATTCTTCAGCATTATTAACTAAATGTCGAAATTCTTCGTAAAATTGTGTATGTTCAATTATCGTATAACCTGATTTACCTAAAGAATCATCTTCGGAATCATCCGAATATTCGATCAAATTATCAGCAGCTAACTTACTAAAAAACTCTATCCGATCAGAAATTCTAACTTTTGCTTCAGCAAAATCACGCGCTAAAAGATGTGCCAATTCCTCTTTGAATCCAATAAAAAAATGATCCTGTCCAAACTTATCTTTCAAAAAAACTAATAATTTATCTAAAAATGCTGACCTAATATTATTACCTATATGATAACTTATCTTAGACAACGAAGAATTTGCCTTATAGATCTTTTTATTGTATTCATCTGAATTTTTCACAGGTGTATATGAAGATGAATGCAAATAACTCATAAAAACACTTGTTCTTTCTGCTACAGAAATATTTGAATTTAGAGAATTTAGACTATCTTGCATAATAGTATATTCTTCAGTAGATATAAATCCTTGTTTCTTTTGTTCATCTAGAGCTATGGTCATGTTATGTAATCTTTGTTTCAAAAGTTTCTGATAATCTTCTGTAAAATGTTTATTCTGCATAAGCGGTAACTGCCAATTAAAACTATCATAGTATTCTTTTGTTTCTTCGGAATATTCATTTAAATATTCGCCTATATAATTATAAAGTTCTCTTTTATTATCATATAAATCATTCTTCTCAGAAGTAGCTTCCTCCAATACTGTTGATCCATCCTCAGATAAAATTATCTGCTTAAATTTAGCTTGTTCAAAATTAAAACCATCTTTTTTAAAATGATTAAAAATAAGCACAAAAATATCTTCTAAAACAAACTTGCGAGCTTCCTCTAATATCCCAAAATCGTCATTTGTATAAGGTAAATTATTCAAATTGATATTGCCAAATTCATATTTGCTATCTTCGAAATATTCTAATTTATCTAAAATAGCCCCTATATCTTTTGAAAATTTATCATAATCTGGTGATAGAAACTGATTTTCTATAATATGCCCAGATATATACCTATATATCTCATTAATTGGCTTTATAACACGAAATGCAATATCTTCCCAATCTTTAAAAATATCTCCAGGAACTGCAAAATTTAAATTAGATAAGCGCTTATAATCATCAACCATTTCCTTACTATCTTTTGTTAAAAATTTAGAATCTAATTTATCTAATGATTCATCAGTTTTTATAACACCTGTTTCTTCCTCACCATTACTAACCCCTTTGGGTAATATAATAGGGCGCTTAAAACTCTTATGATCAGCTAAACCTCGTTTAGCCCTAATATAACCATTAGGTTCCGATTCGGAAATAATATATGGTTTTTCTGTTAACACATCCGTATTCTGATTTTCATCAACTTTTTCCTTACTATAACTCATCATTGAGGATATCAATGGTTCAATCTTTGTATCATTAATTTTACTAATGTTAAATTTATTATCTGAAGATGATATTAAATGAATACTACTATCTATCAAATCATCCTCACTCATATCCCCTACATCATTCGCAAAAGATGTACTAATCCCTATAAAACTATCTGAAAAAAATAAATGAGATGTAAATAAAACCAATGTTAAAAATAATTTTTCTGATTTTTTTAAATAAAATATTGACATAAATTAATATTCTCCTATATATTTGGGTTAATGAGGGATTAAATAATAAAAAAATAATAATTTGAATAATATTATCTTAATTTTTAAATATAAATTAAATGAAAATAATTTTAAATGAAATAAAATTTACTTGCGCACCAAAACTAAAAAACCATATAAACGCAAACTTTGTAAAATATATACGTATCAAAACCAAAAAAAATGATTTGAAATTATTTTTTTTCCTAAGATAAAAGTCTGGTTATAGGAAAATCACATGAGATCTTATCATATAGATTTAATAAAAAAATTATATAATATATAAATTTGAATAATCATAATTAATTTTAAAATTATAGTTAATTATTATTATAATTGGTTTTTAATACAAAAAATAAAGTTTGTCAATAAATAATGTAAATCTATACCCCGAAATCTTTTCACCAAAAAAATACTAATGAACATATATCTTTCAATAATCTTATCAAATCATTATTACTATCAGAACCAAAAAATTATTATAAAAAATCATTTAAAAATTTAACATCAGATGACGGTTACTGATTAGAAGCCGGAAAATGATCTGATGATTTTTCTAAAAGAAATATCAATATCGGATAAATAAATATTTTTATAGATAATTTTAATTCTTTACCTTAGATAATCTGGCTAATAATAATGTCCCCTGTGATTCTTCTATTATTTAATCTTCTATCGATGAATTAATTATCAGATAAATTGCTGACAACAGGCGAAATGCCCCATTATAATAATTCAATAAATTAAAACTTTATTGAATATGCGTGCTATTTTTTCTTATCTTTAATACTATAGCAACCTATGTATAAGAGTAATAAATTTTTATATAAAAATAATTTCCGCAAAACGTGTTAAAAAATATATATAGATCACAAAACAAGAAATATGAAACTAATGTAAATATATTAAATTAAAATTTATATAAAAAAGCTTTTATTAAAATAGCAGAAAAAATAAATTTCATAATAAATTGATTTTATCAAACTATCCCCTTATATATCAAAAAGTATATATAAAAAATTGATTTATTGTTACAATACCATAAAAAATAATCTTCGTCAACAGGATTGTCCTAAAATTACAATAGAAAAAACTAGAAAATAACAAAAAATATTACTATAATTTTATTTATATAAATAAAATTATAGTAATGAATCGGTCTATCCATTTATATAATAAGTTTAAATTACGATAGAAAAAACAATATATCAATACAATTGTGTGATTTTATTATATATATTAATATCGAAATAGAATATAAACACAAAAATATTCTATAATAGATTTTAGACATTATATTAGATTCTTAAAATCCCTTTATATCGGTTTGTAACCAAGCTCAATATAGGTATTTTGATAATTAAATCTAAATAATCATTTATCCTTAACTGTACATGCACCAAAGAAAAAAATGTAAATTTTTAATAAAAAAATAAAATGTTATTGTATTTCCAAAGTTTGCAATATATTAGATTTTAAGATTTTAAGATTTTAAGATTTTAAGATTTTAAAAACAAAAATAGAAATTCCTCTATACCCTGTGTAAAATGTAAATGTTCAAATAAAACACAATGGGATGAAAAAACACTTAATGTAGCCATAAAAAATGTTTCTTATGAAGATTTTATCCGTCAAGCTAAGAGCAAAAATAAACCTTAATTTATAATCATTGATGATACTGTGAGCTTATTCAATAAACCATTTTAAATAGTGTTTAAATTAAAAAATTACTAATCGGCTATATTAATAATTCTGGACCAGCCCTCTATGCCATAAGACAAAGCCATCATCATCAGCTGAATACCCTATAAAAGAAGCGGGTTATCATTATTCTAATCTAGATAAAAGAAGTGTATATGGTCATTCTATTATTCAAAATATGTTACATACAAATTTTTTAAGCTATTCTATAGAAGTTAAACGTGCTAATAAAACAGAAATCAATAAAATGGATACTGCTTGCTATATCATATCTAGTGCGCCCAGATCATAAAGCATATGTTTGCGTAGATTCTTGGTATATTTCAAAAAAGATCATCGAAACAAGCTTAAAAAAAGTATTTCATTTTATAGGTGAATTAAAAATCGATATTGTTATTTGTCCTTTAGGCATTAAAAATCCAATCAAAATATTTTTAAAGTTTATAAAAAATACAAATATAAAAGTTGTTACCATTAAAAAAAAAATATATCGCGTTTACAGATATGAAGGTAACCTTAATTTTATCGACAATGCGTTTTTCCTTATTTGCGTTAAGGAAGGTCAAGATATATCTAAAGCAAAAGCTTTTATTTGCACAGATATGGAGCTAAGTAATGAAGAAATTCTAAATTATTATTCGAAAAGATAGGAAATCGAAACATATTTTAGAACAGCTAAAAATTATCTTTTTTTTACAAGGATACCAAGTCAGATCCATAAAAGCTTTAGATAGCTACTTAATTTTAAAAATTTTTGTAGCAATGTATTATATAGATACATGTAATGGTAATCTCCTAAAGAGATTACGTAAATATCAGGCTAAAAAAGAAGCTAATAGAATAGAAGATATGATTGATATATTCATTCCATCCTTGAAAGATATCATATTTAAATATTACTACTATATCTGTGAAGCTTATTTTATCACGTGACAAAAAAGTATTGAGAGTAGCACTAAGGTACTCCTGTTATCAATTTAAAGAGGTAGCCTAAATCTGCCAATAAAATTAAAAAGGATAAATATGGTAACAAACCTAAAACGTTTAGGTTTGTTTTTTGAACATTTATAAATATAATTAAATTTATTATAATAATATAAATATATAAATTATTTTTTAGATTAATTAAACATACGGCTGCTAAATTAATCTAAAAATAAAAACGATCTTTTGTTTAAAAAAATAATATTAAAACTTAGATTATAATAAAATTTTTAAGTTAATTTTAGAAAATAAAACATTATGGCATATTTTTTTTGGCAAGTACAGTTATTTATTAAAAAATATATTAACTACTCATATAAATATAAAAATGCGTTTTCTAATTTTACCATCAGATGGTAATTAGGCAGCTTAATATAAGATGTATGCCTAATTTGATAATCATTGTATAATCCTAATGTTTGATATAAATACTTTTTTGATGTAAGTTTTTTAGCAGCATATTTGTCATATATATTATTAAGATGTTTACGTAATTTTTGTTCAACAAAATAAGCAATATAGCTGAAGCAAGGATTGGCGTTACACATTCTAAAGTAGTCCACAAAAACACGCAAATGATGATTGAGCTTTTTTATAAGATAAGATACAGGCACTTTTTTATTTTTAAGAAAAAATAAACGTAGTTTTTGTAAAAAAAGTGTTTGTGTTGCTGGTGTAATTAAAACATGATATTCATCATATTTGGCTTTATAAACAGAAGTTATATTGATGTCTGCAAATAAAAATGAACCATTATATTGCTGTTTAAATTTATGACTTATTTTATCATTTTTTATTGATGGAAAATCAACTCCTTTATAATCTAGCTCTCTAAATTGGGAAAGTTTTTCGATCACCAATGGTTTTAGCTTTATCCATTGATCTGCAGAAGTTAAAATGACAGCTTCATATCCAGAACGTACATAGAAAAGATTTGGTATCTTTTGATGAAGATCCTCGTCAAAATAATGGATTAATATATTTATTAAAAAAGCAAATAACAAATTATTATAAAATTTCTTTTTAAAATGCAAAATTTTCATCAAAAGATAAATAAGACAAGGATCGTTTATCTTTTGATGAAAGTATTTTAAAATATTATTATTATCTAAACTGTGTATCCAAGGTTTAAAATTAATCACTAACCCATGTCTTTTATTTTTTGCAAGATTAGTTTTCAAAATATCTATCGCTTGGGGTGGCCAACAACGTATCCTACTCCCATACGAAGCAGACGAAAAGATTGGTTCCCACAAAGGTTCTAAAATCAAACGCAAAGCCATTTGTACAATTTTATCTTCCTCACTGACAAGACCTACCTTGGGGCAATATTTACCTTTCTTCAATTTGTTTTGCAACAATAAAAGATCAATTCTAGAAATATTGTCAGCAAACTTGACTAAATTATAAGCTGCTAACATAGTTTTAAAATCTAATAATAAATCAAATAAATTGGTTACAAGTCCTCGTTGATCAAAAACTAACCTTTTATAATATGAATGGAAAATATTATCTTTTGATTTATTTATAATTATTATACACCATCTCCTTTTTCGCTTTTGATAGACTCATTTGATATTAATTTTTCTTTTAACAACAAAGCCAGGGAACGATTTATACCTAAAGATTGATACTTTTCAATAGATGCTTGATGCATTTCTTCTAATGAAGCAAAATTATTTTGTAATATTCGACGTCGTTTTGGACCAATACCTGGTATATCATCGAGGATCGAACGTGTCGTTTGTTTGCGTAATGTCTTGCGGTGGTATGTATTAACAAATCGATGTACTTCAGCTTGGAATCCTTGTAAAAGGGCAAAAAGTTCCGGATAATGCGCTAAGTTCAAATCCAAGATGGGATTTTTCGAAACTAAGCCGTCTGTTTGATGTTTATCATTTTTTCTTAATCCTACAATAGGAATATCCAGCCCTAGAGCATCAGAAACAACACTTTCTGCTGCTGATACATGACCTTTACCTCCATCTACAACAATAAGCTCAGGCAAACGCGACTCTTCCTTCAATAAACGATGGTATCTGCGTTGGATCATTTCTTTTAAAGCTTCATAATCATCTTTTATCGCCTTAAGCGCAAATTTACGATATAACGATTTATCAGGTACGCCAGACATAAAAACAACAACAGCACCAACCATCGCTTTACCTTGCCAATGTGCTTGATCAAAAACTTCAATATGCTGCGGTGGAGATATTTGCAAAAAATGCCCTAATTCTTGCATACCTTTGATATGCCTTTTATTCTGATGAATAATGATACTTTTTTGATCCTTAAGTGCTAATTTAGCATTTTTAATCGCCATGGCAACAAGTTTTTGTTTTGGTCCCTCCTTAGGTACCAACACATTATAGCTGGGCATAAGTTGACGAACAGCACGTGCTAATTCTTCATCTTCTAATAAAATTTCATCAGGATGTACCTTATTGTTTTGATAAAATTGTGCTAAATAGGAACAAACATCCTCAAGATGTTCATGGTAATGTTCCATCACATGTGAAGCTTTTTCTAATAAATTACCCTGCCTAACTAAAAAGACTTGAACAGCTAACCACCCTTCTTCGGCAAAAAAACCAAAAACATCTCTATTTAAACCGTCAGAAAGCATGACGCTTTGTTTAACAGCAATCGAAGCAATATCTTTCAATAATACATATAATTCCTGCGCTCGTTCAAAATCAAGCCTTTGAGAAGCATCTTCCATTTCTTGTTGTAAAGCAGACACCTTATCTTGATGCTGCCCTTTTAAAAATAACGATATCTCCTCACATATATCATTGTAACAAGCCAAAGATACGTCTTTAATACAAGGGGCAAAGCATTGATTAAGATGATAGTAAAGACAAGCTTTTTTAGGAATAACGCGACATTTACGTAAAGGAAATAAACGATCTAACAAACGTTTAATCTGTTGCGCAGCTCTAGCATGTGGATAAGGCCCGAAATAACTTGCACCATCTTTTTTAACCGTACGTGTAATCGATAAACGAGGATGTACCTCTTTACTTAAACGAATATAGGGATAATTACGATCATCCTTAAGCAGCACATTGTAAAAAGGTCGATATTTCTTGATCAAATTACACTCTAATAATAATGCCTCAATAGCATTATCCGTAACAATATACTCAAAATCAGCTATCTCTTTAACTAAATAAAAAACCTTGCCTTGTAGCACCCCTGAAAAATATGAACGAACTCTTTTCTTTAGATTACTAGCTTTACCTACATAAATGACGATTTTTTTTTGATTGTACATCAAATAACAACCAGGATTTTCTGGTAAACGCGACAACTTATCCTTAAGATTTATGTTCATAAAAGCCCCCTTAAAGAAGATTAAATATTTATGAGTAAAAAATCATAATATTAATTATAAATTTCAAAAAATATATAATTTAAATTATTGAAAATGCTGCATCATAATCATACAAATACAATTCATCGCATAACTATTGCTATATTATAATCTAAAAACTAAGATGAAAAAAATAACAAGAGTTATGCTTAATCATAGTACCTAAAAATGAATATTGTTATTAAAAACACAAAATTTATAAATCTAAAAATTAATAAAACTTAAATATCATAATTGTAATCTAAATCATTCTCCAGGATTAACAATTTATTTCTTATTATTAATAATTTATTTAATGATTAGAATTACTAGATAAATTATTAATACTAATGATTTAAAATATAATTAAACACTAGTATGAAAAATTAACAAAGATGATTGTTATTTTTGTAATCCTATGAAAAAACTTAAAATTAAAAAATACAAAAGGCGTTATTTTTTAATTTTAAGTTTTTTATTATTAATAGTTTTAGATTTATTTTAAGAAATAAATTAAAATTAATTCTGTTATTTTTTATAATATATTTAGATTATAATTATAATATATTTTAATAATATTTATGTAATTAAAACAAAAAAGTAGTAATTACCATGGCTTTTAGTGCATTCGCTTAGGTAATTAAACTTTCTTTAAAGCAATTTTTAGAAAAGTTCATAAAGCTACAACAAGATTAAATTGTTCTATATAAAGCATTTTAATACTTATTAAACAGTTTGGTAAATTTGTCTATGAATATTACGAGCATGTCCAAAAACCTATGTAAAAGCGAGTTGCAAAACCTAATGCAAAACACTAAAAGCTTATAATAACGGATATTTTGGGGTTTAAATTAACACACAACTAATTAGCTATTTAAAGTTTCTAGACAAGGCCTAATTACACGGTATAAACAAAATACAAATTTACTAATAACTTCTATTTTATAAAAATAATAATGCGTTCCATAAATAAAGATAAACAGATTTTTTTATGATTTAAGCAATATAAAATCATAAAAAAATCTGTTTATTAAGATAATAATTACATTGCTTGCGGAGGTATCTGCGATCTTAATGAATTAATTTCTTCCTTAATCTTACGAGTTTGATAACTAATTGACCTCCTTAAAATAACAAGAACACTTGATTGTATAAATTGTGGATTACGAAGATGAGGATGATCTCTTAAAATAGGTGTATTAGCTACAAAAATATCAAGTGCGGCCATATTGCCACTCATGATACGCCTTAATAAGTTTTGTAAAATAAGCATCTGCTGGAAATTATCGCGTAAAACAGCTGACCTAGGCCAAAATCTTCTCACATCTTCCATATAATCTTCCTCTAGATAAGTAACTGAAGCACTATATGCAACATCATTATGCAATACTTGTTGCGATACAAATTCTATTTCTGCCAACAAATCCGGTGGCAGTACATCTACTTCTGATGCATAATAAATATGCCCTTGATCTGCTTCTGGTAAATAGAAAACTTGAAATATAGGCGGCGGAAGTTCGATTGAATTCATATAACGATCCGGGATATTAAAGTCCCCTTTACTTAAATCACCATATTCTAAAAATTGTTTATCTGATCTAAAAGGTAATGTACCAACGATTTCATGTGGTAAATTAAATCCCGGGTTATTTAAATCTTCATATGGTGCAAATAGCTTATCTGAACCAAAAGGTAAAGTAACAATTGTCCCATTATAAAGCGGTCTATATTTTATTCTTGGAGAAGACAAAAATCGATCAAGTATCGAGGACATATGCCTACCAGAAGAACTTAAAGCTGTTGATTCTGGTCCAATATTACTAACTGGTACTAAAAATTCACGAAATTCTTTTGCTGTTTTAAATTTAGATCTAAACTCAGGGGATATATCTTCATAGAACTTATTGAAGAAATTATTATATGCTACTTTATTAATATCCTGATAGTATTCATTCAAAAAATCTATATCATTTTTATTGAATGAAGTACTTAAATCTGAATCCTTGCCTGTTATATGCAACCTTTCTTTTTCAGTCTTCTTAATCTCTTCAAATAAAAGCGCTATAAGTTTTCTATTATTTTTAGCACCCATGTTGGATAACGCCTTGTCACTCTTAAGATAGTCATAGGCTATTTGCCGTATCTCTTTGACTAATTCTGTAAAAAAATCTATATCAGACTTATCCCATTCTTGATCATTGTAAATTTTATTTTCTAAAGTCTCTAATTCCATCAAATTTAATGATGAAGAAGGTTTTTTCATGTATTTACCTAGGTAAAATTTAGCTAGGTAAATAAAATTTAATAAAAAATATTTATTTTTAGTAAAATTAAGGATAAACGGATTGATTAAAATATGGATAGCATTATCAGTATCGACTAAATTTAATAAAAACGGTGATTTATTTTTATATAATTTATATATATAAGATAAAATAAAAAACTTCTGCTCATAATATAAATACTGATGAGATCTTACTTTGAACAAATCAGCTATTTTCATACCAAAAATCGGATAATTCCAAAAAGATAGTATAAATTCCTTAAAAATATCATCGTCACCATTAGCTTTATCTCTAAAAAGAGCAGCAAAAAAATTATCAAAATTCTGATCATTAACTTCCGGAAATGAAGAAAATAATTCTTGTAACTTATCAGCCGTTATTCCTAATTCTAACAAAATCTCGGCTAACAAATAAAAACGTTGGTCTTTATCTGAAAAACCTAATCTATCTTTCTCTTCTTGAAAAAACAAATTAACTTTATCGATAATTTCTTTATCTGAAATATTACCCTTAGTATCCATACTATGCGTAATAAAATCAATGAGGCGCATCGATCTCAAATCATCTTTAATAAGATAATTATAAAAATTATCAAAATCCTTAAAATGTCCTTTTACTGTACTGGATAAATTAAAAAAAACAATACCCGCAATATGTTTAAAACCATATTCCCATAATTCATAAATACTTTTCGCTAAATCTGACTGATATTTTTTATCAAACTCTAGATCTTTTAAAGAATTTAAATTATTTAGCTTTTCAATAAATCTATAGTAAACATCATCATTAATTCCCGAAAGTAAACTTTTCCAATTATCTAGATTATTTTTAAACAATTGCAATTTTTCACCTGATAAATCTTCGAAAACATATCTTATACCGTTAATAACTTTAATTGAATTAAATATTCTTTTATATACACTATCATCATTTATCGTATCTCCTGCAAAATTTTTATCATTAAAAAAACCTTGCAATTTACTCAAAATAATATATTTAATCAAAGAATCTACTTCAATATTTATAACATCCACTAACTCTGGTTGTGTCTTAATAGAAACCATATTTAGTTTATCAGATAAAACCTTAATATTTAAAGTCGGCATCAACAAAAGGAGTATAATAAAAATCTTATTATACCTTGATATATTCATATAATTAATTCAATCCCTTAATTACATTTAAATGCTACAATATAATACCAAAAATGAGCTATCAAATAGACCTTTTGTAAAATATCAAAACATATATTATAAAAGAATCAAATATCGTCAAAATTCCTAGGCCTAAAAACTAAAATAAGTACTTGTTATTACATTGGGAATTTATAAATAATATTAAATCATAAAAAAATATAAGCTAAATATCCTCCTTATAAAAAAATAGCTATATATCGCTATAAATTTTTAAGAAAAAATCAAAATTAGGTTTTCATTTATATTATAAAAATCAAAAATAAGCACCGTTACTAATTAATAAAAAAATGCACAATAATACTCATTAATAGTGGTATATTTATAAAAAAATATATTTTTTTATAAATATTATTTTCTTTATATTTTAATTTATATGTTTTAATTCAAAAAATGTGAAAATTAAAACATATAAATTAACTAAGGAAGTAAACCGTTGACTTAATTTTTAATTAAAATTTTATATTATCCCCAAAAATCTTAAATAACAAAAAATAAGTAGTTATTTTACAATCGAATATAAAATTAATATCGTCTAGCCATAAGGGAAAAATAAATCAAAAACAAAAAATTAAAAAACAAAAAATTAAAAAACAAATCTTAACATAAAGATATAATTAGCTTATATACTCTAATAAAATAAAAAACTAATTAAGCTTATTCATATATATAAAAAAACATTATTTATTTTTTATACCTACCAGCTTGTTCCAATAGAACTGGTCTAAAAATATTAATATAGACAATTAGTATGGTCTAATTGAATGCAAAAAAATATCCATTATCATGGCTTTTAGTACCTTTGATTAGACCCTTAAACTCCCTTCAGATTGATTCTTGGACAAGTCCATTATTTGTAACTATAATTTGAACACATATATAAATATATAACAAATAAAATAATTATATCTGGCCTACAAAAATCTAAATATCGTTTAAAAACCTAATAGCATGAACTAAAAAATATATAAATGAATATTATAGATAAACATTATTATGAAAATATAATTTATATCCAAAATCAATTTAAGTCATCAAGAAATTATGAATATAATGATTTAGCTAATTATGATATAGATAATATATTTTTGTTTAAATTAAAGCATTACTAATTTTCTATATTATTAATAATCAGCTATATTAAAATTTTATGATAAGTACAATAATAAAAATACAACTAAAATTATATTATACGCACACAATAGTTAAAAATTAACATTAAGCATATTTATAAATATAAAAGATTTTTAAAGTCTGATTTATAACTTCTAATTTATAATATAATTAACTTTTCCAAAAAATATCAAATAAAAATAACATAAAGTATAATTACCTTAGATTTTAATTTGCTTAAATAATATTATTTTGCCTATACAAAAAATTAATGCTATAATCTTTAAAATAATTACAAAAATAGCTGTGCTCCTTATTGTTTCTTTCAGATATATTAGTATTCTTGGACAAGTACATATAAACACATTATTAAAAATAATCAATTATCTTTGGGCTTGCTCGGAAATATTAATATAGACGATCAGTAATAATGTAATTTAATTTAGGGACCAAAATAGCGATGATCAGCGTAGTGCCATCAATGAAGTTATTAAACTCCCTTTACAAGGGTTTTAGAACAAGCCCATACTATTCAAATATAAAATAAGTATTAACTTATAACTTCATTAATTTAAATATTAAAAATAATCATAAAAATAAAATTATACCTTTGTACCTAACTAAAAAAGGGAATCAATTGCCTGATTTTTTAAATTTGTTTTAATCTATAGATTATAATTATAAATCAAGAACATCAAGCTTCTCCTCTAAGATTTATATATTTATATATTTATATATTTATATATTTATATATTTATATATTTATATATTTATATATTTATATATTTATATATTTATATATTTATATATTTATATATTTATATATTTATATATTTATATATTTATATATTTATATATTTATATATTTATATATAAACCTAATTATTTTTGAAAAACTTTTTAAGGTTTAGGTAAAACCCGATAACATGAACCAGGTATTCTAATTAATGAAACGTTGAAATTTTATGTCGAATGTTCTCTTTTTAAAGGTTTTGGTTTGCTCTTTTTATAGGTGTAATTTAATGAAAATGATACTATAATTCGTAATCATATATTAAATCTATTTATTATAGCAGATTAATATTAGATTGTTTTATAGATATCAAAATAATTTGCAATATCTATATCAAAATTTATAAAAAACATTTTTTAGTTAAAATAAATTTTTGGTTACAAACTTTTTGGTTGTTTTTTTGGTTATTTAAAGAAATTAAAAGCAAAGCTTTATATGAACTTGCCTGAAAATATTAATATAACATATTAGTAATTATGTAATTTAAACTAAAAAATAGCAATGATTATGGCTTTTTTGTTTCATTAGATTAGGTACTTAAACTACATTTATATGGGTTATTTTGTACAAGTTTAAAGATAGAGTGCATAAAAAACAACCCCTTGTGCAATTAGAGCTAAAAAGGGGTTGTTTTTTATGACTAAAAACTACTATTAATAGTTGCAATCATTTCATCTTCTGTTTTTAAACCAGTTATTTTACCAACAATCTTGCCTTGATCAAACAGCACACAAGTCGGAATACTCATGATACCATATTTACTAGCTGTGGCTGGATTTTCGTCAACATTAACTTTAAATATTTTTACCTTGCCACCCATTTTTGCTGATACACTTTCTAAAACAGGTGCTAACATTTTACAAGGTCCACACCAAGGCGCCCAGAAGTCCACTAAAACCTTACCAGAATCTTTAGCCTCTACACATTTAGCAAAATTATTATCTGTCATTTCTAAAACAGCCATGATAAAATAACCCCCTTATTGTTAAAAACAAACATAATTACTTTATATAGAAAGTCATCAGTTACTCTCTCTGGTAGTATACCACTTATGACCGCTACATAATTAATTTAGCACTGTCTAACCATTTTGCAAAGAATTAATTAATTGAGGCAAAATAGTAAATAAATCCCCTACAATACCGTAGTCAGCTACTTGGAAAATATGAGCTTTTGGATCAATATTAATAGCAATAATTTTTTTTGCTTGTGAAATCCCAGCAATATGTTGCATAGCTCCTGAAATTCCAAAAGCAATGTATAAATCAGGTGTAATGGTTTTACCTGTTTGACCAATTTGTAAAGAATAGTCACAAAATTTAGCATCACAAGCACCTCGTGAAACACCTACAGCAGCATTTAATAAAGTTGCAAGCTTATACAATTGTAAAAAACCTTCCTTGTTCTTCATCCCCCTACCACCAGCAAGAACAACTTTGGCCTCTTCAAGACGCAGAGCTTGTTTTTCCTTTTTACATACTTCGATAACTTTTATTCGATCATCTGGTTGATAATTAAAAAATTGTTCATGCACGTTGAATATTTCTTTCGAATTAGCCAAAGGCATAAAATTATTAGGCCTAATGGTCAATACACATGGCCATTGATTTAAATGATAAGCCCCTTTAATTTTACCTGAATAGAGCAATCGCTCAAAAATATATTTTCGTTGTTGTATATTTCCCTCTCTCTCTATATCTTCCTGTTCAAGGGTAGCAATTTTTTTAAAATTTACAACATCTGTTAACAAACCCCAGTTTAAATTAACAGCAAGTCTTGGTGAAACATCACGCCCTATAGCTGTATGTCCTGTGATGAGAATGTCGGGTTTAACAAGATCTACGAGCTGTTTCCAAGCTTGAAGATAGGTATGATTAACATAAAATTCAAAGTTCTCATCATACATGGTAATAATCCGCTCAACAGGATAAGCTTCCAGATTAACTTTTTTTGCTGAAACAATGGCTAAGGTAATATGCTGTGTTAGTTGTTTAGCTAAACCTAAAGCTTCTAAGGTAACTTTTTTTAAAGTACCTTGCGAAGATACATCAGCTATCACCAATGCCTTCAAAGAATCTCCTCCTTTAAAGCAAACAGTAATCATAAGTTGTGACCAATAATATCAACTAAACCATCAGAATGTTCTAAAAACTGACATTGACGTTGCCCCACCATCTTACTCATAGCTTGTAATTTAGTATGAGGTACCGTTGCTTTCAGCTCAATCTGATGCAACAATTTACGCTTAGCCGACATAATTCCTGGCAACGTAGGATAACGTGGTTCTTCTGCACCTTGTTGAAATGTAAGAAGCATTGGTAGCGAGCCGATCAGTTTTTCAACATCCCCTTCGGCATCTCTTTCACAAAACAACAACTTATCATTACTGTTACTAACAGATAATACAGCTCCAACATGTGGCCAAGATATCATCTCCGCTAAACGCGGGCCTACTTGTCCATGTCCACCATCAATAGAAAAATAGCCACAACAAATTAAAGACATTTTTGGTAGATGATGTTTAAGTGCATCAGCTAAAAACGTTGCTAAAACATGACTATCATCAACGTTAGCATAAACAATACGCCAAGCAACATCAGCACCCATAGCTAAAGCTGTGCGAAGCATAGCTTCTGTCTGATCGCCACCGATAGTTATAACATGAATTTTAATATCTTGACCCAATTGCTCACGTAAGCGTAAAATCGCTTCTAAAGCATAAGCATCATATGGATTCATTACTTGTTCGCCCTCAAGGATAACTTTACCCTGATCAAGCAAAATCTCTTCCTCCGCAGCCAGTGTTTGTTTCAGGGAAACTAAAATATTCATCCAGATACTTCTCCCCTTTCAAACTATTTATCGCGCAAAACATTATATAAAACCTTACCTAAAACACTTTTAGGCAAATCATCTAAAAAAACATAATGTTTAGGCACTTTATAGCTAGCTAAAGATAAACGAGCAAAATTATCTAGTCGTTCTTCACTAACCGTAAATCCTGGTTTAAAAACAATATAAGCATATACTGTTTCGCCACGATAGTTATCAGGTTTACCAACAACTGCTATTTCCTGAATAGCAGGATGAGTCATAAATACACCTTCGATTTCACGCGGATAAACATTGTAACCACTGGCGAAGATAACATCCTTTACTCGACCTTGGATCATAAAATAACCATCTTCAGCCATAGAAGCTAAATCACCGGTAGCTAACCAACCATCATAAAAAACATCAGACGTAGCTTCTCCTTGTTTCCAATAGCCTTGCATAACTTGCGGTCCTTTAACAAATAATTCCCCAACCATATTAAAAGGTAATATGTTCTTCGTATTTCGGTCAACAATCTTCGCCCCTGTACCAGGTAAAGGTAAACCAATGGACTTACGTTCACTGCGATATCCTTCATAAAGTAAATTAATATGCGTCACAGGTGATGCTTCAGTCATACCATATCCTTCAACTAAAATACCTTTCGTAACAGCTTCAAATTGTTTTTGGACTTCAAAAGGCAAAGGCGCTGATCCACTAATACATATAAGATCTTTAAGTGTTTGTGGTTTTTTTTGTGCTTCTTTCAACAAAGCAATATACATCGTTGGTGTACCAGGAAAATATGTTGGTTTTCGCTTACCAAGAAACCTCCATATTTGCCCGGCATGAAAACGGGGTATAAGATATAATGTAGCACCTAAATAAATACCATAGTTCATTCCGACAGTCATACCGTAAGCATGAAAAAAAGGTAAAACAGCTAAAATACTCTCCTTACCTAACCTAGCCTTGTAATTCCAAGCAACGATTTGTAAACAATTCGCAATTAGATTACCATGACTAAGCATAGCACCTTTAGGAAAACCGGTCGTACCACCCGTATATTGTAAAACAGCCAAACTATGCTTATCAGCACGCGGTAATGGCATAAGCGTTGCCACTTCTTTAGCTAATAACGAGCGCCAAGAAGAAACATGTTTTGCTTGCTGTATATATGGCGGAACATTTTTAAAAAAATAAATCATACGTTTAAAAAAATTTAGATAATCACATAAGCCTGTCCAAATCAAATGCTGCAAAAAGGTTTTTTTATAAATTTTCAAAATACGTACATAAAGTAAATCTAATAAAATTAACAACTTCACTTCAGCATCTTCTAAAACTTGCTGTATTTCACGCCCTGTAAGTAACGGGTTTATAAAAACCACAACAAAGCCCGCTAACGAAATAGCATAGTAAGCAATAACAGCTTGCGGACAATTAGGTAATAAAATGCCAATACGTGTTCGTGGAGGGAAATTAAACCGTGCTAAAATACGTGCTAATTTATAAACTTCAGCTAATAATTGCCGATAAGTCATATTACCGCCTAAAAACCATAAAGCTGTCCGGTCAGGAAAAGCGTGTGCTGTGTTAATTAAAATTTGTGGTAACAAAAGTTTGGTCTCAAAATCCGGTTGTAATATTTCCGCTGGATAATGCTTTAACCAAGAATCGTTCATCGGCATCCCCCCTTTCAAACACCAAAAAGGTAGATTAAGGAAGGTTGAAATACATGTTCCCAGAGAATTTTATCCAACAAATGAAACCTCTCTTAGGCCAAGATTGGAAAAACTTTGCCCAAACATTGACACAAAAACCCCAAAGAAGTATCCGTGCGAATACCCTGAAAATATCTTTAGAGGACCTATTAAAACAAATAAACTTAACACATGAACCAGTACCATGGTGCAAAGAAGCCTGTTATTTACCAACTGAAGATAAACCTGGATTTCGTATAGAACATACACTTGGGTTATATTACGTCCAAGAACCAAGCGCTTTAGCTGCTGTTGAAATACTAAACCCACAACCTGGTGAAACAATCTTTGACTTATGCGCATCACCAGGAGGAAAAGCCACACAAATAGCATCGCGTTTAAAACAGCAAGGTCTTCTTTTATTAAACGAAATTAATCAACAACGTCAAACTGCCCTAATCGATAATATGGAAAGATGCGGCATAAGTAACGCTATCATCTTTAATGACCACCCTTTAAATCTAGCAAACTACCTACCAAACATATGCGATGCTATTCTAGTAGACGCACCTTGTTCTGGTGAAGGTATGTTTCGTAAGAATACCAAACTAAAAGATACCTGGCGATTATCTTATACAAAAAAATGTATGCTTAGACAACAAAAACTACTAACATCAGCAATAAAAATGCTTAAACCTGGTGGGAGAATCCTATATTCAACATGCACCTTTAATCCATATGAAAATGAAGCTGTCATCGATTATATATTAAAAGATCCTAATATAACATTAATACCAATAAAAAAACCAGGCTTTTCTCAAGGAGAAACCACATGGATTGAAACAAAGAACCAAAGTATACACAACTGCGCCCGCCTATGGCCTCATAAAATAAGGGGCGAAGGCCATTTCTTTGCCCTATTAAAGAAAAAAAATAACGATTATCAGATAAAAAAACAAAATAATAAACCATGGCCAACCAATGACCCACAATTAATCAATATGTGGAAAACATGGTCAAAAGACTATAATATAAACCTCCCCACAACAACAAATAAAATCATCACACATAAAAACAACGTCTATGCCACAGCAAATAACTTACCTTTTTGGCGACACCTACGTTACCATCGACCTGGACTACTCCTTGGAAAACGAAAAAATAAAAGCTTCATACCTTCACATGCATTAGCACGTATACAATCTACTTCTAGCAACAAAGTACCATTTCCTGTTATAGATATTGAGAAAATAACAGCAATTCAACTAGCAAAAACAGGATGGATACCTATGAACAATAGCAAGGGATTATACCTAATAACAGTACACAACTACCCTTTTGCATGGGGGAATATTAAAAACAACATCCTCCGACTACAACATCCACAAAAAGGTTTAAGAACACCAGAAGAAAAATAATAAGTAGTAAGTAGAATAATCATTTATGTAGTAAGTAGAATAATCATTTATAATGAAAATTTATAATAATTTAGATTATATAATACAATATAAAATATAATAATTAAATACATAAAAAAATAACCTTATCAAAAGGTTATTTTTTAAAGATATAAAAATAATCATATAAAAATAATCATATAAAAATAATTAAAAACTGATAATAATATTATAAATTAAAAACTAATTTTAAATATCAAAATATAGCCAGAAAAAAACTGTAAATGCTATCATAATAAAAAATTTAAAAATTAAATTTGTAAACAAACCAATAAATGAACCTAGAGCCATCCGTAATGATTTATCAGCACTATACTTTTTATGAAAAAATGCAAAAGAAAAACCAACAGCTATAGGACCTGCGATAATAGATAAGGGTCCAAGAAAAAAGAATAATGGTGTTACAAACAAAATACCTACTACCAAAGTCCAAAGAGGAACTGTAGCGCCATTTGAAATATCATTACCCCAACTAATTAATTTTTTATCCATTAACCAAAAAATGATACAAAAAATAGCAAATGCTAACCAAAAATACCATGGCAATTTAGTTGGAGCATCAAGAAAAAAACTATAAACAAAAAAAGTTGATAATAACAAAGGTAAAGCCGGAATAAAAGACACAAATAAACCTATATAAGATAACAAAATAAAAAAAATCAAAAAATACTCTTGAGTAAAATAAATAAAAATCACCCCATCTAATCATCATTATAAAATTTATAAAAAAATACATGCTATAAGATGTAAAAGATGATTAAAAACCAGTGAAGAAAGTTAAGATCTTAACTCCAATTTACGACAAAATTTGGCCAAATATGATTTATTTATTAAACTAGAGCTTGTCCAATAACCCATATTAAAGAGTGTTTAAAAACCTAATTTAATACCCAAAAAGCTATGCTAATAGCTATAATACAACATTAATAACTGGCTATATTAATATTTTTGGACCAGTCCCCTAAAATTAATAGACATTCTTTATTATACTCTTGTTTTTTGTTAATAAAATTTGTATTTTAAACCACGGGTCAAAGAATGTCTATTTTTTATGTAAAATATTAAAATATAAGATATTTAAAACTTTGAAAAGTACAGAAATTATTCTGACGATTTTAACCAATTATGCATCATTAATCCATCTTTAGGGAGATCAGGTCTATCTTTCCGACGATATTGTTCTGAAAAAAGCTCTGCTTCTTCAGGTGTCTTAACATGCCTTTTTTTCCATGTATGTAAAATACGATCTATATATCGCACATGCGGACGATCGCAAAAAATTGCCTCTCGTAAAGCAGCAAATATCATATCCTCCGTATATATACTCAACCAATTACTTACAATCTCTAACTCTAATGGCGACAAAGCTCGTCCAAAAGTTCTTTCCATAGAACGAAAAATACTATCAGGTGACTTTTGTGCCTGGTTTTTTTGTAAAGAAATCATCGTAGATATTTTCTCCCATAAAGGCAAAAAATCATATACCCCTGATATATGCTCATGTTTCTGCAAAAAACCTCCCTTAAACATCTCTATTAACATATACTGTATTTCATCTATCCCCCGCTGCATATTAGCCGCTAAAACCTCAAGCGAAGGTGGTCCATAACTTTGTTCTTGTAATAACTTTAATTGCAACAAAAAAATTAACTCCTTATCATTAAGACCAAGCTTACGGTAATGTTGCAATAATAAAACCGATATAGAAATAGCTCCCGCTTGTAAGGCTAAAATCACGATATTTTAACACCCCTCATATGCAATAAACCATCACTTTATATTGTTAAATAAAATAATTAGTATTTTTTATAAATTTTATCATCATAAGTTGGTGAAGAGAAGATTGATACAAAGTCGCTGCGCGAAAGTGATCTAATAGGAATTGCGCAATCTTGAGATAAATTTATAAAAAATCCTGAACTCGAAAAAAATAAGGACATAATTTTTGATTTTTAAAAACAAACTCCTCTGGGTTATGCACTATGTTAAATGCCCCATATCTTTAGAGGAATTCAAAAAAGTTAAAGAAGATAAAAAGTTAAGCTTGCAAAACCAAAAATATCGTAATAATAATTTTTATGATATCCAATTTCATCTTATAGAAATATAACTTAATTATATTTTATAGCTTGGCAAAAGATAATTAAAATGCTTATTTTTTAAATATTTTAAAACTATTAATAAATTTAAAACTAATAATTAATCATTATTATAGTTTATAGACCAATTTATGTATTTTTTCAAATATTTAATTCTACTTAACATGGGTTATTGGACAAGCTCATAGTAGAGAGTGTGAGAAAATATGACTTTGAAAAACAATAAAAAAGGTGGCAGACCAAACATACTCGACCCAGAAAATCAAGTATTATTGTTTTTTCATAATTTTTTCTTTGATAGCACTTATATAAGTATTGCACAAACTTTTGATGTTACTAGCAGTACTGTTAATAAAACTATAAAAAAGGTACTAGCTGTTGCAATAAAAGTACTCAATAAAGAAAATCCTAAAAATATGAAAAAACATCTAACTAGATTAACATATTGTAGATTAATTATAGATGGTACAGAAGAAATATGCATTCGACATCCTAAAGTAAATTACAAACCCTATTTATTAAAAAACAAAAAAATAAGAACTCCTTACTTTTACTTTGCTCTAGAACTGCCAAGATTTATTTTAAAAATTACACTCCTGGTAGTGTACATGATTTTAATCTTTACAAAAAATCACATATACCATTATCAGAAAACGAAACGTTGAAGGTGATTTAGGTTTTAAAGGCCTAAATCAATGCAATCATACCGTATCAAAACAGTAAATAAAAGGTTTTAAGCCAATAAGAAAAAGAGTATAACCATATTTTATCCCAAGAAAGATCCTTAATCGAAAGAGTTATAGAATGGCTAAAAATATTCAAGCTAATTGCTAATAGATATCTTAATAAACTTAAAAATTTCTCGAAGTAATTTGATCTAATCTAAGCAATCATCATTTATCTTTAGATAAATTCAAAAAATCTATATAAAATCCAAAAAAGGAATTAAAAAATCCAGACAATTTACATAAGAAATCAGCTAGGTGCAATCGATATAATTTTAGTAATTATTTAAATCTAAACAATTAAATAAAACATAAAGGGAAAACAAGTAAAACTTAGTCCCCTGATTAAACCATGTTTATTTATATTTTAACATTTTTTTAAAATTTTTTTAACATTTATGATAAAATATAAATAAATGTAGTGATAATAAAATATTTTAAGACACTTTATTAATCTTAAATACACAATGCATTAAAATTTATAAAAAAGTCCAATATCTAAAAAATATAGATAAATTTATAAAAACATTCTAATCAAATATAATAAATCTCTAATCACAAAAATTTATAATAAATATATTTTTGTGATTAGATTAAATTAAATAGAAAACGTTGATTCCAAAAGTCTATACTACCAAATCGATATATTAAATATAAATAATTTTAAAAAAATATATTAATAAAATATTTAATATAAAAAAAGACCAGCATTATAATTATAATAGGTCTTTTTTTATATAAGATAATAGATAATACATCATATCATATGTATATCATAATAAAAAACCAAATAAGAAATGCTGTCATAATAAAAATCTTAATAACCGTACTTGCTAATAAACCTACTATAGTACCAGTTGCAATACGCAGTGCTGCATCAATACTTTGCCTATGATAAAAAAATTCTAAAGCAGCAACTGCTAAAAATGGGCCTGCTATGATTGCTAATGGTCCGACAAAACCTAATAATGGGGTAAAAATCAAAAAACCAATTAAACTTGCCCAAATAGCATATTTTGAACCACCAGAGACCTTCACTGCCCAACCACTCGCCAGCCAATCGATAATAAAAGAAAAAAAACATATAATAACAGCAGCTGTCCAAAAATACCAAGGTATATCAACTTCATTTATCATAAAACGATATATTAAAAAACCAACTAAAATTAAGGGAACATCAGGTAAAACAGGCAAAACCAATCCTAGATAAGCTAGTATAAAACATATAATAACAAAAGACCAGCCAAGTATATTAGAAGTATCACCTATCATCATATGGTCATCCCTCCTAAAATCATTTTATAACTAATATTTATCCTAAAGGGAAACTGATTATAGCTGACTTATATCTACCCTATTTTTACATTTTTCATAGCTTCCAAAAGTGCCCATTTGGTATGTGCGTAACTTAAACCTCCTTGGAAATAAAGTGTATAGGGAGGCCTTAAAGGAGCATCTGCTGACAATTCTAAACTTGATCCCTGGATAAAAGTACCTCCAGCCATAATAATTTTATCACAATATCCTGGCATTGGTGCAGGTTCAGGCATAAAATGGGCATCAATAGGTGAACTTTTTTGTATGCCATGACAAAATGCAATTAACTTTTCTTTCGATCCAAGGTATAACTTTTGTACAATATCAGCACGCTTATCACGCCAATGAGGATACACATCATAACCTAGTTCATCCAAAAAAGCAGCAGCTAATACAGCACCTTTAAGCGCTTCACCAATCATCATCGGTGCCAAAAATAACCCTTGATAAACATCACGCAACCAACCCCATGTAGCACCTACCCCAGATCCCAACCCAGGTGCTGTTAAACGTTGCGAAACTCTGTTAACAAGATCAGCGCGTCCAACCACATAACCGCCACTCTTAGCTAAACCACCACCAGGATTTTTAATCAACGAACCAGCCATTAGGTCCGCACCTTGTAAATGCGTCGGCTCAAGTGATTCAACAAATTCACCGTAACAGTTATCGACAAAAAAAAGACCGTCAGGATGAAGATATGGCCGGAAACAATGCATAGCGTGCCGTAATGTATATGTATGCAAGGAAGGTCGTAATGGATCATAGCCACATGAACGTTGAAAAGCAATGACACGCGTCTTATTATTTAAATGTTTTAAAACACCATCTCGATCAATTGAACCATTATCTGTAAGGGGCACAAAATGTACTTTAACACCTAAAGAAGCTAACGATCCTAAAGAAGGATCAAAAGCCTTAGTACCTAAAACAGGTAACAATGTATCATAAGGGGTACCTGTAGCATAAATCAATTCATCCCCTGGACGTAGTGAAGCATATAAACAGGTAGCAATCGCATGCGTACCTGAAACAAAATGCGGACGAACCAAAGCAGCTTGCGTACCCATTAAATGAGCAAAAATACCCTCTAAAATTTCTCTTCCCTGATCGTTGTATCCATAACCAGTCGATCCATTTAAACAGCTCTCAGTTACATTATGACGCCGAAAACAGGCCAAAAAACGGGCCTGTTGACGTTGTACATGTTTTTCTATAAGCTGCTTTACTTCGCTTATTTTTTCTTCTGCCCTAAATAAAGAACCGAACAAAGTCGAGGAAGAGTAACCGCTCTCACATGAACCACGCATAAAACGCTTAGCCCTCCTTCAAAAAAATTCCATAATGGATAATTTATAAAATTTAACTCATACTATCGTCAGAAAGAGAAACAGGTGAAAGAGGGGTGAAAGTCGAAACAGCATGTTTATAAATCATCTGTTGCTTACTACCATCTTCATTGGAAATCATAATCGTAAAGTTATCAAAACCTTTAACAAAACCCCTCAATTGAAAACCATTGATTAAATGGATAATAACCTGAACCTTGCTTTTGCGAATCTTGTTAAGAAACGTGTCCTGAATATTGATGGATGGTTTCAAAATGGTTTACCTCCTGGCTCTCGCCAACGCAAAAGATGGACTTAAAACATCACATACAACTTTTACGCCAAGTTTACTATTTCACAAACAAAACAAAACACAAACTAAGGTAATTTGGCATGGTATCTCATTTTTACCTAACCATCAAACGCCATTTTATACCCATCATTATACTTCCTACGCAAACGAGATTCAACGTTAGCAAAAAACCACAACCTCTTCATAGTATAATAACGGTTATGGGAAATCATAAATAATCAAAAATAAAAAAATCTAAAATAAAGAAAACTAAAAAATAAAAACATTAAAAAACAAAAAATAAACAAAACCAACAAAAATGATCTAAACTTAGAATATCAATTTAAATCATACTCGATCAAGTCCTCACAGGTAAAGAAAAAGCACCTTCAATATCAACTAATAATTTTACTAAATAATCAGGCTCTAATAAATCAACTTGCACCATATTAGGCCAACGACGCCACCAAGTACGCTGTTTCTTTGCCAACAACTTTGTAGAAGACCAAATATTGTCCATCGTTTGCGAAAAACTACACTTTCCTTCAAGATATAAAAACCAATCTCGATAACCAATCGCTTGCATAGCATGCCAAGAATCATTAGCACCTAAAGATTTTAACCAACGAACTTCATTTAACCAACCCTCTTGCACCATTTTATACAAACGATCTTGCAAATATTGCACCAAAACATCAGGCGGTAACTTAAGCCAAAAAACAAGTGCATCAAAATTAATACTTTTCTGCACATGCAACGGCTCTCTATGAGCAGACATCAAAGATACTTCAAGCGCCCTAATAACCCTTTGTGTATTATGAGGATGAATCTTCGTATCAGGTAACCGCTTACATAAAACATCATACAAAGCATGCCGCCCAAAACGTGTCACAAAACGATCACACGCTGCACGAAACAACTTACAAGGCGGAACACTTGATGCCGTAAACCCTTGAAGCAAAGTAGCTACATACAATCCTGTCCCACCAACCAAAAAAGGTATCTTACCCCGCCTATGAATATCAGCAATAGTCTCCACAGCCAACCTATAATAATGAGACAGAGAAAACGTATGCCATGGATCACAAACATCTAATAAATGATGACATACCTTGTCCTGTTCCATAAACGTCGGCTTAGCCGTACCCACAGAAAAACCCCTATATACTTGAAAAGCATCAGCAGAAACAATCTCACCATTTAACAACTTAGCCAATTTAATTGCAATATTTGTTTTACCAACACCTGTTTCTCCAGCTATAACAACGAGTTTCATGATGCCTCCTTTATCTAGCATCCAAAAATAAGTACAATAAATAACAAAATACAAAAATAAAATAATAATATAACAACATGAAAAAATAATAATATAACAACCAAAAATAAATAAAACTTTACATACATAACGGGCTTGTAAAGAAATATTAATATAGCCGGTTAATAATGGTGTAATTTAAACACAAAAATAGCCATTATCATAGCTTTTTTTGCATTAAATTAGATTCTTAAACACTATTTAACATGGGTTATTGGACAAGCTCAAAGATTGTAAATTAAATATAAAAAAAAATTCTCTATAAAAATGTTGCATGAAAAATATTATATCAAAAAATAGTAAACACATTTGTATAAGATTAAAAATATATAAAAAGTTAAAAAAACCAAAAATAGTTTATTTGACTAAAAACAATATCGTAACTGTACATGCCGGAAAATGCAGTAAAAAATTGCAAATTAATTTTAGGCGCAGTTTTCCTATACAACTCTTAGTTGTTTTTGAATTTGGCTAAGAGAAACACCTTCTTGAGTTTGTTCATATATATATTTAATAAAACAGCGTTTATTTTCTTTTCTATATATATTTAGACCATTAAGCAGATTTACTTCACCTATATATATGCATAAAATTGAAACAAACAATATCAAAGAAAAGTAACGATCCAAGGACTTTGTGGATCTAACTTGATATCTATCAAGGGATAGATTAACTTTTACTGTTCTAAAATAAGTTTCAATTGACCATCTTTGTTCATTAATCAACGTTATATCTGTGCTAATAAAAACTCCCATTTTAGCAGGATCAAAACCGTGACCATATTCTAGGGAAAGAAGAAGAACAGCATTATCAATTTTATTAAGCTTTCTCTCATAACGATATATCATATAACGGCCATTTTTGATGATTACAACATCAGTATCTGACTTTTTGATATAGGCAGAAAATTCAGTTATATATTGCTTAATTCCTTATGGATAAAAAAAGCGATTGGTTTTGAATCCAGCAATAATATAACAACCTTTTTGACCTAATTCCGGTAATTGTTTAATTATATTATCTGCTATATTAAGTTTATTATTTTATTTTATGTTTTATTTTGTTTTTTAGGAACATATCTTTCTGTAGCGAATGGATATATCGAATAACCAGTACGCAGCATCGATTGAACAACAGCATGACCATAAACTTGTTTTTTATCTAATAAAGAATAATGACAAATAGCTCCTTCTATAGAATTAACAGCCCGTGACGAGAGCTCTGTTTTTCTACAGACAGTATCGTAAATTATAAAAAAGATTAGTTGGTCATTTTTCTTAGCTTGCGTCTGGATTTAATCATAAAAAACTTGACTAACTATTGTTTTTAAAAATCCTTCATCCCATTTACCAGGTGAAAGCATATCACCAATGCTTCTTATATCCCGATTATGCAAGCTTTCACGATGAATATCTGTCAATGTACCTTTAAAACCCATCGTATAATATTTCACCTACTATATGTGTAATATTATTTAAAGAAGGCTTGGCAAAATAGATTTATAGCTTACATTCTTTAAAACATTTGCTTAAACCCTCTTTTTGTGGTAAATTATTTGTACTAGACATACTTTTCTCCTCCGCGTGGTTTATTTTTGCTACTTATATCTTACAAAGAGGAGAAAGGTATGTCTATTTTTATACCTGTTTTCCTTCTTAAAATCTAATTTACAATTTTTTACTGCATTTTCCGGCATGTACAGCATTATCATAACTTCCCGTACATTCGACTAGTTTCTTACAACTTATTTACATTCCTTTGCGTTTATTTACATGGTTTTTTGAACAGGCTCAAGTAAATTATTCGTCATAAATATCCCTTTTTCTGCTCTGATCAGGTTAATACTTATATCTTACATAGAAAAGAAAGTTATGTCTATTCTAATTTTTAAAATTCAATTTACGTATTTTTATTCTATTATTTAAGAAAAAATATTGAACTTGCCAAAAAAATAATATAGAAGATTAGTAATATAGAAGATTAGTAATAATGTAATTAAAACACAAAAATAGACATTATAATAGTTTAAAATGCATTAAATTGAATTTTTAAACCCTATTTAACATGAATTTTTGAACCAGCTCATTATTAAATTTATTTTTTTAAACCAAAAACTAATGAAGGAATCCTCGATATAAAAAAATAGTTTGTAATCGTAATTATCATCCAAAAATATGATGATAAATTTAAAGAAATAAATGAAATTTGATTTATCCGAGAAGGTAGATCAAAATATGAACTATAAATACAAGGAACAATAATTCCATAGAATAAAAACGCAAAACATAACATCTTATTTATAAAATAATGATTAAATTTAAAACAATCCCCCAAAATTTTATTTTCATATATTTTCTGAATTTTAATAACCAAAAACCATATAAAAATACCAACAGATATAAATAATGAATCATAAATTAAAAATACTAGAACAGAAGTACCAAGTAAAATAAATAAGCTAAAAAGATAAAAAAAGAAAAAAACCCTTGTGTTATGTTTTTGTTTTCGTAAGCATATTTATATCTATTTTTAAAATCTAAAACAAGATTTATCCAGTACTCTTTAGTTACAGATGAATAATTAAATCCATAAATTTTTTCAAAATTTTTTTCTAACATTATCTTTTGATAAAAAATCATCTTTTGTTTTATTATTATACAAACCTAAAAATAAACATAAGCAACATAAGATTACAACTGTTGACAATATAAATTTTATATTCAGAAAATTCTCAATAAATATTTTTGGACCAAAAGCTATATCTGTCACAAAACTAAGCAGTAAAGGTAAAAGAATAAAAAAACCACAAGTTAAATAATAAAACAAACGAAAAATAAAAATACTTTTATTTTGATCTTGTAAAAAATTTAATTTATATATAACATAACCCCCTTGTTTTATCGAGATATAAATGTAAAATAAAATTATATCTAATTAAAAAATAATAAAAGATTAATAAATGTAAAATTAAAAATTATTATAATTGACATAAGCATAATTCATATTCATATAATAGAATTGCAACTTTTATTGCTATAAAAGTTGCAAAAATAATGATTGATGATGTTTTTATATCAAAATTAATTTATAATACATGTATTTATCCTAAATTCGCAATTTTAGATCAACCATCATGAAAAAAAACACCATAAGAATGCTTTCTTGCACGATGAATGGCGGAAAAACAAAATTGCTCAAAAGGAAAGCAAGGTGATGCTTTAAGCATAATGGCGCGTTTGGCAACTCTTTTAGCCATTTCCATAGCTTCTAACGTAAATGGGGCAAAGTTAGCAAAATAACGCAAGCTTTGCATAGAGGATGACTTTATAACTGTATTTTTAAACATAGGGTCAAAATAAACAACATCAAATGACTTTTCTTTTAAGGTTTTTAGCTGCTTTGTATAATCCATATGGCGTGTTTTAATCTTTTGCATAGCTAAAACAAGCTCATTGTAACCGGTTTCATAATGCTTAAAACCTTCCGTCGCTAAAATAAATACTGGCCATTGACTCTCCCATCCTTCAACATAACCAGTATCCCCTACCAGATAAGATGCAACAATCGCATCAGATCCTAAGCCCATTGTTGTATCTAAAAAGGTTTCACCAGGTTTTAAATTTAACAAATTTAAAAAAGGATCTGATCCCCCTTTATTGAGATTTTTTAAACGCAACATCGCACTACCAGGATGAAAAAAAATGGTTTTTGCCAGTAAATTGGTGAAAACTTGTCCATTCGCTTTACAAACTAAAGCAACTTCATGTGAATTCTCAGCTAAAAGTTTCGGGATAGCTTTCCTTAGACGATCTTGGTAAATAAAGTTATACTTATGAGCCAATCGCTTAGCTTTTGCACAAATATCATTTTGTGCCATAATCGATGTCGTAACTAATATCTTCATTGGCCACGCCTAAACATTTTCGCTAATTCATCTGTAGAAATCTTTACCACTACAGGTCGTCCGTGAGGACATGTCGCTGGTTGATCACAACCTGTCCATTGAGAAACTAAAGATGTTAATTCCTCCGATGATAATTTGGAAGAAGCCTTAATTGAAGCTTTACATGCAAAACGACTTGATAAATCAATCAACCACATATCCTTATTTACTACTCCTTTCGAAGCTATATCACGCAACCAATCAGGCAAAATCGCCATCGCATCGCTTTCTTTCCATACAGCAGGATAAGAACGTACTAAAATTGTACACTCACCAAATAAAGTAATATTAATCCCAACAGACTGCAATTGATCAAACATTGGTTCTAGGGTACAAATTTCAGAACGCGTAAGCTCAACCTTAATCGGTAATAATAAGGTTTGCTGTTTATGTACAGAATCTGCTAATGACTTGCAAAAACGCTCATAATTAACACGTTCATGTGCCGCGTGTTGATCAATCAAATATAAGCCATCTTCAGCTTGAGCAACAATATATGTAGCATGTACTTGCCCAATAATCTGTAGCTGGGGCCAAAGTTTCCGCGAAGCTATATTAGGTACCATATTCATCTTTTCTTCTTTAAAACCATAAGATGCTTTAGCTAAATTTGATCCATCATAAATTGTCTGAGCTAAACTATGAGGTTTACCTTCACGCATATTTGTCTTTTGTGCATTTGACTGATTAAACAAATAATAATTTTGGCTTTTTTTAGCCTTTAGATCTTCACCTAGTTCTTGATTATTTTGTGAATAATAAGCTTGGCTTGTTTTAGACTTTAGATCCTCACCTAGTTCTTGATTATTTTGTGAATAATAAGCTTGGCTTGTTTTAGACTTTAGATCCTCACCTAGTTCTTGATTATTTTTTGTTTGTGCTATCTGGAACAAATCTAGTTTAGGAATTAATTGCTTACCGATTAAATTTTCTTGTATAGCTACAAAAAGCTCTTTACATAAAGCTTGTTCATTTTGGATTTTCACAATTTCTTTTGTTGGATGAATATTCACATCAATTAATTGTGGATTAATTTTTAAAGCTAATACAACCATCGGGTATCTGTTTTTTGGTAATAAAGTGCCATAACTACGTAAAATAGTATTAAGGATAGCGGCTGAACGAACAATACGTCCATTGATGATTAAAAACATATGACGCCGATTTGCTCGGGTTAAAGCAGGTAATGATAGTAAGCCATTTATAACGATTTCAGGCGTCTTAAAAGTAAAAGGTACCATATCTTTCGCTACTTTATGCCCAAAAATAGCATGAAAAACATGCAAAAGTTCACCATCTCCTGGCGTGCTTAATAACTGACGACCATCCTGTTTAAGGGTAATACGCATATTAGGTTTAGCTAATGCCAGTTTTTGAATCATATAAATACTATGTCCTAGTTCTGTTGCTATTGTACCTAAATGTTTTAAACGCGCTGGCGTATTATGAAACAATTTCGTTATTTTAATCTTTAAACCTTGTGTAAAAGGAACAATTTCTGCTGCTGAGGGTTTTCCATGAAAAACACGATAAGAACGACCAGATTGTTCATGCTCCTGACGCGTAACTAAAGTAACATTTGCTACCGCAGCAATACTAGCTAAAGCTTCCCCTCTAAAACCTAGCTCCATATGATGCTCCAAATCATCCTCTGTTCTAATCTTACTAGTCGCATGCCTAACAAAAGCTAAATGAGCATCTTCATCATCCATACCCTTACCATTATCAATAACTGTAATGGCAGAAATACCTCCCTCAACCAATGAAATTGTAATCTTGCTTGCACCAGCATCAATCGCATTTTCCACAAGCTCCTTTAAAATAGCTGCTGGTCTCTCCACGATTTCACCCGCAGCTATTTTCATCGCTACTTCTTCGGATAAAATACGAATAAAACCCATTAAAAACATCCTTTCAAATAAATTAACCCAACAAGAAACGCTTAACCTTCATTTGCCATTTTTCAACTTCTGCTAAAGTTAAAACAGGAGATTGTTTTAAATAATCCCAACCAGATATTTCTTTAAATAATAAAATTACTTCTATTGGAATTTCTCCCTTATCTTTGTTTTGTTCTTTAACTGTCTCTTTGTTTTGTTCTTTAGCTGTCTCTTTGTTTAACTTTTCTTTTGCTAAAGAAACATGCGTCTTACGCTGCTCTAATTCATCTAAAATAACTTGCGCACGCTCTAAAACCTTATCTGGCAATCCAGCTTGTGCGGCTACTTGTAAGCCATAGCTACGATCAGCAACACCTTCGATCATTTTATACAAAAAAACCACTTTGTTCTCTTTTTGGATACAATTTGCTTTCAATAATAAAAGATGAGGCAATGGATCAAGTGCTAGTTCATGATAATGGGTTGAAAAAAGAACTTTAGCCTTAACTTCATAATGCAAATATTCAAGAATTGCTTTAGCCAAAGCCATCCCATCGTAAGTAGCTGTCCCGCGTCCAATTTCATCTAACAAAATAAGGCTATGTTTTGTTGCTTGACGTAAAGCAACATTTGTTTCGCTCATCTCAACCATAAATGTACTTTGACCTCGTAATAAATCATCTGCAGCCCCAATACGTGCAAAGATCTGATCAACCAAAGCTAGCTTCATGCTAGCCGCAGGCACGAAACTACCGATTTGTGCCATGATAACTAGTAAAGCAACTTGACGCATATATGTACTTTTACCCGCCATATTAGGCCCTGTTATAAGCATGATATTTTTTTTATCATTAAAATCAGTATCATTAGAGATAAAATTAGCCTCTTCATAAGAACTTAAAATCGGATGGCGACCTTCAGTAATATGTAAGTCAACACTTGTTTGTGATGATATCAATGATGGTTTAACATATGCTTCTTTTTGGGCCAAACTAGCTAACGCTTGTAAACAATCAACTTTAGCTATCCATTTAGCTAAACGTTGGAAATGATCTATATGAGCTAATTGTTTTTGTCGAAACAAGATAAATTGTTCATGCTCATAACGGATAGCTGTTTGCTGAGCTTCAATAATCGAACGTTCTTTTTGCTGAAGTTCATCCGTTGAAAAACGCTCTACATTAGCCAATGTTTGTTTCCTCTTGTAGCGATCTTTCGGCACACTAGCTAAATGTGTTTTTGTAACCTCAATATAATAGCCAAAAATCCGATTGTAACCGACTTTCAAAGAACGGATACCTGTTAAATCACGTTCTCTTTTTTCAAGTTCTTGGATCCATTTCCGACCATCAGCTTCCTCGGTCCTTAATTTAAATAGTATTTCATTATAACTGTCACGAAAGATTAAACCTTCTTGCAACGTCAAAGATGGTGTATCACAGATAGCAGCTAAAATATCTTCCGCAGCTTTAAAACAAGAAGTTGTGTCTGTTAAAACAAAAGCGGGACAATCAGTTAATAAAGCTTGTAAATGAGGCACTTGCATCATCGACTTAGCTAACCAGAGTAAATCACGCGCATTAGCTCGTTCATAAGCGAGACGAGCAACCAAGCGTTCAATATCATAAACGCCCTTTAATAGCTGCCGTAGATCATCTAACAAAAGCGGCTTTTGTAAAAAATATGATATAGCATCCTGTCTTGCTAAAATAGCAGATATGTCTCTAAGCGGCTGTTGTAACCAACCCCTTAATAACCTGCTACCCATTGATGTCACTGTATGATCTAAAATATGCCAAAGAGAACCTTGTTTACGATGATCTTTAGGATTCTTAATTAGAGATAAATGATGCTGTGCTAATGAATCCATCATCAAATATCGTTTATGGTCTTTTTGCTTGAAATTTTTCAGATGAGGTAATATTTGACGCTGTGTCTTAAAAATATAATTATAAAGACATTGTAAAGCCTGTTTCTGTAAGGGTAAAATATCCGTCATCATCGAAGGTAGCTCACACAAAGGTTGTATATCAACTTCTGTATAAGGTATAAAAGAAGGTATCTTTTTTTGCAAAAGTTCAGGCAAAGCATATCCTACTAATTCACGCGGTTGATAACAAGTAAGTTCTTCCCATAAAAGTTGATAAGAACCCGTAAACATACCAATATGACCCTCACCCGTTGAAAGATCAACAGCAGCAAAGGCCCACTGGCTATCTGATGATTTATCTTTCGTTGTTTTTTGATAAGCCAGTCCAATGAGAAAACAATGGTCAACATCAGATGATAAATCATCATCCAAAAATGTGCCCGGTGTCACTACACGAACAACCTCACGCGGAACCAACGTTTTCTTATTAGCAGGCGTCATTTGTTCACAAATAGCCACTTTATGCCCAAGCTGAACTAATTTCTTGATATAACCATTCACAGCATGAAAAGGAACTCCGCACATAGGTACTTTACCATCGCGTGTGGTTAAGGTTAAATCTAAAAGTAAAGCAACTTTTGTCGCGTCCTCAAAAAATAGTTCATAAAAATCACCTAAACGAAAAAACACAAAAGCATCTGTATGCTCTTTTTTTATTTTTAAGTACTGCTGCATCATAGGTGTCAAATCATAACCCCCTTTAAGATATTTGTAAATATTTTACCATAATAAATGTAATAAGTTATCTCACTAAATATTAAAACATTTCTAATATTACAAAAAAATCGAATAAATACCAAACCGTATAAACTGTACCCACTGTGCCAAAAATGGGCATAGGGGGTATTTATTTGTTATCCAAGCAAAGAATTAAATTATTATCATATATCATTTGCATAATATTTCTATCACTTTTAATTCAACTTTCATGGATAAACCAAAAAAAAAACCATTTATGGGCTTTAAAAACAATCAACCAACACAAAAAAGCTATCCGTTTAGATAGCGGGCGCGGTAAAATTGTTGATCGCAAAAACAAAATTATGGTCGGCGAACGACATCCTTATTTATTAATTTTTCCACAAACAAAAAAACATATTAAACAATACAATAAAAAATTTACACAACTAGCTAATTCGTTGAATATACCTTTTGTTGAACTCATAGAACAACTTTCTCAAATTAGAAAACCAACTTTTCTAAAGAAAGAAAATAAAAATGAAAATAATAAAAACAACAACAGTAATTATAAAGAAAATACTTATACTTCATATAAAATACCAATACATATCCATCAACAAATCAATAACCTGAAAATCCCAGGTATACAACTCGTATGGGCTGAAAATCGTCTTGCGAATGATCAACCATCTATCATAGGTAATATTGCACGTTTCCATAATCATAAAAAAATTGTCGCTCATACAGGTCTTGAAAAAACATTTGATCCATTTTTAAATGGTCAAGCTGAAAAACTTCTTTGGTACAAAACCAATGTTAAAGGACAACCATTGAATGGTCACCCTACAAAAAGCAGTTGGCATCCACTTCTAGGACCAGGTTACGATTTAGTTGTAACATTAGATAAAGAAATCCAAGAAATCGCAGATAATTTGTTAAATCAATTTAGCATCAAAGATGGCGCTTTAGTTGTACAAGATATAAATAACGGTGATATCTTAGCTATAGCAAGTAAAGAACCGCAAGATGAACCCCAAGGTAATCGTGCCTTGATGGAAGCAGCTCCGGGTTCGATATTTAAAACAGTCGTTGCTGCTGCAGGAATGGAAGAGGGATTAGTAAACCCTCAAAGTACATCAAATTGCAAAGGTTCATTAGCTAAACTAGGTCTAAGAGAAAAAAATAAAACACAAGGTCATGGTGAACATAGTTTTAGTGAATCATATGCAAATTCATGCAATATTGTTTTTGGTAAACTAGCTGCTCAGTTAGGCGCAAAACGTTTAGCAGCTTATAGCGAGAAATTAGGCTTTGGCAATAAATTATTATCATATGGTAACAATAAGATAAAAAAACAGTTCATCGAAGAACACCAAGGTGTCATTTTTAAAAGAAACTTAACGGAATATACAAAAGGCGAATTAGCACAAACTGGTTTAGGACAACACGATGTACTAATTACACCCATACAAGCAGCTCATGCCATAACAACAATTTATCATCACGGAAATCCACCCTTACCTCGTTTAATTCAAGCCATTCGCAATGAACAAGGAAAAAATATCATTGAAATACCAAAAATTTGGTCCAACACAACAAAAAAATTAGCACCAGAAACTACAAAAGGCTTACAAAATATGATGCGTAATACTGCTATCAAAGGCACAGCTTCCCCATGGTTATATAATGCTAAATGGCCATTAGGTGGTAAAACAGGAACAGCACAAGTAACAGATAAAAATAAACGCAACCTGTATCATAAATGGTTTATTGGTTTTGGGCCAACAGATAACCCACGTTACGCTGTAGCAGCAATAACAAGATATGTAGATGATGCAAATGATAAGAAAGCCATATTGTTATTCCGAAATTTGATGGATAAATTGAAATAATAAACATTTATAAATATTGATAAATATCTAAAACTAATCATCATGTTATTTTATAAATAAGAATGGGAAAGCATAATTAAGTCATGGTGAGATCGATCGGCATGGTTAAAGGAGTAAGGAACCATAATGAAGATCACTATCAATTTGACAAAGGCGGAACTAGATCTGATAGAAGAAGCACTGCTACAGTATCAAAGTTTATTGCTAAAATCAGAAAACCAAGACAGCATGATAAATTATGAATTAGCACTTTGTCAACGTATTTTCGAAGAATTCGGCATGGAAGATTTAGAAGCAAATAATAACGAGCCATCTCCACCACCCAATAATTTTAATCCCCCTCATTATCCACCCCCAAATCAACCATATAACCAACCCCAACAACAACAACAACAACAACAACAACAAAAAAGAAATCCAACACATTATAACAATGCAACACATTATAACAATCAGACACCTAATCAATATCCATTTTCACGTTAAAACGAAGCTTTCTTTAACACATAAGAAAAGCTTCGTTTGATTATAAAAAATAAAATATAAATTCATTTTTATCTAGATTTCATATTTTGGACTTGTCCAAGAATCAATGTGAATGGAGTTTAGGTGTCTAATCAAAGGCACTAAAAGCTATGATAATTGCTATTTTTGTGTTTAAATTTCATAAATAGTGTTAAAATATAAAAAACGAAGATTTTTGTTTTAGGGATTTTATTAATAGGTTTAATTTGTCATTTTTGTATTTATAAACAATGAAATTCTATTAAAAGCACCTAACTAATACATATGTAAATTGTCAGAATTTTTAATTTTGCTATTTAGCTTGCTTTTTTATCTTCTTTAACTTCTTGGAATTTCCCTAAATCTAGGTGAGAATTAAACATTGCGCATATTAAATCAAATTGTTCTGGAAATTTTTTAGGATTATTAAGATATATATTAGAAATAATCTTAAATATTTTTAACCAACCTATAACTCTTTCTACCAATGATCTTTTACGAGAAATTTTTTGATTATACTCCTTTTGTTCCTGAGTCAAATTCTTTAACTTACTTCTTTTATATGGTAAAAAAATAGCTTTTGTAAGCCCTGCAAGCCTAAATCAGAGATTAAAGTGGCATATTCAGATAACCATGGAATGTACGAATCTTTAAAAAGCTTAAAATCATGTGCACTCCCGGGTGCAAAATTGGTGTAGACAATAGAAGCTGTTTCAGCACAAATTGCAAGGAAAGACTTCATTTTTGGATACTTTTTTCTTCCGGATTCATATTTTTTATTATCTTTTGTTGGTCTTTCTATGCGCAATTAAGTACAATAGAATATAAACAAACCAAATATGAGAGATGAAAAATATGGGCTCTGATTTGCAGGATATCTTTTGGATAATACTTTCTTGGCGATAACTTGTATCTTTTGTATGATGTTATTAACCATGCTTTTACTAATACCAAAAATTTGTGCAATTATTCTATTTGTAAGTCCAAGAAAAAAATTATGAAAAAATAAGTATACTTGATTTTCAGGGTTGAGTATATTTTGCCTTCCACCCTTTATTTTGGTCTTTAAATCTATTTTTCTAACTCTATTAACTATTTTTTCAAAGATGATTTTATCTACACTGATAGCATACATGAATTTACCTTCATCAAATGCTGCTATTTTGGAATATTACATATTCAAGTATTTAAGTTTAGATTTATAAATATATGCTTAATCATCTCTTTTAAATATAAAATTTTATAGTAGTATATATCAACAAAAAATCACAATGTTATATTAATATTGTGATTTTTTGTTGATATATTACAATATTAAATTCAAAAATATTAGAAAGAGATAAAATTATTTTATATAAACTTATTTTTTTTGGCATAAACTTAAAAATATTAATAAAATATATGAATTTTGATATATTTTATTAATATTCAAATAATTAAAAAATTAGTATTTATATATCTTAAAAAATATATAAAAGGCAGATTTATTGTTTATTTTAAGCTTTTTTAATAAAATTTGAAAATTGACAATCCCTACCAATAATCTGCAATAATCGGATATATTAGCATTCTTGGACAAGTCCTTTAAAAAAATTCCAAAATATTAATCATAGATAAATTAGTATTATGTTTTTAAAATTTTCTTTTTTTTAAAAAATTTTCAAAATAATAATTAATAAATAATAATTAATAAATAATAATTAATAATTAATAAATAATAAAGGATAAAGGATAATTAATCATCTATACTATGTTTAGGCAAAACTTAAAATAATATTTTGAAAATATATTATTTTAAGTTTTAGGAACAAGCTCATAAAAGTAATCCAGGTAAGTAATTATAGAGCTTGTCCAATAACCCATGTTAAATAGTGTTTAAAAACCTAATTTAATGCACAAAAAGCTATGATAATAGCTATTTTTGTGTTTAAATTACAATATTACTAATCGGCTATATTAATATTTCTGGACAAGTCGCTAGATAAATTCATAGAAATAATAAAAAGAACTTGATAATATATTATGAATAAAATGAAAGAAAATAGATGCCCATAAACCATACCGTTTAACAAACCAACCCCAAATTAAGGAATTTAAAAACAAAATTATAACTCCGGAAATATCATATTGAATATGAATAATAGCAAACCAAATACTTGTCCACACAATACCTAGCTTAGGCTGCAAAAGTCCTCTGAAAAATAATTCCTCTCCTATAACAGGGAATATACAAAGTGCTAAAATAACCCAAAAAGTTAATTGATATGATGAATCAATTAAAGTAATAGGTTGATCCATCGTACTGTTAAAAACAAATAATAAATTACGTATATATGTTTCTGAAAAAAATAACGAAATTCCTAAAACTAAAATAAGCAATATAATCTTAAAAGAAATAGCACGATTCAAACCTAAACGTTCCATAATTTGCCTAGGTGTACGATATAAATAAAAACCTAGACAAGCTAAAATAACGAAAATGCAAAACAACATTGTTTGAACCATACCCCAAATCGAAGGACTACTAAGATAATTTTCCGAAATTTTAGATAAAACATCTGACTTCCTAGTAAAAATAAATATAAATAACTGACTAATAAAAGTAATCAATACCAAATGATGCGTATATCGCTTAAAATCCAAATCAAATTTACGCATCATTTTCTTTCTTATATGCACAAAAAATGGACAGGAAAAGAAAAAACTAATAACTAAGGCAATAGCTATAACATATAAAACTTCCTGAACTTCCTGAATATGATAACGCAAATCCCAAAATATATATAATAAAACCCAAACTAACCATACACTAAAATTAATAAAAAACATCTTATATCGATAAAAACCATACCCATTAGCTAATGTCGCTCTCTCCAAAAAACATCTTTCATCTAACTTCAAAACACCAATTATTAAAAGAGGAAAGATAAAAAACATTAATAGCCATAAAAACATGATTACCCTCCCAAAAATAATAATCATGACATTTCATAAAGATATTAATTTAATAAATATTTAATTTATATAATAATAATAAATAACAAAAAAATAATTTAATAAAATAAATACTTATTTGAAATTAAACATCAATATTTTATAAAAAACAAAAGTTTTAAAAGATCGTTTATTGAAAATATAAAACATAACACCACGAACATACTCAAAATTCAATAAAAAAATATATAATAAAATGATAAAGATATACGCCAAACATAAAAATCAAAAAAATCATCACTAATTATATTAACCCTATTTAAAAAAATTCAGAAATTTCCAAAATTATTCTTCTGATAAATTTACATATAATAAGTATGGTATATATAGAAAATAATAATTAACATATAATAATATAAACTAAAATTGTTATATATATTTAGAGTAATTTATTTTATAAATAAAAAACAATAAAATAAATAAAAAAATAAATTTATAATTAATCCCATACATATATATTATAATTAATTATAAATAAATAATCAAATTAATTATAAAAAATATAATATAAAAAATATTATTATATATAAAACAATATTATTTTTAATTTTAAGATTTTTGATAAAATTTTTAAAATTAAAAATCAGATCCAATCGCTTGGAATAATACTATATATTGGACTTGTTATAAAACAGATATTATATAAAGATAAAATATAGTAAAAATACATCATTTAGCCTATAAGGACTTGCTATTACATTTAAAATTTATCGATAATATTAAAGTATCAAAAAATATAAGCTAATTCTTAAATTTAGTTTCCCTTAATTTATATTTATGTTTGATGTATATATTTAAATATCAAACATAATAAAATTATATCTTTGGCATCTAACTAAATAAGAAACATTAATTATCTGATTTTTTTAACTTTCCAATTTATTTTAATTGCTTTAAAAAACTAATTTTATTAATAAAAAATTGCATTATATTATTTTTTAAAATATAAAAAGCGCTGATTATATTTTATCAGCGCTTTTTTATTTGCTTTTATATCCTGTGTCCAAAAAACAACCAAACCCAAAACATCAATAATTTCAGAATTATCTAATTTTAATTTATGTACAAAGGTTAATTATAATAAATTTTTATTGTTTTTCAAATCATGTTTTATTACACTTTCTACTATAATTAAAAAAGTTATTTTATAAAAACCTAAAGTGGACATCAATTACTTGCCAGTGAATTTTGCTATTTTTGCATATTACATATTTACATATCTCTTTTTAATATTAGAAATAGTTATGTGCTCTTTTCTTTTAGTGTTAAATTTCATATTAATATTAATATACATATAGCTAAAAAACAACACAATTTAATAATAGTGTTGTTTTTTAGCTATATGTATAGACTTTATATTTTAATTTATATAGACGTTATATTTTAATTTAAAGATATAAAGACAAAAAAATGTATCTTTTTTAAATTTCATATCTTAATGAAATCCCAAAACTAGTAGTAATATATATAATATTTGTAAATTTATTCCTATTATTATAAAAATAAAGTTAATAAATAAGAACAGCTATCGAAATTTTATTTTTTTAATAAATTTTTAAAAATACCAATAAATAGCAATTATTGGTATTAATCGCCTATACTGTATTTAAGCACAAGTCCTTTTATATAGAGTACAGATGATAAAATATCCTCCTATTGTATTTTGTATGTAATTAAAAGTATGATTTAGCAATGTATTTGTTAATTAAATCTTTAAATATAAGATGTTGAAAACTTTGGAAGTGCCATAATATTTCCTGGTTTTTATGAACAATTTATATTTTTTTGCTTTTTTCATGTACAGTAATTTATATTATCTGGCCTTGACATGGATTCTTGGAAAAATTCCCTGTTTTGTAACAAGTCTACTTAAAACTTGTTGATTTAAATAGTATGGTAATAATATCTAACTCGTATAGTAAAATAGCCAATTGATTTTTATCTATAGTATAAATGGTTAAAAATATATAATTAATCATAATAAAAAAGAGCTAATCAAAGCTCACCATAATACCAGCTAATATATTATTTATAAAATGCATTAGTATTGTTGACCATAAACCATAACGCTTAGCAAACCAACCAAAAACTAATGTACTTAAAAAAAGCACAAAAATCCATATAACATTGTACTGCATATGGACAATAGAAAACCAAATACTAGTCCATATAATACCTATTTTTGGTTGTAAAACACCACGGAAAATTAATTCTTCACTTATAGCTGGTAAAATACCAATAAATAAAATGCCTAAAAAAGAAAGTTTAGGTATAGGTTCAGACATATCAATAAATGGTTTACCCATGGCCAGATTCAAATTCAAGAGCCAATTTATAATATAACTGGTAAAAAAATGCAATAAAATAGAAACAACCAAAATAAGTAAAATAACTTTAAGCGAAAGGGGTCTATTTAGTCCAAGACGTTTGATAACTTGCCTTGGCGTACGATGAATATATAAACCTAAACTAACCAAGGTAACTAAAAACAACAATATCGCCATCTTAAAAGCCTCAAAAATTAATTTGTCTTCCTCATCCCATTTTACAAGGTCTGAGAATATTTCAGGTGTACGAGAAAAAGCATAGTTGTAACAAAAATAGATAAACATAATAAATGTTAATAAATGAGCATATCGCTGCGGTTCTAAACCAAATTTAGACACAATTTTTTGACGAGGATAAGTAAAAAAAATACTCAAACCAACAATTAAGCAAACAAAACAAACCAGACGCGAAAATATTTCAGAAATTTCAATCCATGGATATTTTTCTATAAGCCAGATATATCGATTAATTTCTAGATAAAATAGCCGTCCTAGAATTAATGCCCATATACACGAAAAGATAAAACTAATAGTCATGATTCTTCGTTCATTAAAAAAAACTTTTTTATCTAAATTATGATCGAATGGTTCATTTAATGCTAAACGTCTTTGATCAAATTTCAAAACAGCGATTAAGACTATGGGCACAATATATATCCAAAAATCACCTAATAAAGAGTACATATCTAGCTTGCCTCCTAGCCAATTTTAAGCAAACCACCAATAACAAATCCATATAGCGGAAATAAAACCAATCAAATCAGCCATAAGACCCACAAAAGGCGCATAGCTAGCTTTTTTGATCCCTAGCGCACCAAAATAAACAGTTAATACATAAAGAGTTGTATCAGTGCTGCCTTGAATCGTTGAAGCCATAATACCGAGCAAAGAATCAGGTCCATGAGAACGTAAAATATCCTCAACAAAAGCTAACGAGCCTGTCCCTGAGAGCGGTCGAAGAATACCAATAGGAAAAACGGCCGCTGGTATAGACAAAAAAGCTAAAATAGGTTGTATAAATTCCATCAACATCTCCAAAGCACCACTATGGTTAAAAATAGCAACAGCCATCATCATAGCAATGAGATGCGGAAGAATAGAAAGAACAATTTTAAATGACTCTTGAGCTCCTTCAACAAAAGTTGTTAACAACGGCACCTTACGAACATAAGCAATCAGTGGAATAATCAAAAGTAATAAAGGAACAAAAAATTGGGCACAATTCATTAAGAAAACCACCATTGATTAATACACCTCTAATGCATAAAACATTTTATTAAATTTAAAAAAATAGTTTTTAATCTTTTTTTTTTTGTGCATCTTTGTTTTATTGTTCATCTTTGTTTTTTATTGTGCATCTTTGTTTTTTCTTTAGAAAAGTTACAAAAGTATAATATAGGCATTCATAAATAAAAATTTTTTTATTTCTTTAAATCTTGCTTTAAATCTTTATTAACGCTTAATAAGGGTACGCTGTTTGCGATAACGGCAAAAACGATCAATGAGTAAAGCAAACGTGGTAGCAATTGCAGTAGCTAATAATGTTGGCCCAATAATGGATGTTGGATATACTGCATTGTATTGTACTCTTAGACCTAGGAGCAATGTAGGGACTAAAGTTAAGCCTGATGTATTTAAAGCTAATAAGGTACACATAGCAGGTGTTGCTTCATCTTTTCGTGGATTTAATTTTTGCATCTCTTGCATCGCTTTTATCCCACTGGGTGTTGCTGCATTACCTAAACCAAATAAGTTAGCTACAATATTAGATACAATATAGCCATGTGCTTTATGATCTTTAGGTATATCAGGAAACAATTTATGCACAATAGGATGTAACAATTTAGCGATAGCCTTTAAAATACCAGCTTTTTCGGCTAAGCGCATCATGCCCATCCATAAAGACATGACACCTATTAAGCCAATACATACTTGAATCGCTCCTTGTGATCCTTGTAAAACAGCTGTTGATATTTGATCAACACGCCCAGAAAAAAATGAAACGATGATCCCTACCATAATTAATGATAACCAAATGACATGAATCATCTTATACCTCCTTGTGAAAAGGCATATTCCAACACATCAGACCAACAATCAGCTAAAGAACGTTGTTTAGAAATGAATTGCAATGGAACGGAACCGATCACTTTATTACCTAATAAGATACGCACAACACCAATGTTTGCTTTAGCTGTTGGGAAATGGTTTAATGGGTAAGTGACAATGGGTTGCATTGATACATCAGCTAATTCATTTTTACTCATCGGGTACATAAATTTTTTTGTCGCAATAATTTGAATATTCCCATCATTAACCGGTACTAATTGCGCTTCATATAATAAGACTTCTAATCTATAATGTTTGAACCCATATTCAAACATCATCATCATATCTTTCCAATCATTACCATCGTTAAGTGTAACCGCTACCAACTGCATCCCATCTTTAGTCGCTGAAGAAACCAAGGTGCGATGTGCTTTATGCGTAAAGCCAGTTTTAACACCATCAGCATATTTATATAATCGCAACATTTTATTTTTATTATAAAATTTATAATCATGATTTTCATCTGGTCCAGGCAGAACAATCGCCTTGGTACTAACAATTTCCCGAAATTGTTGATTAGAAAGTGCATAAGATGCAATTTTACCCAAATCATATGCTGAAGAATAATGTTCTGGCTGATCAAGTCCGTGTGGATTAGTAAAGTTTGTATTATACAAACTTAATTGTTGAACTTTTTCATTCATAAGATAAACAAAACCTTCAATCGAACCCCCAACATACTTGGCAATTGCCATGGCAGCGTCATTACCTGATCTTAACATAAGGCCATATAGGAGGGTTCTTAAAGGTACACAATCACCTACTTTTAAATAAATAGATGAACCTTCAACTTTAATGACATCTTCTGTAATTTCAACCATATCATCTAGATCGCTATTTTCTAATGCAATAATAGCTGTCATAATTTTTGTCGTGCTAGCAATCAATGATCGCTTATGCTCATTTTTAGCATACAACACCTTACCCGAAGTACGCTCCATGAGAATAGCTGAAGTAGCTGTAGGTGCTAAATCAGGTAAACTTTTTTGCGTCTGATCGTTACCGAAAGCAAATATATGGGACGAAATCAACGGCAAGAGTATAAAAAAATACTTAAGTAATCTATAAAGCGACATATTAATCACAGACCTTCTCTCCTGATCTGGGATTTACAAAACAACTTGTATCATCCTAGACAAAATATGTCTTATGATGTTTATTCATACCAAGCAACCTCGAAAATAATCCATCATAAACGTTGGTATATCATCTGTAGAGGATTATTTAAGCTATTAAAATATAAAAAAGAAAAGGAAGAAATATGAAAATGGTCAAATATGAAATTTCACGCGGCGGTAAACATATAAAAGTAGCTCCTGATTTGAACCGTTTCTTTGTCGTACCTGGATATAAAAAGTCATTAGAAAGAATCAAAGAGCTAGAAGGCGTACAAAATGTTAGCTATCTATCACCAACTAACTGTTTTGTCGATACTGTCCATAAAGACGACAAAAAGACGTTAGAACAAATTGAACGCGAAGTTGTAACTATGCACAATACTTACTATATGGCTGAAAATGTTATAGAACAATACAATGTAACCAATAAATTACTCTTGTCATTCAAAGATCATGTTTCAGTTACCCAAAAAGAAAAAATCATAGAAAAATTCCACCTTAAAATACTAGGGGAAGAAAAAAACCACGTCCTGGTAGAAATCAACCATAATCTAAATCCCTTAACAATCTCACGTGCCTTAGAAGACACAAAAGAAGTTAAATCTGCGGAACCTAATTTATATCAAAAATTTATCCATTACAATCAACCATATATCCCAACAGAAACCCTGTTTGATAAACAATGGCACTTATATACTAAAGAACGCCAAATACAATTAGTGACAGAAGCAAGCATCAATGCCCCCTACGCTTGGAGCACCACACGTGGATCAAGAGATATTGTGATTGCTGTGATCGATGATGGCTTTGATCTTAACCATCCTGATTTTAAAGGTATAGGAAAAATCGTCGATCCTATGGACTATGCTGATGATGATACAAACCCCTCAGCAAAATCAAATGAAAACCATGGCACAGCTTGTGCTGGTGTAGCCGTTGCCGAAGAAAATGGTTCAGGCACACTAGGTATAGCCCCTGGTTGCGCTTTCATGCCTGTACGAATGAGTATGTTCATCGATGATGCCACACTTTACCATATGTTTAACACTGTTGGAAGAAAAGCCCATGTTATTTCATGCAGTTGGGGACCTGCTATGCCAGCTTATGCACCCCAAACAACAAAACTTAATGAGTTATTTCATGAACTAATGCTAACAGGTGGCCCAAAAGGTAAAGGTTGTCTCATATGTATCGCGGCCGGAAATTCTAATCTACCTCTTAAAGCGAATAGTTTTTCATATATACATAAAGGAGAATTATATACCATCGACAAACCAATTCTCAATGGTATGGCGATACATCCTGATGTCGTCACTGTAGCTGCATCAACAAGTATGTATAAAAGATCTAAATATTCTAATTGGGGAAAAGAAATAACTTGTTGCGCCCCTAGTAACAATGGATGCCCTTATGGACATATGAAACACACCCCTGGATTAGGTATCGTCACAACAGACCGCGAACCTGGTGGTTATGCCAATTCATCTCACTATACCAATAACTTTGGTGGTACATCAAGTGCAACACCACTCGTTGCAGGTTTAGCAGGGTTAATCTTGTCTGCTAATCAATCTTTAACAGCAAGTGATGTTAAAGATATCATCTGTAAAACAGCAACGAAAATTGAAGATGATGAACCAGATGCATGCGGACAAAACTACAGTGATTATGATCAAAATGGACATAGCATGTGGTTTGGTTATGGAAAAATCGATGCAGCAAGGGCCATCCTAGCTGCGATCAACGCTTAAGCATTATTAGAACCATTAACGGATTCTCCTGCATCTTGTGTTTGCTTACTATCCTTAAATACCATATTACGAAACTTTTCCATTAACATCGGTGCTGATTCTAACAAGCGCTCATACATATGATGACTACCTTGTAGATCTAATAATCGCACCCCTTTATCATTAACGACCAAAAAAGCAACCGGTGTAATGGAAACGCCACCCCCACTACCTCCACCAAAAGGATAAGCCGCAACTTTTGTCTCACTAGAATCAACCGTTTTCTTACCAAATTCCGTCCCACCAGCGGCAAAACCAAAGCCAACACGTGATACAGGTATAATTGTTTGACCATTAGATATTTCCATGGGATCACCAATAATAGTATTAACATCAACCATTTCACGTAAATTTTCCATCGCCGTTTCCATCAAACCGCGTATAGGATGTTGTCTTTCAGTCATAAAAGCACATCAATCCCTTCTCATCGACCATAAAAAACTAATTGCTTATCAAATTCATTTCTTATCTTTGATCGTTTGCAAAGCATAGCCCCAAAGAGTATGACTAATATTCTTGCATAGACCATATACCACGGCAAGTATAGCATAACCCAGTCTAAAACAAATAATACTATGAAATTCAAAAATTAACTTTTTTTTATTAAAAAGAGGCATAACATTAATCAAAGGTTTCTTTTCCATATGAAAAATTTCTGACAAAAAACAAACAAAAAATGATTTAATCATCCACAAATAAGCAGTTAATTGCCCAACTTCTGCTGCATCGCCTGTCCCAAATTCCGTTCTAATATACAAAGATTTACAAGTAGCATCTTTAAAAAAAATCCTTAAAACACGTAAAAACAAAGGTAAATAAAAATACAAAGTTTCAAAAATCATAAAAACCTCTGTAAGTATTTTTCGATCAATTGGAATTTTCTTATCTTCCTTCGTATTAATTGCCTTTCTATGATCAGCTTGAAACTTACTTTTAACACGCGCATCCCCACTTAAACCACTCCGTTGCTTTTTAAAACCCAATTTTGATAATTCAACACGATAACGTAAAAGACCATATAAAACAGAAATAGAAATCATACTAACTTTTTCGCTAACACCTTTATGAAGTTGAAATTCAATACATAATGGACTAAACCATAAAACGAGTACAATAGTAATAATAATGACACTCAAAATTATAAGCCACATAAATATCTCCTATCAAAACAAATTAGGGATGTTATAGCTATTTTAGCCAAATTGACACGCGTTCATAATATAAGTCATTTATAAATCAAGTTATGTAAATAAAAACACAAAAATAAAATAATATAAATAAAAAACAAATAAACAAAAAAACACCTTTTCCCTTACATAGGAAAAGGTGTTTTTATCTAAAAAGTATAAACATAAACCGTTTTGCCCCCGGTCGGTGTATATTCTCTCTAGATTTATCTAAATCTACAATAATTCATTCTACAGTAAAAACTAAGTGGAATCAATACAAAAACATCTAATTATTTAAAAAATAATTTTTATTAGAATTCACAACAGTTAAGAATTATCGCAAATCATTGTAGGAAATAACATAAGCTCATACAATCAGATCGCTGCTGTTGCTATCCACTTCGTCAGCGCTTCTTATTATTATTACGACGCGCCGCCTCTGCTTTTCGCTTACGTCGCGTGCTTGGTTTCTCATACCGCTCGCGGCGACGAATTTCGGAGAGGACCCCGTCTTTAGCGCAGGAACGCTTAAAACGACGCAATGCACTATCAAAGGACTCATTCCTCCGTACGCGCGTCTCAACCAATCTTGTTCCCCCTCTCCTTACGAAACAAACAACATCGACCATATAATAACTATAAGGTAAAAAAATAATCTACCATAAACTTATTATAAGTGTCACAACAAACATAACCAGACAGCACAAACAACCAACACACACTAAATATTATATCATGATAACAAAAAAATTGTCAAAGATTAACCAGGTGGCCAAGTAAGCTGTCTATCACCTAAAATATGAAAATGCAAATGAAAAACTGTCTGACCAGCATCTTTACCTGTATTTACGACAACTCTAAACCCTTTAGGCGTCAATTTTAACAAATGAGCCGTTTTACATACAGTCTGTAATAAATTCACCGCTAAATGAGGTTCTTGCTGTTCCAAATCAACCAATGACACAAAATGACGTTTAGGAACAACTAAAGCATGTGACGGAGCAGCTTTTGCAATATCATGGAAAGCTAATGTATGCTCATCTTCGTAGATTTGCTTACAAGCTATCTCACCAGACACAATACGACAAAAAAGGCAATCGTTAATAAAGATATACCCTCTTCCTTTTATGAATTAAATAATAAAACACCAGAACTTGTTCCTAAACGATCAGCCCCAGCTGCAAGTAACTGCTGAGAGAAATCAGCTGTCTTAACTCCACCTGAAGCTTTAATACCTAACTCTTCCCCTACCGTTTTAGCCATCAAAGCAATATCTTCTAATGTTGCACCACCTGTACCAAAACCCGTTGATGTTTTAACAAAATGCGCTTTAGCCTTAGCTACTAAAGAACATGCCCTAATTATTTCTTCCTTCTGCAAATAACAAGTTTCAATAATAACCTTAACAATACGCCCCTCAGCTGCAGCCACAACTTGCGCAATATCATCTAAAACAAGATCATCATTACCCTCTCTTAAAGCCCCCAACTGCAAAACCATATCCAACTCCAAAGCTCCATCAGTTATCGCACGACGTGTTTCAGCTACTTTCGCCTCTGTCGTTGTCGCTCCTAAAGGAAAACCAATCACCGTACATACAGCAACATAACTATTAGCTAAAGCAGATTTAGCACAAGATACAAAAGCAGGCAAAACACAAACCGAGGCAAAACGATGCTCATGCGCCTCATAACATAATTTCACAACATCATCAGTTGTCGTCAATGGATGAAGTAACGTATGATCAATCCTTGGCGCTATTAAAGGTTGTGTATCATTTAGCAAAGCTATACGTGTTAAAGCTTTGCTAAAAACACGTTCATAGACATTATAACCTGATTGTCTAATCTTCCATAACGCATCATCCGCTTCATACCAACAAACAGATGAAATTTCTTCTTCCAAAGGAATGGCTGTACCTTCTATGTATGGCATTAAAAAACACTTAACACGCTTATGAATCTTCTCGTCATCTCCATAAACATAATAAACCGTCAACAAAGACTCCTGAATACCCGCTGTAATACCTGTTTCTTCTTTAACCTCACGTATCGCGGTTTCTTCTAAACTTTCACCAACCATTTGCTTACCTTTAGGCAAATTAAAATAACCAAAACGATCCTTAATCAACAAAATACACAACTTACCATCCCGATAACAGTAAACAACGCCACCTGCAGCCACTTCTTCTCTTACGATAAGCTAACACCTCTTTAATCTTTTTATATACAAATATATTAATAATACAAATATATATTAAAATTATAAAAAACTAAAACAAAGATAACAGAAAACATATATAATGCAAGCAAAAATCATAAAATACCTAAAACAGAATATAATTATACTAAAAAATTTTAAATGAATTTTTTTCAGAAATAAAATAACAAAAAATAGACATACCTTGTCCAATGTGCAAGAGTAGAAGATTTAACCAACCACACTACAAAGAAGAGAATAAAGAATGACTAATGTAAAAAATTTAGCACAAAAAGAGCTTTTGAGCAAATTAAGAAGAGATTGTCCAATAACCCATTTTAAATAGTGTTTAAGAAACTAATTTAATAAACAAAAAGCTATGATAATGGCTATTTTTGTGTTTAAATTACACCATTACTAATCGGCTATATTAATATTTCTGGCAAAGTCCGAAATAAAATAGCAAATATAATTTTACTTTAATAAACTAGCTATAAATCATACCAGCCAAAATATACTTGTTTCAAAACCACGATGAAAGATCTTTTCTCAAAACTAATAAATCATTAAAATAAATTATTATAATTGATTTTATACTTAAAATATATCCATATTATCAAAATATAGTATTTTCTTCTAATAAGTATGCATATAATAAAATATTATCTATAGCTATTTTTTACTGGCCTTGTAAAAAAATCCTAATCTAGAATATTATTTGATGATTCAGGAGGATTTGACATATATACCTCGATAAATATCAAAGGATAGGGATTGCCGGATTATTATCATGATAATTTCATCATTAAAATATAATTACAGATTTTTTTGCAGAATATAATAAGTATTTTCTCATATAGCTTGCCTAAAAAATTCATTGACAGAGCATTTAAGAACTTAATAGACTACACTAAAAGCTACTATTTTCGTGTTTAAATTACATCATCACTAAATATAATATATTAATATTTCCATACAATTTCATGCGAATATAATAAGTATTTTCTCATAGATAAATTCATAAATATATCTAAATCAAATGACAAAAAAATATTTTTTCTAAGCAATGTTCATAAAAAAAAAACACAAATTTATTAGTATTTGTGTTTTTTTTAAAATCAACATTAGAAATTAATATAAAGAAATAATATAAAGAAATAATATTGCTATCATAAAATTACTTAGATGGAAAATATAAAATTTTTAAATAATTATCCATTAAAAAATACATATATACTAACTTTTTAGAAAAGAAAGAAAAAAGTTTTATTTCAGTTTTTCTTCTATAAAATCATCCAAACCTTTTTTGTAGTGGTAGCTAATAGGGATACTAAAAATTAAACTTGAAATACGGCCTATCATATACAAATAAAGGATACACATTAAGATCATCATAAAAATGAGAATACCTACAAATAAAGATTCATTTGGAAACAAATCCCATAAATAAATAGTGAAGATAGGAAAGCTAGGTGCTAAAAAGACATATATGAAAATAATAAGAAATAATCCTTCATTAGATGACTTAGGATCTAAACCCTTAGGGCTATTGAAATGCGATTTTTCTATCTTTTTTTGTATAATAATAAGAAAACACCAAATTAAAAATCCTACACGCACACCCCAAAGAGATGGCCAAGTAAAAAACAAAGAAATTAAAGAAATAAACAATATTGTATTACTGAGACAATATAATGACATAAAATAAAATTTAGTCATTTTCTTTTTCTTAGCATGAGCTATCTTATAACAATTATCATAATAATCGATGATGAAATCCCAATATCTATTTCTATATACTTGATAAAAATTAACATAAAATGATTGGGCATCTGTTGGAATATCATTAAATAATGCGTCAGCGAAACTTGGATCCTTTTCATATTTAGCTTTAAACCTAAGATAATCAGTATTAAATTTCTCTTTCATACTCTTAGGTAATTTCCTAAATATTGACCTAGCAAAATTTTTATCTTTAACTAAGTTAATATATAAATAAAATGTAAAAGTCAAAATAAAAAAAATCATTTGTAAAAGAAAAACAATTTCTAAATTTTCTATGCTCGCCAGTAATCCTAAAATGCCACCTAAATTGTTTTCATCAAAAATGTCTCGAAATAACCAAATAAAATTATGAAAGCATAAAAATAGACCTAAAAAAAATAAGCTTTGCGTAAAAGAATCAAAAATTTTCATCACTTTAATCGTTTTATCTTTATCATGCAAAAAATAATTATTAAAATTACGCAAAATAAACACCTCATCCCATCACGAAAAATTCAAAATACTAAATTTATGATAATAATTAAATTTAAAAATTAACTTATATTTTTGAATAATTAAATATTATTAATAAATTTTAAAAATAATAACAAGTCATTATGGTATCTTTTAGGCCAAACTATACATTTTGCCTATAGTGTAGCTTCCTGTAATGTTTTGCAACATGTCTAATAAAAAATCGTTTACAAAGTATCTCCCTGTTTATTCCTAAAAATGAAGTGAAAAATCCAAACATAGCATGGAAAAAGCATGAAATCCTTGGTGATTTTTTTGATTTAATAAAGATAACCACCTGATTAAGCTTGTTAATTTATATAATAAAATATATTTTTAAACCATAAAATAATAAGCCATCAATTATGTTTAATATCTTATCCCCCCCTACTTGTTTAGTAAAGCAAAATGATAACTACCATATTATTTGACATTTCTTTTTTGCTCCCTGTATTTTGTTAACGCAGATATATTGCACAAGAGAACCATTTATATATATTTTAATTTTTAAAATCTAATTTTCAATTTTTGACTTTATTGTAATGGATGTACAATTATCTTACTCATTTTATCATAAATTTAGAATTATCGTCATGAATTAAAAAATATTATTAAAAATCTTACATTAGCATATGAAAAATTTTCATATGCACCTACCATGAAGCGGATTAAAAAATAAAAAAATTAATTACAATGAGATGAATTTAAAAAAAACAATTTTAATTAAAAAGAAAAATTAAAAGTATCAAAAAATATAAGCTAATTCTTAAATTTAGTTTTGCTTAATTCACCTTTGGACTTGTCCAAGAATGCTAATATAGACGATGAGTGCATATTATTAGTAGTTATTGTCAATTTTAAAATTTTATTAAAAAAGCTTAAAATAAACAATAAAGCTGCCTTTTACTGTACTTGCCAAAAAAAATAGGCCATAATTTTTGAAAATCAAAAATTAACTTGAAAAGTTTATTATAATCTAAGTTTGAACATTATTTGTTTATACAAAAGAGCGTTTTTTTTAGAGTACTTTAGCATCCTTTTTTGGTACGTGATAAAATAAGCTTCACAGATATATGCGTAGGGATATCTAAATATGATATTATCTCTTTCAGAGATGAAATTAATATATCAATCATATCTTCTATTCGATCAGCTTCTTTTTTAGCCTGATATTTACGTAATCCCTTTAGGAGATTACCATTACCTGTATGTATACAATACATTGCTACAAACATTTGTAAAATTAAGTATCTATCTAAAGATTTGCTGGATCTGACTTGGTATCCTTGTAAAGCAAGATAATTTTTAGCTGTTCTAAAATAGGTTTCGATTTCCCATCTTTTCGAATAATAATTTAGAATTTCTTCATTACTTAGCTCCATATCTGTGCAAATAAAAGCTTTTGCTTTAGATATATTTTGACCTTCCTTAACACAAATAAGGACAACCGTATTGTCAATAAAATTAAGATTACCTTCATATCTATAAACACGATACTTTTGTTTTTTAATTTTAACAACTTTTGTATCTGTATTTTTTATAAAATTTAAAAACATTTTTATTTGATTTTTAATGCCTAAAGGACAAATAACAATATCGATTCTTAATGCACCTATAAAATGAAATCCTTTTTTTAAGCTTGTTTTGATGATCTTTTTTGAAATATACCAAGAATCTACGCAAACATATGCTTTACGATCTGGCTCAGGAGCACTAGATATGATATAGCAAGCAGTATCCATTTTATTTATTTCTGTTTTATTAGCACATTTAATTTCTATAGGATAGCTTAAACCATCTGCATTTAACATAGCTTGAACAATAGAATGACCATATACACTTCTTTTATCTAGATTAGAATAATGATAACCCGCTGCTTGTATAGGGTGTTCAGCTAATGATGATGGCTTTGTCTTATGGCATACTATATCGTCAATTATCAGAAAGTAAGGTTTATTTTTTATCTTAGCTTGATGGATAACTTCTTCATAAGCAACATTTTTAATGGCATCACTAAGTATTTTTTCATCCCATTTTGAATTAGTCATCATATGGCTTATCGTTTGACGGAACCTGTTATAAAAGCTTTTTTTATGAATATCTGAAAAAGTTCCGTTAAAGTTTTGTGATAACATACCATCAATAATCTGCAAAATATGATTAAAAACAGATGAAGTAAATTGGGATATTAACCCCAATTTACGAAAAAATTTGACCAAATGAGATTTATTTGTTAACCTACAATTCTTTATCCTCCTGTTGTGTTTGTTATAATACTTACATTTTACAAAGGGGATTGGGGAATGTCTATTTTTGTTTGTAAAATCGGAAAATATAATATATTGTAAACTTTGGAAATACAATAACATTTTATTATTTTTATTAATAATTTACATTTTTTTGCTTTTTTTGCATGTACAGAACTAAAAAATGTGTTTTAGCATATACAACAAAAACAGTAATAATCATAATATATTTTTATACCTTTCGGTATATTAATTGCAAAAATGACGGCAAATGAATTTTTTTATAAATTATATATCCTCTCTAAAAAGGTGCGTGATAAAGTGTCGCAAGTGAATATTCCATAAATAACCTTTTTAATTTAATTTTTAAAAATTAAGAACTTGTTGTTTAAACAGTAAAAATAAATTGATATGAAAATTCAAACTAATAGATAACTAAAAAATGTGTTTTAGCATATACAACAAAAACAGTAATAATCATAATATATTTTTATACCTTTCGGTATATTAATTGCAAAAATGACGGCAAATGAATTTTTTTATAAATTATATATCCTCTCTAAAAAGGTGCGTGATAAAGTGTCGCAAGCGAATATTCCAAATATAACACCCGATATTACAGTTAATAGAAATGACGCCTTAAAAATAATGATTGCAGCTATCGCCATGAATGAATTAGGACTTAGCCACGTTTAATTTTTTTAATTAAACATATTCTAGATATATAAATATATATCTAATGTTGAAAAATCTACATGGATGAAGCAAATGAACGATATATTAAAAATGTCCAAAATAAAACTTGTATATATTCTTTATGTGGCTAAGAATATATAAGTACTCCAAGTAATTTCATCGCATCCATGAGATTTAAAAATAACAAATAAATCTTTTAAATAAAAAATTAGCGTTCTTCGGAGTTAGAAGTTGTTAATATCAACTACATGGCCAAAAGAACAGGTTGTTTATTATCATTTAAATTATCTTGATTTGAAATCGCAATCAAATTAAATGATCTAATATAACCGGAAAGCCGTATGTATTGTAAAATGCTTGTACGGTTTGGGAGGGGCTATTAATGAGCTACCTCGTATTATTAATACCGAAGGTGAAGTGCGACACGTTATTGTATAATGCCATTATTTTAATTTATATAAATTATTTAAAATAAGTGACAAAAAACAATCTTTTAATTATATAATTTTAAAATTAAGTTAATTAAAGAGAACTAAAGTGTTTTAAATATAAATGCTTACTATAAAACCTGCCTATATTTAAATAGGAAGCCAGGTGCAGAGTAGAAAATTATCTAAGGTGAGGTAAACAAAGAAATTTCTTTCAAGTAAATGATTGTTAACTTAATTTTCACCTAGGAAAACAATTATATTATTTTACTGTCTTGAATTAATATATAGGGTTTGTTCGTGTATTTTGATTATTAATTAAGAATACTGGGTTAATTATAGCATTAGTGTTATAGATTTAAAAATAAAGGACAATCATATGGGCTAGTCTTGTTGAGCATGTCCAACGATTTATTATATTTATATAAAATAAATATAATAAAATATAAAGATAAGCATAAAATATTATCATTTTACTTGCTTGATTATTTCCACCTAAGGATATGGCAAAAACACTTTGGAACGTGGTAAATAGATTTGTCTATGAAAGTAACATCATCTGATGAAGGAAAGTATCTAAAAATACTCGACAAATCGATGTTATGAAAAAAACTTTTTATAAACGCCGTATGAAATGAAGTGCGACACGTTCTTAGCTAAATACTAAGCATATATATGAACTAAATGATTAATCTATTTTAATAAATAGAAAATTCAATGCCTGTTTGTACACATATATTGGTTGATAAAAACAATTGACTAAATATCTGAAAATAGTATAAAAAGCCAGGTAAAGATGTATAAAAGATATTTAAGGCAAGAATTTTATTAAGCAGCTATACCTTAATAATTATCAAAGAAATGAATATAAAGGTTTCGGCGACAGATAAATTTGTTAAATGCTAATTTCATTTGGTAATAACAGAGTATATGTTCAAATATACATCATTATCTAACCTATAGTTTCTGCCTAAAAATATCATAGATTACTTTAATCATTTGGAACGTGGAAAGCAAGATATATAATTATATCTTGGGAGAGTGCAAATCATCTAACCTAGAATTCACCTAAAAAATGCTGAGGAATAGATTTGCGATAATTTATGATATATTTTATGGTTTTTCATTTATAAAAAATTATAAAATGTATCTTAAATAACTTAATGCCATGTGAGGTGAAAATCTCATGCGTGGTATATGTGTAAAAAAATAATTTTTATAGTATGTTTTATAAAATTATAAAGATTAAATATACAAATAGTTTCCTGTATGGTGTAAAGCAAGAAATCATATTGCTATAAATTACAATATATTTTAGGTACTTTAGAGGGCATAACAAATCCTAATCCTCCGACAATACAAGATTTGATTGCCCTTAATAAAAGTATCAAAAATAACATGTCATATATCGCTTGTCAAGAAACTGCGTTGACTTCACAACTTGATATTGCACTAAAAGAACTAAATTCATTATCCTTTGGACCTACCGGACCAAAAGGTCCTCAAGGTACTCAAGGACCACCTGGACCCCATGGAGCACCAGGGAATATCGGACCTACTGGACCTATTGGTCCTACTGGACCTACCGGACCAATTGGTCCTACTGGACCTATTGGACCTATAGGGCCTACAGGATTTCAAGGTCCTCAAGGTTTCCAAGGACCACAAGGAGCCCAAAGCATGGGACCTACTGGTAACGCTGGAAATACAGGTGTACAAGGAAATACAGGACCAATTGGACCTACCGGGGCTATAGGACCAGCCATTTTGGCCCCCGGTACAACAGGACCTACGGGATCTACTGGACCGACAGGCTTTAGCATTACAGGACCTAGTGGACCGACAGGTATCACAGGTACCACAGGATCTACCGGACCAATTGGTCCTACTGGAATTACTGGTCCAGGAATTACCGGACCTACTGGTATGACAGGTATTACCGGAAATACAGGTAGCTTAGACTTTGGTCCGATCAATCTTTATAACTCTAATCTTAATCAAACGAATGTTCAAAATACAAGCAACAGTTTTCTAGACCTAGCATCTATAAGTTTAATAAATCCTACCTATTCACCAGCAATAGTCCTCTCGGCAGATCTTACTACGTTAACCCTTTTAAATGCTGGATACTACACCGTTTGGTTTACCTTTGGTTATATGAGATCATCCTCAATAGATATGCAAAATGTCAGTATGGGTATTATGCAATTGCTTGTAAATGGTGTACCTTACCCAGGTGGCACAATCTTTGGTTCAACATTAAATCCAGGATTCACAAATGCACCTTGCGGTATAGGGGTAACCAAAGTTTTAATCAATGCGAATGCAAATACAAATATAAATATTTTACCCCTTATAGGTTCATACACTGGTGCTTCAGGCACTACTCTTCCTTGCTCAACTTTCATAGTGTCTGTGCAACAAATAGGTTAATTTATATAATTTTATAAAGTTCTTAAAAAATAAGGATGGAAAATGATGAGTATATTAGTAGGACCCACAGGCCCGACAGGACCTACAGGTGATACCGGTGTGCCCGGAGGAGCCATAGGTATTACAGGCCCAACAGGTCAAAGTATGACTGGTATAATGGGTAATCAAGGTCCAAGTGGTATACAAGGACCAATAGGTATAACAGGCATAACAGGCCCAACAGGTATAACAGGTATAACAGGAATCACGGGCATATCTATAACAGGCCCAACAGGTACAATAGGTTTTACAGGAATAACAGGTCCCACGGGATTAACAGGCCCAACAGGAGAAACAGGTCCAGTTATATTTATATCTGGTATAACAGGCCCTACAGGGCCAACAGGTCCTACAGGTATAAATATAACGGGTTCGACAGGTATTACAGGATTCCAAGGTATAACAGGTACTACAGGGTTACAAGGCCCACAAGGTCCGCAAATCTCACCAGGACCATCGGGAATACAAGGAAATCAGGGCCCGATAGGACCTACAGCAAGTGCTGAAATTGCTTCTTTCAGAAGATTTGCATTAGCAAATGTAACTACATTTACAACACCAGTAAATTTCAATAGTCAGTTTAATACTAGTAGCAGTATATCATTGTTAAGTAATAATACTAATATTAGTATACAACCAGGTACCTATATATTTAATTTTGGCGGTCTGGTATGGGCACATGGTGGAAGTTCAGTAGTCGAAAATGAATCCGTTGTCTACCTATCATTAGTTTCAGGTAGCTTAAATACCTATGGTACGAATATCAACCAACCTTATGGTTTTGCTTCTACTTTAACACGTCAAAATACCTCATCAGCATCCTACCTATACGGAGGTATGCTGTATCAATCGGCAGAGTATATGATCCAAGTCACAGCCGCAGCTGTTATTCAAATGCGTTTGTATAACTCAGTAGCTACAACTGCTCCGCCGACAGTTGTTCCATATAGCCCTATTGATAGTTATATTACTATTAGAAAAATAAAATAAGCAACAAGTATACTAAAATTAGTAGTTAAGGAGATAATCAAAAAAATGTCACAAGCAAATATCCCTGGCATATCTCCACAAATTTCCCTTAATCAGTCAGATGTTTTAAATTTATTGCTTGCGTCCTCAGCAATGACTGAACTAGGACTGAGCCATCTATTAAATGCTGAAGCTGAAAAGGTGCAATATATTCTAGGAACACTGCCTGGTGTAACTAATGGTAAGCCGCCTTCTCTTCAAGACTTATTAGCTATAGATAGAAGTTTAAATGATATTTTAAGAATTACCTCTGTAAAATTGGAGTCTATAAATGAACAATTAAATTCTGTGATAGGTACAATTTCGCAACCAGGTGCCACAGGTCCAACAGGTCCAGCAGGTCCAATGGGACCTGCTACAGGTGATACTGGCCCAACAGGACCTACTGGTCTTTATATTACCGGCGATACTGGTATTACAGGAGTAACAGGTAATACAGGACTTACAGGTGCATATGGTGCTCTTGGTACTCAAGGCCCAACAGGCCCTACAGGACCCATAGGTTTATCTATAATAATGGGTAATACAGGGATAACCGGCAACACAGGTGCAACAGGTTATACAGGCGCAACTGGTGTTACAGGCCCTACAGGTATTATTTCGCTCAATCAAGGTAACACAGGTTTTGTTGGACCTACAGGTCCAACGGGTAATACAAGTCCAACAGGCCCAACAGGCCCTACAGGTGCAACCGGAATAACAGGTATAACTGGAAATACAGGCATAACGGGAGTAACAGGAATAACTGGTCCTACAGGTGCAACCGGACTAACGGGTATTCAAGGTGATACAGGACCTACAGGGGGATTTGTGCTAGGCGCAGGTTCTTTTGGTCTAATAGCTAACGCATCCCTTTCTTTGGCTGTCAATTTACCTTTACCCATCAATTCTTTCAACAACGTATATGGTGTGGGTATTTCATTAACCAGTACCGATACCATTACCATATCACCAGGTATTTACTCCATAGATTATGGAATGACAAATAATCCGCGTGGTCCTTCGCCTTTGCCAATATATGGTTGTCAACTATTAGCAAATGGTGAGGCTATAAATGGCAGTGCTATCTTTATGGCACCCCAAAATGACATCACTATAGGTCCTTTTCCGAATTTCTTTTGGTGGATTTACGGTAATGTTGTTATTAATCCCACCGTTACAACAAATATAAATATTGTACCTTTGATATCAAATTTAGATTTTCAAACAACAACCGCTGTCATATCTTTGGCTGTAACTAATATTCCTACTTTAGCTAGTATCAATATTTTGAAATTAGCTTAAAAAATATACCTTTGCTAAAAAAATAAAAAAATTTTATTATTTCTCAAGTTTGCAAGATCTTATAATTTTAAGGGTTTTCAAAAAATATAAGTTCCAGAGAAGAATGATATAGACAATTAGCATAGATGATTTTTATTTATTATTTTTAAAAATTTATCTAAAAATTAAAAAATAGTGTTTATATATCTAAAAGTATATAAACACTATTTTTTCTTTATACATATGTATTGTTAATAGTTATAATTTAATAGTTTTAAATTTCTTTGGAAACAATATTGAAGGCAACTTCTTTTATTTCTTTACAATATATTTTATTAAAATTAAAATATATTTGATGTATCTGATTTTTTATATTTTACCATTATTTACATAATTAAAATATAAAAATTACGGGATTTAAATACAAAAATAGCTATTATCATAGCTTTTAGTTCATTCGATTAGGTTCTTAAACGCGCTTTACGTTTTTGTTTGGACAATTTCTATAGTAAGGATGGATATATTAGGCATGGATATGTTAATAGAATTAAATGGATTTCTAAGTAAATCGATTGTGAAATAAGAAATAAGTTTTTTCTTTAAAAGAAATTGCTTTTTTTTTGCTTGCGTATTGATTGGGAATCGTTTTGGTGTTGTTTTGGTATTTATTTATCTTCTATATCTATTTTGTGAATTACAATGTATAATAATATTCTGTGATAAACATAAACACAAATATCTAGAAATTGTATTTATGTTATTTATCGGTATTTAATTTTTTTAGATGAATATTTAATAATGAAAATATTTTTATTATTAATTTAAATTAAATAAAATTAGTTTATTATTATATTTACCATATCATTTCTCCTATAAACATATCTACGTTATCAGCTAACATTTTTTGCAAGTCTATTTGCATCTCTTTTCCTTTTTCAGAATTCAATGCGGTTTAAAGTTTTTCTTTGTCTGGGAATAACATGATTGTTTGCATATAGTAACTATTTTTTTTGTTTCGTCAGTCGAAGTAAGTCTTATAACTTCACAACCTAGAATATGTGGCATTTGTCTTACAATATTTAGATGTGTGCCAAAGTAATGTTCTTTGAAAACGTTTTCATCATGTGGTTGTGGGTATAGAGCTACTAATTTAGCTAATTTTTCCATCGTTGTATCATCCTTTTGTTCTGTACTTGCCAAAAAAAATAGGCCATAATTTTTGATTTTCAAAAATTAAATTTAAAAGTGTATTATAATCTAAGTTTGAACATTATTTGTTTATACAAAAGAGCGTTTTTATTTTTATAGTAATTTATCATCTTTATGTTTAATTACTATAAAAAGATAATTTATATATTTGTACTTTTATAATGAATTTAATTATATTTATGTATGGACTTGTGCCTAAACTTTAATGCAATGTGTATTTGAGACTAATAAAGTGTCTTCAAAGATGTTATTATCATTACTTTCATGATTATATTTTATCATAAGTGTTAAAATATCAATAAACATGTTTTAATAAGGAAACTAAGTTTTACTTATTCCTCTTATATGTTTAATTTAATTATTTAAATTTAAATAATAGCTAAAATTATATTGATTTGATCCAACTGATTGTTCGTGTAAATTGTCTGAATTTTTTAATTTATATTTTTGGATTTTATATAGATTTTTTGAATTTATCTAAAGATAAATGATGATTGAATATTGCTGAGATTAGATCAAATTGCTTTGAGAAATTTTTCAGTTTATTACGATATCTATTAGCAATAAGCTTGAATCTTTTGAGCCATCCTATAACTCTTTCAACTAAGGATCTTTCTTGGGATAAAATATGGTTATAGTCTTTTTCTTCTTGGCTTAAAACCTTGTATTTATTGTTTTGATAAGGTATGATGGCATACAAATGATATTGGTTTAGGCCTTTAAAACCTGAATCACCTAGCAACGTTACGTTTTCTGATAATGGAATACGTGATTTTTTGTAAAGATTAAAATCATGTACGCTACCAGGAGCGTAATTTGTAAAATAAATCTTGGCAGTTTTAGAGCAAATTAAAATTAAGGATTTCTTACTTGTTTGTTTTTTACGTCCAGATAAATAGGGTTTGTAATTCACCTTAGGACGTTGAATGCATATTTCTGTAACATCTATAATGAATCTGCCATATGTTAAGCTAGGTAGATATTTTTTCATATTTTTAGGATTTTCTTTATTAAGTACTTTTGTTGCGACAGCTTGTACCTTTTTTATAGTTTTATTAACAGTACTGCTAGTAACATCGAAAGTTTTTGCAATACTTCTATAAGTACGACCAAAGAAAAAATTATGAAAAAACAATAACACTTGATTTTCCGGGTCAAGTATGTTTGGTCTACCACCTTTTTCATGGTTTTTCAAGTCATATTTTCGCACACTTTCTACTATAATTGAAAAGGTTATTTTATCGACGCCTACGGCGGACATAAATTCTTTTTCTTTTAATTTTGCTATTTTTGCATATTCCATATTTACATATCTCTTGTTAATATTAGACATAATTATCTGCTCTTTTCTTTTAGTGTTAAATTCCATATTAATAGTAGTATATATACATAAAAAACAACAAAATTTAATAATAGTGTTGTTTTTTTATGTATATAAAGAAATTGCATTTTAATTTAAAGATATCAAAACACAAAAATTTATCTTTTTTCATATCTTAATGAAATTCCAAAAAAATAATAATATATATAATATTTTTTAGTTTATTCAGATTATTATAATAATATAGCTCATAAATAAGAATAGATATTGAAATTTTATTTTTTAAAAAAATTTAAAAATATCCATAAATGACAATTGTTCGTCTTAATCACATGTATTAAAGTTTAGGCACAAGTCCAATGGTCAAAAAACAAATCTAGCTTTTTTAGTTTTTTTACCATATCTATCCTTTTTAATTGCATTTGCAGATTTAGGCCACCTCTTTAAATTGATAACAATAGAACCTTAGTGCTGCTCTGAATCCTTTTTTCGCACGTGATAAAATAAGCTTCACAGATATCTGCGTAGGAATATCTAAATATGATATTATCTCTTTCAGAGATGAAATTAATATATCAATCATATCTTCTATTCGATCAGCTTCTTTTTTAGCCTGATATTTACGTAATCCCTTTAGGAGATTACCATTACCTGTATGTATACAATACATTGCTACAAACATTTGTAAAATTAAGTATCTATCTAAAGATTTGCTGGATCTGACTTGGTATCCTTGTAAAGCAAGATAATTTTTAGCTGTTCTAAAATAGGTTTCGATTTCCCATCTTTTCGAATAATAATTTAGAATTTCTTCATTACTTAGCTCCATATCTGTGCAAATAAAAGCTTTTGCTTTAGATATATCTTGACCTTCCTTAACAAAAATAAGGACAACCGCATTGTCAATAAAATGAAGATTACCTTCATATCTATAAACACGATACTTTTGTTTTTTAATGGTAACAACTTTTGTATCTTTATTTTTTATAAAATTTAAAAACATTTTTATTTGATTTTTAATGCCTAAAGGACAAATAACAATATCGATTTTTAATGCATCTATAAAATGAAATCCTTTTTTTAAGCTTGTTTCGATGATCTTTTTTGAAATATACCAAGAATCTACGCAAACATATGCTTTACGATCTAGCTCGGGCGCACTAGATATGATATAGCAAGCAGTATCCAGTTTATTGATTTCTATTTTATTAGCACGTTTAACTTCTATATGATAGCTTAAACCATCTGTATGTAACATAGCTTGAACAATAGAATGACCATATACACTTCTTTTATCTAGATTAGAATAATGATAACCCGCTTTTTGCATAGGGTGTTCAGCTAATGATGATAGCTTTGTCTTATGGCATACGGTATCGTCAATTATCAGAAAGTAAGGTTTATTTTTCCCCTTAGCTTGATGGATAACTTCTTCATAAGCAACATTTTTAATGGCATCACTAAGTATTTTTTCATCCCATTTTGAATTAGTCATCATATGGCTTATCGTTTGACGGAACCTGTTATAAAAGCTTTTTTTATGAATATCTGAAAAAGTTCCGTTAAAGTTTTGTGACAACATACCATAAATAATCTGCAAAATATGATTAAAAACAGATGAAGTAAATTGGGATATTAACCCCAATTTAAGAAAAAATTTGACCAAATGGGATTTATTTGTTAACCTACAATTAATAGATATTCTTTATCCTCCTGTTGTGTTTGTTATAATACTTACATTTTACAAAGGGGATTGGGGAATGTCTATTTTTGTTTGTAAAATCGGAAAATATAATATATTGTAAACTTTGGAAATACAATAACATTTTATTATTTTTATTAATAATTTACATTTTTTTGCTTTTTTTGCATGTACAGATTTTAACACTATTGATGGAATTTAAACACAAAAATAGCTATTATCATAGCTTTTAATGCCTTTGATTAGACCCTTAAACTCCCTTCACATTGATTCTTGGACAAGTCCTATATATCAAAAAAAATAACAATTTTATATTGATATTGTGATTTTTTTTGATATATATTACAATATTAAATTCAAAAATATTATAAAGAGATAAAATTATTTTATATAAACTTATTTTTTGGCATGAACTTAAAACTATTAATAAAATGTATGCATTTCAATATATAATTATCAATATTCAAATAATTAAAACATTAGTATTTATATATCTTAAAAAATATATAAAAGGCAGCTTTACTGTTTATTTTAAGCTTTTTTAATAAATTTTTAAAATTGACAATAACTACCAATAATCTGCACTAATTGGATATATTAGCATTCTTGGACAAGTCCAAGGTAAATATGAAGTATGCGAAAATACTATCATATCCAAGATATCCTGTGAATCAATTTGAATATTTTTGATCTCTAATATTAGATATGCTTACTGTACATGCAAAAAAAGCAAAAAAATGTAAATTATTAATAAAAATAATAAAATTTTATTATTTTTCCAAAGTTTACAATATATTACATTTTAATATTTTACAAACAAAAATAGACATTCCGCTATCACCTGTGTAGAATGTAAGTGTTAACAAAAAACCAACAGGAGGATAGAGAATGTCTATTAATTGTAGGTTAACAAATAAATCTCATTTGGTCAAATTTTTTCGTAAATTGGGGTTAATATCCCAATTTACTTCATCTGTTTTTAATCATATTTTGCAGATTATTGATGGTATGTTGTCACAAAACTTTAACGGAACTTTGTCAGATATTCATAAAAAAAGCTTTTATAACAGGTGCCGCCAAACGATAAGCCATATGATGACTAATTCAAAATGGGATGAAAAAATACTTAGTGACGCCATAAACAATGTTGCTTATGAAGAAGTTATCAATCAAGCTAAGAGAAAAAATAAACCTTACTTTCTGATAATTGACGACACAGTATGCCATAAGACAAAGCCATCATCATTAGCTGAACACCCTATACAAGCAGCAGGTTACCATTATTCTAATCTAGATAAAAGAAGTGTATATGGTCATTCTATTGTTCAAGCTATGTTACATACAGATGGTTTAAGCTATCCTATAGAAGTTACACGTGCTAATAAAACAGAAAGTAATAAAATGGATACTGCTTGCGATATCATATCTAGTGCTCCTGAGCCAGATCACAAAGCATATGTTTGTGTAGATTCTTGGTATATTTCAAAAAAGATCATCGAAACAAGCTTAAAAAAAGGATTTCATTTTATAGGTGCATTAAGAATCGATATTGTTATTTGTCCTTTAGGCATTAAAAATCAAATAAAAATGTTTTTAAATTTTATAAAAAATAAAGATACAAAAGTTGTTACCATTAAAAAACAAAAGTATCGTGTTTATAGATATGAAGGTAATCTTAATTTTATTGACAATGCAGTTGTCCTTATTTGTCTTAAGGAAGGTCAAGATATATCTAAAGCAAAAGCTTTTATTTGCACAGATATGGAGCTAAGTAATGAAGAAATTCTAAATTATTATTCGAAAAGATGGGAAATCGAAACCTATTTTAGAACAGCTAAAAATTATCTTGCTTTACAAGGATACCAAGTCAGATCCATCAAATCTTTAGATAGATACTTAATTTTACAAATGTTTGTAGCAATGTATTGTATACATACAGGTAATGGTAATCTCCTAAAGGGATTACGTAAATATCAGGCTAAAAAAGAAGCTGATCGAATAGAAGATATGATTGATATATTAATTTCATCCCTTAAAGAGGTAATATCATATTTAGATGTTCCTACGCATATATCTGTGAAGCTTATTTTATCACGTGCCAAAAAAGGATTAAGAGCAGCACTAAGGTCCTACTGTTATCAATTTAAAGAGGTAGCCTAAATCTGCAAATACAATTAAAAAGGATAGATATGGTAAAAAAACTAAAAAAGCTAGATTTGTTTTTTGACCATTTATAAATATAATTAAATTTATTATAACAATACAAATATATAAATTCTCTTTTTAGAGTAATTAAACATAAGGATGCTAAATTACTCTAAAAATAAAAACGATCTTTTGTATAAACAAATAATGTTCAAACTTAGATTATAATAAACTTTTTAAGTTAATTTTTGAAAATCAAAAATTATGGCCTATTTTTTTGGCAAGTACAGATGCTTATCTTAGATTTTGCTTAAGTTCTTCTAGAAAAACAAAAAAAAGATAAAAAAATAATAATACAAAGAATAATTAATAATACAAAAAATAATAAAGAATCCAGAAGAAAAAAGAACCTGCCAATAAAATTTTTACTTGTAATTTATAATAAAAAAACTTTGATTGGATAGACAAATTTTTCAACTGGGAGTTTACATGATTTTAAGCTTTTTAAGAATTCACATATTCCATTGCTTTTTAACAAGATCAAAATTTTTGACTTCATTATTTATATTTAAAAAATATAAATAAATAAATATAAATAACTAAAATAAAGACAATTGATTTGTTGGAGGTAAATTTGTTAAACACTTGGCTTGTTTCAATGCTTCTACTACAGCACTAGTAACGCGTGTTCTATCCTGAAAATCCTCAATTGAATGAAATACACCATCTTTACGTGCTTTTACAATATTTAAAGCGGCACTTTCGCCGATCCCACTAAGTGAAATAAGCGGTGGGATTAAGCGTTGTTGGTCAATAACAAATTTTTTAGCCTCAGATTTATATAAACTAAGTGGTGAAAAAGCAAAACCACGGGCATAAAATTCTAAGACTGATTCCCATACAACTTGCTGCCCTTTTTCTTTAGCTGTAACCTTTTTTCCTTGTAGGTGAAGTTGTGCTAAAGATTGTTTTAAAAACACCACACCTTTATCAATTAAATGCCAATCAAAATCACTTAGTAAACGCCGGAAATAAGTTGCATAATAAGCTATAGGGTGATGAACTTTAAACCACGCTATACGTAAAGCCATCATTACATAAGCTACAGCATGTGCCCTAGGAAACATATAGCTGATTTTTTGACAAGAATTAATATACCAGTCTGGTACATCATGTTTTGCTAAAATCTTAGCTTCTGCTTCAGTAATACCTTTTCCTTTACGTACGTTTTCCATAATCTTAAAAGCTAAAGACGCAGGACAGTTTTTACGCATAAGGTATAACATAATGTCATCTCTTGTACAAATAGCTTCAGATAACTTACAAACACCACTACGAATTAATTCTTGTGTGTTACCAATCCATACATCTGTACCATGCGATAAACCAGAAATACGAATTAATTCAGCAAACGTCTGGGGCTTTGTATCTTCTAACATCTGACGAACAAATGGTGTCCCAAATTCAGGCACTCCTAAGGTTCCTGTACTAACACCGACGATGTCTAAATCACCAATAGCATCTTTACGATAAAATAACTGTAAAACCTGTGGATCATCAAAAGGAATTGTACGTTGATCAACACCCGTTAGATCTTGTAAATCACGAATCGTTGTTGGATCTTGATGACTAAGTACATCTAACTTTAACAATTTACCACTAAGCGCACGATAGTCAAAATGCGTCGTCCTTACACCTGATTTACGATCATCAGCAGGATATTGAATTGGAGTAAAGTCATGTACATCCATACCCACAGGAATAACAATTAAACCTCCAGGATGTTGACCTGTCGTACGTTTAATCCCTGTACAACCTTGTACCAAACGTTCAATCTCCGCCACACTAAGTTGTAATTCTTGATGTTGCTCATATTTTTTCACAAACCCATAAGCTGTTTTATTCTGTACATGACCAATCGTACCCGCACGATAAATATAATCCTTACCAAACAATTCTTCCGTATAAGCATGTGCACGTGCTTGATAATCAGAAGCAAAGTTTAAATCAATATCCGGTATTTTATCATCTTTAAAACCTAAAAAAGTTTCAAAAGGAATCTGCTGACCATCTTTAATTAATGCTTCATTACATTTAGGACATGCCTTATCAACTAAATCAAACCCCGATTCATAAGAACCATCAGTAACAAACTCACTATACTGACAACCAGGACATCGCCAATGAGGTGGTAAAGGATTTACTTCTGTAATGCCACTTAAAGTAGCAACTAAAGACGAACCAACAGAACCACGTGAACCAACAAGATATCCTTCTTCCAATGATTTACTTACCAAGCGTTGTGAAATAAGATAAATAACCGCAAACTCGTTTTGAATAATACTCGTTAATTCTCTCTTTAGCCTTTTTTGTACGATATCAGGTAACGGATCCCCATACCATTTATAAGCCTGTTTATAACATAATTCCGTTAATTCTTCCTCTGCACCCTCAATTTTTGGTGTGGCTGTTTGTGCAGGAAAAAGTTCGATTGTATCATCAATCTTGTCCACAATAGCTAAAGATTGCTCAACAACAACTTCTTTCGCCTTTGCTTCCCCTAAATAAGCAAAAGAATCTAACATCTCATCAGTTGTCATAAAATGAGCCGGTGGTAACGGAATTTTTTGCCGAAACCCAGTATGATTACTAACAATGATATCGCGAAAAATCGCTTCTTCTTTATTCAAATAATGAACATTACCTGTCGCTACAACAGGTTTCTTTAATTGTGCACCAAAATCAACAATCAACTGATTTGTTTCCTGAAGATGCTTAATCTCACGGACGATACCACGATCAACTAAACTTGTCTGACATTCACAAGGTTGCATTTCTAAGTAATCATAAAAATCAGCACAAGCTAAAGCTTCTTCTTTCGTTCGATGTAAAACGGTTTCATAAAACTCACCATTCATACAACCAGAACCAATTAACAAACCTGCACGATTTTGCATCAAATGACTTTTCAACAACCTAGGCACACGATGAAACCACTTAAGATGAGCATCACTCACAAGTTGATAAAGATTTTTCAAACCCCCTTTATTTTGCACCAAAAGCGTCACATGAAAAGGACGCAACTTCTTGTAATCCACAGGATCAAGACTATTAAGATCATACAAATCAACGATCTCATTCTGACGTACCTGTTTCAACAAATGATCTAACAAATATGCCGTTGCTTCAGCATCATGAATTGCCCGATGATGCTGTGTTAAAGAAATCCGAAAATGTTCTGCAAGTGTACTCAAACGATAATTTTTAAATTGCGGATATAAATGCCTAGCCAATTCCAATGTATCTAAAATAGGATTACGAAAACCATCAAGACCCAACTTTAAAGACGCTGTTTGTAAAAAAGCAGCATCAAAACGTGCATTATGCGCGACAATAACATCTTCACCCACAAAAGTACAAAAATCAGGCCACACATCAGACAAAGACGGTGCATCTTTTAAAAGATCATCATTAATCTTCGTCAATTCCACAATTTCCGGTGGAATTTCATAACCTGGATTAACAAACGACTGCCAACGATCAACTATCTTCCCTTTATCATAACGAACCGCAGCAATCTCAATAATATCATGATAACGTACAGTCAGACCTGTTGTCTCAACGTCAAGCACAACATATGATCCATCCAACCCTTGATGCTTTGGATTAAAAACCACAGGCAATTGATCATCAACAACATACGCTTCCATACCTAAAACAACTTTAACACCATGCTTCTTCCCAGCCCTAACAGCCTCAGGGAAAGCTTGTACATTACCATGATCAGTAATAGCAACAGCAGAATGACCCCAATCCGCAGCACGCTTAATCAACAGATTAACATCAACCATACCATCCATCGTCGAATTAGATGTATGCGCATGCAACTCAACCCGCTTACATAAAGCATCATCTGAAACTAAATTTTTCTGAGACAAAACTTGACCAGTCTTAATCATCAAAACACAATCATTAATAAAAGTATCCTGCTGCATATTACCCTGCAACTTAACAAACTGACCAACATCAGCCGACAAAAAAGCATACCTACGCCCACTACTACTACCCCGCGGATGAAAAAACATCTTACAAATAAGCGAACAACGATCATCAGTAACCCACAGAATAAGCATCTGCTTACCACTCTTAAGCATCTTGAGCTCTTTTTTAAAAATACTCCCCTCAACACACACAGGTCCAGAAGTAGGCAACTGACACAAAGACATAACACGACCTTCCCCATCAAAACTACCATCCAACTTCTTCCTATCAGAAACCTCATCCAAAACAACATCTTGCACACCATCAACATCTATAGGCTTATCCGAAGAAAATACAAACGACACATCAACATCAGGTGCAAAAAACGCCTTAACATGAGCACAAAACAACTGACGCCACTGCACAAGCAAAGGACCCCTAGTATGCACAAAAACTTCCCAAGCAGCACGCTCGCGACTAACCAACACCTTAATAATCTTCGCACCAAAAAAATGCTCCCTCACATCATCAGGCAAACCAGTCTCTTTACATAAATTAGAAAAAGCAACATCCTCCGCCAACAAATCTCCCACCTAAACACCCCCATTTATCCTCTAAATACAAATAACAAACATAAAAGAAAAAATAAGAAAAAAGAAAAGAAAAAGAAAAGAAAAAGAAAAGAAAAGAAAAAGAAAAGAAAAAGAAAAGAAAAAACTAAAAAGCAATAAATAATAAATAATAAATAATAAATAATAAATAATAAATAATAAATAATAAAAAAATAAAAGAAATAAAAAACCATAAAAGAAAAAACAAATAAAATAAAGATATATCTACTAACATCATCTTAATTTAATATAATTTTTTACACATTTTTACACAAAATACCTTTATGCAAAAATACATAAAAACCAACAAACCAAGCCAATATAAGCGATGAAGACAAACTTCATAAAATCATTTTTAATAATCATATTTGATAATTTAATTTATGCTGTTTAATTGATGCAATTTAAAGATAAAAAAATAACTTTCTTGCTTTTAATTTTATAGCAATCATAATATATATTTCTGATTTTCAAATTCTGTAAAAGCTAATTTCCTTTTAATGGTTTGTTTTTATAATATGGTTTATTGTTCTCTTGGTTTATCTTTATCTTGGTTTACCTTTACCTTGGTTTGTTTTTTCCTTATTCCTTTTTCTCTTTGTTTTTTAATGAAAAAATCTTTTTTAAAAAAGATTTTACCTTTTTAAAACTTATTTAAAATCATTTCTGTTAAAATATTATATCTATGCACAAATATTATCTTTTTAAGAAATATTTTTCTTAAAAAGTACACTTGAAGTCCTTTTATAATAATTTCTTTGTAGATAATTTAGTCATAATAATTTTACGATATTTTTACAATATTTATTTTTTTTCATAATCCTGATGATACTTTATATATATATCCCAATCCAATGGTGTTGATCGTATGATACCCTGTCCCATTATTTTTCGCAAAGATGGATTGAAAAAATGGTTAGACATATCAAATCATGGTACGGCTGATCGTTGGCATCTTGCTATTGAAGCCGCATCCTTACTATGCTCCCCTTCTTTTAATCGTTTGCAATCGTTAAAATATTTAACAAATCTTAAACCACTTAAACATCAAATAGCTGTAGCTAAAAAAGTTATTCATGAACTAAAAGGTCGCGCTATTTTAGCTGATGAGGTAGGCTTAGGAAAAACAATTGAAGCTGGTTTAATTTTAAAAGAATATTGGCTACGTAAACAAGTCAAGAAAGTTCTCATCCTTACACCATCGTCGCTTGTATTACAATGGGTACGAGAATTACAACAACATTTTCAATTACAAATACGCGCCCAACAAAAGGAATGGATGTGGGAAACAGAGGACTTGTTGGTAGCATCGCTTGATCGCGCTAAAAGGTCACCTCATTGCGATATTATTCTCAAACAAAAATATGATCTGTTGATTGTGGATGAAGCACATAAGTTAAAAAAAATGGAAAATCAAAATTGGCGCTTCGTAAATGAAATCAATAAAAAGTATTTCTTGTTGTTAACAGCAACTCCTCTTCAAAACAATTTAAATGAATTATACAGTTTGACGCATTTAATAAATCCGGATTTACTGGGTACAAAAAAAGAATTTACTAAAAAGTATATCCGAGGTAAACATGGTATTGATCAAGTTGCAACATTGCAATCTTCGCTAGCAAAAATGGTTATTAGGACTAAAAGACTTGATACAGATGATTTCCCTAATATAAAACGTTATGTAAATTGTGTAAAAGTTAAGTTAAATCCAAAAGAACGGTCGCTTTATCATGCCGTAACGGATTTTGTGAAAAAAAATTATCATGAAAAAAAGATCTCTATCTTGCAATTAATTATTTTACAAAAAGAAATCTGTAGTAGCCGTAATGCCGCTTTTGAGGGACTTGTCCATTATACAAAACATAAGACAAAAGATATTGATGAGATGTTAGCACTCTTTGAACTTTTAAGAAATATTGATTATTGTAGTAAAGCTGATAAAGCCATAAAATTAATTGAAAAATTACAACCTCATAAAGTAGTGTTATTCACTACTTTTAAAGCAACGCAGAAAATGCTTATGCATTATCTAAACAAAGCTAAGATTAAAGCTGTCGCTTTTACCGGTAACTTTAGTCGTAACAAAAAAGCTTGGATGATGGAGCAATTCGACAAAAAAGCTAATGTACTAATTACCACGGAATCAGGTGGCGAAGGACTAAATTTACAATTTTGTCACAACCTGATAAATTTTGACTTACCCTGGAATCCCATGCGTATGGAACAACGTATTGGTCGTATCCATCGTTTAGGTCAAACAAAAAATATAAATGTCTATAATTTTATTACAGAAGATACAATAGACCATTATATCTGGTCCATTTTACAAAAAAAAGTGTTACTCTTTGAAAAAATATTCGGTTCTTTGCCTAAACTACTCGGAGACCAAAATATTTTACAAGAATATCGCTGGGAAAAAAATTTATTTCATAAATTAATGCATATGGAAGATCAAGCATCACCAAATCTGTTAAACAGTGCAGGTGGTTAAAATATGACGAATGATCAACAAGCACTTGCGATAACTAAACGTTATCTAATGAATTATAACGCTTCTTTAATAGATGAGAACAATGTATCAATCACAGCGGACCTACCTATGTGGTTAGATAAAGAGTTGTTCCCTAGAATAATGATGGATTTTATGAAAAAACCAGACAAAGTACAGCGTACTTTTTCCATTGATCCTAAAGCACCTATGTCTTCAAAAGATGTGAGATGGGGCTCACCCCTTTTTATGCATCTACTAAGCAGTGCAAAAAAATTAGGCCGCTTTGTCATGCTTTATACTAAAAATCATGGTGATAGGAAAGTAATATATGAACCATGGCTGCTGATGCATTTTAAAGTTCAATATATATGTTCTTGTAATAAAAGCTTTATGTTAAACTGGGCCTTCCAACTAAACGACGCTAAAATAAAAGAAAATATCTATCCTAGATGGAAAAAATATACTTGGGAATCTTTTGACAAAAATACAAAATTAAATTGCTTACCTATCCGTTTTACGTTACGCGAAGTAACAAATAAATTACAAGATGTCCTGTTAAAATCACTAGCTAAAAAAGATCATACGTGGGCACATGAAAAACAATTGAACCATATGGAAGACATAATGTATAAAATGAATAACAAAAATCATAAAATAGCCCAAATAGAAAAAACAAAAAAAATGGTACAAATAACACCTGAAGAAAAAATAAATTATAATAAATCACATATAATAATTGAAATATTTTCTATAGCATTTATGTACCTTTAGATAATAAATAGAAAACAATGACATTAAGTAATTATAAATATAAAGTATAAAGTGAAATAAAATGAAGTGAAATAAAACAAAAAATAAAGAAAAAATAAAAATGTAATAAAAATTACAAAATATAAAAATAAAATTGATAAAAAAATGTAAAAATCATTAAATAATATGAAAAAATGATTAAATAATAATCAAATCGAAACTATATAAACATCAATCTATACAAGAAAATAAACCCATGGTACCGGAACAGGATATGGTGCTGGGTAAGGTGATGGATATGGTACAGGAGGATAATAGGGCGGCCACGGATAAGGCCTGTATCCATAAGGATCACGGTAATAAGGTCTATTAGGCGGACGGTTATAAGGTCTATTAGGCGGACGATTCTGGATATTGTTGTAAGCCGGAGAAGGTTGAGAAAAGATATTTTCTTTTAATGGTGCTTTAACTTCTTCTTTGTAAGGTTTTTCCTTAATCAATTTATCAAGTCGTACGATTTGAAAACCTTTTTGATTTTTTAACATCTCAATAATCTTTGGTAAAGCATGTAACATTGATGTGCGATCTCCACCACCATCATGCATTAAAATAATGCTACCATTTTGGACATTTTTTGAGACAGTCTCTAAAATTTCCTCTGCTGTCTTTTGGACGTTCCAATCACTTGGATCTACTTCCCAACCAACCATAATATATCCAGCTTGGAATAACCATTTCCTTCTCTCTAAGTTTTCATAGCCATAAGGGAAACGAAAGTAACGCACCCATTTACCACAAGTGGCATGGATAAGGTCGCTTGTTTTTTTAAGATCTTCAATAACTTCTTCACGATTCTTTTTTAAAAAAGAATCGTGTTTCCATGAATGAGAAGCAACTAAATGGCCTTCATTCACTATCCGATTTACAATGTTTTCCTTACATGGTATATTATCACCGACCAGAAAAAAAGTGGCTTTAACATCATATTTCTTCAAAATATCTAAATAAAAAGGCGTGGCCAATGAAGGCCCATCATCAAAAGTCAAAGTCACTTCTTTTTTATTACGCGACCCATGACGTATAATTGATAAATTATCACTTATGTATTTTAAATCAGGATTATGTAAATTATTGTACAAAAAAATCCAACTTTCTTTAGGTTTTTATATCAGCACTTTATGTAAAAAACATCATACGAGTGACAAAAAAAACACAAACATGAACATCGTTTGTGTTTTTTTTGTCCTAAGAACTCCAATCATTAAAAGCACTTCCTGTTAAAGCACGTTCGCAATCCATAGCAGCCATACATCCTGATCCTGCAGCTGTAATAGCTTGGCGATATGTATGATCAATCACATCTCCACAAGCAAATACATAAGGGATATGCGTACGTGTTGTACCAGGTTCTACAACAAGATAACCATTATCATCTGTTTTAAGCTGATTATGCAAAAAAGACGTATTAGGTGTATGACCAATAGCAACAAAAATACCATCTGTAGGTATAATCTGTTCTTTGTTTGTTAAATTATGCACAACCTTTAAACCAACAACCTTATTGTTTTCACCTACAACACTTACAGGACGACACTGCAAAAGCCACTTAATCTTCTTATTATCACGTGCTCGTTCTTGCATAATCTTTGAAGCACGTAACTCATCACGACGATGAACAACACAAACTTCCGTTGAAAACTTCGTTAAAAACATCGCTTCCTCTAAAGCTGAATCTCCCCCACCGACAACCAAAATCTTTTTACCACGAAAGAAAAAACCATCACAAGTAGCACACGTACTTACACCAGAACCCATGTATTCCTTCTCACCAGGGATACCTAACAACCTAGCTGAAGCACCCGTAGCTAAAATCAACGAACTAGCCAACAACTTATCCTTACCCATCGTAACCTTAAAAGGCCTCTTAGATAAATCAACATGATCAACAATACGCTGCATCAACTCAGACCCAAAACGCGCCGCCTGCTTACGCATACGCTGCATCAACTCAGGTCCCAAAATACCCTCTTCAAAACCAGGAAAATTCTCCACATCAGTCGTCATCGTCAACTGACCACCTGGTTCAGGCCCTTCTATAACAATCGGCGACAACCGCGCACGAGATAAATATAAAGCAGCTGTATACCCAGCAGGTCCAGATCCAATAATAATAGGCCTAGCTTGATTATTCATAAATAACCCCCCAAATAACAAACATAACAAACTACATACACATTTCCATCTTATATCTTGAAATATAAATAATATATATTTAAAGATATAAGATACCATAAAAAATAACAAAAACCAAAAATAACACACAAATAAATAAAAAAATCACTAAATATCAACAAACAACATCATAATTTAGAACTAATATCATAATAAAAAACCAAAAAATAAAAACACAAGCACTTCATCTTAGCTAGCTTAAAATATTCTCCATTGATTATAATCGAGCTTGTCCAAAAACCACTGCAAAGAGAGTTTAATAACCTAATAGCATACACTAAAAGCTATGATAATAGCTATTTTTTTAAATTACATCATTACTAATCAACTATATTAATATTTACAGGCAAATCCCACAAATAAAAATGCAAATACTTCATCTTAGCTAGCTTAAAATATTCTCCATTGATTATAATCAAGCTTGTCCAAAAACCACTGCAAAGAGAGTTTAATAACCTAAGCAAATGCACTAAAAGCTATAATAATGGCTATTTTTTATTTAAATTCCATAAATATTTTTAAAATGAGCTTGTACCCATAAAAAAAGCAAATATATTATACTTTGAATATAAATACATCTAAACACACACAAAAGTATTTGAATCAGATTTATTTTTTTAAAAAAATTTAAAACTATCAACAATATATATATCGAAAATATTAGTTTTTATATATTCAAAAATATACAAAAGGTATTTTTTATTTTAAGTTTTAAATAAAGTTTTACAATAAAGTTTTATAATAAAGTTTTATAATAAAGTTTTAATTTTTAAATAAAATCTTAAAAAAATAAAAAACGTCAAGTAACTTTGATAATTATATATATCATCATTTATAGACATGTTCAGCAATACCCTACCAAACATTATAATAGGTATTTTATGGAACATCTAGCAAAGCACTAGCTATTAAAAAAAACCAAATATGGGTATCTATAAAAAAACAAAAACTAATTATAAAATAATAATATATTTTTAAAAAATATTATAAATAGATATTAATTTTTTAATTATAATATTTTATAAGAATATTATAATTAAAACCAGATGCTTAAAATTAAATTCCATTACATAATTAATACAATTAATACAATTAATACAATTAATACAATTAATAATAAGGGACTTGTGCCTAAAATTTAATGCAGGGTGTATTTAAGACTGAGCTTGTCCAATAAACCCTGTTAAATAGTGTTTAAGGCTCTAATTTAATGTACAAAAAGCTATGATAATGGCTATTTTTGTGTTTAAATTACACCATCACTAATAGGCTATATTAATATTTCTGAACAAGTCCACTAATAAAGTGTCTGAAAAGATATTATTATCACTACATTTAAGAAATTATTATATATAATTTATGTCATTATTAATAAATAAATATTTTGATAAATAATGATGAAAAGCAATAATAAAAAATAATGATATAATAATAGCTTTTTTATATGCTAATGTCATTGAAATTAAATTATTTAAAAATATAAATTTAATTTAAAAATATGTAATAAACAACTCATATGACAAACATTTGCGTGATCTTTGATCCTACTAAAAAAAGTACACTAAGTAATATTTATTTTTTTATATTTATTATCTTTTTATTTAATTTAAAAAATATTATTTATTAAATTAAATAAAAATCATTTTTTGATTAATATCAAGAATAAGACTAATAATATTATTATATTACATTAATATTTAATAAAATTATCAAAAAATAGCCATCGTAGTTTCAATTTACATTAATGGGTTATAATTGATTCGTAAACACGTCTTTACATATGAAGTACGATGAATATAACTAAGGATTATGTCTCAACATAAAAATCACAAAAGGAGTTTTTAATTTATGAATAAAGACCTCATTAAAGGTCTGCAAGAAGACCTTAAATCAGAGTTAACAGCTGTTCATTACTACATGTATTGCGCATCTGTTATTACAGGTATAGGCGCACTTACTTTAAAACCACTTTTTTTAACAGAATCGCAAGAAGAAATGGTCCACGCGCAATATTTAGCGGAAAAAATCAAATTATTAGGAGAAGAACCCCAGTTTGAAACTGATAAAATAAAGCATACAGATTGCGCGCGTACTATGCTAGAAACAATGCAAAAAATGGAAGAAGAAACAATTAAAAGATACCAACATCGTATTAAACAAGCCTCTGAATCACAAGATTTTGAGCTTAAATTTAAGTTAGAAGAATTTTTGGCTGATGAATCCAGACATCGCGATAGTATGCGTATGCTGCTAGCGGGGAAAGGTTTCTAAAAAATCACTAATTAATATAACGATAAAATATAAATTAAAATAAAAAATAAAAATTAAAAAATATCTCAACTAAATTCATGAGATATTTTTTAATTTTAAATAAACTCTTTAATTTTAAAACAGATAAACAAATCCACAAACTTCCCTGAGCTTGTCCAATAACCCATGTTAAATAGTGTTTAAGAACCTAATTTAATACACAAAAAGCTATGGTAATGGCTATTTTTGTGTTTAAATTACAACATTACTAATCAGCTATATTAATATTTCTGGACAAGTCAATAGAACTAATTAAAATGACTTTGTCTGTTGTTTACATAAAGGATAATCAATGATTAGAAAGTAAGGTTTACTTTCACTCCGATGCTTGCTGAATAACTTTTTATAAGCCACATCTTTTATCGTGTCACAAATTAATTTTTCATCCCATTGAGAATCGATCATATCATACGACTTATAGTTTAACGTACCCTATTATAAAAGCTGCGTTTATGAATAACAGACAAGGTTCTGTTAAAGTTTGAACTTATTCAAAAATCAATGTAAATAGATAAAAAAATAATCAAATACACTAAAAGCTATAATTATGGTTATTTTTATGTTTAAATGACATTGTTAATAATCGATTACATAATTTCCGGTCAATCCAGTTGGACATACAATCCATAATATGCAAAAAATGATTAAAAACAGGTGAAGAAAATTAGGAAGTTAAATCTAATGTATGAAAAAATTTGATCAAATGAAATTTATTTGTTAACCTACAATTAATAGACATTCTTTATACTCCTGTTGTGTTTGTTATAACAATTAAGTTTTACACAGGAGATCAAGGAATGTCTATTTGCTTTATAAAAGCTGATATTTTAAGATTTTATAAACTTTAGCAATGACATACATTTTATAATTCTTATGTAATTTGTATTTTTTAATTCATATTACTTTTTATGTACATAAAATGGTGATAAATCTAATCACTAAAAGCACAAAAAACAATAATATGAGCTTATGCTTCAAAAATTATATGCTTTATACATTTAAAACATATAATAAAACAAAGTAAACATGACGCCAAACTAATATACAAAAAACAACCTCTTGAAATATACAAAAACCTATTAGCACGCATACATTTAATTTTATTCAAACAAACGAAAAGAGTGGTACGGTGTCTTATCCAAACATTCCAAATATAACACCTGATATTAATATAAATCGTACCGATGCTATCAAAATTATCATAGCAGCCTTAGCTATGGAGGAATTAGGACTTAGCCACGTTATTAGCTTGTAATATAAAAAATAGGTACTAAATATACACCTATCTATAAATCTCATTGGATGAAGCAAATGAACGAAAAAACAACAACTAAATGTCCATAAATCATTTCTTGTATATACCCTTTATGTGGCTAAGGTTATATAAAAAAACATATTGTGTTTAAAAAAACACGAAAATAACAAGAAATATAACAAAAAACCGCATCCAATAGATTTAATATATCCAAAACAAAATATTACAAACAAAAAATGAATTTTCTTGCGTTAGAAGTTGCTAATCACAACTACAAGGCAAAAGAAAATGGTTAAATAAGATACTTTAAAAAGATCAAAAACTTTAATATTAAAGCTGATCAAAACTAAAAAGATCTTTGCTAACTTAAAGCCGTATGTATTGTAAAATGCTTGTACGGTTTAAGAGGGGATAAATTAAAGCTACCTCGTATCATAAATACCGAAGGTGAAGGGCGACACGTTATTAAATAAGCACACTGTATAAACAATAGACATGTTGCAAAAATATAATATAGGCGAAGGTTTGAAAAAAAATTTAATATAATTAATAACACAAAATAAATTTAAAAATTTAAAAAACAAGATAATTAATGCTGTTTATTTAGTACAAAATATATAATTTTATGTTTTTTTTACATTTAAATATATAAATCAAAAACAAAGCAAAATCTGTACTTACCAAAAAAATAAGATAATTTTTAATTTTTAAAAATGAAATTAAAAAGGTTATTATAAAATAAGAATAAGCTTATATTGTTTGATACTTTAATATTATTGATAAATTTTAAACATAATAACAAGTCATTAACTCTTGAGCCAAAAAATTTTACCCATAGCTTATCTTCCTATAATGTTTTGCAACATGTCTAATACAACGTGACGAAATTAATCATTTTATATCATTTAAATTTTATATAATTGGAACAAAAAATACTAAATGATATGAAAAAGAACTAAAATGTGAAAAAATATACCTGTTAGCATGTTTATTTAAAAAACAAATAAAACAACCATAAAAAAAACAATTTAAACAAACAAGTTAAAAGCCAGGTATATAAACCTCATCTAAGGTAAGTTAAACCAAGAGCCTTTAAACAGCACATGTTTGTTACTTTTTTCACCAAAGTAATTACTAATATATGCATTAAACCCAATATATTACGTGCTATGCTCTACCTAAGGATGACAAAAAAAAAACACATTTTGGAACGTGGTAAATAGTTTAAACCAAAAACTATGAAAGCAACATCATCTCATGAAAGACAGTATATAAAAATACTTGACAAATAGATGTTATAAAAAACGCCATATGAAATGAAGGGCGACACGTTCTTCCTTTAACTTTACGAAAAAACAACAAAAAAAGAAATAAAAACAATAAAGAAAAACAATAAAAGAAATAAAAACCTGTTGTGATAAAAGTAAAGTTAAACAGCTTAGCTATTAAAAATAAAAAAAAGCTAAGAACTAAATGATTAATGTATAAAAAATACATTCTAATTACTGTTTGCATTGTTATTAAACCATAAAATAACAAAGTAAAAAGCCAGTTAAATAGAAAACGCATACATTATTAAAGGCAAAAAATAATAGACAAAATGTTTAGTATTATCTTTCATTATAGAACAACATTTATATATTATTAATTAAACAAATAATTAAACAATAAAATCAAAAAAATATATACAATGCCTATTATACAAACAAAAACCTATTAATAAAAAAGAAGCTTTAATCATTTGGAACATGGAAAACAATAAAAAATCATACCTTTATTGTGGACTTGTGCCTAAACTTTAATACATGTGATTAAGACGAACAATTGTCATTTATGGATATTTTTAAATTTTTTTAAAAATATAAAATTTCAATATCTATTCTTATTTATGAGCTATATTGTTATAATAATCTGAATAAACTAAAAAATATTATATATATTATTATTTTTTTGGAATTTCATTAAGATATGAAAAAAGATAAATTTTTGTGTTTTGATATCTTTAAATTAAAATGCTATTTCTTTATATACATAAAAAAAACAACACTATTATTAAATTGTGTTGTTTTTTTTATGTATATATACTACTATTAATATGGAATTTAACACTAAAAGAAAAGAGCAGATAACTATGTCTAATATTAACAAGAGATATGTAAATATGGAATATGCAAAAATAGCAAAATTAACAGAAAAAGAATTTATGTCCGCCGTAGGCGTCGATAAAATAACCTTTTCAATTATAGTAGAAAGTGTGCGAAAATATGACTTGAAAAACCATGAAAAAGGGGGTAGACCAAACATACTTGACCCGGAAAATCAAGTGTTATTGTTTTTTCATAATTTTTTCTTTGGTCGTACTTATAGAAGTATTGCAAAAACTTTCGATGTTACTAGCAGTACTGTTAATAAAACTATAAAAAAGGTACAAGCTGTCGCAACAAAAGTACTTAATAAAGAAAATCCTAAAAATATGAAAAAATATCTACCTAGCTTAACATATGGCAGATTCATTATAGATGGTACAGAAATATGCATTCAACGTCCTAAGGTGAATTACAAACCCTATTTATCTGGACGTAAAAAACAAACAAGTAAGAAATCCTTAATTTTAATTTGCTCTAAAACTGCCAAGATTTATTTTACAAATTACGCTCCTGGTAGCGTACATGATTTTAATCTTTACAAAAAATCACGTATTCCATTATCAGAAAACGCAACGTTGCTAGGTGATTCAGGTTTTAAAGGCCTAAACCAATATCATTTGTATGCGATTATACCTTATCAAAACAGTAAATACAAGGTTTTAAGCCAAGAAGAAAAAGACTATAACCATATTTTATCCCAAGAAAGATCCTTAGTTGAAAGAGTTATAGGATGGCTAAAAAGATTCAAGCTTATTGCTAATAGATATCGTAATAAACTGAAAAATTTCTCAAAGCAATTTGATCTAATCTCAGCAATATTCAATCATCATTTATCTTTAGATAAATTCAAAAAATTTATATAAAATCCAAAAATATAAATTAAAAAATTCAGACAATTTACACGAACAATCAATTGTATCAAATCAATATAATTTTAGCTATTATTTAAATTTAAATAATTAAATTAAACATATAAGAGGGATAAGTAAAACTTAGTTTCCTTATTAAAACATGTTTATTGATATTTTAACACTTATGATAAAATATAATCATGAAAGTAATGATAATAACATCTTTGAAAACACTTTATTAGTCTCAAATACACATTGCATTAAAGTTTAGGCACAAGTCCTGTGTGAGTGAAAATCATCTTACCTAGTAAAACAAAAAACTGTTTAGGAATAGATTTTCAGTAACCTAGGTTACTTTATGCTAAGTGATATGAAAGTATCCCGCTTAGTATATAAGCAAAAAATAATTTATCTAGTTAATAAATAATTGAATTTACTTAAAATAACATAACAAACAAAAAACTAACAAAAAAACAAAAAAACAAAAAAATTAATTAACTAAATAAAAAAATATGCTAATAGTTTCCTGTATGGTGTGTTGCAATAAAAAATTGCTATAAACTTCAATACATTCTCGGTACATTACCTGGCATAACAAACCCTAGTCCACCATCAATAGCAGACCTAATTACCATCAATCAATATATAGCGCAAAACATGACTTCCCTAACAAACCAAGAACAAGCCATAAGTGATAACTTAGACTCCGCCTTATCTGAATTAAACACACTATCTATAGGAAAACCAGGACCTACTGGACCAACAGGTACAACAGGACCTTTTGGTCCACAAGGACCCCAAGGACCCCAAGGACCACCACCACCTTTTGCAGAAACAGGACTAACAGGACTAACAGGACTAACAGGTACTACTGGAACACAAGGACCATTAGGACCTCAAGGCCTACAAGGACCACAAGGAGCTAGAGGCGCAACAGTTTTTGGACCGGCAGGACCTCAAGGACCAACAGGTATGACAGGCTTAACAGGAGACACAGGACCTCAAGGGCCAACAGGACCAGACGGATTCAGCCCCATAGGACTAACAGGAACCACTGGCCCCACTGGACCAATAGGACCTAGCACAACAGGACCCACCGGCCCCACAGGAATCACAGGCATAACAGCAAATGGACCTCAAGGACCTAAAGGCGCCACAGGACCACAAGGAGCCGCAGGTATAACAGGCACAACAGGACCTACAGGTGCTAGCTTTAATATTTTGAATGTTATATCATGTCAAGCACCATACTCTAATACTGTTCCCATACAATCCGGTCAATATTTTATCTTAGCCGTCGGTAATACAACAAACACCGCTTATACCCCTGGTATGACCATATCTGCAGATAAAACAACCATAACTTTAGCCACCACAGGTGCTTATCTTATTTACTACGGATCAGGTATATTGCGTCCTACAAACGCAACACTAAAATCCCTGAATTTAAGTATGATCCAATTAGTCGTCAACAATCAACCATACCCTGGTAGCCAAATATATTCAGCTTTCAACTGTACCCCCGTAAGGAACGAATCAAGCTTGTACAGTACTAATAAAATTCTCCTAAACACAACAACCCCAAACTCCACAATAAAAATCATCGGCTTACTCAGCAATTACAATCCCAGTTATATAGGTGGCTATTCAAATATACAAATATCCATTCAACAAATCGGATAATACAAGGAGTTATTCAACTATGAGCATTCTAATAGGGCCCATGGGACCTACTGGACCAACCGGCCCCACAGGTTATCCTGGTGGTCCTCAAGGTCCTCAAGGACCCGCTGGTCCAAATATTTATGGTGCTACTGGTGCTACTGGTGCTACTGGACCACAAGGTCCTCAAGGTATTCCAGGCAACACAGGTCCATATGGTTTGCCAGGTATAGACGGCTTAATCGGTTCCTCCATACAAGGAGGACCAGGCCCTATAGGTAACACAGGAATAACCGGAGCTACTGGAATGATAGGTGCCACTGGCCTACAAGGAAATATATTCTTTGTCCAAGGTAACCCAGGCCAACCTGGCCCAACAGGACCACAAGGAATATCAATCACCGGACCAACAGGACCACAAGGTGCCACTGTTACAGGTAGCACAGGCGCCATAGGTTTACTAGGCTCCATTGGACCAAAAGGAACCACAGGCGCCACAGGTATAACTGGTGCCCCTTACCTTTCAAGCGAAGTAGCTTACTTCGCCCAAATCTTAACCTCACCTGTGAATATTACTAGTCCTATTGCTAACTTCAATTATCAAATTAATCGAAGTAGTAATATTACCCTCGTTAGCCCCACAAACATCCAACTCCAACCAGGTGGTTATTCAATCAGCTGGGGATTTACAAAAACACCTCAAACTGCTGGTAGTAATTATATAAATATCCTGGAGACTATCATACTACCTGGATCAGGATCTTTACTCCCTTCGGCGAATAACCTGAGTTTTCGGGATTTGGGAGGTATCGCCGGAGGAAACAATGGCATATATAACATCATACAAATTGACGAAATTTTAATCGTAACCGCAACCACTCAAATACAATTTGAGGACTACAACATAGGGGCCACCGTCAGCTACACCCTCTTCAACAACAGCCCCATATGGCCCACTGTGTTACCATATGGCCCTGTATATGCATATGCCTTAATTCGTAAAATTAAATAAATTTAAAAATTCCTAAAAAAGGGGTTTAAAGCTAAAAATGTCACAAGCAAATATACCAGGTATATCGCCAAATATTTCTTTAGACCAAGAGAATATCTTAAATCTGTTATTAGCAGCAACTGGTTTAAATGAATTAGGCTTAAGTCATTTATTAAATGCTGAAGCTGAGAAGTTGCAATATATTTTAGGTACTTTACCAGGTGTTACAAATAATAATCCTCCTCCGACGTTAGAAGAGTTAATTTCTTTAGATAAAACGCGAAATTCTTTGTTTAAAAGTATTGGTAATAAGAGTGATATTTTAAGTCAACAAACAAATTTAGCTTCTTCTGCATATACAACAATAGGGCCAACAGGTAATATTGGACCAACAGGACCAGTTGGACCAGCTACAGGTGCAACAGGACCAACTGGCCCAACTGGTATAGGGATCATGGGTCAAGCTGGTATGCTAGGATCAATTGGTCCTGTAGGATATCAAGGTCCATATGGTCCTCAAGGAGCAATAGGTCCTACAGGAAAAACAGGTGCTGATGGTGTATCTATTGCAGGTCCAGCAGGTGTTCAAGGTCCTATGGGTGCTCAAGGACCTATTGGTCCAACAGGTCCAACTGGTTTACAAGGAACAACAACTGTCCCAGGACCACAAGGTGTTGTAGGGCAACAAGGAGCACAAGGGCCAACAGCGCCAGTTATAACAGGCCCTACTGGTGATACAGGTATTAGTATAATTGGTGCTACTGGTGCTACTGGTGCTACTGGCGCTACTGGAACAACTGGAGCTACAGGCGCAGCAGGCCCACTATCACCAACATCATACTACGCATTAGGCGCAGGTTCTTTTGGCTACAACGCTACAGAATCTGTAATATTCCCCATAGATACACCTATACCACTTAATTCATTCGCTAATATATTTGGTATAGGTATATCATTAACAGACCCAGATACCATTAACTTAGACCCTGGTATATATATCGTCGACTATGGTTTAATAAGTAGTAATAACAACCCAAACCAATACAACCTTACAGCTTGTGAATTATTAGAAAATGGTACACCTGTAAAAGCAAGCTTTATGTATTCATCATCAACTAATTCAAATAACCAATATAGTAATACAAACTACGTCGCCTCATGGCTATATGGCACGATTTTATTAACTCCTACCGTACCAACAACGTTACAACTTGTACCACGCATATCACCCTTAGACTTCTATACAGATCAAGCTGTTGTACAACAAGCACTAAGCGGGGGTAATACTCCTGTTTTAGCCAATGTCACTGTAACAAAAATTCAATAAATTCTGTATTTTTAATATATAAAAGAACAACCCTTTAAGATATTTTGGGTTGTTCTTTTATATATTAACACATTATACTCATCCACTTAAAAATGCCGAGGGTCGGAATCGAACCGACACGGCCGTAATGGCCGCAGGATTTTAAGTCCTGTGCGTCTACCAGTTCCGCCACCCCGGCAGAAGAATTATCAAAATCAACAATTATGATTGTATCATAAAAAAAAACAAAATAAAAGGGGTTTAGGAAAAAAATCTTAAATTAGCTTTTTGTTGTTATTTTTGTTACTTTGCTTGTTTTATTCTTTTTCTTTGTTTTATTATTTGCATCACTTTATTTTTTTATTTGTCTCATTGTCCTTCAACATCCTCTTTATCCACTTGTTGGCGCCAATTGATGCCCTCTACTTTATATACATCTACATGTGGTGCAATTCTTTCCATTAACCGTCGTGCTTTTATTATTTCCATACCGCCCTTATCTGTTCTAGCTAAATGGTCAGTTAATTCGTCTAAAGGTAAATTGGAAGTGTATACCACAGGCTTACCTTCAGCACTTCTGTATTGCAAAAGGGAACCAAAAATTTCATCTCTTTTCCAAGGGGTTAATGTTTCAGCCCCTATGTCATCAAGGATTAATACATCTACTTCTTTAAGTATCATCATTTGACGACCTACATTGTTTGATGCAACAGCTTCTTGAAGTTCACGTAGGAAATCAGGTACATGAAACATATATGATGAACAATTGTCTATTACTAAACGATTAGCAATTGCTGCAGCAATATGGCTTTTACCTACACCAAAAGGGCCATATAAGTAAATGCCTTTGATGTTTTCTTTTTTTTCTCTTACATCACGACAAAAAGTAGCTGCTGCTTTAATTGCTTTAGAACGATCAACGTCAATTAATAGTGATTCAAACGTAGCATTACGGACATCTTTTGGAATACGATGCGTTTGAAATAGTTTAGCCTTTAATTTATCAAATCTATCTTGTTGTAAGTACTCACAAGGCCGTAAAAGAAGATCAATCGTGCCACGGTGAAAGACTAAACGTGATGTATGCCCTTGTAAAGCGTTTTTACAATCAGCTAAACTTTTACAAGAAACACAGTTATCATGTTCATTCACAAATTGACGAATCCGTGGCAAAGATTGACGCAACATCTGTTGTGTCAATTCTTCATGCTGTTCACATAACGATAATACGGTATTATGTTTTAATAAACGATCAATATCAAGCTGTTTATTATATTTACGCAACCAAGCAGGGATTGTATCTGAGCATTTCTTGATCTTCATCACCCCTTAGGAGACGTCAGATAATTCTTATTACCTTTTTGATCAAAATCACGTAATAAAGCATCTACAGCTTCTCTTTCAGCAGCCAATTCCTTAGGCAATTTAAGCATCTTTTTAGGTGATTGATACGTTGGTGTAATATTTTTCATATACTTTTCTTTCTTATATTTAACCTGATGAGCCGGTTTACTCATTTTAACAGCTCGTCCATAATAACGAAAATCAGGTTCCTGACGCGCCTGAAACACAGCCTGTTCTAACGTACCAATACCCAAACGCCGCCAATGAGCTGCTATCTTCTCCACTAATTTTTTAGGCAAACGATAGTTATGCTTCAACATAACATATTCTAATAAAACATTTACCACATCAGGAGCCAATTTATAATCATGCAACAACTCATCAACTAAACGAAGTTCACTCTCGGGCACTTTACCACCTTTTTGATAATTCGTTAATAACTTAAGAGGCGATATCGTAGCCAACATTGTAAAGTGAGCAGCCTCTGTCTCATCTTTAGCGATGTTAGCAACAAACCAACGCTTTGTATAATCTTCATGTTCACAATCTTCTGGTTTATAATCGTATTTTTGTGGATCAACATAACTTTTTTCAGCATAATTTAATTGTTCATCGTTTTGTACATTTTGTACATTATCAACTAAAATTTCCATATCTTCTTCATCATCAACAAAACTATCCTTAAGCCTATTAGATTCAACAACAAAAGACTCTGGTATTGCCACAACAGGTTGTGGCAATGGTGGAACTTGTACTTGTAGTACTTGTGATTCTTGTTCTGCTGCAAGACGACTTTGATTCGTCAATGCCGCTTGTTGTTCAAAAGCTTGTACAACAATTGTACCGTCCAATTGTACAACGCGTGGATTTTGCATAATCTTGATAATGTCCCAATTATCAAGATTATAAATAAATTTCATTGTAGCTACCCAATCACGCAAATGCTTGTCCCATTTTATTTTAACACCATTTAACAACTCCGTTGGTAAAGGTATATTCTTTGGTTTATTAGGCGCAATCGATATTGCAGGAATTGTACATTGTTCATCAATTAATTTTTGCTGTGCTTCGTTAGAAAAAAACGCATCGTCAAATTTTTCTTTTTGTCCCCATGTTTCTTCCTTAACAAACTTTTCTTTAGGCTCCCAAGATGGTTCATGGGCAATACGTTCAACAGGCTTGTTAAATACTTCTTCAAATTTTTTCGTAAGTTCAACAAACTCATCTTCATCTTCATGAAAACCTAAAACAAGTGGAAGAAAACGGTTACGTAAAGCCAAAAAACGTTTATCACCTAATAACTTTGCTAAAAGTTTTGCTAATTTGTCATTAGCAAAAAAATTCTCAGGATTATTAGGCGTAATTAATTCATACTCATAATAAATCTCACCATCATTAGTCCGATCAAACGTCCTCAAAAGACCTACTGCTTCCAAACGATACCTAGCTTCAAGCAATTTTTCAAACGTAATCCCACATGTTTTAAGAAGATCACCCGTACGACGTACAGGTGAAGTACCAAAACGTTTTGCAGGCAAATGATAAATAAGTGTTTGATATAACGATATACCAACACTACCTACTAAGGGCTGATATAAGTATAAAAGACTTTCAAGGTCGAACAAGATAACTTGACGAGTCCGACAACGCCACCCTGTCTCGCGACCTACCATTTTTAAGCCCCCTTCCCTAGAATGAAAAGTTAAGAGTTTGAACAATATTAGTTATCATATGTAATTTATGCTGCCTTTTTGGGCTAAAAAATGTGCTTTTCTACTTTTTTGTTTTTTCTTTATTTTAATTTTTCTTGGTTTATTTTCTTGTTGTATTCTTTTTTACTTTATTACTTTGTTTTACTTTATTACTTTATTACTTTATTACTTTGTTTTCTAATCTTATTTATTTCCCTATTTTTCTTTCTATCTTAATTTTTTCTTTGTTTTTAATTGTTTTATTTGTTTATTTTTACTTATATTTTTCTTGTTATTTTATTGCCATTTTACCTTTTCTTGTTGTTTTTCATTGTTTATGTTTTTTATTACTTGCTTTTGGCTTTTTTATTTATGTTTCTTATTGTTTTTTCTTTTATTGTTATTTTATTGTTTTTTCCTTGTTTTTTTCTGGTTGTGTTATTTGTTTTCTTATTGCTTTATTTGTTATTTGTTTTCTTATTGCTTTATTTGTTATTTACTTGCTTTTTAATTTTTATTTATTTTATTGCTTTATTTGTTTTCTTGCTCTTTACTTATTCATTGTTGTTTGCTTATTGTTTTATGCTTTACCCATGTATTTTAAAAGGTCAACTACTCTGCAGGAGTAACCCCATTCATTGTCATACCAGGCTAATATTTTGGCATGGTATGGCTCTAAGACCATTGTGGATAAGCCATCGATGATGACGGAAGCGTCATGACCGTTTAGGTCATTGGAAACTACAGGGTCTTCTGTGTAATCTACGTATTGATTTATTTTTGCTTCTTTTTTAAAAAATTGGTTAATTTCGTCTACTGAAACCCCTTTATTTAAAAAGAGGGAAATATCTAATAAAGAAACATTGGCGACAGGGACACGAATAGCCATTCCTTGTAAGCAACCATTTAGGACTGGTAAAATTTCTTCGATCGCGTGAGCTGCACCTGTTTTTGTTGGAATCATCGATAAAGTACAAGCTCGTGCACGACGTAAATCAGTATGGGGGTTATCAAGTAATTGTTGGTCGCTGGTATAAGCGTGGATGGTTGTAAATAAACCTCGTTTAATATGGTAGCGTTGATTTAGTAGAGCTAGTAAGGGGGCTAAAGCATTTGTTGTACAAGAAGCAGCTGAGATTAAATGATGTTTATCAGCTTCATAAAGGTGATGATTTACACCCATAACAAGCATTTTATCAAGCGATTTACTAGGTGCTGTAACTAAAACCTTTTTCGATCCTGCTTTAAGATGCTTTTTCGCACCTTCTCTATTTATAAATTTACCGGTAGCTTCAACAACAATATCAATACCTTCTTCTTTCCAAGGAAGTAATGATGGATCGCGCTGAGCTAAACAAAGTATCTTTTGGTCATTAATAATTAGATACTTATCTTTAATCTGGATATCATGTGAAAAAGTACCATGCACGGTATCGTGTTTAATAATATAAGCGAGTGTTTCTGGTGGATAACACGCATTAACAGCAACAACATCAAGCTCATCTTGCAGCACAGCACGCCTTAATACCATCCGCCCAATACGACCCAATCCGTTGATAGCTATGGAAAGCTTTTTCATGATTAAAAACCCCTAAAAAACATGTTTTTTTATTTTATTTTTGTTTTATTTTCTTGTTTTTTTGTTTGTTTTATTTTCTTGTTTTGTTTGTTTGTTTTATTTATTTAATTGTATTTTATCTACTTAACAAAATGTCCCATAATTGTTTTGCCTGAACAAATGTTTCTTCTAACGTGCCTTGGTTATCAATACACCATGTGGCTTGTTTAATTTTACTTGCTAATGTAAGTTGTGCTGCTAACCTACTATTCAGTTGTTGTTCTGTAAGTGTATCGCGTTTTTGTAAACGTTCTCTTTGTAAAGCGTAAGGTATATGTACAACAATTATCCCTTTTGGGAATTTTGTCTCCCAACCTAGCTCAAAAAGCAATGGTATGGACCAAATAATTACCTTTTTTGGCTCCGTTTTCAATATTTGTTGTTTTTCTAACATTTTTTGCCAAATCAATGGATGTAATATTTTTTCTAATTTTTCCCTTGCATCATGATGACAAAATATGTAATCAGCTAATTTTTTTCTAAGTAAGTTATCTTGTTCATCAAAAAAAAATCACCAAAAGTATCTTTAAGCTGTTTAAAGCCCTCTTCACCAGATCTAACAACTTCTCTTGCGACTTCATCAGCATCGATGATCAAGGCACCCAAGGAAGTTAACATATTACTAACCGTACTCTTCCCTGTTGCCCAGCCACCTGTTAAAGCAAAACCAAGCGGATCATTCGCTGTCTGTTCAGTACGATATTCAACCACTACTTTATCATCCCTTCACCGTACAAAAAAGTGGCTTCAAGATATTTTTTGACAATGTGGACAAATATATGTACCTCGTCCTGCTATTTTCATCCGTACAATCAATGTTTGACAAGTTACACAAGGCTGCTTTATCCTCCCATATGCACGTAGTTTAGCTTGAAAACGGCCGATTTCTCCGTTACCTGCTTGATATGAACGGATGGTCGTACCACCTAATTTAACTGCTTCTTGCAATATATCTTGTATGGCAAAAGTTAAGCGTTTAAGTTCTTCTTCTTTTAGGGTACCTACAATCCTTAAAGGGTGCAATTTAGCTAATGATAGTATTTCATCAGCATAGATGTTACCAATACCAACAATATTATGTTGATTAAGCAAAAAAGGTTTCAATTTACTCCGCTTATCTTTCATTAATGCTTGTAAATATTCCCAAGAAAGTCCGAAAGGTTCTCTTCCTAATAATAAAAGAGGTGGTTTTTGATCTGCATCATCGATATGATGCAGATCAAAAGTGCCGAATTTTCGTACATCCTGGTAGCATAGTTCATAACCTTGGTCTAAAACAAATACTACATGTACATGCGGTAAGATCTCATCACCTGTCTGGCGTAAAAAGTATTTTCCTTCCATCCTTAAGTGGGAAATTAATACCCAGGGATCTACGAAAAAAAGCAAGAATTTACCACGACGTTTAACTGTGGTAAATGTCTTATGAAGCAAGCATTCCTTAAATTGCTCAGGTAATGGTTGTCTAATCATTTTAGGTAGATGAAGTTTAATATCTAAAATTGTTTTCCCAACAACGTTTTCATTTAGAAAATTTTTGATCGTCTCTACTTCTGGCAATTCAGGGATCGTTATCAACTCCTATTTAGCTTCGTACCAGTTTTTACCACAAACAAGCTTTACCCTTAAAGGGACAATTAAAGGAACCACATTTTCCATTAAATAGACCACTTGTTTTTTAAAAGCTGTTAAATCTTTTTCTGCCTCAAAGATCAATTCATCATGTACTTGTAGGAGCAATGTAGCCTTGTATTGCTTGTTTTGTAACACATGGTATATATCAACCATTGCCTTCTTAATCAAATCAGCTGCTGAACCTTGGACAGGCGTATTAATAGCCATACGTTCAGCCATCCGTCTTTTAGCAGAATTCGCTGAATGAAGATCTGGTAATAACCTTCGTCGACCAAATAAAGTCGTTACATAGCCTTGTTCTTTAGCTTGCACAATAGTATCCTGTTGATAAGTTTTTACCTTTGGATAAGTGGCAAAGTATTTATCAATAAATACTTTGGCTTCCTTGCGTGAGATACCCAATTGTGTGGAAAGACCATAATCGCTCATACCATAAATAACGCCAAAATTAACCGTTTTTGCTTGTTGTCGCATTAAATCAGTCACATCTTCCTGTGAAACAGCAAAAATTTGTGCTGCTGTTTCTGTATGCACATCACAACCAGCTGTTAAAACTTCACATAACAAAGGATCCTGTGATAAATGAGCTAAAAGATGCAACTCAATCTGTGCATAATCAGCAGCAATAAACTCCCAATCAGGCTTAGAAGGCACAAAAGCTTGTCTAACTTTACGACCAAAAGCTAATTTGATCGGTATGTTCTGCAAATTAGGCTCCGTACTGCTTAAACGACCTGTAGCCGTCATCGTTGTTTGAAAAGTTGTATGTAAACGTTCATCCGCTGTCAAAGCTTTTAACAAACCATCAATATATGTAAAACTAAGCTTACTTAACTGACGATAATCTAATAATCTTGCTACAACTTCATGAAAAGGAGCGAGTTTCATTAAAACATCGACATCTGTTGAATACCCCGTTTTCGTTTTCTTCTGTACCGGAAGTTTTAATTTTTCAAATAAAATATACGCTAACTGTTTAGGTGAATTTAAATTAAACTCCTCACCCACGGATGCATATATCTCATCTTTTATCTGAGACAATTTTTCCGCTAAAATCACTTGCAAATCTAATAACTTTGTTTTTTCAATTTTAACACCATGCCATTCCATATCACCTAAAATAGATAATAAAGGCATCTCAACATCTTTAAACCAATTCTCTAAACCATGTTCTATTAATTTAGCATATGCTTTCTCTATAATCAAAGGCATATAATATGTTTGATAGCATAATAACAAAGCCCTTTGTTCATCAAAAGGGGCTTTTTGCTTATCCTCAGGTATATAAAGATCAGCATACTTATTAGCTAAATAAGGAATCGTTGGCTTAGCATAATTAGGATCCAAAAGATACCCTATTTGTGCTAAATCCCTGGTATTACCAGCAAAAGTATAACCATATCGCCTAAAAAACACCTGTAAACGCTTACTATCATAAGTAAACTTAGGAATCATTGGATCAGCTAACCAATGCTTAAGATACGGCCAATTATGTAACGTTTCAAGAGAAAAACAAACAAGTACATATTCGTCAATCGCCAAAACAAAAGCAACAAACGAAGCTTGCCGAACATTTTCTTCGGTCGTCTCTAAAAAAAGTGACGTCACTTTTTTTTCCTTAGCAGCTTTAGTTAAAATTGTTTCAAACATCGCAAAAATTTCTTCTTGTGATTTACTTTGATCATTCTTATATATTTTATTTTCTTTGTTGTTCTCTTTGTTGTTCTCTTTGTTGTTCTCTTTGTTGTTTTCTTTGTTGTTCTCTTTGTTGTTTTCTTTGTTGTTCTCTTTGTTGTTTTCTTTGTTGTTCTCTTTGTTGTTTTCTTTGTTGTCTTCTTTGTTGTTCTCTTTGTTGTTCTCTTTGTTGTTTTCTTTGTTGTTCTCTTTGTTGTCTTCTTTGTTGTTCTCTTTGTTGTTCTCTTTGTTATTCTCTTTGTTGTCTTCACCTAGCATAAAAACCGAAACATTTTCTGGTAAAGTAACTGTTTTACTTGGTTCGGGCATTATCTCTAAATGTTCACAACCAGGTAATTGTGGCATTCTTTTGAGTAATGAGTGAAAAGATTTATCCAGCATGTAATCATACATTGCTTGAAAATCAAGGTTTTTGATGGCTAATTTGTCAAGGTCATCTATTCTTAATGGTACATTTTTTACAATTGTTGCCATCTCTTTGCAAAGAAGGGCTTGTTCCATATATTCTTTTAGGTTAGTTTCCCATTTTTTCTTTGCTTTCGTTGATGTTTTAACATGGTCAATTGCTTTTTCTAATGAACCAAATTCTTGCAATATTTTGGTAGCTGTCTTTATACCAATACCAGGAACACCGGCTAAGTTGTCTGAACTATCACCAGCTAATCCTTTGTAATCAGGGATTTGTTCTGCGGATAGACCTAGTTCTTGTTCTAAAGTTGTATGATCATACTTTGTATGGTTGGTAAATCCTTTACGCATGATGTAAACGCTTGTATTATCATTGACCAATTGACATAAATCACGATCACCGGTTAAAATCTCAATCTGTATTTCTGGGGAAAAACGCGTTGCTAAGGTACCGATAACATCATCCGCTTCGTATCCTGGGGAAATCAATTCAAGAAAGCCTACCGCACGAAAAAAAGAGCTGAGAGTTGGCATTTGAATTGCCAACTCATCAGGTGTACGTTCACGCTGGGCCTTATATTCTTTGTACTTAGCATGACGAAAAGTCGTCTTTCCTGTATCAAGCGCAATTCCGATATGTGTTGGGCGAAGATCAGCAATTGTATTGATCAAAATAGAAATGAACCCATAGACAGCTTGGACAGGCCTTCCTGTTTTATCTTGTAAGGTAGGTAACGCATAGAACGCCCGAAAAGCTAAGCTATATGCATCAATCAATAATAGCTTATTCATCTTTTTTCTTTGTTCCCTTTCATCAATTGAGATCAGCAAGTCTCCCTGTCTCTGTATAAACGATATGTTCGGCAATATTTGTTGTATGATCAGCGATACGTTCTAAATAACGTGCTACAAAACAAAATTGCAAAGCCGAAAAAGCGCCATCGTTTTCTCTCGAAAGGTAAGCTCCCCACTCAAGAAGCGCTTCGCGATAATAATGATCGACGATATCATCTGTCTCAGATAACCTGCGCGCACCTTCGCTATCACCTTGAATATAACTTTTAATGCTTGCGCGAACCATTTGTGGAATCAATTCCGCCATTTTCATAATAGGGTCTGTCTTTAAAGGCGGCTGCTCATGCTCATGCAAACGGATCGCAGCTTTAGCGATATTTGCCGCTAAGTCAGCCATACGTTCTAAATCGGTGGCGATGCGCAAAGTAGAAATCAATTTACGTAAATCTTTCGCCACCGGTTGTTGCGTAGCAATCATCTTTAAAACCTGATCATCAATTCTTGCTTCAAGTTCATCTATTTTATAGTCAGCATCTTTCACCGACTGCGCAAGTTCAATATCTTTATTTAAAAGCGATTGAATCGACTTTTCAATCGCTCCAATAACTTGTTCACACATCTGAAGCAATCTCTCTTTAAGTTCAGCCAACTCCTGATCAATTGAGCGTATTCTCACACCCATTATCTACCTCACTTTCTCTAACCAAAGCGGCCCATTATATAATCTTCTGTTCTTGTTTCTCTAGGTGTTGAAAACAACTTTGATGTTACAGCACACTCAACCAACTTACCGGCTAAAAAAAACGCCGTATTATCAGATATCCTAGCTGCTTGCTGCATATTATGCGTCACAATAACAATTGTATAATGTTGTTTAAGTTCTCTTAATAAATCTTCAATCTTTGCCGTCGAAACAGGATCTAAAGCAGATGTCGGTTCATCCATTAATAAAATAGCTGGTTCAACAGCTAAAGCACGCGCAATACATAAACGTTGTTGCTGACCACCTGACAAACTTGTGGCACGTTTATGCAAACGATCTTTAACTTCATCCCACAAGGCAGCCAATTTTAAACTTTTTTCGACAATCTCATCTAACACTTTCCGATCACTCACACCATGAATCCTCGGTCCATATGAGATATTATCATAAACACTCTTTGGAAAAGGATTCGGCGCCTGAAAAACCATCCCGACTTGGCGCCGTAAAAGACCAACATCCATATTTGGGCGATAGATATCTTCACCATAAATATATACTGACCCTGTGACCCGAACATTAGGAACTAAATCATTCATCCTGTTTAAGGTACGTAAAAAAGATGACTTACCACAACCAGAAGGTCCGATAAGCGCCATAATACTACCACCGGTAACTGTCAGGCTGATATCACTAAGAGCATGTACCTGGTCATAGTAGAGGTTAACACGCCTTGCCTCAATAGCTGGCGATTTCACATATTTACTCCCTTCACTCAACTTGCTGTTTACATACGTGATCTCTCTCTAACATAAAGAGCGATAATATTTAACACTAATAAGACAACTAACAAAATCAAAATACCCGCTGCAGCTAGATTATGAAAAGCAACCTGGGGTTGTGAAATCCAATTATAAATTTGCATCGGCATAGCCATAAAATTATCCAAAGGTCCTGTAGGTACTTTCGTTAAAAACACCGCCGTACCGATCATAATCAATGGTGCTGTTTCACCAATCGCCCGTGAAACAGATAATAACATGCCTGTGATAATACCTGGTAAAGCACAAGGAATAACCACATTACGTAACGTCTGCCAACGCGTTGCACCCATCGCATAAGAAGCTTGTCTTAACGTTTCTGGTACACTACGGAGTGATTCTCTAGCTGAAACAATAATAATCGGCAACATCATCAGGACAAGGGTAAGCGAAGCAGCTAACACACTTGAACCCATTTTTAATGTATGCACAAAAACCGTTAAACCCAACATCCCATAAACAACAGATGGTACAGCTGATAAATTAGCTAAGTTAAGATTGATAAAATTACGCAAACGACCAGAACGCGTATACTCCTCTAAATAAAGTGCTGTCGCCACCGCTAAAATAAAAGCTAAAGGCGTTGCAATCAACATAACAAACAGAGAACCTAAAATCGGGCCAAGAAAGCCCGATTTCGTTGGAATACGCGAAGGCATTGTTTCATTAAAAAAAGTTGACGTTAAAAAAGGAAAGCCTCTGACCAAAACATCTAGCAATAACCACATAACCAAGGCGACACTAGCCCACGTAGCTAAGCCGCTTAAAAGGTGCACCAAACGATCTAACCATTTACGGCGTATTTGACGTGGTGAATTAGCATTCGACGGCCCCATAAGCGCCTGAGGAAAAACCGCTTTGTCATCATCACCTTTAACTCCGAGCAGAGATGACGAAGAAGTTTGCATACTCAGCTATGCCTCCTTTGTAGACGACCAACAATATGTACGGAAAGAAAATGCAGGAGAAAAGTAAATAAAAACAAGAGTAAGCCTACGGCATAAATAGCACGGTATGAAATACTATCGACCGAAATATCACCCGAAGCTGCTTGAACCATAAAAGCCGTCATTGTCTGAACAGCTTCTAAAGGATTAAGCGTCAAATTAGCCGTTGCACCAGCCGCAATTGTCACAATCATTGTTTCACCAATCGCACGTGAAATGGCAATCGCAAACGAAGCAACAACCCCTGAAATAGCAGCTGGTAAAGTTACCCCAAAGGATACCTCTAAACGCGTGGCACCTAGAGCATAAGCAGCATCTTTAATTCGTGGTGGAATATTCTGCATGGCATCTTCACTCAAAGAAGCAATAATCGGTAAAATCATTAAACCAACAACAATACCTGCAGACAAAGCATTAAAAAAACCAATCGATGGAAAAAATAGCTTTAAACTAGGTGTCACAGCAATCGAAGCAAAAAAACCATAAACAATCGTCGGTATACCTGCCAACAATTCCAAAAAAGGCTTCAAAATACGCCTAGACCTTGTCGAAGCATACTCACTTAAATAAATAGCACTACCAAGACCCAAAGGCATAGCAATAACAGCAGCAATAACTGTAACAAGCACAGTGCCTGTAATTAGGGGTAATACACCAACACGTTGTTGATCAGAAGCAAACAACATCGTCCACTGTGTATCTGTAAGAAATGAAACAAGCGATACCGATTTAAAGAAAAGAATAGATTCCAGCAAAAGCGTTACAATAATTCCTAAAGTAGTAAGAATAGATAAAGATGCCGCTAAAAAAAGCAAAATGGGAATTAATTTTTCAAAACGTTGTTTCCAAAAACGCATTGTTTTCATACGAAACAGCAGTTGCCGCAAATCTGCTCCTCCTTCTCATTTCACCCCTAACCAAGAATGCCATATCTTGTACTCCTCTTTAGCCAAAGGCACGCCGTGAATACCAATCAATGTGGCCAGGTTTTCTAACAAGAAATTTAAAAAAGCTCGTGTTATAGGGTTAGCTAAAGCTTGTTTGGAGGTATATAAATATAATTGCCTTGTCAAAGGATAAAGGCCATTTTTAATTGTATCCTCTGTAGGTTCAACGATACCAAACCCATCATCGATACTTAAAGCTTTCAATTTATTTTTATTTTCTAAATAATAACCAAAACCTAAATAAGCCATCGCAAAACGATTACCCGCAACCGCTTTCACTAAAATATTATCATCTTCATTTTGCTGATAATCTGTACGACAAGACTTCTCTTTACCAACAACCTTCTTCGTAAAAGCATCAAAAGTACCAGAAGAAGTACCCGGACCATACAACTCCAATTTCTCATCCGGCCAAACAGGGTCAACATCACGCCAAGTACTTACAGGACTTTTAGGTTCCCATATTCTCTTGAGTATACCTGTATTTACACTTTCCAGCAACGGATTATCTTTATTAACGATAATGACAATACCATCACGCGCTAAAGGCAACTCAACCAATTCAAAACCATTTTTTTCAGCCAATGCACGTTCATCATCCTTTATCGGACGCGAAGCAGTCGCAATATTAATCTTACCCTCAGCTAAACGACGCAAACCGCTCCCCGTACCTGACTCAGACACCTTTATCTCCAACGATCGATGCTCACGCCCATACTCTTCAGCCGTCGCTTGAACAATAGGATAAACCGTACTAGAGCCATCAATACTAATCGTCCCATCTGTTTTCTGCTGCCAATCACAACCTCCTAAGAGGCACAAAAAAACACTTAGAAAAAACAAAGAAAAAAGATGAGAAGTACGGGAAAAATAAGAAGAAACAAAAGAACGAAAAGAAGAAAAATAAGAAAAAAAGGAAGAGAAAAAAGCAAAAGAAGAAAACAAGCCCGTTTTTTTCATCTAAGCTTTCCCCAACATAGAAATCATCGATTTAACAGAATCAGCCGATTTGGTCAATTCTTTTTGTTCAGCAGACGTAAGCTGCATATCGATAACTTTCTCTACCCCCTTAGCACCGATAATAGCAGGTACACCTAAATAAAGATTTTTGTGACCATACTGACCCTTTAAATATGCAACCGTTGGTAAAAGACGTTTTTCATCCCTTAAAACAGCTAAAGCCATTTCAACTAATGACGCAGCAGGAGCATGATAAGCACTACCTGTTTGTAAATAATTGACGATTTCTCCGCCACCTTTACGCGTGCGTTTAACAATACGTTCGATATCTTCTGCAGACATCATCTGTCTTAAAGGCACGCCACCAACCGTCGTGTAATTAATAAGTGGCAACATATCATCACCATGCCCACCTAAAACAAGACCATGTATATCTTGTGCAGAAACATTTAAAGCTTCAGAAACAAAATGACGAAAACGCGCTGTATCTAAAACACCAGATTGACCCATAACGCGTGTATGACAAAAACCAGTCTCTTTATAAGCAACATAAGTCATCACATCAACAGGATTACTAAGTACAATAACGACAGCCTCAGGAGCCAATTTCGCAATATTTTTACTTATATGTCTAATAATTTCACTATTAACCCGCACCAAATCATCACGGCTCATACCAGGCTTACGTGGCAACCCAGCAGTTACGATAACAACATGGGAGCCCTTAAGCAAATTAATATCACTACCACCTGAAATACGGCTACTAAAACCTAAAACAGGTCCAGCCTGTGCTAAATCTAAACTTCGACCTTTAACAGCATTCTCAACCTTAGGTATATCTAACAAAACAATATCGCCCACATTTTGCTGAACCAACAAAGTAGCCGTCATCATACCAGTAGCACCAGCACCTAAGATAGCAACTTTTTTACGCGAACAACACATATTATCACCCCTTTTGAAATTAAAAGAACATTAAAAAACAAAACAAAAATGAATAAAAATACAAAATAAAACTCAAATCCATAATCAATCAATAATCAATCCAAAAACAGATTAAACAAAAATCATCTAAGTCATATTAGCAATAACTTGGTCAGCGAATCCTGTACAAGATACTTTTGTAGCATTATCCATTAAACGCTCTAAATCATAAGTAACCATTTTTTTAGCAATCGCGCCCCTAATGCCCGCTTCAACTAAATCGGCTGCTTTGATAAAACCAATATGCCTTAACATCATCGAACCTGATAACAATAAAGAACTAGGATTAACTTTATTTTGCCCTGTATAACGAGGTGCTGTGCCATGTGTAGCTTCAAAAACGGCATGACCTGTAACTTCATTAACATTTGCACCAGGAGCTACACCAATACCGCCTACCTGAGCTGCTAAAGCATCAGAGATATAGTCCCCATTTAAGTTAAGCGTAGCAATGCAATCAAAATTTTTCGGACGCAATAAAATTTGTTGTAAAAAAGCATCAGCAATAACATCCTTAATAATCAACTTACCAGCAGACATAGCATCCTTCTCCGCTTTATCAGCCGCTTCTACACCTTGATCACTTTTAATCGTCTCATATTGCGCATAAGTAAACACTTTATCAAAAAAATTCGCTTCAGCAAAAGCATAGCCCCACTGCTTAAAAGCACCTTCGGTATATTTCATGATGTTACCTTTATGCACAAAAGTGACACTCTTACGATTAAAACGCAAAGCATACTTAATAGCTGATAAAACTAAACGCTCCGTACCACTTTTTGAAACAGGTTTAATCCCAATACCACATGTTTCAGGAAAACGAATTGTTTTAACATGCATCTCATTTTGTAAAAAACTGATCAAACGCTTAGCTTCTAAAGAATCAGCTTCCCACTCAATACCCGCATATATATCCTCAGAATTTTCACGAAAGATAACCATATCAACATCTTCAGGTCTTTTCATCGGCGAAGGAACAAACGGAATATACTTGACAGGTCTCAAACATACATAGAGATCCAAAGCCTGCCTAATAGCAACATTTAACGATCGTATACCACCACCAACAGGCGTAGCTAAAGGTCCTTTGATCGCCACACGATACAACCTTAAAGCTTCCAATGTTTCCTCAGGTAAATAATGGCCACAACGCTGATACGCTTTATCACCTGCATATATCTCTTTCCAAAAAATCTTCTTTTTCTTGTCATAAGCTAAATCAACCGCAGCATCAATAACTTTACGGGTAGCAGGCCAAATATCAGCACCAATGCCATCCCCTTCAATGAAGGGGATAATCGGATAATCATTAACAATTAAAGATCCATCTTTAAAAGAAATCACTGTGCCCTGATCAGAGCGTGAACAAGATACCATGTCATAACCCCTTATAACCGAAATTTAGAAGCATACAAACATAAAAAACTAATGAAATAAACATGAATGAAATAAACATGAATGTAACAAACATAAATGAAACGAACCTATATAAACAAATCACACGAAAATTTCAAAAATAAACTTACTAACATCTTTGATTCATCGGAATATACGCACGCGCCGCAGGACCAACATAATTAGCACGGGGTCTAATCAATCTGTTATCAGCATATTGCTCCATAATATGCGCTGTCCAACCAACAATACGACTCATGGCAAAAACAGCAGTATACAAATCAGAAGGTATGCCGAGATAGGCATATAAAGAAGCGGAATAAAAATCAACATTAGGACGCAACTTCTTTTGATCAAAAACAATTTTTTCAATCTCTAATGACATATCATACCATTTCATATCATTAGCTTTTTTAGCCAATTCACAAGAAAGCATCCGTAAATGTTTCGCCCTAGGATCACCATCTTTATATACACGATGCCCAAACCCCATAATTTTTTCTTTCCGACCTAAACGATCCTTAATATCACGATCGACCATATCCTTAGAACCCATTTCACGCAACATAATCATCACACGCTCATTAGCCCCACCATGCAATGGGCCCTTTAGTGTTCCTAAAGCAGCCGCTACAGCAGAATGTACATCTGTCAAAGTTGCTGCAGCTACCCTTGCAGCAAAAGTAGAAGCATTTAACTCATGATCAGCATGCAACATAAGCGCCTTATCAAAAGCTGCCACATCTAATTCACTCGGCTCTTTACCTTTCAAAAGATAAAGAAAACTGCGTGCAATACCCATCCCACGAGGCAAATCAATTAATGATTGTCCCAAACGAGCTTGTGCAAAAGCCGCAATAATCACAGGAATTTTTGCTGTCAAGCAAATAGCTTTTTTCCAACAAGTCTCTGTAGTCATACAATGCGCATTTTCATCATAAACGGACAATGCAGCCACGACCGATTGCAACACCGTCATCGGATGAGCATCGCGCGGGAAAGATTTAATATAGGCGTGAACAGGCTCAGGTAAATGAAATTCTTTCACAAAATCAGATTGTAAGCCGCGATGCTCTGTTAATGTCGGCAGACGACCATACCATAACAGATAGGTAACCTCTTCAAATGAAGCATTCTGCGTCGCTAAATCATCTATGTTGTAACCTCTATAAGTGAGCTCACCCCCGTCAATAGAACTTATCTCCGAGGAAAGAGCAACGATATCCGCTAAACCCTTAGATACAACCACATACAAACCACCCTTCACTCGCTCTTTGGCGAGTTTTAAATATTTTAAAATACAAAGAGAAAGCTAACACTAGCAAAAAATAATAAAACAAAGCTTAAACAAATGTTCTGTTTAACTTAAAGTTAATTTGCAAAATATAAAAAAACCACTTATGCTTTCAGAAAGGGTAGACCATCTCTTTGGGCCAATTATAGCTAGTAGGAAAAGACGTTTCAAATTTATCGTTATAATTGTCACAAGATTTTTTGCCACTTCATCCATTATAATCATTATGGTGAGAAAAAAAGACAAATAAAAACAATAAAAAATTCAGCATTGTATATTTAAAACCATATTAAAAACAATATTTAAAACCTTAAGCAAAAAGGAGTTATAAATTGCAATCTTTAAAGATCAACAGCCCTTGGTTCCGTTTTAGCTTAATCATTATCATAACTTTTTGCATCTATCTCTTTATACAATTTGGAATACATCTCGTATATCCATTTGTCGTTGCATGGATAATTGCCAGTTTTTTGCACCCAATCGTAAAATGGCTTGAACGAAAGATAAGATTTCCGCGCATTCTAGCGATTATCCTGGTCTTATGTGCTGTTATTTTAATCATGGCAGCTTTAACAGCTTTTATGATTTTTAACATTATCAGCGAATTAACCAATTTGGCAACTTTTTTACCTGAAACAATAACTATTGCCCAAAACAATCTCATAACTTTCATACAAAACAACGATGAAATAAAAAGATTTACTAAAGCATTCCAAGATTATTTTGCCAGTCACCCAGAATATGAAATGGAATTATATAGTAAAGTGATGGAACAAATTAGCTTATTGGCCAATCAAAGCACACAAATTGTAACCAAAATACTAAAAGGACTCGCAGCTTGGTTAGCTAATCTACCATATTTAATTACTTTCATTATGTTCTCCGTCCTAGCAACACTGTTTATTTTAATAGAATGGCATCATTTAAAAAACTTGTTGATTAAAATTTTACCGTCATCAGTGATCGAAAAATCAGGTATAATTTTATTAGATATCAAAAAGGCAATTGTAGGATTCATCTATGCACAAATAATTCTTATTTCTGTCACAACAGCAATTGTTATGATAGGTCTAAAAATCTTAGATGTACCATATATAATTATTATCTCTTTAATCATAGGACTATTGGATTTATTACCATACCTAGGTATAGGCCTGGCACTCCTACCGTGGATAGCTTACCTCTTCATAATAGGCAACACCAAAATGGCCATTGGCCTCTTAATACTATATAGCATAATTGTAATCATAAGAAACTTAATTGAACCTAAGATAATTTCGACGCACGTAGGAATATCACCTCTGCTAACACTCTTCTCCATGTTCATCGGCCTGCAACTAATCGGCATCTCCGGCATAATCATCGGACCATTAACAGCCATTTTATGCTTAGCAATGGTCAAAGCAAATGTCTTTCAAGACATAAAAAGATACATCCAAACAGGATCACCTCTTCCAAATAATAAAAAAACAAAAATCCAAATTAAATAAAAATGAAAAACAAACAATGAAAAACAAAAATTAAAAACAAAAACAATCCTAACTCAAATAATAAAAAAAAGAAAGAGATAGAGGTAACCTCTATCCCTTCCATATTAAAAACAACACAACAGCTTAATTATAAACAACATAAAAATATAAACATTAAAAAACAAAATGAGTCAACATATAATGTAAAAAATATGCTTGCAAAAATTCAACTATAAAACCATAAGAAATGATTTGGCTATAAAATAAAATGCATAGAAAATATATAAATAAATATATAAACCATAATTATAAAATGTATTATATAATTAAAAAAATATATAACTAAAAAATTAAAAAACTAACCAATGTGCAAAAAACAAAAAATAGTTTGAAATAAAGCAACGAAAACAACAGCAGAAATAAATAAATTGATAAAAAGCAAAAATTATAAAGGAAAATACAAAATAAAAAACTAATTTTATAATATATATTTAATTTTGTTATTCATATTCATATATGAAATACTTAAAATTAAATATAATATGTATTGGGAGATGATTGATATATTATGCCATTCACAAAATTTAATTGTACTATTTTTTTTATACTGATTTGAACTATTCTAAATATTCTCCTTAGCCCCTAATGCCACCTTGTCTTTCATTTCCTGCGATATTTGCGACTGATGATGCAGCACAACGCGGTAGTTTTTAATTCCTGGCCAAATGTTGTTTGGTGTAAATAGCGGTAACCAGGCTTGTAATGTATGGTAGCTCGTGCTGTTTCTTGCAGCAATCCATACTTCATCTTCCTGACCTAATGAATAAATACGAGGCACATCGGTAAGGAGTGATTCTAGCGCGGTAAGGCAACGTAATGGTTTAATCCCTTGTAAAGGTAACCTATCAACTTCTTCACGCCTTAGATACCATTCTTGCTGCAGCATACGTTCTAAAGTAGCATATATTAACGATGATAGGTGAAGTACATTCACGAAACCTTGCAGAACGGTTGGTTCTTCCCAAGGTATGTCACCAATAAGAAATGGATCGTGTAAAAAACGTAATGTATCGCTAACGCGGTGTGCTAAGCGATGCCTATATAGTAAATCTGAAGCACTAAATGATTTTTCGGTTAATGTTGTTAGAAAAATCTGTGTAGAATCTGTCCAACGAGAAGGTCTTGTAGCACTTTGAATCGCTATAACACGAAAAGGTCGATCAAATAATGTTTGCTGACCTAAATCTTGTATGCGAATGCGATATCCAGGCCGTGGACTTAAAGATGCTTGCGAGACCCATTCACCACGGTCAATTGCTTCTTTTTTCCAACAATCTGTTTCTTCACTGCAACGTTCTGAAAGCGGAAAAATAACATCAGCACCATTTTGTAAAATGCGTTGCAACCGTGTTTGTCTAACCGCATGCCTGTCCAGACATAGAACCCATTTAGGTGGTGTTTGTTGTTGTTCTTGCCACTGTTTCTTAAGAATATCAATCCGCATGCTTTCATCTCCCAAACTACGACGCCAGCGACCTTCTAATGATTGTAACTGAAAAGGCAATCCATCAACTTGTGTAACCGCAGCTTCTAAGAAGTATGCATGTGATAAATCGAGTGATGTTTTAGCAGGAAGCAACCCTTGTTGAATCTGGGGATAAAGGATACAACGTACAGATCCAATACGGATAAAACGATAATGGGCATCAGGGAGTAAATGATTAGACGTGACGTTTAAACATTGAATACTGAAATTACTCATAAGTTGGCGAATTATATCTTTATCGATGGATCCCATGCAACGTAACAGCTTGACCAAAAATTCTTTTTTAAAGGTTAATTTTTCCCAATCAATCAGATGTGATGAAAAAACATTTTTTTTAACAGCATCTTGTCTTTCTGTAATATCGATACTTTCTAACCAACTAGTAAAAGCACGATTCATCAACATATAAACAATAAGTTCTTTCAAACATTCTTCAAAGCTATCTATTTCTTCAAATTCAGGGTGTTTCTTACAAAGAACGACGATATCCTTTAACCATCCCCATTGGTTTAATAAATTACCGATAAGTTTTGCCACAGAAAAACGACTCAATATATACTTTTTATTAGATCTATTTTTGACACGGTCACTTTTGTTTAATAATAAATTTTCAAAAGTTTCTGTATGATCAATTGTCATAAATTATTAATTCCTCCCTCATAGCTGTAAAAATAAAATAAATTTCAATATTTTTAAAATTAATAATTCCGCTCAACAGATGCCTAAAAATTATAAAAATTTATTATAAAGATAGCTGGACCCCATTACGACCTTGTTTTTTTCGTAATATTCGGAGGTAAAAATCCAAGCACATCAAATAAACCTTTTATTCAAGAAGCAGAATTAGTATTATAGTTTAGTGAAGAAATGGGCATGGGACTAAAATATAGACAAACAGACATGGAGAAATAAACAGCCTTTTGTAAGGAGTGGATAATTTTGATCTTTGATTGGACTAATCTAGACAAGAACACCATCTTAAATTTAGCTGCTATAGCGATTTTCTTAATCACATACGCAGTGTTAATCACAGAAAAATTTGATCGAGCCATGTTAACATTGGCCGGCGCCACGACGATGATTATTATAGGCATTGTCGAAATGAATCAAGTGCTCAAAACCTATATCGACTGGCAAACAATCATTCTTATTATCGGTATGATGATGCTCGTAAATATCACCCGAAAAAGTGGTATATTCACTGCAACATCATGGTATCTAGCTAAATTTGCCAAAGGTAGTCCTATTAAAATCTTAATCTTATTAGGAACTTTTACCGCCTTAGCTTCTGCTTTACTCGACAATGTAACGACAGTCCTCTTAGTAGTACCTGTCACATTATCGTTAACCAAAATGTTGCGTGTAAATCCCATCCCTTTTCTGATCACAGAAATTATAGCCTCTAATATTGGTGGTACAGCAACCTTAATCGGCGATCCACCAAATATCTTAATAGGAGGAGCTAATCCGCATCTAAGTTTCAACGCCTTTCTCATAAACTTAGGCCCGATAGCACTTATAACTTTATTCATTATCATGGGTTGCTTATATTTCTTTTATCGCAAACAATTAAAAGCAAGCGAAGAAAATATTAGCAAAATTATGGAACTTAACCCTAAAGAAGCAATCGTCGATCACAAATTACTGTTTAAATCACTTACCGTACTTACCTTAACCACCATCGGTTTTATCTTACACTCAGTTCTACACCTAGATGCTTGCCTCATCGCCATAACCGGGGCAACAGTCTTAACATTGTGGTCCATACGTTCATCTTCTCAAACAGAAAAACTATTAGCAGATATCGAATGGGGCACTGTCTTTTTCTTTGCCGGCTTGTTCTCATTAGTAGGTGGCTTACAAGAAAGAGGTATTATAAAAGAGCTAGCTAACCAAGCACTAAACTTCACTGAAGGCAATACAGCATTAACAGCTACGTTACTATTATGGATAGCTGGTATAGCGTCAGCCACCATCGATAATATACCTTTCGTAAGTACACTCATCCCTATGGTTAAACAAATAGCAGAAAATCTCAATCTCACACCAACTGACCCTGAATTAATGCGCATTTGGTGGGCGCTATCCCTAGGAGCTTGCTTCGGTGGTAACGGAACAATTATCGGCGCTTCAGCAAATGTCATTGTCGTTCAAATGGCTAAAAGAGCAGGATACAATATTGGTTACCTCAAATTTTTAAAAATAGGTGCACCAATAACCATTCTTTCACTCGTTATCGCACACATTTATTTATATCTTCGCTATATTATGTAATTGCTGAACTTTGCATTTATTTGTTTCTAAATTATAATTTAATCTCAAGTGATTAATATCATTTATTTTCATTTTTATATTTAAAATTAAACAACCCCTGATCTAACGATTTATGGATCCAGAGGTTGTTTTTAATCGTATATGACACAATTAGTGTTTAAAACATGTGACAAATATGGTAAAATATACCTGGATCTGAAATAGATCTCACAATGAAAAATCAACAAGCATCCAAAAAAAAGGAAAGAAAACATATATAAATCAAAAGTTGGCAATTTAGAAAGGAAAATAACGCGACATGACATGCCACTATTTTCTGGTGATACAGAATATTCATAAAAGTATCTATTACGACTAGTCAGTTAATTATCAAGAAAACCAAGCCTAAGAAACCATACCAGAAAACAACAGAACTCGCCATTGCTCAGACAAAAAAAGATGTTGGACAAAGCCCAAAAGAGTTGTCCTCCTCCATAAATAATAAATTATGTCATTATTATGTCACAAACATGGTCGTTTTGGCAATCCTCTTCCCTAAATTTATAAAATTTGACGCTAAATTCTTAAAAAAAGCACTTTGTTATAAATTAACTATACTACTTTGTAACTAATATTCTGAAAATTACTTCAAAAATAATTTTGTTTTTTCTTATTAATATAATTGTTATTAAAAACAATAAAGATTATAATCAATAAAAAAGACATGGCATAACCATGTCTGTTACCTAAAATTAGGTATCGATGGATCAGAAGACAAAACATCACGCAAACTACCCACACGCAAATTACGCGCTCTAGCCATATCAATAAGCGTACCTAATGTCTGTGTTGTAACTTTCTTAGGATGCATCAATAATAACGTCCCATTTGACATCTTAGGCCGAACACGCTCGATAATTTTTTCCACCGTAGCATCGGTACGCCAATCAATTGTATCCGCCGTCCAAAGAACCGTGTACATCCCTTGACGCTTTGCCTCATCAACAACACGTGCATCATAATCACCTGATGGAGGTGCAAAAAAACGACTTCTTGTCCCCAATATTTTTTCAATCAGATCTTCCGTATTACGAATTTCATTTATAATCTGTGCTGAACTTATACGACTCATCGACTTATGACTATAGCCATGATTAGCAATTTCATGTCCATCATCTAATATATTACGAGCTAACTCAGGATGGGCTTTCAGCCAAGAACCATCTAAAAAAAACGTTGCTTTCGCATCTTTAGATGACAAAATACGCAAAAGATCCCTTACATAATCCTCCCCAGTCGCAACATTAATCATCAATGCAAAACCAGGCTTATGCTTCGAACCACGATAAATAGGGGACGTTGGCAAATCATCTAAATTAATACGAGGTGCAACAGTTTTCAAAACCCACTCTATCTTCTTATAGCCATATTTCTTAGTTTTAGCTAAAGTAGCTTCCACATCTACCTTAACCCCATCCAAACCCGGTATAGCACCATAAATAGGATCAATATATGCATTCTGAGGCATAACATTCTTCTGCTGTGACTCTTGCGAAATACGCGATCTTAAAGCTGTATCTTTGTCAGACAACCAAAGTAAATCCATATCCCATTCCCAACCAGAAAACAGCAAAAAAGCAGACAAAATAACCGCTCTCATTTGCACCAAAAACAAAGAAGATATCACATTTGACCAATCCTATTCTCTGACATAAAATCATAAATCTTTCCGTAAAATCATAAATCTTTCCAGCTATATACGTGTTATAATCCTTATATATTCAAAACTCATAATAATTAGTACGTAAAATTATTAACATAAAAACAAAGCATTATAAAAAACTAACAAAAAATAAAATAAAAACTAACTATAAAAATATATTTAAATACAAGATATAATCCCGAAAAGATACGTTATAACAGCAAAATAATAAGATATCATATCTAAAAAATGCGATTTAATATTAAAACATAAAATATAATATTAAAATATTAATAAAAAAACATATCAAACGGTCAAAATCAACAAAAAATAGTCAAAATCAACAAAAAATAGTCAAAATCAACAAAAAATAAAAACAAAAAAGATATTAAGTAAATATATTAAATAAACAAACCTACATATTGAAATAAGACCTAAAAAGAAAAAAGATAAAAAACTCATTAAAAATCTGAAAATAAAACATCAGACCATTAAATGGATTTTATAATATTATAAATCATTGTTATATAGAGAAAATATCAAAAAAATAAAGGGGATGGTGCCTGTGAAGTCAGATCTTAAAAAAATCAGTTGGATATTTTTGGGTTTGATTTTGATTATCATATTATATGTTTTTATAAACAAAAGTGACGAAAAAGCTGTCAATGTAAATATAAATAAACCAAATATTGAAAATAATATTCCAAAAGCAATAAATGACACTAACTTCAATACCGAAATTCTTAAATTAGGTTTTCAAACAGAAAATTTTATAATTCAGGATGCAGCTAATCTAGAGCGGTACTACAGCATATACACTACACACAGTAATACGAAATGTTATCAAAAAATTGACAACAAGCTACAAAAAGTTGACTGCACAGATGTTAAAGATAAGTTGAGTAATTTCACACTAGAATATACTTGCCAGCAATCATTAATACCCCATCTTCCAAACAACCTAAAAGAAAATATTTTAACATTGAACTTTATAAAACCTCTTAATAAAACAGACGAAACAGCTCCATGTGATAACAATGTAATTTTAGCTCTAAAAACAAAATTTGATCATTATGAAAATAAAGAATTATCTATCAACGATGTTAAGCTAGCAAAAGCTCATTTTATACCCGCGAATTCACCTTTCATCCAAAATCAAAACACTAGTTTCCATGTAAACTATGAATTATATAAAGACAGTCTATCTATAAAAAAAATAATTGAAAAACGAGCAGAAGAAGGATATACCCAAAAAATTCTCCTATATTTCGGTTGCGAGGAAAATATATGTATCAATTGGAAAAAAACATTACCTCCCATACAAGAATCAGAATTAGATTCATACAATGAGCCGGATAAAGAACGTAATGACAAAAGGCAGAAATTATTTAAAGGCATAGGTGCGCCTCCACAGTTTAACTATGAATCAACAGATCATATAAATACCGGCGAATTAGTTACAACTTATAAGCATAATTTATCAGATGAAGTATAAAAAACCTCTTTCTAATAAAAGAGGTTTTTTATACTTCTTTTGTTGTTTTAATTGTTGTTTTAATTGTTGTTTTAATTGTTATTTTAATTGTTGTTTTAATTATTTTATGGTCAACTTTATTCTTAAGATACTAAAATCAAGCAAAAAATTGCATATATCTTAATATATATTAAAAAAATAAATTATAATTTTAAGCTTTAAAATATAATGATCAATATATTTGTTTTTTTGCAAGTACAGTATTTAAATAAGTTTTAATAACTGAATTTTAAATAAAAAATCTTATTTTATACTAACATAATTTTTTATCTTTTTAAAAAATAACATTAAAATATTTACTTTGTATTTAAAAATATAAAAAAATATAACTTAATAGCACATTTGAAATCATACAGAGGTTTCGCGAATTAAATTATAACTCTTAGGAAAAGTAGTATTCTTAGGCGAGGCAGTCACAATCGACTTAAGAAAAGGAGGAGGCGGTGGTTTAGGAATAAAATTCACAGTACTATCTTTATCAAGAACCAACTGTCTAGCAGGATCACTGAAGCGGCTATAAGAATCAGAAACTTTTTCCGGTGCTAGCAGATCCTTATAACGAATAACCGTGGAAGAATCATAAGGCTTAGAAGCATAAGCCTGCTGATCAAATGTAATCATGTTCGTCGTAATGTAGTCTTTAATATTTCTAGCAGAGCTACTACTACTTGCATCACTAACGGATGAACTAGGAGGAAGATTCAAAGAATCTTGAGCAATTTTGGAACCAACAGCTTGAAGCTTTCTAGCAGAGATACTACTCGCATCACTAACGGATGAACTAGGAGGAAGATTCAAAGAATTTTGAGCAATTTCGGAACCACCAGCTTGAAGCTTTCTAGCAGAGATACTACTACTCGCATAACTAATTGGTGAACTAGAAGGATTATTACTCAAATAACCAAGAGACATAACAGATGATTCTTGGTTGCCTCGGTATGATCCAGACGCTGTTTGTAAATCATATGAATCACTCCTTTTTCTAGAGATTTGTCTAGAAAAATTTGCAACCCGTTCCTTAGTTGTTTTAAATGTATTCTTAATAAAAGATGGTGTTATTTTGAACCAAGCATTCGACACAGGTGTAGTTAAAGAAAAAGTTGAAAGCATAATCAAGGGTATTATATATTTTTTCTTCATCTCCAAGATCGCCACCATCTCTTATGTGAAATATTTCATCGTTTAATATATATATATATATATACATATATATATATTAAATCATATTAAATTAATAAGTCAAATTAAGTATAATTTTTTTGTTTATGGCAATTTAACCATAATATATAATATAAGCAAGAATATTAAAAATATAATATCTTTTAACCAAAGCATACAATAAATTTATAATCAAATATAATAAATATACATAACGGAAAATACAGTAAACAATTTAAAGCAAAATATTCCTAGGTCTTGCCTGAAAACAAATGCAAAAAGGGGTTAAGAGCCTAATAAAATGCATTAAAAACTATTATAATGACTGTTTTTGTGTCTAAATTAAATAAATAATATTAAAATATAAAAAACACAGATTTTGGTTTTAGTGATCTTGTCGATGGATTTGATTTACCATTTACGTGTTTATAAACAATAAAAATCTATCAAATGCATATAACTAATACGTATAAATTATCACAATTTTTAATTTTATATTTATCTGACTTTTTTATCTTCTTTAACTTTTTGGAATTCCCCTAAAGACCAACGGGAATTGCGTATAGCAAAAATTGTGCTGGGAATTTTTTTGGATTATGATAATATATAATTATAAGTAATATTAAATCTTTTTAATCAACCTATAACTATCAAAAATTGTCTTGAGAAAATTACTCTATGTATACCAACATCAGCCATCAATTCCTTGAAATATAATAATGCTATTTTTGTATATTATATATTTAAGTATTAAACTCTAGATTTAGATGCTAGATTTTTAATCAGCTCTTTTAAATTTAAAAATATAAGAAATAGATAAAAAATTTTATCTAAATTTATTTTTTGCATAAATTCAGAACTATTTAAAAGTATTAATAAGCTATATAAAAATCATCTATGATAATTAGCTATATTAGTCTGTTCTACATTGTAACAACATCAATAAGCTTTAGTATTTTTTATATATCCATTTGATATATAAAAAATAAATATCAGAAAAAATAAAAACCTAAACTTAAAATATTTTATTTTTTAAAAATAACTTTTGCTATGTCCAAAGGCTTATATTAGACTTGCCTTTTTATCCTCTGCATAGATTAATTATAAAAACTTGTATCTTACACAGAAGAGCAAAGGCATGTCTATGTTAATTTCTTATTTTTAAATCATTTTTTTAGAATTATAAATTTTATTTTTGATCATTTTTTATTTCATTTATTAACTTATTAACTTATTAACTTATTAACTTATTAACTTATTAATTTTTATATATTAAAAAATGAATTATTATTCATCTAAAACATTAAAAGCAAAAGAATACTCATCTACAACAACTTTATCTCCTGTTTTAGCACCCTTAGATATTAAAGCTTTATATATACCTGTTTTAATTAAATAATTAGCGAAATAAAGTCGGCTATCATAATAAGCAAAGTTAACACGGGCAATCATTCGAGATATACCTTTTCCTTCTACAATATAACCTTCGTCGGATTTATTCACTGTAAAGGTAAGTTTTTTTGATACATAAACTTCGTCCTCCTCATCCACGGTATATACAATGGGTTCCAGGTTAGAGATCTCGGATGATAATTTATAAATAAGTTTTTTAATCTGATCATTTGTCGCAGCTGAAATAGGATATATCGCTTCTCCATTTAAATTTTGTGAAAATTTAGTGATATTTTCTTTTGCTTCAGGTAAGTCAATCTTATTTAAAGCAATCATGTACGGGCGTTTTGCTAGCACATCGGAATAACAAGCTATTTCTTCGCGCAAATCAAGATAATCTTGCCAGGGATCTCTTCCCTCTGTACCTGCAATATCAATCACATATAATAAAAATCTCGTACGTTCTATATGCTTCAAAAAACGATGTCCTAAACCTAAACCTGTATGCGCACCTTTGATTAAACCAGGTATATCAGCCATTACAAAATTAGTCAGATCATCAACATATACCGTACCAAGATGAGGTTTTAAAGTTGTAAAAGCATAGTTAGCAATTTTAGGTCGGGCAGCTGAAACACTAGACAACAATGTAGATTTACCTGCATTAGGCAAACCAACTAAACCAACATCCGCTATTAACCTTAGTTCTAGGTCAACTAATAAATGTTGACCTTGCTCACCCTTTTCAGCCATATGCGGAGCCTTATGTACAGCATTTGCAAAACGGATATTACCCCTACCACCACGACCACCTTTAGCTACAATATATTCTTCACCAGGAACCACAAGATCAGCCAATATTTTACCTGTTTTCTGATCCCTAACGATTGTCCCCACAGGCACCTTAATCAACAAATGTGCCGCATTAGCACCATGCTGAGACTTCGCACGACCATGTTCACCTGATTTAGCAGAATATTGTTTAGAACGGCGCAAATCAAGCAATGTACGCAAACTAGGATCAGTCAAAAAGATAACATTACCACCACGTCCTCCATCCCCACCAGCAGGTCCTCCACGCGGAACAAACCTTTCACGACGAAAAGCAACTTTACCATCTCCTCCACATCCACCTTGGACAGAGATCTGCAATTGATCAACGAACATTTCAATACCTCCTTATATAATTTATAAACATTACTCAAACTAAAATATAAAGTTAATAACAATTTATTATATATTATTAATTTTAAATAAATGAAAAAATATATAAAACACATACAAGAAATATAAAAAAGATTAAATAAAAAGATTAAATAAAAAGATTAAATAAAAAGATTAAATAAAAAAATAAAACAAAAAACAATATAAAAATCATTCCATCATACATCTTATACCATTAGAACATAAATACCATAAACCTTTTTAACAATATCACAAAATACCAACAAAAATAGGACTTTCACAAAAGAAGATCAGTTGCGTAACTGTTGATTCATAGGTTTAGATAGTTTTAATAATAAATATTTGTTTTGCAAAAAGTATCATCAAATATAAGGAATTAAGAATGTGTCCGGAAATAATGATATAGACAGGACGTCAAAAAACTAATATAGTCAATTATTACAGACTATTACCAATTATTTTAATTTTAAAATTTTATAAAAAATGCAAAATAAAAAATAATGCCTTTCATATATTTTTTAAGACATATAAATAATAATGGTATAATTATTAGAATTATTCTTTATTTATAATAAAATAAATATATCTTATTATTAGTTTTTAATTTATAATAAAAGACAGGTCCATATAAAAACCTTTGATTTATTTCTGGTATTTTTGCATTTAAATTGCAATATATATCAAAAAGACATAAAATCAATATAATATTGATTTTTTTGGATATATATTAACATTGAAATAGAAGTTAGCATTTAAAATAAAAGATTAAATATCTATATATAAATCTGAAAGCAAACAATTAAATATAGAATATAAAAAATATCATCATTAGATTCCGGTAAATGTATGTCTGTTTTTTGTATAGATAAAATAATGTTCTTAAGAATAGTTAAGAAAGTCAAAAAATAGCTTTAAAGAACCAAAAAATGGGAGTATACATAATTTGAAACTTTTTAAAGATTCACATATTTAATAGGTATCAAAATTCACCGATTTAATCGCTAATTTAGGCTTTCAGGGCTTATGAAAACTGTTTAAATTAGGTTCTTAAACTCTCTTTACATTGGTTTTTGAACAAGCTTGTAATAAAAAGTCCTTTCTTCATGTAATATTTGTTTTATGAAATTTATTATTTATTCATGATAAAATAAAAAACATAAAATCAAAATAATGCTCTGGGGGGTATAATTATTGTTTAAAATAAAATATAAAATCAAGTCTTTGCATATCTATATTATAATATTATCTTTCTATCAAGGTAACGCATACGCCCAAAATCAAGAAAATAATTATTCGCAACCCTCAGCTAAAAAATCAGGTTTTTTTTATGATGTACTATTAGAATTCTTGAATCAAACAGATCCAGAGTCAACTGATATATTCAGAAATTATTATTTTAGTTTGAACAAATCTGCTGAAGAAAAATATACAGCATGGAACAATATACAAAAACATTTTACCAATTTATATACAATCATAACAAATGACTTAAATTCAAATATTACAGGATTAATCTATTCAGAATGGGTAAATATTTTAGGAACTAATTTAGATGAAGCTAAAAAAAATATCGAGCTTAGAAATCAAGAATATAATACTAAAAGTAATAATTATGCTGATATTAATGATACTGATATTAATGATACTGATATTGAAAGTAACAGTTATAATACTGGAATAGATAATTATTATGATGGAATTGATAATGATGCCGAAGAATATAGTTATAATAATGAAAGTGATAATTATTATGATGAAAATGAACATAAAGAACCTTATCGTTCTGAAATGGCATTTTATAAACGATTATTACAATTTTTAGATAATGAAAATAATGGCACTTCTATATCAGATTATTATAAAAAAATATCTATTTTAGATATAAATAAAATGCAAAAAGATCAGAAATTAGTAGAATTTTATAATTATTTTTATGGCCAATTGGATAAATCTATTTTATATAACTTTGATTTATTAAAAGAAGGATGGATCGAACTTTTAGGTTTAAATCTAAAACAAGCAAAGCAAAATATTCAAAACAGATTAAAAAAATTGCAATCAAAAAAATATGATTTCAACTATATACACGAAGATACGGCTACTACAATTTATCATTTAATTGAAAATAATGATGATATTAATAATAATGATCTTAATAATTATTATTTTACTTATAGTTTTGAAATTCCACAAGCACAGGAAAATGGAATTTTAACAGATGTTGTTATAAATAAATTAAATGATTTTTATAAATGGATTTCAACCACCAATCAATATAGATTTTCTCCTATAAATAAACGTGATTTATATGAATTTAAAAATAAAATTGAAAAAAGTAATAAATATACAAAACAAGATGAAATTGATTTTAAAAACTATCTTCTGAATTGCCGTGAAGAAAATTTTAAAAACTTTAGTACATATTTTAAAGATAGGCTTGACTTGATTTTATCTGGAAAAATAAAATTAGATGAAAGCGTATTGAGATATATTTTAGATAAAAATACAGACCAAGGTATTATAAAGATCCAAAATTTAATTGAAGATAATACTGAATATGCAGAACAAGAATATCTTAAAAAAGATGAATACGCAGATTCAGGACATCAAATTAATTCATCACCATTGTTATCAGTGTTGGATATTCTAGGAATTGATATACTCGGAATTCTAACTAAAATAACTAAAATAACTAAAATAACTAAAATAACTAAAACTCCTAAAATAAATAAAACTCCTAAAATGACTAAAAAACAATCTAGGCGTACTATTGAACCCCCATCCAAATCTAATCCAGGAAGAATAAAAACTCGTAATAATAAAGACAGAAGAACACCTCCTCCTTCTTATGAAGAAGATAATACTGGAGGGGGAGTAACTAGCACTCGTAATAATAACAATGGTACTTCTTCTATATCTGGTGATTATTCTACAGATAAACTAAGGACAAAAAATATAGAAAATGCAAGGAAATCTAAAGAGGATATTAAGAAAGAAATAACAAAAATAAAAGCAGAGGTATTAAGCAATCCCACGGAAATTAACAAAAACAAATCCAAATTAAAAGATGCAATAGAGGCATTACAAAATATTGATCTATCTATAGAAAACGATGGCATAGTAAAAGCTCAGAAAGCAGCAGATTATGAAAATCCTGTAAATGAAAAAACAGCAAAAGAAATGTAAATTATTAATCCAAAATAAAAGATATGATGGCAAGTCCAAAGTTTAAAACACTTTAGACTTGCGCACAAATATTAATATAGCTGATTAGTAATGATATAATTAAAAAATAAAAATAGACATTATAATATCTTTTAGTGTCTTCGATTAGGTTCTTAAAATCTCTTGACAGAGGTTTTTGGACAAACTCATTATATTTTGTAAAAACAAAGATCGAAATTCATCTCATATGTAAAATGTGAGTGATCCACACAAAATATAACAAGATAATGCTCTTGTAAAGGAATACTAATATATCCGATTAGTAAAGACAATTGGTATTTATTATTATTTTTATAATTTTATTAAAAAATATAATTAACTGCAATTGAAAAAATAAGGATCATCATATACGCTATTTTCTTTACTGAGCTTGTCCAAGGAATAATGTTAGTTTAAGAACGTGATCAAATATACTAAAAAATATGATAATAACTAATTTTATATTTAAATTATACATATTGAAAATAACAAGCTCAATAGTAAAATGGTTTTTCAAACAAATATATAATAAAAATAAGCTAAAATTCAATATTAGCATAAAAGGAGTAATTGATATGACAAATCCAAAAGATACCAACACATAATATTTAATAATATAATTATTAAAATCCACTAAGATAAACAGCGCTGATAAAAATAACATTTTTTAAAAAATATTATTTATTTTCATTACTGGTTATTAGTAAAAATAATTACATAAAAACCTCTCCTTATATAAGAAAGAGGTTTTTATGTTGTTAATCATCAACATACTTTCTGTATCTTTTGTTCTTGCTGTAAATAGCTTTTTTTAAGCGGGAATATAACGGAAATCACTTGTTCTCGTTCACGTAAAAACAGGCCTTCGTCATCAGCTAGGAGAGCTTCAATAGATTTAATAGATGATGTCAGACGAATATTTATCACATTTTTCTGTTTTTCAAAGTGGAAGATGATCCATTTAGGTGATATTTTTTTTATATGTAAAATAATTTCTTGTAAAGTATAGCAAATATCTCTAGCTTCTTTTTGTCGTAATAATCTTAAAAAAGGATCAACGATTAGTTTAACATTTGTTTTCGGCAAAAAAGAGGGTAAAAGTAGCAGCATCGCTGCTAGCGGGGAATACTTAATTTCTAAAAATTTTTGTTCAGCTTGTACACCACTGATAATTTTTTGTAAATGAAGATGCAATTTATCTATTTGTGCTAATTGATTATAAGCTAACAAGATTTGTAAATCATTTAATAAGGCATGACGCCTCATATGTAAGAATTGCTTTAAACGTTCACTTTCTTCAATCCATATCATTTCTTGCCAATGTTTTTTTAAATATAAAATCAAGAATATAACTATAGCACAAAAAAATAAAAAGACTAATTCCGGCCAAGCTTCAATTTGAACCATAATTAACAATACACCCCATCTATGTTGTCATAGATCAAAACAAAAGAAACGATAGCCACAACAAGCAGTCAAAAGCTGCTCAAAACGTAGCTACCGTTTCTCAACGCGCGTGTTTCTGCAAAAAATTTACCTCCCCTACTAACTCGTTTTCTGAATTATAGGTTGAATATGAACACGCTTACGAAATCGACCATAACGCTTGAAAGAAACAACGCCACTGACCGAGGCATACAAAGTATCGTCTGATCCCTTTTTAACATTATCACCAGGATGGATTTTTGTACCTCTTTGTCTAACTAAAATAGAACCAGCATTTACAAGCTGACCATCCGACCTTTTAACACCTAAACGCTTCGAACGACTATCACGACCGTTTTTAGTCGAACCTACACCCTTTTTCGAAGCAAAAAACTGTAAATCAATACGCATATTATTCACTCCAAAATATTTCTAACTTCGATATTTTTAGGATTGTCCAATGATAATTGACCTAATATATGAGCCATCACTTCTAACAAAAGCTGTGCCTGAGGACATTTTAAATCAGAAACAAAACCACACCGTACATAACCATCACCTTTTTCAAGCGACAACGGTGAAGTAAGTAAATCATCAGCCGCATTAATAATACCAAAAACCACAGCCGATACGCCAGCACATACGATATCTTGTCCATAAGGCGCTGCCTTAGCATGACCATTGATTTCAACACTTTGTACTTTTTGTTGTCTATTACGATAAACTGATACAATAATCATCTATTTAAAAAAACTAACCTACCTGAATACGTTCAATTTGTAAACGTGTATAATCATGGCGGTAACCTAACTTACGACGATAACGGCTTTTAGGCTTATACTTAAGCACCGTGATCTTCTTACCTCGGCCATGAGCTAAAGCCTTAGCAACAACACGCGCACCAGATACATAAGGTGCACCAACATGTAATTGGTTGTTATCACCTTGTAACATAACAACTTTATCTAATATAACTTCAGCATCTACGTCTAAAGATAACCTATCAACATCTATATAACGGCCTTCCGTAACTTTGTACTGCTTACCGCCTATACCAACAATTGCATACACACAAAAAACCTCCTAGAACTACGATGAAAAATGTTTTACAAAAAAAATCAAGACCTTTCTTTATTGTAGCATGAATTTGCCAAATCAAGCAAGCCATCCACATACAAAGGTCCTTTTTTAAAATAATCTTTCAACAAGGTCGTTTCATCAAAGATAAATGCTTGTTTATGAGAAATTTTTCTAACCAAAATATGTTTACGTTCTCGATAAAAATGTTGCAAAAAAAAATTAATAGGCATTCCATCAACGATATCCAAGCTCATTATTTTGGCATTTTGAGGAGGACCATGCACAAGACGATACATGAGAAAACGAATCTGTTTATAAGAAATCTCTTTTAAGAATTTAATATTAGCTAAAAATAAGAAAAAAGCAATCATAATGAAATGCCAAACATCGGTTAAACTCATGTTCATAAAAGCAAAAATACCCAAGATAAAAGCAAAAACAAAACTCAAGTAGCAGCTGATATATAAAGCACGTCGCCATGGTAAATAGAAACTTAAAATGGCTTGTAAAATACGCCCACCATCTAAAGGATAAATAGGTAATAAATTAAAAAGCGCAATAAACAGACTACAATTCACAAAATAAGCTAATAAAGCTTCATCAATTATATATGAATATCCTAAAAGGAAAAATATTTTTTGCAAGAAAACACTTATAAAAATAAACAACACATTATAAAAAGGTCCTGCTAAAGCAATTAAAATATCCTTCGTCCATGATATGTAGCCTTTATCATCTACCTCAGCTATACCACCAAAGGGAAATAAACAAATTGTTCTAACACGCAAACCATATGACCACGCAGCCGTCAAATGTCCTAATTCATGAATTAAAATAATGATAAATAAGGTCAAAATTTCGATATAATGACCCGTCCAAACCGAGAAAATCAACATTAACCAACATAACATGTGTATCTTAATTTTTATACCCAACCAAGGATACTTAGTCAATCGTTGCAAATCCTGCCGTACTGATTGGAACTCCACCCTGCCAAGCTAAAAGTTTAAGCTGTCCAACTAACTCACCAAGATGATAATTATCACCAATGATTTGCTGTTCTTTAACATTTATTTTACGCAAACCATCAAAACATGTAACTATCCCATTAGCATGTTCAATCATTATACGATATCCCGTCTGCGGCAGATGGATAATAGATAATACTTTACCACCTTGTAAGATTTTAACATTCTTTATATACTTACGATGATCTTTCAATGAAGAAACAGTAACAACGCCATTTTGCTCTGAACCGTCTAAACGGGAAAAAGCAGGTAAAAAAGACGTCGACAAACCAATCGTTCGCTGATACCAATCCTTTATAGCATGAATGTTCATATCTTGTGTTAAAGACACGTGTAGCCATGATGTAAGAGGTTGCAAAAAAGGTGTCCGAGCATGACTTAGAAGCAATGTTAAAATACTGAGAAAAAAAGCTAACAAACCTTGTATGTATATACGCTTCAACATACGATAAAGGCGTTTAGGACGTAAACCGCTATGTTGATCCAATTTAGCAGAAGATTTCATTATGATACTCTGCTTCTTCTTATTATGAGGCAAAATCTTCCAACCATCACGATCACGTTTCCAAGAAACAGGTTGCAAGCTCCATCCTCCTTCATAAAAAACCGAAACAAAATAAAAAACGAAAAATTTAAAACTAAAAACAAAAAAGTAGGTTCTCTTTAATATATTCCTTGTCCTTAATCTCTAGACCAATCATACAAAACCTAACCAACGGCGTAAGCGGGATAGAACACGATTATCTGTCGACCAAAGCTTTAAAGGTACTGCTTCACCTAACATACGCCTAGCAATATCATTATAAGCACGGCCAGCTTGATTTGAACTATCTAAAGCAATGGGCTCACCACAATTACCAGCTCTGATAACTTGTTCATCATCTGGTATAACCCCTATAAGTTCCAAAGCAAGAACATTTACAACTTCATCAACATCCATCATACCGCCATCACGTACCATATGTTTTTTAATCCTATTTAAAACTAACTTCGGGGCAAAAAGATTAGCCTTCTCTAACATACCCACGACACGATCAGCATCACGCATAGCCGTGCTTTCAGGCGTTGTCACCACAATAGCGCGTTCTGCGCCAGCAATCGCATTCTGGAACCCATTTTCAATCCCCGCCGGGCAATCAATAATGACATAATCAAAATTTTCTTTAACCATTGAAACAAGCCCACGAATTTCATCAGCAGAAACCGCTGTTTTATCTTTCGTTTGTGCCGCTGGCATAAGATAAAGATTATCACAACGCTTATCTTTGATAAGTGCCTGTTCCATACGACAACGCTTCTCGACAACATCAATGAGATCGTAAACAATCCTATTTTCTAAACCCATGAGTACGTCTAAATTACGCAAACCAATATCTGTATCAATTAAACAAACACGCTTACCTAAAAGAGCCAACGACATACCTATATTGGCTGATGTTGTCGTCTTACCAACTCCCCCTTTCCCCGAAGTTACCACCAAACTCTCACCCACGTTGCGCTACCTCCTTATGTTTCTCTTATCCCTTTGCCCACCAAACAAATTGTTGTCGATGCCTTTTAAAATGCATTATCTTTTCCACTTGAATTTGTTTCTCCACAATATGCGCAAAACGCACTCCATCATTCGTTGTTTCCCAATCCTCGGGAGGACGAGACAAAACATTATCTATCCTCAATTGTGTCGGCCTAAAAGACGAAGCAACAATAACTGCATCACGATTACCTTCCATACCAGCATGCGCAATACCACGCAAAGAACCCATAACATAAATACTGCCAGTACATATAACAGAACCCCCAGGGTTAACATCCCCCATAAATAAAAGATCACCTTTATGAGATAACATTTGACCTGAACGAACTGTTCCCGTTAATAACTGAAGAGGATGAAGGTTTTTTGATAATTCAGCCATCTTATGGTTATAATCATTTTCAAAAGCCTGAACAATTAAATTTCTTCTGTCAGAAAATATTTTCCGAACGGCTTCCTCCTCAGGCGGGGTGATATGCCGCTTACCCAACTTAATTGTCACATTCATCTTAGGACCATTCCAAATATTAGCAAAATTAGGACACTCAAATAATTTTTGTTTCAACTCCAAAAGCAGTGATGAAAATGGACGAGTATCTTCAAAAAGAAACAATAAACCCCCACGCACGCCCTTGATGGTTATACCAGGACTCATATCATTATCCATAAAATTCTGTCACCCCGCCTTAGATACTTAAACTTTTTCTCTTTCCCCTATTATTTTCCTCCCCCTATTTAAATAACAGTAAAAAGGTTGACATATAACTCGAGAATTATACCCAAAGGCTATTCTAGCATAAAAAATAGCAATCTCCTATCAAATACAAACTAATATTAAAAATAACATGAAAATTAATCCTAAGAGGTAATTTATTCCTAAATAATATTTTAATGTCAATATAATTAAAAACAGCAACTGATACAAACAACACATATAAAACCTCGAGCATAAGCTTGTCCAAAAAACACCGCACAGAGAGTTTAAGAACCTAATTGAATGCACTAAAAGATATGATAATGACTACATTTGTATTTAAAATAAATAATATTAAAATATAAAAAAATAATATATAAAATATAAATTAAAATATATTACAATTTAAATAACAACTTATCATATAAGAAATGACATGATTTGCACTCAATTTATTTTAAAATAAATTGAAAACTATGGAAAAAATCTAAAAATATTGAAAGAAATCCAAAACTGTTGGAGAAATATAAATCTGTTAAAAAAAATCTAAAAATATTAATAATATACTATGTATAAAAAAACATTAGTATTTTAACTAAAGCTTAAAAATATATTTAAAAAAATATATAAAAAGCATTTTTTTAACTTTGCATTTTTAAATAAAATTCAAGCAATAGAAATAAATACAAAATATCTTAGCTAATTGTCTATATCAATAAATTAAAACAAAAATAATAACAAATATACCACAATTCCAATCCGATAAAATAATAATTAAATTATTTGAATTTATTTATAAGAAAACATCATCAATAAAATAATTAATAAAAATAATCTTATAAATTAAATATATGAAAAATAAAAAAACCTTAAATACGCTCATAAGTCTCAAGGCATTTAAGGTTTTTATCAACAAAATAATATTAATAAATCAAACAAACTAGTTGCCTACTTAAAATCAAAAAATAAATTAAAAAATTAAAATAATCAAATACTATCTTCTAGAACTATATAATCTAGATTGCTCTACTGTTCTTTTTACACTTTTTGTCATATGATTTTCAGACGTTTTACGACTATGCTCTTTTGATCTACGCACTCCATTTTTGATTGTAGATTCTCGATATGAAGTATTAGTTCTCGCACTGTAAGAACTAGATGAAAAAGATAAACTTTCTTTTTTAAAACTATAAAATTTAGAATTTAATTTTTTAAAAGCTTTAGTTTGAGGTTTAACAACTTTAGGTTTAACAGCTTTAGGTTTAACAACTTTAGGTTTAATTAATTTTGTCTTTTGAGCGACTTTGGCACCCTTACGCTCTAGATAAGAACTTTGACTAGTAATCTTTGTCGAATGATGTTCAGTGATCACCGTTTTGTTCGATATATATTTTGGCGACGACAAAGCTTGCGACTTGAATGCTAAAGCGGTAGCCAAGAATAAAATCATGGTCATAATCAACATAACTGAAGTTCTAATACATTTACTAATACTTATACTATTATTCATATTACTTAAGTAACCCCCATATTATTATAGATATATATTTTAAATTGCTTTATAGCCATAATACAACGAATAAAATAACAAATCAAGGAAAAATAATTTTTAAAAAATAAATATCACAGATAAAAATAAAAAATATAAATATAAAAAAATATACTATTTTAAAAAAAATAATATAAAAATAAAATATATTTTAATTAAAATTTAAACTTATCATAAAAAATAAAAAGGTTTGCCTTCATTTATTTTTTGAAATAAATTGAGAACTATCAATAATGCACATATATTTTTATGTATTATTGATAGTTCTGCGTTGAAATTAAATCATGACTAATCGGCTATATTCATATTTCCGATCAAGTGCTTTATAAACGAATAATATACTAAATCTTGTGATATATCAGATCAATATAAATGAAATGTTGTTTATTAATTATATTGATACAAATCTATTTTTATAAGATTATTTATATAATGAATATAAATCGAAAGAATAAATAGCTTATTAAACGACTAGTAATATTTATAAAAAAAATTCTTTTATAAACTAACCGCATGGTATATACTGGTAACAGAAGTTAAGATCACTTAAAGAAATGAAAGAAAACTATTTATATAAAACAAAAAATATCTAAAATCATATAAGGGGAATTATTAAATGAAAATTAATATTAAAATGAATAAAATCGCAAAAATTTCTTTGATTTGCAGCGTTTTGGGCTGTTTATCAGCGGCTACATGGATATATCTAATCAATAACAAAAAACAGGAAAATCAAATACAAACACAAACAACAATAAATAAACAAATATCACCTTATTGCGAAAAAAATAATATATCTCCAAATTGCACATCTGAAGAAGCACGATTCGATATTATAGGAAAAGTTTTTATATCCCAATTAAAAGAATCACTCAAAAATAAATATGAATTCAAATCAGATGACGATTTAAAAAAATTAAATGAACCAAAATTGATTCAAGAAAGTTTAGAAGCATTACTACACTTGAATTATTTTAAAGACCAAAATGTAGATGAATCAGATGAAAGTACATTATCTACAGCAGAAGCTAATCAAAAATATAATGAAACATGGAACAAAGCCAACTACTTACTACAAAATTTACCCAATAATAATCTTTTAACAGAATCATATAATCTTTTAATCCAAAAAATAGGAAGTAAAAGTAATATGCCTGAACTATTACCATATTGCCAAAATTTCGCTCAAGTCTTTGGTACTAACAATGCCAATATTTTTCCAATAATAGATAAAGAAGATTAATCATCAAATTATAAATCACAAAGATAATTATATATTAGTCAAACAAATAATTCATAATCTTAAAATAAAATGCATATATCAAATTATATTGTATATTATTTTTATAAAAATAATATCTAAAAAATATATAAATCAAAAACATACGCTGATCTTTCTTTATATTTAAAAAATAATTTTGATTTGGAAAAATAAAAATCCTAGCCTTTAAAGGGCTAGGATTTTTATTGTTATTTAAAGAAATCTTCATATAATCTAACAAGTTCACCTGTTTTATCTAACTTTTCTAAAATTAATTTTGCGTACTCACTATAAGGTCTACTAGTAGCATCTCGTAGAAAAAAAGTGTCTGATTCTGAAATTCGTTGACTATTTTCTCTATTCTTATTATCTGTATACAAAAACTCAGATAACTTTTCATCAAATTTTGATAAATTTAAATGTGGTTTAATTTCTTTTTCTATAGCTGATGATAATAACTCTACTAATTTAGCACCGTTTGGCAATTTTCTAATTTCACGATGCGCATCCTGCAAACCATCTTCCGAAAAACCCGGGAAAGAAAAAACTATCGCTTTAAATATATTCATAAATTGTTCATTATCTAATAATTCTTTAGTAATTCCTACTTCATCATACCCAAATGCTGCATAAATGCCTTTTGATACAAGGTTATATCGGGGCATTTGTAATTGATCAAATAATTCTACTAATCTAGCTCCATTTGGTAATGCTAAAAGACGCTCATGTATCTCAGCAAGCGTTTCTTCTGAAAAATTAGCATCTGAAATAGCATTATAAAAAAACTCGAAATCAGGTACCTGTTCTTCTACCAACCGCATAAACTCTAATGCACGTTGACTCTCTAGATTCATGTCAATATATGATGTCTCATCAAAATTAGGGACTGCCAAACCATGTGCTTGAGCGAGGGCTTTTATAAAAAGAAAATTAAAATCATAAGCAGATTGTAATGACTCATCCAAAACCGGAAAATCAACCCTAGGCTCTTGATTAATTTCTAATGGCTGTGTAGCTAAGGAAAAACTAGATAAGCAAGTAAAGCATACACCCAAAAAAAGATATTTTTTAATTTTCTTAAAATTCATAATAAAATCCCCCACATATTTTTAATAAAATCTAAGTGAGATATAAATAATCATAAAAGTAAACATAAATAATGCATGAACCAATTTTGTTAAAATTCTAAAATCCACAGATTGGTTAATTGTTCATCACCAAATTATATATTTTACTTATATAATTAATATCTACCAAAAAAAATATAACATATAGCCCTATTAATTACAAGTTTTTTATATAAAGGCGATAAAATATAAAAAAATATAAAAAAATATATTAAAGGAACCCGATGATGATATATATCAAATTCCATTTTATTAATTGAATCATATATCAATATTTTACTACCATTTTAATTAAATAAAATAAAAAGCAATATATCTAAAGCTAATCTATATACAAATTTATAAATATATATGTAATTTTAAAAAGCCGAGATTTAAAAAAGATAAAATTAAAAAAGATAAAATTAAAAAAGATAAAGCAAAAAATATTATTTATAAATTTAATTTAAACAAAAAAATCCTAGCAATCAATATGCTAGGATTAAATATATTTAGCGAAACAAACCGTCATATAATTTATTTAATTCACCTGTTTTATCTAACTTTGCTAAAATTAATTTTGCACGCTCACTATAAGGCCTACGGGCGACATCACGTATCCAGAAACGTTCTAATTCTGAAATGGATTCAAAAGATTGGCTATCGGAATCCAAAGATTTATTATCCGGACCAATAGTTGGATAAATATAGCCGTTTAAAATATCCTCAAATTTGCGCTCATTGATATAAGGTTTTATGTCTTTTTCAAAGCAATCAGAAAATAACTTTATTAGTTTGGTACCGTTTGGTAATTTTGCTAATTCTTGCTTAATCTCTTTAAACTTATCGGATGAAAAATTATCAAATAATTCATAGGTTAAATTATAGAGCCTGTCCATTATTGCCTTTACAGCTTCCGCTTGAGAACTAAATATAACTTCATCTGCAGATGGAGGACCAAAATATTCTGCATAACCTTTAGGATAAGATTTCTTCAATGACACATATAATTCTGCGAAATAAATCTGGATTCTTGGATCATGAGCTTTATCAAACAATTCTACCAATTTAGATCCATTCGGTAATGCTAAAAGACGCTCATGTATCAAAGCAAGCTTTTCTTCTGAAAAATTAGCATCTGAAATAGCATTATCAAAAAACTTGAAATCAGGTACCTTCTCTTCTACCAAACGCATAAACTCTAATGCACGTTGACTCTCTAGATTCATGTCAATATATGATGTCTCATCAAAATTAGGGACTGCCAAACCATGTGCTTGAGCGAGGGCTTTTATAAAAAGAAAATTAACATCATAAGCAGATTGTAATGACTCATCCAAAACTTGAAAATCAACCCTAGGATCTTGATTAATTTCTAATGTCTGTGTAGCCAAGGAAAAACTAGATAAGCAAGTAAAGCATACCCCCAAAAAAAGATATTTTTTAATTTTATTAAAATTCATAATAAAATCCCCCTCATATTTTTAATAAAATCTAAGTGAGATATAAATAATCATAAAAGTAAACATAAATAATGAATGAACCAATTTTGTTAAAATTCCAAAATCCGCAGATTGGTTAATTATTCATCACAAAATTATATATTTTACTTATATAATTAATATCTACCAAAAAAATATACCATATAGTCCTATTAATTACAAGTTTTTTATATAAAAGTGATAAAATATAAAAAAATATAAAAAAATATATTAAAGGAATCCGATAATGATATATATCAAATTCCATTTTATTAATTGAATCATATATCAATATTTTACTACCATTTTAATTAAATAAAATAAAAAGCAATATATCTAAAGCTAATCTATATACAAATTTATAAATATATATGTAATTTTAAAAAGCCAAGATTTAAAAAATATAAAATTAAAAAAGATAAAGCAAAAAATATTATTTATAAATTTAATTTAAACCAAAAAATCCTAGCAATCAATATGCTAGGATTAAATATATTTAGCGAAACAAACCGTCATATAATTTATTTAATTCACCTGTTTTATCTAACTTTGCTAAAATTAATTTTGCACGCTCACTATAAGGCCTACGGGCGACATCACGTATCCAGAAACGTTCTAATTCTGAAATGTCTCCAAAAGAGGTGCTTAACATATTCTCAAATTTCTTCTCATTGATATAAGGTTTTATGTCTTTTTCAACGCAATCAGAAAATAACTTTATTAGTTTGGTACTGTTTGGTAATTTTGCTAATTCTTGCTTAATCTCTTTAAACTTATCGGATGAAAAATTATCAAATAATTCATTGTTTAAATCCACTATTACCATTACAGCTTTCGCTTGAGAACTAGGTATATTATATACAGTTGATGGAGGCCCAAAATATTCTGCATAACCTTTAGGATAATATTTCTCCAATGACACATATAATTCTTTGAAATAAATCTGGGTGCTTGTATCATGAGCTTTATCAAACAATTCTAACAATTTAGCTCCATTCGGTAATGCTAAAAGAAGCTTATGAACCAACGACAACCTTGTCTCCAAATCATCATCATTAATCAAGCCCGGCTTAAAAAACCTAAAATTCGGAATCTCCTTTTCCATAAGAAGATTTAGCGATTCAACTTGTTTAGATTCTAGATAAGCATCGATATATGACGTCTTATCAAAATCCGGAACAGCTAAGCCATAAGATTTGGCCAATTCTTTCAAAAAAACAACATCCCTCGTATAAGCGGAGGCTTGCTCATAAAAATTTGAATATGGGGACTCTTGATGATGATCTTCATACTCCTCTTTATTAAGCGCTACCGTCTGAATAAAAAAAGAAAAGCTAGCTAGGCAACTAACTACCATACCCATAAAAGTAATTTTTTTAATTTTATGAAAATCCATAATAAAATCCCCCTCATATTTTTAATAAAATCTAAGTGAGATATAAATAATCATAAAAGTAAACATAAATAATGCATGAACCAATTTTGTTAAAATTCTAAAATCCACAGATTGGTTAATTGTTCATCCCCAAATTATATATTTTAATTATATAATTAATATCTACCAAAAAAAAATATACCATATAGCCCTATTAATTACAATTTTTTTATATAAAAGTGATATATAAAAAAAATATATTAAAGGTATCCGGTTATGATATATATCAAATTCCGTTTTATTAATTGAATCATATATAAATATTTACTATCATTTTACTTTCATAAAATATAAAGAAATATATTAAAAGATAACATATATAAAAATTTATAAATATATATAATTTTAAAAAAGATAAAATTAAAAAACAAAATTAAAAATATTATTTATAAATTTAATTTGAATAAAAAACCTAGAAATTAATATGCTAGAATTAAGTATACTTAGCTAAAAAACCGTCATATAATCTATTCAATTCACCTGTTTTATCTAATTTTTCAAGAATTAATTTGGCACGTTCACTATAAGGTCTAATCCTAGCTGTTAGGTAATTTTTTTAATTCTTGTTTAATATCTTTAAAAGTATCTTCAGAAAAATCCCTAAAAAATCTATCTTCTAAAACAGAAATTCTATCAATTATTGCCATTCAAACTGTCCGATTGAGGATTATCTTCTTCTACATTATGTGCGGGTAAATTATCTTTATATGATGGAGATATAAAATATCTGTTCCAAAATTCAGGATATGATTTCTTCAATAAAGAACGTAATTCTGTTGAATAAATCCTGTATCTTGGATTCGCGACTTGATAAAATAATTCTACTAATTTAGCTCCATTAGGTAACGCTAAAAGCCACTGATGAACCAATGAAAGCATTTCTTTTAAAAAGCCATCGCCTAAAATAGCATTATAAAAAAGTTCGAAATCTGGTATCTGCTCTTTTCACAACCGCGTAAACTCTAATGCACGTTCACTCTCTAGATTCATATCAATATATGATTTCTCATCAAAATTAGGGACAGATAAGCCATGAGATTTAGCCAATTCTTTCAGAAAACCAAAATCCGGCGTATAAGCATATTTAAAATTTATTATTTGAAAAGAATAATCTATTATTTTCTCAAAACCTCCAGATACATCCTTTTGATTAAATTCTACCGTATGACTACCAAAAGAAAAACTAGCTAAACAACTGATACCTAAACCCAAAAATACCAAATTTTTAATTTTCTTAAACTTCATTTTAAAATAACCCATCGTATTTTTAAAAAATAAAAACTATAAAACATCATAAAAGTAAACATAAATAATAAACTGTACGTGCCGAAAAATGAAATAAAAAATTGTAAATTAATTTTAGTCGCAGGTGACCTATGCACCTCTTAGTTGTTTTTGCATTTGTATAAGAAAAACTCCTGATTGAGCTTGTTCATATATATTTCATAAAAAAAAAATTTCTTTTCCTTTCTATGTATATTCAAGAACATTAAGTAGCTTTACTGCACCTATATATACTAACAAATTTAAAAAAACATTATAAAAGAAAAGTAGAGGTTCAAAGACTTTGTGGATCTAACGCTATATCCATCAAGAAATAGACTAACTTTTACTGTTCTAAAATAAATTTCAATTGACCATCTTTCCAAAAAAGAATAAAAAATGCATTCCCAAACTTTCACTCATAACGATATACCCTATACTTGCCAAAAAAATAGGCCATAATTTTTGATTTCCAAAAATTAAATTAAAAAATTTATTATAATCTAAGTTTTAATATTATTTTTTTTAGGTGTTTAACAGATATTTACGTATCATAATATGATAAATCTATTGTATCACTAATCTAGGTAGCTATTTTTTCATATTTTAGAGATTTTATTTATTAATTGTCGTAATATGACTTTTTTATAGTTTTATCAACAGTACTAATAGTCATATCAGACATAAGCAGAAAGATTAATATAAACTGTTATTAATGATGTAATTTTAAAAAAATAGCTATTATCATAGCTTTTAATGCATTCTATTAGATCATTAAAATCTAATTAGATTATTTTTCTAGCAAGTTATATATTATTTTTAATTTTTTATAATAAAAATAAATTAAGATTATTTATAGATATAAAATTAAAGACATATCTATTTAGATTTAATATAAACATTTATATTAAATCTAAATCTAATATATTTTATTTTTTAGATAAAATAATCATTTAATAGAAGATAAATCGAAGTTATAACGAATATGAATTCACGAGGGGGTTTTTATGGGTATATTAAAGCTTATAAACTATGCTTCTGAAAAAGGAAGTACTGATGTTCATTTGTTAGAGAACGAAAGACCCTGGTGGCGTATTTATGGTTGTATAAAACCTTTTCCAATCGCTTATCTTTGTACTAAAGAAGATTTGGATATTTTTTGGCATAGGATAACATATCATAAATTTAAAGATATGGACCTTCGTTTTTCTTTAAATAAATTATATAGCTTAAGAATTAATGCATTCTTTTCACAAGGAAAAAGGGGGTTAGCTATCCGTATCTTGCCTCAAGTTATCCCCACGCCAAAACAATTAACTATTCCTGAGGTTTTACATTTACCTTTTAAAAAAGGCGGATTATTTCTCTTTACAGGTCCAACAGGAAGTGGTAAATCTACAACACTAGCTTCTTTATTACAACATCATATAGGTAAAAACAAAGTTCGTATTATAACAATAGAAGACCCTATCGAATATTTACTAAGACCTAAAAATGCACAAGTAATACAACAACAAGTGGGCACAGATATTGTCTCTTTTCGCGAAGGTTTAAAATCGCTTTTGCGTAAAGATCCAGATATTATTTTTATCAGTGAATTACGCGATGAAAAAGCTATTTTAGCATGTTTAACAGCTGCTGCTACCGGACATATGGTTCTTAGTACAATGCACGCTGGTAATATTGTACAAGCATTAGAATATTTATTAGCTATGTTTCCAGCTACACAACATAGCTTTCTTTTAAAACAATTGTCTAATGTTTTAATAGGTATTTCCGCACAAAAATTATTTAAAAAAGATCAACGCTTAAAAGCTGTGTTTGAAATTTTGTTCAATATACCGGCTGCTGCTCATTTGATTCGCAACAATATGCTCCATCAATTAACCTCTATTATGCAGACTGGCGCTAAATATGGCATGCAAACACTAAATCAAGCTAAAAACGTCATCTTTAAGGATGAATATGATAAGTATAATATTTAGTGTTGGATTTATAGGCATGATTTTATCATTCCATTTACTCCAGTTTATAAAATGGTGGCTACAAAGATACCAAATAGCTTGGCAACTACAAAAATTTTGGTTCGCACCGATCATTGGTACAATATGTTCAATCATTCTAGCTACTATAACCAAAAATTATCTTAAAATAATCGCCGGCTTAATCATAATTATTTTCTTGCTATTTTTATCGATAACAGATATAACCAGCTACTGGTTACCGGATTATTTTACTTACAGCGGAATCATCGTAATGATAATTTATCATTTAACATGCCATTTATATGAATCAATTACTTATATCCTGGCTGCCATAGTAGGAGCTCTGCTCTTTGCTATCCCTGCTTCTTTTAATGTTTTAGGATGGGGAGATGTTAAATTAATTTTTTTAATCGGTTTAATTGTTAATATGAAAGGCTTAATTGTAGTATGGTTAACAGTAATATGTTTACTATGGTTATTTATATTTAGCCGTTTTTTGATACTTAAACCTTGGTCCTTAGACCGCCCCCTACCCTTTGCTCCTTTTCTATCTACTGGTACTTTTGTAGCTTATTTATGCAAGGATTCTTTTGATCTAGTGCTAATGATATAAATTTTTAAAAAATTAAAATAAATAAAAATTATTTGAAATATAAACTAATATTCACACCTAAAAATATATAAATATAAGTTCAGGTATTTAAAACATAATATTAATTATAAAAGTTTAAAATAATATTAATTAAAAAATTTTAAATAAAAAAATAAACCATATACAAAAAAAATAAACCATATACAAAATAGTATATAGTCTTAAAAGAGTTGGGCACAAGCGATATAATTTTATTATTTTTGCCACTTCAATATATTAATTGAATATAAAGTTAAATTCAATAAAAAAAACATTTTTAAAGTTTAGATAAAAGCTCATGAACTAGATTATATTTATTTATACTTTCGTTATACTTTATTTATACTTTAATATTATTAATTATTCAATAAAATTATAATTAATAATTATAATTTTTATCAAAAATTTTATGGCTTTAAAGTTTATAGTCTAATATCTTTTTTGTAAAATATCTCATAATAATAATTACTAGATGATGGTAATACAATAACCATCATCTAGTAATTTATTTAATTTAACTTAATTTTAAAATTGTAATATAGGCTAAATTAGGAAGGTTATTTACAGCTATACTTACAAATGAAGTATCTGTTTGAAAATCCAGAGCAGAAATGATAGGTATTATTTGAAGTGTTGATGTTATAGTTAGATTGATTAAAATAGATCCAGAAGTGTTAATAAATATATTTTGTGTAGTATTACCATAAGAATTCCAAATGCAGCTACCAACGATAGGTGTGCCATTTAATAATAACTGACAAGCTGCTATTTTATAGGTATTTATAGGGTTGGTGTTAATACCATAATCAATACTATAATCACCCGGCTCTAAAGTAATTGTATCCGCTGCTGTTAAAGAAATACTACTGGTGCCATAAACATTATTGTATGAATTAATAGGTATAGGTATATTTACAGGAAAAGTAATGGGTTGTGTAGCTACGAAACCAAAAGAACCAGACCCTAATATGGGATAACCAGTTATACCAGTTACGCCTTTGATTCCTGTTATGCCTGTATTCCCGGTTGCTCCTGTAGCCCCTGTTACGCCTGTGATACTTGCACCCGTGATCCCTGTTATACCCGTGATACCAATCATTGTAGCTCCTGTTGGCCCTGTAGGGCCAGTAGGTCCTGTTATGAGTTGAACTGCTCCAGAAGAACCTGTCGGTCCTATTTGTCCTTGTGGTCCTGTAGGCCCAGTAGCTCCTTCTGGACCATTTGGTCCAATTGGTCCGGTTATAATAATTTGACCAGGATTACCTAAAGGGCCAATTGCTCCTGCTGGACCAAGAGGTCCATATATTCCTTGGTCACCAGTTGGCCCGATATTACCCATAGGACCAGTATCACCTGTAATCATTAAACCAGTCGGACCAGTAGGTCCGGTATTACCCGTTGCCGGGCCCACTGGTCCCGTTGGTCCTGTAGGACCTGTTGGACCTGGTTCAGAAATTGTATCAATAATAGCATTTGTTTGACTATTTAAAGCTGAACTTTTAACAGCAGCACTTTGGAGAATTGAATTTAAACTGTTACCAACCATTAATAAATCTTGCAAAGACGGTGGTGAGGTATTAGTAAGACCCGGTATAGTTCCTAAAATATATTGCATTTTCTCTGCTTCAGCATTCAATAAATGACTTAAACCTGCGGAATTTAACGCAGTTGATGCTAATAAAAGATTTAAGACACTCTCTTGATCCAAAGAAATTTGCGGAGATATGCCTGGTATATTTGCTTGAGACATGTGTATTAATTATCTCCTTAATGAAAAAATAATAATTCAAAATTTTAAATTATTTATATATAACTAAATTTATTAACTCATTTTCCTGATATTTACATAACCATATACAGGACTATATGGAATTAAAGTATTTATAGCTGGTATTAGTGAAGGATTAATAGGTTCTCGACTATTCAAAGTAAACGATCCCGCTGCTAAAGCATATATTAAAATTTCTGAACTAAAGAAAAAAGCTTTATATGGTACTAAATTAGAATCATTCGAAAAATTAAAGAGGCAAAAGTTTGGATCAATAAGATTAGGATATAATGACAACCCTGCTCCTAGAGATATATAAATTGAAGGGTCAGCTATATCAGCCCTTGTTGAGGTAGTCGAAATTCCCCCAAAGTTAACTATATAAATACCAGGTTGACATTGGATACTCGTAGTACCCACCAAAGCTATTTTACTACTTGGATTATATTGATAATTAAAATTAATTGTTTGAGTTAAAGTAGAGGTAGAATTAATAATTTGGGCAAAATAAGCATATTCTTTGTTCAAAGATACACTTCCGGGTATTCCTTGTGATCCTTGAGCTCCTTGTGATCCTTGAGCTCCTTGGAGGCCTGTTGTTCCTGTAGCACCATATGCTGTAGGACCTGTGATTCCTTGTGTCCCTGTAACATTAATACCCGTAGAACCTGTAAGTCCAGTAGGACCAGTTGATCCGGTAATAGTAGCTAAAAAACCCATAGGTCCATCTGGTCCGGTATTACCTGTTGCTCCTATATTACCTGTATTTCCTGTTAATCCTATAATACCAGTTATAGATAGACCATCTATACCAGTTATACCAGTTATGCCTGTAGGACCCTGTATACCTTGGATTCCTTGCGTACCGGTTAGACCTGTGGGACCTTGATCTCCCGTCATACCTGTACTGTTTGGCCCGGTAGGACCTGTTAACCCTTGTTGACCGCCTGGAGCACCTATATTACCTGTAGGCCCTGTAGGTCCGGTCGGACCTATTAATATACTCATAAAATATTGAATCCTTTGCTGGGAATTTTATTGAAAATTTGTAAAACCAATATTCTTAGCCTATTTGTTCGACACTTAATAAAAAAGTTACATTTCCGCCAGTAACATATGAAATACTTAAAGGTAAAGGATTAAATGATATAGTAGAATTGGCAGGTGCAGAAATCAAAACCTTATTAATCATGGGTAAGCAGCCTCTTACTGATACGGTGGCATCTGCACTACAAACTGTACCTCCAGGTACTGGGGTGCTATTTAAGAGTAATTGAACAATACCAAAATATTGACCCTGAGAAGATGCTAGATACCCAAAGCCAAAAAATACAGTGTATATACCCGCTTCGACAAGTGTTATCGAGTTTAGTTGTGATGATAAAGACATACCTGGTGTATATATTGAGCTGATATTAACAGTATCAGCTACGGACATTAAGCTGCCTCTTTGAACTGTTCTGTTTGAAACATTAGAAATATAAACATTAATAGCACCAGTTGAACCAGTTGCACCTGTTATGCCAGTAACTCCTGTAATTCCTGTGGGACCTACAGGTCCTTGTGGTCCACTCACAGTAGTAATACCAATTGGTCCTTGTGGTCCTGTTGCACCGGTAACGCTAACTCCAGTAGGACCTTGGGCACCTGTTGGGCCAGTTGGTCCTGTGGATCCATTACCAGTTGGACCAGTTATACCAATTGGTCCTGTAGGGCCTTGTGCACCTGTTGTTCCAGTTGGCCCTATAGGTCCTTGTGGTCCAGTAACAGTAAGGCCTTGATTTCCTTGCGGGCCTTGATTTCCTTGAAATCCTTCAGGACCTTGTGCACCTGTTGGGCCGGTTGGGCCTGTTGCTCCTCGAGGACCAACCGGCCCAAGGATTGGTGATGATGGACCCGTCGGACCCTGGGATCCTCTTGGTCCTGGTGGACCAGTTTCTCCTGTTGGACCTGTTGGGCCGGTTGGTCCTACAGAAAAAGTATCTAGTTCATCCAAGACACATACTATTTGTTGTGCAATACTAGATTCTTGGCTAAAGATCGATTTTAGATTGCAGCTTATCATTTTATTAAAATTTATCAGATCTTGAATTGTTGGTGAATTTGGATTTGTGATACCTGCTAATGTACCGAGAACATATTGTAGTTTATTGCAATACTTAGTTTCTTGCCTTACACCATACGCGAAACTATTTGTATATTTTATTTTATTTAAATAATTTTTAAATTAAAGCTTTTTAATAATTTTTATAAATAAAAGTATATTTTACAAATATACCATGCATGAGACTTTCACCTCACATGGCATTCGACAATTTATTTTTTCAAGTACAGAATTTATATAAATTATCGAAAATCTATCCCTTAAACATTTTTTATGTTTATCCTAGGTAAGATGATTTTCACTCTCACAAATATTAAAGTTATTTGTTTTCCAAGTTCCAAATGATTAAAGTTATCTTAATATTTTTAGGCAGAAGCTATTGTTTTAGGAATAAAGTATATAGCTACGTTATTTAAATTAAATGAAAGTTTTTTAAACAACTTTCCCATATAAACGGTAATTTCACTTCTTTGTCAATTATTAAATATTTTTAATAATATACTTGCCTTGAATATTTTGCTAAATGCCGATTTTTATTCGTCATACCTGGCTTTTTGCATACTTGATTAAACAAGTTACGCAAACAGGTGTTATGTTTATTTAGCTTAATCATTTAGTTCATATTTAAATATGCTTAAGTTTAATTAAGAACGTGTCGCACTTCATTTCATATGGCGTTTTTTAAAACATCTATTTATCAAGTATTTTTTCAATACTATCATTTATTCAATGATGTTGCTTTCACAGCTTAGCTGCTTACCACGTTCCAAAGCGTTTTACATTCTTATTTAATCTTTAGGCGGAAATCATTAGTTGAGCAAAATTATAATTAAATAAAATTATAATTACATTTCTTAGGTGAAAATAAGTTAGTAATCTTTTACTCAATAAAAATTCCTTTGGTTATCTCGCCATAGATTACTTACTGTCCTCTACCTAGCTTCCTGCAGACATCAACGCAGGCAGGTTTTTGGATAGAACGCTTTAGTTCTCTTTTGTTATTTTATAAAAAAATCTTTTAAAGATAATTTTTTTATAAAATAACAAAATGATTGGTTTTATAAAATTATTTAGCCAATAACGTGTCGCACTTCACCTTCGGTATTAAGAATACGAGGTAGCTTTTTTGCCCCTCCCAAACCGTACAAGCATTTTGCAATACATACGGCTTTACAGCTTTTTATTTTAATTTAATATTTTAATAATACTTACAATTTAAAATTAAAATAAAAAACCTGCTCTTTTTCGCCTTGTAGTTGATATTAACAACTTCTAACTTTAAAGAACGCCAAATTTTATCCATTTAAAAATTTAAATTATTTATTTTTTGAAATTTAAATTTTTGCATAAGGATAAGTAAATTGATTTTTAAACCTAATGGATGCGATATACCCTTGTATCACAAATATATCCTTAGCCACATAAAGAATATATACAAATTAGCGGGGACATTTTTTCATTATCGTTCATTTTCTTCATCCATTTAGATTTTTAATATCAAACATATATCTGATTGTGTGATAAATATATGTTTAGTTCAAAAAATTAAACGTGGCTAAGTCCTAATTCCTCCATGGCTAATGATGCAATCATTAGTTTTAAAGCATCTGATCTACTAATGTGAATTAATGGCGTAATATTAGGAATATTGGGTTGTGACACTTTATCACGTACCTTCTTGAAATTTAGGAATCTATATATTTATCTTTGATGCTTATTGTGGTTTATTGCTTTTTATTTAGCAATATAAAGCTATATTATTATTATTATTATTAGCTCATAGACCAAAAACCATTTTTTATATTTAGACACTGGAACAATATTAGTCCAATGTATAACAGTAAAAAACAAAGCAAAAAGAAAAATAAGAGCATAGGAAACTGTATATTTATCTTTGATGATTATTGTGGTTTATTGCTTTTTATTTAGCAATATAAAGCTATATTATTATTATTGTTATTATTAGCGCATAAAACAAAAACCATTTTTTATATTTAGACACTGGAACAATATTAGTCCAATGTATAACAGTAAAAAACAAAGCAAAAAGAAAAATAAGAGCAAAAGAGAAAAACAGAGCGACAAATATATTTTATTTTGTACTTAAAGTGAAATTAATTATACACCATATTTTAACTCAATGTGCATAAATATATTAGTTTAAATATATTAAGGATAAATATTATTCTTTATTAAATTAAAAATTATTAAAAATATAAAATATCAAATTTATTTTGAAGCTAAATCAAAGATAAGCTAATAACTTGCTTAATATAGACGATTAGTAATAATGTAATTTAAAAACAAAAATAGCCTTTATCATAGTTTTTGTGCATTTAATTAGGTTCTTAGCAAAGGATTTTGAAAAAACGTAATATTTACTTTAGCCCGCTTCTTGTTTTAAATTTTTAACACTTTTATATCAAATAAACTATCCACCCAATTAATTTTGATCTAGTGCTAAGTCTTTAATACATATCATATATCTGTATAGGTAGCTAACTTTTTTGTGCTATCTATTTTTTGGTTTGTTATTTAGTCTCTAGTTTGTTGTTTATTTTCTTGTTTGTTATTTAGTCTCTAGTTTGTTGTTTATTTTCTTGTTTGTTATCTATTTTCTTGTTTGTTATTTAGTCTCTAGTTTGTTGTTTATTTTCTTGTTTGTTATTTAGTCTCTAGTTTGTTATCTATTTTCTTGTTTGTTATCTATTTTCTTGTTTGTTATTTAGTCTCTAGTTTGTTATCTATTTTTTTATTTATTTCCCAACCACTGTAAGGTAAATTTTATATATTTGAAATTAAATCAGTCTAATTTTAGAGTTTTTAATTTGAAAAGTTTGTATTTAGACAAAATATTTTCCTTGATCTGTGTATATGGAGGCTAGAGTAATGGAAAGATTTGAAGATGAAAAAAATATCCTTTTAAAAAGTCCTGATCTTAAAGTTATTCTGCGTTCAAACGGTCGAAAACCTTTTTCTAAGTTGGTGTCTGTGCCTACAAAGGTAAAATATGTCCAAAAAATGCCTTTAATGGTACCTGCTAAATTACCTCTTGCGCGATCACATCCCTTGGACAAATTAGTTTCTCGGACGAGCTATGTACCTCAAAAAAAAATTCGCAAAAAATGGGTTTTAGCTATGATTTATGCTACGCTAATCGGATCAGTTATGGGTTTCTCAATTTTACATTGGTTTAATATAGAAAATAAACCTGTTTTAAAAAATCAAGCTATTCCAACCTGGGTACCTACCTTACCTACATTTGTTTGTACGCTAGTCGTATCTGAACGTGCATTTAATGATAATCAAATCCAAGAAGCGCAACTTTCGATACAAAAAGAACGTAAAAATGGTTTAGCGGCAGTACTTTTACAAGATAAACCACATCGCATTGGTTTAGGTGTAGGTTGCTCACGTGAACAAGCGTTGAAAATTTTAGGTATTCATAAACAAGCAAAAAAATCAGCTATGTTTAAAGAAATAAAAGTAGGCGGTAAACGTTTAAAGTTATCTATGAATTATCAGGGAAAAATGATCGATGCTATCCAACAAGCAAATAATATAATAAGTTATTTAGCTACGGCTACTACACAAGCTTTACCTATTGCTCAGAATAAGCTGGAGCATTTTGTTTTTCCTAACCAGTTTTTAATGCAAAAGAAATTATTTGCACAAACCGTTTCTCAGCTGGAAAAATATTTGCCCTTAATAGCTGGTAAGCCTATTATATATGAATTATTACATAAAATGTCCAAATATCTTGATCAAGCGATCAAATTAGCACAAATAGCAAATAAAAAACCATATGAAGGCTATTTATGGTCAATTCAAGAATCTATTTTAAATTATGCTCTTACCTATGAAGCACTTAGTATTAGACTTGCAGGATAAGTTTTGGCCTTGTTTGGGAGGAAAAATTTTTTCTATGAACATAACGAATACTAAACCACAAAAATTATGGATCTTAGCTTCTGCTAGTAAGCAAAGATATGAAATATTTAAAAAACTAAAATTGCCTTTTATTGTTATAAAACCTAATTTAAATGAAAAAAAATTAGCCCAAGATATTCCACTATACGACGTAGTAAAAATTTTAGCTCATTCTAAGACAATGGAAGGAGCTCGTTTATTTAAAAATCTGCTTAATATTCAAGACGTCTATGTCTTAGGTGCCGATACAATGGTTTTATACAAAGACTTGTTATTAGGTAAACCAGCTAATCTTGAAGAAGCTAGCGAAATGATAAAATTGCTCTCAGGAAAAAAACATTATTTATTAACCGGATACTCATTGCTACATTTTAGTTTCGGAAAACTTGTAGCTCAGGGATTGCTAACACAGAAAACCACTATTTATTTAAGAAATCTTTCACCTAAATGGCAAACCCTTTATCTTAATACAGGGGAATGGAAAGATAAATCGGGCGGCTATTCTTTAAGGGGGTTTGGAGGACTATTTATTGAACGTATTGATGGTGATATAGGTAATGGGGTTGGCTTATCATTAAATGTTTTAATCAAACTAGCTCAACAAGTAGGCATTTGCTTAGAATAATAAATTTGTAATTCGAGGAGTTAACATCAATGACCAAATTACCTTTAATCCACGAATTGCCTCCTGAAGATAGACCTAGAGAGCGTATGATGCTTCACGGTGCTTCGCAAATGAATAATTCAGAATTAATAGCTATTTTATTGCGAACAGGTTGCTTAGGTCTTTCTTCTTTATCTATGGCCCAAAATTTATTAGCCAATAAAGGAGGATTATTAGGATTAGCTAAATGCTCCTGGGAAGATTTTTTATCTATCGATGGTATTGGACCTGCTAAAGCATTACAATTGTCAGCTGCTTTTGAATTAGGTAAGAGAATTTCCTGTTCTTTTAAAGAAATAAATCCTCGTTTAAATAATCCTTTAGATGTTATGAACTTTCTTGGTGAAAAACTGCGTTTTATTAAACAAGAAATATTTATATGTATTTTTTTAGATGTGCATTATCGTTTAATAAATAAAAAAACACTTTTTAAAGGTAGTTTAGATGCTACCTTAGTTCACCCTCGTGACATCTTTCGCGAAGCTGTGATTTGTAATGCTTTTTCCGTAACATGTGTGCACAATCACCCTAGCGGTAATCCTAATCCTAGCTATGAAGATATTAAGCTTACCAATCGGTTACAAATAGCTGGTGAACTGATAGGAATACCCTTATTTGATCATATTATTATAGGTGATAAATGTTATATTTCTTTAAAAGAAAAAGGCTTAATTAAATGAAAAAAGCTTAATTAATGACTGCTAATATATATTTTTTAGAAAATTAATATCACACATTAACAGATAGAAATAAAAGTTAAAAACCATTATAACCTTAAAATATCTAATCAATAACTATAAACAGCTTTTCTATATACATAAAAATCTATGAAAAAGTCTGTGCTAAAAAATTTATTTTTAAAAAGTATCATCAATTAAAATAAATATTGATTGGTCATTTTTGTTTATCTATGAATTTATTTAAACTTAATTTAACCACCTATTATAACAAATATTAGCATTATATTTTAATTCATATTTATAATACATAAGCTTTCAGAGCCAGATAATTGCATAGATACCGTACTGATAACGCTGACCTTGTCTTCTTATAACATAAAGTATCGTACATGTTAGGAAAAAAAGTTCGTTTTTTGGACTTAAAAAAAAAGATTAATATAGCCGATTATTAATAATATACTTTACTTGCCAAAAAAAATAGGCCATAATTTTTGATTTTCAAAAATTAACTTAAAAAGTTTATTATAATCTAAGTTTGAACATTATTTGTTTATACAAAAGATCGTTTTTATTTTTAGAGTAATTTAGCATCCTTATGTTTAATTACTCTAAAAAGAGAATTTATATATATTGTATTGTTATAATAAATTTAATTATATTTATAAATGGTCAAAAAACAAACCTAGCTTTTTTAGTTTTTTTACCATATCTATCCTTTTTAATTGTATTTGCAGATTTAGGCTACCTCTTTAAATTGATAACAGTAGGACCTTAGTGCTGCTCTTAATACTTTTTTGGCACGTGATAAAATAAGCTTCACAGATATATGCGTAGGAATATCTAAATATGATATTATCCCTTTCAAGGATGAAATGAATATAGCAATCATATCTTCTATTCGATCAGCTTCTTTTTTAGCCTGATATTTACGTAATCCCTTTAGGAGATTACCATTACCTGTATGTATACAATACATTGCTACAAACATTTGTAAAATTAAGTATCGATCTAAAGCTTTGCTGGATCTGACTTGGTATCCTTGTAAATAAAGATAATTTTGAGCTTTTCTAAAATATGTTTCGATTTCCCATCTGTTCGAATAATAATTTAGAATTTCTTCATTACTTAGCTCCATATCTGTGCAAATAAAAGCTTTTGCTTTAGATATATCTTGACCTTCCTTAACACAAATAAGGGCAACCGCATTGTCAATAAAATTAAGATTACCTTCATATCTATAAACACGATACTTTTGTTTTTTAATGGTAACAACTTTTGTATCTGTATTTTTTATAAAATTTAAAAACATTTTTATTTGATTTTTAATGCCCAAAGGAAAAATAACAATATCGATTTTTAATGCACCTATAAAATGAAATCCTTTTTTTAAGCTTTTTTCGATTATCTTTTTTGAAATATACCAAGAATCTACGCAAACATATGCTTTGTGATCTGGCTCAGGAGCACTAGATATGATATTGCAAGCAGTATCCATTTTATTGATTTCTGTTTTATTAGCACGTTTAACTTCTATAGGATAGCTTAAACCATCTGTATGTAACATAGTTTGAACAACAGAATGACCATATAGACTTCTTTTAGCTAAATTAGAATAATGATAACTCGCTGCGTGTATAGGGTGTTCAGCTAATGATGATGGCTTTGTCTTATGGCATACTGTATCGTCAATTATCAGAAAGTAAGGTTTATTTTTTCTCTTAGCTTGATTGATAACTTCTTCATAAGCAACATTTTTTATGGCGTCACTAAGTATTTTTTCATCCCATTTTGAATTAGTCATCATATGGCTTATCGTTTGGCGGCACCTGTTATAAAAGCTTTTTTTATGAATATCTGACAAAGTTCCGTTAAAGTTTTGTGACAACATACCATCAATAATCTGCAAAATATGATTAAAAACAGATGAAGTAAATTGGGATATTAACCCCAATTTACGAAAAAATTTGACCAAATGGGATTTATTTGTTAACCTACAATTAATAGACATTCTCTATCCCCCCTGTTGTTTTTTGTTAGGAGACTTATATTCTACACAGGTGATAGATGAATGTCTATTTTTGTTTGTAAAATATTAAAATGTAATATATTGTAAACTTTGGAAATGCAATAATATTTTATTATTTTTATTAATAATTTACATTTTTTTGCTTTTTTTGCATGTACAGATATTAAATCAAATTGTTCTGGAAATTTTTTAGGATTATTACGATATCTATTAGAAATAATCTTAAATCTTTTTAACCAACCTATAACTCTTTCTACCAATGATCTTTTACGAGAAATTTTTTGATTATACTCCTTTTGTTCCTGAGTCAAATTCTTTAAATTACTTCTTTTATATGGTAAAATCACGTATAGAAATAGCTTTTGTAAGCCCTGAAAGCCTAAATCAGCGATTAAAGGGGCATATTCAGATAACCATGGAATGTACGAATCTTTAAAAAGCTTAAAATCATGTACACTACCAGGTGCGAAATTTGTGTAGCCAATAGAAGCTGTTTCAGCACAAATTGCAAGGAAAGACTTCATTGTTGGATACTTTTTTCTTCCAGATTCATATTTTTTATTATATTTTTTTGGTCTTTCTATGCGCACTTCAGTACAATCGAATGTAAACAAACCAAATATGAGAGATGAAAAATATGGGCTCTGATTTGTAGGATATCTTTTGGATAATACTTTCTTGGCGATACCTTGTATCTTTTGTATGATGTTATTAACCGTGCTTTTACTAATACCAAAAATTTGTGCAATCATTATATTTGTAAACCCAAGAAAAAAATTATGAAAATAAGTATACTTGATTTTCAGGGTCGAGTATATTTTGCCTTCCACCCTTTCTTTTGGTCTTTAAATCTATTTTTCTAACTATATTAAATATTTTTTCAAAGATGATTTTATCTACACCGATAGCAGACATGAATTTACCTTCATCAAATGCTGCTATTTTGGAATATTCCATATTTAAGTATTTAACTTTAGATTTATACATATATAATCCTCTCTTTTAAATATCAAATTTTATAGTAGTATATATCAAAAAAATCACAATGTTATATTGATATTGTGATTTTTTTTGATATATATTACAATATTAAATTCAAAAATATTATAAAGGGATAAAATTATTTTATATAAACTGATTTTTTATCATGAACTTAAAACTATTAATAAAATGTATGCATTTCAATATATAATTATCAATATTCAAATAATTAAAACATTAGTATTTATATATCTTAAAAAATATATAAAAGGCAGCTTTACTGTTTATTTTAAGCTTTTTTAATAAATTTTTAAAATTGACAATAACTACCAATAATCTGCACTAATTGGATATATTAGCATTCTTGGACAAGTCCCTAATAGATATCGTAATAAAATGAAAAAATTAAGACAATTCACATAAGCAATCAGCTCGGTGCAATTAATATAATTTTAGCAACTATTTAAATATAAATAATTAAATAAACCATAAAAGAAAAACAAGTAAAACTTAGTCTCCTGATTAAAACATTTTTATTTATATTTTAACACTTATGATAAAATATAATCATGAAAGTAGTGGTAATAATATCTTTTAAGACGCTTTATTAGTCCGAAATACACCCTGAATTAAAGTTTAGTCACAAGCCCATTAATCTTTATATCTTTATATAATCTAATTTACCTGTTTTATCTAATTTAATAAGCATCTTTTTTTGCTAATTTAAAGTCTTCGAATAGCATCACGTATAACTGTACATGCAAAAAAAGCAAAAAAATGTAAACTTTGGAAATATAATAAAATTTTAATATTTTACAAAAAAATAGACATTCCGCTATCACCTGTGTAGAATGTAAGTGTTAACAAAAAACCAACAGGAGGATAGAGAATGTCTATTAATTGTAGGTTAACAAATAAATCTCATTTGGTCAAATTTTTTCGTAAATTGGGGTTAATATCCCAATTTACTTCATCTGTTTTTAATCATATTTTGCAGATTATTGATGGTATGTTGTCACAAAACTTCAACGGAACTTTGTCAGATATTCATAAAAAAAGCTTTTATGACAGGTGCCGCCAAACGATAAGCCATATGATGACTAATTCAAAATGGGATGAAAAAATACTTAGTGACGCCATAAACAATGTTGCTTATGAAGAAGTTATCAATCAAGCTAAGAGAAAAAATAAACCTTACTTTCTGATAATTGACGATACAGTATGCCATAAGACAAAGCCATCATCATTAGCTGAACACCCTATACAAGCAGCAGGTTACCATTATTCTAATCTAGATAAAAGAAGTGTATATGGTCATTCTATTGTTCAAGCTATGTTACATACAGATGGTTTAAGCTATCCTATAGAAGTTACACGTGCTAATAAAACAGAAAGTAATAAAATGGATACTGCTTGCGATATCATATCTAGTGCTCCTGAGCCAGATCACAAAGCATATGTTTGTGTAGATTCTTGGTATATTTCAAAAAAGATCATCGAAACAAGCTTAAAAAAAGGATTTCATTTTATAGGTGCATTAAGAATCGATATTGTTATTTGTCCTTTAGGCATTAAAAATCAAATAAAAATGTTTTTAAATTTTATAAAAAATAAAGATACAAAAGTTGTTACCATTAAAAAACAAAAGTATCGTGTTTATAGATATGAAGGTAATCTTAATTTTATTGACAATGCAGTTGTCCTTATTTGTCTTAAGGAAGGTCAAGATATATCTAAAGCAAAAGCTTTTATTTGCACAGATATGGAGCTAAGTAATGAAGAAATTCTAAATTATTATTCGAAAAGATGGGAAATCGAAACCTATTTTAGAACAGCTAAAAATTATCTTGCTTTACAAGGATACCAAGTCAGATCAAGCAAATCTTTAGATAGATACTTAATTTTACAAATGTTTGTAGCAATGTATTGTATACATACAGGTAATGGTAATCTCCTAAAGGGATTACGTAAATATCAGGCTAAAAAAGAAGCTGATCGAATAGAAGATATGATTGATATATTAATTTCATCCCTTAAAGAGGTAATATCATATTTAGATGTTCCTACGCATATATCTGTGAAGCTTATTTTATCACGTGCCAAAAAAGGATTAAGAGCAGCACTAAGGTCCTACTGTTATCAATTTAAAGAGGTAGCCTAAATCTGCAAATACAATTAAAAAGGATAGATATGGTAAAAAAACTAAAAAAGCTAGATTTGTTTTTTGACCATTGGACTTGTGCCTAAACTTTAATACATGTGATTAAGACGAACAATTGTCATTTATGGATATTTTTAAATTTTTTTAAAAATATAAAATTTCAATATCTATTCTTATTTATGAGCTATATTGTTATAATAATCTGAATAAACTAAAAAATATTATATATATTATTATTTTTTTGGAATTTCATTAAGATATGAAAAAAGATAAATTTTTGTGTTTTGATATCTTTAAATTAAAATGCTATTTCTTTATATACATAAAAAAAACAACACTATTATTAAATTGTGTTGTTTTTTTTATGTATATATACTACTATTAATATGGAATTTAACACTAAAAGAAAAGAGCAGATAACTATGTCTAATATTAACAAGAGATATGTAAATATGGAATATGCAAAAATAGCAAAATTAACAGAAAAAGAATTTATGTCCGCCGTAGGCGTCGATAAAATAACCTTTTCAATTATAGTATAAAGTGTGCGAAAATATGACTTGAAAAACCATGAAAAAGGGGGTAGAACAAACATACTTGACCCGGAAAATCAAGTGTTATTGTTTTTTCATAATTTTTTCTTTGGTCGTACTTATAGAAGTATTGCAAAAACTTTCGATGTTACTAGCAGTACTGTTAATAAAACTATAAAAAAGGTACAAGCTGTCGCAACAAAAGTACTTAATAAAGAAAATCCTAAAAATATGAAAAAATATCTACCTAGCTTAACATATGGCAGATTCATTATAGATGGTACAGAAATATGCATTCAACGTCCTAAGGTGAATTACAAACCCTATTTATCTGGACGTAAAAAACAAACAAGTAAGAAATCCTTAATTTTAATTTGCTCTAAAACTGCCAAGATTTATTTTACAAATTACGCTCCTGGTAGCGTACATGATTTTAATCTTTACAAAAAATCACGTATTCCATTATCAGAAAACGCAACGTTGCTAGGTGATTCAGGTTTTAAAGGCCTAAACCAATATCATTTGTATGCGATTATACCTTATCAAAACAGTAAATACAAGGTTTTAAGCCAAGAAGAAAAAGACTATAACCATATTTTATCCCAAGAAAGATCCTTAGTTGAAAGAGTTATAGGATGGCTAAAAAGATTCAAGCTTATTGCTAATAGATATCGTAATAAACTGAAAAATTTCTCAAAGCAATTTGATCTAATCTCAGCAATATTCAATCATCATTTATCTTTAGATAAATTCAAAAAATTTATATAAAATCCAAAAATATAAATTAAAAAATTCAGACAATTTACACGAACAATCAATTGTATCAAATCAATATAATTTTAGCTATTATTTAAATTTAAATAATTAAATTAAACATATAAGAGGAATAAGTAAAACTTAGTTTCCTTATTAAAACATGTTTATTGATATTTTAACACTTATGATAAAATATAATCATGAAAGTAATGATAATAACATCTTTGAAAACACTTTATTAGTCTCAAATACACATTGCATTAAAGTTTAGGCACAAGTCCATTTATAAATATAATTAAATTTATTATAACAATACAAATATATAAATTCTCTTTTTAGAATAATTAAACATAAGGATGCTAAATTACTCTAAAAATAAAAACGATATTTTGTATAAACAAATAATGTTCAAACTTAGATTATAATAAACTTTTTAAGTTAATTTTTGAAAATCAAAAATTATGGCCTATTTTTTTTGGCAAGTACAGGTATAAAAAATAAACTATCAAAATCTGTGAATTGAAAAAAGAGACGTAAAGCATACGTCTCTTTTTTCAATTACTCATATATGCTAATTTTTAAATTTAATATTAACCAATTTTATTAACTAATAACCATGCATTATTATTAGGGGTTGATGAAAGTAATGAAAAAGATTGCGTTCCATTATTACTTATTTCAAGTGTAGAATTTAAACTTTGGATATTAACAATAAAACTTCCAAATATATCTGTATCTTGAAGAGCACAAATACCATAATCAAGATTTGTTGCACCATTCAATAATAAAGTAGCACTCGCAGGGATATTACCTTGAATAGGTCCAATAGACCAACTTACAAAATAAATACCAATGCTTTGTATTTGAACCAAAGAAGGTGTAATAAAAGAAATAGGTCCCTGAACAAAAGAAGTTTGTTGGAAAGTGACACTTTGTCCCACAGCAACCGTCTGCGAAGTCGAAGAAACAACCCTTATAGCTACTGTTGAAATACCAGGTCCTGTTGCTCCTGTATTACCTTGTATTCCCCTTGGTCCTTGAAGTCCCTGCGCCCCTTGAATTCCTTGTATTCCCCTTGATCCTTGCAATCCCTGTGTCCCTTGAAGTCCCTGCGGTCCTTGTATTCCTTGTATTCCCCTTGATCCTTGTATACCTTGGGGTCCCGTTGCCCCTGTTGCTCCGGTTGGTCCCGTGTCGCCTATTGCTCCGGTTGGTCCTGTTGCTCCTGTTTCCCCTGTTGATGCTGTTCCTGTTGGTCCCGTGTCTCCCATTGCTCCGGTCGGGCCCGTGTCGCCTATTGCTCCGGTGTCTCCCATTGCTCCTGTCGGGCCCGTGTCGCCTATTGCTCCGGTGTCTCCCATTGCTCCTGTCGGGCCCGTGTCGCCTATTGCTCCGGTGTCTCCCATTGCTCCTGTCGGGCCTGTGTCGCCTATTGCTCCGGCGTCTCCCATTGCTCCTGTCGGGCCTGTGTCGCCTATTGCTCCGGTGTCTCCCATTGCTCCTGTCGGGCCTGTGTCGCCTATTGCTCCGGTGTCTCCCATTGCTCCTGTCGGGCCTGTGTCGCCTATTGCTCCGGTGTCTCCTCCCGGACCTTGTGGCCCCTGATTACCATCCGGACCTTGAGCTCCTTCTGGACCTGTTATTCCTTCTGGACCTTGAGCTCCTTCTGGACCTGTTATTCCTTCTGGACCTTGAGCTCCTTCTGGGCCTGTGACTCCTTCCGGACCTTGTGGCCCCTGATTACCATCTGGACCTTGAGCTCCTTCTGGGCCTGTATCTCCTATTGGTCCTGTGTCGCCTATTGCTCCGGTTGGTCCGGTGTCTCCTCCCGGACCTTGTGGCCCCTGATTACCATCCGGACCTTGTGGCCCCTGATTACCATCTGGACCTTGAGCTCCTTCTGGGCCTGTTATTCCTTCTGGGCCTTGATTACCATCTGGACCTTGGGCTCCTTCTGGGCCTGTATCACCTATTGCTCCGGTGTCTCCCATTGCTCCAGTATCTCCTGCCGGTCCTGTTGGTCCTGTTGGCCCTGTCGGTCCTGTTGGTCCTGTTGGTCCCGTGTCTCCAATGCTTCCTGTTGCTCCAGTATCTCCTTGAAATACAGTTAATCCTGTATCTCCTGTTACCACCAAATCTCCGCTTGCTTCTGATATTCTATTGTTAATTGAAAATCCCAAAAGCGTTTCATTACTCGTAAAATCTATCAAATTATCACTCTCAATCTTGTTGTAAATTATATAATTTTAAATAAAATTCATTAAATAATAGTTTTTTAAATTAATTTTTATATTATGAATTGATCCAAAAATATGATAATATTTTATCTATATCATTATTATTAATATAAATTTAATACTCCTATATCAAATGCTTAATAAAAAAATATAAATATTCATAATTCATTAAATTTTTATTAATCATCCGAAAATATTATCTTAATTTATATTTGAATATATAAATATTTACAACTAAATGGTAAGTTATTTATATAATTCATCCCAATAATATTTATCAATTAATAACTAGATTTTTTATAATGGGAAAAATTAACATAAAACTTTAGTTTAATTAATTTTATAAAATTTTATATATATCATTATTATTCATATAAATTTAATACTCCTGTATCAAATGCTTAATAAAGAAATATAAATTATTTTAAAAAAATATCCAAAAAGAACTTTGCAAAATAATGAATGAATAATAAGAAAGTTTATAATCTTAAATAAGGTACTTGGGACTTGTGCCTAAACTTTAATGCAATGTGTATTTGAGACTAATAAAGTGTTTTCAAAGATGTTATTATCATTACTTTCATGATTATATTTTATCATAAGTGTTAAAATATCAATAAACATGTTTTAATAAGGAAACTAAGTTTTACTTATTCCTCTTATATGTTTAATTTAATTATTTAAATTTAAATAATAGCTAAAATTATATTGATTTGATACAATTGATTGTTCGTGTAAATTGTCTGAATTTTTTAATTTATATTTTTGGATTTTATATAAATTTTTTGAATTTATCTAAAGATAAATGATGATTGAATATTGCTGAGATTAGATCAAATTGCTTTGAGAAATTTTTCAGTTTATTACGATATCTATTAGCAATAAGCTTGAATCTTTTTAGCCATCCTATAACTCTTTCAACTAAGGATCTTTCTTGGGATAAAATATGGTTATAGTCTTTTTCTTCTTGGCTTAAAACCTTGTATTTACTGTTTTGATAAGGTATAATCGCATACAAATGATATTGGTTTAGGCCTTTAAAACCTGAATCACCTAGCAACGTTGCGTTTTCTGATAATGGAATACGTGATTTTTTGTAAAGATTAAAATCATGTACGCTACCAGGAGAGTAATTTGTAAAATAAATCTTGGCAGTTTTAGAGCAAATTAAAATTAAGGATTTCTTACTTGTTTGTTTTTTACGTCCAGATAAATAGGGTTTGTAATTCACCTTAGGACGTTGAATGCATATTTCTGTACCATCTATAATGAATCTGCCATATGTTAAGCTAGGTAGATATTTTTTCATATTTTTAGGATTTTCTTTATTAAGTACTTTTGTTGCGACAGCTTGTACCTTTTTTATAGTTTTATTAACAGTACTGCTAGTAACATCGAAAGTTTTTGCAATACTTCTATAAGTACGACCAAAGAAAAAATTATGAAAAAACAATAACACTTGATTTTCCGGGTCAAGTATGTTTGGTCTACCCCCTTTTTCATGGTTTTTCAAGTCATATTTTCGCACACTTTCTACTATAATTGAAAAGGTTATTTTATCGACGCCTACGGCGGACATAAATTCTTTTTCTGTTAATTTTGCTATTTTTGCATATTCCATATTTACATATCTCTTGTTAATATTAGACATAGTTATCTGCTCTTTTCTTTTAGTGTTAAATTCCATATTAATAGTAGTATATATACATAAAAACAACAACACAATTTAATAATAGTGTTGTTGTTTTTATGTATATAAAGAAATAGCATTTTAATTTAAAGATATCAAAACACAAAAATTTATCTTTTTTCATATCTTAATGAAATTCCAAAAAAATAATAATATATATAATATTTTTTAGTTTATTCAGATTATTATAACAATATAGCTCATAAATAAGAATAGATATTGAAATTTTATATTTTTAAAAAAATTTAAAAATATCCATAAATGACAATTGTTCGTCTTAATCACATGTATTAAAGTTTAGGCACAAGTCCTTGTACAAAAATGCTAATATAGACGATTAGTGCAGATTATTAGCATTTTTGTACAAGTCCATAGGTTGGTTAAAAAGATTTAAGATTATTTCTAATAGATATCGTAATAATCCTAAAAAATTTCCAGAACAATTTGATTTAATATGCGCAATGTTTAATGCTCACCTAGCTTTAGGGAAATTCCAAGAAGTTAAAGAAGTTAAAGAAGATAAAAAAGCAAACTAAATAGCAAAATTAAAAATTATGACAATTTACATATGTATTAGTTAGGTGCTTTTAATAGAATTTAATTGTTTATAGTTACAAAAATGACAAATTAAACCTATTAATAAAATCCCTAAAACAAAAATCTTCGTTTTTTTATATTTTAACACTATTGATGGAATTTAAACACAAAAATAGCTATTATCATAGCTTTTAATGCCTTTGATTAGACCCTTAAACTCCCTTCACATTGATTCTTGGACAAGTCCAATATACATTACTGTAAAATTTAATATTCAAAAGCAATAATTAAACCTATATAAATCTAAAAATAAATGCTTAAATATTAAATATGCCAAAATAGAAAAATTAGATGCAGATAAATTCATGTCTGCTTTTGGTTTATATAACTTCACATGCAAAAAAGTGTAAATAATTAATAAAAACCAATAAAAGTTACGGCATTTCCAAAGTTTAAAATATAATATATTTTAAACTTTTACAAAAAAAAGCAGGCATTCTTTTCTTAGAATTGATGATAAATTATGTAAAAAGAAAAATTAATCATCATTAGATAAACATGCTATACAAGGTGCAAGTAACTATTATTCTAATATATATAAAAAAGATATTAATTAAAAATTAATATCTTTGATAATGCCATTATTATTATTTATTTTAAAAAAGTTGGAAATATATCTTAAAAACAAAAGCTTTTATTTGAACAGAGAAATAGCTAAGTTACGTAATTAAGCATAAAATTGATAAATTAATCGAAAAATCAAAACTACCTTTTGTTTAAAAAATAATACTCAAACTTAAGATTATAATAAAATTTTTAAGTTCATTTTTAAATATCGGACTTGTCCAAAAACCTATGTAAAAGGGAGCTGCAAAATCTAACATAAAACACAAAAAGCTTATAATAACGGCTATTTTGGAGTTCTAATTATCCCATGACTAATGGAATATTTAAAATTTCTGGACAAGTCCATCAAAAAGAAACGTATTATGAATACGTTTCTTTTTGATATTATAAATAAATTAATAATCTAAAATTTCAGTTTTTTTATCAACCAATTTTATTAACTATTAACCAAGCATTACTATTAATTGGTGATGACAGCAGGGAAAATGCTTCGTCTCCATTATTACATATTTCAATCGTAGAATTTTGTTGTCCAATATTCACTACAACACTACCTGACATATGTGTATTTTGACGCGCACAGATACCATAATCAAGGGGCGTTTTACCATTTAATAATAATAAACCACGCGCTGGTACACAACCTTGAATCGGGCCAATTGACCAAGTAATAAAATAAATACCCTTACATTGAATTTTAATCAAAGAAGGACTTAAAAATGAAATAGGTCCTTTTGAAAACGAAACTTCTTTAAAATGTACACTTCTACCAGGTCGTACACACTGAGATACCCAAGAAAAAACTCTTATAACTACTGTACAAATACAAGTTCCTGTTGGCCCCGTAACTCCTGTCACTCCCGAGGCTCCTGTTGCTCCTGTTGCTCCTGTTGCTCCTGTTACTCCTGTTGCTCCTGTTACTCCTGTTATTCCTGTCGTTCCTGTATCTCCTGTTGCTCCTGTATCACCTGTAAAAACAGTTACACCCGTGGCGGCTACAGAAATTGTTGATCCAATCTTAAAATTTAAAACCTTCTTGTCACTTCCTGTTGTTAACATTTTATCAAAATTTTGATTAACGATTTCTTTATTTTTAGAATTTATGTAGGATGAATCTATCATTTCTTTGTCTAATTTTTCGTAATTATCTTTATCAGAATTTTCCGTCTCTAAATTTTCTTTCATAAACATAAATATCACCTTCAACCCATCTTTGATGATTAAAAAATTTTATATAATTTTTATACAATGTATTAGCGTCTTATATTATTCATCATTATATATGTTGTTTAAATAAATGTACAAATAAAATTAATAAAATTATTTTTTAAATATTTAAATAAAAAAAAGGCGTTAAGCCCTTGGGATAATATTTAATATTTAATACGTATATCTTGTATATTTACTAACCAATCATAAATCAAAGCACCTACCATAAGGATACCTGACAAAACAATCAGAATAACTTTTAGTAACAGTTGACGCTCTTGCGCATAAGAGGTCCATTTTTCCGTTGTCCATTTACGCAACCATTTCATATGAAAAAACATTTGAATATTTACCATTAGCAACAAAGAAATAAACATTACAAACCAATATGAAAGAGGCATTTCCCATATCCAAGGTATTGCAGATCGACGCAACCATGCTTGCAAAAAGCTTAGGAAGCTTAAAAGTAATAAGACAAAAACACCACTTTTATAATATAAAATAAAATTAGGACCTAGGCGTTGCCTTTCATAATTATATAGTCCTTGTAAAAAAGGTAAATAAAACATCAAGGGCCGCTGAAACCAAAAACGTAAGATTCCTAAGATTAAAAAAAGCATTCCGCTAACTAAACATATGGAACGAGCTGACCATTCTTGTAATAAACAAGTGCCTAAAAAACCAAAAAAAGAAAGCATAACAAGATGGCTATATATCAATTTATGAAGATAAAAACGTTTTAAAGTTAAAGTGTTAATTATTATATACCCCCATCTATGAAAACGATGTTATCACATTTAAAAAAATTTGCTTCACAGCCAATTCTTTAAACAAATGACCACTTTTAATTCCTTCTTCTACTGCCAAAGCTTCCTTTAACCAGCATAAAATCTGACCCTCAGTAAAAAGTTGTGCTTGTTGAAAAATACCTTTGGCAAAAAAAGGATGGATATTTGCTTCTTTAGCTAAAGTAGTCGCATTGCCATTCTTTTGGGCAACTTCTTTAGCAAAACTCAATAAACGAAGTCGATGTATCCAAATAAATAATAATTTTAAAGGTTCAATACCCTGCTTACCTAACTGATTAATGGTCTGCAAAGCTTCTTTAGCTAAACTTTTAGCTAACTGATCGACAAACACAAATATTTGCTCAACAGGTGTATGTGGGACTAATAAATCAATATCTTCCATCGTCACCTCATAAGGACGTTTCTTAGGATATTGGGCTAATTTTTGCACCTCTTGTTTTAACAATAACATGGATGAAGATGTTTTAATCATTAAAGCTTCTAGTACATTTGCTGCAACTTGCAAATCATGCTGACGCATCTGCTTATATAACCATTTTTTTAGTGCCTCTTCTGATAAAGGACGAAAACGAACAACCAGATCACTTTTATGAAATAATTGAACAATTTTTTTTCTTTTATCTAACTTATCAGCTTCCACAGTCAAGATCAAGGTAACATCTTCGGGTATATTTTGAAGATATTTTTGTAAGACCCCATAATCATGTTTAACCTCTTTTTTTTGTTGCTTAGCAGTAAGAAAAATGGCATTCTTAGCTAAAACAAAACGATGTCTTTGGAGCAGAGTAGACATAAATAATTGCGAAAGTAAATCTTGAATAGCAGTTTTTTCAAGATCAACCACTAATTTGTCTAAAAAACCTTTTTTACACAAAAGACGTTCGATTAATTTAAATGTTTCTTCCTGCAAAAAACAATCTGTACCATAACAAATATATATCGGACGCAACTTACCTTGGCGTAACTCTTTCCAAACTATTTCCATCGTCCCACCTCCTGTTATTTTTTACGCATATTTGATAAAGGATAAAGGTTTGGTTTTAACATCGTCGTAAGCGAAAAAAATGTTGGTTTTATCATCAAAGTAATCGCACCATGTTGATCTGTACGCCAAATAGTCGTACCGAGCTGATTTAGACGTTGTAAAACTAAGGGATCAGGATGATGGTAACGATTAAATTTACCCACAGAAATAAAAGCATGTTTTGGCTTGAGTTGTTCTAATAGAGCTAAAGTTGATGATGTCTTACTCCCATGATGAGCTACTTTGAGAAAATCAACCTTTGGTAAAACGAATTTTTGTTGTATGCTTGCCTCACCAACTTCTTCAACATCGCCTGTGAATAAAAAAGACCATTTATAAAGACGAAGTAAAAAAACCAAGCTATGTTCATTAATCGATAATGATTCATTAACCCCTGAAGGATGTAAGAAACGCCAACTAACCCCAGATGCTAAAGAAGCAAAATCACCAGCTTGACGATATATAATTTGTGTACCTTTTCGCTGTAGTTTTGTCAACAATATTTGCTCAAAAGGTTTTGCTGGATATGGACTACGTATCAATCGTTTAATTGAGATACGATCGACAAGCGAAGCTAAATCACCAATATGGTCAATATCACCATGCGTAAGCACCAATTGATCAATTTTAGCAAAACCACGTTGCCAGAGAAAAGAAAGTAAAACTGATGAAGCAGCTTCTTTCTGAGCATATCGCCCTCCTGTATCAATAACAATCACTTTGCGATAGGGTAACTCAATCACAATAGCATCCCCTTGACCAACATCTAAGATGGTCACACGTATTTCATGAATATTGAAAGGTGCATAAAGGAAAAGAAAGAGCAATAATATACCGCTTAGACTACTAAATATCCGATGAAGATAAGATGTTCTTTTTAACCATGCAAAAACAAAATAACCGATTGACAAGGTTAATAATATTTGCGCGTTAAAGGAAGTGATCGGCATCACAATATGGCAAAAAGGCAAAGAAGCCAGTCGCGCTAGGAGATTTTGCAATCCCATCACAATGACACCTAAACCTTGGCTCAACCATAAAGTAACTTCTGGCCATAAAAAAGCAAGGAATAGTAGGATAAATAAAGAAGGAATAAGTAAAAAACCATATAAGGGAACTAAGATAAGGTTTAACGGAAGTGAGAAAATAGAGACAATTGGGGTAACTTTTAAAGTTAATGGGAGCGAGACTAATTGGGACGTGAACGCAATTGTTAAAGAATTACGCATGCGACCTAAAAAAACCGGTAATCGCTTTTTTATATGGGGAGCTAAAAAAAGGAGAAAAAAAGTTATCCCATAGCTAAGTTGGAAACCTAGGGAAAAAGCTAATGAAGGCTTGTACAGGAGTGATACAAAAAGCATAATTGAAAACGCATATGAAGCTTTAAAAACTGATTTCCTTAAAGAAGCTAAAAAGAGAATAATCGCCATACCACCAGCTCGTAAAGCTGATGATCCTGCACCAGCCATTATGACATAGCTTATGATGGACATGCTAACGAAAAAAACATGCATCTTAGGCGGAAATTTGTTAGTCAATAAAGCAATTAAACGACTACAGAAACTAACATGAATACCTGAGACAACTAATAAATGAGCTAATCCCAGCATCGTATATTCTAGTCGTGATTTCATAGAAATAAATGTCTTGTCACCTAATAAGACAGCAAAAGCAACACCTTTTAAAGATGATGCAAAAGATTCATTTATTTTTTTGGCCAGTAAAAATCTTGTTTTATCAACAAAAAACATAAAGTCTTTTTTATATACAAACTTTTTTTCGATACTTAATGGGATAATAACAAACGATACATCTTCCAAAAAAAGCATTTGTGCTAAATCAAAAGCAAAAGGATTTCTTGCTGAGGAAGGTTTATCTAAGACAGCCTTAAGACGTATTTTTGTACCTGAAGGCAAGAAAAAGAATGGTTCAAAATACTTACAAGAAAGCGTCATATGAGCTTTAATTGGCTTTTTCGATGATAATAAATCAATGAATAAGCTTTTTTGTTTTTCCTTGTCATCTAAGCACCAAAAAGCATCTCTTAATGAAACCACAAAAGAGCCTTCACCCAATGGAACAGAAGGCATCGTTTGGTCAGGCAACCAAAATCGAAAGATAAAAATAGCCGCTATAAAAAAACCAAAAAAGATGCCCTTACGCTGTTTAAGGAGCCATCTTTTAGTTCTATCTCTATGTAATGTTTTTAGATGATAAATAATAAAAAAAAAGCTAAACATCGTTAGCAATATTAAAAGATTCATCTTATCTATATAAAAAATAATGATACTCAAAAAGGCACTTAAAGCAGCCGTGAGAAACCATTTATTCATATACAGGGTAAAGTGATACCTTTTTGGAATTGATATTTTCCTTGTCGATCTTTATAAGAAACCATACACTTTTCATCAGCTTCAAAAAACAACACCTGACATAAACCCTCTTCAGAATAAATTTGAGCTGGTAAAGGTGTAGTATTAGAAATTTCTAATGTGACATGACCTTCCCAACCAGGCTCAAAAGGCGTCACATTAGTAATGATACCACAACGCGCATACGTTGATTTACCCACACATATAGCAAGTACGTTCTCTGGAAGACGAAAATATTCCACAGATCGAGCTAAAACAAAAGAATTAGGTGGAATTATACATACCGGTCCTTGAAAATCCAAAAAAGCTTTTTCATCGATATTTTTGGGATCAAGAACCGAAGTTATAGCATTATGAAAAATCTTATACCTATCCGCCACCCTTAAGTCATAACCATAGCTGCTTAAACCAAAACTAACCGCTGAACCTTTACCTGTATTCTTTTCTATAAAAGGATCAATCATACGATGCTCTTTAACCATTTGTATAATCCAGCTATCTGATTTTAAACCCATAAATAACTCCTTTAATGTTTATAATCTATATAATATTCATTTTAAATTCAAAAATAAAATCACAAAGAGTGTCTTCTTCTGCGCCTATTAGGTCTTTTTTTCTTCCAAAATACTAAAGCTATTAAGCCTAAAATCAAAACAGAAGCAGCAGCTATACTAGTATATATAACATTTCGATTATCAAATAGGCTCGTTTGTTGATCATCAGAGATATTTTCTTTAAAATTCACATAATCAGTGTTAACCTCAGTCTTCAGTCCTGGGCTGCTAATACCACTCTTAGTATCTGCTTTAGATTCTTTTAAATTATCCTTTGATTTATCAACCACCACATGTGAAACACTATAATTTTTTGGTTTAGAACTACTAGGGGTATCTGGCAAACCAGTTGGTTTATTATTGTTCTCCAACGCACTGTCAATAGTACGCATAAATTTCATTACACTTATATCTGTCATTTTTTTCTCTAACTTATGCCTTTTACTGTTTAAATCTTCGAATAACTTAGTTAGATCATCCTTCAAAGATTTGAATTTTTTTACATCATCAGACTCTTCCTGTGTATGAGGCAAACTATTTATATGAGTAGTTAATTCTTCTAAAATATTGTTTTGTTTTGATAAAGAATTCAATCCCTCTAACAAACTCTTCAATACATATGATGATTCATTTGTATATTTATGATTATTATTTGGATATATACTTTCTATATGTTCTATTTCTTTCTTAATATCAGAAACAAGTTTTTCCGCTTTTGAAATTAAGTTGGGATTACTAATATCTGATGATTGTCCTTGAACTATATCAAGCTTCTTTTCCTCAGGTCTACCATTCGGATTACTTTTAGTATGAGTTGCTGCTGCATTATTATTTTTGTTATTAGTGGCTTCTGTTTCGTTATATATATTATTTTGATACAAAATAAAACAAAATACTAAACCCAATGTTAATAATTTGTTATTAAACATAACTGCCTCCTTTCTAGATTTATTGATATATACCTATTAGTAGGTGATATCAATTCTATAGACATTCATATGATTTGGATTAGTCAGAATAATAAAAACATATAAAATATGTATTAACATGAATCTAAATATATAACTAATATCTATTTGTAATAATAATAACATATTCTGCAATCAATTGCGCCTGGAATTAAAATAAAATTTTTTCTGCCAATTTTTTAGCAAATTCTTTACTAATCCCTTTCACACGTTCTAAATCTGCAACACTACGAAAAGGACCTTTTTCCTCACGAGACTTAATAATAGCTTCTGCTTTAGCTTTACCAATACCTGGCAATGCTTGTAAGTCGCTAACTGTAGCAGTATTAATAGCTATTTTATCATTATTAGGAGCTGTTATCTTCTGAGGCAAACAATTATTTTTACTAGAATCAAGATGTGGAATACACACAATTTGTCCATCAGTTAACTGCTGTGCTTGATTTATTTTCATCGCATCTGCAGTTTTTGTTAAACCTCCAGCCATTTGAATAACATCTAAAATACGAGCACCTTGGTTTAATTTATATACACCAGGCTTATTAATCTCGCCCTTGATATCGATCATTAAAAAAGTAATCTTATCTGCCTTAGCTTGTCTATCTTCTTTATGATCAACTTCACTTCGTTGTGCTCCCACTTCAATATTTTCTGATACTGGCTGTTGTTGCAAGAAAATGATTAACATAAAAATAGTTAAAAACCAAGATAAAACAAGTCCTATGACTAATAAACGTTCTCTACTTGTTTGTAACCACATTTATCTCACCTTCATTGTTAAAAAATAAAATCATCTTAAGTTCTTTAAAGAACTTAAGATGATTTTTACTTTCATACTTTTTTCATACTTTTTTCATACTTTTTTCATACTTTTTTCATACTTTTTTCATACTTTTTTCATACTTTTTTCATACTTTTTTCATACCTTTTTCTTTTAACTCTTTTACCCAATTAACAACTTCACTTACTTGAATTTGACCTTTTTCGCCTGTTTGACGTATTTTCCAATCAACATAGCCATCTGAAATATTCTTCCCTATAATAATATGAATAGGCATGCCTAAAAGATCAGCTTCGTTAAATTTAATACCTACCCTCTCTGTGCGATCATCAAAAATAACTGAAAGATGATGTTCCTGAAATTGCTTGTATAAACGTTCACCCCATACTTTTTGCTCTTCTTGTTTTAGATTTACCACAATTAAATGCACTATATAAGGAGCTACAGGCAATGGCCAAACCAATCCATATTCATCATGATGCTGCTCGACAATAGCAGCCATTAAACGCGAAACACCAATACCATAACAACCCATCCAAAATGCTTGTTCTTTGCCTTCTGTATCAAGAAAATGCGCTTTGAGTGGTTCACTATAACGTTTTTCGAGTTGAAAGATATGACCTATTTCAATCCCGCGTTTCCATATTAATGTTTGATTTGGACAATGTATACATTGATCTCCAAGTGCAATCTCGCGTAAATGACATATCTCATAAGGTAGTTGGTCTAAATCGCGTTTTAAGGATACATAGCGCAAATGGGTATCTTGCTTGTTAGCACCTACGATCCATTCAGGCATCTTACAAAGTTCTTGATCGATCAAAAGTGGTAGTTTTTTCGGTAAATTTAATGGGCCTAAGAAACCTGGTCGTACACCAGTAAGCTCCAAAACTTGTTTATCATCAGCTAAAACACAATTAGAGGATTTACATTGTTTTTGTACGTTCATCAAACTAAGCGTCCGATCACCACGAATAAGTGCCAATACCGGTTTATCATCAACCATAATTAACAAACTTTTAACAATATCAGCTGCTTTAAGTTTAAAAAAAGCTGCTACTTCGTCAATAGATGAACAAGAAGGGGTCAAAATTTCCTGTATGTCAAATAATGTATCATGTGATGAAATTTCATCATTGATCATAGGTGTAAACATCGCTTGCTCAATATTGGCAGCATAACCACAATGTTCACAAACCACAACCGTATCTTCACCCGCTTCAGAAGTAACCAAAAATTCATGTGTATTACTACCACCGATTGATCCTGCAGATGCTTCAGCGACTTCAATATGTAAATGACATCGATGAAAAATATTAGTATAAGCACTTAAAACATCTTGATAAGTTACTAAAAGTGATTCTTGATCCGCATGAAAAGAATAAGCATCTTTCATCAAAAACTCGCGACCTCTTAACAAGCCCGAACGAGGCCTAATTTCATCGCGAAATTTTGTCTGTAGTTGATACAATAACAATGGTAAACGCCGATATGTCGAAATAGCATCACTGACCAAAGTTGTAATAACTTCTTCATGCGTCGGTCCTAAAACAAAAAATCGTTTATGCCGATCTTGAAAATGCATCAATTCTGGTCCATAAGCCTCATATCTACCTGTTTGTTGCCACAATGTAGCAGGATGTAAAACAGGAAGTACAAGTTCTTGACCTCCTATGCTATTCATTTCATCACGTATAATATATTCAATATTTTGCAAAACTTTAATAGCCAATGGCAAATAATTATAGATACCAGAAGCAAGCTGACGTATATATCCAGCCCTTAATAAAAAACGGTGACTAGCCATTGTAGCTTCGTTCACCGTCTTTAAAGTAGGTATAAAGGCCTTACTAAAACGCATATTTATGCTATCTCCTTCAAAAATATTTTAAACTTATATATAATATATAAGTTTTTTATTGTTTTTTTTTGTTTGTTTTGTTTTTTGTTGTTTTTTGTTGTTTTTTGTTGTTTTTTGTTGTTTTTTGTTGTCTTGTATCGCACTAATTACAAAAACCAACCGATAATATCACCGATCACTAAATAACCCATCCAAAGCAAAAGCATCATCAAACCAATGACATAAAGACCAATCTCAAATTTTTTGTTTAATGGTTTACCACGAATAAATTCCACGCTTAGAATTAATAGCTTTCCTCCATCTAACACAGGGGTTAACGGCAAAAGATTACCTATACACAGTGCAACATTTAGGATAGCTAAGATATAAATAAAATTTAGTACATCATACGTTAAAACAACTTTATAAATAATTTTCAAAATATCCAAAGGCCCGCTTAGTTTGCGTTCTTTGCCATATAGAGGAGTACCTTCTTTAAACACACCTAGCAATGCCTTGCATAAAATTAAGACCTGAAAACCAATCCTTGATACACCAACATTTAAGACAGATATAAAACTAGCTTTATCCTCAGAAATTTTCAATTTCACATAATCATGAAATGTCGTCTTTGTTATAGGAGGAGGTAACTTAATTTCCTTCTCAGTATTGTCACGCTTAACTGTTAAAAATAAAGGATCTTCCTTGCTAACACTCTGATCTAAAACCGAAATTGTATATTTACTACCTACAACAGGCCACATATTAATAGCAACCAATTCATCATTCTCTTTTAATTGACTAAATACTGTGTCATTCGAATCTTCAAAAACATTAGCTATTTTAATGTAATTAGTGTCAGAAGCAAATGTGAGAATAATAAATAAAAACATGGCAAGAAAAAGATTAAAAATAGGACCTGCTAAAATGGTCAGAAAACGATGCCAAATAGTTTTTTGATCATAACAATATTTTTTTGGCACAATATAATAAGGGGGTAAATCACTGTCCTGTTTTGTTACACACACGGCTCCAATAGCAATATCGTATGTTTTAAGATGTTCATTTTCCATTAAAGAAAGCTTAAGCTTGTTAAAATCAAAATGATCAACTGTACCTTTGATCCAATTATTAGCAACATTCGGTATCTTAGCCATCATATTATCGTAAATAAATTTTGTCTTCTCTTTATCAGAAGGTTCATACAGATAAATAGAATCTACTTGCTTATTATTAGGCCGTAAAAAGATATGTACCGTATCACCTTTTTTAAGTTCTGGTTCCGTGTTTTCTAAAGACAACAAACCGGCCATTTTAACATAGCCACCGAATAAAATAAGCCGCACACTATAAATCGTACCAGTCTTCTCTGAACGCTTGGACCAAATTTTAGGACCAAATCCAACTGCAAATTCATGTACAAATATCCCTGCTCTTCTTGCAAAAATATAGTGGCCTAATTCATGTATAAAAACAACAAGACTCATCGTCAAGATTACAGATAAGATAGATAAAATAACCTCAAATACCGAAATAGCGCCCAACATAATAACCCCCATAGCCGCATCTTTTAACATGATCTTTAATCAAACACCTGGTTTACATTCTAAACAAATAAACCTAAAGAAATACGGCCGATGTAATTCTTGGTAAAAACCATCCATTTAAATAGCTATCTCGTCGTATATTTCTGTAACCATATATAAGCCTGTTGCGAAATCGTTTCCTCTAACGCTAATAATTCTTCTAAAGATAACTGAGCTTTATAAACTTGTGTTTGTAAAAAATAATCAATTGTAGCAAAAATCATCGGAAATGCCACATCATCTTGTAAAAAAGCATTTACAGCAACTTTATTTGCCGCATATAAAACTGTGGGTAGATTACCACCTTTTTTACATGCTTCAACAGCTAATTTGAAGCAAGGATACCGGGTATGTGATATAGGGGCAAAAGAGAGTTCTAAATCAAAGAAATTCAAAGGTTCAATCGCAAGCGGTAAACGATCTGGATATGTTAGAGCGTATTGAATAACCGTTTTCATATCCGGATAACTAAGCTGAGCTAACCACGTACCATCTATAAAACCAACTAAGCCATGTACGATACTTTGTCTATGTAAAACGGCCTTGATTTTATCATAAGGTAGATCAAACAAAAAATGTGCTTCCATAATTTCAAAAGCCTTATTCATCATCGTCGCTGAATTAACAGTAATAATAGTTCCCATAGACCAAGTCGGGTGTTTTAAAATATCTTTTGCTTTAACATGAGCTAGTTGTGTAACATCTAAATTTTGCAATGCCCCACCAGAAGCAGTTAACAAAAGTTGATCTACAACATCAATCTTTTGTCCATACATACACTGCCATAAAGCTACATGTTCACTATCAATCGGTAAAATATTGCCCTTTTTGAGACAACCGCCTGCTTCTTTTAACAGCTGACCAGCCATCACTAAGATTTCCTTATTAGCAATACAAAGCTTTTTACCAGCTTTCAAAGCCATAAGCGCGGGTTTTAAACTAATAATACCTGAAGTAGCAATAACAACATGGGTAACCTCTGGTAACAAGATCAAATTATCCAGCGCTTCTAAACCTTTATACAAACAAACATGCGGTAAATTAACCTTTTTTTGCAGTTGCTCCCCTGCGAACTCATCTGTCATCACAACATGTGGTGGTTGAAATGTTTTAATTTGCTCAAGCATCATATCAATATTCTGCTCTGCAACCAAACCTAAAATTTCCCATCGAGATGGATGTAATTTTAAAACATCTAAGGTGCTGCGACCCACCGATCCCGTTGATCCTAAAATAACAATTTTCTTTTTTGGCACTTTTTGTATTGTCAGTTTAAATCACTCCAAGTAAATAAAGAACAAAGAAAATAAATAACAAACTGTCGAAACGATCTAATATACCACCATGTCCCGGTAAAATAACACCAAAATCTTTAATATTAAGGGTTCGCTTCCACGCAGATTGAATGAGATCACCTAAAGGTGAAATCAACGCTACGATCGTTATAAACCATAGGGGGAAAAGTACCGACCAATTTAAATAAAGAATAAAACCCAGAACCATTGCACCGATGAAACCCGCAATGGTACCTTCCCATGTTTTCTTGGGACTTATTTTTGGAAAAAAGGGCTTTCGACCAAATTTATAACCAATAATATAAGCCAGGGTATCATTTATCCACGTCATCACAATAACACCCATACAAAATTTCAATCCATTTATTAAATGAATAGATTTAGCCATAGCTCCAAAACTAACACCCAGGTAGATTGCTGAAAAAAACAATTGTGAAATATGGGTGAAATTAATTTTATTTAGACTAAATACATTTATCAATAAAAGTACACCGATCAAAGTATAAATCATATTTATAAACGATAATTGGATAAAAGAAAAAGAAATGATACCCTCAAAAGGTAATAAAAAAGGTTGATAAATCGTTAATAACGATTTATCAATATCTAAGGTTTGATTAAAACAAAGAATAAAGAGCCAAATACCAATGATATATAAAATAAAATTCAGCTTTTTAAATTGAGCATACAAAATTTCCCCTAAAGCTATAAACCCTAAAAAAAGGAGAGCTATAGTATAGCCCCATTTATTTGAAAATAGCAGATAAAGAAAAAATATACCACAAAACAGACCAGTTAATAATCTCTTCTGAAAAGTGCTCATGCTAAATATCAAGCCAACTCTCTTTCTCAATTAACCAATTGATCCATAACGACGGGAACGAAGTTGAAAATGATGTAGCGCACGATGAAATTCTGGCACGGTAAAATCTGGCCATAAAGTATTGACAAAGATAAGTTCGCTATATGCTATTTGCCAAAGAAAAAAATTACTAATACGTATTTCACCACTTGTACGAATAACCAAATCTGGATCAGGTAGTTCTTTTGTCAAAAGATGCTGCGCAAATAAACGGTCATCGATCTCATGTGGCTGAAGCTCGCCATCAGAAACTTTACCCGCTATGTTACGTACAGCATGAATAATTTCGGCTCGCGAACCATAATTAACGGCAAAGTTAATTATCAAACCCGTGTTATCATTGGTTTCTGCTTCAAAACGATCCATGGCATCAAGTGTCCGTTGCGGTAGCAAAGCTCGATCACCGAGCATTCTAACCTGGACATTACGCTGGACAAGTTCTTTTAAATCTGTTTTGAGAAAATTAATCGGCAAATCGAGTAAAAAAGAAACTTCATCCGAAGGTCGTTGCCAATTTTCTGTTGAAAAAGCAAAAAAAGTAAGTACTGGTATGTGGAGTTGATCCGTAGCACGAATAATTTCTCGAACTCTACGCATACCAGATGCATGACCTAAAGTACGAGCTAAATAACGATTACTGGACCAACGACCATTCCCATCAGGAATAATAGCTATATGCTTAGGTAACATGTTTACGGCTAATTCATAACCATCCTTAACCAAAACACGTTTGCTATTTTCAGCATCGTATGATTTCGAATCATCATGTTTATTGTTTTCCCTATCAAACATATATATCCCTCAGCATCATTTGTTGAATAAACATACTATGAACGAAGTATTTCCTTCTCTTTCGAGCTGATTAAATTATCAACCTCTTTGTTAAAATCATTTGTAATCTTTTGAATAACCGTTTGAAAACGTTTCTTAACATCCTCAGAAAAATCATCGGCACCTTTATTAGCATCACGACGTACACTACGAATCGTGATTTTCGTTTTTTCACCCATTTGTTGCGCCATCTTAACAAACTCTTTCCGTCGTTCCTCACTCAAACTAGGCATAACAATGCGCAACGACTGTCCATCATCACGTGGTGTCACCCCTAAATCGGCTTTCATAATCGACCGCTCAATTTCTTTTCTGATTGTATTATCAAATGGTTGAATTAACAAACTGGTAGCATCCGGTGTAGAAATACTAGCTACTTGCTTTAAGGGTACTTCACCACCGTAACACGAAACAACAACACGATCTAAAAAAGTTGGGCTAGATCTTCCTGCTCTTAAAGTACCTAAATCACGCTTCAAAGCATCAATCGCTTTATCCATGCGATCCTTCGTCGCTTTTTCAATTTCCTGCGTCATCAACATTCCTCCTAATAATTGTACCAATCCTTTCACCTTTAGCAACACGATATATATTGCTAACATCAGCAATATTAAAAACAATTAAGGGAATATCATTATCCATACATAAAGAAGAAGCAGTTGCATCAATAACTTGTAATCCCTGATTGATAATTTCTAAATATGTTAAAGAATCGTATTTTTGTGCCGTAGGATCAGATAATGGATCAGCTGTATATACACCATCGACATTATGCTTTGCCATCAAAATAACATCTGCACCAATTTCCGCCGCTCGTAAAACAGCAGTCGTATCTGTTGAAAAAAATGGATTACCGGTGCCACTACCAAAAATAACTACTCGGCCTTTTTCTAAATGATGAATAGCACGACGCCTTATATAAGGCTCCGCTATTTGGCGCATCTCAATAGCTGTTTGCACACGTGTTGGCAGATCAACACTTTCAAGGGCACTTTGTAAAGCTAATGCATTCATCACAGTCGCCAACATGCCCATATAATCAGCTGTAGCACGATTCATGCCGCGTTTAGCATTTACCTGACCACGCCATATATTTCCCCCACCTACAACAACGGCTACCTGTACACCTAATAATTCGACAACGCTTTTTATCTGAATTGATAACGCGTTCAAAACTTCTGTATCAATACCATAGCCTTTTGAACCAGCTAAAGCCTCGCCACTCAGTTTAAGTACAATGCGCTTATATTTAGCTTCTTTCATACCTCTCCCCCATTTTTATAGTGCGAAAAAGCAACAATGAAAACTAAAAAATTCAGAGAATGATGAAACAAGCTAATGTCCATAATAACTCTCTTGATAAATATCTTAATAAATCTTTCGCAAAAAAAGAGAACACAAACACCGTGTTCTCTTTAGGGATAGGTTAATATCAAATATTCTCGAAGCACCACTTGCATTTATTATGCTCAATCTCCACCAACACTAAAGAACGTAAAACGACGTATAGTAATATTCTCTTTTAAACAAGCAACTTGTTCCTTTAAGAAATCACTGACACTTTTATTAGGATCTTTTACATAAGGTTGATCAAGTAAACAAATCTCTTTGAAATACTTACCTAAACGACCCTCTACCATATTCTTAACAACAGCCTCAGGTTTTCCTTCACCCAAAGCTTTTTTATACAAAATATCTCTTTCACTATCCACCACATCTTGTGGTATCTCATCGCGCGAAACAAACTTAGGTTTCACAGCAGCAATATGCATGGCAATGTTATGTACAAAAGCCTTAAATTCCTCTGTACGAGCCACAAAATCAGTCTCACAATTAACCTCTATTAAAACACCTAACCGACCATCACCATGAATATATGAATAAACAAGGCCTTCCGAAGTAGCGCGTCCAGCCTTTTTAGCCGCTGTAGCCAAACCAGATTCACGAAGATAAATAACAGCTTTATCAACATCACCATTTGTTTTCTCTAAAGCTTTCTTGCAATCCATAAAACCAGCTGATGTCTTCTCACGCAACTCTTTAACCTGCATCGGTGTTATATTCTTCAATCAATATACCTCCCTTACCTAAGAACCAACGTTTGAGGAAGATCTACTAGGAGATGATGATGCATGATCATCTTCATTACGTCCCTCTAAAATCGCATCGGCAATTTTACCGGTAAATAACCGAACAGCTCTAATCGCATCGTCATTACCAGGAATAATGTGGTCAATTTCATCAGGATCACAATTTGTATCGACAATCGCAATACGAGGAATACCAAGCTTAATAGCTTCAGCAACAGCAATACGCTCTTTACGAGGATCGATGACAAAAATAGCATCAGGTAAACGCTTCATCCCACGAATACCACCAAGGAATTTTTCTAAACGATCGCGCTCTTTATTCAATAACACAACTTCTCTTTTCGGTAAAAGGGCAAAAGTACCCTCTTCTTCCATACGTAACAAATATTCCAGGCGGTCAATACGCTTACGAATTGTTTGAAAATTAGTCAACGTACCGCCTAACCAACGATGGTTAACATAAAAATTACCAGAACGTATAGCCTCATCACGAACAGCTTCTTGCGCTTGTTTTTTAGTACCTACAAACAAAACAGTACCACCATCACGAGCCAAATCACGGGTAAAATTAAAAGCGCGATCGAGCATTTTACTTGTTTTCTGTAAATCAATAATATAAATATTATTGCGTTGTGTAAAAATATACTCACCCATCTTGGGATTCCAACGACGCGTTTGATGCCCAAAATGAACTCCAGCTTCCAACAACTGTTTCATCGAAACACAAGCCATGAACCATACCTCCATAAATGTGGGTTAAAACCTCCGTCATGTGAAAAAACACAAACAAAAAACCATGTCAAAACATAGCACCCTCTTGTTTGTTTCACATAATACGTGTGGATTTCCGTCCATTTTCAAATATCGAATAATCGAATCAGAAGTCCTTAAAATAATCCAGGATCACTATACCATGTTTTACCCCTAAGCACAAGATTAGCGCACAGATGTCAAAAAACCAAGCATATATAAATTCAAGTTATCTCAACTTTGTCTCAAATTTTTGGTCATTTCCTATAAAATATATTGACTAGCATCATGATCACTAACAATCGATAACAGCTGTTTTTTTACATAATTAGTGTTTATTTCAATTTTATTACCACGCATATCGGGCGCTGCAAAAGATAATTCTTCCAACAAACGCTCTAAAAGTGTCGCTAAGCGACGCGCACCAATATTCTCTGTATTGCGGTTAACTTTTTCCGCTAAGTTAGCAATTTCCGCAATAGCATCATCCGTAAAGGTAATGGTCACATCTTCTGTCGCTAAAAGTGCTATATATTGTTGTAAAAGAGCATTTTTAGGTTCTGTTAAAATACGCACAAAATCAGAAGCACAAAGATCATTTAAATTCACACGAATCGGAAAACGTCCTTGCAACTCTGGGATAAGTTCTGATGGTTTAGCAACATGAAAAGCTCCTGCAGCAATAAACAAAATATGATCTGTATTTACAGGTCCATATTTCGTCACGACCGTTGAACCTTCGATAATTGGCAAGATATCACGTTGGACACCTTCACGAGAAACTTCTGCATTTTGTTGATGTTTACCGACGATTTTATCGATCTCGTCTAAAAACACAATCCCTAATTGTTCCGTATACTGAATAGCTTCTTTGATCGTTTGCTCATTATCAATTAACTTTTGCGCCTCTTGTTTAATTAAAACTTCCCTTGCTTCTTTCAATGACAAACGTACTTTACGCAACTTTTTAGGCAATAAATTCTGTAACATATCTTGCATCTGATTACCGAGTAATTCCATCCCACCACCAGAAAAAAAATCAGGTGTTGAAGATGTATCTTCAACTTCAATGTCTAACATCTCGTCCTCTAGTAATCCTTTAAGCAACTTTTTACGTACTTTATCACGCGATATCGCTAATTCAACTTCATCATTATCTGTTTTAACATCATCATCCATATTTTTATTCAAAAACATCGCGAAAGGATTTGTAGCATCTCGGTTTTTTTTCGTAGGAACCAATAAGGCAACTAAACGTTCGGTAGCTCTTTCCGAGGCTTTAGTATGTACTGCTTTGATTTTATCATTTTTAACCATACGTATCGCAATTTCTAGGAGATCGCGAATCATGGACTCAACATCGCGTCCGACATAACCAATTTCCGTAAATTTCGTCGCCTCTACTTTGACAAAAGGCGCTTTAACCAAATGTGCCAAACGACGCGCAATTTCCGTTTTGCCTACACCAGTAGGGCCAATCATTAAAATATTTTTCGGCATTACCTCATTTTTCCAAGGAAGAGGTAGTTGAAACCGACGATAACGATTGCGCAAGGCAATAGCAACAGCTCTTTTAGCCTCTTTTTGTCCCACAATATATTTATCCAGTTCTATGACAATTTCCCTAGGAGTAAATGTCTCCGGACCTCTAAGTTGTTTTAGCATCGTCATCACCACCTACTTCCTCCACGACGATATGTTCATTTGTATATACACACAAATCACTCGCTAATAACAAGGCTTCTTTAGCAATCGTTGCCGCAGATAAATGTTCCGCATGCTTCTTTAACGCCCTCGCTGCTGACAAAGCATAATTACCACCCGAACCGATGGCAATAATCCCATCATCTGGTTCAATAACTTCGCCACTACCTGAAATTAACAACAAATGATCATTATCGAGAACCAACAACATCGCTTCTAAACGGCGCAACATCCGATCAGAACGCCAAGTGCGCGCTAATTTAACAGCAGAACGAACTAGATGACCTTGGTTTTTTTCTAACTGTGTTTCAAAATTTTCAAATAACGTCAATGCATCTGCTACCGCGCCTGCAAAACCAGCAACAACACGCCCTTTATATAAACGACGCACTTTGACGGCTTGTTTTTTTAAAACAACATGACCAACCGTTACTTGACCATCACCCGCAATAGCACCTTTACCTTGATGACGAACGGCACAAATCGTTGTCCCTCGCATATATGCTCTCTCTTTTCACAAAAGGTTTCTAGCACAAAAAACTCATCATCACAAATACTTTGATGATATTTATTTAATTAACTTCCGTCTGATAACCACATTTTTCCTTATCGACACATAATAAACGCAAAATCTTTTTTGTTCGCTTTTCAATCATGATCCCTCGACAACGCGGACAAGGTTTTTTATGCGGTCGATCCCATGACAAATATTCACATTTAGGATAAGCATTACAGCCATAAAACGTCCGTTTTTTCTTACTTTTTCGCTCAACAATTTGTCCATCTGAACATAAAGGACAAGCAACTCCGATTAGTTTATCAATCGCACGCGTATTACGACAATCAGGAAAAGCAGAACAAGCTAAAAATTTACCATAACGTCCAAACTTATAAACCATTGAGGTATTACACTTATCACAAACTTCATCAGAAACTTCATCTTTAACCTCGACATCTTTCATCTCAGCAGAAGCTACTTGAAGACGATCATGAAATGGTTGATAGAAAACATTGAGAATCGAAACCCAATTTTCTTTACCTGATTCAACTAAATCAAGTTCTTTTTCCATATGAGCAGTAAATTCAACATTTAAAATTTCGGGAAAAAAACGTTCCATAATACCAAGAACAAGTTCACCTAATTCTGAAGGAACAAAACGTTTTTCCTCCAACAAAACGTAACCTCGTTTTTGCACCGTTTCTAACGTTGGTGCATACGTACTAGGACGACCAATCCCTTTTTCCTCCAACATTTTAACTAAACGAGCTTCCGTATACCGTGGTGGAGGCTGCGTAAAATGTTGTTTAGGATCTATATTTTCTTTATCTAAAACTTGCCCCTCTGTCAGAGGAGGTAAAAATGTTTCTTTTTCACCTGAAGCATTGTCATCACTGCCTTCGGTGTAAACACGCATAAACCCAGGAAAATTTATTTTCGAACCTGTGGCACGAAACCAAACATCACCAGCATAAATATCACAAGAAATAGCATCTAAGACTGCATGAGCCATTTGTGAAGCAATAAACCGCTCCCAAATCAACTTATATAAGCGTAGTTGATCACGAGATAAATATTGCTTTAACAAAAGCGGTGTCTTTTGAGGATAAGTAGGACGAACAGCTTCATGCGCATCTTGCGCACTTGCTTTTTTTTTCGTAACATGTTCCTTCGTCGATAAATATTCTTTGCCATAACTATCCGTTATATAATCTTGTGCCTCACTTTTAGCACTATCAGCAACACGAATCGAATCCGTACGCATATATGTTATAAGACCAACAAGACCTTCTTTCCCTAGCTCAATACCTTCATAAAGCTGCTGTGCAATCATCATCGTTTTCTGAGCCCGAAAACCTAATTTTCGCGCTGCTTCTTGCTGTAAGGTACTGGTAATAAAAGGCGGTGAAGGATGTCGTTTCAATTGGCGTTTTTGTAAAGCTTTAACAACAAACTTATGATCACCGATAAGCGCTAAAATAGCATTTGCCTCTTCTTCGCTCTTCAACTCTTTTTTTTCTTTACCTATACCTTGAAACTTAGCACGTATCGGCTTCTTATGACTCAACAAATCAGCAGTAATCGTCCAATATTCCTGTGGTTCAAAAACCCTAATCTCACGTTCACGATCTAAAATCAACTTAACAGCAACAGATTGCACACGTCCAGCACTCAATCCACGTCGAACAGATTTCCACAACAATGGACTAATACTATATCCTACCAAACGATCTAAAATACGCCGTGCTTGCTGAGCATCAACCAAATTCATATCAATTGGCCTTGGTTTATGAAAAGCATCCTGAATAGCTTTTTTCGTTATTTCATGAAAAACCACACGACAATCGTCCTCAGGAGACAACTGCAAACTGTTAGCCAAATGCCAAGCGATTGCTTCACCTTCGCGATCCGGGTCAGCCGCCAAATAAATGCGTTTAACCTTTTTTTTCGCATCACGAAGTTTTTTAAGAATTTCACCCTTACCTCTAACCGTTATATATTTTGGATTAAAAGAATCATCTACATCAACACCTAATTGACTTTTAGGTAAATCACGCACATGTCCCATAGATGCTCTAACCAAAAAACGTTTACCGAGATATTTACTAATCGTTCTCGCTTTAGCAGGAGATTCAACAATCACCAGCGCTTCTGCCATACTATTATAGTTCCTCCTTTCCTAAATATATGTATAAACAAACCTTTATAACAATATTTATTACTTCCTAAACAAAAGAAAAAGCAAAAAAGAAAAAGCAATAATAAAGAAAAAGAAACAAAAGAAAAAGAAACAAAAGAAAAAGAAACAAAAGAAAAAACAATAATAAAGAAAAATATCATGCCATGAAAAAAACCAAGGTCTACGAAAAATCGTAGACCCATAACTAATGCCATTATCCTAAACGACAAAGCATAAATAATGCAAGCAAAACTAATTAGTAGCCTTTTGTAATAAACCTTGATCTTTAAGCACACCGTAAACCGTTTTACCAATTTCTGCAGGTGTCTTCGCCATATAAACACCAGCTTTACTCAAGGTATCAATCTTTGCTTTTGCTGTTCCTTGACTACCAGCAATAATTGCCCCAGCATGTCCCATACGTTTACCAGGAGGAGCAGTTTGACCGCCAATGAAACCAACCACAGGCTTCCGCATATGTTTACTTATCCATTCAGCTGCCTCTTCTTCGTCCGTACCCCCAATTTCTCCGATTAAAACAACAACATCCGTATCAGGATCAGCATCAAAGGCAGCTAAAGCATCGATAAAGCGCGTGCCGATCAATGGATCCCCACCGATACCTACAGCAGTTGATTGACCCAATTGCAACTTCGTCAATTGGTGCACAGCTTCATAGGTTAAGGTACCACTACGAGATATAACACCCACACGTCCTTTGGTATGTATATAACCAGGCATAATACCGAGGCGACAAGCGCCAGGCGTGATAATACCTGGACAATTAGGACCAATCAGTCGGGTTGTATGATGTTTTAAATAGTTACAAACATAAACCATATCCGAAACAGGTATACCTTCAGTAATACAAACAACTAAAGGAAGTCCTGCATCCGCCGCTTCAAGAATAGCATCAGCAGCAAATGGAGGTGGTACATAGATGATAGAAGCATTAGCATCTGTTGCCTGTACAGCTTCCCTAACCGTGTTATAAATCGGAATACCTTCTTTATCTGTTCCACCTTTACCAGGTGTAACACCTGCTCCAATTTTGGTACCATACGCTAAAGATTGCTTCGTATGAAACCACCCTGTATTACCTGTAATACCTTGAACAATAATACGCGTTGTATCATCAACCCAAATACTCATTTCTGATCACCCTCCCTCAAGCTTTCTTTGCTTGTTTAGCAGCCAAGACAGCTAATTCAGCACCTTCATCCATGGACATAGCCGTTGTAATCGGTAAATCACTATCATTTAAAATAGCCAAGCCTTCTTTCACCCTCGTACCTTCCAAACGAACAATCAATGGACAAACACGTTTAACATTAGCTACAGCCGATACAATACCCTTGGCCAAGATATCACAGCACACGATGCCACCAAAAATATTAATAAAAACCGCCTTAACTTGATCATCATCCATTAAAATCTTAAAAGCAGCTTCAACTCTTTCGATCGTTGCACCGCCACCTACATCCAAAAAGTTAGCCGGCCGACCGCCAAAATAATTTAAAATATCCATCGTCGCCATAGCTAACCCCGCACCATTAACCATGCAGCCTATTTCACCTTCAAGAGCCACATAATTTAAATCCTGCTGCTTAGCAGCTAACTCACGGGCATCCTCTTCCTCAGGATCGTGTAATTTACATATATCCTGATGACGGAATAATGCATTTTCATCAAAAATAATCTTTCCGTCTAATGCAACAACTTGACCATCCTTAGTAACAACAAGCGGATTTATCTCAATCAAAGAGCAATCTTTTTCCATAAATAATTTATAAACTTGTTGCAAAATATGCATCGTAGCTTTCATTTGGTGGCTATGTACACCTAGAGCATAAGTTAAACGACGTGCTTGGAAAGGCTGTAAACCTAACATAGGATCGATAACTTCACGATAGATACTTGCGGGATTTTTGAGCGCAGTCTCTTCAATGTCACCGCCACCCTCTTTGGAAACCACAAAAACAGGATGCTGCGTTACACGATCAATTAACAAACTAACATAATGTTCAGTGGCGATATCACAACCCGCCTCGATTAAAAGAGAATTAACTTTACTTCCCTTAGCATCAGTTTGTGGCGTAACTAAATAACTACCCAATAAATTAGATACATGCTCCTTGATCGCAGGTAAATTGCGGGCAATTTGCACACCGCCACCCTTACCTCTACCTCCAGCATGTACTTGGGCTTTAATCACCCAGCAAGAAGAAGAAACTTTTTTAGCGATCTCAGAAATATCAGATGTAGCATCGACGACAAACCCTTTAGGTGTCGGTATATCATATGCGCGAAAAAGCTCTTTTGCTTGATATTCATGAATTTTCAAAAATAATGCCACCCCTTTCAAAAAGGTGAATGATGGGTTTTGTGTAAATAAGAATAAATCATTTAAGCACTAAAAAAATATCCTCCAACAACAATAGCTAAAAAAATACCAGCCAAAATCATAAAAACACCGCCCGCGGAGATAAAAAAGTCAAGCAAATCACTATCGCCACTAGCCTCCTTATCTCTATGCTCACTTGCCAAGAATTTATCTTCGCTAAAATTAGTCGAAATATCCTTTTTATGCATTCCGTTTCACCTCGCCATAGACATATTTAGCAAAATTACATAGCAATTAAGCATAAATCGAAGATAAATTATATAACAAATAATTTAACATAATATTTTTATGTGAATATAAATAATATATAGCGAAATTATAAACATTACCACTAAAATCTTGTATAAATTTGACAGATTAATCAGCCATATTATTGTAGATAATTATTCTGTAGTAGAATAAATGATGTTTTCCCTTGCCAAACAACTTGCCAAAATCCTTTAAAGAGAATAAACATTATACACCACATCCACCCCTATTCTAGCAAGCTATTTAAGAAATGCAAAATAAAAAAAGAAACAATTTAAAGTTTATGACCTTTGTATACTTGCAAAGGTAGATCCATACCTCTAAAATGGACTCCAAATGCATAGCCGATTGCAATAATTATAACTAAATGATTATGGGTTAAAATCAAAGGAGGTAATTATAAATGCGTACGTGGGTAGATAAAGAAACTTGTATCGCCTGTGGTGCTTGCGGTGCTGCAGCCCCTGAGGTTTATGAATATGATGAAGATGGAATAGCGTTTGTTGTCAAAGATAACAACCAAGGCACTTGGGATATCGAAGAAAATCTCTCCGAATCAGTCAAAGAAGCTCAAGAAGGATGCCCAACCGATTCAATAAAGGTAGGCACACCAGAAGAAATAACAGCAGAGATGGAAGCAAACAACTAAAGGAAAAACCAAACACCTAGACAAATTTAATTAAGAAGCAATATATGACTAAATCCTACCTTATATCTAGTATTTTTAGAAGGAGGTTTAGTCCAGTTTTTGTTTTTGAAAAAATAAATAAAAGACAATAAAGCAAATAAACGAAAAAGATAAAAAAGAAATACAACAAAGATAAAAAAAGAAATCCAACAGAGATAAAAAATTAATTATTTAAAAAAAGTTAAAAATCATTAAATAATCATTTCGATTTTTTCTTCATTATTCACTTCTTTAAAAAACGATTTTATGATTTGTATATAAAATCTATAAAATTGCTATTTTTATAAAAGGGGTTCAACACTAAATGTTAAATCAACCGCTCATTGTGGATGCTTTTGTAGAAATTTCCACAGGTTCGCAAAATAAATATGAATATAAACCTGAAGATGGTTCTTTCCACCTTGACCGTGTATTGTATTCACCTATTCACTATCCTGCTGAATACGGTTTCGTACCAGGAACACTCGCCGAGGATGGTGATCCCCTAGATATTATGGTCTTAGTTACAGAACCAACATTTCCTGGTTGTCGAATTCGTAGTCGCGTTGTAGGTGTATTACATATGGAGGATGAGAAAGGCAAGGATGATAAGTTGCTTTCTGTACCAATAGGCGATCCTCGTTTTGCTGAGATACAAAACCTACAGGATGTAGCTAAACATACACGAAAAGAAATTGAGCATTTATTTCTTGTCTATAAAGATTTAGAGGGTAAAACCACACATATTAATGGTTGGGATGAACGAGAAGCCGCCATAGATATTTATAATAAATGCCGAGATCGCTTTAAGGGCCAAAAAATTTAGTATGAAAAAATGTAAAGAAAATACCACAAAAATATTCTCAGAAGCAAAAGTAATAAAAAAATAAAACTCCCGCTTCCCAACATTAGGAGGCAGGAGTTTTTTTATCATCAAAAGAGCAAATGATAAATTTATGCTAAATAAGTAGTACAAGCATATGGCTGTTGTGCATATGGTTGTTGTGCATATGCTTGTGGTGCATATGCTTGTGGTGCATATGCTTGTGGTGAATATGCTTGTTGTGGCTGTGGTGCGTATGCTTGTTGTGGCTGTGGTGCGTATGCTTGTTGTGGCTGTGGTGCGTATGCTTGTTGTGGTTGAGCATAAGGCATTTGTTGTTGTAATGTTGTTGTGCATGCTGTGTATTGTGGCTGTGGTGCATATGCTTGTGGTTGAGCATAAGGTGTTTGCTGAGTCGTCAAACATGTTTGTGGTGCTTGTGAAGTATATTGTGATTGCGCATAAGGTGTTTGAGGATAAACTGCTTGCGTAAAAGATTGAGCAAAAGGTTGTGGCATACCTGTGAATTGACTTATTTCCATATTAAAAACATCTCCTGTCTATTTTTTAATACTAAAAAGCAAATCTTGTCAAAAACGTATCCTAAAAAATAGGATATGTCCCTATGACTCCCTGTCCCGCCCTACAACCACTAAAAAGCAGAAAAAATAAATCTTGTCCAAAAAACTAATTATCTATAAAAATAAAGCAAAAACCACTAAATTATTGAAGGATTCTTGGCTGTGCTTGTGTCGGCTGATGTTGAGGTGGAATTGCAAAAGCAGGTATGTGTTGCTGATGTTGAGGTGGAATTGCAAAAGCAGGTGTGTGTTGCTGATGTTGAGGCGGAATTGCAAAAGCAGGTGTGTGTTGCTGATGTTGAGGCGGAATTGCAAGAGTAGGATTTGTTGCTAATGGATATCTAGACCATGTATGACCAGGTTGTTGTGCTTGTTGAGGTGCAACAAAACCTAATTCAGAATATGCTCTTCTAGCAAAGAATGAAGCTTGTTCCATCAATGCCATAGCTTTCTTGACCTGCTCTACAGCAGTCAAAGTAACTTGTTGTGCAGTATGTGGCGCAGTATGTGGCGCAGTATGTGGCCCAGTATGATGCGCAGTATGTGGCCCAGTATGATGCGCAGTATGTGGCCCAGTATGATGCGCAGTATGTGGCGCAGTATGTGGCGCAGTATGTTGTTGAAAATGCGACATTGGTTGATGTGCAGTATGTTGTTGAAAATGCGCCATTGGTTGCTGTGTTGTCATCATCGGTTGATTCCAAGACGACGCTACACTAACAGGCACCTGGTAAGGTACTTGAGCTCTAGCTTTTGCACTGGTCGGAAAACCACTTTGTGAAAATTGTCCTATTTCCATCTGACAGCTCCGTATCAATTGATTTAGTTGTTGAATTAATTGCACATTATTCGACTCTTGTTGATTCTTACGTTGTGTAGCATGATGATTTACTTGCTCGCGTTGTTGTAGTTGTTGGATAACAGTTTGTAACTGAGCCAGATTGGTACTAATCCGAGAAAGTGCATTTTTAGCCAACGGAAACGAATATGCCATAAAATGAATAACCTCCTTAACAATTAACTTCAACAACTCACCCTTTAAAATGAGTAAGTTATATTATCCTCAGACATTTATGATAAAAATATACTTAAAAATTAGCCACAAACTTAAAAAATCAAATGCTATGATGTGGATAAATGCTATATAAAGGAATTGGCACTACAGGAATAGGGGAAGGCGCAAAGGTTTGCTGTGGATGCGCAAAGGTTTGCTGTGGATGCGCAAAATGATGTGGGTAAGATCCCATCATTTGTGAATTATATGGCATAGGTTGATTGGTTTGTGGCGAAATAAATTGATTAACTTCTTGTTGACAATTCTGCGTCAATTGATTAATTTGTTTAGCCAGTTTACATGTACTAGCCTCATATTGCTGCTTTTCATGTGTCGTTTGATGATTGTCACCTGTGTGCTGTTCCAATTGTTGTGTTAATGTCTGAATTTTTTCTAAGTTAGCACGCATACGAACAGCTTGTGGTAACAAAGACATTTGCGGAAAAATAGAGGTTGATTGAATAACGTCTTGCTGACAATTACGTATTAACTGCGTAAGATGATTTACAAGCTGAACATTACAAGCTTCAGTATGTTCCTTCTGCTGCGTTGTTTGTTGACCGGTCTGCTCCAATTGCTGCAACTGCTTAGCCACAGTATGCAATTGCTCAAGATTTTCAATCAGACGGGTAAATGGGGGATTGCATTGCATATTTAACCATCACTCCTCCACTTAATTTGGCTAAATCAATAAAGATATAAAAACTTAAAGGTCCACACAAAAATCATCATTAACGATTAAACGAAAGATTAAACCACCTTACTGAATAAAAGGCGAAACATGATGCGCATGAGTACCTGTACTAATTTGTTGATGAGTTGTATAACCATACGGTACATCAGGCGCAGCTGATGCCTGGCCTACGATATGATTAATTTCCTGTTGAGCATTTTTAATCAATTGCGACATCTGTTGCGATAATTGCAAACTTAAAGCCTCTTTGTTCTCTTTTTGTTGCGTAGTATGATGATTTAAACTTTCCTTCTGTTGCAACTGCTGCAACACGGCCTGAACCTGATTTAAATTAGCATTCAAACGCGTGATTATCTCAGAACATGCGTAAGCAGTGAACATCTCATGCATCACTCCTTTGTGATTAAAAAAATGAATGAAATGCCTCTTACAAGCGCCATTATGCCACCAAAAAAAAACTTATATACATATTTTATAAACAAAAATAAAAATAAACATTTTTTAACCAAATTAATAATTATATCCTGATTTATAATTTAAAATATAGTTTGAAAACATAAATAACAAAAACATAAACGAAAGTAAAAAAAGTACAACCAACAAAAAAATCAACCTAAATATCCTAATAAAAGCCAAAAAAAATTTAGAGCTTGTCCAAAAAACATTATGTAAAAGAACGTTTAAGAACCTAATTAAACGAACTAAAAGCTATGATAACGGCTATTTTTTAATGGCTATTTTTTTTTATTTAAATTACCACATTAATAATCGTCTATATTAATATTTCTGGACAAGTCCTATATAAATACTGCTTTTAGACTTACTTTAGAGGTTTTAAAAAATATATCAAATATTACTTAAAAATAAAATTATTAGTTATATAATACTTAAATAAAGGGATAGCATATCAATGAATATTATACAAACTAATGAAAAAAATAAAAAAGCATAAGAAAGTAATAATAACGTATAAAAATATTATTTTAAGACGCAAAATACATACTTAATAACATTATAATCCCTTTTTCATTCCTTTTAAAATAATTATTTTTTTAAAATTATAAACTTTTAAGTTAGCAAAAACCAAAAAAATACATAATACACTAAAGTTAATTTAAAAAACTTTGTTATTTTTTTAAATTTCAAAGGCCAGAATAACATTTAGATTTACAAATTTAGATTTAAAAAATATTGATAGCAATAAAAGCTAAAAAAATTTATATAGGAGATGTTTATCTATGTTAGCATACTACAGCCCTACCCCACAATTTGCTGTACAAGCAAAACCTGCTTTTCCACAACCAACGAATATTGGTCCATCACCAATAGAAAGATGCCGCTTAGCTCAAGAAGCTAAAAATACTATCATTCAAACATTACCAGCTCTACAAGCAGCTATCCAAAAAATAGAGATGGCATCTTATCCTTACACAAGTCCTGCACCTACATTCGCTAAGCCATACTTACAGTAAGCAAAAAAACAAAATCCTGGCTTCCTTGGTATAAAGGAAGCGAGGAGTTTGTGTATTTAAATAATTTAATAAATAATTACGTAACTCATTATGAATCTTATTATTATACCATAATGGGTTATTTTTCTACGAAAATATAATTAAAAAAACCAAGAAATAAAAATGAAAATAAAAGTTCTTAAATAAATTAAAAAAAAGATAAAAAAGATAAAAAAGATAAAAAAGATAAAAAAAAATAGCTATATATAAAAATATATTATTCTATTATAATAAAATGACATCTATTATATAGTGCAAAACAAAAAAATAAAGAACTTATTTTAATATATTATTTTATAATAAATTTATAAAAATGATAAACCGATTTATCTTTAATTATTATCTAAATAATAAAAATATAAATCTCCTGTAGAAAAGGAGAATATGGGTGAAAAATCTCAAACGTCGTCAAACATGGGAACATGAACATCGAAAAAATAATTTTATTAAAATCTTATGGATATTAGGTGCATCATTGATAATTTTGATGATCATAGTAATAATTTTTATATCAATCAAATCAGATGATGAGAAAAAATCAACAAACGAAAATAACGACACAGAAACAAATACTAATATCGCATCACCTAGTAATCCTACAAATAATACTACCCAGACAGCGGGTAATCCTCCTTTACAAGATAATAAAGCTACAGACAACAAAATTTATACTACACAAAAAAATACTGATAATACCGATAATCAAACTACTGACCAAGATCAAACAAATACAAAAGAGGAAGATAAAAAAGCTAAACTAAATAGTACTGTAAAAGCCATGTCAACTACTGCATTAGAATTAGTTAATAATTATCGCGCAAAATTCAATTTAAAATCACTTACATACAATTCATCTTTAGAACAAATAGCCACAAAAAAAGCCTGTGATGTAAAAAATTGCGTAGAAGTATTGAAACTTGGGTTAGCTCATGACTGTCCTCCCTCCGGTCGTATTAGCGACATGTTAAAAAGAAATGGCATTTCATATATAACTAATGGTGAAAACTTAGCTGTTGGTAAATATAAACCTTCAAAAATCGTCATAGCATGGATAAAAAGCAAACCACATCTAGCTAATATTATTTACGCAAATTTTCAGTTTACAGCTGTAGGAATATGCATATCAAAACAAAATATTTACTGGGTACAACTCTTTTTACAAAAATAATATAAATCCAGTATAAATGCAAACAACAAAATGAGCTTGTCCAATAATCCATGTTAAAGAGTGTTTAAAAATCTAATTTAATGAAAAAAAAGCTATGATAATGGCTATTTTTGTGAATTAAATTAGACCATTACTAATCGGCTATATTAATATTTCTTGACAAATGCAATAAAATAAAAAAAAAACGAAAAATATAATTAATTAATATAAGAAAATATATAACTTAATTAATAAGTTAATACTTTTTAAAATACAAAAATGATTTCAACACCAAACATTAAATCCTAAGAAATTAAAATTATATTAGATGAATTGATAGATGAATTGATTTATATGATTTTAATTATTGCTATAAATAATATAAATATAAGTCTCCTGGTGAGAGGAGCATCCGGGTGACAAATCTAAGGCGTCGCCATAAATGGGAAAAACAACATCGTAAAAATAATTTTATTCAGATATTATGGATAGCAGGTGCCATATTTTTAATATTTGTTACCATAGTCATTGTATATACACTCAATATGTCAAATGATGAAAAATCAAAAAATGAAAATAAAAATTCTGAACAAAATAATGAATTGACTGTACCTAATGAAGCAACGAATAATAATGCTTCTACAGCAGACAAATTTGGTGAAGGGAATAAAAATAGCTCAAGTTATTCTAATCAACAAAATAATTATAATGATAGCAATAAAGATCAGGAGCAAACACTAGAAAAAGATACATTAAAAAAAAGTAAAGTAGATCGTGCTGTAAAGGCTATGTCTAATAATATTATAAAATTAGTTAATGATTATCGACAAAAATTCAATTTAAAACAACTACAATCCGATGAATCATTAGAAACACTCGCAATAAAAAAAGCCTGTGATGTAAAAAAATGTGTAGAAGTGTTGAAAAAAGGCTTAATTCATAATTGTCCTCCTTCGGGTGAAATTGAAAACATGTTAAAACAAAATGGGATTAAATACATCTTTGGCGGTGAAAATTTAGCTATGGGTAAATATGAACCTTCACGAATTGTTGTCGCATGGATAAAAAGCAAAAAACACTTAGATAATATTGTTTATCCCAATTTTCGATTCACAGGTGTAGGTATCTGTATATCAAAAAAAAATATTTACTGGACTCAACTTTTTTTGTATAGATAAAATTTATTTAATTAAAAAATATTTTTTGCATTTTAATTTTAAGAATTACTCATTTGAAATTTATACAAAAATAAAAATTTTATGTATAACCTTCCCCTTCTTAGCATAGGCATCTATATAAAAACTGCACAGAGGAGGGAAGCTAGTTGAGATACTTAGACTGGAAAAAAGAAAATTTAGTACCCCATTTTCAAACAGATCTTCAAAAAGGTTTAAATCAAAATGAAGTACATAAAAGACTTAAAAAAACTGGTCTTAATTGTCTTGAAACAATCCGCAGCCCTAAATGGTGGCAACAATTTTTATCACAATTTAAAGATGCAATGGTCGTGGTCTTATTATTGGCTACCACGTTATCTTTTTGTTTAGGTAAAATAATTGATGCCTTCGCTATCTTAGCAATTGTCATATTAAACGCTATCTTAGGAACCGTTCAAGAATTTCGTGCCGAAAAATCATTGAATGCCCTGAAAAAATTGTCTGCACCGATAGCTAAAGTAGTAAGGAACGGTAAAAAAGAACGCGTCGATGCTAAATCACTCGTACCGGGTGATATTATCAATTTATCTACAGGGGATCGAGTGCCTGCCGATATACGTTTATTAGAAACAAATAATTTGCTAATAGAAGAATCATCACTAACTGGAGAATCTATTCCTGTCACAAAAACAGAAGGTACCCTGCCTCACGATACACCTTTAGCAGATCGAACTACTATTGCTCATATGGGAACCATGGTAGTTAGAGGTCATGGTAAAGGTATTGTTGTGGGAACAGGTATGCATACACAAATGGGAAATATTGCAAAATTAATTAAACAAACAAAAAAAATGATCACCCCTCTACAAAAAAGATTATTACAATTAGGCAAATGGCTAATTTTTTTATCCCTGCTTTTAACACTCATCGTCGTCATCGCAGGTATAGCGCATGGTCAACCGATACAAGATATGTTTTTATCAGGTATTAGCTTAGCTATCGCCGCTATCCCTGAAGGATTGCCATCTATCGTAACCATTTCTCTTGCCCTTGGTGTCCAACGTATGATTAAACGTCATGCTATCGTACGCAAGTTACCTGCTGTAGAAACATTAGGCTGCGCAACAGTTATCGGAGCGGATAAAACAGGGACATTAACGGAAAATAAGATGTCAGTTACACATTTATGGTTAAATGATGGCCCTGTACGTATGACTGTAAACGGCTTAAGAAGTAATAACGGTGAAATGCCTAATCGTCAAACATTAGAACGTTTGTTAGTCGTTGCTGAAAATTGCAACAATGCGATACTATCAGATAAAGGATACGCTGAAGGTGATCCTACAGAAACAGCGTTGTTGTCATGGGCAAAAAATGTCAAAAGCTTGCATAACATAAAAAATTTAAAAGCAAATCGCTTAAAAGAAAACGCATTTGATTCTTTTAGAAAACGCATGTCTGTTGAAATACGCTTTATCGACGGTAAATATCGTGTTTGTGCTAAAGGTGCACCAGAAATTTTACTAAAATTATGTACTTTTGCTTTTAATGGTGAAAAAACCGTTGCTTTAACACCTAAATTGAGACAACATTTATTACAAAAAAGTCAAAACATGGCTAAAAAAGCTTTACGCGTTATCGCCTTAGCTGACCGTTTACATCCAGATAATGAAATGGAAGACAACTTAGTCTTCCTCGGTTTTGTCGGCATTATGGATCCTCCAAGAAAAGATGTCCTACAAACATTACAAGTCTTTAATAAAGCAGGCATTCGCACCATTATGATCACAGGGGATCATCGTTCAACAGCTGAAGCTATTGCTAATCAATTGAATATGCGACGTTTAGATAGTAAAACACTTGTTGGTGATGAAATAAACTTGATGACTGACGAAGTGCTCACCCAGGAAGTTGAACATGCTGATGTTTTTGCCCGTGTAACTCCTGAACATAAATTACGTATCGTAAAAGCTTTACAAAATGCTGGCCATATTGTAGCCATGACAGGTGATGGCGTAAATGATGCTCCAGCGATCAAAGCTGCGAATATCGGCATCGCCATGGGGAAGAGCGGCACAGATGTAGCTAAAGAAGCTGCAGCCTTGGTATTGTCAAATGATAATTTTTCTACTATCCTTGCAGCTGTTGAAGAAGGTAGAAGTATTTATGGTAATATTCGCAAATTTATCTGCTATCTCTTAGCAAGTAATGTCGGAGAAATTCTCCTTATGCTTCTAGCAATGCTAGCAGGATTACCTCCACCGCTATTGCCGATGCAAATTTTATGGGTTAACTTAGTAACAGATGGTCTACCTGCCTTAGCACTAGGTGTAGATCCTCCGGAAGAGAAAGTAATGCATAAAAAACCACGTGATGCCAAAGAAAGTATTTTTGCCCATGGCATCGGCTGGAAAATAGCAACACGCGGTCTATTGATTGCTCTGTGTTCCTTATTACCATTCCTTATCTCATTAGGAGAAAATCCATTGCAATTAGCCAAAGCACAAACAATTGCCTTTACAACCCTTGTGCTTTCACAATTAATTTTTGTCTTCGATTGTCGCTCAGAAGGTACTATACTACAAAGAAAACCATGGGATAATGGTTGGTTACTTTTAGCAATTGCCTCTTCTGCTTTACTGCTAGGCATCGCTATTTATAACCCATTGCTGCAAACAGTCTTCTCTACAGTCGACTTAGCCTTACGTGAATGGATCTTAATTATCATAATGTCGTTCCTACCTGTCGTTTTAGCCGGTCTTTTAGATAGGTGTCGCTTCCAACCCAAGAAACAATTATGTTCTTAAGAGGGGAATATTGATGTTAACTGAAGGATTGAATTTCACTAAAATGCATAGTTCAGGTAACGATTTCGCGTTTATATCGTCTGAAAAATTACCATCCAAAAAGGATCCTTTAGTTAACGCTATGATAAAAAAAATATGTCATCGGCATACAGGTATAGGTGCGGATGGGCTTGTCTTTGTTCAAACAAAAACACCCACCCAAGCCCCTCCTTTTTTAATTATGCGATATTTTAATGCAGATGGTTCATTTTCTCCATTATGTGTCAATGCTTTAATTTGTACTGCCTCATATTATAAAAAAAAATATTCAAACTTAAACAAGTTTTATATTAAGAGCCCCTTAGGAAATCATCAAGTCGCGAGCCAGAAAACAAATTTTAATATAAGCATTCAAAAACCGATTTTGTCACCAAATGATATTCCTGTAAAGTTACCAGAAGGAAAAAATATCTTTCAGATACCGGTTAAAATAAAAGACAAAATATATAATGGCACCGCAATATCAATGGGAAATCCTCATTTAATTATCGAAGTAGCTGAGATAACTAAATTCCTCGACCCGCAGATCGGAAAAGAATTGACATATCACGCTTGGTTTCCTGAACAAGTTAATGTTACTTTTGTACAAATAGACAAAAAAAATAAACTCCAGGTAATTACATTCGAAAGAGGTGTTGGTCGAACATTGTCCTGTGGATCCGCTGCTTGTGCAACAGTTGTCGCTTTAAAACTCCAAAAAAAATGTACAACTGAATCAATAGATGTACATGCTGCTGGAGGCACCTCAGAAATATCATGGTCAAATGAGGATAGCCCTGTTTATGTAAAAGGAAAAGGACATATCATCTATGAAGGCATATGGTTAAATGAAAATATTTCAAAAATAAAAGGATGAATAATGATGAACAACAATATAGATACTATGGAAAAACGTATGGCAAAGCTAGTATGTGCCGATGGCATTTCAGGCTTTGAAGATAACGTACGCAAATATCTAAAGGAAATGTTAACACCTGTTTCAGAAGTCATTTTATGCGATCGCTTAGGAAGCCTCGTAGGTAAAAAAACAGGTTTAGAAGATGGCCCACGTGTTCTAATTGCAGGACATCTAGACGAAGTCGGCTTCATTTTAACCGACATAACCAGTAACGGTTTCTTGCGCTTTCAAACAGTTGGTGGTTGGTGGTCACAAAACGTTTTAGCACACAAAGTACGTATTTCCACAAGATCTGGAAAAATTTTCGAAGGTATTATAGGTTCAAAACCTCCTCATTTACTTAAACCAGAAGAAGCAAAAAAAGTTGTTAAACTGGACGAAATGTTTATCGATATCGGTGCCATAGATGACAAAGAAGTCGCCGAATGGGGTATACGAGTTGGTGATCCAATTACACCAGCATCCGACTTTTATACCTTCGCTAATGGTCGTGTTTGGGGCGGTAAAGCATTAGATAACAGAGCTGGTTGCGCCATGGCGGTAGAAATATTAGAAAGACTCCAAAATGAGAAACATCCAAATATCGTCTATGCTGGTGCTTCCGTACAAGAAGAAGTCGGCTTAAGAGGTGCCCAAACACTAGCATACCGTGTAAGACCAGATGTAGCTTTCGCTATCGATGTTGGATGTGCAAGCGATACACCAGGATTTGATAATAGCAGTGCCAGCTTAAAAATGGGTCAAGGTCCTACCCTAGTAATCAAAGATGCCTCATTGATTCCCCATAAAGGATTACGTGATTTTGTCATTGACACAGCAGAAGAACTAGAAATACCTTTACAATTTGATGCCATGGAAAGAGGCGGAACTGATGGCGGGAAATTTCATTTAACAGGTATCGGTTGTCCAACAGTGGTCATCGGCTTTGCCACACGTTATATCCACAGCCACAACGCTTTAATGTCACGCAACGATTTTGAACAAGCTGCCAACTTACTAACAGCCCTCGTACAACGCATTGATCAAAAAATATTAAGTTCATGGATAAACTTCTAAATAAATAAACAAAAAGAATAACAAAAAAAGAATAAAATAATAAAAATAAATCAATGCCAAACTTAAATCATATGTAAATATACAGAGGCTGATTTATGGATATAGAAAATAATAACCTGCAAAGAAATATGATCACGCTGATCGTATGCCAATTCATCGTCGTAGCCTCGATAACGATGATTAATCCTTTTTTAGCTCAATATTTGCATACATTAGGAATTGAAAATCAAAATGAACTACAAACATGGTCAGGTATTATATCGTCAGCAACATTTATGATAACATTTATCGTTGCTCCTATTTGGGGCCGCTTAGCAGACCGCTATGGACGAAAGATAATGTTAATTCGTTCTAGTGCAGGTATGGCTGTAGTTATGTTTTTCATGGGTTTTGCCACCTCGCCAATGGAAGTACTCATTTTACGTCTTATAGATGGTCTATGGTCAGGTTTTATACCTGTATCCGTTTCATTAATCGCCGCTTCGACAGACAAAAATATGCTACATGCCCTTGGGATGTTACAAATAGGTACGGTAGCAGGTGTATCAGTTGGTCCAATTATAGGCGGTATTATTGCAGAATTTCTATCTTATCAAACAATTTTTTTTATCACCGCCGCTTCACTCATATGCGTGACATTGATTGTAATGTTGTTGATAATCGAAAAAAAACCAGAATACACAACAACAGAAAGCATATTAAAACAAAATAAACGCTTATTAAAAAACAAACCCATAAGATACCTTTTAGCCATTACAATCATTGTACAAATAGCTATGTTTGGACCAGGATCCCTACTATCTATTTTCGTCTATGATATACATGAACAAAACGCCAAATTCTGGACAGGCACCATGCTCTCTTGTACAGCAGTCGCAGCTACCATTTTCTCTCCACTTTTAGGACGCATAAGTAAAAAATGGGGCACCATAAAAATATTCAAATTCGCTCTAATAGGAGTCGGTATATCACTTATAGCACACTACTTCACGATAAATATAATCACACTACTCATTGTTAGATGCCTCTTAGGTATATCAATGTCAGGCTTACAACCATCTTTAAATACCTTAATAAGCCAAACAACACCTAAAAAAGAATTAGGCACCGTCCATGGATTACAAACTTCATCTATATCACTTGGACAAGCCCTAGGACCATTAATATGCGGCCCACTATCTTCAGAAATAGGCGGCATAGCAGGAATACGCACTGTCTTTTTTATCAATGGCGTAGTAATTTTCTTAGCTTTAAGATTTCTGTTTTTTAAACTATTTATTTTTTATCAAAAAAACATAGTTAATACTATACATGCAAAAAAAATAAGGCCATAATTTTTGATTTTTAAAAATTAAATTAAAAAAGTTCTTATAATATAAGAACGTTATTTTTTAGAAAAAAATTATTTTTATCTTTCAGGTAATTTCGCAGACTTATGCTTAATTACCTGGAAATGATAACTTATATTATTATGATAAATTTAATTATATTTATAAATAATCACAAAAATAAACTTCTCGTTTTTTTGCGATTATTTATCATTTCAAAGTTTATTTGAAAATTCAGAATTAATATTTAAATTGGTGATAATATAACCTTTAAAATATATGATTTTTGATCAAGAATGACTAAAATATATCCATTTATAAGAAATATTAATTTAATTTGATTGAATTTGATTGAATTTTATTATTCATTAGCAATTTTAAACCCTAAAAGATAGCTTAACCCATCAGTATATTTAACAGGTGAAAAAAATAGGGAAGTTAAATCCTATTTCCGAACAAATTTGAACAAATTAGCTTTATTTGTTAACCTAAAATTAATATGTATTCTTTATCTTACTGTTTTTTTGTATTTAAAACTTAGATTTTACAAAAATGATTTAGGTATGTCTATGTTTTTATAAGATATCGAGCTAAATCTAATCGATTAAACCTAACACCTTTATACTTTTTTTAGATTTTTTTCTTTGATGCATTCGCAATGTTGGTGTCATCATTCCTGATAACCTTTTAAATTTCATGTAATCTAATATCCCTGTTTTAGAATATTCCATGTTTATGTATTATGAAGATGTATTTGCCATATTTACTTCATTTATATAAATTTTATAATTGATCTTCAATCTACTATTATTACTTAAAAAACACAGCTATTAAATAACCATATTTCGAAAATATTAAAAAATCTAATAAAAGATTTTTGGTTTAATTTTATATTAAGTACTCAAAATAATTAATAATATAGACAATATTTTGATAAAAAAATATCGTTATTTTCGTAATTATATGATTTTAATTTAAATAAAAAGATTGTTTATTATAAAAATTGATAATAATAACTATATTTTTAAAACAACCTGCCTTATGATTTCAAGACAGATTGTTTAAGTTTTGGTAAGGGCTAACTAATGATAATAATGACGTCATTACGCTCATGCTTGCGCGAAGATTTGCTTCTTTTAGTAAAAATTCTGAAAGAGAATCTTGATGACGTTCAAAACTACTTTCATTTTTCAATAATCCGGTACGTTCTTCAGCATCTGTTCTTAGTTCATATATTTTATCAATTAAGTTACTCATATATACGTCGGGATTATCTTTATTTTTATATAAAAGGTATAACGATTGTTTCAAATTAGAAATATCATCCTCTGTAAAACCAATTTCATCGGGTGTATTATGTGTAAAAATTGCATTCGATAATTTAGTGTATTGTTGGTTAAATTCTTCTAATTCATTATCATATTTATAACGACCAAGATCCCTTATTATAATATCATTTAAATTATTTAACCAAGTTGGCTGGAACAAAATTTTATTTTGATTATATTTTAAATTAGCATATAAAAAATCTTCAACTTTTTTTCTGTTTTCAGGAGCTAATTTGTCATATTCTGACTCTATGATAGAGCTGCTAATTTTATTAATTATTGCTGAAGGTATGCCTAGAGTTACGAGATTCAGAAAATTTCCTAAGTATTTTGCGTTTGGTATATCAGAGAAAGCACCTTGTAAGTTTGCTATATTTTTTAAATGTGGATTTTTATTGATAATATGATTTTGTAAATTATTATCCACATTTTTGGCATCCAAATCTTTTTCTAAAAACTTCTGATAGTCGTATAAAGCAGTTTGTGTTATAAGTTGCGATATTACTGAGGCTGTCTTGTTTATATTAGTTATAAACATTTCTTTATTTAAATCATTTATATATTTAATAGGATTTTCCATTTTTAAAGCTAATGAATCTATTGCTTCCTCTAGAATAAGCGAATCAGCTTTAGAAATATCTGAAGACGACTTATAATTACGCATAAATTTATTTTTATGAAGATAGTATTCTAAATAAATATCGTCATGATCTTTTAATTTCAAAAAATCTGGATCTTCATTCAAATTCTTTCTTAATGATGACAAAACGGAAGTCGATGGTTTATCGAAATAACCTTTCAAGGTTTCTTCAATTAAAGAAAGTTTTAGTTTATCTTTCGATAGATTAAGTTCTGAGAAACCTTGCAAATCTTTTTTTGATATATAATAATTTCCCCCCTTATTTATTTCATTAAATAAATATTGGATGTTGCTTTTATCTATGTCCCTAATGTCTATATTGCTTTTGCCTGAAGAAAGATCGAATATTTTAGTATAAGCATCATATATATTTTTTAAATTAGAATTAACAAGATTTAGTTTCATTCTTTTTATAATATCATTAATCGAACCTGATCCTATAATGAACTTAAGGTCATCTCTAGATAATACAGTATGCCGATAATTATCTAGCTGCTCAATTGAACCCGATCTTTTCAGGGCTTCTTCTAGTTCAGGGCTAAGATAACTACCTAAAAGAAGATTAATTCTGTTTGCAAGTAACTTGAATATATCCGAATCCATACTTAATTCTGAATCAAGATAATTATTAATATCATGACTTTGAAAGCTATATTTATTCTTAGTAATTTTATCATCTTCAAGTATTTTTTTAACATCTTCAAGTTCAAGTTCATCATCGATTGTTTTAAGATAATCATGTAAATGTTTAACAAATATCTCGTTATTAGAACTAAAAAAACTGATTACATAATTAAATAGATTCTCGTTTTTTTCTAGATTTTTTTTAGCCATAATGTATTCTTTAGTATTATTTATATGTTTATCAAATACATTATTATCTTCTTTATCTGTTGATAATTGGAAATAATCCAAGACTTTTTTTCTAGTTTCAGAATAATTTGATCCTAGCAAATTTGCAAAAAAATCTCTATATTGAGATAAATATATTTGAACTTCTTTTTGTGTTACCTTAGGAATTTCAATATTATACATAAAATGTTCTTCGAACTTATACCATAAATCCCCCTTAGAACCTTCCCTATATATCTCAAAATCCATAATGCCAACTCTATCCAAGTAATCTAAAAATACTCTAGCAAATCTTAACTGATCGCTTTTTAAATAGCTTGGTGATTCATAATCGAAAATACCTAGATTGTCATAATTTTGCAAAGTGGGGTTATAATTAATATCTTCGATATTATTACCATTGATATCCTTTATATCCTTCTTAATCCGATCTAAAATATTTTGTTTTAAATTCGGGATATTATCAAATGATAATTCTTGCTTAGGAAATACTTTCTTCAAATAATCTTCTATTCTGTTAGCTAAATAAATATCTTCTTTTAAGATATCATTATCATTACTATCTAAAAAATCTATCAAATTTCTCAATTTTATATTATTAATATTGTGCTCTTTAAATTTAGAATTTTTATCCATGATATCATTTTTATCTAAATTTAAAATATCTGATCCATACTCATTTAACCTTTGGTATTCTTTTAAAATATAATTCACATTTTCATGATGATTTTTACTTGTGCTTTTAATAAAATCATCTTTATAGAAAGACATTTTTCTTTGGAATTCCGCGCTCAATCCCTTATTGATAAAATATTTTCCATCTATGTCAATGCCAGTGACTTTCAGACTTTTATGAAGATCATCATTAATCTCTGGTAACTTAATTCTGATATTATATTTAATTTCTAGATATTCGATAAAGTCTTGCCATGCTATATCTTTATTATCAAATTTATACATATTCATGAATATAAATAATTCTTTATAAAATATACTTATATTAATTTCAGGCATTTTAGATAGTTCTAAACTGTCGTTTAAAGACTTGAATATTTCCAAAGCCGAAGATTTAAACTTTTGTTGTTCTGTATTAATATATGCGTAAAGTTTACATCCGTTCTGTGACAGAAATGGCGTTATATTTTTTTCAAATGTTGTGTAAAATTTATCAAAAATCGTTGATTTAATTTCGTTTTTGTATTCTTTGTACTCTTCTCCAAAAAAAGTCTTTATAAAATAATCAGTAAAACTATCGAATATAAGCATAACAGGATTGTCAGTATTTTCATTATCATCACATTGGAATCGATAAAAGAACGACCCTAAAATAGATAAAAATTGATTATTAGTCATATTGGAGACATTATTTAAAGATAAAAACCTTTTCATATTTGAGTCTACATATTTTTTTAATTTATACATAGGTTTGTTAAATTCTTTAAATATATCTGTCTTTTGAAATTGATTTAAATTTTCATATTTAAATTCTTGCCTCAAAAAAAATCTTAATTCTTCAATATCTTCTATAGAATCAAAACCTAGTTTTTGTGCTAAAAATTCTATAAAAGGATCCCAAATCTTATCTATATAATAACTGTACTCAGGAATTTTTGTTTGTAAAAATTCCTGTAAAAACCTATAAAAAGTTTGAGAATCCAGTCGTTGAAACTTATACTTATATTGACTAAATTTATCTAAATTATCATCAGTAATAAAGCTATGGACTTTAATGCTTTCATTTATTTTATAATAAAGTTCATATATATATTTGGTTTGATTTAAAAATTGGTTAAAGGTCTTTTTAGGTGATGTTTCAACTTCTTTGAAAAAAGTATTTTCTAACTTTGTATTTAGATCAATATTATTTTTCTTAATAATAAATAATTCCAGGTCTTCCCATAATTTTTGACTATATCTTTCTAACAAACTATCTGACCATCCCTGATCAGCATGTGGATGGTTTATTTTTTGATTATATAATACATCTAAAGCATTATTATTAGGTTGGTTTATAAATTCTAAAAAGTCCTTTAAAAAAGATAACCTGGAAATTTTAATAATTTTTTGCGCATTATTTTTTTTATCTTTTTCATCCACATCTTTATTCTTTACATCCGTTTTATCTTTTTCACCAACATCTTTATCGTTTACATTAGAATTCTTAATCTCTTTAGATAAATCAGGGTTTTCTTGATAAAATCTGCTAATATACTCTTCAATTTTTAAATTTATATTATCGAACGACAATTCTTTTATCGAAAAATTCATATCAGGATTTAATATTAAAATTTTGTTGATAAGGTCTTGTAAAACTTGACTTACATTCGTCGGAATACTATGATTATTGCTTATTTCTTTACTTAGAAAATCAATGAAATCGTCAATAGTCTTCAAAACATTGCCTTTTGTATATATATGAAGACCTGTCTTACCTATATCCTCAGAACCTTGAGCAATTGATGTTACACTGTCCTTATTTGTAGAAGCAACGTCATTATTATAAGTTGGATTATTATCTTTTTTATATATAATACTTTTGATCAACGAACATATGTAATTTCTATAGCCAATTGCCTCAGAATTCCCAGAATAATTATATCCCTCAAACAAATCTGTTATTCTTTTTAGAAAAACATCATAATCAGCTTGATCGATATTATCATAATTTTTTTTCAATATATTTAAAACTACTATACTTATCTTTAGTTCATTTGGGCTTTTAGAAAATATATCTAATATTTCTTTATCGAGATTTTGATTTGTCGAGGTTTGGGAATTATCCTCATTAGCCGCGGTTATAGAATGATTGGTTAATATATGTGATGATGAAATGAATGTTGAAATCAGAATTATATTTTTTATTTTATTTTTCATAAATATTCTCCTGCCATATAATATGGTAAATATAAATAAAAACCATATCATTATAATTGCTCAGAATTCTTTGTTCATTATTACGATAATTATAATATATAAATATCGTAATTTCCATATTTTTTTTGATTAAATATAAAATAAAAAATATGAATCATTGTTAAATATAGATTAACCTAGAAAATATGATAAATTTTTTTAAATTAAAATACCATAAAATAAAGTACGTGTGCCCAATACCTATTAGTACATATTATTGAGATTTATTGTTATTTTTGAAATTTCATTAAAAATATTAAAAAAAGTCCTTTCATAGCATTTTTAATATATATAACCACGTCAAAAAATCAACCAAATTAAATTTATTTATTAAATTAAAATTAATACTGTACATTCCGGAAAACGCAGTAAAAAATTGTAAATTAGATTTTAAGAAGGAAAACAGATATAAAAATAGAAATATATTTCTCCTATATGTAAGATATAATTACCAAAAATAAACAACACGGAGGGGAAAAAGGATGTCTAATACAAATAATTTACCACAATAAAGAGGGTTTGAGCAAATGTTGTAAAGAATGGAAGCTATCAATCTATTTTACCAAGCCTTCTTTAAATAATATTACAAATATATGTTAAATGGAATATTATCTGATGGTTTTAAAGGTATATTGACAGATATTCATCGTGAAAGCTTGAATAATAGGGATAGAAGAAGTATCAGCGATATTCTTTAAAAAGGTAAATTGGATGAAGGATTTTTAAAAAGAATAGTTCGTCAAGTTTCTTATGATGAAATCCAAAAACAAGCTAAGAAAAATGACCAACCAATCTTTTGTATAATTGACAATAATGTCTGTAGAAAAACAAAGCCCTCGTCACAGGCTGTTAATTCTATAGAAGGAGCTAGTTGTCATTATTCTTCATTAGATAAAAAAAAAGTTTATAGTCATGCCGTTGTTCAAGCGATGCTGAGTACTGGTGATTCGATATATCCATTCGCTACAGAAAGATATGTCCCTCAAAAAAACAAAAGAAAAAACAAAAGAAAAAACAAAATAAAATAATAAATTTAATATAGCTGTTGATATAACTAAATAATTTACTTAATTATATAAAAAAATATATTTTTTTATATAATTTTAGCATGCTTCAAAATCAATTTTTGACACAAATGCTCAAAAAGGTTGTTAGGTGATTGCTGGATTAAAAACCAATCACCTGTTTTATCCAAAAGGAATTAAGCAATCTCTAACTGAATTTGCTGCCTATATCAAAAAGTCAGATACTAATGTTGTGACCATAAAAAATGGCCATTATAGGGTATATCTTTATGAGGGAAAGCTTAATAACATTGATAATGCTGTTGTTATTCTTGCTCTAGAAGATGTTAAAGGTTTTGATCCTGCTAAAATGAGAGCTTTTATTAGCACAGATATAACGTTGAGTAATGAACAAATACTAAATTATTATGAAAAAAGATAGTCAATTGAAACTTATTTTAGAACAGTAAAAGTGAATCTATCTCTCGATAGATATCAAGTTAGATCCACAAAGTCCTTGGATCGTTACTTTTCTTTGATATTGTTTTTTCAATGTTATGTGTATATATAGGCGAAGTAAATCTGCTTAATGGTATAAATATATATAAAAAAGAAAAGAAACAAAAAGCTGTTTTATTAAATATATATATGAAAAAGCTCAATAAGGTGTTTCTCTTAGCCAAATTCAAAAACAAATAAGAGTGGCATAGGGAAACTGCATCTAAAATTAATTTGCAATTTTTGACTGCATTTTCCAGCATGTACAGATTAATAGATATATTTAATCCTAATATTTAATTTTATATTAAAATTAAATTACACATAAATGGTCAAGTAATGTCTATTTTTGTTTATAAAATCGTAAAATATAAAATTTTATAAACTTTGAAAATACCTTAACATTTTCTAATTCTTATTAAAAATTTAAATTTTTTTGTTTTTTCTGAATGTAAATTATGAATTTGTCTTTTAAAAGCAAAGTAATGAAAAGTAATGAAAAGTAATGAAAAGTAATGAAAAGTAATGAAAAAAAGATAGTTATGCTTTTTGCACACTATCAATACACCCCGCTATGTCCATATCTAATTTATTGATTTCTGCATTACCTTTCGCACGAATAGGAACGCTAACATTCACAACCATGATTTGATTACGCAGTTTTGATTTGGGAATAATTTCAATTTGTCCAACGACATCGTAATTAAAAGTATGGCACAAAGCAGTTATTTGCTTGCGAAATTCGCGTAGCCGTTGCCCATCAATTCCCAACCGTTGATAACCAAGCAAAAGGGAAAGTCGGTCATCAGCACGCGCAGCTGTAGGGACTGTTTTCAAACGCTCTAACAGTCTCTTTAGATACACGCACAAAATATTATCCCCCCTTATGAACAACACGACCTCACCCTCATTAAAAAACAATTTTATTTATGCTATATTAAAAATCCGCTTCAGTTTAGCGATAAATGTATTGGTTGAAAAATTCAAATCTAAAAATTCAACTTCTTCACCATGTAAACGACGCGCTATATTAGCAAAAGCTTGTCCTGCTAAAGAATGGTTATCCAAAATAACAGGTTCACCTGTATTAGAAGACCTTATAATACTTTTATCTTCCGGGATAATACCTAGTAAATTAATAGCCAAGTGATTTTGAATCTGCTTAACACCTAGCATCTCTCCGCCGCGTACCATCTGGGGTTGTATACGATTAATTAAAAGATCGATATCCTCAATACCCGCTGATTCAAGCAAGCCAATAACGCGATCTGCATCACGTACAGAAGGAATCTCTGGATTAACAACTAAAAGAGCACGATCTGCAGGAGCAATAGCACTACGGAAACCACCTTCGATACCTGCTGGAGAATCAATTAAAATATAATCAAATGTCTGGCGCAAAGAATCGACAATACCCTTAACCTGATACGGTTCAATCTCCTCTTTATACCTGGTCTGTGCTGCCGGGATAAGGACAAGGTTGCTATAATGTTTATGGCGGACTAATGCTTGATGCAAACGACAAGTTCCTTCAATAATATCGATCAAATCATATACAATACGATTTTCTAACCCAAGCATTAAATCGAGTTTGCGTAATCCAATATCAATATCCATTAAGCAAACTTTGTAACCCATTTTAGCTAAACCTAAACCGACAGAAGCCACTGTGGTTGATTTGCCGACGCCGCCCTTACCACTTGTAATAGTGATAACAACAGCAGATCTATGCATCGGTTAGGTCCCCCTTTGCTTCAGTTTTAAAAACTTAACATTGTGTCAAATCTTTTGATAATATATTTTTCAAAAATTTAGTTAATAAAATTCAATCAAAAATTTATTAATATGATGATAAATAATTTTAGCATCATATTATCATAAAGATCAATCTTAACCCAAAAATACCAAAATTTGACTGCAAAATGAAAAAACATAAACTAAATTTTATAAAAATAATAAGATGTGACAAAATACCAGAAAAATAAGTTTATCCAAAAAACAAAAGAAAATTTTTATATTATGTATTGGAAAATATTTAAAACTTAAAAATAATAAAAAATATCAAACATAGCTAAACTAAAATAGATCCTAATAAAAGTAATAATTCAACTTTTTTAATTATCTTCCTGCAAAATAAACAAAGTCATAAATTATTTAACAACCAATTGTTTGAAATATCTTAAGCAAAAAATAAGAAACAAACATCCATTTTATAGCTAAAAAATATATGCCTTTGAACATCTTCTTAACATCTTCTTAACTTCTTCTTAACTTCTTCTTAACTTCTTCTTAACTTCTTCTTAACTTCTTCTTAACTTCTTCTTAACTTCTTCTTAACTTCTTCTTAACTTCTTCTTAACTTCTTCTTAACTTCTTCTTAACTTCTTCTTAACTTCTTCTTAACTTCTTCTTAACTTCTTCTTAACTTCTTCTTAACTTCTTCTTAACTTCTTCTTAACTTCTTCTTAACTTCTTTATTTTATTATAATCGCTTCATCAAAAAGCAAGCGATTATAATAAAACTAAAAATAGGAAAAAAAATAAGAAGCATCAATTATAAATATAAAAAAACTTTAATATAAAAAATATTAAATTACCACAATATTTAATAAGCGCGCAGGAATAAAAACTAATTTAACAACTTTTTTATCCTTCAACCAATTTGCCAGCTGCGGTTTAGCGGTCTCAAAAACAGCTTCTTTTGTCGCATCATGAGGTAGCGTTAATTTCGATCTAACCTTGCCATTAACTTGAATAACGAACATAATCTCTTCCTTATGTAAAATATGTTCGTCCCATTTAGGCCAAGGTGATATATGTACACTTTGTTTATGACCTAAATAGTCTTGCCATAATGTTTCTGCTAAATGAGGTGCAAAAGGTGCTATAAGGCGCGCTAAATGATTTAACGTTGTGATTGCCGTTTTTTGTGATACTTTATCGATAGATTTTTGTAATGCATTTGTTAATTCCATGATAGCACTAATAGCTGTATTACAATGCCAGCGTCCATCTAAGTCCTTAGTAACTCGTTTAATCGTTTGATGAAGCTGATAGTACAATTGTTGTTGTACACCTTCTTCTACTTTATCATTATCGTTATTATCCTCTGTATATAGCGCTAATTTATCGTGTTGATATAAATTTTCTAAACGATTAAGGAAACGATAACAACCACGTACACCTTCATTATTCCATTCAATATCTTTTTCCGGTGGAGCAGCAAAAAGAATGAATAAACGAGCTGTATCAGCTCCGTACTGCTCTATAATGCTCTGCGGACTAACCACATTGCCTTTTGATTTAGACATTTTAGCACCATCTTGAAGCACCATACCTTGGGGTAACAGACGGGAAAAAGGTTCTTTAACGGGTGATTGCTCCATATCATAAAGGACTTTTGTTAAAAACCGCGCATATAGAAGATGTAGAATAGCATGTTCCACACCACCGATATAAATATCCACGGGTAAAAAAGCAGCAGCTTTTGCTGGATCAAAAGGCTTTTCTGTGTTATGTGGATCTATATAACGAAAGAAATACCAGGAAGAATCAATAAATGTATCCATCGTGTCAAGTTCACGGTATGCCTGTTCATGGCAATTAGGACAAGATGTTTGGGCAAACTTCGTCGATGTTAACATCGGATTCTGCTTAGAAGAAAAATCAATATCTGTCGGTAAAATGACTGGTAATTTTGCCGGCAATATACCACATTTAGCACAATATACAATTGGAATAGGGGTACCCCAATAACGTTGCCTTGATATAAGCCAATCACGTAAGCGATAACAAACTTTTTGCTTAGCTAAATTGCGTTTCTGCAAACATTCCAGAAAAAATGCTGATGCCTCCTGATTAGATAACCCAGCTTGCTCATAACCATCAGCAATCTTACCTATGCCTAAATATGGCTGATCTTTCTTAACTGGTTCATCACCTTGGATAACGTAACGGATAGGAAGTTGATGTTTTTTGGCAAATGAAAAATCAGTTTCATCATGACCAGGAACACCCATAACAGAACCTGTACCATACGATGAAAGTACATAATTAGCAATCCAAAGCGGTACTTGTTCACCATTAAGAGGATTAACCACCATCTTACCCGTATAATGACCGAGCATCTTATCATCATCATTGGCATAATGCTTTTGCTTTAAAAAAAGGATAGCTTTTTGATCTGCATCATCCATCTTTTGCATTAACTGATCAACTAAAGGATGATCAGGCGCAATCGCAACATAAGTTACGCCAGGCAAAGTATCTAAACGCGTTGTAAAAATAGTTAAAGAATCATCATCAAAAGCAAAAGAAACTTCAGTACCTTCACTACGTCCGATCCAATTACGCTGCATCGTCTTAATATGTAAAGGCCAATCAAGTTCATCTAGATCATCTAACAATCGCTGTGCATATGACGTAATACGTAAAAACCACTGTTCTAACTCTTTCGTAACCACCTTAGTATCACATAACCAACATATACCTTGATGTACCTGTTCGTTTGCCAAAACCGTCTGACAATTAGGGCACCAATTAACAGGTGCCTTTTTACGGTATGCTAAACCTTTTTCATAGCAAAGTTGGAAAATATATTGTGTAAATCCATAATAATCAGGCTTCGAAGTATTAACATAACGTTTCCAATCATAAGACAAGCCCATACTATAGAGCTCTTTCTTGAAACGCTCAATATTGTTAGATGTCCAAATATCAGGATCAATACCCCTTTTCATCGCTGCATTTTCAGCTGGCAACCCAAAAGCATCTGCACCCATAGGATGTAGAATTTTTTTACCCTGCATGCGATAAAATCGGACAAGCGCATCTGAAATAGTATAAACGCGCAAATGACCCATATGAAGACCTTCACCCGACGGATATGGAAATTGCGGCAAAATATAACGTACATCATGATCAGTACAATCATCGCCTAAAACATCAAGCTCATTTTTAGCCCAATACATCTGCCATTTTTTTTCTGCAGATAATAAACGATTCGATTCACTTTTATCCTGCAAAAATATCCGTCCCTTCAAGTAACCTGTATTGGCACAAGTTTCGCATCTCCCCAAAGACGTTCTAAATTATAAAAAGTACGTTCATCACGATGAAAAACATGCACCACAATATCACCAATATCTACTAATACCCAACGAGCAGAACGATAACCTTCAACGCTATAAATTGACAATCCATGTTTATGTAACTTTTCTTTAATACCGTTAACAATAGCTTGTACCTGCGTACTAGACTGACCATGACAAATAAGAAAATAATCGGCAAATGATGCCACTTGCTGAACATCCAAAACGGTTAATCCTTGCGCCTTCTTATCATTAGCGGCATCAGCTACATACTGAACAATCTGCATTGTATTCACGCGGTTTGCACCACCCCATTTAGAAATATATCAACAAAAGACAGAGACAAAGATAAAAACAAAAAAGAAAAAGAAGAAAAACAGAAAGAAAAACAGAAAGAAAAACAAAAAGAAAAACAGAAAAAATTTAATTTAAACTTAAATTAAGCTTAATTAAACACGTTAAATTAAATTGGAAATAAACAAACAATTAATATAAAAATAATCATTTAATAAGACCGGTCATATATATGAACAAAATATTCATTGTAAGCCAAAATAGTTAAAGGATGGATCATTTTCTTTTTATTAGCCAAATAGATAATACTTTGCCTCAAGGCTTCTCCTAATGCTTGCGTCATATTGTCTGGCAAATAAGCACGTATGTCATCAACACCTTCATAACTACGAGCAGATTCTGTAAGATCAGCTAGATAAATCACCTTTTCTAATAAACCCATCCGCGGTCTACCAACGGTATGATAATAAATAGCATCTAATATGCCTTGATCATCAATCTTTAAATCATGTTTAGCCCATAAAGCTGCTACAGGGCCATGCCAAATATCTACAGGATATATAAGCCAATTAGGTAAAAATTTCTCTAGGTAAATAAAAAGCTTATCATAAGACCACTCTTTACACGCATCATGTAACAAAGCAGCAGCAATCACACGATCTTCGTCAATAGAATGTAATTTTGCTAATCTTAAAGCGTGTTCACAAACACGCTTTGTATGTTGCCAACGTTCATCAGACATCATCTGAGGCAATCGATCAAATAAAGCTTTTTTTATCATAACCATATAAACCCTTCTGCTGAGCATACAGAATTACTTTTTCTGGTACTACGTAACGTACAGAATAACCGGCTGCGAGATGTGCGCGAATCACTGATGAAGATAACCATAAGCCCATTTTTGGTTGTAAAAAATAACAATTTGGATGACCCTTAAGATATTTGTTACGGAAAACAAATCCTGGTCTTTCCACAATTACTAATCTAGCATAATCTAAGATTTTCTCCCAATGATACCACTCATGTAAACTATTAGCAGCATCAACACCCAACAACAAAGAAAAAGTTGCTTTTGGATACTGATTAACCAACTGCGCCAAAGTATCTACTGTATAAGATGGTCCTGCACGATCAAGTTCGATATCACATAAACGTACCCTTTGATTACCGCAAAGCGCCAATCTAGTCATTTCAACTCTATGGATAGACTGTGTTATCTTTTTTTTTATGAGGTGGATTAGCGGAAGGGATAAACCATACTTCCGTCAGCTTTAGCATGTCAAGAACATACTCGGCTAACCAAAGATGCCCTTGATGAATGGGATCAAACGTCCCACCAAGAAGTCCTATTTCCATGCTTCCTCCTAAGTTAAATGTATAAAAATGAAATTTTATCATAATTTTTGACATCAATCAAAAAACAAATATAGTTCAATTATCAAGAACTTCCCTAGCCCATCTAGCTAATACAGGATAAGGTAATGTTCGCCTAAACCAGATATTCAACGTCTCAGCTAACTGATAGATAAACATACCAAAACCTGTATGTACAGTAATACCTTTTTTCTTCGCACCCTTAATCCAAGGCGTCAATCGGTATACAAGATCACTAACCAAATGTTGCTTTCTCAGCCAAGCAACAGGAAAAGGCTCATGCTTGTTATCCCAACCGATAGGTGTAGCATTAACAACTAAGTTTACCTCAGGCAAAATCTGCTTTATCCTGATCCAAGGAACAGCTTTGCCAAAACAACTATTAGCTAATGTTTCCGCTTTAGCTAACGTACGATTAGCTATATATAATGGCTTAATACCTAGCCTATGTAAAGCCAAAACCACTGCTGAAGCGGCACCTGATGCACCGAGAATTAAAGCTGCGTTATTTTTCAAAGAACTCACATCATGCTCCGTGGTCAGTGATCTCTGATAAGCTAAGCTATCTGTGTTATAGCCAACCATTTTACCAAAGGAATTTTTCCAAACAACATTAACAGCCTTGCTTGCAATAGCTGTGCGATCTAAGTCGTCTAGTAAAGGCATAATAGTTTGTTTATGAGGCGCTGTAACATTACATCCATAGAAAAAACGATTTCCCTTACTAGACATAACCCAATGGGCCAAATCGTCTGGTTTTAACCGCACAGCTTCATAAATATGATCCTCATACCCTATTTCGCAAAAAAACCTGTTAAACAATGAAGGCGACAAAGAATGATTTACAGGATCACCAATAAGACCTAGCCATCTTCTTGGCATACATTCACCTTACCTAACACCGTTATACGCTCACTAACAGAAATACCCTCAGGAAACCAAACTTTAATCTCACCATGAGTATATCCGCCTACTGTAATAAACCCTAAACCTGCGATGACGATATCTTTTCGATAGCGATCTGTCAACGAAATCATCCGTGAATGCCACGTTAATTTACTGGCTAAAGCACCCGTAGGAGGAGATAGCATCTTACCTCGATGCTGTAACCATAATAAACGAGCATTTTTTTGCTTTGTCCGATGTACAAGCAACCTATTAGCTACATATACAATACACGGCTGTCTCTCGCCTGCTTCAATATCTAAACGTAATAGTCCGCCAATAAATAATGTTTGACCAGCAGCTAAATGATGTATCCTAGGACGTAAAGGCTCTGAAGGTACAACTTTAACCGCATCTTTAGCCGGTAACCAATCACTTAAACGATCTTTCTTAACAACCCCAGGTGTATCATAAATCACTTTATCATGATAATTTATACTAACATTATCCAAAGTAGTCCCCGGATAAGCCGAAACCGTACTATAACGATTTTCGGGTAATAAACGGTTAATCCATGTTGATTTACCTACATTCGTAGCACCTAATACACATATATGCTTCGTTTTAGCCCTACACAACAACTCTTGTATAACATCCATCCCAAAACCTGTACGCGAACTACATAAATATACAGAACGTGGTTTAAAACCTTGCGCTCTAGCATCCTGACGCAATTTTGTAACTAGCCTTTTTGGAAAAAAACGCGTAGGTAACAAATCAACCTTATTACCAATAACCCAAAAATCTTGATCGCGCACAAGAGGTGCCAGATCACGCAACCAACTACCTGAAATATCTAATAAATCAATTAAATGTAACACCAAACACGGACGACGCAAAATAACTTTTAGCTTTTGCAAACACTCCTCTTCTGTTTGTGTTACATTCTGATATTTATTATAATGGCGAATTTGAAAACAACGTTGACATACAACATCTTCTTTGGCCAAAGTACTAGCTACAACATACCCGGGAGCCTTTTCTATATCTGTTTGCATTGTAATACCGCAACCACGACAACGAGATATGGTTAATTTCATAAATAATCACGTCTTTGCCCATAAAAACGAAATAGCAAGTAAAACAACAACCTTTCTAAATTACGATTAATATAAGGCCACAAACCCTTACGGAGAGCAATAGGTTTCACTAAAATCGTATGTAAACCCATCAAATTACCACCCAGGATATCAGTCAATAACTGATCACCAATAATAGCAGCTTCATTAGCATTAATATTAAGTATTTTTAATGATTTAATAAAAGAAACACGCAAAGGCTTATGAGCTTTATAAATATAAGGAATAGATAATGAACGAGCAAAATTATCGACGCGTAAACGATGATTATTTGAAATAATAATAATCTTAAAACCTTCATCTTGCACATGCTCTAACCATGTACACAAAGAAGGTGTTGGTTCTTTATGTGCAAAAGAAACCAACGTATCGTCCAAATCTAGTAACAACCCTTTAATACCCATATTTTTTAATTGCATAATATTAATTCTATAAATAGATGAAAACATCATATTAGGTAATACAAGTTTCAACAAAGAACATATCATCCCCTTATAAAACTAAAGATAATTAGCATAAAATTATCTTCCAAATCCGTTGTAGCCCTATATTAATTAACAATAATGAAAAAAACAAACCCGTCTAAACATATTTTAGCCTGCAAAGACCAATGGATGCAATATTAATGTTTTCATCTATAGCGATATGGCTATATTTTTATTATTAAGATAAATATAAAATGCGTAATAAATCACAAAATATTCTTCAAATACCAAAGTTTACATTATAAAAATAATTATATAAATTAACAATCAAGCAAATCAAGTCAATATCAAAATGAATATAAAATATATTTTCATTTAAAAAAATATTGCTAAATTTAAGAACAAAAATAAATAAATGCGCCAAACGTGATCTTAAGAATTCCGCTAAATAATGCTCATAAAAATTAAATATCGAACTAGTAATTATTAGGATTTAAATCATTTATATTAATTAATATTAATAGTCTTTAGCCAAAATTTGAAATAAAACTTTTATACTATCAATAATAATGAAAATTATTTTATATCATCTTAGGACTTGTCCAGAAATATTAATATAGCCGATTAGTAATGGTGTAATTTAAACACAAAAATAGCCATTAAAATAGCTTGTTGTAAATTAAATTAGATTATTAAACACTCTTTAACATGGGTTATTGGACAAGCTAACTATAATACACACGAAATACTCGTATCCTAATCTGATAATTTTCTTTTTAAGCACATTAATATATGGTTGTGCTGCTAAACATTATAGCTTATGGTAATCTATGTTAATGCATTTAATAAACAATTTATTAGCATTTTCAATATATTGCTTGTGGTCATAATTTTGATTTTTTAAAAATGAACCTAAAAAATTTTTCTAATTTTAAATATTTATATTATAAATTCAATTTAAGAAAACTTTGAACAAATTATATTTATAAAACTAAAATATAGACATTCATTATTCTATTGTTGTATTTTATTTTTAAAGCAAGAGAACCCCGGAATGTCTATTTTTGTTTGAAAAATCTTAAAATATAAGATTAAAAAATTTCAGGATAAAATTTCAAAATTTTTAATAAAAATTTATATTTTTTTTACAATTTTTTCTTTGAAATCGTCTGATAAACTTAACAATACATATTTCATAATTATTAATGCGTATTTAAATTACTCATTATCAAATGTTTATATTTTATATATTCAATTTTTATATATTCTAATGTTATATATATGACATTTTTATCATCCCTATTATATTAATAGCAAAAATGATCTTAATTTGACTATGTACTTACCAAGTAATATAGCTGATTATTAATGATGTAATTTAAATCAAAGGACTTGTGCCTAAACTTTAATGCAATGTGTATTTGAGACTAATAAAGTGTTTTCAAAGATGTTATTATCATTACTTTCATGATTATATTTTATCATAAGTGTTAAAATATCAATAAACATGTTTTAATAAGGAAACTAAGTTTTACTTATTCCTCTTATATGTTTAATTTAATTATTTAAATTTAAATAATAGCTAAAATTATATTGATTTGATACAATTGATTGTTCGTGTAAATTGTCTGAATTTTTTAATTTATATTTTTGGATTTTATATAAATTTTTTGAATTTATCTAAAGATAAATGATGATTGAATATTGCTGAGATTAGATCAAATTGCTTTGAGAAATTTTTCAGTTTATTACGATATCTATTAGCAATAAGCTTGAATCTTTTTAGCCATCCTATAACTCTTTCAACTAAGGATCTTTCTTGGGATAAAATATGGTTATAGTCTTTTTCTTCTTGGCTTAAAACCTTGTATTTACTGTTTTGATAAGGTATAATCGCATACAAATGATATTGGTTTAGGCCTTTAAAACCTGAATCACCTAGCAACGTTGCGTTTTCTGATAATGGAATACGTGATTTTTTGTAAAGATTAAAATCATGTACGCTACCAGGAGCGTAATTTGTAAAATAAATCTTGGCAGTTTTAGAGCAAATTAAAATTAAGGATTTCTTACTTGTTTGTTTTTTACGTCCAGATAAATAGGGTTTGTAATTCACCTTAGGACGTTGAATGCATATTTCTGTACCATCTATAATGAATCTGCCATATGTTAAGCTAGGTAGATATTTTTTCATATTTTTAGGATTTTCTTTATTAAGTACTTTTGTTGCGACAGCTTGTACCTTTTTTATAGTTTTATTAACAGTACTGCTAGTAACATCGAAAGTTTTTGCAATACTTCTATAAGTACGACCAAAGAAAAAATTATGAAAAAACAATAACACTTGATTTTCCGGGTCAAGTATGTTTGTTCTACCCCCTTTTTCATGGTTTTTCAAGTCATATTTTCGCACACTTTATACTATAATTGAAAAGGTTATTTTATCGACGCCTACGGCGGACATAAATTCTTTTTCTGTTAATTTTGCTATTTTTGCATATTCCATATTTACATATCTCTTGTTAATATTAGACATAGTTATCTGCTCTTTTCTTTTAGTGTTAAATTCCATATTAATAGTAGTATATATACATAAAAAAAACAACACAATTTAATAATAGTGTTGTTTTTTTTATGTATATAAAGAAATAGCATTTTAATTTAAAGATATCAAAACACAAAAATTTATCTTTTTTCATATCTTAATGAAATTCCAAAAAAATAATAATATATATAATATTTTTTAGTTTATTCAGATTATTATAACAATATAGCTCATAAATAAGAATAGATATTGAAATTTTATATTTTTAAAAAAATTTAAAAATATCCATAAATGACAATTGTTCGTCTTAATCACATGTATTAAAGTTTAGGCACAAGTCCAAAAAATAAACATGCTGATAAATTAGATTAGGTTCTTAAATTGTATTTATACGGATTTTTGGAACAGTTCTATAAATCGCTTCAAATAAAATAAACATTATTAAAATAGCAAGCTATTAAAACAAAAAAAATCTTTACAAAGCTAAAAAAACTTGAATAAGCATAATGTTTTTCGGATAATTCTACATTATAAATATATAGAGCTTGTCCAATAACCCATGTTAAATAGTGTTTAAGAACCTAATTTAATGCACAAAAAGCTATGATAATAGCTATTTTTGTGTTTAAATTACAAAATTACTAATCAGCTATATTAATATTTCTGGACAAGTTCATAAAATAATATTAAATATGAACTTCTATGAATTTTGCGATTTGTCTTTTACTTGTTAATTACCATGATCTGTTTTAGATATAGGCCTGTACGAATTTTTAAAACAAATCAATTAAGCATATTTTTTTATTTATAATGTATTAATATTTATAAAATAAATTTAACTAATTAAGTTAAAAACCATAATAAAAACATCATTATTTACCCAAATAAAAAAGATAAAAAATTAATAAAATTAAAAATAACATTAAAATCAACAATGTTGTTTATCATAAGGCACAACAAATATAATTTTATTTTTTATTAAAATTGGATGCATTGCTCCATTTTCTTATAACTAAAATTTATTGATATCATAATTGTATGAAAAAATAATTTAAAATATCCATAAACAGTACTAATATAATTTTTAATAAATAAATTGTTATTTATAATAAATAAATTACAATTTAAATAAATGTTGATTAATCATTTAAAAATACCATGGTAATATTGATAATAATAAACTTATGAACAAATCATTTTGTAATCAACTTTTAAGTTAATTGAGAAATATAGTCATATATAAAAAACATAAATCTTTATTAGTGATCACACTAAAAACCCTTTAATGATCATCATAAATAACTAATGATACTTATACAAATATCAACCCAATAGGTATCTAATACAGCTAATCAATGATCTAAAATTATCTATCATAACTTTCTACCAAGTTTATCAATATCAGAGATATATAATCATTAATCGATAAAATCTTAATAAATATAATAATTTAAAATATTTGTTCTTAATTACTAAGAACAAATAAAAAAACATCGCTTATTTATTTTACATAATTAAACTAATAGCTCAAATCATAAATATGAATATTATAAAAATATAATTTAATCCTTTATTTTATTAAAACAACAAAATATTTAGTAATTTTTATTTTTTTATTAAAACGCAATGAAAATATAACACCAATTATGAAAATGACAATTTTAATTTATATTGCATTTTAATCTAAACAATATTTAGCAAACAAAAATAAGTGCCATTTTCTAAAATACCCTATCAACATCTACGTTCATATGCAGGGAGATATATAAATGCTCAGCTTAATAGCCGTTATAGGCACATTAATTAAAAAATGCTTATTAATCGCATACGTAAAACATAATGCCTTTCCGCAACCTCTATCTGAAGAAGAAGAAAATACATATCTGACACGTTTTTTTGAAAATCAAGACCAAGAAGCTCGTAGTTTATTAGTTGAACATAACTTGCGTTTAGTAGCACATATCGTCAAAAAGTTTGAAAATACAAGCGAAGATACTGAAGACCTTATATCTATTGGTACCATAGGACTTATAAAAGCCATTGAATCATACCAAAGAAATAAAGGCACAAAATTAGCAACATACGCAGCCCGATGTATAGAAAATGAAATACTAATGCATCTACGTTCATTAAAAAAAGTTTGTAAAGATGTTTCCCTACACTATCCCATTGGCGTAGATAAAGAAGGAAACGAAATTATATTAATAGACGTATTAGGAACCGAAAAAGATGATGTTTTAGATTTCGTACAAACAAAAATTGAAAAGATGAAAATATACCATTATTTTGATATTTTATCTGCAAGAGAACAAGAAGTCATAAAAAGACGTTTCGGTTTAGATGGCCAAAAAGAACAAACACAACGTGAAATAGCTAAAATACTAGGTATTTCACGTTCATATGTTTCTCGTATAGAAAAAAGAGCATTAATAAAATTGTTTCAAGAATTTTATCGCGCAAGAAATAATTAAAACAAAATCCATTGTGATAAATTATCATAATGGATTTTAAATAATCAAGCTTTATACTTAATTTTTTATAATAATATTAACAATACGCAAAATTATATATTATAGCCAAAATATTAAGATACATTCATTTTAAACTTGATTTAAAATTAAAACAAAACCCCTCATAAATTATAAATTATTTTATTTCCGCCTATCCTTAAACGACAAGTTCTTTAAACATCATATCTAATATATAAAAAATAATTATTTTATTTAATTAAATTTATATTATTAATTCTTAATATTCTTAATAATTAATATTCTCAAGCACTAATATGCTTAAGCATTAATATTCTTAAGAATCGAATGTAGTTGTACTATCGATGAACAGATTAATAGAAGCTTTGATTTAATAATCCCAATATTATAAATTTAAATTCCTGACATCTTCTTTATAAATCTTTTTTATAGAATAAACTTAAAAATTATTTTTATCCTATAAAATAAATTTATAATAATAAAGACAAAAAATATAAATTAATGATTTTATTACATCATTATAAATTAGAACTTTTAATAAAAAAATTATATATAAAATTATTTTTTTTAATATAATAACCTTAATTAACATATTGTAATGAATTCTGAGCCAATGTATCTGGTTTATATGAATCCGCGCTATCCCCCCCGCTTCTAACAGGCGGGGGGCCGTATTAGGACTACCTATAGGACTTGGGTAATCATATTCCCTACATTGGCCTCTGATAACTAAAAAATGAATTATCTATCGGTGAATTATATTTAGCAAACCAACCAGCTCCAGGTGCGGGCGGTAGAGATGATGAATAATATGGATAACTCGATTTGGATGATGATCTATATGACGCAAGCCGACTATCTATTGGAGAAAACGATGAAGAAGGTGTAGATACTCCAGCTCGCGGTGGCGAGGTCATTGAATACCATCCTTGACCATCAAATTTTGCCTGCGAAGATGTTGATGAATTATTAGAAGAGGAAGATGAACATGTTGTATCATCGCGCCTACAACTTAGTTTATTTCTATGATCCCCACGAATACTATCAGGTGTTTTCTTAGAACGAAACCAATTGTTTATACCACTAAATAGTTCCAAAAACATGGGCCATTTCTGTAATTTAGGCATATTATCTTGATATCCCACATCTACATATTCGTTCTTTTTATAGTATTCTTTTTGTGCATATTCTTTATTTTTTTATATGAAATAATTGGTTTTTTCAATATCTACTTGCAAATTTTCATCTAGCAACGTCTTTAAAAAATTATCTTGCAAATATATTTGTTCATTGTAAATAAATTTTATTTGGTAATTCCAATATCTAAACAATTCTTGAAATATTTCTGAACATGAACTTTCTCGTTTCTTAAGAAAAGCATCTGAATCTTTTTGTGTATACCTGTTGTTTATTTCAATATAATTTTTAAATTCATAAAAATCACTATGGTTTAAAGGTTTAGATAAATACTTGTTACAATTCAACATCCAGTTATAAAAAATATTCAATTGATTTAAAATATCGTTATTCAAAGCATGATCTTTTTGTAACTTAGGTAATTCAAAATTAAGATTAAAATAATAAGCAGTAAGATAAAATTGCGTCTTAAAATCTTTCTTGTTTACCAAATACGAAAGTGTATTAGCCATTTCCTCGTAAATATGGTTATACCCATATTTTTCTAATCGATTTTTGATATTTTGTTTTACTTGTTCAAGGTTAAAACCAAAAACTTGAATCAACCCTTCTCTAGTTAAATCGAAATAATTAGTAAGTTCTTTTATATCCTTGTTATAGAAAGCATCGTATAATTTTATAAATTTATCATTATATTGGCTATTATTATCGCGGCTGCTTTTATTAAAAATATGTGATAAAGCCTGATAATAATCTGATATTATTTTTTTATTAATTTCATTATCTAAAAATTGTAATAATAGTATATAAAATTGCGTTTCAGAACTGCGAGGTTCACTGACTTGATACTGCTCACCTTGATCATTAAGTTGTTTTTTATGCATATAGTTATTATTTTCGGCATAGGAAGGGTTTAAAAATAAAGTAGAAAATATAAAAATATTTGTTGTGATATAAAATTTAAAATATTTACTATATTTAATTTCCGTAATATTAAATAAACCCTCCGGGTTTAGTTCGTTTTTTATTTTTAAATATAATTTAATGATTAAGCAAAAATCCGCTCTTCTTATTTATATCCTAAAATAATCTTTGTTTATCTATCTATTTTTATGAAATTATAGTATTGTTAATTACATACTTCTATAAAATATTATTTTTTAAATCCAAAAAAGACTAAAACATTTTAATAGGTTAAAGTGCTTTTGTAGTTTGTTTTTAAAAAAATACAAAAGACTTGCGCCTAATCACAGTATAAGAGATTAATATAAACAATTTTTATTTTAAAAAACAACTATGTCTAATATTAAAAATAAATATATAAATACAGAATATAAAAAAATAATCATTAGATAGAAACAACTTATAAACATATATGATATTTTTAGATTAAAATTACAATAAATTTATTTTTTTATATCCAAACACTATTTATGGAATCTAAACACCAAAGTATCCATTATCATAGCTTTTAATGCCTTCTATGAACTAGTTAATGATTGATTTTTTTTGCTGATATCAATGCTCTAAATAGTCCCCATATATTATCGATGGTGTTGATGATAGCAATAATGTTGATAAAAGATGTTTTCAACTTGATTTATTTCCATATTTTTTAAGCATCGGAAGCGATGTTTTTAATAAATAATTAATTTGTGATGCCGATGACTTTACAAGATCACTATGAACCTGTTCTTCTGATAAATTTATTAAATACTTCCTCATATTTATGATAGGTATAAATTTGTGATGAAGACCTACAAGTAGCGCCAAATCTATTGATAAAAATAGCTTAATTATTAAAGATGAAGAAAATATTAAATACTTACTTAAGTTACGTTTAAATTACTGTAATTACCAAAAAATAAGGCCATAATTTAGGATTTTTAAAAATTAACTTAAAAAGTTTCTTATAATCTAAATTAGTTATTTTATAATTAATTACTAGTAAAATAAGAATTTATATATTTATATAATTATAATAAATCTATATTTACAACCAGTCACAAAATAAACCTCAAATTATTAGGTTTTTTACCGCAGGATAACTCAAAAAATATGTATAGGTTTAGAATAATTTGTTGAATAAGAACTTCCCAATCTTGATGATGATACTCCGTGTGACTAGCTATAGAAGAAGTAGATATGCAGACAAAACCATCCATCTCCAGATATGGACGAACCCTGGTTATCTGAATTTCCAGCACAGCTAATCAAAATACAAATAGTTAATGAACTTAAAAATAAATAAAAACTTAATTCCTTGAAAAAAAATATATTATCCAAAATATTCAATTAATAACATTGCGCAAATCATATTTCATAATTTTTTTAATTACATTATCATTCATATATATTTATAAAAAAATATAACCATTTTTATAAATGTATTTTTTTAAATCACTTTCTATATGATACTTTTTTATAACACAGTATCCAATTTATTGATTTATAATAATATAAATAATAATCAATTCGTTTTATTTTTTAATAATTTATATAATTTTTAGAAAATAAAAAAAGAAAGGGGATACCCTTCCTTTTTTTATTAAACTTCCATAATGATAGGTAAAATCATCGGCCGGCGCCTTGTACGTTCAAAAAGAAACTTGCCTAAAGAATCACGTATACACGTCTTAAAAAAAGTCCACTCACTTATTTGTTCACGTTCAGAAATACATTTTTGAATAGCTTGTCCAACAATGTTCTTAGCTTCTTCTAGTAATTGCTCAGATTCACGCACATATACAAAACCTCGAGAAATGATGTCAGGTCCGGAAAGAACGGAACGGTTTAATTTGCTTAAAGTCACGACAACAACAAGAATACCATCTTGAGATAAGAGTTTTCGATCACGTAAAACAATATTCCCTACATCACCCACACCCAAGCCATCAATCAATACTTTACCTGTGAAAACCTTAGATCCTAAACGCGCCTTTTGCTGGAAAAATTCAACAATATCCCCGTTGTCACACAGGAAAATATTCTCAGCGTTTATACCCAAAGACTCCGCTAAACGCGAATGAGCGCTTAGCATACGATATTCACCATGCACAGGAATAAAATATTTGGGTTTTAAGAGGGAAATCATCAGTTTTAAATCTTCTTGCGAACCATGACCTGAAATATGAACATGCGAATTAGCGCTATAAAAAACCTTTGCACCGATCCTCAATAACTGATCGACTGTACGTCCAATCAATTTTTCATTACCAGGTATCGGGGTTGCAGCAATAACAATCGTATCCCCTGGTAAAATCTCCACCTTACGATGAGAAGAATTAGCCATTCTCGTTAAAGCAGACATCGTTTCACCTTGACTGCCTGTAGATATAATAGCTACCTTATCTACAGGCAAAAGCCCGATATCATCTAAGTCTACTAAAAGTCCATTAGGAATATGTAAATAACCTAGCTCAGAGGCAATATGAACGATATTAACCATACTTCGACCAACAACAGCTAATCTTCGACCATATTTTTGACAAGCATTTACAACACCCTGAATACGATGAATATTAGAAGCAAAGGTAGCTACAATAATCCGCTTATCAGATCGCTGAAAAACTAACTCCAAACCCTCAGCTACTGTTTTTTCAGAACCGGTAAAGCCAGGCCTTTCAGCATTTGTACTGTCAGACATTAAACAGAGTACGCCAGCTTTACCAATTTCCGCTATCCTACCCAAATCAATCGGTTTACCATCTACAGGAGTCATGTCAAAACGAAAATCTCCCGTATGAACAACAGAGCCCTCTGGCGTTGATAAACAAACACCTACAGAATCAGGTACACTATGACTAGTTGCAAAAAAAGAAGCTTTCATCGAGGAACCAAGTTTAATCTGTGAATCAGAACGAATAACAATCCTTTTCACTTGATATAACATATGCGCCTCACGCAACTTATGTTCAATTAAACCCATCGTCAATTTAGTCGCATAAATAGGCACCCTAATTCTACGTAAGATATAAGGCAAACCACCTATATGATCTTCATGACCATGAGTTAAAATAATACCCCTTAATTTGTCCTGATTTTCCACTAGATAAGATACATCAGGGATCACAATATCAATCCCTAACATACCCTCATCAGGAAACATGAGACCAGCATCAATCACAACAATATCTGATCCATACTGAACAACATACATATTCTTACCAATCTCATCTAGTCCACCAAGCGCAAAAACCTGTAATTTACCCCGTTGATTACTTAACAAACGTTTACCCCCTAAAAACCGCCGACCAACTTTCTTCCCGAAACGTATACACCACTTATCTCCTAAATTATAAGCGAATTAAAAAGCACTATGCAACTATCATCCAATAAAAGCTACTTTAAACATTTTCAACATTTTTATTTTGCTTTTATATTTTCTTTATTCTTTCTTTAGTCGTTCTTTGATCTTTTCTTTTTATTTTCTCTTATCTTTTCTTTTTATTTTCTTTTATTGTTTTAATCTAGGTTTGGTTGGTGTTTACTTTTCATAAATTGACATCTATAAAAAATTAATTAACTTTTCATTTAAATATTTTCTTTCGCATTCTGTCAAAGGTACTAATGGCAATCTTACATGCGAACCACAGATACCTCTACAAGATAAAGCGTATTTTATAGGCACTGGATTCGCTTGAATAAAGATATGTGTAAAAACAGGCCAACATTGATAATGATAGGTACGAGCTAGAACCAGGTCACCTTGTTCTACAGCTTCAATCATTTTTAAGATCAACAAGCCGCACAAATGGCTAGCAACACTGACGATTCCTTTAGCACCAAGCGCAAGCATAGGTAATGTTAATGGATCATCACCACTATATACGTTTACATCTTTAGGTAATTTTTGGATTAAAGAACTTATTTTAAGCAGGTTGTTCGATGATTCTTTAATAGCTTTAACATTTGGAATCTCAGCCACAGCTAAAAGTGTTTTTACATCCATGTCGACAGCTGTTCGTCCTGGAATATTATAGATCATAACCGGTAAACTTGTAGCTGCAGCCACGGTTTGGAAATGAAGTTTAAGGCCTTCTTGAGAAGGCTTATTATAATATGGAGCTACTAACATAACTCCATCTAAACCAGATGAAGTCGCTGCTTCAGTTATTTTGATCGATGTAGATGTACAATTACTACCCGTACCAGCCCATATAGGGATACGACCATCGACCGTTTCTTGAACAATCTGCCATAGTTGTTTACGTTCTTCTAAAGTAATTGTAGGAGATTCACCTGTCGTACCAGTTAAAACCAGGCCTTCACTTCCTTCATCTAGAAGATGTTCTACAAGTTTGATAACAGCTTTTTTATCAAGTAAACCTTCATCGGTAAAAGGTGTAACCATGGCTGTTAATAGTCGTTTCAAACCTCATTCCTCCATATAATCTATCTATTAGATAAATCAAAATGTTGATGCAAAGATAAAACAGCTTTTTTCAAAGATAAATCTGGTACTAAAACCCAAATTGTTATATGAGAATCAGATGATTGAAAAATCTGTACCCCTGCCATCGTTAACGCTGTAACAACACGCGCCATTACCCCAGGAATGCCTGCCATCCCTGCCCCTACAATGGAAACTTTGGCACAGTTAGGTCTCTGTGTGGGCTTGAAACCAGCTTTAATTAATAAATTCATAACTTTTTCTGCATAATTAGCCGCAACTGTATAAACAATTTTATTTGGTTTAACATTTATAAAATCGACAATAATATTATTTTCTGCCATAAGATCAAAGATCTTTTTAGCACAATTCATTCTTTGTAGTGACTCATGATTATCTTCATAATCATCGTTTAAAGATATCGAAATTTGTGTAATATTTCTCATATAAGTAATACTAGTAACGGTATCTTGGGGTAAAGGAGCCAAATTACAACTAACTTGTAAATTATCCGCTACCTGCGTGCCTAAATTTTTACTATTAGTTGACCGAATACGCAAAGGTATACGAGCATTCATCGCGATAGCCACAGCACGTGGATGAATAACCTTAGCACCCAGTTGCGCTAATTGGCATAATTCTACATAACTGATATGATCCAAAGGCCTTGCATCACTTACTAATCTAGGATCAGCCGTCATAACGCCTTCAACATCAGTGAAAATATCAACTCGATCAGCATGTAAAGCTGAGCCCAAAGCACAAGCAGTTGTATCACTACCACCTCTTCCTAAGGTGGTTATTTCGCCGTTGATCGAAATGCCTTGAAAACCCGTAACAATAACCAGACGATTTTGCAGCAATTCTTGTTCAATCCTCGTCGGGGTCACAGCTATAATATGAGCATGATTATGCCTAGATTCAGTCAAAATGCCAGCCTGTCCGCCAGTCAGAACGACACTTTTCAAACCTTTTTTGTTCAATAAAGCAGCCAAAACAGATGCTGATATAATTTCTCCACAACACATTAACAAATCTTTTTCTCTAGCGTTTAAGAAAGCACCTTTATACTCAACTAGTTGCAAAAGCGTGTCTGTTGCATAAGGATCACCTTTACGACCCAAAGCAGAAACGACAACTACAGGCATAAATCCCTCATTTTGTGCATCTTTAATATGATCAAATGCAGCTTCTCTTAAAGCTTCTGTTGTCAAAGAACTGCCACCAAATTTTAAGATCCTAATACGCATCATTTAAATTAATTACCCCCAAAAGCTGCTACGCATCCAATTGATTATTACTATTGAGATAACCAATGTTCAGCAATTTGCACAGCATTTGTTGCTGCTCCTTTGCGCAAATTATCTGAGACAATAAAAAGATGTAATCCTTGTTCGTCATAAACATCCTTACGCAAACGACCTACATGAACAAAATCATTACCCACAGCCTGCAAAGGCGTGGGATAACATTGGGTCTGCAAATTGTCGGCTAACTTAATACCTGGGGATTGAAGCAATGTTTGTCTTATTTTATCCATTGTAAATGGTTGAGCTAATTCTACATAAACTACCTCGCTATGACCATGAGCTATAGGTAAGCGTACACAAGTAACTGCTACAGGCAAAGAAGGTAATGAAAGAATTTTTTGCGTTTCATTAATCATTTTCATTTCTTCTCGGGTGTAACCATTATCCATAGGCATATCAATCTGAGGCAACACATTGTCAATGATTGGCTGCGGTTTGCATCCAGCTACTGGTAAAAAACGCGCTTGCAAAGTTTTATGAGCTAAAAGTGAAGCCTGCTGTTCTCTTAATTCAGCTAATGCCTTATCGCCTGCTCCGGAAACAGCTTGATATGTGGAGACAAAAACTCTTTTTAAACCGAATAGATCATGTAAAGGTTTCAAAGCAACAACCATTTGGATCGTGGAACAATTAGGATTAGCAATTAGACACTTATGTTGTGGAATCTCCTGCGGATTAACTTCGGGTACAACCAAAGGAACCCCTTGATCCATGCGAAAAAAACTCGTATTATCAATCACCAATGCTCCCTGCTTTAGAGCAACGGGGACAAAGCGACGACTAATATCCCCTCCTGCACTAAAAAAAACAATATCAACATCAACAAATGATGCATCAGTAGTTTCTTCAACAACATAAGTCTTGTCATTCCAACGAATATTTTGTCCAGCTGAACGCTTAGAAGCTAATAATTTAAGGTTTGTTAAAGGAAAAGAACGTTCTTTTAACACTTTTAAAAACATTTTACCAACCATGCCAGTAGCACCAACAATAGCAACTCGTAGTTGTTTGATCTTTTTAACCATTGACATAATAATATCCCACCTTTAAATGGATAAAAGATCAACATATAATTTCATATTTAGTCTAAATTATAAGATTAATGGTATAAGTATATCAACCATTACAAGCTAATGTAATACCTAAAACATCTTCTGATAAATGACCTCGCAAAAACTTATCTTCAACTAACCTACTGCGATTAACATTTACATCCACTAAAGGATGAGGAATAAATAGCGGTTGAATTTGTTTACCTTTCAACGCATAATGACATGTATCCATTATAAGAGACATATGCGCCTTTAACGATTTAGGCTTTCCTAAAGGATCATCTTGCCCCATAGGTACAAAATAAATATCCTTTGATGTAATTAGTCTAGCAATATTACTAAGATTCAAACCTAAAGCGTCATTGGTGGAAATCGCAATAACTACAGGTCGATGATTACGCATTTGCGCCTTCGCTGCCATAAGAACAGGACCATCTGTAAAAGCTTGCGACAATCGAGCCATTGTATTACCTGTACAAGGAGCTATCACCAAACAATCTAATAAACGTTTTGGACCAATAGCTTCTGTTTCAGCAATCTTTGTCCAAGGCTTATGACCTGCTGCTTCTGAGATCCGTTCACACCAATCATGAGCCTCCCCAAAACGACTATCTACTTGAGAAACAGTGTTTGACAAAATAGGGATAATCTTGACTTTTTGTTGGCGGAAATAAACTAATTGATCAATAACTTCATCATATGTACAATGAGAACCCGTAAAAGCAAATCCAAATGTTAAATCTCTAAATTTCAATGCAGACTCATCCCTTCATCTACCAGATAAAATTTCGACTATAGCGTCTGCTAATAAAAAACCAGCTGTTTGAGGCGCAACTTTTCCAGGCAAAGCAGGGGCAAGCATACTTTTCAAACCACGTTTAGCGACATATGTATGATCTAAACCTCCAGGAGAAGAAGCTAAATCTAAAATCCAAGTATGTTTAGGCAAAGCATCAATAATATCAGATGTGATAACAATCGATGGTACTGTATTAAATAACACATCAGCTCTAACAGCAGCACTTAAGTAATCATTAAACACCTGAAAACCCATCGCAATCCCTTGAGCTCGTTGCACAGGATTGCTTGTGGTAACAATTACTTTAGCACCTAACAAAAGTAATCTATGCGCAAGAAATAAACCTACACGACCTAAACCAACAACCCAACAAATAGACCCATGCAAAGTAAAAGGGGTATGCTGAATAGCTAGCATAATCGCCCCTTCAACAGTAGGAATAGCATTTTTAATCGCTATATCATCGCGTTCTAATAGTTCAACAAGAGAGATATGATAACTTTTGCATAATCGGCGCAAATAATTAGATTCTACACCTGTAAAAACCGTAGCATTTTGGGGTAAAGCACCTAAATGTTCACCTTTTAAAACAAGTTGTTTATCAGAAAATTTACTGAAAACATTACCCTCGTTATCTAAAGAAGAAACTGGCAAAACTAAAACTTCCGTCTCCGTTAGAGCACAAGTAGATAAATCACTATAAGAAACATTATCAGCCGTATACTTGAGCTCATCAAAACCAAATAAAACTAATTTAGCCCTTTGCGTTAACAAACGTTCCATAATCGCTAACTGACGATCATCCCCGCCTAAAATAGCAATTTTTTTGCCAACAAGCATTTTCTCAAACCCCCTTTACTAAGAAAAAAACAGCAAAAAAACGATAAAAATAGGCATAAAAGTAATATTTAATACCTTATGACTATGTGTATAATTTGGTTACCCAAAAAACAGAAAAAGACCTCTAAACACCCGTATGACCAAAACCACCTTCCGCTCTTTCGGTTTCATCCAATATATCAACATCTAATAATTGCACACATGGTAAAGCTTGAATAACTAACTGCGCAATACGATCACCGCACTTAATAACAAAAGGCACATCACCCAAATTAATCAACAAAACCGCGATTTCTCCCCGATAATCAGCATCTATAGTACCGGGAGCATTTAGAACAGTAACACCATAATTTTTCGAAAGACCACTACGAGGTCTTATTTGTCCCTCATAACCATCAGGTAAAGAGATCGAAATCCCCGTAGGTATCAATGCCCTCTTAAAAGGTAACAACGTAAAATCATCATCTAAAAAAGCAGCTAAATCAAACCCACTAGCCTGTTCAGACATACGTCTAGGGAGAGATACACGCTCTGTTTTACGCAAAACTTTTATATATATAATCCAACACCACCTCATAAATAATTTCCGCTGTTTTTAGCAATCATCTAATTCTTCATAATTCTACATGATTCTTTATTTTTAATAATTATTTATTTTAAACATTTTTTTGTTTTTAATTAAAATATTTAATCAAACAGTTTTTTTGCTTTGAATAAAAAAATAAATAGCAATACTTACTCTAGCAAAAATCTTTCTTTGAAAAAACTAAGAAAAAAATGCTGCAAACGATATAAGAAAAAACGAAATCCAAAAGCAAGTAATCCAAAAATAAAAGCTATATTAGGAGAAAAACTTGTCACAAGCACCGCACCCCAAGAAACACTAAACCAGCCAATACTTCTTCCAAGTGCAGGATAAAATATTTCTGCACACAAAAAAACAGCCCACCCTAAAAAACCAAGCATCCAGATTGAAGTCATTTGAGCCCATAGAAATGATAAGAAAAACATCTCTATCAAAGGTAAAAATACAAAAAAAGACCTTAAAAACACTTTCATTACTTAATTCACCCATTTTTTATCCCAAAAAATAAATTTATCAAAAAAGACAAGATAAAAAAGCAAGATAATAAAAACCAATGAAAAAACTCTGACTAAAGAATTACTTACTTGTAAATACAAAAAAACAAAAAATATAAATTAAAGTTTAATCACAAATCATATTAATAAATATCAATAATTCATAAAAATCTTAAAATATTATGGTATTACCAAAGTTTTCGATAACTGATATTTTAAGATTTTACAAACACAAATAGACATTCCTAAATACTCCGCGTAAAATGTAAGTGTTACGTACAAAATACAACAGGAGAATACAGAATGTCTATTAACCGTAGATTAACAAATAAATCTCATGCGGTCAAATTTTTTCGTAAATTAGATCTACCTTCCCGATTTTCTGCACCTGTTTTGAATTCTCCTTTGTATAAACAAATCATATTCAAACTTAGATTATAATAATCTTTTTAAGTTCCTTATTTAAAATCCAAAAATGATAGCCTATTTTTTTTAGAAATTAAATTAATATGCCAATATATAAAAGGTATAAATTTTTATATATTGGCATATTAATTTCCGATAATCTATACCAATAAACTATATTAGACTTTTTAAGACAAATCCCTAGAAAACAAGAAAATACTAAGCTTAATCTATCCTTTACTATAATTTAGTAATTAAAGTAATAACATAAAAACAATATACTTTGATATACTAAAAAATAATAACTTTAAAAAAAAAATAAAAAAGATGATCAATTGAAAATTACTTCTAGAAAATTAACAGTTAATCTATACATAACATTAGATCTACAAAATCCTTATATAGCTACTTTTCTTTTGTAGTGCTTTTTCAATGTATTGCATACATATAAATGAAAGAAAGCTAATTAATATTCTAAATATATACTTAAAGCAAAATAAATGCTGTTAGATAAAATATATTTACCAAAAAACACAATATGAGCGTATCTTTATCTAAGTAAAAAATTAATAAAATTTCTATCAAAACAACGACATATTATCCATGTATTTTTAGATGAAGTAAATTGGGATATTAACCCCAATTTACGAAAAAATTTGACCAAATGAGATCTATTTGTTAACCTACAATTAATAGACATTCTTTATCCTCCTGTTGGGTTTTGTTAGGACACTTATATTCTACACAGGTGATAGAGGAATGTCTATTTTTGTTTGTAAAATAATAAAATATAATATATTGTAAACTTTGGAAATATAATAATATTTTATTATTTTTATTAATAATTTACATTTTTTTGCTTTTTTTTGCATGTACAGTATATAAATGCTATTTTTAGAATAATTAAAAATAAAGCTGCTAAATTACGAGCTTGTCCAATAATCTATGTTAAAGCTTGTTTAAGAACCTAATTTAATGAACAAAAAGCTATGATAATGGCTATTTTTGTGTTTAAATTACAACATTACTAATCTGCTATATTAATATTTCTGTCCAAGTCCTACTCTAAAAACAAAAACACTATTTTGTAAAAACAAATAATATTAAAACTTAGATTATAATAATCTTTTTAAGTTAATTTTTAAAAATAAAAAATTATGGCCTATTTTTTTTTGGCAAGTACAGAATTAATAAACATTCTTTATACTACTTTTGCATTTGTTATAAAACTTAAATTTTACACAGGGGATTAAGAAATGTCTATTTTTGTTTGTAAAATCTTAAAATATAATCTATTGTAAACTTTGGAAATACAATTTTATGATTTTTATTAATAATTTACATTTTTTGTTTTTTTGCATGTACAGTAGTAATATAGATATAGAAAAAAAACAACACTATTATTAAAGTGTGTTGTTTTTTTTCTATATCTAAAGACGTTATATTTTAATTTCAAGATATAAATACACACAAATTTATCTTTTTTAAATTTCATATCTTAATTAAATCCCAAAACTAGTAATAATATATATAATATTTGTGAGTTTATTCAGATGATTATAACAATAAAGTTAATAAATAAGAACATATATTGGAATTTTATTTTTTTTAAAAAATTTTTAAAAATACCAACAAATAACAATTATTGGTATTAATCGCCTGTACTGTATTTAAGAACAAGTCCTTTATGTTTTGAAATAATCTTTGAAAAATAAATAAAAAATATGATCCGTATATAATTTTATTTAAGTTGTTCTTCTACAAAATCTATCCAACCTTGTCGTCGATAATAATCGGTTGGCATGCTGAAAATTAAACTTGAAACACGCAATAGCATAAACAAATAAATAAAAAACATCAAACAAATAATAATGCCCATTAAAAATATAGCTGAAAATGTATCCGGAAACCATTCCCATAAATAAATCGAAAAAATAGGAAGACTAGGTGCCAAAAATACATACATGAAAATAATAAAAAATAAAACTTTATTAGATAATTGATAATCTAATCCATATTGGCTATGCAAATAAGATTTTTCCATTTTTTTCTGTATAATCATCAGAATACACCAAATTAAAAATCCTATACGTATACCCCAAAGAGATGGCCAAGTGAATACAAGCGAAATTAAAGCAATAATCAACGTTATTTTGCTAAGCACATATAAAGCTAAAAAATTAAATTTCGTGGTCTTCTTATTGTTCGAATTAGCTATACTGTAACAATTGCCATAATAATCAATAATGCGATTCCAATACATCGATCTATATGCTTGATAAAAATTAATATAAAATGATTTAGCATCTGTTGGGATTTCATGCAATAACCCTAAAGCCCAATTTGGATCATTTTCATATTTAGCTTTAAACCGAAGATAATTATGAGCAAATTCCTCTTTCATATTATAAGGTAATCTTCTAAACATATTATAAGCAGCATTTTTATCATTCACTAAGTTAGCCCATAAAATAAATGTAAAAATCAAAATAAACAGAATGATTTGAACGATAAAAAAGGTTTTTAAATTTTCTATGCTCAAAAGAAAATTTAAAAATAAATCCAAAATATCACCTTGTAAATTTTCTCGAAATACCCAAAGGAAATTCTGGAAACACAAAAGTAATCCAAATAAAAATAAACTTTGTGTAAAAGAATCAAATATTTTCATAATTTTAATTGTCTTATCCTTATCATGCAAAAAATAATTATCAAAATTACGCAAAATAAACACCTCATTCCATAATTAACATTTTGAGCAACTCAATGAATAAGCAAACAGTTATCTGTAAACCACTTTATGCATTTTATCATAAATTTAGAATTTTGATCATGAATTTAAAACAATTCCCTTAAAATATGTTTTTTTAATAAATAGCTAATAAATATGTTAAAAAAATTAAAAAAACAAAACTTTAGTTTAAATTATCTAAGCTAAAATTTTGTTTTAATAAAAAGATTAAAAATTACAATGAGACTTACACGATATATTCATAGGAATCGAACAAAAACGTCCTGCAGCTGTAGCGCACATTAAAAAACACGACAACATAGCAGGCCAAGCCAATACTAAAGAAGTACAGGCAATCTCACAAGCAATCCCTGACAAACCATCACAGGCTACCATATGTCCAATCCTACATATACCACAACTTACTTCGTCCCCTCGTTTAGAACGTTTATTTCCTTCAGTAGCTAAAATATGTTCTGACTTACTTCCATTAGAAAAATATGTGCTTTTTTGACCATCTTTTTCAATATTAGCTATAGCTATAAAAGTACCATCTTCAAATTTACCTCTAGAATAAACAACTTGTCCTACAATTGCTTCCGTATCACGATCATAAACATCACGCACCATAAAACCATGCGTCATATCAGTACCACTTTTAGCTATTAAATTCGCTTTCCATTCATCAGGTATAACTTTATCTGTAAAATTAAGTCTAAATCCAGAAGCGTTTTCTAAATTATTACTTATAGATAAACCATGTCTTTCGAAATAATCAGATAAAGATTTTAAACTAGGGTAATCTTTATCTAAATTTTTACTCACTCTCTCCTTAGAAAGATACCTTACTTTAACCCCTTCTAATGGATCACCCTTATCTGAACAAACAAGAGGAACAGCAGCCTCTGTATTTTCTTGTCCATTTCCTGCTACAAATTTATCAACACTCGTAAAAGCATTACCATTATCATTTTTCAAAACAACTTCCCCAAAAGAAAGCGAAAATGAAGCCACCATCATAGCTAAAGAACTAGATATAGCTAACATTTTTTTAAATATATACTTTGGACACAAAACAATCATCTCCTCAAATATTTAGATTGAGGTGTTTTGTATAAATTTAAAAATAATTTATTATTCATATATGAAATGAAGTGAAGTGAAGTGAATATAAAAATTTTATGTATTATACAATAATATAATGATAGGTTTTGATGATATCATCCCAAAGATGACTATTATAATATAAAGATGATTTTATACAAAAACCTCTTATATTTAATATTGCGAATATTAAGAACTATGAAAATCATATCATATAAAACATTATAATACAAGTATCTCCTAACTTCTTTTATATGCCTTAAAATCAAAGATATGTTTTGTAATATCGAAAAAAAAATTAAAAACATTAAAAAAATTAAACATATCACAAAGCATATTATAAAATTTCCTATGAAAACAAATAATTATAAACTATTTTTTAAACCCGATAAATATATTTAGTAATCTAGATGAAATAATAAAACGCCAACCCAGATACAATAAAATATTAGATAGCAAAATATATATTGAAACATATTCCGAACCTATATCAATTGCATTAATATAGGTGTCGGTAGCTGCAGATAAGATGACTCCATAAAATAAGAAAATCAAAAATAATCCCCTATTTAAACTAGTATGATCCATCTTCGTCTCACACCAAGAAGACTCGAATGATTTCTGTAATTTGATTAAAAAACACCAAAGAAAAACACCCAATAAAACGATAAAACCAAAATATTGAGGCATAATGAACATTAAGATAAAAGTAGCTATTATAACTATAAAGCTAAGGTAGTAAAAAAGAAAAAATCGCGATTTGCTAATTTTATTTTTCTTATAAGCAGTTCTATAAAAATTATCAAAGCAATCATAAATATATAACCAATCTTCTTCAGATGAAATTCTCGATAAACCATCTTTATAATCATTTGCGATTGATTTTTTATGCAAATTACTTCTCTGATTCATTCTAATCTTAGCTATCACCAATATAAATATCGCAGGTAAACAACCAATGGCCACGCCAAAATAAATAGATAGGTAGTTATCTAAAAAATAATCAAAATTATCAACGAGGATAAAAAGGAACCATAACCATGAGGAGAAAAAAAACGCAAATACCGTATAATAAAAAATTTTAAATTTCAAAATATTGCGCTTAATATCCCTTGAAAAATCTAAATCTAATTCAGTCATAATGAAGCCTCCTTATACTATAAATTAAATTTTTGACCAAAATATAACTATACATAAAATTATTTTTTTTGATTGGGAATAATAATTTAATTACAACTAATGTATTAAATATCCCCATGTCGATATTTTAAATATATCCCAAAAAACCATTGTTATCATCGTTGCTTTTAAAATTTTATCATAAATTCAAAAAACAACGATGATGATGTTTATATATTTAAAAATATATAAACACTAGTATTTTCATTATAAATATATATTATTAATCTTTTTAAATCTCTTTCAAAAAATCATAAGCAAATTCTTTTAATTACCTATATTTATATTTAAATTAAAATAATGTTTGTTTTTTGGACTTGTCCAGAAATATTAATATAGCCAATTAGTAATTGTGTAATTTAAACACAAAAATAACCATTATAATAGCTTTTTGTGCATTAAATTAGGTTCTTAAAAACTCTTTAACATGGGTTATTGGACAAGCTCTTTATATTTTAAAACTATTTATGTAATTTAAAAAAAGTAGCCATTATAACAGCTTTTAGTTCATTAGATTAAGTCCTTAAAATCTGTTTATATTGTTTTTGAGACAAGCTCTATGAAAAAAAAGAGTCAATTGAAAATTATTTTAGCACAGTAAAAGTTACCCTATCTCTCGCTAGATATCAAGTTAGATTCACCCAATACTTGGATTGTTAATTTTCTGTGGTATTATTTATTTCAATGCGTTATTGTAGATAATTAAAATTGATGAAGGTTTTAAATCTATAATAAAAAGAAAAAATGCTATAGAATAAAATATATATGCACAAACTAAATCTGGCGTTTCTATTAGCTAAATCCAAAAACAACTAGGAGTTATATAGGGAAAATCCACCCGAAATTAATTTGCAATTTTTTACTGCATTATCCTACACATATAAGATTATAGATAAATTTCAAATATAATACCCAGTCCTTCTTATAGTCTTTAGGAAAACACTATAATAAGTACTATAGTTGATCCTTCCATAATATGAGTTTGGCAAAAAGTCTAATTATCAGAAAGTAAGGTTTATTTTTCCTCTTAACTTTCTTGATTATCTCTTCATAAACAACATCCTGCGTAGCTTTAATAAATATTTTTTTATCCTATTTTTAATTAGTCATCATATAACTTAATGAATCCTATTCTAAAAGTTTTTTTTATGAATATAAGACAAATTTCCGCTAAAATCCCAAGATAACCTACCATCTATAATATGGAAAAGATAATTAAAGATCGGTGCAAAAAATTGTAATATTAAAAACAATTCATGAAAAAATTCGACTAAATTAGATTTTTTGTTAACCTAAAATTAATATATATTTTTTATACTCTCGTTGTATTTTGTTTATAAAACTTACATTTTACATAGGAACTAAATTAATGTATATTTTTATTTATAAAATCTTAAAATATAATATATTGTAACCTTTGGAAATAAAATAATATTTTCTTATTTTTACTAATAATTTACATTTTTTTGCTTTTTTTGCATGTACAGAATTACACACAATAAATTTAACATCGATTAACTTTCCACTACTTTTTCTGATAATATTTTTCCATCTTTAGCGGGTTGGCTGTTTTCTACCCTATCAGTTTGGTTGTTTCCATCTATAGAGGGTTGGGTGGTTTATTCTATAGCAGTTAGCATGTTTTCAATAAATTGTTCTTCTAATTTAAATATTTTTTCCTCCAGATCAAGAGATAATTTTTTGGATTTTAAATCTGTATAATTTATATTTAATAAGCCTCTGTAATAAAGAAATTTATTAGATAAGTTTTGTGATTTCTCCTGAGCTTGTTTTAATATATCAATATCTGATTTGCTTTTAATGCTATTAAGTGCATTTTCTGCATCTTCTAGCTCTTTTTGTGCATATTTTTCTATTTTAGTCTTTAAATCATTATTCAAATTATCGAATTCACTATGCAAATTTTAACATTGTTTATCTATATTTTTTATATCTTCTTCATAAGAATATCCTTGTAATTTATTCTTTGCATTATAATCTTTTAGCAATATTAAACTTCTAGAAATTACATCCATTTTTTCTTTTATAAATTAATATTCATTGAGATCAAATATATCATCAATATTTCTGATTCTATTTATTCCAGTCTATATTTGAATAATAAAATCTTTTGAAATAAATCGGTTTAATTCTTTGCTAAATTCTAATGTTTGATTATGAAATTCAGAATATAATCACTTTAATTCTAAATTATTCGACAAATTATCTAAACTATTATACGGATTGATTTATTCAAAAAATTCATAAATTAACGATTTTAAATTTTCTATAATTCCATTTCCAATTTCTGATTCAATGTTAAACTTTATCACTTGATCTCGCATTGATTCTAGTCGTGATGGGGCTTCTGCTATTTTGGGTTGAATTAATCTATACCAAAAATCATAATTTTTTTATTTCCTCATTCGCAATTATTTATTTATCATCTAATTTGATTTTGCCTTTTGACAACGAAACTATATTATTATCTGATGATTCTAAAATATAATCATAATTACCACTATCGTATTCGATATTTGATGCAATTTCTAAAAATTTTAATTATTGAGATATTTTTTCAAATAGTGAATGGATATATTGTAGATTATTAATTCTTTCATTTTTTTCAGATGTTTTTTAGCCTCTTCTAATTGATAAACTGCTTTCTTAATCCTATTGTATATAAATACATTTAATTTTTTATAAAAATTTAATAATTTATCCATTAAATTGTTTAAGTTATCATTTACAGGTGATAACCTGTGATCAGATCTATATGTCATTGGAATAATTTTTTCTAATTCAACAATTATTTCTTTTGATTTTTTAAAATAATATATACTGTCTTCTTTTAGATTATTTTCCAATCCTGCGAAATCATTTTATAACTGTTGATTTTTTTTGCCCATTCTTCTATATTTAGACTCGATTGATCATCCATTGGTTGATTTTTCAACCCTGTATCAACCCTATCTTGTGATGCTATCGATAATTGATAACTAAAAGCGTTTAAATACATAGATGAACTGACTATAATTAGAATTGCAGGAAATAAAATTTCTTTTAAGTTATTTGTTATTTTTTTTCATCTTGCACTATAGCACCTCTATATCGAATTAATTCATCAAATATTATATACTTCTTTACATGAAAAAAAGTAAAAAAATGTAAATTATTAATAAAAATAATAAAATATTATTGCATTTCCAAAGTTTACAATATATTATATTTTCCGATTTTACAAACAAAAATAGACATTCATCTACCACCTGCGTAGAATATAAGTGTCTTAACAAAAAACAACAGGGGGGATAGAGAATGTCTATTAATTGTAGGTTAAAAAATAAATCCCATTTGGTCAAATTTTTTCTTAAATTGGGGTTAATATCCCAATTTACTTCATCTGTTTTTAATCATATTTTGCAGATTATTGATGGTATTTTGTCACAAAACTTTAACAAAACTTTGTCAGATATTCATAAAAAAAGCTTTTATAACAGGTGTTGACAAACGATAAGTCATATGATTATTAATTCGAAATGGAATGAAAAACACTTAATGAAGCCATAAAAAATTTTGCTTATGAAGAAGTTATCCATCAAGCTAAGAGAAAAAATAAACCTTACTTTCTGATAATTGACGATACAGTATGCCATAAGACAAAGCCATCATAATTAGCTGAACACCCTATGAAAGAAGCAAGTTATCATTATTCTAATTTAGCTAAAAGGAGTGTATATGGTCATTCTATTGTTCAAGCTATGTTACATACAGATGGTTTAAGCTATCCTATAGAAGTTAAACGTGCTAATAAAACAGAAAGCAATAAAATGGATACTGCTTGCAATATCATATCTAGTGCTCCTGAGCCAGATCACAAAGCATATGTTTGCGTAGATTCTTGGTATATTTCAAAAAAGATAATCGAAACAAGCTTAAAAAAAGGATTTAATTTTATAGGTGCATTAAAAATCGATATTGTTATTTTTCCTTTGGGCATTAAAAATCAAATAAAAATGTTTTTAAATTTTATAAAAAATACAGATACAAAAGTTGTTACCATTAAAAAACAAAAGTATCGTGTTTATAGATATGAAGGTAATCTTAATTTTATTGACAATGCGGTTGCCCTTATTTGCGTTAAGGAAGGTCAATATATATCTAAAGCAAAAGCTTTTATTTACACAGATATGGAGCTAAGTAATGAAGAAATTCTAAATTATTATTCGAACAGATGGGAAATCGAAACCTATTTTAGAAAAGCTAAAAATTATCTTTCTTTGCAAGGATACCAAGTCATATCCAACAAAAATTTAGATAGATACTTAATTTTACAAATGTTTGTAGCAATATATTGTATACATACAAGTAATGGTAATCTCCTACAGGGATTACGTAAATATCAGGATAAAAAAGAAGCTGATCGAATAGAAGATATGATTGATATATTCATTTCATACTTGAAAGAGATAATATCATATTTAGATATTCCTACGCATATATCTGTGAAGCTTATTTTATCACGTGCCAAAAAAGGATTAAGAGCAGCGCTAAGGTCCTACTGTTATCAATTTGAAGAGGTAGCCTAAATATGCAAATACAATTAAAAAGGATAAATATGGTCAAAACCTAAAAAAGCTAGGTTTGTTTTTTGGCCATCCATAAATATAATTAAATTTATTATAGAAATACAAATATATAAATTCTCTTTTTAGAGTAATTAAACATAAGTATGCTAAATTACCCTAAAAATAAAAACGCTCTTTTGTATAAACAAATAATGTTCAAACTTAGATTATAATAAACTTTTCAAGTTAATTTTTGAAAATCAAAAATTATGGCCTATTTTTTTTGGCAAGTACAGATACTGAAAAAAAAAAAGAATAAAATATATAAAAATTACCACCATAATTATAGTGAAAATAGCATAAAATATCAATATAAATTTAATAATAGATAAGTTATAAATAAACTATATATAATATCATTCTTGTAAAATTATTTATTTTTATTAAGATAATAACAAACTGTACTTTATCATTATTCTTTTCAGGTACGCCTTTAGATCAAAAACCTAAATATGGGAATTGTATTGTTAAATCTATGTTTCATAATAATTTTTCTATCCATTGACAATTAAAAATCATAATAAAATAAAAAACCTAAAGATTAGGCTTTTTGATAATAATTTATAAACATAAAATAATTAATATAAATTATAAGTTTAATTTAGTTTAGTATCTTGACTTAATTACCTAAGCTTGTAAATACAAATAAAGTTTAAGAACCTAATAGAATAACCTAAACGCTATTCTAAAAACTATGTTTGTGTTTAAATTTAATCAATATCAGGGCTTGTCGACTTAAAAAGAAAAATCAACTTTTATATAAAAAATAATATTCTAATTTAGATTATAATAAACTTTTTAAGTTCATTTTTAAATATCAAAAATTATGGCCTATTTTTTTGGCAAGTACAGTAATCATTAATCATCTTCATAACTATTGATAAAAATTTATATACCTTATTCCTATCAATATCTGGACCAAACTCATTTTCAAAAAGCTTATATATTTCTTCTAAACTATTTTGATTATAACTAAATTTTCGAATATAATCCATGATTTTGGCAATACATTTATCATATGAATTATTTTCTGATAATATTTCGGTTTTAGTAACAAAAGGCTCTGATGATTTAGATAGCTCTAAAACAGCTATTAGGTAACTTGTATCGAATGGTCTAGTTGAAATTTCTATCATGCTCGAATCCTCATATGATTTAGTGCCTCCTACTATGCCTGGATTAATATCTGATTTAGTTACTACTATGCCTGGATTAATATCTGATTTAGTTACTACTATGCCTGGATTAATATCTGATTTAGTTACTACTATGCCTGGATTAATATCTGATTTAGTTACTACTATGCCTGGATTGATATCTGATTTAGTTACTACTATGCCTGGATTAATATCTTTAAATAAGGTTGGCCTTTTTTGATATAAATTATCAATTCTATATTGAATTTCTTGTGTTTTATCTAAACCCAGTGATTTAGAAATATCAACCAATTGGCTATAGTTATCATTTAATGAATCAAGAGTCTGTTTTGTTATTTGTTCTGATGGATTTTGTGGAATTTTTAGTTGATTTTGTACAACTTCTAGTTCATTGTATAATTTGTCATATAAATTATTAGCCAATGGCTCATATTTATCCAAAAATTCTCTAAATTGCTCCTTGAATTTATCGCTTCTATTTTCATAACCAGGTTTTTTAATTAAAATATCAGCTATACCAAAACTTGTATGATATAAAGAATTGTAAATTGACAATTCCTTTATCAAAGATCCATTTACAAGGTCAGCATAAGATTGACTTTGAATATTTTCTAACGATGTCTTGGTGAATTCTAGTTTTTTTATTAACATTGCATTCAATTCTGATATAAATTCCGCAAATAAATAATCCAGTTTTTTTATTTCTTTATCCAATATTTTATCGCCTAATTTAATTTCATTTTTAGATAAAGATATGTCTGATAGTAGGTAGAGACCTGTATTCTTGTCTATAATATAATCATTGATATCAGCACTTCTAGCCATATCTAAACGTTTTGATATAAATAAAATCCTATCAAATATCCCTTTAATATATGGTCCCTTTATAGTATCTTTAATTTTTTCTAAATCTAGAGTTAAGTCTTCTCTGATTTTTTTTAACCTTTTATAAGCATATCGTAAGTCATTATCTATTTTTCGAAGTCCCTCATAGATAAATGAATTTAATTTTTCTTTAAGTTCTTTAGCTTCATTAATTAAGAGCTTGGACTTTTGATTAAATACCTCTTTATCTGGAGATAACACCAAATTATGACTATCAACATTCTGAATAAGAGAATCTACTTCAATAATTATGTCTTTTACTTCTCTAAAATAAAATACAGCTTCTGATTCTTCCTTAAGTTCTGATTGCTTTAAAATAGAAGTTTGTAATTCGTTTTCTATGTTTTTAAAATTTTCTTGTGAATCTTTTAATTTTTTTTCTAATTTTTCTATATTTAATTTATCATCTATAATTTCATCTCCTGTTTCAAGTCCTTCTTTTGGTACTATAGATAATTTATCACTAGAAGCATTAACATACATAGATGAACTACCCATAATAAGAATTGTAGGTAATAAAATTTTTTTAAATTGTTTTATTATTTTTTTATTATTTTTCACTATAACACCTCTATTTGCAAATAAATTAATCATAAAAAAAGATTATATATAGTTATTATTACTAAAATAATATTGAAAAAGTTATTTTTCAATATGGATTTAATGATATGTAATTTTCAAATTAATAATATACATTATACCTAAAAAATACCTAAAAATTAATAATTATTTTTATTTTACCAAAATATAATTAGATAATAAATTAATATCTTCATAATTAATATCTTCATAATTAATATCTTCATAATTAATATCTGTATAAAAAATATACGGGACTTTGCCAAGAATCAATGTGAAGAGAGTTTAAGGGCTTAATAGAAAGCACTAAAAGCTATGATAATGCTGTACATGCAGAAAAATGCAGTAAAAAATTGTAAATTAGATTTTAAGAAGGAAACCAGGTATAAAAATAGAAATATATTTCTCCTCTGTGTAAGATATAATTACCAAAAATAAACCACATGGAGCAGAAAAAGGATGTCTAATACAAATAATTTACCACAATAAAGAGGGTTTGAGCAAATGTTGTAAAGAATGGAAGCTATAACTCTATTTTACCAAGCCTTCTTTAAATAATATTACAAATATATGTTAAATGGAATATTATCTGATGGTTTTAAAGGTATATTGACAGATATTCATCGTAAAAGCTTGAATAATGGGGATATAAGAAGCATCAGTGATATGCTTTCAAAAGGTAAATGGGATGAAGGATTTTTAAAAAGAATAGTTCATCAAGTTTCTTATGATGAAATCCAAACCCAAGCTAAGAAAAATGACCAAAAAATCTTTTGTATAATTGACGATACTGTCTGTAGAAAAAAAAGCCCTCGTCAAAAGCTGTTAATGCTATAGAAGAAGCTAGTCGTCATTATTCTTCCTTAGATGTTTATGGTCATGCCGTTGTTCAAGAGCTGCTGCTTACTGGTGATTCGATATATCAATTCGCTACAGAAAGATATGTCCCTTAAAAAAAATAATAAAATTAACATAGAAGGGACATGATTAAATAATTACCTGAATTAGGTCAAAAAATATATGTTTTGATTTATTCTTGGTATGCTTTAAAATCAATGTTTGACACAAATGCTCAAAAAGGTTGTTATGTTATTGCTGGATTAAAAAACAATCGCCTGTTTTATCCAAAAGTAATTAAGCAATCTCTAAATGAATTTGCTGCATATATCAAAAAGGCAGATACTGATGTTGTGCCCATCCAAAATGGCCATTATAGGGTATATCATTATGAGTGAAAGCTTAATAAAATTGATAATGCTGTTGTTATTCTTTATTTAGAAGGTGTTAAAGGTTTTAATCTTGCTAAAATGAGAGCTTTTATTAGCATAGATATAACGTTGAGTAATGAACAAATACTAAATTATTATGAAAAAAAATGGTCAATTGAAACTTATTTTAGAACAGTAAAAGTTAATCTATCTCTCGATAGATATCAAGTTATATCCACAAAGTCCTTGAATCGTTACTTTTCTTTGATATTGTTTTTTTCAATTTTATGTGTATATATAGGCGAAGTAAATCTGCTTAATGGTATAAATATATATATAAAAGCAACGAAAAGCTGTTTTATTAAATATATATGAAAAAGCTCAATAAGGTGCTTCTCTTAGCCAAATTCAAAAACAACTAAGAGTTGCATAGGGAAACTGCGCCCAAAATTAATTTAAAATTTTTTACTGCATTTTCCAGCACGTTCAGGATAATGGCTATTTTTGTGAATTAAATTAGACCATTACTAATCGGCTATATTAATATTTATGGACAAGTACATTATAATTTTAGAAATAATTAGGTCGTGCAATTTAAATATTATATAATAAATGCATAAAGTTAAAATACAATAATAAAAATAAAGGAATTAAATAATATAGCAAATATATCAAACTTTTTGTTGCAAATTTTAATATAAAAGCAGATATTGGATTATAAATCCCAATAATCTGCTTTCGATATAGATTAAATTATTTTTATTATAAAAAATATTCTTGATATATTTTTTTAAAATAATTATGATAAAAAATATCCTATTATTATTAACGTACAGACAGCATAACATTTGATCTATATTCGTAGTGTGCTCTTTTTAACTCGACTTCTAAGGTATTAATCGTACTAAAATCTAATTCTAATAAATACTGCTTACGTTGTTCATCACCTTTAAGATAAATAATATTATTTAAATAAGGTTGAACTGATCTACTTAAATAAACTTTATACTTAGACAAACCATCTTTTCCTCTAATGATATTAAAAATATTATTAGAAGTAGTTATCATAGCCATTACGATAACTTGCTTTATTTTTTTTATCATCATAATTTTATTTTACCACTGTAATTTAAAAAACAATATCTTCCATATTTTCGATTTTTATAATAAATGAAATTTCAAAATATATATTTAATCTATTAAAATTTAATATAATTAATTTATATATTCATTATACATAAATTAATTATATTTATCAATATATTTTAAGACTAAATACTTGGATAAATATTTTTAAGTATATTGTTAAAATATAGAAATATTTTATAAATATCTTTAAATTTTTATGATTATTCACCTTCACGATCATTATTTTGATAACTACGTATCTGTTTAACCTTATTAACCAGATTATCTAATAACTCTTTCATTTGAGACAAATTTAAGGAAAATTTAGTCTTAGTTTGAATGTTAAAAATACTTAATAATGTAGCTCTTTTCCAGATAACACCTACAATTAAAATTAACTGTAAAAATAACATCCCTATATAACCAAATTGCTTTACTATCTTAAAGTCATACAATAAACGTGAAAAAATAAGCAAAACACTAAAAAAAACGCCTGCTAATAATTTCAAAACTTGAAATTCTAATAATTTACGCATCCAAGCCACGCTTACATTAGCTAAAGAAGGGTATAGAGCAGCTAATAAAACTAAAGGGGCAAATAAAGCAATTAATAAAAAGAGTACTTGATATATGAGAATCATACCTGCCATGCAGAGAAAAAGTAGCCCCAATATCCCATGTGTAAACATTAATATACCGATCAATAACAACCTCTGAAAAGTTCCAGCTTCTGTAACCATCATATTCCCGTAAAGCTGTTTTTCATCTTCGATATAAGCTTGTCTTATTTCAGATGTTATAGGTGAATCCAATATATTATGAATACGCTGTTTGTTATTTGTCATATCTAATGTACCATGTTGTAAAATAACATAAGGTTCGTATACAAGTATTCTATATAGTTGATCAGATGCCATCATCGATATAACATATGACGATTTTTTAAAACTTTGCTGCTTCTTATCTAACAGTAAATCAATGGCCATAATCTCCTGTCCTACAAATCTGCTAGCTTCATTCATGGTAAGCAAAATAGGACCTGCATGTGAAAAGTAAGCTGTACCCAAAATAAGGATCGCTATGAGTTTCATCATAGCTCCTAAAGCTAATAGAAGACGTTGTTTAAGCATACCGTAGTAAATGAACCAAACACCGGCTAAAATAATCATGGTCATCAGAAGACTGCCCCAAAGGCTACCTTGACGATAATAACCACTTTCATAACCCGATAATGTTCGAACAGCATTTTCAACAATATGAGCTAAAGGCTCTATAAAATCTAAGGAAAAAGCACTCATAACAAGACGCAAAACTGTAAAATTCCACACAAGCAGTGTTTGCCAACCTAAATTATTTATTTGATGTACCAGGTAATGGATAGCGTTAGTTATAATATGTTCAAAATCCAAATTAGATTTAGATATCATTTGTTGTTCTAATTGATAAGAACTAACACTATAGCTAGTCCATAAAGGATTATAACCATCGGTTTGTGCTTTTTGAGTAGCTTCTGTCGGCAAAGGAGCTAAAGTATCAATTAATAAATAAGGTGTCGTCTCTTTAGCTAACGTAAAAGTGGACAAAAAAATATTTAAACTAAAAATACAAAGCAAAGTAAACTTCACAAACCCCTTCATATGCTTGTAGCTCTTTTGTGCGATATATCAGGTCTAGTGTCAAAAACCTGAAAGAGGTTAGACTCTGGAACACAAACATTTAAGCGTTCTACATTTTGATTTAAATCAGAAAATAAACACTGCCCTGTCTTTAATGTTAAAATCATGTCTCGATAACTGAGGTCGATGTTAGCTAAACGACAAGCATCTTCAGCTTCGCGTTCATCTGAACAACGGAAAATAAAGCGATATCCGAGATTAGCAAGTATACTGTCTTGTAAAAAATCTTTAGGACACTGACTAACCATATAAACAGCCGCATTATAACTACGACCTGTGCGTATCAGCTCTTCAAGCATATGGCATCCTATACTGCTTTTAAACATTTGCCAAGCTTCATCAAACAATACCATTTTAAACTGCTCAATTTTTTGTTGTGTAAACCGACGAGCAAAATCAGACAAGGCGATCCATAAAGCAGAGCTAAACCGATCAAAATTGGTTGATTGCATAAGTCCGCTCTGTTGCATATGCAAAATCGTTAATGGTTTATGAATCGTAATAGCCTTAACATCATCATGAGCAAATAATAAGGATACACGATCACTATATGAAAAATAATGAAGTAAATCACATGCAGCTTGCTCACTTGGTGCTATTTGCTTAAACTTATCCACCACTTTCAACATATTTGGTTTAGGCATAGCTAGTACTTTGTCGACAGCTTGACTAATAAGCATAGAAATATGAGTACAATCATCAGCTTGTAATAAAAGTTGTAAAATACATTTAGCTGTTCTTGCCGCAGGTAAGCGTTCTTCATCATGTACAATACTAACTAAAGGATCCAATTTACCACGATCTTTAATACCAGGACTTAAGCGTATAGAAGATAAAAATGGTGCTAAATAGTGCAATTGCTTAAACCAGTGGATTCTTTCATCTTTTGGATCAAAGATCAAGACCTTTGCACCTGTTAAAATAGCTTGATAAGAAAGTAAATTACCGAGCAAAGATTTGCCAGCTCCAGAAGATCCGACTACAACAGTAGATACCGTTGTACTCAAGGTTTTATCATATAATCCTCTGGCAGGCTGAAATAAAATAGGTTTAGCACCACTCTTCCCAATACATAAACCATCAGGATCACCTAAGTTATTTGTTACACCCCACATACTAGATGCTAAAACATCAGACGTTAAATAATGATGATAACCATTTTTATGCATCCCAGGCAAACAAGCTTCAAACAATGGTAATTGTCTACCGTAAGGCACATCCAAATAAAGGCCGTATTGTTTAGCGAAATCTTGTATTTGTTCAATATACTGTGCTAAAATATCTGGATTTTGAGCAGAAACAGCTATTGTAGCTGAAGTTTTAAGTAAAGTTGTTTGCTTAGAACGCAAAAGATCAATTAAAATTTTAGCCTCATTACGGCCCTCAACAAGCGAAGCAGGTAAAGTATAACCACTTTTTTCCATATATTCACCTTCAGCTATTAATTCTTTCTGCTTACGAGAAACAATAGCAATAGCCTTGGATGAAGAAAGTGGCATAGATCTTAATGAGAATTCAACATGAAATGGTAATTGTTGAAAAATATAGATCCATTCTTCATTAGGAATTGTAAAACATGTCGGAAATTGCACCAATTCCATGAAAGAAATATAATTTTTATGCTTCTTACCTTTTAACAACTTTGTCACAGCTATACTGTAACCTTGACTTAAATCCAAACATCCTTCTTTAGCTAAATTAAGATGGGAAATATTAAAATCAGGTAAAGTCAATCCTCTCTGAAAAGCATCCTGAATTAAACTTATAAGCTCATGTTGTGTTAAACGACGGATAGGTAAAAACTCTCGCAATCTTATATATTTCTTATGCTCCTCTTGCATTAAATCTTTTACATATCCTTTATGTAAAGGTAGAACATTAAAGTGTAAACAAAAATCACGTATACTATTTTTAAAATTTTCCCAATCCAAATGTTTACGAAGCATTGTTATTTCGACACCTAAAATAAAACGATATCGATAAGCGTTATGAAAAAGATCTTCCATATCAGTAATATGTTTTTGCCCCAAAGTTGAAAAAGGTGTATATATTTTTTGTTTCTGAGCTGATAACCATGAAGAAAAAGAACAAAAATGCGGCAACATAATTAAATGTACGGCTGTATCTATACTAGTAAAAAAATTTTGCAAATAATTATAAAATTGCATCTTCTTATTATTTGAATGATAATTGTAATGCCAAGGATCTAATTCATAGTAAGCCATTATACAATCTTTTTTACGAACAACCATGTTAGCTAACAAATCTATCACAGGAAAATATTTATACATTAATTCACTCCTTAAACAAATTGATTTTCCCTGTAAAACAAATCCTCTTTTGCAAAAAAATATGCGGCGTATGATAAAATATATATCTAGGTTTGAAATGTTTAATTAACCAAATCCAAATAAAAAGATAAAAAAAACGATCAAATCTATCTTTTTGTGTAAGAAAAAAAGTAAAAAAAGCAGGCCATAAAAATAATTGTATCGCAGATATAAAGAAATAATTATTGAGCATAAGCAAAAATAATATCTGAGCCAAAAAAATAAAAAATTGTTGATATAAAATAGGCTTTGGTAAAGAAAAACCCATTAATTCATAAATCTTTCTGTCTATTTTAAAAATGTTATTATATATATATGATGTTTTCATAAATAATCACCAAATAACCATTTAAAGCCCATCACACCAAGCTTAGAAATAATCTGTGGTTGAAAAATAAATACACTCACCAACATCGAAAAAAAAATAAACCCAACAAAAGGTCCAAAAGCTCGTTTCCAAAAAAGCATTAAACTTACCACAACAACAGCTATAAAAAATAAAGAACCAACTTCTGAACTTATGGTTTCTTGTAATCGTTGAGCCGGACTAAGTAACTCTAACATCAAGAAACACCTCCAAAAAACCAACTCAAACAACGATCATTATCATCATCTAAATATATTTCAACAATATAAAGATAGTTACCTGCAATATTTGTGAAAAATATTAAAAATAATACAAGGAAATCAAATATTTAAAGCCAAAAAACATTAGTATGAAAATATATCTTTTATTAAAAATATAACTTTTATTATAGGATTTATAAAATTACATAAAAAATATTTATATATAATAAAAGTAATTGATAAAAATAAATAAGAATATAAAAGAACATTAATATATATAGTTTTTATATATTTTTTATATATAAATAATAATATTAAAAAATAAACCACCTAGGTAAAAATAAAAAATAATGAACACAAAAATACATCATTAGTATATTTTTGAATATTATATTTTTATATGCTAATATACCCAGAGAATATTCTCATATTATTCCATGTTGACCCCGTACAAAAATATGAGTTATATTTTAGAATATCGAGATAATAGTTTCACTTTTTAACTTCTTCTGCTAAAATACCACAATGTGAAATGGATTTTTTTAAAGGCCGTGTAAAGTATCCCAAAAATCACGTCTTAACTATCAACAATGAACTACAAAGGGGGTAGAAAAGATCCAATGTGTGGTTTTGTGGCAATACATCAATGGAATTACCCTCTAGACCGAGAAAAATTAAGTCAAATGACGGAAATAATTAAACACAGAGGGCCTGATGAAAACGGTTACATAATTAAAGAACGTACAGGATTTGGCTTCAGAAGGTTAACAATTGTCGATGAACACGGCGGCCGTCAGCCCATGCAAAATCCCTCCGGTGACGTTTGGATCGTTTTTAATGGTGAAATTTATAATCATGATGAATTAAGATATTTTTTAAATATTAGAGGATATGTATGTCAAACAAAGTCTGATACCGAAGTTATTTTAGGCTTATATGAATTAGTAGGATATGAAACACCTAAATACTTAAGAGGTATGTTCTCTTTCGTTATTTGGGATAGTAAAAAAAAGCTAATGTTTGGAGCAAGAGATCCTTTCGGTATAAAACCACTTTCTTATACCCAAAACGAGCACGGTATTGTATTTTCCTCCGAAACCAAAAGCTTGCTTATGTATAAAGGTGTTTCACGTTCATTAAATATAAATGCTATATATCATTATTTTACTTTTCAATATGTACCTGAACCATTAACTATGTTTGAAAATATTTATAAACTACCAGCCGGTAGTTATTTTATCATGGATGCGCAGAACAATGAAAAAAACTTGATTATCAAAAAATATCACGATCTAATTTTTAAACCTGATAAAAATATAACTTTAGACCAGCATATATCTGATATAGAAAAAGGTATTGATGATTCCATTGCTATCCATCGTAGCAAGGATCTACCATATGGTACACTGCTATCTGGAGGTATTGATTCTGCATCGGTAGCCGCTATACTCAGAAAGCATGGTGAATTAAGTACATTTTCTGTTGGTTTCCCATTTGAAGAATCTAATGAACTACCTAAGGCAAAAATCATCGCTAAATATTTAGAAACAAAACATTATGAGCTAATAGTTACAGCTGATGATTTTCAAAATAACTTATTTAAAATCATCTGGCATATGGACGAGCCTGTAGCCGACCCAGCAGCTATACCGCTTTATTTCATCACACAATTAGCACGAAGACATGTAAAAGTTGTTTTATCTGGTGAAGGTGCTGATGAACTTTTCGGTGGTTACCGTATTTATAAAGAACCTCAAGCCTTGCGTATGTTTAAATTTATACCTAATAATATTAAAAATTTGTTAAAAAAAAGCACAGGTATTATAAACGACCGCTACGGCATAAATTATCTCCGCAGAGGTTTCACACCCCTTGAACAACGTTTTATTGGCAATGCTAATATTTTCTCGGAAAAATTAAAAAATCGACTGTTTAGTGAAGCATTATTGGCCCCAACAAATTATAGCGGTCCCCAAGATATCACTTCTCCACTTTATGAACAAAATAGTCACTTAGATGACGTAACCAGAATGCAACATATCGATATACATACTTGGTTAAAAGGTGATATTTTAGTTAAAGTAGACAAAATGTCCATGGCTAATTCACTTGAAGCTCGTACACCTTTTTTAGATAAAAAAGTTTTTGAAGCAGCTCACAAAATACCAACTAGGTACAGAATAAATGAAGATACAACAAAATGGATCCTAAGAAAATCATTGAATAAATACTTACCAAAAGAAGTAATTAATCGTCCTAAATTAGGTTTTCCTGTACCTTTAAATTTTTGGTTTAAAAATGATTTATATAAATGGGCTAAAGAAATAATTATAAACTCAGATGATAATCCTATAATTAACATAGATTATGCTCTATTGCTATTGGATAATCACTTTAACGGAAAAGAAAATAATGAAAGAAAATTATGGGCAATAATTATTTTTTTAATCTGGTATGAGATTTATATGAATAGATTTCATAGCATAAGCATTCAACCTGATTTTAAATCAAATATTATGTCTTTATAAAGAAACAAAAAAACTGGGATATTGCAACATATAATACAAAAGATTAAAATAGCAGTCAGTTCAACTAATATAATTATGAACAAAATGAACAAGAAAGGAGTTATCTAATATGGCCAATATAAAATCTGCCGCCAAAAGAGTTAGAACATCAGAAGAACGCAGACAAAGAAATATGACAAAAAAGTCTAGAATGAGAACCATAATAAAAAAATACACCTTAGAAATTAAAAAAGAAGATAAAACAAAAGATGAATACTTAAAAATGCTTAAGGAAGCTGTAAGCATTTTAGACAAAAATGCAAGAAGAGGCATAATTCATCCTAATAAAGCAGCTCGTCACAAATCACAACTAACAAAACAACTTAACAGCATAAGCAAATAAATAAATAAAAGAAAGGACCTGCAAAAATATAAAAAGCAGGTCCTTTCTTTTATTTATTATTAAAAATATAAAACTGAAAAAAAGAAATATTAAAATGAAATCATAAAAATATAATCTAAAAATCTAAATCAAGGTCCTGTTACTCCCGTTGCTCCTGTTACTCCGGTATCTCCTGTTGTTCCTGTTACTCCCGTTGTTCCTGTTATTCCTGTTGCTCCTGTTATCCCCGTTGCTCCTGTATCTCCCGTTGCTCCTGTTGCTCCGGTATCTCCTGTTGTTCCTGTTATTCCTGTTGCTCCTGTTATCCCCGTTGCTCCTGTATCTCCCGTTGCTCCTGTTGCTCCGGTATCTCCCGTTGCTCCTGTATCTCCTGTTGTTCCTGTTACTCCCGTTGCTCCGGTATCTCCTGTTACTCCGGTATCTCCTGTTGTTCCTGTTATTCCTGTTGCTCCTGTTATCCCCGTTGCTCCTGTATCTCCCGTTGCTCCTGTTGCTCCGGTATCTCCTGTTATTCCTGTTGCTCCGGTATCTCCCGTTGCTCCGGTATCTCCTGTTGTTCCTGTTACTCCCGTTGCTCCGGTATCTCCTGTTACTCCTGTATCTCCTGTTGTTCCTGTTACTCCCGTTGCTCCGGTATCTCCTGTTACTCCGGTATCTCCTGTTGTTCCTGTTATCCCCGTTGCTCCGGTATCTCCTGTTACTCCGGTATCTCCTGTTATTCCTGTTGCTCCTGTGACTCCTGTGACTCCCGTTACACCTGTGTCTCCTGTTACTCCTGTTGCTCCGGTATCTCCTGTTACTCCGGTATCTCCTGTTGTTCCTGTTGTTCCTGTTATCCCCGTTGCTCCTGTGTCTCCCGTTGCTCCTGTATCTCCTGTTACTCCGGTATCTCCTGTTACTCCGGTATCTCCCGTTGCTCCTGTATCTCCTGTTGTTCCTGTTATCCCCGTTGCTCCTGTATCTCCCGTTGCTCCGGTATCTCCTGTTACTCCGGTATCTCCTGTTGTTCCTGTTACTCCCGTTGCTCCTGTATCTCCTGTTGTTCCTGTTATCCCCGTTGCTCCGGTATCTCCCGTTGCTCCTGTTGTTCCTGTTACTCCGGTATCTCCTGTTGTTCCTGTTACTCCCGTTGCTCCGGTATCTCCTGTTGTTCCTGTTATCCCCGTTGCTCCGGTATCTCCTGTTGTTCCTGTATCTCCTGTTACTCCGGTATCTCCTGTTGTTCCTGTTACTCCCGTTGCTCCGGTATCTCCTGTTGTTCCTGTTATCCCCGTTGCTCCGGTATCTCCTGTTGTTCCTGTATCTCCTGTTAATCCGGTATCTCCTGTTATTCCTGAGGTTCCTGTTATTCCTGTTATTCCTGTTATTCCTGTTGCTCCGGTATCTCCTGTTGTTCCTGTTATTCCTGTGGTTCCTGTTATTCCTGTGGTTCCTGTTATTCCTGTTGCTCCTGTTATCCCCGTTGCTCCTGTGTCTCCCGTTGCTCCACGAGATAATAACGGCACTAATACTATAATTAATATAACTACTATAATTAATATAAAATCAATATCAACAGGCGGACCAGTTGCTCCTGTTGGTCCCGTCGCTCCTGTTACTCCTGTTGGTCCCATCGCTCCTGTTACTCCTGTTGGTCCCGTCGCTCCTGTTACTCCTGTTGGTCCCGTTGGTCCTGTTGGTCCTGTTGGTATACATGTCAAAGAAATTTTATTTAAAACCCATGGATAATCATTCATATCAAAAGGTACACAATTTTTATTGTAAGAATTAACACAAACATTAGTAATTCCAAAAAAACGTTCCAAAATAATACAACACCTTCTTTTAAAATAATAAAATATTTATATGATAAGTTTATCTCTTTTTTCATATATATTTAATAAAAATGTATATATTTTTATATATATTTAAAACATTAAGTAGCTTTACTTAATCTGTATATATTTATATATATAAAAAACATTGAAAAAAAATATCAAGTAACTCTCCAGGGTCTTTGTAGATATCAATTGATATATATAGAAAGATATATTAACTTTTACTGTGATAAAATAAGTTTAAATTTACTATCTTTTTTAATAATAATTTAGTATCGGTTAATTAATCAATGTTATATCTATAAAGATAAGATCTGTGATTTTAGAAGGATAAAAACCTTATCAATCTTTTTAGGGACGAATAACAGCATAATTATAAATGTTATTAAGATTACCCTTGTAAAGGTAAGTTAATTTTTAATAGTCAAAATATCAATATCTGATGTATATGAATTTCATGCGCTATTAATTAATTCTTTGCTTATAAATAATCAAGTAATAATTATATATTTTTTATGCATAATTTAATTATTAAAATCTAATTTGTAATTCTATTTTAGAGTGGTGCAGGTATATAAATAAAGTTAAAATATACAATTATATATTTTAAAAAATCCCCTATAAAATTGATATAGGGGATAAAATAAACAAAGTTTTTTTAACCAATCAAAACATACAACTAGATCAATTCAACAATAGTAATAAGTGCCGATTTATTTGTAAAAGCATCTACGTTATTGAAAACATTTAGTAAATTCGATGGTCCTGGAGGTGTTTGTACTATAGCATTTAAAACAATTTCTTCCCGTAAATAGTTAGATGGTTTAGACTTAACAAGCATAGAAAAAGTATCAATAACTGAATTATCCAAAAGTAAACCCACGCTAAAATTAAATTGCGATGGACAACAACTACCACAAAAAGAGGCAAAATGTATGACGTTCACAAGATAGCTGTCCAGCTAAAATAATATCTGTTCCTGGTAATAAACCAGAAATATCAGGTCCATTTTGGACCTTAAGAACATCAAAAATTATATGACTATTATTTGGCACTACTGTATTAGTTGCTGAACTTATATAGAAAGCATTAATAGAACCAAGGGTCGGGCCCGTTGCTCCTGTTAGTCCCTGGGGGACTGTGTCCCCTACTGGGCCTTGTATTCCCTGGATTCCTTGTACTCCATCAGCATCCTGAAGCCCTTGGGGGCCTTGTACACATGTAATCCCCGAAAGGCCTTGTACACCTGCAATTCCCTCCGGGCCTTGTGAGCCTGTAATTCCCAGTAGGCCTTCTGGACCTGTGGGGCCTACTGGTCCTGTATCTCCTAATAATAGAGCTTTATATCCCTACTTCGAAAGATTTTTCTAAAATATTAATGCACCTTCTTTAGTGAAAGAAATTTAAACCAAAAAATTATTATAAAAAAAGTTATATAGATAATTCATTAAGGTATGTTATATATTATTAAGAGGATAAAATTTTAACCAAACTCCAACCTAAAAGAAAGGGAAATTATTATATAAATAATTGATTGCCTATGAATAAATTTTAGTTATAGATAAATTAAATCTTCAATAAACCCATTGATTGTCTCATGTCAACTAACGTTTTATTTGCTACAATTGAAGCTGTGGCGTTACCTTGTTTTAGCTTTTCGAACAATATATCCGAATTAATATATTGTTTATAATTTTCTTGCAACAAACTCAAACAGTTCCAAATTACTTCTATAAGATCTTTTTTAAAGATACCGTAGCCTTTTCCACTATAATTATCCACAATTTTATCTATAGAATAATCTGTAAGCATTTTATAAATCACAAGAAGATTGCTAATACCCGGCTTGTTAACAGGATCATAAAAGATATGGCCATCACTATCGGTAACTGCTTTTTTTATCTTTTTGGCAATATTATCTTTTGTATCGAGTAAGTAAAGGCATCCGGAAGGATTGCCACTTTTACTCATCTTACATAGGGGATTATCTAAGGACATGATACGAGCAGCATCTTTAGAAATCATAGGCTCAGGCAATTTAAAAACCTCTCGCCCAAAAAGATGTTGAAAGCGCCCTGCTATGCTACGCGTTAACTCAATATGTTGTCTTTGATCTTCACCCACCGGTACTAAATCAGCCTGGTATAATAAAATATCTGCTGCTTGAAGAACTGGATAAGTATATAATCCTACCAAAGTAGTATTATTTGATTCTATACCCTTCTTTTGTTTAAATTGCGTCATCCTAGATAATTCACCCATAGGCGTAACGCATTGCAAAAGCCAAGCAGCTTCACTATGGGCTGGTATAGATGATTGTAAAAAAATCTCTACTTTATCTATACCAGCCCCCAAATGAAGAGCAATAATATTTTTAACAGCTTCTTGGATAACAGAAGGATCACGTCTTACAGTAAGTGCATGTAAATCCGCAATACAAAAATAACATTTATATCCTTTATTCTGTAGGTCTAAAAGCAACCTCATCGCTGTTAAATAATTACCCATGTGCAAATCACCATTAGCTTGTATACCTGTAAGAACTGTTATCAATTCTGCCATCCCCTTATTTATATGAAAATATCGCAAAAACGATATAGTCATTTTAATTTAATTTAAAATATTGTTTATATAAACACATCATATCCCAATTAGGGCGCATAAAGTGATTGTGGTGTTTACATATAAAATGATAGTATATATAAACAAACATACGATAGTTGTCAACATCAGCAGTCGGAATTTTTTAAAGCTATGATATATTAAAAAGCTTGTACCTAAAAAGGAGGCTTAAAAATGTTCAACTTCGATAAAAGTGTGTTGGATTGGCTCATCCTAAGTTTTGGTATTTTGGTATCAATAGGGATTATCTTTCTACGCGTCAAAGAAAGTAAGCGAAATGTATCGGCTAAATCATTATTGATTCCCCCACTTGGCATGAGCACAGGTTTTATCATGTTTCTGTGTCCTTTAGCTAAAATATCCTGGGAATGGGCTGTTTTAGCACTATTAGCAGGTTCGTTATTGTTATCTCCTCTCTTGATTTTAAATTCAGGTTTAACTGTAGATGAAGAAAAAAACATACGCATGAAACCATCTCCAGCTTTTGCTGTCGTCTTCGTTATTATCATCGTCGCTAGGTTATTTCTCAGAGATTGGATCGAGCAACACCTTAGTTGGCTACAAACAGGGAGTATTTGTTTTTTATTAGCTTTCGGTATGATTGTACCTTGGAGATTGACATTGTATAGACATTATTATAAAATACGTGCACAAAAAAGCAATTAATCTAAGTCATTTGTGCATTATTTGATAATTTTAAAAAAAAATAAAATTAAAATCTATAAATATAATAAAACCAAAAGATCAACATTTATACTTAAATTTATATCATTAAAAAACACATATAAATATTATTATATCTAAATATTGACATTAAAGCTAAAAATAGTTATAATTTGCCGATATAAGTAATAAATGAGTACTTTTAATAACATTTAAACATAAATGGAAAGAGGTTTATGAAAAGGTAAGTACTAAAAGGAGAATGATTGAATTATGCAAAATATAGAAAGTAAAAAATCGATCATCTTAAAAGAGAGAATGCATACTGAATTCGAAGGATTAAAGAGCGATCTTCAACAGCTCAAAAACTTCAAAACATGGATAAGTATTGCGCAATATCTCTCAATCATTTTCCTTTCTTGTATCTTGGTTGGTATTGCAGCACAATTTTTTCTTGAACCAGCAAAACTTGGGACAAGTGGTTTTACCGGTGTTTCCTTATTATTACGTTACGTCTTAGGTTGGGATATAGGAACAACAGCCCTCTTGATGAACTTACCATTCATTATTCTTGGTTTTCCTATCTTAGGACGTCGTTTTGTTATCCATTCAACCGTTGGTGTAGGTATGCTAAAGTTAGCCCTGTGGATAACAAGTCCGATGGCTTTATGGAAAGCATATCACGTTCAAGATATTTGGTTATCTTTAATTTATGGTGGTGTCATCTTAGGTTTAGGTGCAGGTATGGCATTAAAAATAGGCGGAAATACAGGTGGTGTCGATTTAGTAGCACTAATAAATCGATATTTTACAAAAATGAAGCTCGGCACCACAATTATGATTTTCGATTCCAGCGTTATTTTAGCTTCTTGGAAAATACTTGGTGCCGAAAAAGTTTTATATACACTTATAAGTATCATGACTTATACTACTGTTATACGTCTAATCCTTGAAAGAAATAATAAATCACAAACCGTAACCGTTATATCGCATAAATCACGCGAAATTATAGCAAATATTCAACAAAAACTGCATAGAGGAACTACCGTCTTAAAAGGGCAAGGCGGCTACACAGAAGATGATAAAGAAGTATTGTATATATGCGTTTTAAAAAAAGAATTGCATATATTGCAAAATATTATTCAAAAAATTGATAATAAAGCATTTATAGTTATACAAAACGCTGATGAAATATCAGGAAATGGTTTTACCATCGAAAATAAGGATAATAAAGAAATCTTGAAAAAATCAACGGCTTAATTTAAAAATCTCTTCTTAAAATCATTTAGAAGAGTTTTTTTATTTTCAATATTCTTAAATTTAACACTTAAGCAATTGATTATCATGAAAAAATACCAAAGGAAATGATAAAACTGATAAATAAAAACCAAATTAAATTAAAACAACTTTTAATTAAAGAATGGTCTGGTTTGGTTGATGATATTAAAAAACTAAAATATAAAAAAACATGGTATTATTTAATTAATTATTTATTTATCATCTTCCTTTCTTGTATCATTACAGGTATCGGTGTATATTTTTTCGCTATACCAGCTAAATTAGGCAACAGCGGCTTTACTGGTATCTCAATCTTATTACACTATAATTTAGGCTTTGATATCGGAAAAACAACACTATTACTAAACTTACCCTTTATCATCCTTGGATTCCCTATTTTAGGCCGAAAATTTGTCCTAAACGCCATCGTCGGTTTGTATATTTTAAAATTAGGTCTAAATATCGCAGAACCCCTTAAAAACTTAACCGCGTATCATCCTAATGATCCTTGGTTATCAGTCATATATGGCGGTATCTTAATCGGTTTAGGCGTAGGGACCGTCTTAAAAATGGGCAGTAATACAGGCGGAACAGATATCATAGCCCTATTGAACTACCATTTTACAAAGATTAAACTTAGCCACACTATCCTAGTATTTGATACTTGTGTAATTCTCACTTCTTTATATTTTCTAAAATTTCAAATAGGCATGTATACACTTGTACACGTCTTTATTTACTCAATTGTTATAAGGTTAATTATAAAAAGCAAGGTAAATTTATTAATAAATATTAAAAAAACTCAACCAAATCCTTGACGTAAAGGAGTGATTTAAAATAATAAATATCGCTAAGCAAAAAAATACGTCTCCAAATACAAAAAAAGCTTATTTCAAAAACGAATTACTGCTCCTAAAAAAGGATTTGCAAAAATTAAAAAATCCAGAACAATGGTTATACATAGTAAGATATTTCAGCATCATATTCTTGGGTTGCATGCTCATGGCCATAAGTTTAAATCTTTTTATTACACCCGCCAAATTTGGTGATGGTGGTTTTACCGGAATCGCACTTATTATAAAATACTTGGAGTATTTTCCAAATCTCCCTATAGAAAATACAATCCGTTATTTAAACATACCACTTGTGATCATAGGTATACCATTCCTTGGCTACCGATTGATTTTCCATACCATCTTAGGCGTAAATCTACTTTCACTTGCTTTAACCTTAACCAAACCTTTAGAAAAAGCCACCGCCTGGCATATAGACGATCCTTGGCTAGCTATTATATTTGGCGGACTATTAATGGGTGTAGGCATAAGTAGCATTCTCAAAATGGGCGGAAACACCGGGGGCAGTGATATCGTCGCTCGTCTGGTAAGATATTTTACAGGTATTAAACTAAATTACACCTTTTTCATTTTTGATGCCTTAGTACTAACTTGGTCCTTGATTATGTTAGACCTAAAAAATTTCTTATATACATTAATATATATATATATTTATTCTATGTTTATATATTTATTAGTGGAAAAACAAGAAAATTCAATAACATTCACTGTTATATCCAATAAAAAGCCCTTAATTATGGATAAGCTTCATCAAAAATTTAATAATAAAATCACAATCATCACAGGATATGATATATATGGAAATAAACAAAAACCCATTTTCTATATAATCGCTAAAAAGAAAAAAACTAATGACATAAAAAACACAATTGAACAATTTGACCAACAAGCTTCAATAGTCATTCAAAAAAATAAATTACTCCTTAACAAAGCTGAAAATTTCACAGCCAAACAAGCTGTAGAACAATAACAGACAATAAAAAAATCCTTTTAAGATAACTTAAGGATTTTTTATTGTTTATTTGTTTATTTTTTTATTTTTTTATTTTTTTATTTGTTGTTTTATATCTTAAAATAAATCAATTAACAATTACAAAATATCTAAAATTAATTTTTTTATTAAAATTTTTATTACAAACCGAAAATGTTTGTAGATCTTAAATAATATATTTATCGATAACAAAATTATAAAATGTAAATAATATAAATTAAGGTATTCTCTTTAAGACAAGGAGGTTAAATAAATGAACATAAGAAACCATCTCCATAGTGTTGTAACCATCTTCCTAGGTACCACACTGATATCAATAGGTATCAATGGCTTTGCCATACCAGCTAAATTAGCAGAAGGTGGTTTTACGGGTATCGGTTTGTTGATCAATTATTCAACAGGGTTACCCTTGAGCTATCTGTTAATTATCCTTAATTTAATCCCTTTATTTTTTGGTTACAAGATATTAGGTAAAAAATCATTCTGTTATTCTATCATCGGAATTGTTTTTTTAAGTTTAATTTTAGAACTAACGCAAAATATCGGTGAATGGATAAATTTGCGCGATGATATCTTATTATCTGCACTGTATGCAGGTGCCTTTATCGGCATAGGTTGTGGCATGATCTTTCGCGCTGGAGGTACAACAGGAGGTTTAGATATCATTGCGCAAATCATCTATCGCAAAAAAAATATCTCTATTGGTACTGTGATCATTTCATGGGACTTATTAGTTTTATTATTATCGATGTTTATTATAAATCCACGCCTAGCTATGTATACCCTAGTTGAAATGATCATCGTAAGTCGTATTATCGACTTCATCGTGGAAGGCATGCGTACATGTCGTACAGCCACTATTATCTCGAATGAAGCCACTATCTTAAAAAAAGCATTAACACAAGAAATAGGTCGAGGTGTCACAATTCTAAAAGGACAAGGTGCATATACAGGTAATCAAAAAGAAGTCCTATATATTGTTTTTGCACCAAGAGAATTCCCGAAATTAAAAGAACTAATCGATCTTGTTGATCCTAAAGCTTTCATGGTTATACACAATGCAAGAGATGTACGTGGCGAAGGTTTTAGTTAATTATCATCTTTAAACAAATAAAAACCACACACAAAACGGCTATAATAACCGCTTTGTGGTGCTTTTTCTTTACGAACAACCTTGACGCTGTTTAGATAGAAAATCAACTATTTTATCTATTTTTGGATTAGGTTGACCTTTTTGGTAAGGAATCATATTACCAGGCATCAAGCCTTTACCATACTTAATAATTTTTTCTAATTGAGCCTTATCAAAACGACACCCTGCACCTAATAAGGACGGGCCATTGCTTCCTTCTAAATTTGAACCGTGACAAGAAATACATGGTGTTGAACTGTAAATCTTGTAACCTTCATGATCTAAATCATCCGGTTTCTCATTCTTGAAAGAAGAAGGTCGCTGTGTCTGTGTCTTATGCTCTTCCACTGAACCGTATGTCAAAATAATAATCGAGATAACAGATAGCAACATAATAGATGATGCAATAGGTCGCTTCAAAGGACGACGTTCCTTACTAGTATCTAGCCAAGGAGCTAACATAAGTGCCCCAAAAGCAGCTCCAGGTAAAACAACGGTACCTAAAAATTTTAAACTAGCAGAAGCCCATTTATATTTCAAAATTTGATATAAAAATAAGAAATACCAATCAGGAAAAGGTATATAACCACGACTGTTGTTAATATCAGCAGCTTCACCAACTTCAACTGTTTCTACAAGTGTTAAAGTTAAAAAACCAACTAAAAAAACAGAACCAACCATCCATTCCCTAAGCAAAAAATCAGGCAAAAAAGCTTCCGTCTTACCAGGAAAATCAGCATAATCACGCGGAATTAACTTTTTACCTTTTATTTTTACACGTGAATCTCCAACATAATATGTTTGATCTGATTTATTATCATGATTACTAATAATCATCTACTCCTCTCTACCCTCAGCTTAAAGAGGCCCTGAAATACCTTGACGCCTGATAAGAATAAAATGAGCAGCAATCAGGCCCAATAAAACACCAGGTAAGAAAAAAACATGCAAGGCATAAAAACGACTTAAAGTTTCTGCCCCAACAATTCCTCCACCACTTAAAAATTTACCTATATATTCACCAATAAATGGCACAGACTCAGCAATCTCAATGCCTACAACAGTTGCAAAATATGCTTTGTCATCCCAAGGTAACAGATAGCCTGTAAATCCTAAACCAAGAATAATAAATAAAATTAAAACACCTACAACCCAGTTAAACTCACGCGGATTTTTATACGCTCCTGTAAAAAATACACGCAAAGTATGCAAAAACAACATAACAATGGAAACACTCGCTCCCCAATGATGCATAGCACGCACCATTGCCCCCATAGCTACATTATCCTGAATATAACTAATACTACGAGCTGCATTAACAATATCAGGTACATAACTTAAAGCCAAAAACATCCCTGATAAAATTTGAATCATAACTACAAAAAATGTTAATCCCCCAAAACAATAAACAAAAGCCGAAAATTGATGGGCAGGATTAACATGTTCCGGAACCTCATGATCTGCTACATCACGCCAAACAGGTGTAATATCTAGACGTTCATCTAGCCAACGATAAATTGATTGTAACACCTTATGTTTAAACCTCCTCCTTCACGCAAATATAACTCTATCGCGCTTCTTATTGATCTTTCGAAACCATCTGGATAAATAATCGCCCACTCTCAACTTTATTAGGATAATACATCAAAGGCTTAGGTGGAGGCGTTCCAGGTATATTTTTACCACACCGATCATACAAGCCCATATGACACGGACATTTGAATTGATTTAAACCTTCTTCATAATTAACCAAACAACCCAAATGTGTACATTTAGGAGAAAGTACCAAAATATCTTTCTTCTTTGGACAAATAAAAACAAAAACATCATTCTCCGAAGGTACTTGTGACCGCCAAGCATCATCTCGATTAAATTGTACCTTTAAACGCATCGGCGTCTCTGTGATCTCCGTTTCAAGCAAACCAGTATTTATATAAGCATCATCAGATTTATTCTTCTTAACCAAAGCATCTGTCGCAAAACGAACCAAAGGCAATCCAACAGAAGCCGCCATAAATGCACCTGTAGCTCCAAGCATGTAGGTTAAAAATTTTCTTCGCGAAATATTTTGGGACATATGTATTAATTGGACAAACCGTCCAATTCCTCCCCTCGAACAATAATCATAAAAAATAAAGCGAAAAGCAAAAAAGAAAGCAAAAAGCGAAAAAGTTAAAATTAAAGAAAAAATCTAAATAGCATCAAAGAAAACCCTAAACATAAAAGCTAAGCACATAAATTATTTAACTCTTACCCCAAGAACATTGTAGCTAAAATATTAGATCAATTGCAATGTCCTCAACTTAGTATATAGCTAATAAATTTCCAGCGAAATATGCTTTAAGTCTGCCAACGATACAACTGCTGCAAAAACTGGGGAAAAGAAACATCGACAACAGAACTATCTTTAACCGTAACGCCTGTATGTGAAGCTAATCCAGCAATCATAAAAGCCATCGCTATACGATGATCACCAAAACTAGACACAACACCTGATAAGCGACTTGGACCTTTGATGATCCAACCATCCGGTGTCTCTTTGGCATTACCACCTAAGATATTAATATTTTCCACTGTACGCTTAATCCGATCAGCCTCTTTATAACGAAGCGTTTGTGCTCCAGAAAGAACGGTTAATCCATCAGCAGTCGTAGCTAAAATCGCAAGCAAAGGTAATTCATCAATTAAACTAGGCACCATACATGAAGTTATCTCAACACATTTTAAAGGTTTATTGGGCGCCTTCACAATAATACGTCCAAAAGGTTCTCCTGAAGTCATACCCATAACCGTGACCTTAATATCCACACCCATTTGCTGCAAAACACCAACAAAACCTGTTCTTAAATGATTTAAACAAACATCATGAATACACAATCGACTACCAGGTGTAACAATCGCCGCAGCAAGCAAAAAAGCAGCACTTGAAAAATCACCAGGCAAAGTAACCTGTACCGATCGTAATTTTTGTCCGCCATGGATGGTAAAACAAGAACCATCTTTTATATATGATACACCAAACAAAGGAAAGAGTCTCTCTGTATGATCACGCGTTGGCAATGGCTCCACAATAGACGTCTTACCCTTAGCATACAACCCCGCTAAAAGTAAACTACTCTTCGTTTGCGCACTAGCAACATAAATCAACAAATGACGTCCCTGCAATTGCCTCCCCTTAATTGTTAAAGGCAAATAAAAATCATCTGTATGTCCCGTAATAAAAGCACCAAGAAACTGTAATAAACGCACAACATCAACCATCGGACGCCGAGATAAAGAAGCATCACCAACCAAAGAAATCGTCAAAGAACTCCCAGCTAATAAACCTAAAAGCAAACGCGCTGTCGTCCCAGAATTTTGTGCATCCAGCTCTATATGCTTAGCACGAAATGATGATAATCCACCCTTTCCATGTATCAAAAAGCTTGTACCATCAACAGGATAAATAATAACCCCTAACTGTTTTAAACAATCTATCGTCGCTAAAACATCCTTACCCTGAGGCAAATTAATTACTTTAGTTACCCCATGAGCAAGTGCCCCTAAAAACAACACCCGATGCGCTATCGACTTATCACCTGGTACCGTACATTCAGCTTGAAAAGCACGAAGGGAAGTTATTTTTTCTTCAATAATATCCACCCCCTTACATAATTAAAAGCAATAACTAAAAAAAATAACTAAAAGCAATAACTAAAAGCAATAACTAAAAAAAATAACAAAAAACTCATTATAGCTAATTTAAATTATACAATAACAAGTATAAAAAAATCATACCAATAATAAGTTTCGGATATAAGATGATCTAAAAATGATACATCAAAAAATAATCTTTAAATATATAACATGAAAATATTTTTACTATCCGCATTCAGTATCATACCATAAAAAACATATATTACAGAAAAGATGATTTTTAATTAAATCTTATGTAAATTAATAAAATAAATCTATTTAAACTATTTTATAAATTAATTAATATGAAAATATTTCCTAAAATGATAATAAATTTATGGTTTATCATTACTCCGGAGTAGGGAATTGTTTACACACACGTACCTCTAAGCTCATACTAGGAACATTTACTAATGTAGAAAAAATATCACGAACACCATCATTAATAATAAAAATATAAACAGAACGCACAGGTGTAATTGTAGGTGGTATAGGTTTAGCATTATCAATAAGCACTAGTTTATAATGCAAGTGTGATGAAGACCCGCCTAAATTAGGAGATATAGAACCTTTTCCTTGAATTGCAACAGCTATACTATTAGGATTAATAACTGTCAAAATATTTCGCAATTCAGCAGATAAATCTAAGGTATCAATATAATTATTAATCTGATCTAAAGTATCAAAACAACCTAAAGCACTCATCATCTGTGATTCAAAAACAAAATTCTTATTTAAATCAGGATCCCTGTTACTATCAGTAAAACGGAAAAGAATATTTGTAGATACAGGATTACAATTATTACATATCTCGGCATTTAGACAAGCAACACCACTACCGAGCTGTCCATTAGGCAATTGAACTAAAACATTTTCATCAGTTGAATTGATTAAACCCTGACAATCACAACTTCCACCAGGAAAAATATCAGCACAAGGTTGCGGGAAACTAATCTCTGGAATACAAGTATTCACGGTCGCATAATTAGGTTTATGAATAGGTGCACGAGGATGACTAAAACGTGCTAAAACTTCTAATTTAACATCAGCCTCTACCTGTATTTCCTGGCATAAGCATACATTGATCTCCACAGCATTCTCAAAAATAATCCCTGAAGGAATAATACATAATTCAACAATCCGACAACGTATATTCTCTGCATTAAGCGGTTCAGGTAAGCATAATACAATATCATCATCAAGTTGAATAGCAGCATCAAAACGACCGATTTCTACATTTGTGTCTTCACGATACAAGACAACCGTAATATTAATTATAAAAATAAAACGCACCAAGGAAACATCGATTAAACTACCGTTAACTGGACTCGGTATCTTGACCCGTCGAATCGGAGGAATAATAGAGCAATTAATATTTTGTAACGATGCAGGAACACCACAATGTATCGGAAAAAGAGATGGCACACGAGGTGTTATTACTTCCGTACGAACCGGAATACCTTGTAACAAAATATTTTTAACTTCTGTTGCTAAAGGTTCAGGTATATCAAGCTTGTTTCTTTTATCATTAGATACCAAAACCCAATCATAAACTTTAGAAACACATATACATTCTTCACGAACACTATTAGAATCTAAATTAGAAAAATGATAACCACATTTTTCTTTATCACCATTCGACCTACTTTGACAGGGACTTTGCCAGAATCTAGCTCCAGACATAATACAACTCCTTCATAATTTATAGTAATTATTACTTAAAAACCTTTATAATCCTAATATATGTACAAGAAAGAAATTGTTGCAAAAGAGCTATGAAGTCACAATTAATTTATTATAAAAATTATTTATAAAAATAAAAGTTATTAAATAAAAATTACTAAATAAAAATTATTAATTATTTAAATATAAAAAAATAAAAAAATCAAAAATAAAATAAAAACAAAATATACCACTCAGAAATATAAACCAAAGCTAAAAATAGCATGATAAAATTCCAAGAAAGAAGTGAATGAACAAATTGCCTAAATTACATAAATACCCCTATGCAATTTATAAAAATCAAAACTTTTGCGGGTTCCTAAAACCAACGCTAATGCCTTGGTTTTATAGTTATCTGCTTAAAAAAAACTTAAAACCTAATTGGGACCATAAAGAACGAAATTTGTGTTTCTATACAAAAACAATAACCAAAATCTATTTAGATAAACCAATTAAAAAAAATGAAAAAATATTCATTGATTGCCTAAGAATTTTCTTAGAAGAATCTTCTTTTAAACTAGAAATAATAAATCAATCAACAGATATCTCAACAGATATCTCAACAGATATCTCAACAGATATCTCAACAGATATCTCAACAGATATCTCAACAGATATCTCAACAGATATCCCAACAGATATCTCAACAGATATCTCAACAGATATCTCAACAGATATCTCAACAGATATCTCAACAGATATCTCAACAGATATCTCAACAGATATCTCAACAGATATCCCAACAGATATCTCAACAGATATAATAAAAAATGCACATAATCACAATAACATAATAAATGCAAAGCTAGATATAAAAACAAGCCAAAATAATAATCTGGGCAATAAAATTGAAATAAAAATTTTATATGTTAAAAAAGCTCTTATATGGGCAGAAAAGATTCGTCGTGTATTTGTTGATCAAAATTATAAGATTGAACTTATCTTAGTCAATGAAGGTCCTTGTCTGGATATATCTATATTATGCCCTGAGAATATGATGGTTCAGCAAAAAACGAATTTTATTAACAATACACCCTCTGCATTAATTGAAAAATTGGCTCTGCTCTTTTCTGTTGGCCTAATTTCTACACAACAAGAAACAGACTTAATGTCACCACAACCTTTTCATTGTCAAGAAGAACCTCATATAGAAGATCATTTAAAAAAATGGCAAAATATAGATTATAATAAACCAATTTTAAAATGTTTCTTTAATCCTCTAATCCAGTTATCAGAAGAGTATAAAATAGCAGGTTATTTATTATGTAATAATGTCACAAATAAAACCTTTAAAGAACTAACCTTAGGTATCTTTTGCACTGAAGCAGAACATTTTCGTATATCAGGCGCTATAACTCCTGCTAATAAAATTATCAATAAAGTCAATAATTGGACCTATGTAACAGCCCAAGAAAGAGAAAATACACCTTACAACCAAGGTGTATGGTTAAAAAAAGAACCTTCCGAAGCATTAAAACCTTTTACAAATTTAAAAACACCCCTTTTACAAATAAGTATTGTACTAAAAAATAAAACATCTAAAACCATACCATTGATCATACAAGCTATCTCAGAAAATCATGAGCCTATCATTTTAGAAACAAAAATCACTTATGCTGAGGTAACAACATGAGCGAAAATTTAAACTTTATTATTTGGATCGGCGCAACATTTCGCATAACCCACTTATTAGTATTTGATACCATCACATTACCATTACGAAAACTATTTTTTGATTTTGTAGATAGTATCAATCCTGTAACAGGAGCAAAGGAAACAAAAATTGAGTATAAAGGTCAAAAAATACGCCGTTTTTTTGGTAAACTACTCAGCTGTCATTGGTGCACTGGTTTTTGGGTCGCTGTGGCCGTGGTCAGCATAGGAATATCTTGTCCAGGCATCCAATTAATTTGGACTATTTTTGCTGTAGCCGGTCTTTCTAGTTGGCTTGAAACCAAGCTAAATGAATAAATGAATGAATGAAGAAAAAAAATAACAAAATAAAAAATAACAAAATAAAATATCTTAAAATATCTTCACAAAAATAAGTGATATTATCATAAAATAAAAAAATTATTTTGAATAAAAAAAGATCATAAAAAATTTAATTTAAGCTACTTTTTGTGAAATTTATTTTTCCTTATTATGAATTATATTATCAATTTTATTTTAATTTTATAATATATTAAAAACTAATTAAAAATAAAACATGGTTAAAAATTATAAAAAAATCTAATAAAACAGAAATTGCCTTTAATCACCTACAAATTAAAAAGAAATTGCTTATTTATGCAGGGAATGTTAAAATAAAGTCATATCCTGGGATAAGTTAATGCAATGGACAAATTAATAAAATGAAATATATATGCTATCAAATAATTAGTTTTTAATAAACAAGCATTATTATAATATAAAAAAATGATTACTGAAATTGAAAACGAAAAAACAATTACCTGATATCGCCTAACAACAATCTAGATAAAAAGCAAAAAATAAATAATTATTTATTTTTTTAGTGCATATATAATAAACAAGCCCCTTGCGTCATACGCAAACAAAGAGCAAACTTAGCAGGGGGAAAGATAGCTATGGAAGAACGTTTCATCACCACAGCTACTTTAGATTTTACGGTTGCATTTGGTGTTGTTTTAGGCGGAACATTATTAGGTGGATTAGCTGCTTTTTTGCTCGATACCCAACCAATGTATCGTATGTTGAAAATTTCTGATCAACTTAAAATTTGGGCCATGGTAGCAGCAATTGGTGGTACAATTGATCGTATAAAGAGTTTAGAAATAACTATCCTAGGTGGTCAGTTATACCAAGCATTTCAACAAATTGTTTGCATTTTATGCGCTTTTATGGGTGCACAATTAGGTACATTAGTTATTAGTTGGCTCATTCAGGAGGAAGGTTAAGTTGTCCTCTTATGTGAAGCAAAAGCGACTATATGCCATATTTGTGCTTGGCTTATTAAGTGGTAGTATCTTTTTTCTCATTATAAATGGCATGAAAATCCAGCATCTTAAGGTTGAAATAGGCAACACTTATTATGCTTTGAATCAAAAAGATAAGGAGATTCATAATTTACAATATAAAATATCTCGCTTACAAAAGCATGGCGTTTTTAAAAAAGTCGAGGAAGATAAAATTCAGAATATTGATGTTGAAATTTTATCTTCAAATATCATCGCTTCCGAAATCATAAAAACAAAATTAAGCCAAAAATTAATATCGCTTGTTAACAAATCATTTCGTTTTATCAATCAATATCCTGATTTAATAGATATTTTAATTGAACAAGAACCCTTAAACATTGATGAAATAACAAGCAAACGGTTACAAGCTAAACTCCACTATGCTGTTTTCTATCAATCAACACTTAAAATATGGGTTAAAATAGAAGAGATGCCCAAAGAAATTTTAAATAATTATTTAAATAATTAATATGCGTTTTTGGGAAGGAGAATATTGGCATGATAATAAATCGCAAAAGGATCGCTAAAGCTAATATCGATCTAATAAAAAAAGGATATTCTGCTTTTACAGAATCAACCGAAGTAGCGGAGTGTATTGAAAAAGAATTAGCATCAATGGATTTGAAAGTTCATATTGACCGAACAACGCTAGGTTGTTGGTTTATACCAGAACCACACAAGGAGACTGATAACCAAAATGTGCCCATTTCTAATTAAAAACCTACGAAAAATCCCCATCTTTATGGAGGTTATCGCAGGTTTTTTTGTTATATCAACTGCCGTGAAAAACATGAACATCACCAGCTGATAACATCAACGCCTTTATACCTTTTTTCTCTAATTTTTGTTTAAAAACCTCAGGATCCTGTTTAATCTCATCCCAGGTATCATAATGGCATGGTATAACCTTACGAGCATCAAGAAATTCTGCAGCCAAGACAGCCTCATCAGGACCCATAGTAACGTTATCACCTATGGGTAAAATAGCAATATCTATAGGCCGCCCCTTCCCGATCAAACGCATATCGCTAAACAAGGCTGTATCACCAGCATGATACAACGTAAAATTACCTAGCTGCAATAAAAAACCAGCTGCATTACCGCCAGAAGCAAAGTACTTCTCCTCCGTGATTTCTAACCCACTACCATGAATTGCAGGCGTCATATGCACAGTACCAAAAGGAAACTCAAATTTACCACCTGAATACATAGTATGTGTTTTTTCAACACCCTGCCAATTACACCATTTTGACAATTCATAATTAGCAATAATTGTAGCGTCATTTTTTTTAGCTAGAGCAATAGCATCTCCGAAATGATCATGATGTGCATGCGTAACCAAAATCCAATCAACAACAATGTCATCCAAATCATGTTTAACTGATGGATTATCTAAGATATAGGGATCAATAATAATCCTATGTTCACCATAAGTAATACCAAAACAGGCATGACCATAAAACATCACCTGTATATTTTTATCATTATCCATAATAAAAAGCCCCCTAACACGTAAGATAAAAAACAAAACACTTCTGATCATATTATATGAATAATACATTATAAAATATCTGTAAAATTAAGTAATCTAAACATCAATAAATTAATTAGCAAAATTATCCAAAAAAGATAAAAATAATTATTCAATCTAGATAAAATCTAGCAAAAGTAAACTTGATCGCAAACAATGACTAGAGGGCTAATAAAGCTTCCTAAAAACAATGCTCATAACAATTTTTATGTGTATATTATATGAAAAATATACACATAAAAACAACAGCATGTTTTCATCGCTTTAAATTTCGCTTATGTTCCTTTAATGTTAGATTAATATATTAAAATTCTAAAAATGTCTAAAATTATATTTATTCCACCTTGCTAATATTTGCATAAATTATCCAGAGTTTTATATTTTAATTTATTTAGATTGTTCAAAATTAATTAAAGATAAATGAAATTACTCCGCCTAAATTTAATTGCTACAAGAATTTTTTGGTTTATTATGATAAATATTAACAAAAAGCTTAAACATTTTTAGCCCCTATATAAATCTTTCCCCCAATTACATATCGATAGCCGAAACTTTAGGATACTTCTTTTATGCCTTACGTGAAAATATTATATTTATTTTTTTAGATAAAATATTATTACATATAAGCAATAATGGTGTAAAAACAAAAAATCAGCATCACTTAACAAAATCGCTCTTGCTGATAATTAAATACGTGGCTTTGACAAAGAATAAAGTAAAACTTTGTAGCTTTAGCAAAAAATACAAGTGAAAAGAGTTTAATAACCGCATGCACTAAAAGCTATGCTAATAGTTATTTTTGTGTTTAAATTAAATCCTGCAAATGCAAAAAAGCAAAAAAATGCCAATTATTATATTTTAAAATTTTACAAAAAAAATAAACATTCCTCTATCCCATTTGTAGAATGTAAGTGTTATCAAAAATACAAAAAGAGGATAAAGCATGTCTATTAATTGTAGGTTAATAAATATCATTTGGTTAAATTTTGTAATAAATTGGGGTTAATATCCCAATTTAATGCATCTGTTTTTAATCATATTTTTCAGATTATGGCTGGTATGTTGTGTCAAAAATTTCACGGATATTCATAAAAAAACTTTTATAATAGATGCCGTCTAAAGATAAGCCATATCAAAATAGGATGCAAAAATACTGAGCGAAGCCATAAAAGAGGTTTCTTATGAAGAAATTATCCGGCCAGCTAATAAACCTTACTTTCTAATCATTGACGATACTGTATATCATAAAACAAGGACATCAGCTAAATAAGCTATAAAAGCAAGCGGTTTATAATTATTCTAATTTAGCTAAAAAAGTTTATAAGGAAATTCTATTTTTCAAGATATCTTAAATACAGATGATTTAAGATATGCTATAGAAGTTAAACGTGCTGATAAAAAAAAGAAATAAAATGGGTATTGCTTGCAATATCATATCTAGTGAGCCTGGTCAGAAAGCATATTTTCTTGGTATACTTCAAAAAAGATAATCGAAAAAAGCTTAAAAAAGGATTTAATTTTCTAGGCGAATTAAAAACAGATATTATTATTTATCCTTTAGGTACAAAAAAACAAATCAAAACATTTTTAAAGTGTATAACAAAACAAGATAAAGCGTTTGTTACCATTTAAAAAAAAGTATCATATTTATGTATATTAAGGTAAGCTTAATTTTATCAGCAATGAAGTTATTCTTATTTATTTTAATGTTATTAAGATTTCTTCCATAAAAATATGGTCATCTTCGATGGTCAAAACATCAATATCGGACTTATTTATATCTAAGAAAATCTAAATTTAAGAATTAGCTTATATTTTTTGATACTTTAATATTAAAGACCAATTTTAAACATAGCAAAAAGTCTCTATTATAGCTTTTAGACCAAAATATGCACTTTGAATATAGCGAATCCTTCTATAATATCTGTTTTGCAACAAGTCTAATTAAAAAATATTATTAATCATTATATATATTGTCATTTATAAATCTTAGTTATATTTTTAGAATAAAATTTTTAATATAATTAACCGAATATAATAATGCTTATAATTAATATATAATAACTGTATAATAAAATATTATAATTAACTATTTTCATTTTCAGACTCTTTTGTGGAGATGTGCAGTAAATAATTAATGTTATATAAAGAGCATGTCCATAAAAAATTAGTTCTCAATTCTGATAATTATGAATTTAAAAATCATAATTTTAATAAAAATTATATTTATTATAAATATACAATGAGTATGAATACATGACATTAAATTATTATTTTTTTATATTTAAAATAAATATAAAAAAATAATAATTATAAATGTAGCAATACCTTAACTAATGCATAAAAAAGGAAGCAAAAAATGAGCCAAAATTGCAACATAAGTTTATAATTGCATATCATTTTTATAACCTGTCCATCAGCATAATCCAAATCGGCACCTTGTAACCCTTCGATGCATACGGTGACCTAGGACCCTCCTTAAGTTTTTCATAAACCATCAAACTGATTTTTTACAATTTACTAAAATTTACATCTAATAGGTTACCTGGAAGGAGCTTTAGATGGGGATTACCAAGGTTTGGATCGAAATATTAGAAGCTAAGATATTCGGAAAAGGAAGTTTTATATTAATAAATACAGTTACAGCCAACCAATTAAATGGTATAACAAAAAATATCTCTATTTCCTATGGATCAGCAAACGCTACATCGATTATAAGATCGCAACCAAATTTCCCTAAATGGCGGCTTGGTATTAGCCCTGATTTGGCACAAAAACTCGGTCTGTATATTGGTTGTGTATTAAATATGCAGCTAGATACTATACAATCAAAAATTAAATTAGGTCCCCTATTAGGTATTTTAATCCATGAGCCGCTAAAAAGAAGAATAACACCACCATTTGGTACGTCTGATGCTTTTTTCAATGAATGTCATAATACAGGTCATCAATATGGTACACAAGTAGCTATAATAACTACGCGACGTTTTAATTTAAAACAAAAGATCGTCCACGGCTGGATACGTGTAGACGAAAATTGGCAATTATGTGCTTTGCCATTACCTGATGTGATCTATAATCGGATTGTGCCAAGAGAAGCTGAAATGCGTAAATATTTACAAAATCTCCTTTTAGCACTTAAAGAAAAATATGATATAGCTATATTTAATGAATGTTTTTTAAGCAAAAAAAATGTATATGAAGCATTATCGAATGATGAACAAATAAGCGAAATCTTACCAGAAACAGTTGTTTTAAATAAACAAAATTTTATAAATATTGTACACAAATATACATCGCTATATATTAAACCCAATAAAGGCAGCTTAGGAAATGGCATTATCCGCCTGATTAATATGAAAAAATATTGGATCTATCAATGTAATGATCATCACGTTGATGTCTTCACGAAAAAAATATTCTCTTTTCACAATCTATGGAAAACATTACAAAAACATACATTCAAAAAAGATTATCTAATCCAACAAGGTATCAACTTCGCTTATTATACCAAACGACCTTTTGACTTGAGGGTGCTAGTGCAAAAAGATGGTCAAGGTCAATGGTGTATTACCTCAGCAATTGCACGTATTGCCGGTAATCAACAATTTGTAGCAAATGTCTCTAGAGGTGGAAAACTAGAAAAAGCTGTAACTGTTTTAGCTTCTTTACCCGCAAAAAAAGGTGTTAATCATTTAAAAAATCTAAAAAAATGCTCGATTTTGGTAGCAAAGGCAATCGAACAGCAAATTGAGGGTCATTATGCTGAACTAGGTATCGATTTAGGTATAGATAAAAATGGATCATGGTGGTTGATTGAAGTAAATGCAAAACCGTCTAAAGGTGAACATACTTTGCCACATGATAGTTCATATACATTAACAACCAGACCGTCTGTTAAAAACTTACTTGCCTATACCTGTTATTTAACCAACATGAAAGTACCTAGGGAGAAAAATAAAAAATGGTTTCCTTTATAAAAAAAAAACATATCCTAGGTATCATTACCTGTAAAAATCCTAGGCGTCATCCCCCATTCTCGGAGGCTGGTTTTTTTGCCCAATTGACGATTATAGGACGTTTATATAAAGTGCACGTAATTATTATAAATCCACTGCAAATTAATTGGGCAAAAAAAACGACCTTAGCTTGGCATTATAATAACGATAAGATTTGGTCCAGTAATATTGAACCTCTTCCAAATCTTTTTTACGATCGATGTCACTATGCTAATAAAAAACATCTTATCGTTTACCGTGAAAATATCCAAAAACTTAGACAAGATCCCACAATATCTTTTCTTGGCAAACCACTTGCTGGTAAATTACAAACATACGATCTATTAAAAACTAACCCCAAAATTGCACCATTCTTACCTAAGACTAAACTTTGCCATGATCCTCAAACTGTGTTCGATTTTATAAAGCAAGCTGGCCCATCCATTATAAAACCAAATATGGGCAGCCACGGAAAAGGTGTTGTAGCTATCGAAGAGATATCGTCTGATCTTTTTCGTATTAAAGGTCGTACGATGCAAAATAGTCTTTTAAATGCCCAAGTAAAAAGTAAACAAAATATACGAGCATGGCTTTATGAACGATTAAAAACGCGCAAACATATTGTACAGCCTTTCTTAGATTTATGTACTGAAAATGGCTATCCTTTTGATTTAAGGTTATTAATGCAAAAAAATGAAAAAAATGAATTCAATATTACAGGAAAAGCTATTAGAATCGGTCAACATCAAACAATAACAGCTAATTTGCATGGCGGAGGTCGAGCTGAATCATTAGATGTTTTTTTTAAAAAATATTATATAAATGACCAATCGAAGATCAAAACCCAAATTAAAACACTTGGCGAAAATGTGGCAAAAGATTTAGAAATGAACCATGGTTCACTCGTGGAACTAGGCTTGGATATAGGTATAGAACCAACAGGTCGTATTTGGCTCTTAGAAGTTAATTCCAAACCTGGTCGTGCCATTTTTATGCATACGGGCGAACCGCAAATACGAAAAAGATCTATCCAGTTACCCATTCGCTATGCCGCTTCCTTGCTAAGTAAAATGCACGGTCGTGTATAGAGGAGAGGGGAGAAAATTATAAATTCGTTACTATGCAAAGTTTTGATCGCCAAAAATGATATCTATAAACATCTGATTATATCTAAATCATTAAGCGAAAAACTCGGCTATAAAAAAAATAGCAACATTACTCATATACGCTTAGGCGAACGATCAATTAAAACCACATTTATCCGACTAAAGCATAATGATCCTCAATTAATTTTACCATCTAGTTTAGCCAATAGGTTATCCTTGCCATACTCAGGAGCAATCATCCGTGTCATATATGATGGCCAAAATTTACGTTTAGGACCCATTATCGGTATTTTAACCACAGGCTGCATAGGTGAAAAAAATAAACCTTTTGGTGGTCGAACATCTTTTTTTAGTCGTTTTATGGAAGCTGGTCGTGCCGAATGTCCTTTCTTTTTTGTTTTTACACCTGACATGATAAATTGGAATCAAAGGTTAATAAATGGTTGGTATTTTCGCAAATTACAAAAAGGGGAAAATCGTTGGTTTAAACATACCTCACCCTTCCCTGATGTGATTTATGAACGCGTACCTAATCGACGATCAGAAAATTTGCATAACGTTAAAATATGTTTAGAACGCTTTAAACAAAATAAAAATTGCCAAATTTTCAATCAAGGTTTTTTTAATAAATGGGATATACATTGTATATTAAAAGAAAATCAAAAAACAGTTAAATTTATACCTGAAACACATTCTGCTCCTTCTATGGATACAATGGAAGAAATGTTAAAAAATTATAATAACATATACCTAAAACCAATCCATGGAAGTCTAGGATTAGGTATCATACGTATTACTAAGCCAGATAAAGGCGCTTATCTTTGTCGTTTTCACAACAAAAAAACGATTTTGCATCGCTTTAAAAAACTATCTCAGCTGCTAGAATATCATTTTCAAAAAAATCCTAATCGCTTCCGTAATTATTTAGCACAACAAGGGATCAATCTCATCCGTTATGAAGATCGACCTGTCGACTTTCGCGTTCATATGCATAAAGATCGTTCCAGTCAATGGCAAGTTATCGCAATTGGCTGCAAAGTAGCTGGCCCTGGTTCGATCACCACACATGTGCGAACAGGCGGTAAAATAGCTTCGACGCAAGAAGTTTTAAAGCTCGTTTTTGATCAAAAAGTCGACCAAATAAAAACAGATATGGCTAAAACAGCGATTGAGACAGCCGATGCTCTTACTTCAAAAATAATTGGTCCAATAGGAGAACTAGGTATAGATATGGGTGTAGATACAAATGGAGATATATGGCTATTTGAAATTAATGCTAAACCAGGTAGACATATTTTCCATCATCCTAGTCTCAAAACAGCCGGAAAAAAATCTGCTAAATGTATAACAGACTATAGTTTGCATCTAGCAAATTTTATCTAAAAATAACATTAAAAAAATCTTGACCACGGAAAGGAGTACCAAAGCCATTACTATACCTCTATTACCAGAAAAACTAATAACATTACGTAAAATACAAAAAACACCCTCTTTGGGTATCTTAACCGCTGATGGTCATCCTCTTTTTCGAGGTAATCACCGCAATTTTATGGATATTGCTCATACAGGTGCAAAAATGGGTATATCCGTTGTAATTATTACACCTGACAATTTTTTGAAATGCACACAAAATGGATGGATAAAATGTTTTCGTTTACAATCAAATATGCATAATTGGGTGCCTGCTATTTTACCTTTACCTCGTGTCATATATAACCGTTTACCTAATCGTAAAATAGAACAACACCCGAGAACACAATTAGTTTTAAAAAAAATAAGCACCTTGCCGCAAACACAGCTCTTTAATCACGGTTTTTTTGATAAATGGAGTATTTATAAACATCTTAGTAAATCAGAAATATTAAATCAATTTGTACCAGAAACCACATTGCTTTCTTTACCTAATTTACAAAAACTTTTTCAAAAATTCCCCACACTTTATATAAAACCGATTAACGGTAAAGCTGGTATAAATATTATGCGACTAACAAAAAATGACTATGAATATGAACTTATCCATCAACTTCAAAAAAGTTGTTTAAAATATAAACTTAACTCCTTAAGTAAACTATGGAAAAATATTATAACAAAATTAGCTAAAGAAAAATACATTTTACAACAAGGTATAGATCTCATGCATTATAAAAATCGACCTTTTGATATACGTACCTTAGTACAAAAAAATGGACATGGGTATTTTTCCGTCACAGGATCAGGTATAAGAGTCGCTGGTGATAACGCCATCTCAACACATATTCCACGAGGAGGCAGTATAGCCGATCTTTCCAAGGTATTTAGGCATGTTTTTCATGATCAAGCAACATATTTAGAAAAGCGTATCTGTGATGCATCTATCCTTGTAGCAAAATACATTGAAAAAAAACAGAAAACAACCTTAGGAGAACTATCCATCGATTGGGGCATGAACAAAAATGGTCAATTATGGTTCTTTGAAACTAACGCCAAACCGATGAAGTTTGATGAACAAAATATCCGCACAAGATCTTTACATAATTTGGTAGCATATTCGATCTACTTAACCAATAATATATTAAAGATCCCATTATCAGGAGAAGAAGAACCATGCGGCTAGTACCGCTAACACCAAAAAGGTGGGTTATGACACATAACCTTATTATGCGTTTTTTACACAATCATAGCGGCGGTCGTATAACACATCGAACTCTACGATGGCTAAAAAACGCAAACGCTTATGATCTTATGGAAAAAGGCACACGTATTGAAAGTATTATCCATAAAAAACACATTATAGGCGTAATCGCTATAAATAACTATGGAAAAAAACATGCTTGTATCGCCGTACATCCTCGCTTCAGGCGTAGAGGTATTGGTGAACGTCTCCTAAGAAATGCCTTGGATAATTTAGGCACAATATATACAAGTGTCGCTATGGACAACATCCCAAGTATACGTCTATGCTTTACTTGTGGACTCGTAGCATATCGTTTAACACGTGGCGTAACAAAAAAACCCACGCTACATTTTATCGGTGAAAAAAAATTAATAAAAAAAGATATTGAATTAATTGAAAAGATGATTAACATAGAAGAGCACAATAATCAGAATAATGAAAATAATAACTAAAATAAAAAAACATAAAAAGCCTTATGACATTAGGGCTTTTTATGTTTTTTATTAAACTAATAATCGTCTTGCTTTACAATAAGTACTCCGAAGCCAAGGAGTATATAAAGAATCATAGCGTACACCACTGGATGAAGCATGTATAACTAAGGGCTCATTATGAACATCTTTACCTGCATAGATAGCAACGTGTGAAACATGACCACCACGACCAAAGAATAATAAATCGCCTTCTTTAAGATAGCCTCTAACAACTCTACCTTGCCTAGACTGCTCTCCTGAAGAACGTGGTAGTGAATAATTATTACCTTGATAAACATTATAAACATGTTTTACAAATGATGAACAATCAAAACTACCACCTTTGCCAGAAGCACCGTAGCTATAACCATAACCTATATATTTATCGGCAATTCTAACAAGAGGAGACATATACATAGGTTTATAATAAACACGTCGCCCACGACTATGGGCTGAGATAATATCATCAGAAAATGTTTCTTTTATTTTATCAACAAAGTCAGTAAAACTATTATCAATATCTTCACCAACATTTTGTAAACAATCTAAAAAAGTCTCATCACTATAAGAATTACTTGTATGCGAATTTTGTGCTTTAACACTAAAACCAAATAAATTCATACATGAGAACAATAGCAATAAAAACAAAAGAATATTGTTTAATCTAAAATTTAATTTGATTTTCACGATAATATCCCCCTTTATAATTTCATAGATTAATGACCCCCTCGCAATTATTGAATCAAAAACCTCTGTTAAAACACCTTTCACACATCTTTTCACACATCTTTTCACACATCTTTTCGCATATCTTTTCGCATATCTTTTCGCATATCTTTTAAAATAGTCTTTTTAAAAATCCCAATTGCTATTATTCAAAAGATCAAAACTATAAATATCATATTTTTTATAACTATTATTTTTTATAAATTATAATATTATTAATTAGAAATAAATATAACATATAAATAAAACATTATCAAGAGAAATATAATTATCAATAAAAAAATATTATACAATAATATTTATGCAAATATCTATACTTATATTCGATATTATTATTATATAAATTTATATAATAATAGCAAAAATTTATATAATATAGCCAAAAAAGGATAAATAAGAACTTATAAAGAAATATTAACATAGTCGATTAGTAATGATGTAATTTAAACACAAAAATAGACATCATAATAGATTTTTGTGCATCCAATTAGGTGATTAAACTCTCCTTATATTAGGTTCTTGAACTCTCATTTTCGGTCAAGCTATAAATAAGATTGATCTGTTTTGTGAAAAATATGAGTATTAATTAAATAATTTTAAAAAATTTATATATTATCAAAATAAAACAAAGATATATATATTATCAAAATAAAACAAAGATAAAAGAGCTCTTCTTCTATTAAAATAAAATAAGCTCTTTTATCTTTGTTTTTAAAATGATTTTTTTAATATATATGGATCTAAGCTAAATAAGCTTCTCTAACCTGTTTGTCATTTAACAATTTTTTCGCTGGTCCCTCCAAGGTAATTTCTCCTGTCTGGATAACATATCCTTTATGGGAAATTTGGAGCGCTTGATATGCGTTTTGCTCTACTAATAAAATGGTCATACCTACGTTGTTCAATTCTGTAATAATCTGAAAAATTTGATCAATTACAACAGGTGCCAATCCCATGGATGGTTCATCTAATAATAAAATCGAGGGTTCACTCATGAGAGCTCGACCAATAGCTAACATCTGTTGCTCTCCACCACTCATGGTACCACCTTTTTGATGAAGTCTTTCTTTTAAGCGCGGAAAATAATTAAAAACATTGTCCATTCGTTTATCCATGATGTCTTTTGGACAATTATGGAATAAAGCGCCTATCTCTAAATTTTCGCGTACTGTTAGGCGCGGGAAAATCCGACGCCCCTCTGGTACGTGAGCTATTTTCATAAGGGCGATCATATGGGGTGCCTTACCGATGATCTCCTTACCTTGAAAACGTATGGAGCCTGTTGTGCGAACTTGACCACAAATGGCTCGCAAGGTGGTTGTTTTACCAGCACCATTTGAACCAATTAAACTAACGATCTCGCCTTGACGTACGACGATTGATAATTGTGTTAGAGACTTAATAGGACCATAATAAGCGTCCACATGAGATAATTCTAATAATTTATCTTTCATCCATCATCCTCATTTCCTTATTCTGTTCCCGTTTTTTCTGCAGCACCTTTACCTAAGTAAGCTTCAATAACATCAGGATTATTGCGAATATCATAAGGTTTTCCTTTAGCAATTGATCGACCATGGTCTAAAACTAAGATATGTTCGGAAATACCCATTACTAGTTTAATATCATGTTCAATTAAGATAATAGTTAAATTAAAATCTTGTCTAATACGTATAATAAGTTCTGTCAACTCTCTCGTTTCACGCGGGTTCATTCCCGCAGCAGGTTCATCTAACAATAAAACCAATGGCTTGGATGCTAAGGCGCGTACAATTTCCAAGCGCCTTTGCGCACCATATGATAATTCTTGGGAACAACGGTTAGCCTCTTGTTCTAAATCCATATACGCTAATAAGTCATAAGCTCTTTCAATAGATAATTTTTCTTCTCTCTTAGCCTGAGGAAGACGTAAAAGAATCGGTATAAAACCCATCTTAAGTTTCGTATGCATGCCGATTAATACATTATCCATAACTGATAGTTCGCCAAAAAGGCGAATGTTTTGAAAAGTACGAGCAATACCTAACGAAGTAATTTGATCCGGCTTACAACCTAGCAAAGATTTTTGTTTAAGCAAAACCTCTCCTGCATCAGGTGGATATATACCAGTAATAGTATTAAAAAAAGTCGTCTTGCCAGCACCATTAGGCCCGATAACAGCGGTAATTGAACGTTCCTGAACTTCGAAATCTACGCCATCTACGGCCACCAGTCCACCAAAGCGTTTAACGAGCCCTTTCGTTTGTAAAACAATCGACATCAGATCGTCATTCCTTCCTAACAAATATCCGTTTTTTGTTGCAAAGTACTACTACGATTAACAGGAATATCATAGACGCGATTTTTTGCGGGAATAAATCCTTTTGGACGGTAACGGACAATACAAACTAACATAATACCAAATAAAAGTTTTTGCATTTTTTCTGGTGAAAGAGATAGAGAAAAGTCAAAATTTGTTTGTAAAAATTCCGTTAAATCACTTAAAACCTGATAATTCAAAGTCGTCACCATAGCTGCTCCTAAGATTACACCAGGAACACTACCTATACCACCAAGAATAACCATTAATAAGATACTAATCGATTCAACTAGCATGAAACTCGTTGGATCAATAAAACCTGTTTTAGCAGCATACATAACACCGGCCATACCAGCGAAACAAGCACCGCAAGCAAAAGCTAATAATTTCATTTTAACAATTGGTACGCCCATAGCCTGCGCAGCAATTTCGTTCTCACGTATCGATTTCCAAGCACGCCCAATGCGAGAATGTTCTAATCGAAGGACGACAAAGATGACAAGCGCCAGAAAAAAGATTGCAATAAAGTAAAAATGGTTCGATTGAATCAAGTTGTAACCAAATAATTTAGGCGGTGCAATAAGCGGAATACCTTTAGCACCATTTGTAATATTTAAAGGCTTATCAAGATTATTAATCACAATACGCGTAATTTCACCAAAACCCAACGTAACAACAGCAAGATAATCGCCACGAACGCGCAATACGGGTAAACCGAGAATGAGTCCAACAACAAAAGCTAATGCTGCACCTACAAAGATGAGTGCCCAAAAACTTGTACCGGATAAACCTTCGGCTAAGCCAAATAAATGTTTAGCTTGCGGGCTAGCTAAAATACCATAAGTATAGGCACCAATAGCGAAAAAAGCGATATAACCAAGATCAAGCAATCCAGTAAACCCTACCGTAATATTTAAACCTAAAGCCATGATGACATAGATACAAATTGTCGTGGCAAGTTCCATATACGATTGATATGAACTCGTACCTGAAGCAGATAAGGGAATCACTACAGCTAATAAAACAGCTCCTATAAGCCACTTTATCTTAACAGGTAATGAAGTATAATAAAGGAGTAATAGAGATCCCATAAGTAAAAGAAAGGCTAAAGGGAAACGATCTATATTGTACAAACAAATCGAGCCTAAACTAATAATTCCCAGCAGGGAACAGGCTTGGAAGGATTTGCTTGATTGAAAAAGACGTTGCAAACGCAAAATCATAGTTCTTAATCACCTGTCCCTTCTCTTAATGATCTATAAAAAATACAATGCATAAACAACTTAAAACCTATATAAGTTAAACTTTTTCTTTTACTACCTGACCGAATAGTCCACCAGGCTTGAAAATTAAAACAATAATCAAGATTAAGAAAGTAAATACATCCTTATATTCTGAACCAAACATACCACCTGTTAATGTGCTAAGGTTAGAAGAAGCTGCAATCTCTAGAATACCGATCAAGAAACCGCCAAACATTGCTCCACGAAGGTTCCCTGCACCACCTACAACAGCTGCTGTAAATGCTTTTATACCGATGATAAAACCTATATAGGGATCAATTGTCGGATACTGTTGTGCATATAAAACACCTGTAGCACCTCCAAGTGAGGAACCGATTAAAAAGGTAATAACAATAACTTTATTAACATCAATAGCCATCAATGATGCCGTTTGTGGATCTTGTGCGACGGAACGCATCGCAATACCCCATTTTGTCCGATTAACAAATAAATCTAGACTGATCATAATCGCTACCGCTGCTAAAATAATAGCTATAGTATTAGCTTTAATATTAATATCTTGGAAAAAACTAAAAACTTTTGATAGAGGAATAGTATACTTGTCATTCAAGAGCGTTTGGCCTGTAATATTGTAATTACCACGAACCAATTCAGCTATAAAACGAATAGAATCTTGTAAAAGGAAAGAGATTGCCAAAGCTGTAATTAGGGCAATTAATTTGGGCGAATTCTTTTTTCTTAAGGGCCTATAGGCTAACCTCTCGACACTAACACCTAATACACCTGTTAAAGCACTGGACAACAAGATAATAACCATTAAAACAATCACACCTGGTAACAAATCTAAGCCAAGCATACCCTTTGTCGTCAAAAGAAGCGCCGTACCGATAAAAGCCCCTGTCATAAATATTTCACCATGAGCAAAATTGATAAGCTCTAAAATACCATAAACCATGGTATATCCAAGGGCTACAACAGCATACATAGCCCCCAAGGTCAACCCATCGAAGATTACCTGGGGTCCATTTGCCAATACCTCTAACATTACCTGCGACGCGTTGCCAAACACATGCATTCACACCCTTTCTTAAATAGTTAACTATCATAAATCATATATATAGTTTAAATACCACCTTCTACAATACGGCCATCAGGATCAAATTTATAAACTAAATCGCCTGGGTAATGGTTTTTGCCAAATTTATATATAAAAACCTTGGCATGGATATTGTTACCATACTTATCAAATTGAACATCTGCACCTATATCCTTTAATAAACCAAAACAACGAATAGCCTTAACCATTAACGGCCGATTAAATGCACCATTTGCCAAAAATGCATCTGCTGGCTTTTCAGATTTGCCTTTTATAGGGCAACCATCTTCATTGATTTGCTGATTTAAAATAGAATATAGTACCTTGATAGGATAGACAGCGGCTAAATAAGCATTGTAAGTTACTTCTTCGGTATCCGATTTAAAATGATCCTTAAACCTCTTAATCCACTCTTTACCCTTAGACTGTTTACCGATTTCATCAGCAATCGAAGAATAGAAAACATCGTATAAACGTACATCACCCAAGTTTTTTACAAACTCTTGCGAAGCAATTCCATCGCCACCTAGGAAAGGTCCTTCAAACCCTTTACTGCGAGCTTGTTTATAAAGGTTAACAAAGTCAGGATAAGAACCACCAAACATAATAGCAATATCTTTTGTCGAAGCATATGAATTGCTTTTTTTCAATTCATTAACCTTATTATTAGCTACACGCATCACAGCATTTATAACGCCACTTAAATCTTTTTCACCAGAAATAATTCCTTCGTAGGCTAAAACATTATTACCAGCAGCTTCAAAAGAGTTCTTAAAAGATGCTCCTAATCCATCCCCATAAGGTGTTTTATCTTGAATAACAATCGCATTTTTAAGGTTTAGCTTTTTATAAGCGGTTGCAGCTAAAGCATGCGCTTGTTGATCATCACTGGGTGGAATACGATTAATTACATCAAAACCTAAATTAGTAAATTCATTCCCCGTATTAGCAGGCGAGACTAAAGATAGCCTATTTTTGCTGTAAACATTTGCTGAAGCAATAGAAATATTGGTATTTAAATGACCAACGACTGCTACAACACTCTTATCCATAGCTAGTTGGATTGCATTATTGATACCCTTAACTGCATTCTTTTGATCATCTTTGCATATGATTTCCAAGCTATATCCCATTTTCTTGAAAATACTCTTATGATCATTAACAGCCATATGAGCTCCTTTGCACAAGGTATCTCCCTGTGCAGCCTGCTCGCCAGATAAAGGGGACTGTACAGCTATCCTTAAAACATTTTTGGACATTGGACGGAAAGCTCTGTACAAAGATGGAGCGGCAATGAGGAGAAACAGTAAAATAACTATAATCAACTTTCTAAGCTCTTTCATAGCATATAACTCCTCCTATATAAAAACCAAAAGCATAATAACGCAAAAGATTATTTATAAAAAAACTATACAAAGCGACCTTCCTCCATTTTAATATAAAGATATTTAATAAAATAATAATATTAATAAAAGATTCCGAATCATCTCTCTATTTATTTTATTAATATTTAATTTTTTATATGTTACCTATTGATATTAATCAATATAATTAATATTCTAAATAAATCAAATTATCCCCGGGTGCATATAACCGACAAAAAAATGAACGAAAATCAAGTTAAATTTAACCAAATAATCATTTTATTATAAATTATATTTATTATCTAAACACATGTCTGATTAAGAAATATGTACAAGTGTATTAAAATATAAGTATAATCCATGATAATAAGGTAAAATCCTCGATAATTTATTATAGCATAAACATTTGATTTTTTTCCAAAATTTCCAATCGTAATATATAAAAACAAGGCGAAAGACCTTTAGATTAAAATTTTTTCTAAAAATCCATGATAAAGGATATTTATAAGTCCTACACCTATGCAAATGTGTTAATTTGTATTAATGTGTATAAAAAAGTATTGATTTATACTTTTTTTAAAACTTTTATATATATTTGGACAAAACAGTACGAAACACCTATAATCCCGATAGCGAAAAAACCTTTTTATGATTATAGTAGCAACATTTTTGCAATAAATAGAAAGGTTTCATTTATTTCGAATACTTTTCGTCAAAGGATCATATTCACCAATCATTTTACCTGGGTACTTTTGACCCTGGTAAATCCGGAGGAAAATGGGTGCATGCTGATTTTCACCAAATTGATCTAAGTTAATCTTCGTACCTAGTTTATTCTGATAAGAACCGTATTTACGTAACAGACACGTCAACTTATGCCGATTAATAAAATTACGCTTATTCAAAAATGCTCGCTGACCACACTGTGACTCAAACAATTTATCATACATACTTTTTTTAATCACTGCTAAACCATAATCGGCAGCAGCATAAGCATTTACAGCTACAGCACCAGTCTCGGATTTGTACTTTTTACGATAATTAATAGAAAACTTACGTCCATTTTCAACCGTATTAATATCACCAATCATTGTCGCGTAGACCACACCATCCAAGTTTTTACCAGCTATTTCTAAAATTTCTTCAGTATCAATCGCTTCTCCAGATAAAAAACGCCCGGTAAAACCTTTTTCACGCGCTTGATTAAAAAGAACTCCACATTCAGGGTGTAACCCTGCACAAAAAATGGCATCAGGTTTCTTAACTAAAGACGAATTAATCGTACCACTAAAATCTTCCTCGGCAGCATTAATAGTGCCTACATCAACCACAAGACCACCTAAAGATGTAAAATGCTTAGCCATTGACTTAGCTATGCCTTCGCCATAGGATGTTTTGCTCTGAATAATTCCTAGACGACGCAGTTGAAATTGGTGATAAGCTGCGTAAGCTAAACCTTCGGAAATTTTAAGATCATTCACACAAATACGATTAATAGTCTTTTTACCCAATTTAGTAAGTTCATTACCTGTATTAGCAGGTGAAATCAGCGGCAAAGAACAATTTTCATAAGCAGATGAACTGCTAATCGCTACCCCTGTATCATAATGACCTACAACAAACATAACACGGGGATCATTACACAAACGTTGAGCATTATTATTTCCCTTCAAAGTACTTGCTTGATCATCCATGGGCATTATTTTAAGTTGCAAACCCATCTGTTTAAAAAAAGCCTTATTCTCATCTATGGCCATCGATACACCTTTACGCATCATATCACCTTGTAATGCAGAACTACCAGATAAAGGAGCTTGCAAACCAATAAGCACAATGTTTGTAGAAGGAGGAAAAATCACCCTGGAGATGGAAGGTGCGAAAATTACTGCAACTAGTAGAAGAGTTAAAATGATTTTTCTATTTAGAAAAGATATTGATGCCCCCTCCTTAATAACAAATAAAGTAGACAACTGTATAAAAAAATTCCTGAAAACTCAAAATTAATATACAAATAATTCTAATTTATTGATCAAAACCTTAAAATAGTCGATCGAATTGTCATAAGGTATTTTTTGCTCAAAACAATTATCATAAAATAAAACTTTTAACAGAAAATTAACATTCCATTAAAATAAGTTGTATACATATTATAGCATATTTTAATTATATAATAAAAATATTTTACATATCAATTTAAATTAATTAATATAAAATAATTTGATATGGAAAATATTATACTATTTTATATAAATAAATAATTCGAAAATCTTAAAATAAATTTATCATAGATTATAACAATTGATAGGTCATAAAAAGAAATTAGTAATTTTCCACCATTTTGTTACCGGGGAATATATATTATATAAAATATGACCACAGAGCTTAAACACATGGTATCTATAAAATATACAGATATATTCTTTTTCATAACTTTTTAATCGAAAAACACATGTAGATCATTTTAAAGAAACTAACCGTATGTGTGAAAATATCTAATAATCGGCACATACAAGGATAAGTGTAAAATCTGTGTGTTAGATAATAATTAAGTACATCATAACACGAAATTTAAAATTAATTAATCAATAATATTAATATTTATATAATAAGTTAATTTTAACATAAAAATTATAAATATAAAATGATTACATTAATAATATATATATTTATATTTGATATGACTGAGGTATAATTATTTTACCAAATGTTGTTCCGGAGAAAACGTTTTGCGCCCTTAATAATTGTTTATAAAAAATCCCGCTATCATATATCTAAAACAAAGCGAGCGATATTAAAATAAATCATCAATCCAGTCCCATCTACTAATGTACTAATTAAAGGGCCAGATATAACAGCGGGATCAAAACGCAAACGATGTAAGAAAAGGGGTAAAATGGAGGAAACGAAGGAAGACCATAAAACAATTGCTAGTGTCGAAAGAGGCACAACGTATAAAATGTTATCCTGGCCGACAAATTGAGCGGTAAAATAATAAGTTAATAAACACGATATAAGAGATAGACAACTACCTAACAAAAGTCCACTTACACATTCCTTACGTACAACACGCCAAAGATCACTAAATTTGATTTCTCCTACACCTAAAGCTCTCACAACCGTGTTCACAATTTGTGAACCTGTGTTACCGCCTGTACCGATTAAAAGGGTAAGGAAGAAAGATAAAGCAATATGACGACTTAAAACATCTTGGTAACCATTTAAAACTTTAGCTGTAAAAGAACCACCGATAAATAAAAATAAAAGCCAAGGAATACGACTTTTAAATAATTGAACCACCGAGGTCTGTAAATACGGTTTGTGTAAAGGTTGACTCCCGCCTAACTTTTGAAAATCTTCGGTAGCTTCATCACTTAACACATCTGCCACATCGTCATATGTTAAGATACCAATAAGACGATTTTTGCAATCGACCACGGGTAAGGCATAAAATCCATATCGCGATAAAATTGTTGCCGCTTCTTCTTGCTCCATCATAGCAGGTACAAAAATAACATCTTTTTTACATAAAGATTCTAATGATGTTTGTGGATCAGCTAAAATAATTTCTTTAAGTGAAGCAACACCAACTAATTCACCACGCGAAGATGTCACGTAAACATATGAAATAATCTCTGCCTCTTGACCCCTCTTCCGTAAATAAGAAATCGTTTGTTCACTCGTCCAAAAAGCTCTTGCCACTAAATAATCAGCTGTCGCCCTGCCTCCAGCTGTATGATTAGGATAGGTCATTAAATCTTTAATCTTCTTCCGATAATTTTTCGGAAAAAGCTGAAGCAGCTTTTCTGCTTGCAAAGGATGAATCGCTAATAACATATCCGTAATGGAATCACTAGACATTTGACGCAACACCGGCGTCGCCATAGGCGCTGCCAAATGATGTAAAATTCTATATTGCAATTCAGGTTCTAAATATTCTATCGCCTTAGCTGCATCGATCATCGGTATTTGCTGCAAGACTTCAAGCTGAATATCTCGAGGCAATTTTATAATAACTTCGGCTAGATCACACGGTTGCAACAAAGGTTTAAGGTCTAAGATAGACTTATGCTTTAACGCGGCATCAACATACTGTTGAAGATCTAATTTTTGCAAAACCTTCCCCTCTTTAGTCCAAATATATTTTCAAATTTTCAAACGATCCCTTTGGTTTCACTTGCTTTTTTTGATATTATTTGCTTAATTTCTATATTATTGCTAACTCATTTACACTTCATTTTGCTTATGTTCGAAATAATTTAGAAAAAATATCAGCCTTAAAAATGTTAAATCAAAGAGATCTACTATGAACATTGTACCCGAGAGACAAATAATTGAAATACCATGCTCGACATTTAATAAACCTATCGTGTCAGAATAACAGCTAGGATATTAAAACGTCAATTTATTTTTTATTATAAAACTTATGGTTGATGTTTTTATATTAAGTATAATAATTGATTATTTTGTAAATAAAACAAGGCTAATAAATATCATTTACATTTATAAGAATATTATCTTTTTTATACCTCCTGTTAAATCATTTGCAATTTTATATTAAAATTTTCTTATACATACCAGGAGAAGTAAATTAAATATATTCGTGGTTTGACTTTCGCTACTTTTATGTGGTTGAGCTTTATAGTCAAAAAGGTGTACAATGGCCTCGTTTTGGAGGAGATGGGAGACTGTTGTGGAGCGCCATTTACGCCCCGTCTGGGCAGTAGTAGATATTGGTTCGAATAGCTTACGGTTGGTCGTATATCGTGTTGAGAAAACCGGTTTTTTAACTTTGTTGACAAATTTAAAAAATGCGGTTCGTTTATCAGAATATCTCGATATTAATGGTTGTTTAACACCGGACGCAATTTCAATTTTAGTCGAAACATTGATAGCTTTTAGATCCATTTTACCGGTTTGGAAGCCTGAAAAGCTCGATATTGTAGCTACGGCTCCTTTGCGTTATGCACGCAATCAAGCTGAAATCGTGGATATTATCAAAAAACGCGTCAACTGGACGGTACGTATTTTAAGGGGTGAAGAAGAAGCTCATTATGCTTTTTTGGCAGCTGTCCATACAACATATGTTGAGAATGGCATAGCAATTGATATGGGGGGCGGTAGTACTGAATTAGCCCTTTATCGCGATCGAACATGTATTGCACGTGCCAGTTTGCCTTTTGGCGCTTTATTGTTAGCGCAACGTTTTGCAAATGAAGATCGGTTAACATCAGTTGATAAAGATGGGATAATTTCTTTCATCGCAAAGACATGGCAGAAGATACCTTGGTTGGCTAATTGTTCCTTACCGATCGTTGGTATTGGTGGTACAGTACGCGCATTAGGTAAAGCATATCTAAGGTCGTGCGCCTCACCTATTTCAGATACACATCAAGGTACAATTCCTGAACATGTTGTACTAGACTGGACAAATCGTATCGTATCATTATCGACCCGTGAACGGAGAAAAGATCTAGGAATTCCGCGAGGCAGGACCATTGTTGCTGCGCCAGCTTCTTTAACGATCGGATCTTTGTTGTCATATGCCGGTTCTCCAGCCTTAGTTATATGTCGCGGAGGACTGCGCGAAGGTATGCTGTATGATCGTTTAAATAAAACACAGCATAAGTATCTAAAAAAAATAGTTTCACCATCTATTCGTAGTTTGGCGGAAGCAACACGACGCTATGCAGGATGTGGTTTAACCTCTCCTTTGGCTAATACAACAGCCTTGTTGATGCGCAAATTAAGCCAAGCTGGTTGGTTAACTTTGACAAGAAAAGAGCAACAATATGTTTTAAAAGCAGCCGCCTTAGTACCTATCTATGAAACAGATCGCCGTAATACAGCACGTTTTCAACAAATTCTTAATTGGTCTTGGGATGGTTTTTCGCATGTAGATCAATGTAAATTATTATGGATTTCTTCACCAGGTGATAATTGTTGGCGAGCTTATCGAGCTTGGTGGAATAGAACAATGACCTACGGGCAATGTTGTCAATTACAAAAAATGGCAGCAATTGTTTCTCTAGCAAGAGCTATGACATGGACGCAGCGATCAATCTTAGAGAATATATCATGCACAGAAGATAACAAAGGAAGTAAGATTGTCATTAAATGGACAAATAATGCTTTTTTAGAAAAACAACGCTGCTTAATAGATAAACGACATTTAGAAAAAGCCCTTAGAAGGTCCTTGCGAATAGAGTTTGAAAATTAACAGACCAAATCTCTCATATAAGAGAAATGGTCTGTTTGACTTTTAACGAGGTTGAGTTAAAGCGTGCTGAAAAGAAGGCGGTAATTCAGCATATATTTCTAACCAATTTCCTGTACGAGGATGACGGAAACCTAATTTACTAGAATGTAATGCTTGACCAGATAAATGCGGATCATTTTTACGAGGACCATATACAGGGTCACCTATAATAGGAAAACCTATGTATCTCAAATGGACACGTATCTGATGCGTACGCCCTGTTTCTAGTTGGCAACAAACTAATGTCGCTCCTTCTAACCTACGCACAACATAAAAATGTGTAACGGCATGTTTTCCACGACTTAAAACACAAAAACGTTGCCGATTCCATGGATCACGCCCAAGAGGCACCGCAATTTTCCCTTTATCCTGCCCCATCGATCCTTGGACAAGAGCAAGATATTCACGTTTAACCTGCCGATTACGAATTTGTTCTGCAAGAATACGGTGTGACGTATCATGTTTAGCCACCACCATTAATCCCGATGTATCTTTATCCAAACGGTGCACAATACCCGGTCGATATTCACCACCAACACCTAGTAAGCTGTCACCGCAATGTGCTAATAAAGCATTCACCAATGTACCATGGCCATGTCCAGGTGAAGGATGAACCACCATACCAGCCTCTTTGTTAACGATCAAGATATCGGCATCTTCATAACGTATATCAAGCTTTAAATGTTCAGGCTGCAAACGGCTTGGTAATGTAGGCGGTATTTCAATAGCAATTTTCACACCCGAACGAAAGCGCTGACTGGACTTAACTTTGACTCCATCAACACTTACACGACCGGCATTTATCCAAGCTTGAACCTGAGATCGTGTCCATGATGGCTCTAACATAGGTAAAATACGATCGATGCGCTCTTGCGCCTCCTTCATCCCAACAACAAAAACTTTCCTCTCAGCCATGTTTTTTCTCCTGACGCCATAATTGCCAAACAAGGCTGACAAAGCCAGCACTAATAGCAATATCAGCAACATTAAATATAGGCGAAGTGATCAGATCAAAGAAAATAAAATAGAAAAAATCGACCACAGACTCAAAACGAATACGATCAATCATGTTACCTAAACCTCCACCCAAAATAAGGGATAGAGACCAAGCCATACCCGGTTGAGTTTTCGACCACTTAGGTAACAGATAAATCGATACCACAGTTACAATAACAGCTATACTAACGAATAACCATATCTGATCCTTTAAAATACCAAAAGCAGCTCCGCTATTAAGTTTTGATTTAAAATAGAAAAAACCATCGATCACAGGGACAAGCTTCCCTTGCTGGAGTTGATTAATAACCAAAGCCTTGCTCCATTGATCTAAGATAAGGATAGCCAATGCAACAAGAATTGTTCCCACCAGCGTCTTCACAGTCGTATTTGTACCCTTTTCACCTAAAGGTAAAGGAGATTTTTCTGACAAAAGATCAACTCCCTGTTATAAAAATAATAAAAACAAAAAGAAAATAAAATAATCAAAAAATATAATGAAATAATAAAGAATAAAAGTAAATAAAACAAAAAATAAAAGATAAAACTAAATAAAGTTAAGAAATCAAATTTAGCAAATTTTATAACTTTTTTCATCTAGCTTTTTTCAAAGAGCAATGTTAACTAACAAAAGCATAACAAACGTATCAACAAAAATATTAGCACAACTTGCCTTTTCTTAATACCTCATGTTAAAATTCTTCGAGATGAGGCACTTGATTACTAAAGCAAAAATATGCCGTCTGGTTTGTGTTCCAAAAGGAGCTCTTATTAGACGGCCTTGCTATTTTATAAATATATTTAGAATATTTTTATAAAATATTTAATTTTAATTTAGGTTTAATCTAAAAACATTGTCTAAAAACTTTATATCCACGTTATATAAATTCTGTTTTTAAATGATTTTTTTTTGCAAAAAAATGAAATAAAAAATTAGTACTAAAGGGGGTAATATCGACATGATCAAGCGTGTAAATAACAAAGAAACTGTCTTAGAAAGGGAACAACGCATCGCCGATAAATGGGCTGCTGAAGATACGTTTTTTTTGTCGATCAAGAACCGCCTTCATAAAGATCATTTTGTCATTTATGAGGGACCACCTACCGCGAACGGAGAACCCCATATAGGGCATGTTTTTGTCCGAGTTATTAAGGATATCGTTGGCAGATATAAAACCATGTGCGGCCACTATGTCTTCCGTAAAGCTGGCTGGGATACCCATGGCTTGCCAGTAGAATTAGGGGTGGAAAAAGCCAAAAAACTAGATGGCAAAAATGCCATTTTAGCATATGGGATGGATCGCTTTATTCAAGCATGTGAGGAAAGTGTCTTCACATACCAAAAAATCTGGCATCGGTTAACGGAAGAAATGGGCTATTGGATTGATCTCAAAAAACCATATATCACACTTGATCCCGCTTACATTGAAAGTGTATGGCATATTCTGTCACATATCCACCAAAAAGGCCTATTAAATAAAGGTCATCGTGTCAGTCCATACTGTTCGCGTTGTCAAACTACGCTAAGTTCACATGAAGTAGCACAAGGATATGAAATGGTAAAAGATACAAGTGTTATTGTTGAATTTCCCCAATCAAATAACAAAGACATCGTATTTTTAGCATGGACAACCACACCATGGACATTACCTGCCAATGTCGCTTTGGTCGTACATCCTAAATTAACATATCTTGCTGTTCAAAGAAAAAATTTACCGGGAAAAACGTATATTTTAGCGCAAGATTGTATGAAGGACATATTCAATGAAGAAGAAGTTATAATTGTTGATAAATATCAAGGTGAAGCATTAAATGGTATATCATACCAACCACCTTTTAGGTATAACCAAGAACAAATCGCTTATAAAGTATTTACAGCTGATTTTGTCAATGCAAATCAGGGTACAGGGATTGTACATACAGCACCAGCTCATGGTGAAGAAGATGAAAAAGTTGCACGTAAATACGGTTTAAATGTGCTAAAAGTTATCGATAGCAAGGGTTGTTATACAAATGAAGTAGCAGATTTCGCTAACAAGTTTGTTAAAGATTGCGAAAAAGAGCTTATTAAAAAGTTAAAAACAAAAAAAATCTTATTTAAAACAGAAAAATATGAGCATAGCTACCCTTTTTGTTGGCGTTGCAAAACCCCTCTAATATATATGGCTATGACCAGCTGGTTTATTAAAACAACGGCAATACAAAAAGAAATCCAAGAAGCAAATGAAGCTATTAATTGGCTCCCAGAAAATATTAAAAAAGGGCGTATGGGCAACTTTTTAGCCGATTTAGTCGATTGGAATATTAGTCGAAATCGTTTTTGGGGAACACCATTAAATGTATGGGAATGTACATCTTGTGAAGAAACTTTTGTCCCAGATGATTTCAAAGTATTAGCTTCTCGCATCCAAGGATCTTTACCCCCAGATTTTAATCCTCACAAGCCATATATCGATGATCTAACTATAAAATGTAAATCCTGCCACCATATGATGAAACGCACGCCTGAAGTCATCGATGTATGGTTTGATAGTGGTTCAATGCCTTTTGCACAATATGGGTTGCCTTTTGATACGGATCACCAATATCCTGCTGATTTCATTTGCGAAGGTATCGATCAAACACGCGGTTGGTTTTTTAGCATGCTAGTTATCGCTAAACTGTTAGGTAAAGAAATGCCGTATAAAACAGCTTTAGCAACCGGTTTGATTTTAGATGAAAATGGCAAAAAGATGTCTAAAAGTCAAGGGAATGTTGTTGATCCTTTAAAAATAATCGCTAAATATGGAGCTGATGCTCTTAGATGGTATCTTTGTGCCTCCGGATCACCTTGGCAAGCCAAGAAATTCTCAGATAAAGGCGTGGCTGAAGCTAAGTCAAAAATCATCGACACCTTTAGTAATGCACATGCTTTTTTTGCCCTGTATGCTGAGTTAGATGAATTTGTACCTTCTAAGAAGCCAGAAAAGCCCGATAATTGGCTCGATCGTTGGTTAATATCACGTTTGCATCAAACAGCTAAAACAACACATGAAGAACTTGAGAAATATGATTTCTTAAGAGCTACCAGAAATTTAAGCCAATTAATTGACGATATTAGTAACTGGTATATACGTCGTTCAAGACAACGTTTTTGGTGTAAAGGTATGACAACTGATAAGAAGGAAGCTTTTCAAACCTTACATGAAACATTAGTTACATTAAGCAAACTAATTGCACCATTTTTACCTTTTGTCGCCGATGATATCCATCAAAATCTTATGAAAGGAAAAAGTGTCCATCTAACCGATTATCCTCAAGGTGATAGTAAATATATTAATCCCGCTCTGGAAAAAGAAATGCAAGATTTACGTACATTAGTCGAATTAGGTAGACAAGCGCGTAATAATGCGGGGATAAATACACGGCAACCTTTAGAAACACTATTTGTGGATGGCACAAATTTAAATGAAGAAGCAAAGACACTTCTTAAAGAAGAATTAAACGTCCAAAATATCAAGTTTAGCTCACTTAAATCATTTGAAAAAATCAGCTTGAAGCTTAATTTACCTGTCGCTGGGCCAGTTTTTGGTAAACAAACTAGTGCTTTACGTGAATATTTAGAAAATTTATCAAGCGATGAAGCAAAAAAATTAATCGAATGTAAAAACAAACAAATCACATACAAAAACCAAAGTTATGAACTAAAAGAAGACCATTATTTAATAGAAATAAAAGGTATTTCAGGATACGCTATCGCCAAAAAAGAAAACCTTGGCATTGCATTAACAACCACGATCACAGAGGAACTTAAAAAACAAGGTTGGTTACGACATATCGTAAGACAAGTTCAAAATTTGCGCAAAGAACAAAATTTACCTCTAGAGTCGTATATCGAGCTAACTTTAGCCACAGAAGAAGCAGAGTTGTATAAAACATTAAATTTAAATAAAGATGTTTTAATCAAAGGTATTTTGTTGAAAAAATTAAACATTATTAATAATATTTCAACTTTTAAAGATAAAAAGAGCTATACGGTTGATAACCAAATATATTTTATGGAAATCAACACTTGATGAAAAAATAAAAAAAGAAAGGGATACCTTCACAAATAATTGCAAAGGTATCCCTTTTTGTTTGGAGAATCGAATCCATACCATGTTCCAAGACTCAGCAACCGTCTATCCCGCTACCAAAATCAGCATATCACCTTATGAAAATAAAACGATAGCCTATTTATGGTAACCTGGTGGACTAGCCTCATCTTGCTCCTCCGTCGACCTATTAGATGATACAGAAGTACATTTTCGGCCCATTGGAGAACCCTCCAGTTGTCATCGCCTCTAAGTAAATAGCGCGATGTAATAATATTATGGCCTGTACAAGATATTTTTAAACACGTCCCACGAAAAAGTTATGTAGTAACCACAACCTAAAAAATAGCTCTCTTTTTCAGTTTACGCGCCCTAACTTCTCTTTGTTGTGATTTGCTATTATCAGGCGTATTACTATTATTCAATTTTTCATTTTCCAAAACATCATCATAAGAACCGGCTTTTGGCGGGGCAGGAGGAGCAGAATAAACGCGGCTATCCTCTAAATTGTATTCTTCCTCATTAGACAATTCATTTGAGGGCATCGACTGATTACGCCTTCTTAAACGCCTTCGTCTAGCTTGCGAATCACGCCTTGGCACACCATAATCCGCTGCAACATTTTCACCTTTTAAACCATCGTCCTCATTCATCGAAGGCTCAATATTGTCATTACTATACGCAGGCTGATAATCATCAGATCTAGATAATTTATCATAATTAGATCGATTGCTATGGCTACCGCCATAAATATCATTACTGTCTAAAGAATTCATATCAGGCGATGTATACCTAGGAAGATCATCCGGCAAATCATATCCTCCCATTGGCGGCAAATTCAAATCTTTTTGACGATCATCAGCTTCCGACGACGAAGGTGTATACATAAGCGATGGTTCTGAAGAAGAAGAAGAAACCGATAAATCATCATCATAACCCGATGTATCATGCTGAGGGAAAGAAGAAGCAGCAGCCTCGTCCTCAACTGTCTCTTCTGCTAAGGCAGGTAAAGTATTAGCACTAGTTGAAGGAATGTGCAATTTATCAGGTGATTCATTTATTTTTTCGGACATAATATCCAAATCAGGTTTATCAATTAACTCTAAATGAGCTTTAATGCAACCTACAAGCTGAGATTTGTAAGAAATAACCATTTGACGCAAATTAACTTTACGCTGATCCCACTCATCACACTCTTTCATCGCATCGTTAACCATGCGATCAGCACATGTTTTTGCATTTTCGACGATTAACTTAGCTTCTTGACGAGCATTCGAACACAGCTTATCTACAAATTCCCTAGCTACACGAATAGATTGATTAATATTTTGTTCGGCTAAATCAGATTGACTCGATACAGCTAATGTCTCTTCTTTACGCCCACGCAATTTATTTAATTCTTGCTCTAATTCTGCATTCTTTTGCTCTAAAGACATTTTTTCACGATATAAATTTTCACAATAATCTACAACCTCATCTAAAAAATCATTTACCTCGTTGCAGTCGTAACCTCTACGGAATAGTACCGTAGGAAATTCTTTATTGTGGATATTCTGGATATAAAAAGGCGTCGTCATACGCTTACTCTTATTCTGCACCTGTCAGGCACCCCCTAAAAAAATAGCTTCTAGTAAAAGAAAGACCAATGCATTTTTAATTAGTGCATGTCCCAACGTTAAAAATAAAAAGAGCTAAATAATGATAAACACCAAATAAGAATTACATTATTTTAATATTGAAAAAATAAAGATAACGTATATATAATAAAAAAGCAACCTTAAACCACAATTCATATCCTATATAATAAAAAAAATAGGTAAAACGTAATATTATTTCAAATTCAGCCCCTTAGAAAAAATTCTAAACCAGGCACCATAAAACCTCTATATCACTTTTTTCATTGTACACTTTACCACAAATAGTCTCAATATTAGATTTGTAATAATTCTGCGATATTAAGATATTAACCACAGGTATATATCACCAAAAATATTTTTTGATAAATAAATTTTCCATCGATCACCAGATATTATAATAATAAAGATAATCGGTCATTTTTATAAATTTGTATAATAAATTACAAATATAGGCCCGTACACAAATATTATAAAAAAACAGCTAGACCAAATAGCGCCTGGCTTAAAGTTATCAATTAAATAAACAGAATTGTATTTTCATTATATACGATAATCAAGAATCTAACAACATATAATCCTAAATGAGGAAAAATAAAATTCTAATGATAATCTCCTGTATAAAATAAATAAAGAGCTGATAATGCTAAGCAAGGTTAAAAAAATGATGGTAAAAATAAGCTCAAGAAGAAAATCATCAATTTTTGCATCAAAAATAGCGCCAGAAAAGCTACTATAAGAGAAATATCAAAAAAAGAGATTTTAAATTTATCCATGCGTCGTCGAAAAAAAGCTATGTAAGGCTCGGTAAGCGAAAGAACCAATTGAGCCATTTTTGTATATTTATATTTTGGAAAGAAAGCCAGAAAAATATTTATAAATAATAAAAGTCGAAAAAAATAGAATAAAATATCAACAAATAATAAAATAATCGTAGAAACCATATCCTATAACCTCAGTTCTCTGAAAATATTTCTTGAATTGTACCTTGGACATCAACATTAATCGGTGTACAAAGGAAAATACCTGGTCCTAATTTTTGGATATGACCACCTAGAGCATAAACGGTACCACTAAGGAAATCTAAAATACGAAGCCCGATATCAGGTTGCACTGCCTGTAAATTAATAACTACGGCACGATGATTTTTCAAATTATCCGACATTTCTTGTGCATCATCATAACCACGAGGCTCAACTAGAACAACACGTACTGTTTTCTGAACATTTTTTTGTGATTGAAAAGCAACTACATTATTAGATCGCATGCGTTTTTCATCGCTTTGGTGAAGGTTTTTCTTATCTTGTGTTTCTTCCTGTTCTTCATCTATGCCTAAAAAATCCATAATACGACCCATCAATGTTGCCATTAAACTTAACCCCCTTTTAATAGATAAATAAAACAAAAAAATTAAAAATGATTACGTGATACCTAGGTAACAATTAAATTATAATAAAACAACCTTTAAATTATAATTAATTATTATAAAAATACCGATACAAATATTCAATAAAAATAAGCAGAAGGGAATTCGAAATATACTAAGTTTATCAAACATATGTATATCACAAAAAAAATAAAATAAAATAAGATAAGATAATCATTTTTCTTGCGAAGGAAAGAGCGATGATCCTATGCGCAACCATGTTGCACCTTCTTCGACAGCAATAACAAAATCTTGGGACATGCCCATAGATAATTCCAAAAAATTTTTTCTGTATTTTTTTTGCCATTTATCTCTTAAATAGCGCAATTCACGAAAAACCAATCGTATATCATGTTCCGTGGCCATGCGTGGTGCCATGGTCATAAATCCCATCAAATGTAAGTTGGAGCATGTATCTATGGCTTCTATAGCTTCTCCTAAATCATTAGGGGAAAAGCCAGTTTTGCTAGTTTCACCTGTAATATTAACTTGGATAAAAACATTTAACGATTTTTGGTATTTTAAACATTGTGTGTTTAACGTATAGGCTAATGATAAACGATCAAGAGAATGTAAATATTGAAAATGCAAAATAACGTCTTTGCATTTATTTCGCTGTAAACGTCCTATAAAATGCCAAGTTGATATCCCTGTTAATTCCTTATAACGCATATCATGTATTTTGGCTAAAGAAGATTGAAGACGGTTCTCACCAAAATGGCGCACTCCCATGGAAAAAGGGATAATCATATCATCGATAGAAACAGTTTTCGTTACGCTAACAACTTTTACACTCTCTTGAGCCCTACCTGAACGTTCACAAGCTTCAGCTATACGTAACCATACATCTGACCATCTCTGTGAAAAATCAGCCACCATACGTGCCCACTCCCTAATAACATGTACCTGGATAAAAAGATATTTGTTTTGAATATTTTTAAATTTCAAACTTGTATTAAACAAAAAATAATATTGATCATTTTGTGTACACTTATGCTCATTTATTTTTACTATTTCTGATTTCTTTTTAATTATTTAGACTAAAAAAGCCATCATACGATAAGGTGGCTGAGGAGCACGTCTGTGTGAATGAAAAAGAGGTGTTTTACTACAAACAGTACAATGTTCGCTTTGATAGAGATGATTCCTGTCTAACCCTAAAGATAACAGCTGTTCTGCTATCAAGGAACGAAGGTCAATCTTAACCAATTCTGCTTGTTGTGTAGATATATGTCCTAAAGTCATAGCTACTTCATGCGTAACACCAAAACAGCATTTGCCTATAGCAGGCCCTACAGCTACGTGAATATCCTCTGGCGAGGCACCTTTTTCTATCAACATAGAAAAAGCTTTAGGAACAATTCCAGCAGCTACCCCACGCCAACCGGCATGGACAAGGGCTTTCATGTATGGTTGATGGCATTTAATATATACAGGTACACAATCAGCACAAGAAACAGTCAACACCACATGAGATAAAGTTGTTAACAATCCATCGGTATCCTGAAAAGCATCCGCTAAGTCTTCCCTACCTTTACCTACATTGGCTTCTGTAACCCATTGTAACCCTATCCCATGTACCTGTGAAGCAGCTGTAAAAAACAAAAAAGGTTGTTTTATAGCTTTAGCTAAGTTTTTTCTGTTGTCTAAAACGCAAGCATGATCAGATAAAAAACTATATTGACTTTTTTGTAAGGGATATTTCCTCAATGTTATACCTGCATGAAATGGAACATCTGCTATTCTCCAATGCTCCAAGGAAAGATAAGCACACTGATCAATCTCCGTAAGCGTTGAGAAAAAATCTTTAGCCAATTGTACAAGCCCCCATTCATAACAACAATTAACACTATTGTAGCGTGCTTTTTAGCAAATCTCAATCTAGATAGCTATTCCGTTTATACAACCATAAATTTTGTTTGTTTTGTTTTTTGTTTTGTTTTTTGTTTTGTTTTTTGTTTTTCATTGATGTAAAGTTTGTATAAATTACAGATAAGTTATGATATTTTATGAAATTTATCACGTGAAATATAAGTATAAATGAAAGAATTTTATAATAAAAATCTATCTCATCATAAAGTAGCAAGAGAGATAGATTAAGCGTTTCAGAAAAAAATGATCTTAATCTTTGCATATTAAAGAAAAAATGGCCATAAGAATACTGACAAATAAGCTTGTCGTGCTTGGTCATTCATCATAAAAGTAGGGTGAAGTAAAAAAGTGCAACCATTTATTTTTATTTCAGGGAAAAAAATATTAAGATATGGCATCATAGCGTTATCGACAACGTGCATGGCAGGGTTAATATACGCCGAAAAAGATTATGCAAAAACGGTTTTTTCCTCTACGAATGAAAAACCGTCCGGTGCGATATATAGTGTTAAAACCAGTAAAAAACAGTTAGCATTGACGTTTGATATTAGCTGGGGTGAAGAACGTATCCAACCCATTCTAAATGTACTTGAAGAACAAGGTATTAAAAAAGCAACTTTTTTTCTTTCCTCACCTTGGTCAGAAGCTAATCCTGAGTTAGTGAAACAAATAGCACAACGTTATGAAGTTGGAAGTCATGGTCATAGACACGATAATTATAGTAAATATAGTGAGAAAAAGATAAATGAACAAATAAATAAAGCAGACAAAATTTTAACATCTCTTTTAGGTAAAAAACCTACTTTAATCCGTTACCCTAATGGAGATTTTGATAAACGTGTTTTACGCGTTGCTGCCCAACTAGGCTATACTTCTATCCAATGGGATACTGATTCTCTTGATTGGACTAACCCTGGTAAGGATGTTATCGTTAAGCGCGTTTTAACCCGCGCTCATCCCGGTGACATTATTCTTTTACATGCAAGTGATTCTAGCAGACAAACACATGAAGCTTTACCCGCTATCATCGACAATTTAAAAAAACAAGGTTATGAATTCGTTACGGTTTCTGAATTAATCGCCGGTGCCGATGTGAAACCCGATTCCGTGGATTAGAGCTATTTTTTAATTCATGACCAGTTTGGACCATTTTCTTAAGTTTTACCGGTTTTTTTGTCATTGTTTGTTTATTTAATTTGCTATTATTGGTGTTAAATTTATCTAATGTAGGCGGTTGCTGTTCTTCTTCTACACGTATCCACGCTGGCAACCGGACAATTTGCCAAGCGTTGCAAAAAAATAAAGTGATGAAGGCACAAAAAATAAATGGCCATGAAATAGTCCCTCTTTGATCATCCAAAAATGGGGCTATCTCAATAGATGTAAACGTCGTCATGAAAAAAAGTGTAGGTATAAAGGTGTTGGATTTTGTAAAGAGTGTTTTGACAAAAGATACAATAAGGGCTGCAACCATAAATAAAAGAGGGAAGAGCCAGGACCAAAGTTCGCCGCTACCTTCTCTTTTTTGTTGTAGATTAAAAAAGTTAATATATACGAGAATAACTAACGCTAGTTGTAAAAATCGATAAGCTAGCGGTCTATTATGCATCCAAGTAGATAGAGATCTATTTAAAAATAAATAAATGAAGAAGCCAAAGATAGAAACCAGTGATAGCAATACGCCTCTAATAAAGATCCAAGACCAATCACCAATCATCGATGGTCCAAAAAAATATTCTATGATAAATGAAGTAAGTGTTGCTAAAGAACAACCCAAGAAAAAAGTGGTAAATAGCCAAGCACCTATCCTATTACGACGCTTTTTTTTAATAGTCATAGCTTTTTTGAAGAATTATCATTATTTTTCACATCTTCACACTTGTTTATGTTAGAACCTACCGTAGCATCAACTCTACATTTGACAATATCTTCTTTTGTGGTTTTCTGTAAAACTTTTTTGGCTAATTTTTTATAAACGACACCCAAGGAATGGTCCTCGCTATAAATATAATCATCTATCTCTTGATCATCGTTCTGTGTAATCGGTGCCAAAGGAATTTGCTCTAAGAGTGAAATTCCTAATGTCTTAGCAACTTTTTTACCTCCATCTTGACCAAATATTTTTTCTTTTTCCCCTAAGCGATTTTCATACCAAGACATATTTTCAACTACACCTAAAAGTTCATGCTTTGTTTTATACAAAGCCATCGTCCCGGCCCGAATAGCCACATGTGAAGCACTAGGGTGAGGTGTTGTAACTAAAATTTGTTTACATTGAGGAATCATTTGATGGACATCTAAAGCGACGTCACCGGTGCCGGGTGGTAGATCGATGATAAGATGGGTAAGCTTTTGCCACTTAACGTCAGCAAAAAAATTGCGTAACATCTTACCTAGCATAGGTCCACGCCAAATAACAGGTGTGTTATCCTCGACAAAGAAACCCATGGACATAACTTGAACTCCGTGCTGTATTACAGGCGATACTGACTCTCCGATAACAACTGGACGCCTTTGAATATTCATCATTTGCGGTATACTGAAGCCATATATATCAGCATCAATCAACCCTACATCAGCACCCAAGCGCGCCATAGAAACAGCCAAATTCGCAGCTACAGTGGATTTTCCTACACCCCCTTTACCGCTAACAACTGCTATACAGACAACTTCTTGTTCTTGTAACCAAGAAGCTATAGGTCGACCAATATGAACCGGTCTCGTATTAGGCGTGGCCTCTTTGTTGTTTTGCTGTAGCTTATCCACCAAAGCTTTTCTTTCATCTATGGTCATAGAAGACCAAATGATATTGGTATTTTGCTCTTTAAAACCTAGCTTAGATAGTACAAACAAGATATCAGTTTTAATCTTCTGCTTATTAAGGGGAGATCCTGGTATCGTCAAAAAAACCTTAAGTGAAATATTTCTATTCTCTACTTTAACATCTCTAATCATACCCAATTCAACCAATGATTTGCCTATTTCAGGATCATTAACAACGGATAAAGATTTAATCACCTGATGAACGCTTATCAAAAGAAACACCTCCTTATGAAAAATAACCAGCTCAGTAACGATGCTGGTTATGATGTTTTACACCGTACTCTTAGTGTAATACTTAAGCAAGCCATAGTAAATCGATGCCGCAATTTTTTTCTGATATGAAGGTAGAGATAAATTTTTGGCTTCCGTAGGATTAGATAAGAAACCAGCTTCAACGAGAATGGTTGGCACAGGGGAGTATTTTAAAATATAAACGTCATTTTTTTGCGAAGGTAACCGATGTGTATTTGCTAAATTTAGCGTTAATTCTTCTTGGACACATGTAGCTAAGCTCTTATTAAATTCCTTAACAGGCGAATAAAAAACTTGTGCTCCTGTCCATTGCATCGATGGTGAAGAATTAAGATGGACACTAACCAAGCTAACGTCAGGTTGATTTTGACGTGCCATTTGTACTCTAGCCATCAGGTCTTCTGTCTTCCGTTTACGCAACTTTTTGTTCGGATCAAAAGGGCCTGCAAGATCCATATCAGTATGTCTTGTCATGATTATCCATGCACCAGCTTGTGCTAAATAATCACGTAAATAGTAGACAATTTTTAACGTAATATCTTTTTCTAATATACCAGAATCTGAAACCGCCCCACCATCCGGACCACCATGACCAGGATCAAGAATAATCTTTCTCCCTGCTAAAGGAAAATGATAATTAACTTCTCTGTATTGTATGAATAAAAAACATATAGCAGTTACAAAAGACAAAAAAAAGATAGACGAAAAAATTACTTTCTTGTATTTGGTATAAAAAACCAAACTTATTTTCTTAAAAAAAAGAGTCAGTTTCATAATATCTATCTTTATGTAACAAGTTGGCAAGTTTTGTCTATTATTTAAATTTTTGCAAACATGACACCATGGAATTTTAGATATAAAAATAATTATCCACCTATATTTATTTTTATATCTAAAAATCTTAATATAATATATTTATATAACTTTAAATTAATGAAATAAGAAAATGAAAAGAAAATAAATATAAAGAAAATAAATATAATGAATAAAAAAATAAAAAAAAGAAATATAAAAATGGCCCTTGGGAAACGAGCCATTTAAATACTTTCTTGTTATCTTTTTGAAAATTGTGGTGCTCTTCTTGCGGCTTTTAAACCATATTTTTTACGTTCTTTCATTCTTGAATCACGTGTAAGGTAACCAACTTTTTTCAATAAAGGACGTAAAGAGTTATCGAACTTTAACAATGCACGTGAAATACCGTGACGAATTGCACCAGCTTGTCCGGTGAAACCACCACCACATACATTGACAAGAACATCAAAATTGTCTTCTTTTTTTGTTAATAACAAAGGTTGTTTTACAATAGCATACAATGTAGGTAAACCAAAGTATTCCTCTAAAGAGCGTCCATTAATCTTGATCTTACCATTGCCTGGTCGCAAATATACACGAGCAACAGATTCCTTACGTCTTCCTGTACCATAAATTTGTGAACTCATACCTTCACCTCGTTTCCAAGTACCCAAGTTTGTGGTTTTTGTGCTTGATGAGGATGTTCTGCTCCTGTATAAACTCTTAGGCGACGAAATTGTGTCTTACCTAAAACACCTTTAGGTAACATACCCTCCACAGCTAACTCGATGATCTGAGCCGATGATCTTTCTTTCATTTCAAGCGCAGTACGTTTTTTCAAGCCTCCAGGATATCCGGAATGTCTGTAATATATTTTTTGCAGCCATTTATTACCCGTTAAAGCAATTTCATCGGCATTAATAGCAATAACAAAATCACCACCATCTACATGTGATGTGTATGTTGGTTTATTTTTACCACGCAATATCATGGCAATTTGTGTGGAAATTCTGCCTAAACGTTGACCTTTTAAATCAATGACATACCATGTACGTTCGACTTTAGGACTTTGAACCTGCGAAACATATGTTTTTTGTATTTGCATATAAATCCTCCTTTCGATCTTTTTCAATAGCGCATTTTTTGTTTTTTAATTGTTTGTTTAAAATTATTTTTTAGTTGTTTTCTTTAATTGTTTTTTTAGTTGTTTTCTTAATTATGTTCATCTTGTAAAACATAAGGATCGTAGCCAACCTGCATTAACCATAAACCCTGTGGTGGTAAAGTGATCCCTGCTTGCTGCCGATCTTTAGCTTTTAAGATGTCTAAAATAGGCGCTATTTTGTGGTAATCATGACCTATTTCATAAAGTGTGCCAACGATAATACGTACCATGTTATAGAGAAAACCACTACCCACGATATCGATGTGCCAACCATCCTTATGGGAGCTCAATTTACACGAAAAAATGGTCCGCTCTTTATTTTTTATATCGCATTTAGTGCAAAAAGAAGTGAAATCATGCTTGCCGATAAGTTGCTTACAAGCGTCATGAACACGTGTCACATCGATTTTCCGTGTTAAAGATGTTGTAAAACGTGCAACATCAGGTGGTAAAACAAGTTCATTTGACACCTGATAGCGGTACCATTTCCAATGCGCACTAAAGCGGGCATGAAAATCAGGCGAAACAACTTTGCTCTGCATAACAGTTAAATCAGCGGGTAAACGACGTTGTAAAATACGTACATACCGTTCTGGTGGTATAGGTGATAATGTATCAAAATGACATACTTGACCACGTGCGTGTACACCAGCATCGGTACGACCTGATCCATGAATAAACGTAGGTTGTTTTGTTAGCTCTGTAAGCGTTTCTTGAAGAATACCCTGAACAGTTCTTTGATTAGGTTGGATCTGAAAACCAGCAAAAGAAGTCCCATCATAGGCGATTGTTAAAGCAATACGCATGACTAAACTAATTCACAATAAGCCATCATCGCACCATCACCACGACGCGGTCCTATTTTGACAATACGTGTAAATCCACCATGTCGTTGATTAAAACGTGGTCCAATTTCTTCAAATAACTTACGTACTGCATTGATATGAATCTGATGTTCTTGAACCTTTTTTTCACCGATCTGTCTCATCTGGGTTTGCGAACGACCTATACGCAAGAAACGCGCTGCTTGTCTACGAGCGTGAAGGCCATCATTTTTAGCAGATGAGATCATTTTTTCAACTAAAGGTTGAATTTGTTGGGCTTTTGTCAATGTCGTACAAATACGTTCATGCAAAATAACATCTGTCACAAGATCACGCAAAAGAGCTTTACGTGCACCTGAAGAGCGTTTTAGGCGTGCATAACTCATGGATAAATTCCCTCCTCTCAAAAAATATATGTCAAGTTATGTTAATTTATCATTTAGTCTAAATGAATTAATCGTGACGCAGCGATTGACCTAGATCGATTAATTTTTCTTCTATTTCACCTAATGATTTGCTACCCATGTTACGTACGCGCATCATATCAGCTTTAGTTTTTTGTGTCAGTTCAAAGACTGTATTGATACCAGCCCTTTTAAGACAGTTATAGGATCTTACCGAAAGATCTAGCTCTTCGATCGTCATTTCCATAACTTTTTCTTTTTCATCTTCTTCTGTTTCAACCATAATTTCTGCTCTTTGCGCACCCTCGGTCAAACCAACAAAAAGCATCAAGTGCTCATTTAAAATCTTCGCGGCTAAGCTAACAGCAGCATCTGGCGATAAACTACCATTGGTACAAACTTCCATGGTCAATTTATCGTAGTTAGTTACTTGACCAACACGTGTATTTTCGACGTAATAATTTACACGTTCAATAGGTGTATAAATAGCATCGATCGGAATAACACCTATCGGCTTATCATCTTGCGGATTTTTATCAGCAGCGATGTAACCACGACCACGATTGGCTGTCATTTTAATTTTAACATGAGCATCTTCAGAAAGATGGGCAATAATAAGATCATCGTTTAAGACTTCAACCGTATCATCATCATTTCCCACTTGAATATCCGCTGATGTAACAACACCAGGACCCTTTTTATCGATGAAGAGGGTTTTTTCACCATCGCTCGTTATACTTAGGACTAAACGTTTTAAACGCAAAATAATCTCAGTCGTATCTTCACGAACACCAGGAATCGTCGAAAACTCGTGCAAAACACCGTCGATTTGCACAGAATTCACAGCTGTTCCTGGTAATGAAGACATCAGAATACGCCGTAATGAGTTGCCTAAAGTTGTACCATAACCACGCTCAAGTGGTTCAACCACAAATTTACCGTATCTTTTATCTTGGCTTAAATCAATTGCCTCAATCCGAGGTTTCTCAATCTCAATCATCCGACTTGCCATACGTCCAAAATACCCTCCTTGCCCCCCTATCAAAACATATATCGTAACCTTTTATATGTAATAGATAACAGACGTATGTCTGAAATGGGAGCTATGGTGTATAGGATTTATTTTTATACTCTTCGTCTTTTAGGCGGACGACAACCATTATGGGGAATCGGAGTTACATCCTTGATTAAATTAACTTCCAGACCTACAGCCTGTAAGGAACGAATAGCTGCCTCACGACCAGCACCTGGCCCCTTAACCATAACTTCGACAGAACGCATACCATTTTCTTTTGCTTTTTTAGCTACAGATTCTGCAGCTATCTGTGCAGCAAAAGGTGTGTTTTTACGGGAACCTTTAAAACCCATGGTTCCAGAGCTTTCCCAAGCAATAACATTACCCGAAACGTCTGTCACAGTAATGATGGTATTATTAAATGTTGAACGAATATGCACAACACCTGTTTCAATCTGACGTTTAACACGAGAACGACTACTACGTCCTCCTGTACGACGCTTTACGACCATATCTTTTCCACCCCTTTCACATTTTTTTAAATTATTGTCTAGCTAATGTTTGTTTAACTAAATTATTTCTTCTTGTTAGCAATCGTACGACGTGGCCCTTTACAAGTACGCGCATTGGTTTTCGTACTTTGACCTCTTACAGGCAAACCTCGTCTATGTCTAATCCCACGATTACAACCAATTTCAATCAAACGCTTTATATTGAGTGCTGTATCACGACGCAAATCACCTTCAGTAACGATATTTTTGGTGATATAAGTACGTAATTTTAAAACATCTTCTTCGCTCAAATCACCAGCTCGCGTATTAGGATCAACAGAAGTAGCTTTTAAAACGCGTTCGGCGACCGATCGACCTATACCATAGACATAAGTTAAGGAGACAACAATACGTTTATCCCTCGGCAAATCAACACCTTCTATCCTAGCCATAGGTGATATACCTCCCCTCTTATAAAAAATAAAATATGTTTTTCCGTTAGCCTTGTCTCTGTTTATGCTTACCTTCAACACAAATAACAAATAACTTACGGCGACGTTTGACTATTTTACAATTTTTACAAATTTTTTTTACAGAAGCGCGTACTTTCATAATAAATCACTTCCTTTATTTATGGCGATAAGTGATACGACCACAAGAAAGGTCATAAGGAGATAATTGTAAAGTTACAGAATCCCCAGGTAAAATACGGATGTAGTTAGTTCTTATTTTACCCGATATATGAGCTGTAACCATGCAACCATTCTCAAGCTCAACTTCAAATTTAGTATTAGGAAGCGATTTCCTTACAATCCCTTTGCATTCAATACAATCATCTTTAACCTTTTTCTTATCCTTGACCACATCTAGGCCTCCCTCTGGGTAAAAATTTCAAAACCATCTGATGTGATGGCCACGGTATGCTCAAAATGAGCACATAAAGAACCATCCCTGGTGACCACTGTCCACCCATCTTGAAGGAGCGAAACATATCTTTGACCAAGATTAACCATAGGTTCAATGGCAATAACCATTCCTGGTCTTAATAGTGGCCCCTTCCCTGGTGTGCCTATATTAGGTACACTAGGATCTTCATGTAAAGATCTACCAATACCGTGACCTGTGTATTCTTCGACGATGGATAGGCCGGCTTTGCGGACAAAAGATTGAATAGCAGATGATATATCGCCTATATGATTTCCGGGTTTAGCAAAAGTAATGGCCTCATCGAGCGCATCTTTGGTCACATCGAGTAAAGCTTGTGTCTGTGGATCAATACCGGATACCGCATAAGTCCAAGCCGAATCTCCATGATATCCTTTGTAACACACACCTATATCGATGGATATAAGATCATTTTCTTTTAAAACACGCGGGCCAGGAATACCATGTACCAATTCATCATTAACAGATGTACAAATATGGGCTGGAAAACCGTTATAGCCTTTAAAAGAAGACTCAGCACCTGCTTCGCGAATGAAATTAGCAGCTAATGTATCTAGTTGAGCCGTGGTAATACCAGGTCTAATATGTTTAGCTAAATAATTATGTGTTTGCGCAACAATGGCACCAGCCTTACGCATCCTATCTAGTTCCATCGCCGTTTTTAGAATAATCATAAAACAACGTTCCGAACAAAAGTTAAAATCGAAGAAGTAACAGTTTCTACCGTACGATTACCGTCAACGGTAAATAAACATTTTTGTTTATTATAATATGCCAAGATATCATCCATTTCTTCTTGATTAATACGTAAACGTTCTAAAACTGTTTCTTTTTTATCATCCTGTCGCTGATACAAAGGACCACCGCAACAACATTTGTTCTCGCTAAGTGGTGGTGCAAAATCTAAATGATAGGAACGTCCACAACGTCTGCATATAAAACGTCCAGATAAGCGTCGTAAAAGGTCAGCACGCGGTACTTCTAAAAAAATAGCAGCTATTAACTGACGATCTTTCTCTTTTAACACACGATCAAGTTCAACAGCTTGATGTATTGTTCGAGGAAAACCATCGAACACACAACCTCCTGCACAATCAAGATCGTTTATACGTTCTTCGACCAAGCCAATCGTTACATGGTCAGGTACTAACCATCCTTGGTCCATATAACGTAAGGCTTCTTCTCCTAAAGGTGTTTGAGCTCGTGCAGCATCTCTAAATAAATCACCTGTAGCAATATGGGTCAAATCCTGCACTTTTGCAACCCTATTAGCTTGGGTACCTTTACCAGCACCGGGTAATCCTAATAAAACAATATCCAAATCATCCATCCCCCCAGAGGAATAGGACCTTCTTTTACAAGAAACCTTTGTGGTGTTTTCTTACGAGTTGACTTTGAATCGTTTTCATAATTTCTAAAGCTACACCAACCATAATCAAAAGCGATGTACCTATAATACGTACGGAATCTGGCAAACCAACGACTTGTGCTAATACCAAAGGTAATAGTGACAAAAATACAAGGAACAAAGCACCACTCAAGGTCAGCCTCTGTAAAATGGTTGAAAGATGCTTTTCTGTTGCTTGACCTGGCCTAACACCTGGAATAAACCCACCATTTTTTTTCATTTGATCAGCTAATTGAACAGGATTCAATTGCAAAAATGCATAGAAAAATGCAAAAGCAATAATTAATAATGAATAAACAAACGTACCTGTTCCAAGTTTATTATAGTCTAAACTATCTGCAATGTATGAAGCAACAGGACTATCTTTAAACATTCCCAAGACCAAAGTAGGTGCTGTCAGTAAGGCAATCGCTAAAATAATAGGAATAACACCCGCTATATTAACTTTTAACGGTATATGAGTCGAACGACCTCCATACATCTTACGACCAACAACACGCTTGGTATAATGGACAGGAATCCGCCTAACACCTTCTTGTACATAAATAACCGCAATCGTAACGAGAATCACGACTAAAATTAAACCTATCAATTTCAATGAACCAATAACATTACTTGCTTCATTTTCATTAAAAAAAGATGTATAAATATTATCTGCCGTACCAGGTAAGCTTGACAGGATACCAGCAAAAATAATGACAGATATACCATTACTTATACCATATTCTGTTATTTGTTCACTAAGCCACATAATAAAAGCAGTACCTGCCACGATTACTAAAACGATGACAACGTACGCCCAAATACTATCACTCTTAAGAAAACTACCTTCTGAAGAAGCACCTGCCGTTTTAACAATAATTTGTATTAAAAAGGGTGCTTGAATCGCAGCTAATGCAATGGTAAAACAACGAGTAAAGTTGTTTAATTTGCGTCGCCCTGATTCGCCTTCTTTCATCCATCTTGTAAACAATGGTAAAGTATCCATCGAAAGTATTTGCGTAATAATAGATGCTGTTATGTACGGCATAATACCAATACCGACAATAGATCCATGCATTAAGGCTCCACCGGTAAAGGTAGAGAGAATACCCAGCAAACCATTGTCGTTTTGTTTTTCTAGTATATTCTTTAAAAATTCGACGTCAAAATAAGGTACAGGTATAACAGTAGCTAACCTGTAAATCACGATCATCAATAAAGTAAAGAGTATCCTATTCCGTAAATCAGTCATCCTAAACATATTCAAAATATTATTAATCATTTGCTAATCTTTGCAGCAAGGTCCACTACTTTTCCACCAGCTGAAGTGATTTTTTCCTTAGCCGTACTTGAAAAATGATGCGCATGAACATTTAACGAAGACGTCAAATCGCCATTGCCCAAAATTTTAACACCGACCTTTGGAAGTTTACGAATCAAACGATGCGTTTTTAAAATCTCTGGTGTAATTTCGGTAATACCTTTTTCTGCTAAAAGCTGCAAATGACTAACATTAACGATCGCATATTCAACGCGATTTGGGTTTTTAAAACCTCTTTTTGGCAAACGTCGGTAAAGAGGATTTTGCCCACCTTCAAATCCTGGTCTA